>NZ_CP082904.1:2868152-4302229 GCF_023517775.1 Mixta hanseatica | reverse complement strand
GGCGGACTCCACTCGAACAAAATCGATAAGAAAATAGGCGCTGAAACAGATCAATCATCATTGTTGACGCATGCCAGTGACAGACATACGAACCGCTGTCCGCGGTTGCTCCGATCCCGATCGCAGAGAGGATCGTTAGCGGAAGGGCGGATCATAGCGCAAAGCGAGACAGAGATCTTCACTTTCTACACAGTTTTGATCCATTTTATCCACAGGCATTGAACGAGGCTAAGTTTACTCCAGGCTGGATGAAAGGCGCGGCGGGATCGCCCCCATTGATGCAAATTTCCGGCAGCCGTCACGTTATTAGCGCAACGCGGCTGCAAACGATCGGCAGAAGATCCCGCGCGATCCTTGCGCTTTATAATGGACCCCGTATAATTCTCGTCCCGGCGTGATGCGCCTTGTCGATTTCGACAGGATTTGCAGGTCGATTCGGGCAGCAGGCGCGCGCAATAAGCGAAGTAAATTGACTCCGGACTGTACAATTATTACAATCCCGCCTCTTTATTAAAGATACACTGAGGCGTCGGTCGTTTTACTGAACCGGGTACGCGTCACCACGTGAAATTTTTCAAGTTTAGGTAGAAATCGCCATGAAACGCACTTTTCAACCGTCCGTACTGAAGCGCAACCGTTCTCACGGCTTCCGTGCTCGTATGGCAACTAAAAATGGTCGTCAGGTTCTGGCACGTCGTCGTGCTAAAGGCCGTTCTCGTCTGACCGTTTCTAAGTAATAAAGCTAACCCATAAGTGGTTAAGCTCGCATTTCCCAGGGAGTTACGTTTGCTAACTCCCACTCATTTCACTTTCGTCTTCCAGCAGCCACAACGGGCTGGCACGCCGCAAATCACCATACTCGGCCGCCTTAATTCGCTGGGGCATCCCCGTATCGGTCTTACCGTCGCGAAAAAAAATGTTAAGCGTGCGCATGAGCGTAACCGGATCAAGCGATTGACCCGCGAAAGCTTTCGCCTACGCCAACACGAACTCCCTGCAATGGATTTTGTGGTCGTGGCCAAGAAAGGGGTCGCTGACCTCGATAACCGTGCGCTAATGGAAGCGTTGGAGAAATTATGGCGTCGTCACTGTCGCCTGGCGCGCGGCTCCTGATTGCGCTGATCCGCGTTTATCAACGCGTCATTAGCCCTCTTCTGGGACCACACTGCCGTTTTAACCCGACCTGCTCGCAATATGGTGTTGAATCATTGCGCAGGTTTGGAATGATAAAAGGCAGTTGGTTGACGGTTAAACGCGTATTAAAATGCCACCCTTTAAACCCGGGTGGTGACGATCCGGTGCCGCCAAAAACCGACGATAACAGAGAACATTAACGATGGATTCGCAACGCAATCTTTTTCTCATCGCTTTTCTGTTCGTGTCTTTCATGATCTGGCAAGCCTGGCAAACGGACCACGCTCCGCAGCCGCAGCAAACTCAGACCACGCAAAACACGACAGCAGGCGGTGATGCCGCTAATCAGGGTGTGCCTGCCAGCGGTCAGGGCAAAACGATCACCGTTAAGACTGATGTCCTGTCTTTACACATCAATACCCGCGGTGGCGATGTGGAGCAGGCGCAGCTGCTGACTTACCCGGATAAACTGGGTTCTTCTCAGCCTTTCCAGCTACTGGAAACCACCCCTGGCTTCCTGTATCAGGCACAGAGCGGCCTGACCGGCAGAAATGGGCCGGATAATCCGAATAACGGCGCACGTCCGCTGTATAACACCACTCAGGATAGCTTCCAGCTGGCTGACGGTCAGAGCGAACTGCGTATCCCAATGACTTTCACCGCAGAAAACGGCGCCGTCTATACCAAGACGTTTGTGCTGAAGCGCGGCGAATACGCCATCAACGTTGAGTATCAGGTCAACAACACCACCCAGCAACCGCTGGAAGTGGCGATGTTCGGCCAGCTGAAGCAGACCATCGATCTGCCGAAGCATCGCGATACTGGCAGCAATAACTTTGCTCTGCATACTTTCCGTGGCGCGGCGTACTCCACCAGCGACAGCAAATATGAAAAGTACAAGTTTGACACCATTGCCGATAACGAAAACCTGAGCACCACCACCAACAACGGCTGGGTTGCGATGCTGCAGCAATATTTTGCTTCCGCATGGGTGCCGCGTACCGCCGGTAGCAATACGCTCTATACCAGCAACCTGGGCAATGGCCTGGCGGCGGTGGGCTATAAGTCGGCGCCGGTAGCGGTGGCGCCGGGCGCGCAGCAGACGCTGGCGGCGACGCTGTGGGTTGGCCCGGAAATTCAGGACAAAATGGCGGCGATCGCACCGCATCTTGACCTGACCGTGGATTACGGCTGGCTGTGGTTTATCTCTCAGCCGCTGTTTAAGCTGCTGAAGTTCCTGCATAGCTTTATCGGCAACTGGGGCTTCTCGATTATCGTTATCACCTTTATCGTACGCGGCATCATGTACCCGCTGACCAAAGCGCAGTACACCTCGATGGCGAAGATGCGCATGCTGCAGCCGAAAATTCAGGCGATGCGTGAGCGTCTGGGTGATGATAAGCAGCGCATGAGTCAGGAAATGATGGCGCTGTATAAGTCAGAGAAGGTTAACCCGCTGGGCGGCTGTCTGCCTCTGATTATTCAAATGCCGATCTTCCTTGCGCTGTACTATATGCTGATGGGCTCGGTAGAACTGCGTCATGCGCCGTTCGCGCTGTGGATCCACGATCTTTCCGCGCAGGACCCGTACTACATTCTGCCGATCCTGATGGGCGTTACGATGTTCTTCATTCAGAAGATGTCGCCGACCACCGTTACCGATCCGATGCAGCAGAAGATCATGACCTTTATGCCGGTCATCTTTACGGTGTTCTTCCTGTGGTTCCCGTCAGGTCTGGTGCTGTACTACATCGTCAGCAACCTGGTAACCATTATCCAGCAGCAGGTGATTTACCGCGGTCTGGAAAAACGTGGCCTGCACAGCCGCGACAAGAAGAAAGCGTAACGGCTTGAATTAATTCAGTTTCAGGCACAACCTAACAGGGGCGGATTTTACCGCCCCTGTTTATTTGTTGCCTTCCGGTCATCATAATTGGTGCAACGCTCGAATAAACTTAAGGCGCGGGGAGTGCAGGCAGAAGAGTAAAGCGTCCTGCGCCAGGGATGGCGCAGGCCGAGCTGTCAGGGATGACGTTTTTTGCGTCTTTACGATCTGCCTGCACTCCCCACGCAGGCACCTTTTTATCTGAGGCAGTTAACTGGCCTCCTTTTTATTACCGTAGTGAGAGAGTTTCCATGAGCCATAACGATACGATTGTCGCCCAGGCCACACCGCCAGGACGTGGCGGTGTGGGTATTCTGCGTATTTCCGGCAGCAAAGCGGCGGAAGTTGCCCAACAGCTGTTGGGGAAACTGCCGAAGCCGCGTTACGCTGACTATCTGCCGTTTAAGGCTGCGGACGGCAGCATTCTCGATCAGGGCATTGCGCTCTGGTTTCCCGGTCCGCACTCCTTTACCGGCGAAGACGTATTAGAGCTACAGGGACATGGCGGCCCGGTGATTCTCGACCTGCTGTTGAAACGCGTTGCCGCGTTGCCCGGCGTACGCATCGCCAATCCGGGTGAATTCTCTGAACGCGCGTTTCTTAACGATAAACTGGATCTGGCTCAGGCCGAAGCGATTGCCGACCTGATTGATGCCAGCTCTGAGCAGGCCGCCCGATCGGCGCTGAATTCGTTGCAGGGCGCGTTTTCCCTGCGCGTTAACCATCTTGTGGAAGCACTTACTCACCTGCGAATTTATGTCGAAGCGGCTATCGATTTCCCGGACGAAGAGATCGACTTTCTTTCCGATGGCAAAATCGAAGCGCAGCTGGATACCGTCATGCAGGATCTGAACGCGGTACGCGCCGAAGCGCGCCAGGGCAGCCTGTTACGTGAAGGGATGAAAGTAGTGATTGCTGGCCGCCCTAACGCCGGTAAATCCAGCCTGTTGAATGCCCTGGCCGGACGCGAAGCAGCTATCGTGACCGATATTGCCGGCACCACGCGCGACGTACTGCGCGAACATATCCATATTGATGGCATGCCGCTGCATATCATTGATACCGCCGGTTTACGCGATGCCAGCGATGAAGTAGAACGTATCGGCATCGAACGCGCCTGGCAGGAGATTGAGCAGGCGGATCGCGTCCTGTTTATGGTGGATGGCACCACTACCGACGCCACCGAGCCCGCCGCCATCTGGCCTGATTTTATTGCCCGCTTGCCCGATTCGCTGCCGATTACCGTGGTGCGCAATAAGGCGGACGTTACCGGTGAAATTCTCGGCCTGACTGAAGTAAATGGTCACTCACTTATTCGCCTTTCTGCCCGTACCGGCGAAGGGGTGGATATATTGCGTGACCATTTGAAGCAAAGCATGGGCTTTAATGACAATATGGAAGGCGGCTTCCTGGCGCGTCGCCGCCATCTCCAGGCTCTGGAGTTAGCGGACACTCACTTACAACAGGGTAAGGCGCAGCTGCTGGGCGCCTGGGCTGGCGAGCTGTTGGCTGAAGAGCTACGGCTGGCGCAGCAGGCGCTGAGTGAAATTACCGGTGAGTTTACTTCGGACGATCTGCTGGGTCGCATCTTCTCCAGCTTCTGTATTGGTAAATAAGCGCGCCGCGTGCGGCCGTTGCTTAATAAAGAACTCAGCAATAAAAAAGACGCCGTAGCAGCAGCCCCTGCCCGGCGTCTTTTGTTTGGTCACGCCATCAGAAGCTATATTTCGCGCCCAGCATCAGGCTGGCATCCTGATAGTGATAGCGCCCCTGCTGCAAGGCTACGCTGCCGTTAAGCTGAAAGTTATCACTCACTTTCCCTTCTACGCCGGTTTTAAGCTCCACGACATTACGACCGCTGTTCTGCTGTACGCTAAGCTGGTTCAGGCTTACCCGGTAGGGATCGCTGTTATGCAGCCAGCTGAGCTCCATATAAGGCCGCAGGTCGCTCTCGCCGGGCTGCTTTGACTCGGTTATCCAGCCCCGAATGCCGATACGGCTGATTAAGTTACTGTTTTTATTTTCTACCTGCGTCCCGTTTTGCTCACTCAGCCGCACGGTTTTCAGGCCGTTAAAAATAACCTGCGCATGCGGCTGCAGATAAAAACCATAGCGACGTTGGTTGTCGCCCTGCCGCTCCCACGCCTTCCAGCCATAGCCGCCCTCCAGCGAGGCGCTCAGACCTTGCAGATGATAGCGTTCGCTACGCAACGCTTTTCCGTCGACGCTGCCGGTAAACCAGTTATATTGCAGCCAGCTATCCAGCCACGGCCCGCTATCGCTGTTCTGCTTAGCAAACCAGGTGGCGTAAGCGCCCAGGCTGTAGCCGGAAAGCGTGCTGCTGGCGGTATTGCCACTGAGTGTAGAACGAATATTGGTCGCCTGACGGCCATAGCCCACCATCGGCCCGAGGTGTAAACGGCCATGGTTTGCATCCGCTGCCTGCCACAGATCGCCGCCCAGCTGTACGCTATAGCGATTGCCCTGTGCGGCCAGCGTATCCGCGATGCGAGAGCGACTGTGCCCGGCGGTTTGACGTAGCCATAAACTGCCCTCGCCTGCCTGCTCGCTATCGCTCAGGCTACGGTTACCCAGACGATCGTAGAGACTGAGATTAAATAGCGTGGCGGCCGCCGCGCTGTTAGCAATATAGCCGCCGGCTTCGGGGCGAAACACCGGTGTACCATCGGCAGCATGGTTGGTTAAATACCAGTTACCGGCCTGCGCGCCTGCGCCTCGTCCTAACCGGTACTCGTAAGCGCCCGCGACGATACGCCCCTGTTGTACGAATTCGCCTTCAGATGCGCCGTTAACAGCCACCAGTTGGATGCCGTTAAGCGTTTTAGCGCCAATGCCACCCGCGTTCAGCACCTTCACTCTGGTCGATCCTGAGCTATTCCCGTTAACGATAAGCCGGTTGGTCTCTGCACTATCATTACCAAGGCGCGTATTAAAAATCAGCGTGCCGTTATCACCCTGATAATTACCGGCAACAACCAGCTTGTCGCTGAGGCTGCCATGATTCAGGGCGATGATGCCCTGGTTGATAACGCTCTTTACTGAAGAAGCAGCGCGCATTTGCCACCGGCTATGGGAATAAACGGCGATATCTGCATTATTTACCGCTCCGGTCAGCTGTGAGCGATCCCGCAATATCAGCGATGCGCTGCTGCCAGGATCGACATGCACATCGCCGTTCAGAAGGGTGCGACTGCTGGCCTCCAGCGCAACGTGCGAACCATAAACGGCGGAACTTCCGTTATCCTTAACCGTAATAACCTTTAATAGTTGTTGGTTGCCGCCCTGCAGGTAAGCGCCATTGCTGGCCTGTATCTCAAGCCGGGCCGCCGTAACGTTTATCGCCTCCTGCGCTGCGCTGGTCAGTTTGACGTTATCAAGTCGAAGCTGATTACGCTGCGTTGCGGCATTATTGGTAGCGGTAGCCGCGCTTTTAACCAGCAGTGCAGGCGCATTGCCTGCGCTGATTAACGTACTGTTATCAAACGCCATATAGCCGGATTGCATCAACAGGGCGCTGGCGTCTTTGCCGTGCGTTGTAACCTTTATCCCGCTCGCCTTGACCTTGCCCTGACTATATGCCCCGATACCCACAGCCCCGGCGCCCCGGGTAGCTATCGTGCTGTTAGCGATATCAAGCAGACCGCCCAAGGCGCTGACAGCGCCCCGGCTATGATCGCCGCTGGTTGTTATCGTAAGATCATTACCGCGGATCAGATTCTGCGTATAAATAGCGTGGCTCTCCAAGCCGGAAGTGGTCAACGTAACGTTTTCCGCCTTCGCCGTCCCGTCCAGCGTATTTAACGCATGAGCGTTATTGCCGAAAGTGGTGAGCGCAGCATTGTTAATCGTTAAATGCGTGTCCAGGTTCGGCAGCCAAACCGCATCGGCATTGTTACCGTAAGTGGTATAACTGCCGCCGTCAGCCACTACGCTGGCGTTCTGGTTGATATCCATCGCCCTGACATCATCGCCGGTGGCGATAACCTCAACGTTATTCAGCTCTGAACGTGAATTACGAATCAGCAGAGCGTACGCATTTTCCACCTGAATATGACTGTTTGATAATGTTGTGTGGGTTAAAGACCCCCAGTCGCCGATACGCACGCCTCCGCTCAGCCCTTTGGCAATAACCGTAATATTATTGGCGATCAATTCACCCAAATTTTGTTGAATGCCATAGCTGACTGAACTGCCGTTGAGAGTAAATCGGCTATTAGTGATTCTGGCCGTTGTGTTTTCACCGTTCAGGATCACGCCCGCAGAAACGCTTTTGCCATGTATATCCACATTTAACCCATCGGCAAGTAGAGACGAATTATCCTGCAACCGGATGCCGTAACCGTTGGTCCCTGACAGCGTAATATCGCTATCCTTTATCTCCACCACTGAACTACCGCTGGCGGCCACGCCATGAGAACCTCTTTGTGCGGTGTGGATGGTGCTATTAACGACGGAAAGATAACCTGATAAGACATCAAGAGTGGGACGCGCTGCGGCGTTATTCGCCAGGCTGGCCCCCTGAATGGTCAGCCTGCCCTTATTTTCCACCCGCGCCACTGAGGAGGTTTCGCTATAAAAGTTCAGTGAGGGGTAGACTACCAATTCGCTTCCATCGCCAGAGACATATAGCGGCCAGCCACCCGGTTCATAAGTAATATAGCTGGAGGTGACCTCGGTGCGATGCCCGCTGGTTTCATGCCACGGTGAGGCGCTACTGGCCGAAAAAGGCAGCAGGGTAAGAAACAGATAAGCGCAACCCGCGTCATTATTAAAAGGAAAGCAGTGCCAATATTTTCCGCTCATAGTCATTCCTTTATTTTTTATTATTCCATAGATTAAAAAGCCGTTAAAATGTGGCCCATTCAATCGATAGTTATCATGGCGCCTGAAAATAATAAAAGTCAAGACGCTTGTTTTACCCAGTCACATATAATCAACGATGTAAGTTACGGTTCCGGTTAATTCGCCCAGAGTGACTTTTTCTTGTGTGCGATAATAGGCTGCCCTTAAAGGAACGTTTAAATATTGATTACCTTTGGAAAAATCACCAATCTTAAACTTTGAGTTATTTCCGCTTTCAATAAAGGAGCCATTACCATCCTGATGTAATATTTGAAACCCTATACCTTCAGCCATTTTCCCGAAACGATCAAAAAATGGATAAACGCCATTTTGCGCTAACCCTGCTACTGGCGTACCGCTGAACGCCATATTAATAGAAAGCGTACTCCATAATTTTCCGTTACAGCGCAGTAAGACTGAAAAATCCGTTACGTAATTATCAGCCCGACCGCTACCCGGCAGATCGGCAACGTTTAACTCAGGCAGCGTTTGATGAATAGTGGGCGTGGTGATATTACAGGTATAGGAGGAAAAAGAGAGATCCCGGACATTTGTGGCTCGATAGCGCATATTCCCCGTGCCCGCATCGCCAATTGAGAATAAAATTACGTCGTTGCGAAAAGGCGAGAGAGCCACGTTCGCTCCGGTTTTTACCAGTTCAATACGTACAGGAATACTAAGTTTCGTATAGTTTGATGTCGGCATCCCGTTAATAAACATCTTATCGGTAGTATAGCCGCTATCATAAACCTTACTAATCTTATCCCTGTCTCCATTAATCGTGACATAAAATGCCAGTCCGCTCTTATCTCCCAGGGCATTATCGGTGTTGTGCCGATTAATATATATTTTTTTTGGGCCTGGCGACATTATCGTTTCGGTATTGAATTCTTTGGCGCACCAGAGATCAAGGTTCATGGTGACATCATAAATAGTTGTTCCCACAGGCAGCATATCCGGAATTTGATTAGGCAACTTATTAAAATCAAATGCGGTAATACTGTTGGTAATATGTGAATCAGAATCGCAGACAATGATTGTGGCATAACTTTTATTGCAGACCAGGCATAACATTCCCAGCAAAAGAAATGCCCCCGTGCTGCACAGATCTTTTTTTATTAGCTCCATGATTTTCTCCGAAATTCAGCGCCAGCTTTATTGTATGGCTTTAGCCAGCGCTTCTTGTCTGATCGCCGGTGTCGGATAACGACATGTGGTATTGAAACGCTGAAATTTACGCTGCCGTTTAGGCGTATTTTCCGGCAGGTTAACTTCAAATAAACAGGTATAGCGACTCTGCGGTCCCCAGCTGACCTGTAAACGATTGGTACGATCTTGCAGGCGGAGATACATTTGGCCGCCCTGAGCAACGATCCCAACATCACGTCCATCTTCGGTTTTTACGCTGGCGCCAAAAGGCAAGGCTTCCCCATCCGGCAGCTGCGCATGGATTAATACTGCGTTGCCCTGTTTAGTGGGATAATTCACTTTCACTATCGCACCGGCACGCGGCACCACCTGTTTAACGGTAGATTCCAGCTCAACATCCAGCGCCATCCCGCTGGGGTTAATCGCGATTTTATTGATGCGATAAGGCGTGAGATAAGGCACCAGCGCGTAACCAGCCTCGTTGAAGACCACACCCGGGTAGCCTTCAATTGTCGCGCCCGCTGCGCCTTTAGCCTGAACCACAGCCTGTGTATCGCCGGAATAGGGACTGGCGACCAGCGCATCCGGCAGCACAACCAGGCTGCCATTCATTCCGGCGGTATAAGAACGGTAGTTTTTACCTTGTGCGTAGCTGGCTTTCAGTTGCGTATTGTTGAAACGATAAGAACCCGACACATTTCCTGAGCTGTCGCCATTATTTTCACGCGCCACGCCCGCGTTGTAATCGAACTGATTTTTTTCACCCAGCACCCCGCTTAAGGCCAGCTGGGTTGAAATGCCATCATCACTGCGCGTGGTATAGCTGTTCACATACGGCGTAGAGGATCCCCGGCCCAGCGGCAGAGAAAAAGAGAAAAGATACTGCGTTTCGCTGTAGTTAGCTGTTTTGGCGCGGTTGATGCTTACACCATAATTGACCCGCTGAAAACGGTTGTTATAGCCCAGCTGATATTGCACATCACTGCCCTGCCGACCCCAATAATTTTCGATATAACCGCTGGTATAAATGTTGCCGCCGCTCTCGCCTAACTGCTGGTTTAAGGTAAGGGATAAGCGATTATGCGGACGGTTTAGCGATGTTCCCGGCCGCTGATTTTTTTTCTGATGCAAATCCACTAACTGCGTGGCGTTGGCCAAATCCAGATAGCCTGAGGAAGAGAAACGGTAGGCGGCAACGGATATCGTACTGTTGGTGGCCGAAATGAATTTGCTGTAGCTGCCCCGAATGCTGATGCCGCTCTGTGCACTAATGCCGTCATCAAAACGGGCGCCGGTGGTATCCAAAGCAAAAGCGCCTATCGATGTGCCGATGGCGCCGCCGATTAGGCCGGCAAGATAATCACCGGTGCCCAGCAGGCCGCTATAGCCAGTCAGCCAGTTATTGATGCCGTACTGAACGGTTGCCTGAAATACCTTTGGCGTATAGCTGACGTTTTGATTGCGCAATGTCCCCATCAACAAGCTGTAGCGATAGCTGCCGGGGCGGATCATTTCTGACACCGAGGCGTAAGGCACAATAAATGCTGTTTCCCGTCCATCAGATTCGGTTACCGTTACGCGCAGATCGCCGCCATAACCGGAGGGATAGATATCATTGATGGCAAATTCGCCCGGCGGAACCGTGGTTTCATAAATCAGGGCGTTATTTTGTCGGATCTGTACACGCGCATTTGTCTGGGCAATGCCGCGCACGACGGGGGCATAGCCGCGTTGAGAATCAGGCAACATCTGTTCAGCCGTCGCAAGCCTTATGCCCCGGAACATAAAAGCGTTAAACATCGTCCCCGAGCTGTTTGCATCGCCGATCAGTAGCCTGGCGCGTAGTGGCGTAATATCCCGCTGCAGATTATTGCTTAATACCGCATAGTGGTTGCCGTTATCTTTGTTCCATCGCCATGCCCCGGCATGACGAAACATCCAGCCATGAAAGTTAATGCTGCCGCCCAGCTTGCTATAAAAAGATTCTGTATCAAACTTACCCGATTCCTGTTTAAAGTAGCTGTTATCGTAACTGGCATACAGCGCGTTGCTGCCTTCTTCCCATAGCTCCGGGTCAACATAACCGCGCGCGGCTCGGTTAAGCCACGCCTGCGGTATCTGTAGGTTAAGCCGCATATCACCCAATACCATGCGCGCCTGGGAGGAGGGTTGCAGCGATTCCAGAGCAGTGCAGCTGTTCTCCTGACGCAGGGCATCTTGCTGCGTGGGTGAAAGCAGGCTGATACGAAAACCGGTCAGTTTAATCAGCGCCTGATTAAAACAGATAACAGATTCCTCTTTATCTGCCCGCACAATGACATTTTCTCGCCCCAGCAGCTGGTCATTTAAATAAATATCGCTAACATACAGGCCTGGCGGGATTTTAAACTTGCCGTTAAAACGGGTAATATCAATGCGGTCACCTGCTGTCTGGTCAATAAATATGGGATCAAACGTCACGTCAGTAGCCGCTACGCTATGCGACATACAGAAAACAATGGCGCAAATTCGCCACGGCAGCGCCTCTTTTCTTGCAGGATAAAGAGAATCGTGAAAGGAGAAGAAAGATGACATAAAGGTGCCCTTCATGAGGTGGGTTATTTAATGTGATTAAATCTCTCTTTCTATTGGAACGCTGGCGCCATAATCGTTGATATAAATATATTTGAATTTACTCAGGGTAAATTTATTTCCCGGAAAAGCGTAAACGGCTTTTGAAAAAGGGGCGATCATTTCCCCTGGCGCATTCAACGTTCCGCTCGCCGACTTCGCTTCTACTGATGTGATAGAAATATGAAAAGGGGAACGATTATCTGCTTCAAGAACGGTTTTTTTATTATCTTTTACTAAACGCCAGATGATTTTTTCCGCAGCCTCTGCCGGTGAAGCATCCTGCAGCGCTTTTGGCCTGAAAAAAAGCTTAATCCGGGTACGTATCGCCATTTGCAATAGATTCTCGCCCTTGCCTGACGCCTTAGGCGGAATATCTAACACGTTTAGCCAGAAGACAGACTCCCTGTCTGCGGGTAAATTAAATCCTTCCTCCAGATAGCTAATGCGCAAGGTTTGTCCCTGATGCGGTTCAATGCGCGTAATGGGAGGAAGCAGAACAAAGGGAACGTTAATATTTTTAATTTCCTGAGATTTATTACCGCTATCAATCCATGACTGAATCAGAGAGGAATAATCGTTTTGACTTTCCAGACGTACGGTAACCTCGTTTTTTTCTTCAGGATAAATAACGCGCGTACTGTTGATGACAATGCCGGCCGAAGCAGACATTGCGGTTAACAATAAAGCGGAAAAGAGCAGTGAAGAAAATTTTATATTCATCCCTGAAGCAGCCCCTGAAGTTAACGAATAAAAATGAATAAATGCAAGAGCATAACTCCTGCATTTTTATCAAATAACAGGACGCGGATTATTGATAATCAATAGAATAGGTCACTGATGTCGCCAACTCACCAGCGGTTGCCTTGCCTGTCGCATAATAGTACGCGCTGTAAATCAGCTCGGCTGAGCCGCTGGACGACAACGCCGTAGCTGGGCTATCACGCTGAATGGTGTTACCGACATACACATCAGTTTCTCTGTCGTCTCTCAGTTGAACCTGTACCTGCTTCGCACCGTTGCTAACCATGTTAGTCAGGCGGCCGGTAGCCGCATCAACCGTTGGGCCATGCTCAAAATAGGCGCGTACGCTACCGGTAGTGGGCGTACAGTCCGTCAGGTTCAAGGTGAAGGCGGTTCTGCCCGCCAGCTTGCCTGCGGTATCCAGCGCAGAGGTAGACAAGGAAGGCAGGGTAATCACGGCATCTGCGGCGCCGTTATTAACTTTTACCGTACAGGTCTGCTGTGTCAGTTTGCCATTGATAGTAATGGTCCCATCTGCCGCGCTGGCCGGAAATGCCATAACAGTCACTGTTAGCGCCATCGCTGTTCCTAATAATTTTTTTTGCATTGTAATCTCCATTTATTTTGCATAAAAAAGATGTTGCGGTTAAATGACATTTTCAACTTTCTGGCGTCATGTATTAACGCCAGAAAAAAGAAAGCTCCAGCAATTTTCATTTAATGAGTTAATCATAAACATTCACATCTTCGCCGCAGGAGGCCATATTGGCCGGTTAACCGACGCATTGAAGATATTCTGTTGCCGCATCGATGATAATCTTAATTAAAAACAGGCGACCCCACACTAAATTTTAAATCACTAACTCTTTTTCCTGTGAAATAGATAACACGCTCCAGTAAAAAGGATAAATAACGCATCCGCTACTTATCTTACTGAATAGTTTAAACAGGCGTGGGAATGTCGCTTATCTCGGCAGCGGCAAAATTATATCAAACCATTGCTCAATAGTTTTATTGAACCATTCGAATGTTTTCTCCCAGCTGTTTACCATGCCATACATGGTCCCCACAATACTGCCGGTAACGCCGCCAACCACTACGCCGCCAAGACTACCGATAATGCCAGCGCCCAGAACCCCTCCACTCTTACCGCCTACCGTAGCGGCTTTTAATATGCCAGAAGCAGTGCCGGCAATGCAGCCAATTGCCATAGCGCCTATGGTTTCGAAAAATTCGCCGCCTGAAACCTGACTTATTTCATTCAACGTTAAATTGCGCATATAAATATCCTCTTTAAAATGAGTTAATTAATTGATTACCACAGTTTCGGTCAGGTATCCTGACGTTCATATGCTATTTACAGACCAGAGCGACAACAATAGTAAAGACTCTATTATTTCCTTTTGCTCAGTAGATTTTTTTAAATTTACTAAAGCCGTTCTTATAGAGAGGAGATATTTAAAAGCACACTTAAATACCTGTTAATTAGTTTTCTTTATTATGAGAAAGCATATAGCGACCTTTATCGATTTCCGTTACGCTTCCCTGGTTTAACAAAATAATCCTGTCGGCGCTACAGATGGTTTCAGGCCGATGGGCGATGATAATGCGGGTTACCGGCATATTTTTTATCGCCTCATTGATACAGCGTTCGCGGTCGACATCAAGATGACTGGATGCCTCATCAAGAATAAGCAGCGACGGCCGACGATAAAGCGCTCTGGCTAATAATACGCGCTGAATCTGACCGCCGGATAAGGAAGATCCCATATCGCCCACCAGACTATGATAACCCATCGGCATCGCGGCGATATCCTCATGGATCTGCGCCAGTTTTGCCGCGGCCTCGATGTTTTCCTGGACCGGAGAGGCATCGAAAAAGCTGATGTTGTCGGAAATGGAGCCGGCAAACAAAATATCGTCCTGCATAACGCAACCCAGACGATCGCGGTAGTTGCGCATGCCCAGTTTTTTAATGTCGATACCGTCTATTTCTATCTCGCCCGACTCCGGCTTCAACAGCCCCATTATCAGCTTGGCCAACGTGGTTTTACCCTGTCCGGAAGGGCCGATAATCGCCACCGACTCGCCGGCTGCCACGGAGAGAGAGCAATGGTGAATCACATACGGCTCCGTTTCCGCATAACGAAAACAGAGATTGTTAATAGTCAGCGAAGGCGGCGTATCGCCTGCTCTGGCAACCGCAGGCAGCAGCGTTTCCATATCCGCCTCCGGTTCGGTTAATACAATATCAGCCAGACGCTCGCCGTGCAGACGCAACATGGTGAAATCGATAACGGCATCAACCAGCCCTGAAGCGCGAGCGATAAACTGATCGGAAAAGCTGATAAAAGCCACCAGCATCCCGCTGGTAAAATTGCCTTCAAGCACCTGCAGGGCCGCCATCCAGATCAAAACAATACGCCCGATGCCAGAGATCAGACTTTGTATCGAACTAAAACCGATCGATAAACGCCGAATCGCCACGCCTTTATTAGTGCTTTCCACCAGCGCATTGGCATAGGCCGCGACGCGGATTTCCTGTTTGTTATTCAGCTTCACCGCCTTAACGCCGCGAATGGACTCAAGCAGTTGGGATTGCGCCCGCGCCGCAGCGGTAATCTGATCTTCATTGGCCTGACGAAAGGGACGGAATGAAACCCAGCGGATCAGGGTATAGGCGACCAGCAGAGCCAACACCAGCCAGGCCAGCTTAACGTTGTAGATAAACAGCATGCCCAGCGTGACAACCGCCATAATGCCATCAAGGATAGAGCTGATAAAGCGGCCGGTAAGGGTACTTTGTATGGTGCCGATGGAACCAAAGCGTGAAAGTACATCGCCCACGTGCCGCGTCTCAAAATAGGAGACCGGCAAGCCGAGCAGATGTGAACAAACATTCGCTGTCCATTGCACGCTAAGCAGGCTGGAAAACCAGGTTGTCACCCAGGATCGCAACGCCGATATCGCTACGCTTAGTAAGGTAACGATAATAAAACCGCTGCCCAGCAGCGTAAGCAGGTCATAATCTGCCGAGACTAATACCTGGTCCATTACCCACTGCATATAAAAAGGGGACAGGATGCCAAAGAGTTCCAGCGCCACCGACAGAATTAAAACCTGCGCAAGAGCCGAGCGGATGCCGATAACGTTCCCGATCAACTTTAGCATGGAGATGGATTGTTTTTCCTGCACCTGGGTGAAGGTAGCGCCGGGCAACAGCTCCAGCGCAATGCCGGTGAAGCAGCGCGATACCTCATCCAACGGAATGTCACGTTTTCCTCTGGCTGGATCGTGAATGGTTATCTTCTCTTTCGAGACACTTTTCAGCACTACGAAATGGTTCATTTCCCAATGTAATATGCAAGGGCAGCGCAGCTTCTCCAGTTCATCCAACTCAAGGCGCAGCGCTCGTCCCGCCATACCCAATTGATGTGCGATCAGCATCACATCCGCCAGCGTGGCGCCCTTTAGCGAAGTGGGAAACCGCTTACGCAGCGTGACCATATCGATGCCGTGCCCAAAATAGTTGGCAATCATGCCGACACAGGTCATGCCGCACTCCGTTGCCTGCGTTTGCTGCATAACCGGTAATTTACGGCGCCAGCTAAAATTCAGTGCGTCTAAAAACTTCATGAACAATACCACTCCCTATGGTGTGCCGATGGCGATTTAAATTAATTCCCTGAACGACGGCCAAGCGCATAAAGCGGCTCCAGAACCCATTCATAGAGGCGTCGGTTATCGATCAGGAAATCCGCCTCAAGCGCACTGCCGGGACGAAGCTTTTCCTTGCGGCCATAAACGTTGATCTCTTGCTTATCCAGCTTAACCACCACGCGATAATGCTGTTCCTGGATATTATTAGTGCCGGTAAGCGTGGCAACCTCCTGTGGCGACAGCGCCACGCGGGAAACGTCAATGACCTTGCCATACTGTTGACCAAATTTTTGGAAGGGAAACGCCTGATAGCGCAGCACTACTTTCTGCCCGGGCTGAATGAAACCGATCGCCCGGCTACTGACCATAATGCGCGCCTGCAGCTGCCCATCATCCGGCAACAGTGAAAACAGTGATTGACCGGCATTCACCATTTGACCCGTTTTAGTCATCACCGAGCCCACCATGCCATTCGCTGGCGCACGCAGCACCACCGATCGCCGTGATTCGTTTTCAGCCACGGATTGATCGATTTCAGACAGTCGGCGCTCAATCTCGTTTTGTTTATTTCGTGCATTCATCGGCAGTTCGCGCAGCTGCTGGCGCATTTGGGCCAGCTGCTGCTGCATATCCAACTGCAGGCGGGCAATATCCTGTAGACGTGTTTCAGCATCGATAACCGCCGCTTCCTGCTGCTCGACCTGGCTATTTGAGGCGTAGCCCTGCTGGCGCATCAAGGTGATTTTTTCCTGTTGCCCGCGCGCCAGCCGGGCCTGGCGGGACCGCTGTTGCTGCTGAAGACCCAGCTGCGTCAGCTGGGCGCTTAACAGCCGTTCGCGCTCTTTAAGCCCTTTCATCTCCTCGGCAAACAATTTTTCCTGATTGTCTAAATCAGCTTTCAGGCGAGCACGTTGAATATCCAACTGCTGCGCCACTTTTTCACGCGTGAGCCCCAGCGCGGTATAAACCTCCGAAGAGATGGTGGCGATCGCCTCACCCTTTTTCACGCTCTGACCTTCTTCTACGGTAATATCCACCACGGTGCCCGTGGTGATGGCCGCGATATTCATGATTCCTTTCGCCGGCAACAGCTGCCCCGATGCGGTTTCGCGCTTGGTATAACTACCAAAAATAAAGAAAGCGGCTATTGCCAGAGTCATTACCCCCACGAAAGAAACGATTAACCAGCGCCAGGGCGGGCAATATAAAGCCACGGTGCCAATCATGGTGGTTTTATTCGCCTCCAGCGCTTCCTGACGAAATAATGATTCACTCATTCAATTAACGTCCTTGTTTAATTAATGATGGTTTTATTATTTGCAGCACAGCGGTAATCATCCAGCTTCGAATAATCCAGCTCGCCTAATTCCAGGGATAATTTCAGTCTGGCGTTTAGATAGTCATATTGCACTTTCGCCAGGGTTTGCAGAGTTTTGTAATATTCTTGCTCCGCATTTAACTCATCAATAATGGTCCTTAACCCTACTTTTCTCCCATAGGCGGTTGAGCTCGCTTTATTCCTGGCCGAGGCTAACGCTTTCTTTTCCGCCAGGTACTGGCTCCGGCCATTTTTTAATTTAAGCCAGGCGGATTGCGTTTCCTGGCGCGCCTTACGGCGCGCATCCTCCAGCAAATCTTTTCCCTGTTCACGTCGTCGAACGGCTTCTATTGACTGAGAGATATATGAGCCGCCGGCAAATAAAGGCAGGGAAACGTTAATGCCAATGCTGCTGGAACGCGTTTTTGAGGTGGTGCCAAGTGCAATATCGCGCAGATTGGTTTTCTCCGCCTTACTCCAGTTGGTGCCGTAACCCGCCTGTAGCGTTACAACCGGCAAATGCGCGCCATGCGCGGCAATCAGGTCAGCTTTACTTTGCTCCAGTTGAAAAAGCGCGGCGCGCACCTGGAGATTATTTTTCACGGCCTGCTGCTGTAAGGCTTTAAAATTATCGGAAACGGGCAAGCCCATTACGCATCCCATCATAACCGGCTGGATTTCATCAGGATTGCGTCCGGTCAGGCGAGAGAAAATCATCCCGGCCTCCTCCAGATCGTTTTTGGCGGCAATTTCCTCCGCAATGGCCCGATCGTAGTTGGCCTGCGCCTCGTCCCGTTCAAGCCGCGTACCTTCACCCACCTGGAGGGCAACCTGCGTTTGACTCAGTTGTTTACCATAGGCGGATTTCGCATTGCGCGCGCTGGCCAGTACATCTCGTTGATAGATGACATGGAAATAAGCTTCCGCAACGCGGGTGATAAGGGTTTGCTCCGCCAGCATCAGCGTAACGTCAGCATAGTTAGCGATAGCGTCGCCGCGCTTCCATGCCGCATATTTCGCGATATCGAATAGGGGCTGCGTAAGGTTAAGGCTGTAATTATGACGCGTGACGCCCACCGCATAGGGCGCTTTAGGCTGATCCTGCTTACTATAGGATCCTTCTATGCTCACAACCGGTAACAGGCTGGCGAAACCCTGCAGACTTTTTTGGCTATCCGCCCGCTGCGCATTGCGTGCAGCAGCGATTTCACTGTCATATACGCTGGCTGCCAATACGGCTTCCTGTAACGTCAGGCTATACCCGCTCCCTGGGGCAATAGTTAACACGGAAAAAAACGCCGCTATAACGGCATTAACTTTTCTGGAGCGCATTACTAAAATCCTTTTTTAATAAGCAACGAGAAAAAATCAGATAATATTATTTATACAGGCGTACTGTATCAGCTCACTGTTGGAATTAACGTTTAGCTTTTTCATCGCATTATATTTTTGCGTGGCGACGGTACTTACCGCACGGTTTTGCTTTTTAGCAATGCTGGACAGAGAAAACCCCATCGAATAAAGCTGAATAATTTCCCACTCTTTTGCCGTTAGCCGCCTAGATTTTTCAATATCGCTTTCAATAATGGATTTTACCTGCTTAGAAAGCCAGGTCGCGCTGTGCTTTTTAACAAAGACCTCGCATAATGCTTTTTTTATTTCACTTACGGCATCATATTTACTGACAATAGCATCAACTCCGTAGTTAACCGCTTTCTTTAGAATAGGGACATTATTAAACTCGGTATACAGAATGATTTTTGCGCGTGGGAAACGCTGTTTTATCGCTCTGATTTTTGCCACGCCATACAGCTGGCCGCTATCGCTATAGCTGGAAAGATCGGTGATTATCGCATCAGGCTGCATCCGATCTGCCTGTCGAAGCAACTGCTCTTCATTTAATACGATGTCGGCTATGATATGACAACCTAACTCTTGCTTAAGATAATGACAAAGGAAACAGTGAACGGCAGGGTACTTATCGGAGATGGCCAGGTTAATTTGCAACATGTGATATATCCCTCATATTTTTACCCAGCTACAGCGGGCTCCTGTTGTTTACTCTAATACAGAGTATAAACAGGGACACTATATGAATTTATTAATGTCTTCTTGCTCATTTATTTTCAATCAGTTCCAATGGCCCCCTGATTATTCACAAGATGCGTTTATGGTAAAGGTTAAAATGAAAATGAGTAAATGAAAGATAAAAAATCTAATATTAATTATTAATATTACCGGCAAAGCACAGCGCCAAACCTGACAAGCCATAAATAAATCCTCTTGGTCAATAAGCGTGCCAGCCGCTAACATTTTTTCTACTTGTAAACGGACAGTCAGGAGATCGGCATGGCAGTTCCTCTGGATCATCAGGCGCTGGATATCTTATTTACCACGGCCAGAACCCACAGCCATTGGCAGGACAAAGCGATCGATTCAGTATTATTGCAGCAGCTTTATCAGCTGGTTAGCCTGGCTCCAACTTCGGCTAACGCTTCACCGGGGCGCTTTGTTTTTATTACCAGCGCGGCGGGCAAAGAAAAACTGAAACCGACCCTCTCCAGCGGTAATGTAGAAAAAACCCTGTCAGCGCCGGTGACGGTGATCGTGGCCTCTGATGGAGAGTTTTATGAGCGATTGCCGCAGCTTTTTCCCTGGGCTGACGCCCGTAGCTGGTTTACCAGCAGCCCGGCGCTGGCCGAAGAGACCGCTTTTCGTAACAGCAGCTTACAGGCGGGCTATTTAATTTTGGCGGCACGTGCGCTGGGCCTGGATGCGGGACCGATGTCGGGATTTGATGCAGAAAAGGTCAACGCGCTATTTTTTGCCGAGAGTAACTGGAAAGCTAATATGCTGATCAATCTGGGCTACGGTGAAGCCAGTAAACTACACCCGCGTCTGCCTCGTCTGACGTTTAATGAAGCCTGCCGTTTTGCCTGAAGCCTTTTCCGAGGTCTGCGGGCTGCCCTGCGGACTTTTTCCTTGCGCTATTTTAAACCTATTCCGAAAAGCGCCGCGCAGCAAGTAAAGCCGGGTGCAAAAGGCTCGGAAAATTCTTACAATGCAATTGATGATTATCCGACCATTTTCACGGAGCGACAGATGGCAAGTCATTTTGTACGCTGGACGCTTGCTCAAAACCGGGCAGACGTACAGCGTATCCCGGCTGATATAGTGGAAAAAGCCCGATTGCTGAGCGAGAAGCGCCGTAGCCGTTATCTGGCCGCGCGAATGCTACTGGCTGAGCTTATGCTGCGTATTTACGGCATGTCCCAGCTTCCCGCCTTAACCACCACCCCCAACGGCCGTCCCTGTTTTATCGATCCCGACCTTCCCGATTTCAGCATCGCCTACGCCGGCAATATGGTTGGCGTGCTGCTGGCTGAAGAACAGAGCCGGGCCGGACTGGATATGGAGATAGTACGGGCGCATAGTCGCCAAACGCTGGAGCATCATCTGCAATATCTCTCTTCTGGCGAAAAAGCGTGGATTAACGCGCAGCAGGACCCGTTGGAAGCGATAACGCAAATCTGGACGTTGCGGCAAAGCGTACTCAAGCTAACCGGGGAAAATAATGACTGCGGCGGTTCTCTGCGTCTACACCCTGCTTCTGGCCGTTTGCGCTCGCATACTTTCCCTGATGTGCAGGCGGTATGCGATGTTGAACCCCTGCTTATCTGGTCTTGTGCGCTGTCGCCAGCCACCAGCCGTTTACGTTTATGGGAAATTGATGAGCAGCACAACTGGAATACGTTGAGGGATATTGAACTGAATAAAGCGAATATGGGACCGCAGACGTTAAGGCTTACCAGTATGCCAGCAGAAAGGCAGCTGCAGCCGCAGGCCGCAGGCCGCAGGCCGCAGGCCGCAGGCCGCAGGCCGCAGCGCCCTCTAATTAATGTGAATCAACAAAAGCGATTTTTAGCACAAACAGCAGCGCTACCACCACTACGCAGGGATTGATTTCGCGCCAGCGACCGGTTCCTGCTTTCATTACACACCAGGAAATAAAGCCCAGCGCGATGCCTTCAGTGATGGAAAAGCTGAACGGCATCATGGCTGCGGTCACAAAAGCGGGAACCGCCTCGGTCAAATCGTCCCACTTTACGCGCGCCAGGCTTGATGTCATCAGTACGCCGACATAAATCAACGCGCCAGCGGCCGCGTAGCCCGGCACCATCGACGCCAGCGGCGACAGGAACATCACCAGCAAGAACAGTATTCCGGTAACCACCGCCATCAGCCCGGTACGTCCACCAATAGAGACGCCTGAAGAGCTTTCAATATAGGCCGTTACGGAAGAGGTGCCGATAGCCGCACCGGCCACCGAGCTTACGCTATCTACCAACAGCGCCTGCTTCATACGCGGGAATTTACCCTCTTTATCCGCCAGCCCGGCTTTATCCGTCACGCCAATCAGGGTTCCGGAAGAGTCAAACAGGTTAACCAGCATAAAAGAGAAAATCACGCCGGCCATATTGAGCGTAAACGCACCGCCCAGATCAACCTGACCAATCACCGAGTTAATCGCCGGCGGTGCAGAGAAGATGCCGTTGTATTTCACATCGCCCAGCAGCAGACCGGCCAGCGTGGTAATCACTATCGAGATCAGCACCGCGGCATGAATGTTGCGTGACGCCAGTACAGCGATAATAAAAAAGCCCAGCGCCCCCAGCAGAACGCTATGCGAGGATAGGTCGCCAACCGTGACCAGCGTGGCCTCATTCGCTACGATAATACCGGCGTTTTTCAGCCCCATCATCGCGATAAACAGCCCGATCCCGGCGGTAATGCCGGTACGCAGCGCCAGAGGAATATTGGCGATCATCCAGTAACGTATGCGGAAAAGCGTGAGCAATAACAGGCCCGTTGCGCCCCAGAAAATGGCCCCCATGCCGACCTGCCACGAATAGCCCATCGCGCCAACCACCACAAAGGCGAAAAAGGCATTCAGGCCCATCGCAGGCGCCAGCGCGACAGGCAGGTTAGCAAAGACTCCCATCAGTATGCTGCCCAACGCAGCGATCAAACAGGTCGTCACAAATACCGCCTGGGTATCCATGCCCGCCGCGCCGAGGATTTGCGGGTTTACAAAAACGATATAAACCATCGTTAAAAAAGTGGTAAAACCGGCAATCACTTCGGTACGCACCGTAGTGCCATGTTCCTGCAGCCGGAACAGGCGCTGTAGTAAGCCTTGTTTAGTCATTTGTTACATCCGAACGGGAAAAGAGGTCGCCGCGTATGCTAGCGATTTTGGCGCAACAGTACACTGATTTTTCGCAAACGGTTGCGGTTTCCTGCGTGCGGCAGGGTCGCATTTTATGCTCAGTCGGGTAAAGTGAACTTTTCCCCTGGTAAGGATGAGGCAGGATGACGATTGAGTGTCTGTTTTTCGACTGTGATGGGACGCTGGTGGACAGCGAATTACTCTGTACCCAGGCGTATGTTTCTACTTTTTCCCGCTACGGCGTGCATCTGCCATTACAGGAGATGTTTGAAAAATATAAGGGTGTCAAACTCTACGATATTATTGCCGATGTTCAACAGCAGCATCCGCTGGATGTAGCAGTAGAAACCTTTGAGCAAGCGTATCGCGCGGAGGTGGCCCGCCTGTTTGAGGCGCAGCTTCAGCCGATCCCCGGTGCCGGCGATCTGTTAGCGCAGATTTCAGTACCGGCGTGCGTGGTCTCCAACGGCACGGTTAAAAAGATGCAGCACTCGTTGGGGCTGACCGGCCTGCTGCCTTTCTTTGGCGATCGCCTGTACAGCGGCTACGATATTGGTCACTGGAAGCCGGACCCGCAGTTGATGTTTCATGCGGCTGAGCAAATGCAGGTGCCGATTGAACATTGCCTGCTGGTTGATGATTCGGAAGCGGGCGCGCGGGCTGGCATCGCGGCGGGCATTCCGGTTTTTTACTATTGCGCCGATGCGCATAATCCCCCGCTCGACCACCCACTGGTAACGACGTTTAACGATTTGGCGCAGCTGCCTGCGATGTGGCGCACACGCGGCTGGCATCTTACCCGCTAAAGCCCGGTCCGTTCATAGAAACGCCTCAACCCTGCTGCCAGCGTTGAGGCGACTGTTTCGTCACAAACGTTTATTTTTCAATCCACGCCTGCTGCCAGTGTGAGCCGATGCCAGGCTCAAATTGCGTCGCGCTGCTCGACCACTGTGAGCAATAGCCTGAATACGGGAAAGGTTTACATTGATAAACCTTACCGTTTTTAGGCTGTAATACCCGCGTACCGGATTTGTAGCTTGATTTGTTATGGGGGAACGTTTCGTCGTACTTCACGGTATCCGCCGCGGGCTTCTCCGCTTCCGGGGTAGCGGACTGCAGCGTAAACTGCTGCGGCTTCGCCTGGATTAGCTCGCCCTGCTCGTTGGTGGCGATAAGGCTGAGTGTGTAAGTTTCATCTGCTGTAACTTGGTCCAAATCAAAGGAAATAGGTCCATCGACATTTTCCAACGCGGTTTTGGTATAGCCCTTTACCGTGCCAATGCTGTCGTATACCTTCGCTTCCACCGCCCATTTACCGGCAGTCCAGAGGTTAAATGTCAGGGTCGATTTCCCATTTTGTACCTTGCTGGTGAGTAACTCGCTAATTTCTAACTGTTCGTTAGTATTTGTGGCGCTCTCTTCATAAGAGATCGCAATCGATTGTAGCCTGCGTACCGGATCCAGAGTTTCCGGCGCTGAAGAGATATAGATCTTATTGGCGCCAAAAACCGGTTCAATTTTCCCCTGCGCATCTTTTACCCCAGCGCGAATGCCCCATTTCTCAGCGTCGGCTTTTTCATTCACCGCCGCCGCCAAAGCTTTAGACCAGCGATTTTTATCGGTAAGCTCATCGGTGATGGTTAGCGTGGTGGTAAAAGAGATCAGCTCTGCATCGGCCCGGAAAAAACGAACCTTAACCTTGTCGCCTGCCCGTAGATTTTTACCATACATCTGCCCCTCCAGCATTCTGCCCCAGCTATCGGACGGATCGGCCTGCGTAGGATTATCCCCGGCAAAGACAATATCGGCTATCTGATAGAAACTGTTCGCGGTATCCGCGATTTCCCACACGCTATAAATAGCCTGATAGCCGGTACGCTCAGGCACATCACATTCATGCGCCGTTTCTACCGCGGGTGCCTGGCCATTACCCTCAATCACACAGAAGGGCGTTAACTCAAATGCATCACGGGTCAAAGCCGCGTTAGGATCCCATCCCTGTTTAGTGATGTAGTAACGCCAGTTGGTTGTTTTATGAGGCGCGGTATGATGCCAGACAAAAGTCTGCCGGCCCGCCTTTATAGAGGTTTTAGCCCAGGCGTCGGCGGATTGGCGATTGAGCTGCGAAAAGGATGGAATACCAGCGCTGGCCAGTTCACCATCGTACGGTAACGCAGCGTCTGGAAACCCTGATTTTTGTTCTACGCTCTGCGGCTCCCAGGTGACGTTACCGCACTCCTGATTATTGCCCAGCTTACATTGATAAGCCCTGCTCGGCGGATCCATTAAATAACCATGCCCCCATGCACCGCTTATGGTCATTGCTGATACGGCTAAAGCGATTAATTTTACCTTCATATCTCTACTTCCCTGTAAATAAATCAGGGGGCAGTTATATAGTGATAAGACAAACTATGGGAATGCTTTTCGCTTTAGTTAAGACGAAAGCACTTGATGAATTTAATCTTATTTCTTGGGATATAAGCAGCTGCGTTCATTTAGCACTTCGTATTAACTAAGCAGTGGAAAATACATACTGCAAGGCGCTTACCCGCACAAAATAAAATCTTTAAGACTAATAATAAACAATGCGCTAATGCATGGCTGCCATGAATAAATATTATTTATAACCTGGCGAAAAGATATATTAGCTGTAGCAATCACTCTTTAAGGCTTATCGCCATGTCATTATTAGCGGATGAGGGGAAAAATGAAGCAAAGTAGAAGGCGTGATAGCCTCTGCGCAAGAAAAAGTTTATTAAGAAAATTATTTCTCACTCGTTCACGCCGTGAGCATCGCAGATAAAGATTATCCTCTTAAGCAAGCTAAGAGGCCAACCCGCAGACCGCTATGGCCTGCGGGTCGCTTAAATCAGGCGGGACTGCTGCCGTTTTCTTCACCCGCCAGCAATTTGTCGAGACGGTCGCCGCCCACGTGTCGGAAATCCTGCCCCTTTACGAAATAGAAGATGATTTCGCAAATATTCTGGCAGCGGTCACCAATACGTTCGATGGCGCGGGCACAGAACAGGGCGGTCAGTACGCTGGGAATCGTACGCGGATCTTCCATCATGTAGGTCATCAGCTGACGCACAATGCCTTCATATTCCTGGTCGACTTTTTTATCTTCACGATAAATTTCTACCGCCGCGCTCAGATCCATCCGCGCGAAGGCGTCCAGAACGTCATGCAGCATCTGGATTGTATGTCGCCCCAACGACTCCAGGCTGACCAACAGCGGCTGATGCTGCTGGCTGAACTTCTCCAGCGCCGTACGGCTGATTTTTTCCGCGACGTCGCCAATGCGCTCCAGCTCAGAAATGGTTTTGATGATCGCCATTACCAGCCGCAAATCGCTGGCGGTCGGCTGGCGCTTGGCGATAATACGCACGCAGGCCTCATCAATATCCACTTCCATCATGTTGACCTTCTGGTCACCATCGATAACCTGCTTCGCCAGCTCAGCATCCTGATTATGCATCGCGGTAATTGCATCGGTGAGCTGCTGCTCTACCATGCCGCCCATAATCATCACCTGGGTGCGGATATGCTCAAGCTCAGCGTTAAACTGGCCGGAGATATGCTTGTTCAGGTTTAAATTGTCCATACCGATCTCCAGTTAACCATAGCGGCCAGTGATGTAGTCTTCAGTTTGTTTCTGATGCGGTTTGGTAAACAGCGTGTCGGTATCGCTGAATTCAATCAGTTCGCCCAGATACATAAATGCGGTGTGATCGGAACAGCGTGCAGCCTGCTGCATATTATGCGTAACGATCACCACGGTGTAATCCTGTTTCAGCTCGGTAATCAGCTCTTCGATACGGCCCGTTGAAATAGGATCCAACGCCGAGCAAGGCTCGTCCAGCAACAGCACTTCCGGTCGAATAGCGATACCGCGCGCAATACACAGGCGCTGCTGCTGACCGCCAGAAAGGCTATAGCCGCTCTGATGTAGCTTGTCTTTGGTTTCATTCCACAGCGCCGCTTTACTCAGCGCCCACTGCACGCGTTCATCCATCTCGGCACGCGGCAGCTTCTCAAACAGACGAACGCCAAAAGCAATATTGTCATAAATTGACATTGGGAACGGCGTCGGCTTCTGGAAGACCATGCCGACGCGCGCGCGTAGCAGGGCGATATCCTGCGCGTCGGCCAGAATATTCTCGCCATCCAATAAAATTTCGCCTTCGGCTCGCTGCTCCGGATACAGCGAGTACATTTTATTAAAGGTGCGCAGCAGGGTCGATTTGCCGCAGCCGGAAGGGCCGATAAAGGCGGTGACCTGATTACGGGCAATCTCCAGATTGATGTTTTTCAGCGCATGGAATTTTCCGTAATAGAAATTCAGATCGCGAACCTGAAGTTTGCCGGAAGTCTGATTAACCATAGTCTTCTCTTTCTCTTAACGCCGCGCCGTCGCAACCACGCGGTAATTAGTTTTTCGATTTGGCGAAAATCACACGCGCCAGAATATTCAGCAGCAGAACGCACAGCGTAATCAACAATACGCCTGCCCAGGCCAGGCTCTGCCATTCCGCAAAGGGACTCATGGCGAACTTAAAGATGGTGACCGGCAGGTTAGCCAGCGGCTGCATCATGTCGGTACTCCAGAACTGGTTCGACAATGAAGTAAACAGCAGCGGGGCGGTTTCCCCGGCAATACGCGCGACGGCCAGCAACACCCCGGTGATAATGCCGGAAATCGAAGCCTTCAGCGTAATGGCGGAGATCATCTTCCACTTGGGCGTACCCAGCGCGTAAGCCGCTTCGCGCAGACTATCCGGCACCAGTTTCATCATGTTTTCCGTGGTGCGGATCACGATCGGTATTTGCAGCAGCGCCAGCGCGATAACCCCAGCCCAGCCGGAGAAGTGCTGCATCTGCGCTACCACGATGGTGTAAACGAACAGCCCGACCACAATCGACGGCGCCGACAACAGAATATCGTTAATAAAGCGAATCACCTCCGCCAGCCAGGATTTACGGCCATATTCCGCCAAATAAATCCCCGCCATAATACCCAGCGGCGTACCAAACAGCGTGGCCCACAGGATTAACAGGCCGCTGCCTGCGATGGCGTTCGCCAGCCCGCCGCCAGCGGTATTCGGCGGCGGCGTCATTTCGGTAAACAGCGCCAGCGAGAAGCCATCGATGCCGCGGGTAATGGTGGTAAACAGGATCCATACCAGCCAGAACAGGCCGAACGCCATGGTAAGCAGCGATAACGTCAGCGCAATTTTGTTGCGCATGCTGCGTCGCGCCTGCATCTTACGGCGCGACGCCTGTAGCTCGGTACGAGCATGTAAATCCAGCGTGGTCATGAGCGCGCCCCTTCATTTTTCGTCAGCCGTAAAATCATCAGCTTGGAAATCGCCAGTACGATAAAGGTGATGACAAACAGAATCAGCCCCAACTCCATCAGCGCGGCAACATGCACGCCTGATTCCGCTTCGGCAAATTCATTAGCCAGCGCGGAAGTAATACTGTTGCCCGGCATATAGAGCGACACGCTGTCGAGCTGGTAGGTGTTACCGATAATAAAGGTTACCGCCATGGTTTCACCCAGTGCGCGTCCCAGACCCAGCATAATGCCGCCGATCACGCCGTTTTTGGTAAACGGCAGGACGATGCGCCAGATCACTTCCCAGGTGGTACAGCCGATGCCATAGGCGGACTCTTTCATCATCACCGGCGTCTGTTCGAAAACATCGCGCATTACCGACGCGATGTAAGGAATAATCATAATCGCAAGGATTACGCCAGCAGCCAGGATGCCGATGCCGAACGCCGGACCTTCAAACAGGGCGCCGACAAACGGAATAGTGGAAAGTACGTTACCGACCGGCGTCTGGAAGTATTCCGCAAACAGCGGCGCAAAAACGAAAAGCCCCCACATGCCGTAAACGATACTGGGGATGGCCGCCAACAGCTCAATCGCCACGCCCAATGGACGACGCAGCCAGCCTGGCGCCAGTTCGGTTAAAAACAGCGCGATACCAAAGCTGACCGGCACGGCAATCAACAGGGCGATAATAGAGGTAACGACCGTACCGTAAATCGGTACCAGCGCGCCAAAGTTCTCATTCGGCGCATCCCACTCTTTATTCCACAGGAAAGAGAAACCGAATTTCTCAATACTGGGCCAGGAGGAGATAAGCAGAGAGATAATGATGCCGCCAAGCAACAAAAGCACAATCAGCGCAGCCAGCTTAACCAGCGCACCGAAAATAATGTCACCTTGTTTTCCTGGGGCCTTAAAGGTCGGCCTGGATTCAGCCATAAAAGTCTCGATAGAAGAAATTCACAGGGGCGGCATTCAGCCGCCCGGATACTGCGGGTCGGCCTTCAGCCGACCCCTGCGACGGTGCAGGCACCGTTAAAGCCGGTTACTGGTAAAGCGCTTTGCCAGAACTGTCTTTGATCTGCGCTTTCCAGTCTGAGCGAATCTGCTCGACGACTGAATCAGGCAGCGTTGCGTAGTCCAGGCTGGTGGCAGTTTTGTCGCCGTCTTTATACGCCCAGTCAAAGAACTTCAGCACTTCAGCGCCTTTTTCCGCGTTAGCCTGATCTTTGTACATCAGAATGAACGTGGTGGTGGTGATCGGCCAGGCATCTTTGCCTTTCTGATTGGTCAGATCCTGAGCGTAGCTTTTGCTCCAGTCCGCCCCTTTCGCTGCGTTGCTGAAGGTTTCTTCAGTTGGAGAAACCGGCTGTCCATCGGCATCGATCAGCTTGGTGTAGCTCAGCTTGTTCTGTTTAGCGTACGCGTACTCCACATAGCCGATGGAGCCTGGCAGACGTTGTACGAAAGCGGCAATGCCGTCGTTGCCTTTACCGCCAAGGCCGGTAGGCCAGTTAACCGTGTTGCCTTTGCCGACTTTTTCGCTCCACTCCTGGTTCACTTTGGCCAAATAGCTGGTGAAGACAAAGGAAGTACCGGAACCATCCGCGCGGCGTACCACAGCGATATTGGTTTCTGGCAGCTTAAGGCCCGGATTCAGTTTAGCGATGGCCGGGTCGTTCCACTTTTTGATTTTGCCGAGGTAAATATCACCTACGGTCTGCCCGTCCAGCGTCAGCTGGCCAGACTGAATGCCCGGCAGGTTTACCGCCAGCACCACGCCGCCAATCACGGTAGGAAACTGGAACAGGCCATTTTTTTGCAGATCTTCATCTTTCATTGGCGCATCGGACGCACCAAAATCAACTGTTTTCGCGATTATCTGTTTAACGCCGCCAGAGGAGCCAATGCCCTGGTAGTTAATTTTGCTGCCGGTCGCTTGCTGATAATCCGCTGCCCACTTGGCATAAACCGGAGCCGGGAAGGTGCCGCCTGCGCCAGTCAGATCGGTAGCTGCGAAAGCAGAAACCGCGCTCAGCGAAAGGGTGGCGGCAACAAGTTTGGCTACGGTGCTACGCATCAGTGTCATATTCCCTCCAGGGGAGTAAAGGTCAGGGTGTATGCCGTTGTAGTAAGGATTAGTATTGCTGCAGGAGGGAAAATAGGACAGTTTGGTGACAGCGAGATGTACGTAATATGACAGTTTTGTGACGCAGGAAAAATGAACGGCGCGACACCCTTTACCCTGGCAAAACAGATTTGCCATACTTAACCATTGCGGAAAAGGCATCAGAAGAAATTATCGTGATTTCCTTATCAATCATGAAAAACAAAAAACCCGCTCAAGGCGGGTTTTTTATCACTAACACTTAACTGCTCAGGCTGTTGCCTTCATCGCTATCGTAAGGGCTAGCGAGCTGTTATCAACGCTTACAGCGCGACAACATTGGCCGCTGCAGGGCCTTTAGCACCGTTCTCGATAGAGAACTCAACTTTCTGACCTTCGTCTAAGGTTTTGAAATCGTTGCTCTGGATTGCAGAGAAATGTACGAATACATCTTTGCTGCCGTCTTGAGGAGTGATAAAGCCGAAACCTTTCTCAGCGTTGAACCATTTTACTAAACCAGTCATTTTGTTAGACATTGATAATTCCTTGATTGTTTTTTGAGCCACTCTTGGTGACGAATAGGTCTGCTTTGCAGATTTTTACTTATGGGGCACTTAGGAGGAGCTCACGAGGAAGGGTATCAATAGATAACGCTTGAACTGAGGACTGCTTTACTAAAACTGCTTACATAAGGTCTGTGTTTCAAACCGATGTCGCTATACTATCCTGGGTCCGATCCCCATTGCAAGCTTTAACTTCATTAATATTAAAATGTCGATCGATAGCGCCGCCAACCGCATCCCACAGTGGAAATATAACAGAGCGATTAAACAAAGGTAACGGCGTTTAGCCGCCGCCAGCTTTGCGTATAAAAAAATCCGGCATGCTTTTAACAGCATTACCGGATTTTTCACGTTAGGGTTTGTCCCGTTACGCTAAAGCAGCCGCACCTGCGGCCGCTTTAGGCAACACGCGCCTTATTCCACAGTAACCGATTTTGCCAGGTTACGCGGCTGGTCCACGTCGGTGCCTTTGATTAGCGCCACGTGATAAGAGAGCAACTGCAACGGCACGGTATAGAAGATCGGGGCGATAACTTCCTCTACATGCGGCAAAGAAATGATCTTCATCCCTTCGCTGTCGTTAAAGCCCGCATCCCGATCGGCAAACACATACAGCAGGCCGCCACGTGCGCGCACTTCTTCGATGTTGGATTTCAGTTTTTCCAGCAGTTCGTTGTTCGGCGCGACGACGATAACCGGCATATCGGCATCGATCAGCGCCAGCGGACCGTGTTTTAGCTCGCCAGCAGCGTAGGCTTCCGCATGAATATAAGAGATCTCTTTCAGCTTCAGCGCGCCTTCCATTGCAATGGGATACTGATCGCCACGCCCGAGGAACAGAGCGTGATGCTTATCGGAGAAATCCTCCGCCAATGCTTCAATCAGCTTGTCCTGCGCCAGCATCTGCTCAATGCGGCTCGGCAACGCCTGCAGCGCATGGACGATATCATGCTCAACCTGCGCATCCACGCCTTTCAGACGGCCAATCTTCGCCACCAGCATCAGCAATACCGTCAGCTGAGTGGTAAATGCCTTGGTGGAGGCCACACCGATCTCCGTTCCGGCTTTAGTCATCAGCGCCAGATCGGATTCACGCACCAGAGAAGAACCCGCGACGTTACAAATAGCCAACGAGCCGAGGTAACCCAGCTCTTTTGACAAACGCAGCGCGGCCAGCGTATCCGCCGTTTCACCCGACTGAGACAGGGTAATCAACAGGCTGTTTTTACGGACCGCCGATTTGCGATAACGAAACTCAGAGGCGATTTCCACATCGCAGGGCAGGTTAGCCAACGATTCGAACCAGTAACGCGCCACCATGCCAGAGTTGTAGGAGGTGCCGCAGGCGATGATCTGAATATGTTCAACCTGGCTCAGCAGGTCATTAGCGTTCGCCCCCAGTTCAGAAAGATCGACTTCGCCATGGCTAAAACGCCCGCTCAGGGTGTTTTTAATCGCGTTAGGCTGCTCGTAGATCTCTTTCTGCATGTAATGACGGTAGCCGCCTTTGTCGCCGGCATCATACTGCACGGTAGATTCGATTTCGCTGCGCTTGACGGAATTACCGGCGCGGTCAACGATAGTGATTTCCCGACGCGTAACCTCGGCGATATCGCCTTCTTCCAGATAGATAAAGCGGCGAGTTACCGGCAGCAAAGCCAGCTGATCGGAAGCGATAAAGTTTTCACCGACGCCACAGCCGATAACCAGCGGGCTACCTGAACGGGCGGCCACCAGCAGAGACGGATCGCGGCTATCCATAATTACCATACCGTACGCGCCGCGCAGCTGAGGAATCACGCGTAGTACCACTTCGCGCAGGCTGCCGCCCTGTTTCTGTTCCCAGTGCACCAAATGCGCCACAACTTCCGTATCGGTTTCCGAAACGAAGTGATAACCGCGTTCGATCATCAGTTCACGCAGCGGCTCATGGTTTTCAATGATGCCGTTATGCACAATAACGATATGTTCAGAAATGTGCGGGTGCGCATTCACTTCGGACGGCTCGCCGTGCGTCGCCCAACGGGTATGTGCAATACCGGTGCCGCCAATTAATGGATGCTGCTCGGCAGCCTCCGCCAGCTTCTGTACTTTACCTACGCGACGCAGGCGCGTGACGTGCCCTTGTCGATCCACTACCGCTAAACCCGCGGAGTCATAGCCGCGATACTCCAGACGACGCAAGCCTTCCAGCAGTATCTCTGCGATATCACGTTGCGCGACTGCGCCAACAATTCCACACATAGTTCTATTCCTGACTCATGGCGCTGATGCGCCCAGCGTTGTCATCTGACCTGATATACCAGCGTTGCTGGTTTCCCCGAGCCTTGTAGAGAGTGGGGAGTTATTGTTTTATTTTTTCTTCACCGGGCGTTGCCAGCCCGATTTTTGAATCTGTTCTTTACGGTTATAAACCAGCTCGCCAGCGGTCACGTCCTGCATAATGGTGGTGCCAGCGGCAATCGTCGCGCCGCTCGCGACCATTACCGGCGCCACCAGCTGCGTATCGGAACCGATAAATACATCGTCGCCGATAATGGTTTTTGATTTATTGGCGCCGTCGTAGTTGCAGGTAATGGTGCCGGCGCCGATATTTACGCCAGAGCCGATCTCGGCATCGCCCAGATAGCTAAGGTGACCTGCCTTCGAGCCTTTGCCCAGTCTGGCTTTTTTCATTTCTACAAAGTTGCCGACGTGTGCGGCTTCACCCAGCTGACTGCCGGGACGCAGGCGCGCAAACGGGCCAACGGTACAGGCGACCTCCAGCTCAGCATCTTCAATTACGCTGTATGGGCTGATTTCACACCCGTCGCCGATAACGCTGTTTTTGATCACGCAGCCCGTGCCGATCTTAACGTTATTGCCCAGCTTTACCTGGCCTTCCAGGATCACGTTACTATCGATCTCCACATCACGGCCGTGCTGCAGCTCGCCGCGCAGATCGAAGCGCGCCGGATCGCGCAGCATTACGCCGGCCAGCAGCAGCTTTTCTGCCTGCTCGGTCTGATAAATACGTTCCAGCGTCGCCAGCTGCAGGCGGTTATTGACGCCTTCCGTTTCGCTAATGCGTGACGGCTGAACGGTAGCGATATGTCGTCCTTCCGCCGAGGCCAGCGCGATAATATCGGTAATGTAGTATTCGCCCTGCGCATTGTTGTTGGTGAGCTGGCTTAACCAACGTTTCAGGTCGCCGCCGTTCGCCACCAGAATGCCGGTATTAATCTCACGAATCGTCAGTTGCTCCGGCGAGGCATCTTTTTGCTCAACGATGCCGGTCACCGCACCGTTTTCACGTACGATACGTCCATAGCCGGTGGGGTTATCAAGCGTCACGGTTAACAGGCCAATTCCGCCTGTCGGCTTCGCTGCGCACAGCCGCGCCAGCGTATCAACGGTGATTAACGGCACGTCGCCGTACAGCATCAAGATATCTTCGTCATCGGCAAAGAAAGGAGCAGCCTGCTGCATCGCGTGTCCGGTTCCTAACTGCTCAGCCTGCAGCACCCAATTCAGCGCATCGTCGCTCAGCGTGGCCTTCAGCCGATCGCCGCCGTGACCGTAAACCAGATTGATTGCGCGCGCGCCGACACCTTTAGCGGCATCGATAACGTGTTGAACCATGGGTTTTCCTGCCAGGGTATGCAGGACTTTAGGAAGATCGGAATACATGCGTGTTCCCTTGCCGGCAGCAAGGATCACCACACTCATTGCGCTGTTAGACATAGCCATCCTGATAGAATTTTTACAGAGGAAAGTTAAACGGTTTCGCCCTGAGATTACTACATTTTTCTCCTGGCGAAATTAACCGGCTTTCCAATTATAACCACGCCCAAGAATGCACCGCCGTAGAGGATAAATACAACGAAAAAAGGCGTTTTGTAGCTGCTTAATTTTAGCTGTGTAGCAAGAGGGAGCGGGGCGGGATCTATAAAAAAAATGCCAGCCCGTTTGGGGCTGGCATGATTAGCTGCTGTTAAGCCTGATTACATCGCTTTCTTGGTCAGTTCGATGACGCGCAGCTTGGCAATGGCTTTCGCCAGTTCTGCCGAAGCCTGGGCATAATCCACGTCGCCATGGGCTTTGTGAATATGCTCTTCCGCTTTGCGTTTCGCTTCTAACGCACGCGCTTCATCAAGATCTGTGCCGCGAATCGCCGTATCGGCCAGAACGGTAACCGTCCCTGCCTGTACTTCCAACACGCCGCCAGAGAGATAGATATACTCTTCTTCGCCGTGCTGTTTAACGATACGCACCATACCAGGCTTAATGGCGGTCAGCAGCGGCGTGTGGCCAGGGAAAATACCCAGCTCACCTTCGCTACCTGACACCTGAATTTTCTGTACCAGACCGCTGAACATCTGCTGTTCTGCGCTGACAACATCCAGGTGATAAGTCATAGCCATTTTCAACCTCCCGGAAAACCTCCCCCGTTCTATTGAAGGGACGCCGTGGATAGTCCCGAATCACCGTCTTAAGCCAGCGATCCGGGATAATCTGCGCCGCCCCTGTCTAGTCAGGGGAAAGTCATTACAGTTTCTTCGCTTTTTCCACGGCTTCTTCGATGGCACCAACCATGTAGAAGGCCTGCTCTGGCAGGTGATCGAACTCACCGTCCATAATGCCTTTAAAGCCACGGATGGTGTCTTTCAGCGAAACGTATTTGCCCGGAGAACCGGTAAATACTTCTGCTACGAAGAACGGCTGAGACAGGAAGCGCTGAATTTTACGTGCGCGAGCCACCAGCAGTTTGTCTTCTTCAGACAGTTCGTCCATACCGAGGATGGCGATAATGTCTTTCAGTTCCTGGTAACGCTGCAGAATAGACTGCACGCCACGCGCGGTATCGTAGTGTTCCTGACCTACCACCAGCGGATCCAGCTGACGGCTGGTGGAGTCCAGCGGGTCAACGGCCGGGTAGATACCCAGAGAAGCGATCTGACGGCTCAGGGTAACGGTAGAGTCAAGGTGGGCGAAGGTGGTCGCCGGAGACGGGTCAGTCAAGTCATCCGCAGGAACGTAAACGGCCTGAACAGAGGTGATTGAACCGGTCTTGGTGGAGGTAATACGCTCCTGCAACACGCCCATCTCTTCCGCCAGCGTCGGCTGATAACCTACGGCAGACGGCATACGACCCAGCAGCGCGGATACTTCAGTACCGGCCAGGGTGTAGCGGTAGATGTTATCGATGAACAGCAGAACGTCGCGGCCTTCATCACGGAATTTTTCCGCCATGGTCAGGCCGGTCAGTGCTACGCGCAGACGGTTACCCGGCGGCTCGTTCATCTGGCCATAAACCAGCGCAACTTTGTCGATTACGTTGGAATCGGTCATTTCGTGGTAGAAGTCGTTACCCTCACGAGTACGCTCGCCCACGCCGGCAAATACCGAGTAACCTGAGTGCTCAGCCGCGATGTTACGGATCAGCTCCATCATGTTTACGGTTTTACCTACGCCCGCACCACCGAACAGACCGACTTTACCGCCCTTGGCAAACGGACACATCAGGTCGATAACCTTGATGCCGGTTTCCAGCAGTTCCTGCGAGTTGGACTGATCTTCATAAGAAGGCGCAGCACGGTGAATAGAGGCGATCTCTACTTCGCTGCCGTCTTCATCTTTCAGCTCGCCTTTCATATCGATCGGCTCGCCCAGCACGTTCATGATACGGCCCAGGGTAGCTTTACCCACCGGTACCTGAATCGGCTTTTTAAGGTCAGTCACTTCCAGGCCGCGTTTCAGGCCGTCGGAAGTACCCATAGCGATGGTACGAACCACGCCGCCGCCCAGCTGCTGTTGTACTTCCAGCACCAGACGCGCATCACCATTTTTAACCTCAAGGGCGTTGTACACCTGCGGTACAGCGTCCTGAGGGAACTCGACGTCAACTACGGCGCCGATGATCTGGACAATCTTTCCAGTTGCCATCTTGAATCCTCTACCTAATTCGTTTCTACCCATCGTCATGATCGTCGCAGCGTTGATCGCGCGTTACGCTCAGCTGCCCGGTCAGCCTGTCGGCAGCCGCGCCAGTGACGGGGTATACCTGGTTAAACCGCGGAGGCCCCCGAGACGATCTCGGTAAGTTCCTGGGTGATGCTGGCCTGACGAGCTTTGTTGTATACCAACTGCAGCTCTTTGATCAGGTTGCCGCCGTTGTCGGTCGCCGCTTTCATCGCCACCATACGTGCGGCCTGTTCGCTGGCCAGGTTTTCCACAACGCCCTGATAAACCTGTGATTCGACATAACGACGCAGCAGGGTATCCAGCAGCGATTTCGGATCCGGTTCGTACAGGTAATCCCAGGTTTTTTTCTCTAACTCTTCTTCCCCTTCCGCTGGCGGTAACGGCAGCAGCTGAGTGATCGTTGGAGTCTGGGACATGGTGTTGTTAAATTTGTTGCTGACCACATACAGCTTGTCGAGACGACCTTCGTCATAGGCCTGCAGCATGACTTTTACCGGGCCAATCAGTTCGGACAGGGAAGGGTTATCACCCATACCGGTCACTTGTGCCACGACATTGCCACCTACAGAACCGAAGAAAGCCAGCCCCTTGGAACCGATAATCGCCAGATCGCTCTGAACGCCTTTATCAGACCAGGCTTTCATCTCTGCCAGCAATTTTTTGAACAGGTTAATGTTCAAACCACCACAAAGCCCGCGGTCGGTAGAAACGACCAAATAGCCGACGCGCTTAACGTCGCGCTCTTCCAGGTAAGGGTGCTTGTATTCCAGATTACCTAACGCAATGTGACCAATCACTTTGCGCATGGTTTCTGCATACGGACGGCTGGCCGCCATGCGTTCCTGCGTTTTACGCATTTTGGAGGCGGCGACCATTTCCATCGCTTTGGTGATCTTCTGCGTGTTTTTCACGCTTCCGATCTTGGTACGTATCTCTTTTGCGCCGGCCATTAGCTTCTCCTCAAAGCCTTGCGGCCTGCCTTTTCAGACAAGCCGCCAGACATTACCAGGACTGGGTTGCTTTAAACGTTTCGAGGAGGCCTTTCAGCTTCTCTTCGATTTCGTTGTTGTAGTTACCAGTTTGGTTGATTTCCTGCATCAGCTCGGCGTGTTCGCGATCGGCATACGCCAACAGCGCAGCTTCAAAGCTACCGATTTTCGCCAGTTCGACGTCGTTCAGGTAACCACGCTCAGCGGCGAACAGCACCAGACCCTGTTGGGCAACGGACATCGGCGCATACTGTTTCTGCTTCAGCAGCTCGGTCACTTTCTGACCGTGGCTCAGCTGTTTACGAGTCGCATCGTCCAGATCGGAAGCAAACTGGGAGAATGCAGCCAGTTCACGATACTGTGCCAGCGCGGTACGGATACCACCGGACAGTTTCTTCACGATCTTAGTCTGAGCGGCGCCACCCACACGGGATACAGAGATACCCGGGTTAACAGCCGGACGAATACCGGAGTTGAACAGGTTAGATTCCAGGAAGATCTGACCATCGGTAATTGAGATTACGTTGGTCGGAACGAACGCGGAAACGTCACCCGCCTGCGTTTCGATAATCGGCAGGGCGGTCAGTGAACCGGTTTTACCTTTTACTTCACCTTTGGTAAACGCTTCAACATATTCAGCGTTGACGCGGGAGGCGCGCTCCAGCAGGCGAGAGTGGAGATAGAACACGTCACCCGGGAACGCTTCACGGCCCGGCGGACGACGCAGCAGCAGAGAGATCTGACGGTAAGCGACAGCCTGTTTAGACAGGTCATCGTATACGATCAGCGCGTCTTCGCCGCGGTCGCGGAAGTATTCGCCCATGGCGCAGCCTGCATACGGAGACAGGTACTGCAGCGCAGCGGATTCAGACGCGGATGCAACCACGACGATGGTATTAGCCAGCGCGCCATGCTGTTCCAGTTTACGCACCACGTTAGCAATGGTGGACGCTTTCTGGCCGATAGCCACGTACACGCATTTGATACCGGAATCGCGCTGGTTGATGATGGCGTCGATAGCCAGAGCGGTTTTACCGGTCTGACGGTCACCGATGATCAGCTCACGCTGGCCACGACCGATTGGAATCATCGCATCGACAGATTTGTAGCCAGTCTGAACCGGCTGGTCAACGGATTGACGATCGATAACGCCAGGCGCGATCACTTCAACCGGAGAGAAGCCGTCATTTTCAATCGGGCCTTTGCCGTCGATAGGTTCACCCAGGGTGTTAACCACGCGGCCCAGCAGGCCACGGCCTACCGGAACTTCCAGGATACGGCCGGTGCATTTAACTTTCATGCCTTCGGCGAGGTCAGCATACGGACCCATAACCACTGCACCAACGGAGTCGCGCTCCAGGTTCAGGGCGATAGCGTAGCGGTTGCCCGGCAGCGCGATCATTTCACCCTGCATGACATCGGCCAGGCCGTGTACGCGGATGATGCCGTCGCTGACGGAAACAATAGTACCTTCGTTGTGAGCTTCACTCACGACATTGAACTGAGCAATGCGCTGCTTGATCAGTTCGCTGATTTCGGTGGAATTCAGTTGCATATGCTCCAGTCCCCTTAAGACTGCAAGACGTCTGCCAGACGCTCAAGACGGCCGCGTACGCTACCGTCAATGACCATATCACCCGCCTGGATGATAACGCCTGCCATTACAGACTTATCGATTTTGCAATTCAGCTTAACTTTGCGTGACAGACGCTTTTCCATTGCGGTGCTGATTTTAGTCAGCTGCTCGTCGCTCAGCGCACTGGCAGAGATGACATCCACTTCCGCGGTCGCCTCCCAGGCGTCACGCAGGTGGATGTACTGCTCCAGTACTGCCGGCAGCGCGGACAAACGTCCGTTTTCTGCCATAACCTTGATAAGGTTCTGACCTGCTTCGTCGAGTTGGTCACCACAGACTGCGATGAACGAGGCAGATAAGGTTTCCGGTGCCAAAGCACCGGAAAGCAATTCGGCCATCTGTTCGTTGCTGGCGACAACTGCCGCGAAGGTCAGCATTTGCTGCCAACGATCGATGCTTTGATGCTCAACGGCAAAGTCAAAAGCTGCTTTGGCGTAGGGGCGAGCTACAGTAATTAGTTCAGACATCAGCCCCTCCCTCCTTACAGTTCAGCGACCAGTTTATCTACGATGTCGCTGTTAGCAGCTTCATCCACGGAACGTTCGATGATTTTCTCGGCGCCGGCCACAGCCAGCATCGCGACTTGCTTACGCAACTCTTCACGAGCACGTTTACGCTCGGCGTCAATTTCCGCCTGCGCCTGTGCCACGATCTTGTTACGTTCCTGCTCAGCTTCAGCTTTCACTTCGTCCAGGATCTGAGCGCGACGTTTGTTCGCCTGCTCGATGATAACCTGAGCTTCTTCTTTCGCTTTTTTCAGCTGGTCGGTCGCAGTTGCCTGTGCGAGATCCAAATCTTTTTTGGCGCGTTCTGCAGAAGCAAGGCCTTCAGCGACTTCTTTCTGGCGCTTTTCGATGGCAGCCATAATCGGCGGCCATACGTACTTCATGCAGAACAGGACAAACAGGACGAACGCGATGGCCTGGCCGAGGATTGTTGCGTTAAGGTTCACAGCACAATGCCTCTTGTTAAGTTAACTTACTCTGCCGTTATCGAAGACAACCTGCAGAATCTGCTCATCGTCTGAGGCTTAGCGCACCAGAACGATGAACTCTCGTTTGGCCCTGTCGCTTAGCCCGCGACAGCAAACATCACGTACAGACCCAGACCAACAGCGATCATCGGGATTGCATCCACCAGACCCATAACAACAAAGAACTGCGTACGCAGCAGAGGGATCAGATCCGGTTGACGCGCAGCGCCTTCCAGGAATTTACCTCCGAGGATGCCGATACCGATCGCAGCACCGATTGCCGCCAGGCCCATCATCACAGCGGCAGCCATGTACAGCAGATCCATATTCAGGTTTTCCATGACAGTCTCCAGTTTGTTTCAGTTAAAACGCAGTTGTGTTAATAAAAAATCAATGTTCTTCGGATGCCATCGACAGATAGACAATCGTCAAGACCATGAAAATGAAAGCCTGCAGCGAAATGATCAGGATGTGGAAAATGGCCCAAGGCACACTCAGAACCCACTGTGACCACCACGGCAACAGACCCGCAATCAGGATAAAGATCAGTTCACCCGCATACATGTTGCCGAACAGTCGCAGACCGAGAGAGACCGGTTTAGACAGCAGGCTTACCCCTTCCAGAATCAGGTTGATGGGAATGAAAAGCGGATGATTAAAGGGTTGCAGGGTCAGCTCTTTAGCGAAACCACCAACACCTTTCATTTTGAAGCTGTAGAACAGAATCAAAATAAAGACGCCCAATGCCATTGAGAGCGTGACGTTAACGTCAGCGGACGGCACCACGCGCAGCGCAGGCAGACCAAATACATGCTCACCAATATATGGCAGGAAATCGATGGGTAGCAGATCCATAAAGTTCATCAGGAAAACCCAGACGAAAATGGTCAGCGCCAGCGGGGCGATAAGTTTGCTTTTACCGTGGTACATATCGCGGACGTTGCCGTCAACGAAGCCAACCACCAGCTCAATAGCCGCCTGTAATTTCCCCGGAACGCCGCTGGTGACGCTATTGGCCACTTTACGGAACAGCACCAGGAAAATCAGACCCAGCACCACGGAGAAAAACATGGAATCAATATTTAATACCCAAAACGTCGCCGGAGCGTCGTGCGGATTCACCAGCTCGAAAGTACGCAGGTCCAGCTGAAGGTTATTCAGATGGTGACCTATGTATTCTTGCGGAGTAGAGATTTCTCCTGCAGCCATGATGCCTCTTACCCTTTGTTGTTAATTACAGCCGGTGCCACAATCTGAACCACCAGCACCGATAACCAGGTTAGCCCAACCGGCACAAATACCGCGTTAAGCACGCCCAGCGCCAGAATGAGCAATAAAATGGTGACAAACACTTTCACCGCTTCACCGAGCGCGAAGCTCCAGGCTATACGCCCTTTTGCAGGGGCTTGCGCGCCCAGGCGCCAGGCCAAAATCACAAACAACACGTTTGGCAGCCAGGCTGCCAGTCCACCTGCGATGGCAGATGCGCCCCACGTGAAATCTTTAAGGGCAAAAAACAGCGCGCCGATAACGAGCAAAGTCGCCAACTGCCATAGCAGCACGGTCCGGGCTAATTTCACACTGTAAAGAGACACTGACATGACGCTGAAACTCTCCTGCCCCGTTCGGGGTATGTCGCGTGTCGTATAAAACTGCCTTTGCTCTTTTGAGTCAAGCAGCAAAAAACGAGCAAATTATACGGGCCGCACCTGCGATTTCAATCGATAAGTAGCGAAAAGGTGAACAATTATTTAAATTTCTTTCGACAGGCCTATTTTTTAAAAGTCGCTTCTTAAGGAAACGACCTGCTTATTACAACAATTCCGTCAAATTTGCGCTCATAAAGCGTGCGTTAGATCACATTTCATTAATATAATGCTGACAAAATACGCAGGAATAATCTTAGAAAACCTCTCCAGACAAAGATAAAAAACGTTATATTTTAACAACATAAGAAAAATAAACGATTATTATGCCTTGATCGATAATAAATAGCGTAATTTGACAGCACGATTAAAACTTTCGACAACAATATATCGTTACTTCGGTTGAGTGATAAAGTCGATATATTTTCAACAGTGACTATTTATTGGCATATTGCGCGTTAACTACGTGATCACCATGATAAACATTTGTAAAATTAAGGTTAAATATTACAGGAAGTTTCAGATAATGACTACGCGCTCATTTAACGCCTGTGCAACAAAAGCTGCCAGAAAATAGTAAAAACAAAGCGAATCAAACGGCCATTTTTTAACCACTGACGCGCGGGTAGAAGTGCCCTCCAGCGATTACCGAATGGCACAAAAAGCTAAAGTGCCTGAATAATCACCAGGTGTCGCTCGCCTTCCAGCTGCGGAACGTTCAACGCTACAATATCCGTTACCTTAAATTGCGGCGGCAATGCGGCAATTTCATCTGCGGGAAGCTGCCCTTTCAGCGCATAAAAGCGCCCTTCCCTGCCGGGAAGATGGTGACACCAGTTCACCATATCGCTCAGTGAGGCAAACGCCCGACTAATAGCGCCGTCAAAAGCAGGTTCACCGTTAAAGTCTTCTACCCGGCTTTGTACCGGCTCGATGTTCTGCAAGCCCAATGAAAACTGCACCTGGCGCAAAAAGCGTATGCGCTTGCCAAGGCTATCCAGCAGGGTGAAATGGGCATCAGGACGCACTATCGCCAACGGCACACCCGGTAAACCCGGTCCGGTACCGACATCAATAAAACGGTTGCCGGTCAGCGCGGGGTTGACCACAATGCTGTCGAGAATATGGCGCACCAGCATCTCTTGCGGATCGCGCACCGAGGTGAGGTTGTAGGCTTTGTTCCACTTATGCAGCAGTTCAACATAGCCAACCAGCTGCTGTTTTTGCTGATCGGACAGAGAAATGCTGGCTGCGCTGAGCAGTTGAGTCAGTTTATTAATCACAAAATATTCCAGTCGCTAAAGGCGGGGCAGGCTTTTGACAGAAAAATCTCGCCGACCGTGCGCGTTAGCCAGTGAAAATAAGGCGGTTTCCCGCCTTATCATCAGGCGCTTTTACGCAGCAGGCCTTGCTTTTTCAAATAAATCAGTAGGATAGAGATTGCCGCTGGCGTAATACCGGAAATACGTGACGCCTGGCCAATCGAGCTGGGTTTGTGATCGTTGAGTTTGGCGATCACTTCATTCGACAGGCCGTTAACGTTGCGATAATCCAGATCCACCGGCAACAGCGTATTTTCATTGCGCTGTTGACGATCTATCTCTTCCTGCTGACGAGCAATATAGCCTTCATATTTAACCTGTATTTCAACCTGCTCGGCAGCCTGCGCATCGGCCAGGCCCGGACCAAAGCCTTCCAGCTCCATCAAACGCTGATAGGTCAGCTCAGGGCGGCGCAGCAGATCTTCGCCGCTCGCTTCTTTCGTCAGCGGCGTATTCAACGCAGCATTCACCAGCGCCACATCCACAGATTTAGGATGGACGTGGATATCACGCAGGCGCTGACGCTCAAGCTCAATGCTTTCCAGTTTCTGATTGAATCGCGCCCAGCGGGCATCATCAACCAGGCCCAGCTCGCGTGCGGTTTCCGTCAGACGCAGATCGGCGTTGTCCTCGCGCAGCATCAAGCGATATTCCGCGCGTGAGGTAAACATGCGGTACGGCTCTTTGGTGCCGAGGGTGCAAAGATCGTCAACCAGTACGCCAAGGTAAGCCTGATCGCGACGCGGCGCCCAAGTCTCTTTCTCAGCAGAGAGACGACCCGCGTTCAGGCCCGCCAGCATGCCCTGTGCCGCAGCTTCTTCGTAACCGGTAGTGCCGTTAATCTGTCCGGCAAAGAACAGGCCCTGGATAAATTTGCTTTCCAGCGTCGGTTTTAAATCGCGCGGATCGAAGAAATCGTACTCAATCGCATAACCCGGACGCACAATCTTCGCATTCTCCATCCCTTTCATTGAACGTACGATTTGCATCTGTACGTCAAACGGCAGGCTGGTCGAAATACCGTTCGGATAAATTTCGTTGCTGGTCAACCCTTCCGGCTCAAGAAAGATCTGATGCGCGTTACGATCGGCAAAGCGCATCACCTTATCTTCGATCGACGGGCAGTAACGCGGGCCGATCCCTTCGATCACGCCAGCATACATCGGGCTACGATCGAGGTTATTGCGGATCACCTCGTGCGTCTGCTCATTGGTATGGGTGATGTAGCAGGGCACCTGCTGTGGATGCTGCGCAGCATCGCCCATAAACGAGAAGACCGGCATTGGGTCGTCGCCATACTGCGGAGCCAGCACGCTAAAATCGATGGTGCGGGCGTCGATACGTGGCGGCGTACCGGTTTTCAGACGGCTGACACGCAGCGGCAGTTCACGCAAACGGCGCGCCAGCGGAATGGATGGCGGATCGCCTGCGCGGCCACCGCTGTAATTATCGAGGCCGATATGGATTTTGCCGTCAAGGAAGGTGCCTACCGTCAGCACCACCGCACGAGCGCGAAATTTCAGCCCCATTTGGGTCACGGCGCCGACTACCCGATCGTTTTCCACGATCAGATCCTCTACCGCCTGTTGGAAGATCATCAGGTTAGGCTGATTCTCCAGCGCAGTGCGTACCGCCTGACGATACAACACCCGGTCTGCCTGGGCGCGAGTAGCGCGAACCGCCGGTCCTTTGCTTGCGTTTAGTATCCTAAACTGGATGCCGGCACGATCGATCGCGCTGGCCATCAGGCCGCCCATCGCATCCACTTCTTTCACCAGATGTCCCTTTCCGATGCCGCCGATCGCCGGATTACAGGACATTTGTCCCAGCGTATCGATGTTATGGGTTAACAGCAGCGTTTGTTGACCCATCCGGGCCGCAGCCATAGCGGCTTCAGTGCCTGCATGACCACCGCCAATGACGATGACGTCAAAAGGATCGGGATAAAACATGGGAAATACCTCGTTAGTGTTCGATCAGGGATCATTGCCCTGGGGCGTGGATTCTACTCAAATTCATAGCGTGACGAAAGGGCTGGGATCGCAGGGTATTTAATAGAAGATCTTTATTCTTTAAAGGATCTCTTTGTTAGATCTCTTATTAGGATCGCCAGTTTCTGTGGATAAGCCTACCTTTGCTTAGCAGATCAATCAGTTGTTGAGGATCATTAGCTGTGAATGATCGGTGATCCTGATCCGTATAAGCTGGGATCTAAATGGCATCTTATCCACAGCTGAAAAAAGAACCAAGGGTTATACTTTGGATAACTACCGGTTATCAGACCCTTTCAAGCATGGTTATCCACAGGTTGCCGCAAGATCCTGAGGTAAAAACAGTGCAAAAAGCTGGGGATCAACCGAAAAAAGGGCGGAGATCCCAGCTTCGATCGCGCCTTTTACAGCAGTGAGCGCCAGTTTTCTAACCAGACCTCTGCCGGATCTTCCGGGATCTCATGCTCAAGGACATCAATTTCCAGCCGCTCGCCGATGCGTTTTGCTCCCAGGCTAACGATCAGCTGCTCAAACTGCTTAATGGCGCCGCAAAAAAGATCGTATTCACGGTTGCCGATGCCGATTGCGCCAAAGCGCAGGTCGGAAAGATCCGGACGCTGCTGTTCCAGCGTTTCATATAAAGGCTGCAGATTATCCGGCAGCTCGCCAGCGCCATGCGTAGAACTGACGATCAGCCATAAACCCTGTAAGGAAAGTTCATCCAGCGTTGGGCCGTGCAGCGTCTCGGTTGAAAAACCCGCTTCTTCCAGCTTGTCAGCCAGATGTTCGGCAACATATTCCGCACTGCCAAGAGTGCTGCCGCTAATAAGAGTGATATCTGCCATAGTGCGATCCTGCAACGCGCTGCTATCAAGAGCGAGCATTGTACGCTGTGATCAGGCTGGGATCTACCTGTGGAAAACAGGAAGATTAATGTGGGTTAATGCGTGGATCCGCCGGTCTGGCGCGGCTCCACGATCGGGATAAGGTTATGCACAGCTCAGGGCTTAATGGTGCGCATGATCGGGTTCTGTAACGAGATCAGGGTTTCGGTGGACTGGATTTCGTCAATGGTCTGGATCTTGTTGATAAGCACCAACTGCAGAGCATCGATCGATCGGCACATGACCTTAATAAAGATGCTGTAGTGACCGGTGGTATACCAGGCTTCAACCACTTCATCCAGCGCTTCCAGTTTGGCCAGCGCCGCTGGATAATCGCGGGCGCTTTTTAGAATAATGCCGATAAAGCAACAGACGTCATAACCCAGACGTTTGGGATCGATCTCTACGCGCGTACCTTTGATAATGCCGGCCTGACGCATTTTCTCTACCCGCACATGAATGGTACCGGGGCTAACGTTAAATTGTTTGGCCAGTTCGGCATAGGCGGTACGGGCATTATCCAGCAGCGCATTAAGGATACCGCGATCCAGATTATCAAGTTGTAGCGTTTCTGCCACGTTACGCTCCATGATGGGTTAAGTATAAGAAGAAGAGACGTTGGCTGAGCCGGAAAATATGCCCGACTGGCCTGAGGCATCCTACCGTTGAAGAGACGGAAAGCAAAGGCAATCTACCGGCGGGGCTAACGCTTCCAGCGACGCAGCAGACGCTGCTTCAGACCGGTATCGAAGCGCCAGATATGATCGAAAATACGCAGAATGCCCGGTTTCCCGTGCGCTGACAGGGCGACGGCATGAAAGCGCTGTTGCTGTTGTTGTTGCTGTTGCCGGAGAGTTTTAACCAGCGCATCCGGCAGCCGCTGAGCAATAAAGTCTGAGACGATCACCGCATCCGCATCCTGCCAGGCTTTGGTCTGCAGGCGTTGCAGCACCGCTTCCAGACAGGCGGCGAGATCGGTGCCGCCGCGAAAGCGTTGGTTAAGAAAGCGAATTGCCTGAGCGATACCGTCCTCCGCCGTCAGTTCATAGCTCACCACCTGATGCGCGAACAGCATGATGTGGCAGCGGCGTTGGTCAGCCAGCGCCACTTTGAGCAGCGCCAGACAGAAGGCCTTTGCGCAGCGCTCATTAAAACCGCCCATAGAACCCGAGGTATCTACGCAGACAATAAAAGGGCCGCGTGGGCAGGCTTCCTGTTGCTGATGTGTGACCGGGCGCTGCGTTATTTTTTCATGCCAGCTTTCACCCTGCAGACGATAGGTCAGCAGGCGTTTCTCTACCAGCCGCCGGTAAAATTCCAGCTCCAGCTCATTGATGCCCAGCGTCGCCAGCTCGGCAGGCAACAGTCGCAGCACATCTTCGCTTTGATGCAGGCCATTTACTTCTTCCGGCACGCTGGCGGGCTCGCGCATCTGTCGAGGCAGCGCTTCCTGCGGCATCTCTTCGGCAGGAACCGCTTTTGCCGCGCGGCTGCGGCCCAACTGCTGAGCCAGTTTTATCAGTTCCGGCTGTCCGGCAAGGAACTCGCCATACTCCACTAGCTTCTGATAATCGTGGTGCTGTAACGGCGCGGCGCTCATATCCCACAGGCGACCAGCGGAGGCGTCCTCGTTTTCCGCCAGTAGCGGCGCCAGCTGCCCGCTAAGCGCCATACGCTGCTGCAGTTCCGCCAGCAGCGCTTCCTGCTGTTCCTCCAGCAGCTGCTCATTCAGCGTCATGGTTTGTAACGTCAGGCTGAGCCGCCAGCGCTGAAGAAAAAGTATATGCTGCGCCGGGCTTATTTGCTGACCATCGCTATGGTCAGCCAGTCTCTGCGCCTGCCCGGCAAAAGGCGAAGCCAGCTTAACCAGATTGTTTAACAGAGCAGGCAAGGCCGCGGTAAACTGCGGCGCATCAAGGGTTTGATAGTGCTGAAACAGCTTAAATTCCTGATTCAGCGTCACGGGTACCGGCGTGGCCTTTAGATGCTCAGCGATTTCTGCCTTCCTGCGCGGCATATCGCGCATGAGCGCCTGCTTCATGCCGGGGAATTTTTCAAAAAACAGTACCAGCTGCGGCGAAGCCAGAAGGGCAATCACCAGATCTTCGACCAGATCCCCCTGGCTAACCGACAGCAGGGCGCTAAGCGCATCCAGAGAGATCATCGTCGGGCTTGTTTTAGCTGTTCAGCCACATCCTGCAGGCTATTTTCAATACGGGCCAGCCAGTCGTCGCTGATAAACAAGCAGCGTTGATGCTGAATAAAGAGCGAGCGTTGGGTACGCAGTTGGTTTTCCAGCTCGTCCAGCGCCTCGCTGATTTCGGTCGGCAGCGCTTCGTTATCAATGTTGCCAGGCTGCGCCAGCCGCGACGACTGTAGGCTAACGTCGCGCAACGTCAGGCAATCGCTGCTGTCCACCTGCAAATCCAGCGTCTGCGCAAAGCCGATACCATTCAGCTTGCCGCGCACTTCGCCGCCTTTTTGCAGCCACTGTTGCAGCGCCTGGTGGGCAATCGCCACATGAGTGACTTGTATCTCATGCAGTATTAACGGCTGTTGCAGCATCAGCGTCAGCGTATCGCCAGTCAGCGAGGCGGGAAGTTCATAATGCGCTTTACGGCTAAACATACCGCCATGCTTTTCCAGCTGGATCGCCCGATCGAGGCTGTGCTGCTGCGCCAGCGTCAGGCGTCGCGCTTTAATATGCTGTAGCCGGATTAGCATCGGTTGCTGCTGCCACGCCTGCTGGGTTATTAAGCTATCGATTTCCCGATCCAGCAGCGTCTTTGAAGCCAGATCGTGCCACAGACAATCTTTTAGCAGGATCAGATCCACCGGCGCGATGGTTTGACGACCGCTAAAAAAGGCACAGGCCTGCAGCAGATGTATCGCCTTTTTCCAGCGCCGATCGGAAATATAGGGCGCATCCGGCAACCCTTCCAGCCGCTGGCGCAGTTGATAAATCAGTTCAAATACCGGCTCCGGCAACGCAACCTGACATATACCGGCCTGCCACTGCTGATACTCTTCATCGCTAATGCACAGCGCGTGCTCTACCGGATTCGCATTTTCATCCTGCTGGTGGATCAGCATATTGCGGAAGTTATGCTTTTCATGAACGTTATCCAGCCACAAACGGATCAGCATGCGGTCATACAGCGCTTCCAGCCCGCTGTCCGCTTCGGGCAGCTCATTGGACGCGGTGACCAACAGCCGCATCGGGATCGGTTCTTCGCTATCGCCGTTGCGAAAGCGACGTTCGTTAATCGCGGTAAGTAGCGTGTTGAGAATAGCCGGACCCGCTTTCCAGATCTCATCCAGAAAAACGATTTCCGCGTCGGGGAGATAACCTTTAGTCAGGCGCTGATAGCGGCCTTCATCTTTGAGCGCCTGAATAGACAGCGGGCCGAACACCTCTTCCGGCGTGGAGAAGCGCGTCATCAGATATTCAAACGCGCGCGCGTGCTGGAAAGCAAACTTCAGCCGACGGGCGATCAGGCTTTTGGCGATGCCCGGCGGACCGAGGAGAAAAACGCTTTCCCCGCTAAGCGCCGCTAACAGGCACAGACGAATAGCATGGTGACGTTCATATAAGCCTTTTTCTAACGCATTGCTGAGGCGAGAAATTCTTTCCGCCAGTAAATGTGGTTGAGCCATAATCAGTCAATTATCCTGTTACTACCGCACACGCAATACCCGATTAGCGAGCGCAAACATTACTGGCTATCATGCTTGAAAGCGTTGATAGACGTCAGCTTTTTTATCGCGAAACGGTGAAGCGGCGCTGCTATTGCCCAATTTTGTCGAAAGCTGCTCAGGCCCAGGGGTGGGTTTTTACAAAAAATTAGGCATACTGTGCGCTTTTTGATGGCCAGAGCCGTGCGCAGCGATGCGTCACTTCGCTCCAACAAAAGATGACATTATGAGCTCTGATAAGAAGCAACCTCTCGCCGCCGTTACGCTGGCGGCTATAGGTGTGGTTTACGGGGATATTGGCACCAGTCCGCTTTATACCCTGCGCGAATGTCTGTCCGGGCAGTTTGGTTTCGGCGTTGAGCGGGGAGCCGTATTTGGCTTTTTATCGCTGATTTTCTGGTTGCTGATTCTGGTGGTGTCACTGAAATATATCAGCTACGTCATGCGCGCCGACAATGCCGGAGAGGGCGGGATCCTGACGCTGATGTCGCTGGCGGGCCGCAACACCGGCGGACGCGCTACCGCTGTGCTGGTCATTATGGGGCTGATTGGCGGTAGTTTCTTTTATGGCGAAGTGGTGATCACGCCCGCTATCTCGGTGATGTCGGCCATTGAGGGCCTGGAAATCGCGGCGCCCTCGCTGGATGCCTATATTGTGCCGTTGTCGATTACCGTCCTGACGCTGCTGTTTATTATTCAGAAACATGGCACCGGTATGGTGGGCAAACTGTTCGCGCCAGTGATGCTGCTGTGGTTTGGCGTATTGGCGGTGCTGGGCGCGCGTAGCATTTTTCATAACCCGGAAGTGCTGCAGGCGCTGAACCCGGCATGGGCAGTGCAGTTCTTTATTGAATATAAGCAGGTTTCTTTCTTTGCGCTGGGCGCGGTGGTGCTGTCGATTACCGGCGTGGAAGCGTTATACGCCGATATGGGGCACTTCGGGAAAATACCGATTCGTCTGGCCTGGTTTAGCGTCGTGGTGCCGTCGCTGGTGCTGAACTATTTCGGTCAGGGCGCGTTGCTGTTGGAGCACCCTGAGGCGATCAAAAATCCCTTCTTCCTGCTGGCGCCGGACTGGGCGCTGATTCCGATGTTGATTCTGGCGACGTTAGCCACGGTTATCGCCTCCCAGGCAGTGATTTCCGGGGTCTTTTCTCTGACGCGTCAGGCGGTGCGCCTGGGCTATCTGCCGCCGATGCGCATTATTCATACCTCGGAGGAAGAGTCTGGCCAGATCTATATCCCGGTCATTAACTGGCTGCTCTACTATGCGGTGCTGATTGTAATTATCAGCTTTGAACATTCCAGTAATCTGGCGGCGGCTTACGGTATCGCCGTGACCGGCACCATGATCCTGACATCTATTCTGGTCTGTACGGTAGCGGTCAAAAACTGGCACTGGAATCGTTGGCTGGTGGGGGTAATCCTGCTGGGACTGTTATGCATTGATATTCCGCTTTTCTCGGCCAACCTGATTAAAATTTTTTCCGGTGGCTGGCTGCCGCTCTGCCTGGGGCTGGCGATGTTTATCATCATGACCACCTGGAAAAGCGAGCGTTTCCGTCTGCTGCGCCGCATGCACGAGCATGGCAATTCTCTGGAGGCAATGATTGCCTCGCTGGAGAAATCGCCGCCGGTACGCGTGCCGGGCACTGCGGTCTATATGTCGCGCGCGCTGAATGTCATTCCCTTTGCGCTGCTGCATAACCTGAAGCACAACAAGGTGCTGCATGAACGCGTGGTGCTGCTGACGCTGCGCACCGAAGATGCGCCTTACGTGCATAATGTGCGTCGCGTGACTATTGAACAGCTTTCGCCGACGTTCTGGCGCGTGGTAGGCAGCTACGGCTGGCGGGAAACGCCTAATATGGAAGAGATTTTCCACCGCTGCGGCCTGGAAGGACTTAACTGCCGCATGACAGAAACTTCTTTCTTTATGTCACATGAATCGCTGATTATCGGCAAGCGCCCGTGGTATTTGCATCTGCGCGGCAAACTGTTCCTGGCCTTGCAGCGTAATGCGTTGCGCGCGCCCGATCAGTTCGAGATCCCGCCGAACCGGGTTATTGAGCTGGGCACGCAGGTGGAAATCTAGCGCGATAATCTGAAGGTGGTTACGCTAGCTTTCGGGTAATTAGATGTTTTCAAACAGATAAATGCCCAGCTCAAAGCACGCGGGTGTTCAGGATGAAGAGTAAAGCGTCCCGCGGACTGGGACGGCACGGGCCGAGCTGTCAGGGATGACGCTGTTTGCGTCTTTACGATCGGCCTGAACACCTGCGTGCAGGCACTTTTTTGAAGTTTTCCTTACGGCAGTTCGAACGTTACGCTGAAGCCGCCCTGCGGTCGATTCGCCAACCGCATCCGCATGCTATGTATCGCGGCGATATGCTGCACGATCGATAATCCCAGCCCGCTGCCTGATTTCTCCTGCCCCGGCGGCCGGTAAAAACGTTCGCCGATACGCTGTAGCGCCTCTTCGCTTACGCCTGGCCCGTCATCGCTTATCTCCAGCTGCCGTTGCCGCAGCGTCACCGTTACCGTGACGCCGGGATGCCCGTAACGAATGGCATTATCCAGCAGGTTACGCAGCAGCAGAGAGAGCAACAGCGCATGTCCCTGAAAAGGCAGAGAGCCGCCCGCCAGGTTTTCCAGCCGAAGGGTGATTCCGGCACGCTGCGCGGCGCTATCCTGATCTACAATCGCCTGCCGCGTCAGCTGCGCTAAATCGACCGTTTCGCTTTCCGCCAGTGTTCGCTGCGCATCCAGACGGGAAAGCGTTAGCAACTGATCCACCAGCCGCGTGGCGCGATCGATGCCGGCATCCAGATTGACCAGCGCATGCTGACGCATCTCAGCATCGTCATGCGCCAGCTGCACCACTTCGCTTTGCACCTTTAATGCCGCCAGCGGGCTGCGCAGTTCATGCGCGGCATCGGAGGTAAACCGCCGTTCGCGTAGCAGCATCTGATGAATGCGCGAAAAGAGGCCGTTCAGGGCGTCAACCATCGGTCTGACTTCAGAGGGTAGCCTGGCGGCATTAAGGGCGGCGCTATCATCCGGTGAGCGGCGCTGCAGCTGGTGGGCGATCTGTTTTAACGGCGCCAGTTCGCGCTGTAACAGCCACAGCAGCAGGATAATCATCAGCGGTAAGGCGAATAGCCACGGTAAAAGCGTGCTGTGCACCACCGCGCCGGTCATCTCATCGCGATATTCCCACTCCTGGCCCACCGCCACCACATAGCGACCGTCAGGCGTATTCAGCCAGATCATTCGCCAGAGCTCATCATCATCGTGCAGCTTACCGTCGCGAAAACCGCGATAATGCGGCTCAAAAACAAAATTTTTACCGTTATCGCCGTCGTCAAATACCCGCTCTCCCGTGCGGCTAAAAATAGCGAAAGCCAGCGCATCGTCTTCCTGCGCGCCATGATGATCGGACAACACTTTTTTGGTCGCAGGTAGCGTGGAACGGCTCAGATCCGCCGGGTTAAGGGTAATTAGCCGCTTAGCGAACAGCATCTGCTGCGTATCAAACAGTTCATTGATGGTATGACGCGCCTGGAACCAGGCGCTGACGCTCGCTGCCCCCCAGCTTATTACCGTGAGCAGGAGGAAGCCGATCATCAACCGCGCGCGCAGGCTCATCTGCTTCATTGCGTCGCTCCCAGCGTATAACCCACGCCGTGCACGGTACGAATAAAACTGTTGCCCAGCTTTTTACGCAAATGATGGATATGCACTTCCACCGCATTGCTGGAGACATCCTGATCCCAGCTGTAGAGCTTCTCCTCCAGCTGCGCCCGCGTCAGCACCCGTCCGGCATTGAGCATAAACAGTTCCAGCAGCGCCAGTTCGCGCGGTTTCAGTTCGACAGGCGCATTATCCAGCATGACCGTACGCGCCGCGGGATCTAGCGTCAGCGTGCCGTGGGTTAAGGTGGGCTGCAGCTGACCGTGACGGCGGCGAATCAGCGCCTGCAGTCGCGCGGCCACCTCACTGAGCGCAAAGGGTTTGCAAAGGTAATCATCCGCGCCCTGCTGTAAGCCTTCCACCCGCTGCGCCACGGCATCGCGCGCGGTTAAAATCAGCACCGGAATATCTTCGCCGCGGCTACGCCAGCTGCGCAAAATATCCATACCGTCGCGCTGCGGCAGGCTAAGATCCAGCACCACGGCATCATAAGTTGCCGCCTGTAGCGCCACCATTCCCTGCTCGCCATCCATGATCCAGTCAACGCTAAAACCCAGCTTGCCCAGCCCGGCCTTGATGCCGTCACCAATTAAACGATCGTCTTCAATTAACAGAATGCGCATAGGGTTTCCCTGTCTCTTTTCCTGTCGCCGTTATACGGAAGAAACGATTCGCTTGTACAGGAATAGACGGCAAATATTGCGTACAGACAACAAACTAAGAAAAAGATGGCGCGTCTTAAGATCCTGTTAAGAACCCTGTGCTGTACTTAGCAACATCTATCCGAGCCATTAACCCAAGAGGGAATTCTGATGAAAAAGCATGCTGCAATGGTTGCGATTGTTGCCCTGTTCACGATGCCGGCGCTGGCGGCGCAAACCGGCGGTTTTGTCGATCCGAACGCCCCGCAGAATCAGGCCCAGAGCCAGCAAGGCGGCTTTAAGGGGCCGCAAAATGTGGTTACGGTAAAAGAAGCGAAAGAGATGAAGGATGACAGCTGGATTACCGTACGCGGCAATATCGTAAAGCGTCTCAGCGATGATGATTATCTGTTCCAGGATCAAACCGGTACGCTTTCGGTAGAAATCGATGATGAAGACTGGAAAGGCCAGAGCGTCGCCCCAGGCGATAAAGTTGAGCTGCAGGGCGAACTGGATAAAGCCTTTAATGATGCGCAGCTGGAAGTAAAACAGGTGCGCAAAATTCAGGGCTAATTTTTAGCATTCAGCTGCTGCGTTAGCGTATCCAACAGATGCTGCAACGTAGGAGAGCGATCCCAGCGTCGCCAGGCCAGCGCAATATCGGTGGTCAGCGACGCTTCCTGACAGGGATGATAGCTGATATTTGGCATAGCCACGCAGCTGAGGGATTGCGGCACCAGCGCAAACCCAAAGCCTGCCGAAACCATGCCGATTACCGAAGAGAGCTGCGGCGCATGTGGACCGGTTTGCGGCTGGAAGCCCGCGCGCACGCAGGCGCTGATAATCGACTCATACAGGCTGGGCGCGATCTCGCGGGGAAACATCACCATGGGCGTATCGCTGAGCTGAGTGAGTGAAATTTCCTGCTGGCCGCTGAGCGGATGGGCATCATGCAGAACGATTTGCATCTTTTCACTGGCGATCAGCTTCAGATTAAACGTTTTGCTGGTTTCACACGGCAAGCGCACAAAAGCCGCATCCAGTAACCCCTCCTGCAGATCCTGCATCAATGAAGACATACTGGCCTCGCGCGGCAGCAGCGTTACCGACGGAAATTGCTGTTGGAACCTCTGCAGCAGACGAAAAATATCCTGATGAAAGGCCACGGAACTGGCGAAACCCAGCGACAGTTTACCCGTCACGCCGCGCGCAATGCCTTTCGCCTTTTCCAGCGCATGCCCGGTTAGCTCAAGGATCTGGCAGGCATCCTGATAGAACGCCTCTCCGGCCTCGGTGAGTTCCACGCCGCGCGTCAGCCGTTTCAGCAGCGGCGTGCCTATTTCACGTTCCAGACGCAATATTTGCTGGCTTAACGGCGGCTGAGAAATACCCAGCATTTCAGCCGCTCGCGTGAAGTTACGCGTCTGCGCAACGGCGACGAAATAACGAAGATACCGTAGTTCCATATCTAAAACGTCTCAAAGTGAAGGGCTTTCTGTATTGGATTCTCCCATTCAACTGCGCCAACATATAGTTAAACAGTGTTAACCTTTTGTGCAGAGGGGAGAATCATGTCACATTCTGTAACTGATTGTTCATGCGAGAAACAGCTTGCAGAAACGATCGGTGCGCTGCGCGATGAACAACCAGAAAGCGTAATCTATCAGACCTCGCTAATGAGCGCCTTGCTGAGCGGGGTTTATGAAGGTTCAAAAACCATTGCCGATCTGCTGAAAAAAGGGGATTTCGGCCTGGGAACCTTTAATCACCTTGATGGTGAAATGATCGTCTTTAACAGTCAGGTGTATCAACTGCGCGCCGACGGCAGCGCCAATGCGGCACAGCCTCACCAGCGTACGCCGTTTGCCGTAATGACTTTTTTCTGCCCACAGTATCAGCATCGTTTTGATGGCGTTGCCGACCGTGATGCGGTGCATGAAATCATTAATCAGCAAATCGCATCCGACAACCAGTTCTGCGCGTTGCGCATTGATGGCCATTTTCAGCAGGTGCAGACACGTACCGTTCCCTGCCAACATCGTCCTTATAAACCGATGATGGAGGCTATTGAGCAGCAACCCACCTTCCATTTTAACCAGCGCGATGGCGTGCTGATCGGCTTTCGTACGCCGCAGTATATGCAGGGCATTAACGTAGCGGGCTATCACGAACACTTCATTACCGACGATCGCCAGGGTGGCGGTCACGTACTCGATTATAGCCTGGAGTCCGGCGTGCTGACCTTCGGCGCCATTAGCAAGCTGGTGGTCGATCTGCCGGAAGATCGTGATTTCCTGCAGGCTAACCTCAGCCCGGACGACCTCGACAGCGCCATTCGCGCCGTAGAAAGCTAATTCCCGCCACAGGAGAAGAAATGAAAAGCGATATGCAGAAAGAATGGGCGCACGGCGCCGATTTGGTTGTCGCCCAGCTTGAGGCGCAGGGTGTTAAACAGGTGTTTGGTATCCCCGGTGCCAAAGTGGATAAAGTTTTTGACTCGCTGGTGGACTCTTCCATTCAAACCATTCCGGTTCGCCACGAAGCTAACGCAGCCTTTATGGCTGCAGCGGTAGGCCGTTTGACCGGTAAAGCGGGCGTGGCGCTGGTCACCTCCGGTCCCGGCTGTTCCAACCTGATCACCGGCATGGCTACGGCGACGTCGGAAGGCGATCCGGTCGTGGCGCTGGGCGGGGCGGTGAAACGTGCGGACAGTGCCAAACTGGTCCATCAAAGCATGGATACCGTGGGGATGTTCCGCCCGATCACCAAATATGCGGTGGAAGTCGGCGCGCCGGATGCACTGGGCGAAATCATCGCTAACGCTTTCCGCTACGCGGAACTGGGACGTCCCGGCGGCGCGTTTGTCAGCCTGCCGCAGGATATCGTCGATGGGCCGGTGCGCGGTAACGTGCTGTCGCCAGCCAGCGAGCTGCTGCTGGGTTCCGCGCCGGACAGCGCCATCAACGTCGTCGCGGATAAAATTGCTAAAGCGAAAAACCCGATTATCCTGCTCGGCCTGATGGCCAGCCAGCCGCAGAACGCGAAAGCGTTACATCGTCTGCTGGAGCGCAGCCATATTCCGGTCACCAGTACCTATCAGGCAGCGGGCGCCGTCTCCCAGTCGCATTTCTCACGTTTCGCTGGGCGTGTCGGGCTGTTTAATAACCAGGCGGGCGATCGCCTGCTGCGTCAGGCGGATTTGATTATCACTATCGGCTACAGTCCGGTGGAATATGAGCCGGCGAAATGGAACAGCGGTCATGCCGAGCTGGTGCATATTGATGTGCTGCCTGCGGAAACCGACAACTGTTATCAGCCGGATGCCGAGCTGATTGGCGATATCGCCGCCACGCTGGAGAAACTGGCCGCGCGTATCGAAGCGCCGCTGCACCTTAGCAGCGAATCGGCGGAAATTCTGAAAGACCGCCAGCATCAGCGTGAACTGTTGGCGATGCGCGGCCATCAACTGAACCAGTTTGCTCTGCATCCGCTGCGTATTGTACGCGCCATGCAGGACATCATTAACAGCGATGTGACGCTGACCGTGGATATGGGCAGCTTCCATATCTGGATCGCCCGTTATCTGTATAGCTTCCGCGCGCGTCAAATCATGATTTCCAATGGTCAGCAGACCATGGGCGTCGCGCTGCCGTGGGCGATTGGCGCCTGGCTGGTGGATCCAGGCCGCAAAGTGGTGTCGGTTTCCGGCGACGGCGGATTTATGCAATCCAGTATGGAACTGGAAACGGCGGTACGCCTCGGTGCTAACGTGCTGCACATTATCTGGGTCGATAACGGCTATAACATGGTGGCGATTCAGGAAGAGCAGAAATACCAGCGTGTTTCCGGCGTGGAGTTCGGCCCGATCGATTTCAAAGCCTATGCAGAAGCCTTTGGCGCAGCGGGATTCGCGGTGGAAAGCGCCGATCAGCTGGAGCCAATACTGCGCCAGGCGATGGATGTACAGGGACCTGCGGTCGTTGCGGTGCCGGTAGATTATGCCGACAACCCCAAACTGATGGGGCAGCTGCATCTGAGTCAGATCCTGTAATAACCGTTTATCAACTCAGCAAGGAGCAGTTATGGAAAGCAAAGTTGCATTAGTGACCGGTTCCGGTCAGGGCATCGGTAAAGCAATCGCGCTGCGGCTGGCGAAGGATGGTTTTGCCGTCGCAGTGGTGGATTACAACGCTGAAACGGCGCGCCAGGCCGCAGAAGAGATTACGCAGCAAGGCGGTAAAGCCATCGCCCTACAGGCGGATGTTTCCGATCGCGATCAGGTGCTTGCGGCGGTTGAACAGGCGCAGCAGCAGCTGGGCGGTTTTGATGTTATCGTTAATAACGCAGGCGTTGCGCCCACCACGCTGATTGAAGACATCACGCCGGAAATCGTTGATAAAGTGTACAATATCAACGTTAAAGGGGTGATCTGGGGCATTCAGGCCGCTGTAAAAGCCTTTAAGGCGCAGGGCCACGGTGGCAAAATCATCAACGCTTCTTCGCAGGCGGGCCATGTCGGCAATCCTGAACTGGCTGTTTACAGTTCCAGTAAGTTTGCCGTGCGTGGTTTGACGCAAACCGCCGCCCGCGATCTGGCGCCGTTGGGCATTACCGTCAACGCTTATTGCCCGGGCATTGTAAAAACGCCGATGTGGGATGAAATCGACCGCCAGGTTTCTGCCGCTGCCGGACAGCCGGTGGGATATGGCACCGCTGAGTTCGCTAAGCGCATCACGCTGGGCCGCCTTTCCGAACCGGAAGATGTGGCTGCCTGCGTCGCTTTCCTCGCTGGCCCGGATTCGGATTACATGACGGGTCAGGCGCTGCTGATTGACGGCGGTATGGTTTTTAGTTAATCCCTGGAAACGGGCCGTCATCGGCCCGTTTCTGCACCTAAATCAAATTTCTCCGCACGCCAGCGAAACGTTTCGATAGCGATCACAGTTTCGCCACCTTCCTGTTGTCAACTTCACTGCTTTTTCTGACACTCGCGTCTGGCGAAACGTTTCGCTCAGGAGCGCATCATGAAAAAAGGCACCTTACTTAACGCGGATATTTCCACCCTGGTGGCGCGTCTTGGCCATACCGACAGCCTGACGATTGGCGATGCCGGGCTGCCGATTCCTGCCGGTCCGCAGCGTATCGATCTGGCGGTAACGCACGGGATCCCCAGCTTTTTGCAGGTGACGCAGGCCGTCACGCATGAAATGCAGGTGGAAAGCGCCATTATTGCGGAAGAGATCCGCACGCATAATGCCGGGCTGCATGACGAGCTGATCGCGCTGCTGAATGTGCTGCAGCAGCAGCAGGGCAATAACATCGCTATCACCTATGTTCCCCATGAACAATTTAAAACCTTAACGCAACGGAGCCAGGCGGTGATTCGCAGCGGGGAATGTACGCCCTACGCGAATATTATCCTGGCCGCCGGCGTGACCTTCTGAGGCTGCTATGCAACCGCTACTGCAACTAAAAGGCATCGAAAAATCCTTTCCCGGCGTCAAGGCGTTGAATGGCGCTTCGCTTGCCGTTTATCCCGGTCGGGTCATGGCGCTGGTGGGGGAAAACGGCGCGGGCAAGTCCACCATGATGAAAGTGCTGACCGGCATTTATAAACGTGATGCCGGGTCGTTGCAGTGGCTGGGCGAAGAGACGCACTTCAGCGGGCCGAAAGCCTCACAGGAGGCGGGCATCGGCATTATTCATCAGGAACTGAACCTGATCCCGCAGCTCTCCATCGCCGAGAATATTTTCCTGGGACGTGAATTCGTTAATCGTTTTGGCCGTATCGACTGGAAAAAGATGCATGCCGAAGCGGATGCGCTGCTCAAACGGCTTAACCTGCGTTTTACCAGCCATCGGCTGGTGGGCGATCTCTCTATCGGCGATCAGCAGATGGTGGAAATCGCCAAAGTACTGAGCTTTGAATCAAAAGTAATTGTGATGGATGAGCCTACCGATGCGCTAACCGATACCGAAACGGTATCGCTGTTTCGGGTGATTAACGAACTGAAAGCGCAAGGCTGCGGCATTGTTTATATCTCCCATCGCATGAAGGAAATTTTTGAAATTTGCGATGACGTAACGGTTTTCCGTGACGGACAGTTTATTGCCGAACGCAGCGTCGATACGCTTACGGAAGCTTCGCTGATTGAAATGATGGTGGGACGCAAGCTGGAAGATCAGTATCCGCGTCTGGATAAGGCGCCGGGCGAGATCCGCCTGCAGGTAGAAAACCTCAGCGGCCCGGGTATTGATAACGTGAGCTTTACGCTGCGTAAAGGCGAGATTTTAGGCGTCTCCGGATTGATGGGCGCCGGACGCACCGAGCTGATGAAAATATTGTACGGCGCGCTGCCGCGCCGCGCGGGCAAAGTGTTGCTGAACGGGCGCGAGATAACTATCCGCACCCCGCAGGATGGCCTGGCTAACGGCATTGTTTATATCTCGGAAGACCGTAAACGTGATGGCCTGGTGCTGGGGATGTCGGTGAAAGAGAACATGTCGCTAACCGCGCTGAGCTATTTCAGCAACGGCGGCGGCGGGCTCAAACACGGCGCCGAACAGTTGGCGGTCAGTGACTTTATTCGTCTGTTTAATATCAAAACGCCAGGCATGGATCAGATTATCGGCCTGCTTTCTGGCGGTAACCAGCAGAAAGTCGCCATTGCCCGTGGCCTGATGACGCGACCTAATGTCCTGATCCTTGACGAGCCGACGCGCGGCGTAGATGTCGGCGCCAAGAAAGAGATTTATCAGCTGATCAATCAGTTTAAAGAAGAAGGGCTGAGCATCATTCTGGTCTCTTCTGAAATGCCGGAAGTGCTGGGAATGAGCGATCGCATTCTGGTTATGCATGAAGGCCGCCTGAGCGGCGAATTTTCCACTGAACAAGCCACGCAGGAAGTCCTGATGGCTGCCGCCGTAGGCAAGCAACACAGCGAGGAGTTAGCCCATTTATGAGTACCCAAACCTTACCCGCTCGTCGCCGCTGGTTCAGCAAGGCCTGGCTGCTGGAGCAAAAGTCGCTGATTGCCCTGATTGTGCTGATTGCGGTGGTGGCCAGCCAGAGCCCGAACTTTTTCACCGTGAATAACCTGTTCAATATTCTGCAACAGACCTCGGTAAACGCCATTATGGCAGTGGGCATGACGCTGGTTATTTTAACCTCCGGCATTGATCTTTCTGTGGGCTCGCTGCTGGCGCTAACCGGCGCGGTAGCAGCATCCATCGTCGGGCTGGAAGTTAACGCGCTGCTGGCCGTAGCCGCCGCGCTGGGATTGGGCGCCGCGATTGGCGCGCTTACCGGCACCATCGTCGCCAGGGGAAAGGTGCAGGCTTTTATCGCCACGCTGGTGATGATGCTGTTGCTGCGCGGCGTTACGATGGTCTATACCGACGGCAGCCCGGTGAATACCGGCTTTGATGACAATGCCGATCTGTTCGGCTGGTTTGGCATCGGCCGCCCGCTGGGCATTCCAACGCCGGTATGGCTGATGGCGGTGGTGTTCTTCGCCGCCTGGTACATGCTGCACCATACGCGCCTCGGCCGTTACATCTACGCGCTGGGCGGCAATGAAGCGGCAACGCGTCTCTCCGGCATCAATGTCAACCGCGTTAAAGTTATCGTTTATGCGCTGAGCGGCATGCTGGCGGCGCTGGCAGGCACCATTGAGGTGGCTCGCCTCTCTTCCGCGCAGCCCACCGCCGGCACCGGCTATGAGCTGGACGCCATCGCAGCGGTGGTACTGGGCGGAACCAGCCTGGCGGGTGGTAAAGGACGCATTATGGGCACGCTGATTGGCGCGCTGATCCTCGGCTTCCTGAATAATGGCCTCAACCTGTTGGGCGTCTCTTCCTACTATCAGATGATCGTCAAAGCAGTGGTGATTTTGTTGGCGGTACTGGTGGATAACAAAAGCAGTAAATAGCGCTTACCTCTAAGGATATAAAGATGAAAATGACAAAACTGACTGCACTGGCGGTATTACTGGGTGCCACGCTCAGCGCCAACGCAATGGCAAAAGAGACTATCGCGCTGGTGGTCTCTACGCTGAATAACCCCTTCTTTGTCTCTCTGAAAGAGGGCGCGCAAAAAGAAGCGGATAAGCTGGGATACAATTTAGTGGTGTTGGATTCACAAAATAACCCGGCGAAAGAGCTGGCGAACGTACAGGATCTGACCGTACGCGGCACTAAATTGCTGCTGATCAACCCCACCGATTCGGATGCGGTAGGGAATGCGGTTAAAATGGCAAACCAGGCGAATATTCCAGTGATCACACTGGACCGCGTCGCGGCGCAGGGCAAAGTTATCAGCCACGTGGCGTCAGATAACCGCTTCGGCGGAAAAATGGCCGGCGACTTTATCGCTAAGAAATTGGGCGAAGGCGCAAAAATTATTGAGCTGCAGGGCATTGCCGGTACCTCCGCGGCGCGTGAGCGTGGCGAGGGTTTCAAACAGGCTGCCGATGCGCATAAGTTTCAGATTCTGGCCAGTCAGCCAGCCGACTTCGATCGTACCAAGGGTCTGAATGTTATGCAGAACCTGCTGACGGCCCATCCGGACGTGCAGGCGGTGTTTGCGCAAAACGATGAAATGGCGCTGGGTGCGTTACGAGCATTGCAAACTGCCGGCAAATCTGATGTGGTGGTAGTGGGCTTCGACGGCACCGCTGATGGGGTTAAAGCCGTGGAAGGCGGTAAACTGGCCGCGACCGTCGCGCAGATGCCGGAAAAAATTGGTCAGGTAGGCGTACAGACCGCTGATAAAGCGTTAAAAGGCGAGAAAGTACAGGCTATCAATCCGGTCGATCTGAAGCTGGTCACCAAATAACAAAGAAAAGCAGGGCAACGCGCCACCGTTCAGGTGGCGCACTTTTCTGGATGAACCCCGAATGACGCAAACCGCTAAACTCGCTGTCCTTGGCAGCATTAATGCCGATCATATTTTAAATCTTTCCCAGTTTCCGCGGCCCGGTGAAACGGTGATCGGGAAACAGTATCAGGTCGCTTTTGGCGGTAAAGGCGCAAACCAGGCGGTTGCCGCCGGTCGCAGCGGTGCAGATATCGCGTTTATCGCCTGCGTGGGCGCTGATGATATTGGCGAACGTATCCTGCAGCAGTTAGCCGCTGACCGTATCGACGCTACCCCGGTCTCTGTTATTGATGGCGCCAACACCGGCGTCGCGCTTATCTTCGTTAACCGCGAAGGCGAAAACAGCATCGCGATTCATGCCGGTGCCAACGCGGCATTAACGCCGGACGTGGTTGCGCAGCATCAGCAGGTGATTGCCGGAGCCTCCGCATTGCTGATGCAGCTGGAATCGCCGCAGGAGAGCGTGCTGGCGGCTGCAAAGATTGCCCGGCAGCATCAAACGCGGGTGATTCTTAATCCTGCCCCGGCGGCACCATTATCGGACGAGCTGTTAGGGCTGGTGGATATGATTACCCCTAACGAAACCGAAGCGGAAATGCTGACCGGCATTGCGATAAACAGCGATGAAGATGCGGCCCGCGCCGCTGCCGTACTGCATGGGAAAGGGATTGACCAGGTATTAATTACGCTCGGTAGCCGTGGCGTCTGGCTTAGCGAAGCAGGGAAAGGGCAGCGTATTCCCGGCTTCCGCGTTCAGGCGGTGGATACCATCGCCGCCGGCGATACGTTTAACGGCGCATTGATTACCGCGCTACTGGAACAGCAGCCAATGCCGCAGGCGGTGCGTTTTGCGCATGCGGCAGCGGCGATTGCCGTAACGCGGCCCGGTGCGCAGCCTTCTGTGCCCTGGCGTGAAGAGATTGACCGCTTTTTACAGCAGCAGGGGTAAGCGGATTGGCTACCATGAAAGATGTCGCCCGCTTAGCGGGCGTCTCGACCTCTACGGTCTCGCACGTCATTAATAACAGCCGCTTTGTGAGTGAACCGATTAAAGAAAAAATCGAAGCGGCAATTCACGAATTAAACTATGCGCCCTCCGCGCTGGCACGCAGCTTGAAGATCAACCAAACCCATACTATCGGCATGTTGCTAACCGCCAGCAGCAACCCTTTCTATGCCGAAGTGGTGCGTGGCGTGGAAAACAGCTGCTATGAGCGCGGCTATAGCCTGGTATTGTGTAATACCGAAGGGGATGAAGAACGTATGAATCGCAGCCTGGAAACCTTGCTGCAAAAGCGCGTTGATGGCCTGCTGATTATGTGTACCGAAAGCCATCTGCCTTCTGCCGATATCCTGACGCGTTATCCCGGCATACCTTCGGTAATGATGGACTGGGCGCCCTTTGACGGCGGCAGCGATATTATTCAGGATAATTCTTTGCTTGGCGGTGAGCTGGCGGCTAACTATCTTATTGCGCGCGGTTATACGCGCATCGCCTGCATTGCCGGGCCGCTGGATAAAACCCCGGCGCGGCTGCGTCTGGAAGGGTTTAAACAGGCGATGGCCGCCGCCGATCTGCCATTACCGCCAGAGTATGTCATTGATGGCGATTTCGAATTTCAGGGCGGATATAACGGCATGAATGCGCTGCTGACCTGTAAAACGCGTCCGCAGGCGGTGTTTACCAGCAACGATGCGATGGCCGTTGGCGCCTATCACGCGTTATATCAGGCAGGATTGCGCGTTCCTGATGATATGGCGGTGATGGGCTATGACGATATTGAGCTGGCGCGTTATATGACGCCGCCGTTGACCACCATCCATCAGCCAAAAGATGAACTGGGCGAGCTGGCTATTGATACGTTAATTCATCGTCTTAAATCGCCCGGCGGCAGCCAGCAAAGATTGGTGCTGACGCCGGAGCTGATTGAACGTCATTCGGTCGCGCAGCGTTAGGCCTTTTTACGGCGCTTTTCACGATCGCTAATCAGATGACGGCCATCGCCTGGCTTTAACAGCATAAAGACCAGCGCCGACAGAACGGTGACTACGCCCATGGTCAGGAAAGTGGAATGGAACTGCTCAACCGTCGTGCCGCCAAAGTTTTCATAGAAACGCAGCACCGCAGCGCTGACCGCCACGCCAAAACCGATTGCCAACTGCTGCGTTACCGCCAGCATACTGTTGCCACTGCTGGCGTTCTCGTCGGTAAGGTCAGCCAGCGTAATGGTATTCATGGCGGTAAACTGCGTTGACATCGCCATTCCCAACAGGAATAGCGGCAGCAGCAAGATATAAATCTGCTCGCCGGGCGACTGCAGCGCAAAGCTGGTAATAAACAAACCGATAATCATCGTAATCGCGACTAGTGTTGTACGGTAGCCCAGCCTGCGTAGCACGCTGGTGACCGTCGATTTAGCCAGCATCGAGCCAATCGCTGTCGGTGCCATCATACAGCCAGCAATAATCGCAGAATAACCAAATCCTACCTGCAGCATCAGTGGCATAAGGAAAGGAACGCAGCCGGTGCCAAGCCGGGAAGCGATATTCCCCAGGATGCCGATAGAAAAGGTGCGCGTTTTAAACATGGGCAGGCCAATCAGCGGCGTGGGGTGACGGCGCGCATGCGCTATATAAAGAAGCAGTAAAATGATGCCAGCCAGCAGAACGGTGGCGGCAATAGTACTGGCGACGATTTTCTCCCCGAACAGTTCAATGCCGCAGGTAATTAGCACCAGGCCAAAACCGAACAGCATAAAGCCCAACAGATCGAAGCGACGACGTGGCGTGGTAAAGTCCGGCATATATTTACGCGCGTAGGCGATACCGAGAATGCCGATAGGGATGTTAATTAGGAAGATCCAATGCCAGGAGGCATAGGTAACTAAAATGCCGCCAAGCATTGGACCTACTACTGGGCCGACAAGACCGGGAAGGGTAACAAAGTTCAGTACCGGCAACAGCTCGCTGCGTGGGTAAGCACGTAATAAAGCAAGGCGCGCCACCGGCATCATCATTGCCCCGCCAACGCCCTGAATAACGCGCGAGACGACCAGTACCGTTAGCGAGCCGGAAAGCGCGCAGATCAACGAGCCAAAGGTAAACAGGGAAACGGCTACGATAAAAACCTTACGTGTGCCGTAACGATCGGCCAGCCAACCGCTGACTGGAATTAACATCGCCACCGTCAGGGTATAGCTGATAACCGCAGACTGCATCGCAAGTGGGGAGCGCTGGAGACTGGCGGCGATCGCCGGAAGGGCGGTATTCAATATCGTAGCGTCGAGCGACTGCATGAAAAAAGCCATCGCAGCAATCCAGGGAAGGCCGGCCATACTGCGCGCAGATTTGATCATTAAGCATCCTTCTTCTTTATTGTTTACGTGGAGAAAAACAAAAGTCAGCAGAGCAATAGAGAATAGCATCAGCCGAAGCCGGGCATGTGGACAAAAGCGGGCAACGGAAAACGGCTTTTAGCCTAATAGCTGACCAATTGACGCGGGTTATTTAGCCGTTTGGCGAAAAAAGAAACGCTTGGTCATTTTTTTTAAATTAGGGCTTGCGAGGTTCTGAGAACTCCCTATAATGCGCCTCCACTGACACGGCACAGCGGCTTACGCAGCGTCGAGTCAGGCGGTTCAGCGAAGTCTGAATCGCCGGAGAAAAACTTCTGAAAAAGGGGTTGACTCTGAAAGAGGAAAGCGTAATATACGCCACCTCGCGACAACGGCACGAAACGCCGGTCGCACTGCTCTTTAACAATTTATCAGACAATCTGTGTGGGCACTCACGGACGGGATATCGCAAAAATAATTGCAGTATCAAGTCTCAGAGTGAACACGTAATTCATTACGACGTTTTTCTCGAGCATCAGACTTTTAATTGAAGAGTTTGATCATGGCTCAGATTGAACGCTGGCGGCAGGCCTAACACATGCAAGTCGAACGGTAACAGAGAGCAGCTTGCTGCTCTGCTGACGAGTGGCGGACGGGTGAGTAATGTCTGGGGATCTGCCCGATGGAGGGGGATAACCACTGGAAACGGTGGCTAATACCGCATAACGTCGCAAGACCAAAGTGGGGGACCTTCGGGCCTCACACCATCGGATGAACCCAGATGGGATTAGCTAGTAGGTGGGGTAACGGCTCACCTAGGCGACGATCCCTAGCTGGTCTGAGAGGATGACCAGCCACACTGGAACTGAGACACGGTCCAGACTCCTACGGGAGGCAGCAGTGGGGAATATTGCACAATGGGCGCAAGCCTGATGCAGCCATGCCGCGTGTATGAAGAAGGCCTTCGGGTTGTAAAGTACTTTCAGCGGGGAGGAAGGGAGTGAGGTTAATAACCTTATTCATTGACGTTACCCGCAGAAGAAGCACCGGCTAACTCCGTGCCAGCAGCCGCGGTAATACGGAGGGTGCAAGCGTTAATCGGAATTACTGGGCGTAAAGCGCACGCAGGCGGTCTGTCAAGTCGGATGTGAAATCCCCGGGCTCAACCCGGGAACTGCATTCGAAACTGGCAGGCTAGAGTCTCGTAGAGGGGGGTAGAATTCCAGGTGTAGCGGTGAAATGCGTAGAGATCTGGAGGAATACCGGTGGCGAAGGCGGCCCCCTGGACGAAGACTGACGCTCAGGTGCGAAAGCGTGGGGAGCAAACAGGATTAGATACCCTGGTAGTCCACGCCGTAAACGATGTCGACTTGGAGGCTGTGAGCTTGACTCGTGGCTTCCGGAGCTAACGCGTTAAGTCGACCGCCTGGGGAGTACGGCCGCAAGGTTAAAACTCAAATGAATTGACGGGGGCCCGCACAAGCGGTGGAGCATGTGGTTTAATTCGATGCAACGCGAAGAACCTTACCTGGCCTTGACATCCACGGAATTCTGCAGAGATGCGGAAGTGCCTTCGGGAACCGTGAGACAGGTGCTGCATGGCTGTCGTCAGCTCGTGTTGTGAAATGTTGGGTTAAGTCCCGCAACGAGCGCAACCCTTATCCTTTGTTGCCAGCGGTTCGGCCGGGAACTCAAAGGAGACTGCCGGTGATAAACCGGAGGAAGGTGGGGATGACGTCAAGTCATCATGGCCCTTACGGCCAGGGCTACACACGTGCTACAATGGCGCATACAAAGAGAAGCGACCTCGCGAGAGCAAGCGGACCTCATAAAGTGCGTCGTAGTCCGGATCGGAGTCTGCAACTCGACTCCGTGAAGTCGGAATCGCTAGTAATCGTGGATCAGAATGCCACGGTGAATACGTTCCCGGGCCTTGTACACACCGCCCGTCACACCATGGGAGTGGGTTGCAAAAGAAGTAGGTAGCTTAACCTTCGGGAGGGCGCTTACCACTTTGTGATTCATGACTGGGGTGAAGTCGTAACAAGGTAACCGTAGGGGAACCTGCGGTTGGATCACCTCCTTACCATGCTGAATCCCGCCCGTGAAGTGCTCACACAGATTGTCTGATAGAAGTAACGAGCAAGGCGTTTACGCGTAGGGGGTACAGTGACAAAAGATATTGTCGCTCGATTTTCTTAAGAAAATCTCGCCCTTACACGAAATTAGCGAATCGGTGATTCGCACAGCAAATTTCGTGTCCCCTTCGTCTAGAGGCCCAGGACACCGCCCTTTCACGGCGGTAACAGGGGTTCGAATCCCCTAGGGGACGCCACTTGCTGGTCTGTGAGTGAAAGTCACCTGCCAAAATATCTTAAAACTGACTGAGAAGTCGGCTTTAAGATATTGCTCTTTAACAATCCGGAAACAAGCTGAAAATTGAAAACGGAACAACGTTATGTTGTTCACGATTCTCTCAATGCTCACACCTCAGGTGTCGGAAGACGTCTGTGGGTTGTGAGGTTAAGCGAATAAGCGTACACGGTGGATGCCCTGGCAGTCAGAGGCGATGAAGGGCGTGCTAATCTGCGATAAGCGCCGGTAAGGTGATATGAACCGCTATTAACCGGCGATACCCGAATGGGGAAACCCAGTGCAATCCGTTGCACTATCATGTCATGAATACATAGTGGCATGAGGCGAACCGGGGGAACTGAAACATCTAAGTACCCCGAGGAAAAGAAATCAACCGAGATTCCCTGAGTAGCGGCGAGCGAACGGGGAACAGCCCAGAGCCTGAATCAGCATGTGTGTCAGTGGAAGCGTCTGGAAAGGCGCACGGTACAGGGTGACAGTCCCGTACACGAAGATGCATGTGCTGTGAGCTCGATGAGTAGGGCGGGACACGTGGTATCCTGTCTGAATATGGGGGGACCATCCTCCAAGGCTAAATACTCCTGACTGACCGATAGTGAACCAGTACCGTGAGGGAAAGGCGAAAAGAACCCCGGCGAGGGGAGTGAAAAAGAACCTGAAACCGTGTACGTACAAGCAGTGGGAGCCTCTTTATGGGGTGACTGCGTACCTTTTGTATAATGGGTCAGCGACTTATATTCTGTAGCAAGGTTAACCGTATAGGGGAGCCGCAGGGAAACCGAGTCTTAACCGGGCGCTAAGTTGCAGGGTATAGACCCGAAACCCGGTGATCTAGCCATGGGCAGGTTGAAGGTTGGGTAACACTAACTGGAGGACCGAACCGACTAATGTTGAAAAATTAGCGGATGACCTGTGGCTGGGGGTGAAAGGCCAATCAAACCGGGAGATAGCTGGTTCTCCCCGAAAGCTATTTAGGTAGCGCCTCGTGAATTCATCTCCGGGGGTAGAGCACTGTTTCGGCTAGGGGGCCATCCCGGCTTACCAACCCGATGCAAACTGCGAATACCGGAGAATGTTATCACGGGAGACACACGGCGGGTGCTAACGTCCGTCGTGAAGAGGGAAACAACCCAGACCGCCAGCTAAGGTCCCAAAGTCATGGTTAAGTGGGAAACGATGTGGGAAGGCCCAGACAGCCAGGATGTTGGCTTAGAAGCAGCCATCATTTAAAGAAAGCGTAATAGCTCACTGGTCGAGTCGGCCTGCGCGGAAGATGTAACGGGGCTAAACCATGCACCGAAGCTGCGGCAGCGACACTGTGTGTTGTTGGGTAGGGGAGCGTTCTGTAAGCCGTCGAAGGTGTGCTGTGAGGCATGCTGGAGGTATCAGAAGTGCGAATGCTGACATAAGTAACGATAAAGCGGGTGAAAAGCCCGCTCGCCGGAAGACCAAGGGTTCCTGTCCAACGTTAATCGGGGCAGGGTGAGTCGACCCCTAAGGCGAGGCCGAAAGGCGTAGTCGATGGGAAACGGGTTAATATTCCCGTACTCGGTGTTACTGCGAAGGGGGGACGGAGAAGGCTATGTTGGCCGGGCGACGGTTGTCCCGGTTTAAGCGTGTAGGCTGACTTTCCAGGCAAATCCGGAGAGTCAAGGCTGAGGCGTGACGACGAGGCACCACGGTGCTGAAGCAACAAATGCCCTGCTTCCAGGAAAAGCCTCTAAGCATCAGGTAACAACGAATCGTACCCCAAACCGACACAGGTGGTCAGGTAGAGAATACCAAGGCGCTTGAGAGAACTCGGGTGAAGGAACTAGGCAAAATGGTGCCGTAACTTCGGGAGAAGGCACGCTGGCATGTAGGTGGAGGGACTTGCTCCCCGAGCCGAAGCCAGTCGAAGATACCAGCTGGCTGCAACTGTTTATTAAAAACACAGCACTGTGCAAACACGAAAGTGGACGTATACGGTGTGACGCCTGCCCGGTGCCGGAAGGTTAATTGATGGGGTTATCGCAAGAGAAGCTCCTGATCGAAGCCCCGGTAAACGGCGGCCGTAACTATAACGGTCCTAAGGTAGCGAAATTCCTTGTCGGGTAAGTTCCGACCTGCACGAATGGCGTAATGATGGCCAGGCTGTCTCCACCCGAGACTCAGTGAAATTGAACTCGCTGTGAAGATGCAGTGTACCCGCGGCAAGACGGAAAGACCCCGTGAACCTTTACTACAGCTTGACACTGAACATTGAGCCTTGATGTGCAGGATAGGTGGGAGGCTGTGAAGTGCGGACGCCAGTTCGCACGGAGCCATCCTTGAAATACCACCCTTTAATGTTTGATGTTCTAACCTGGCGCCGTGAACCGGCGTGGGGACAGTGTCTGGTGGGTAGTTTGACTGGGGCGGTCTCCTCCCAAAGTGTAACGGAGGAGTACGAAGGTCAGCTAATCACGGTCGGACATCGTGAGGTTAGTGCAATGGCATAAGCTGGCTTGACTGCGAGAGTGACGGTTCGAGCAGGTGCGAAAGCAGGTCATAGTGATCCGGTGGTTCTGAATGGAAGGGCCATCGCTCAACGGATAAAAGGTACTCCGGGGATAACAGGCTGATACCGCCCAAGAGTTCATATCGACGGCGGTGTTTGGCACCTCGATGTCGGCTCATCACATCCTGGGGCTGAAGTAGGTCCCAAGGGTATGGCTGTTCGCCATTTAAAGTGGTACGCGAGCTGGGTTTAGAACGTCGTGAGACAGTTCGGTCCCTATCTGCCGTGGGCGCTGGAAGACTGAGAGGGGTTGCTCCTAGTACGAGAGGACCGGAGTGAACGCACCGCTGGTGTTCGGGTTGTCATGCCAATGGCACTGCCCGGTAGCTAAGTGCGGAAGAGATAAGTGCTGAAAGCATCTAAGCACGAAACTTGCCTCGAGATGAGTCTTCCCTGAGACCCTGAGTCTCCTGAAGGGACGTTGAAGACGACGACGTTGATAGGCCGGGTGTGTAAGCGCAGCGATGCGTTGAGCTAACCGGTACTAATGACCCGTGAGGCTTAACCTTACAACGCCACAGGCGTTTTGAGTTGAGAGATTTTCAGCTTTGTTCACCGGATAGATATTTGCGGGAACGGAAGATTTTGTGCTGAAGCCAGGCGGCCAGCGAGACATAACGAAGGCGCATACAGAAGTATGTAACTGAGTTATGCGAGAGCAGCCAACGCAGCAGCAGCGCAAAAGAGCCGTTCCGTGCACAAAGAATTTGCCTGGCGGCAAGAGCGCGGTGGTCCCACCTGACCCCATGCCGAACTCAGAAGTGAAACGCCGTAGCGCCGATGGTAGTGTGGGGCTTCCCCATGCGAGAGTAGGGAACTGCCAGGCATCAAACAAACGACAGAGCCTCAGCGAAAGCTGGGGCTTTTTCGTGTCTGCGGTTTACGCACCGGACGCCTGTTGACGCCCGTTAATATTGTTCAGGAAGCGCTTTTCAGCCACTGCATAATAAAATGCGCAATTTGTGGCGGATCGTTGAGGTTTAAGCGCGGCACCGCCACCTCGAGCGAGCGATCGCTGGCTACGGCGATAACATGTTCATCCAGTAATTCTTTTATCTCTTCCTCGTTACGATCGCGGCATAACACAATGCGTGGGATCGGCTCATCTTTAAAACCTTCCACCAGAATGAGATCTAACGAACGTGCATCCATTCGACTTATCAGAAAATTAAAATCTAGCGTCTCGTTAGCTGCTGTCTCAGTCATTAATGCCCAACGCTGTTGGCTGGCGACTAATACCTGATCGGCGCCCGCTTTGCGTAATTCATAACTATCCTTGCCCGGTTTATCTACATCCATATCATGATGCGTATGCTTAATAAGTCCTGGACGGATCCCTTGTGCTTTTAATAAAGGGATTAGCTGCCTGAGCAGAGTGGTTTTCCCGGTCCCGCTCCAGGCGGCAATAGCCAGTATCGGCAACATTTAGCGTTTCTCCTCATAGCGCGCCAATTCTTCTGGCGTATTAATATTAACGAAAGCCTGTTCGCTATCGTTAAACAACACCCCATGGCCGCCAACCCGCTGCAAAAAATGCATGACCCTGCGTTCGCCGTTGGCCAGATAACGAGCCAGTTCCGGCATAATCTGACGATGCATTAAAGCCAGCGCAGGATGGTCGCGCTCAGCTGAACGTACCCAAACAGCAGGCGCCTGCTCTCTTTGCTGCCAGAGACGCAAAACGTAATCTTCAGGAATGAATGGCGTATCACAGGCGGAAAAGGCGATCCATGGGCTATCGATCTGCTGAAACGCGCTTAGCATACCGGCAAGCGGCCCGGGATAATCGGGCAAAACATCTTTAATGGTGCGCAACTTACTGTGTTGATAAAGCGTCAGATTGCGGTTCGCACTAATACTGACATCCTCTACCTGCGGAGCCAGCCGTCGCCAGACATGCTGCCATAAGGGTTTACCCTGCAGCACGAGTTGCGCTTTATCCTCACCACCCATGCGGCTACTGCGTCCTCCGGCCAGAATCACGCCGGATATGATTTCCCGTTGCTCGCTCACGCTGAAACCCTCTCTTTTATTGTGGGAATAACCCTGCTAACGTAGCCTTCAGTAAACCATTGTGGATAACTATTATGAAATACCATCGACTGAATGAACTGTTGGAACTGCTACAGCCGGCCTGGCAAAGCGAGCCGGATCTTAACCTACTGCAATTTTTGCAAAAACTGGCGGAAGAGTCAGGTTTTGACGGCCCGTTGTCTACCTTAACCGACGATATTCTGATCTATCATCTAAAAATGCGTGGCGCAGATAAGCAGGAAGCCATTCCCGGTCTCAAAAAAGATTACGAGGAAGATTTCAAAACGGCGCTGCTGCGTGCGCGTGGGATAATTAAAGATTAATTCCTCACGCTTTCTATCGTGCTGACCGATCGGTGTTATTCTTACCCGCTTCTGGCACTGAGCAGAGATGCACGATGGAAAATACCGCCTTTCACTTTCACACCCTCAATCCCGATACGATTGTTGATGCGCTTTGGGACACCGGCTTGCGTGTCGATTCTGGGCTGACCGCGCTTAACAGCTATGAAAACCGTGTCTACCAGTTTTCCGATGAGGAGCGGCAACGCTATGTCGTTAAATTCTATCGTCCGCAGCGCTGGAGCCGTACGCAGATTGAAGAAGAGCATCAATTCGCACTGGAGCTTCAGCAGGATGAGGTGCCGCTTGCTGCGCCGCTGATGCTCAACGGCAGCACATTACATCAGCATGATGGTTTTTGGTTTGCCGTCTTCCCCAGCCTGGGCGGCCGACAATACGAAACGGATAATGAAGATCAACTTGAGAGCGTAGGGCGTTTCCTGGGCCGTATTCATCAAACCGGTGAGCGAAAGCTGTTTACGGCGCGTCCTGACATTGGGCTGCAGGAATATATCGACGAACCGGCGCAAATCTTGCGACAGTGCCGGCTGGTTCCTTCTACGTTGCAGGATGAATTAAATGCGAGCATCGCGGCGCTAAGTAAAACTTTGCAGCAGTGCTGGCACAACAGCTGGACGCCACTACGCCTGCATGGTGATTGTCACCCCGGCAATATCCTGTGGCGTGACAGGCCGCTTTTCGTTGATTTAGACGATGCGCGCAACGGGCCTGCGGTGCAGGATCTCTGGATGCTGATAAGCGGGGATCGTCAGCAGCAACGTATCCAGTGGGATATCCTGCTGGAGGCGTATAACGAATACAGAGACTTTGATATTAATGAATTGTCATTAATTGAACCTTTACGCGCTATGCGCATGGTTTATTATCTGGCGTGGATTGTTCGTCGTTGGCAGGATCCTGCTTTTCCGCGTAGCTTTCCGTGGATGACGGAAGAAGATTTCTGGCGCAGACAAATCGCGTCCTTCAGAGAGCAAAATACCGTATTACAGCAACCGCCACTGCGGTTAATGCCTGAATATTGATGTTTGATTATGGAGAGAGTCTCGAAATGAAAAAATTATGGCTTGCGCTGGTAGGTCTGGTTCTGGCGTTCAGTGCCTCAGCTGCGCAGTTTACCGATGGTCAGCAGTACGTTACGTTGGATAAACCGGTGGCCGGTAAGCCTCAGGTAATGGAGTTTTTCTCCTTTTTCTGCCCGCACTGCTATCAGTTTGAAGAAATCTATCACGTTGGCGATGCCGTAAAGAAAACGCTGCCGGAAGGCGTTAAGATCACTAAATATCACGTCGATTTTCTTGGCGGCGACTTAGGCCCGATCGTTACTCACGCGTGGGCGGTAGCGATGGCGCTTGGCGTTGAAGATCAGGTAACCGCACCTATCTTCGAAGGGATCCAGAAAACCCAAACCATTACCGATCCCGCCAGCCTGAAAGAGGCCTTTGTGAAGGCGGCAGGCATTAAGCCGGAAGATTACGATGCGGCCTGGAATAGCTTTGCGGTAAAAGCGCTGGTTGCTCAGCAGCAAAAAGCGGCAGCGGATGTTGATTTGCGTGGCGTACCGGCAATGTTTGTTAATGGCAAATATATGGTTAACAACGGCGGCCTGGATACCAGCTCAATGGATAACTTCGTTCAGCAGTATGCCAACGTCGTAAAATTCCTGGTTGAAAAGAAGTAAAAAAACGCTAAAAAAGGCGCCGGGTTATCCCGGCGTTTTTTATTCCTGTCGTATACTTCCCCGTAGTGTCTGGTGAAAAAATAACCGACATGCGCCGGATGCTTTCGTGGTTAAATTAATAAGGCGGCAGCGATCAAAAAAGGATCCCTGATATTTATATCCACATTTGATCGATTTTGATTTTCCCTGCGTCATGATCGTTTCTTCGATACAAATCATTGATTAAAAAAGATTAATTCTAACGATATATTGTACATTTACGTAAATAACAATACGTTAGCATTTTTGCGCACAAAGTTATCCACAGGTCGCCAGCCAAATCCCGCTTAGTAATTTCCGAGCGATCCCTAAACTTCCGTCCAGGTTATTTCATATTTGTCCGTATCATGTGGCATCCTTATGCCATACCAACGATCATCCTGGAACGTGAAACTTATGGCTCAAATCGCAGAAAATCCTTTGATTCTGGTAGACGGATCTTCCTACCTTTATCGCGCTTACCATGCTTTTCCGCCGCTTACCAATAGTGCTGGGGAACCCACCGGAGCGATGTACGGCGTGCTGAACATGCTGCGTAGCTTGCTGTTGCAGTATCAACCCAGCCATGTTGCAGTGGTCTTCGATGCGAAGGGCAAAACGTTCCGTGACGAGTTATTCGAGCATTATAAATCTCACCGTCCGCCAATGCCGGACGATCTTCGTGCGCAAATCGAGCCTTTACACAATATGGTGCGCGCCATGGGCTTGCCGCTGTTGGCGGTATCTGGCGTAGAAGCGGATGATGTTATCGGCACGCTGGCCCTGCAGGCGGAAAAACAGGGACGCGCGGTATTAATCAGCACCGGTGATAAAGATATGGCGCAGCTGGTTACGCCAAATATCACGCTGATCAATACCATGAACAACGCCATCCTCGGGCCGGATGAAGTCAAAGAGAAATTTGGTGTTCCGCCTGAGCTGATCATTGATTTTCTTGCCCTGATGGGCGACTCGTCCGATAACATCCCGGGAGTGCCGGGCGTGGGTGAAAAAACCGCGCAGGCGCTGCTACAGGGTTTAGGCAGCATTAATACGCTTTATGACAATCTGGATAAAATCGCCGATTTGAGCTTCCGCGGCGCGAAAACCATGGCGGCTAAGCTGGAGCAGAACAAAGAGGTGGCGCTGCTCTCCTATCAGTTAGCGACTATCAAAACGGATGTCGAGCTTGAGATCGGCTGTGAACAACTGACGGTTAACGAGCCGGATGTCGAAACGCTGCTTGGCCTGTTCCGCCACTATGAGTTCCGCCGTTGGATTACCGATCTGCAAGAGGGGAAATGGTTACAGGGACGGAAAAGTAACAGCGGCGCGCAAACGGCGCTGGTAGAAGAGGCAGCGCCGCAGCCGGAAAGCAGTAGCGTGCTTTCTTCTGATGGCTACGTCACCATCCTCGATCAGGAAACGTTCGACAGCTGGCTGGAGAAGCTGAAGCGAAGCGCGCTCTTTGCCTTCGATCTGGAAACTGATTCGCTGGATACCTTAACCGCCAATATTATCGGTTTATCCTTTGCCGTGGCGCCGGGCGAAGCCGCCTACCTGCCGGTTGCCCATGATTATCTGGATGCGCCCGATCAGCTGGATCGTAATGCTGTTCTGGCGCAGCTCAAACCGCTGCTGGAAGATAAAAACGCATTGAAGGTGGGGCAGAACCTTAAGTTCGATCGTAGCGTACTGAAAAATTATGATATCGAGCTGGCCGGGATCAAATTCGATACCATGCTCGAATCTTATATGCTGAATACCGTAGTCGGTAAGCATGATATGGATAGCCTGGCCGCACGCTGGCTTAACCATAAAACGGTAACCTTTACTGAAATTGCCGGGAAAGGTAAAAACCAGCTTACCTTCAACCAGATCGCGCTGGAGCAGGCAGCGCATTATGCGGCTGAAGATGCGGACGTCACGCTGCAGCTACATTTAAAAATGTGGCCGGAGCTGGAAAAAGAGGCGGGGCCGAAAAAGGTATTTGAAGAAATCGAAATGCCGTTGTTAACAGTGATTTCGCGTATCGAGCGCAACGGCGTCTTGATCGATCAACATATTCTGGCGAAACACTCACAGGAGCTAACCGCTCGTCTGAAAGAGCTGGAAGAGAAAGCGCACGAGCTGGCGGGCGAACCCTTTAACCTTTCCTCAACCAAACAGCTGCAAACCATCCTGTTTGAAAAACAGGGTATTAAGCCGACTAAAAAAACGCCGGGCGGTGCGCCATCAACCAGCGAAGAGGTATTGGCGGAACTGGCGCTGGATTATCCGTTGCCCAAAGTGATTTTGGAGCATCGCGGGCTGTCCAAGCTGAAATCGACTTATACCGATAAACTGCCGCAGATGATTAATCCGCGGACGGGGCGCGTACATACTTCCTATCAACAGGCGGTGACGGCAACCGGCCGTCTCTCTTCGACCGATCCCAACCTGCAAAATATTCCGGTGCGTAACGAAGAGGGACGGCGAATCCGTCAGGCCTTTATCGCGCCAGAAGGCTGCCGCATCGTAGCGGCTGACTATTCGCAGATCGAGCTGCGCATCATGGCGCATCTCTCTCAGGATAAAGGGCTGCTGGCCGCCTTTGCCGAGGGACAGGATATCCACCGCGCCACGGCGGCGGAAGTCTTTGGCGTCAGCGTGGATAACGTGACCAATGAGCAGCGTCGCAGCGCGAAAGCAATCAACTTCGGTTTGATTTACGGCATGAGCGCGTTTGGCTTATCCCGCCAGCTGAACATTGGCGCGGGCGAAGCTAAAGTCTATATGGATCGTTACTTTGAGCGCTATCCGGGCGTGCTGAAGTATATGGAAACCACGCGTCAACAGGCGTCTGAACAGGGTTACGTCTCTACGCTGGATGGACGCCGTCTGTGGCTGCCGGATATTAAATCAGCTAACGCGATTCGTCGTAAAGCCGCAGAGCGCGCAGCGATTAATGCACCGATGCAGGGCACGGCGGCTGATATCATCAAACGGGCAATGATTGATGTCGATGCCTGGCTGCAGGAGCCTGATGCACCGCAGGTCACAATGATTATGCAGGTTCACGATGAACTGGTCTTTGAAATCAAAGAGCAGGACGTGGAGACGGCAAGTGCAAAAATCCGCCAGCTGATGGAAAACAGCATGAAACTGGATGTTCCGCTGCGTGTGGATGTTGGCGTAGGCGATAACTGGGATCAGGCGCACTGATCGTACTGACGCGAAATGCTCTTCAGCTATGGCCGCTATGCCGGGGAGCGAGTCCGATGATGCCATAGCGTGGCTTAAAGGCTAACGCTATGGCGCTTAACCACTTTTTTGGTAATTAAGCTACACCCATGCGTTGTTTATGTGACGGCTGTTAAGAAAAAACGGCTATTTTATGAAAATTAACTACAAAAAATTCTTTGTCGGTCAGAAAAAATCAGGTAAAGTTTACGGCGTAGGGTACAGAGGTAAGATGTTCTATCTTTCAGACCTTTTACTTCACGTAATCGGATTTGGCTGAATATTAGCCGCCCCAGTCATTTTATGACTGGGGCGTTTTTTATTGTGCGCTTAAAAACCTGGATGCGTAACCCGCTACGCATCCACTGGGGTTATTGCTCTTCTTCTGCAGATGGCGCTTCTTTCTGTGCGCTAAACCAGCTATCCAGCTTCAACCGCAGCTTATCAACGCCAATTTTTTTCAGAGAAGAAAAAACTTCTACCTGCACATCGCCCATAAAGGCCAGCGCCGCTTCGCGCACCATATTTAGCTGACTTTTACGCGCGCCGGATGCCAGCTTATCGGCTTTAGTCAGCAGCACCAGAACCGGTATTTGGCTCTGCACCGCCCATTCAATCATCTGCTGATCAAGATCTTTCAGCGGATGACGGATATCCATTAGTACTACCAGACCTTTCAGGCACTCGCGCTTCTGCAAATATTCGCCCAACGCGCGCTGCCATTTACGCTTCATCTCTTCCGGGACTTCAGCGTATCCATAACCTGGTAAATCGACCAGACGTATGCCTTCAGCAACCTGAAACAAGTTAATCAACTGCGTACGGCCAGGCGTTTTACTGGTGCGCGCCAGGCTTTTTTGGTTAGTCAGCGTATTCAGGGCGCTGGATTTACCTGCATTAGAACGGCCTGCAAATGCCACTTCAATACCTACGTCAGCCGGAAGGTGACGAATATCGGGGGCGCTGGTAACGAAATGGGTAACGTGATAATTCCAGCCAGACAAAATAGTCACTCCTGGAGAGTTCATTGAGTTTAATGGCGTGATTATACCCTTAAAGCGCGCAAAGCGCTTCCTGGTACGGTTGGCTAAAAAAATTGTAAGATATTTGCCATAAATATTGCCAGTTATTGACGCTTTTAAGCGCGCCCCTAATTAATTTTATCTTTTTATTCAGTCTGTTATTTGGAACTTCATAAAAAAGGGCTTAAGAAATACTTTAGGTACCTTGTTAGTTTTACTGATTCGTCTAAAGTAATTCACAGAGTTTGGATGGCTCACTTCAGGATGAAGCGCTCAGGGAGCGGTTAGGAAAGCAAAGAGCTGGGAACAGGACAAGGTGTACCGGAATGCGCCGTTACGGAAAAGGAAACGCTCAGGATGAGAGCGTAAAGCATACGGAAAAACCGGGATGTTGACTGCGATAGGGATGTAAAGGAAGGTTGTCCTTCTACGGAAGGTACGAAAAAAGGCGACAGGGTGACCTGCCGCCTTTTTTCTTTGTGCGCTTTCTGCTAGATTCCGCCGCAATTCTATACTAAAGAAAAACCCCGGATAAACGATCATGAAACCTGCACGTAAGCCACAAAGTAGCGCTGCGCCAAAAGTGAAACGCAAATCGCACGAAGATAAAAATCAGGAAGCGCGCGATCGTAAGCGCGAGAAAAAGCGTCGCGGCCATGCAGCAGGGAGCCGCGCGAATCCTGTGATGCCACAAAGTGGTAATGCGGGTGCGGCTAAAGAGAAAGATCCGCGTATCGGCAGTAAAAAACCGGTGCCGTTATTAAAAGAAGGCGTAGTGGTTGCGAAACCTGTGAAAAAAGCACCGGTTGAACAGAAGCCCTTAATGGAGCCGGCAGACGAGCTGGCGATGCTGGAAAATGATGAGCGCCTTGATGCATTGCTGGATCGTCTGGAAAACGGCGAAGTCCTGTCAGCGCAAGATCAGGCATGGCTCGATCAGACGCTGGATCGTATTGATGTGCTGATGGAGCAGCTGGGCATTGATCTGGATGATGACGAAGAAGATGAAGCGGATGAAGATATGTACCGTCTGCTGAAAGGCGAAAAATAAGCGCACCGCTCTCAATTGACGGGAACGGGCGCCGGCTGCTTTCCCGTCAGTCAGGTATTTGAGTATGTTTTGGCCTGGATCAATTATCGCCATTTTATTAGCGTGTTATCTGTTTTGGCTGTTTGTTAAACTACGCCGCCTGACGCAGCTGAAATCCCGGTTGCGCCGTGCTACCGCTAACCGGCAGCGCCAGGCCTCCTTGCCCTTGACGCGGCCCATAAGGCGTCGTAAATGGAAGGAGTGAACATGTCATTGCCGTTAACCGAGTGGGATCAGGCCCTGATTGAGAAATATAATTATGCGGGGCCGCGCTATACCTCTTATCCCACCGCGCTGGAGTTCACCGAAGGCTGGAGCGAAGCAGCATTTCAGCAGGCCGCTCAGCGCTATCCTTCGCGGCCTCTTTCTCTTTATATCCATATTCCTTTCTGTCATCGCCTCTGTTATTTCTGCGGCTGCAACAAGCAGGTAACGCGCCAGCTGCACAAGGGCGATCGTTATCTAACGGTGCTGGAGCAGGAGATCCGCCAGCGCGCTGCGCTCTTTCGCGACAGAACCGTTACCCAGATGCACTGGGGCGGAGGAACGCCGACCTGGTTAAGCAAGGCGCAGCTGAGCCGTTTAATGGCGGTGCTGCGAGAATGCTTTCATTTCAACAGCGAGGTGGAGATCTCTATTGAGATTGACCCGCGCGAGCTGGAATTAGATGTCCTTGATCATCTGCGCGCGCTGGGCTTTAATCGACTGAGCATGGGCGTGCAGGACTTTAATAAAGTGGTACAGGAGCGCGTTAACCGCGTTCAGGATGAGACCTTTATTTTTGCCTTGATCGAGCGGGCACGCCGACTGGGCTTTACCTCCAGCAATATCGATCTTATTTACGGCTTGCCAATGCAAACGCCGGAAAGCTTCGACTATACGCTGCAAAAAGTCGCGACTTTACGGCCCGATCGCCTGAGCGTATTCAATTATGCGCACCTGCCGACGCTGTTTGCCGCTCAGCGAAAAATCAAAGACGAAGAACTGCCCAGCCCGGCGCAAAAGCTGGTTATCCTGCAACAAACGATCGCGACCCTGACCGCGCAGGGATACCAATATATCGGCATGGACCATTTTGCCCGCCCAGATGATGAGCTGGCTATCGCCCAGCGCGAGGGGAAACTCCATCGCAATTTTCAGGGCTATACCACGCAGGGCGAGACCGATCTGCTGGGAATGGGCGTCTCGGCTATCAGTATGCTGGGCGACTGCTACGCACAGAATCAAAAAGATCTGAAGGCTTACTATGCCAGCGTAGAACAGCAGGGCAATGCACTATGGCGCGGTCTGACGCTAAGTCAGGACGACTGCCTGCGCCGTGACGTGATTAAATCGCTTATTTGCAATTTTTCCCTCTCCTTCCGCAGTATAGAAGCTGTCTGCAGCATAACCTTTGCCGACTATTTTGCCGAAGATTTGGCTTTGCTGGCGCCGTTGGCCGCCGATGGGCTGTTGGAGATACAGCAGGATGGGCTACAGGTGACGCCGAAAGGGCGTTTGCTGATTCGTAATATCTGCATGTGCTTCGATGTGTATATGCGGCAGAAAGCGCGGCAGCAGCAGTTTTCCCGGGTGATCTAACGATGCGGAACAACAAAAAGGCCGGTGCAGACCGGCCTTTTTGTTAACTGAAAAAATTAACCATTACGGCACACAGCACCGCGGCTAACGCAGTTTGCGGTGAATGGCCGATAGCTGCATTACCTGCAGCGCTCAACGAAACCAACAGCGATTCGAGCATGATAAGCCTCCCGATAACCGCTCAAAATGATACTGAACGGCATCAAGGTGTAAAGAGCAATGCGCAAAAAATTGTGCAAAAAACACGCTTTTTTGCTTACTCCATTCCCAGCTCTTTCAGCTTACGCGTCAGGGTATTGCGTCCCCAGCCCAGTAAGCGCGCCGCCTCTTGCTTATGCCCTTGCGTATGACGCAGCGCGGTGGTCAGTAAGGTACGCTCCATTTCCGGCTGCGCTTCAGACAGCAAATTTTGATGACCGGAACGCAGCGCTCTGTCGGCCCACTGGGCTAACAGCGTAGCCCAGCTGTCAGGCAGTGATTGTACCGCCGTATCGCTGGTGGTGTTTTCAAACAGCTCTGGCGGCAGATCCTGAATCAAGACTTCCTGGCCGGCAGCCATTACCGTCAGCCAGCGGCAGGTATTTTCCAACTGACGCACGTTACCGGACCAGTGCAAACGCGTCAGCGCCGCTTCGGTCTCCGGATGTAGAATTTTGGCTTCCACACCCAGCTCGCGCGCGGCCACCTGCAGGAAATAACGCGCCAACCGTGGGATATCCTCACGTCGCTCACGCAGCGGCGGCAGATGAACACGGATCACATTCAGGCGATGGAACAAATCCTCCCTGAATTTTCCTTCCTGCACGCGCAACTCCAGATTTTGGTGCGTTGCCGCAATGATGCGCACATCGACTTTTACCGGCGCATAGCCGCCGACACGATAAAACTGCCCGTCCGCCAGCACACGCAGCAGGCGGGTTTGCACATCCAGCGGCATATCGCCGATTTCATCCAGAAACAGCGTACCGCCGTCCGCCTGTTCAAAGCGTCCCTGACGGATTTGGTTTGCGCCGGTAAACGCGCCTTTTTCATGGCCGAACAGTTCAGACTCAATCAGGTCTTTCGGGATCGCCGCCATATTCAGGGCAATAAAAGGCGCTTTAGCGCGAGGGCTGTGACGATGCAGCGCATGCGCCACCAGCTCTTTGCCGGTACCGGACTCGCCATTAATCAGCACGCTAATTGAAGAGCGCGACAGGCGGCCGATAATGCGGAATACATCCTGCATCGCCGGGGCTTCGCCAATAATATCGGTAGTCGGGCCGCTGACCGGCCTGTCACGCGGCTGCTGCTGCTCCTGATAATGGCTGATGGCGCGTTCCACCAGCGCGACGGCTTCATCAATATCAAACGGCTTGGGCAAGTAATCGAAAGCGCCCTGCTGATAAGCGCTCACTGCCGCATCCAGATCGGAGTGAGCGGTCATAATGATGACCGGCAGCATCGGATGCCGCTGTTTAATTTGTTTTAATAGCGCCAGACCATCCATGCCAGGCATACGAATATCTGACAGTAAAACGTCTGGGGTTTTGCTCGCGAGCGCTTCCAACACCTCATTGCCACTTTCAAAGGTGGCACAGCTTAAACCGGCTCCCGTAAGTGCACGTTCAAGCACCCAGCGGATGGAGCTATCGTCATCGACGATCCAAACTATCCCTCGTTGCATAGAAACCTCTACTTACGAATCGGCAGGTAAATCGAAAATTCGGTATGGCCTGGCCAACTGCTGAATTCTATTTTTCCAGAATGTTGATCGATCAGGCTGCGAGCGATGGAAAGCCCTAATCCCGTGCCGCCCTCCCTTCCGCTGACCATGGGATAAAACAGCGTATCCTGAAGCTTTGCAGGAATGCCCGGCCCGTCATCCTCCACGTCAATCCGCGCCACCAGCCGGTAACGGGTGCCGTGCAGCGTTAGCTGGAAAGCGGTACGGGTGCGCAAAGTAATGGTGCCGCCAGCTTCGCCCAGCGCCTGTAACGCATTACGCACCACATTCAGTAACACCTGTTCTATCTGATCGGGGTCATGAGGCAGCTCCGGCAGGCTGGGATCGTAATCGCGCACCAGGGCGATATTCTCCGGCAGCTCCATATTGACCAGATTCACCACACGTTCCGCAACCTGATGGATGCTCTGCGTGACGTGCATACCGGGCTGCTGCGGTCCTAACAGACGGTCTACTAAATTACGCAGCCGATCGGCCTGCTCAATAATGACTTTGGTATATTCCGTCAGCGACGGGTCGGGCAATGCTTTAGCCAATAGCTGTGCTGCGCCGCGTAGCCCGCCCAGGGGGTTTTTAATCTCATGAGCCAGGCCCCGCACCAGATCGCGCGCCGCCACCTGCTGCGCATGCTGGATCTGCTCCTGGCTGAGACGGCGTTGATTATCCATCGGTGCCATTTCCAGTAGGATAAGGCCATCTGGCAGGCGCTGCGCCGTCAGCGACATAATATGGGCGCGTCCATCCACCACTAGCGTCACTTCGCTGTCGGTAAATCCCTGACCTGCGGCCAGGCTTTCCTGCATAACGGTAATGTTCAGAGAAAAATAACCCATCAGCTCTGGCAGCGGCGTGCCAAAAAGCTTGCGGGAACTTTGCGCTAACAGCTGCTGTGCCGCTGGATTGGCGTAATGAATAACCAGCTCGTCATCAACCAGCAGGATGCTGTTAATCAGGGAATTGAGAATCTGCCCGGCATCGGGCAACAGGCCAGTTGCCATACAGCGTTCTCCTGCACCATATTAGTGCATTATAGTTTCGGCATTGATAACGCGACATTCCGACCGTTGGCAAGGTGGAGAAAAAAGCCCATCCGAAGATGGGCTGAAAGTTTCCACGGCAACAAAAAACTCAAACCAATTAAACGCTGTAGTAAAGCTCGAACTCTACCGGATGCGGCGTCATGCGCACGCGTTCCATTTCAGACTTACGCAGCTCGATGTAAGCATCGATGGCGTCATCGGTAAATACGCCGCCACGGGTCAGGAACTCGCGGTCTTCGTTCAGCGCGTTCAGCGCTTCTTCCAGCGAACCGGCCACTTTTGGAATCTCAGCTTCTTCTTCCGGCGGCAGGTCATACAGGTTTTTATCCATGGCATCGCCAGGATGGATCTTGTTGATGATGCCGTCCAGGCCAGCCATCAGCAGCGCAGCGAACGCCAGGTACGGGTTCGCCGCCGGATCCGGGAAGCGCGCTTCGATACGGCGTGCTTTCGGGCTGGAAACCACTGGAATACGGATTGACGCAGAGCGGTTACGCGCAGAGTAAGCCAGCATAACCGGCGCTTCGTAACCCGGAACCAGACGCTTATAAGAGTTGGTAGTAGGGTTAGCCAGGGCGTTGATCGCTTTAGCGTGTTTGATTACGCCGCCGATATAGAACAGCGCCATTTCAGACAGGCCGCCGTACTTGTCGCCAGCGAACAGGTTAGTGCCGCCTTTTGACAGGGACATATGACAGTGCATGCCGGAACCGTTATCGCCAAACATCGGCTTCGGCATAAAGGTCGCGGTTTTGCCGTAGGCGTGCGCCACGTTATGCACCACATATTTGTAGATCTGAATTTCGTCCGCTTTCTTCACCATGGTGTTGAAACGGGTTGCCACTTCGTTCTGACCAGCGGTCGCCACTTCGTGGTGATGCGCTTCAACCACCAGACCCATCTGCTCCATGGTTAAACACATGGCGGAACGGATGTCCTGTGAGGAGTCAACCGGCGGTACCGGAAAATAGCCGCCTTTCAGGCCCGGACGGTGGCCTTTGTTGCCGCCTTCATATTCTTTGCCGGTGTTCCATGCCGCTTCGATATCATCGATAGCAACATGAGAGCCGGACGTGCTGCTGCCGAAACGGATATCGTCGAACAGGAAGAATTCCGGCTCTGGTCCAAACAGCACGGTATCAGCGATGCCGGAAGAGCGCAGAAAATCTTCAGCGCGCTTAGCAATGGAACGCGGGTCGCGGTCATAGCCCTGCATGGTGCCTGGCTCAAGGATGTCACAACGGATGATCAGCGTAGAGTCTTCAAAGAAGGGATCAAGCACGGCTGTGGTCGCGTCCGGCATCAGTACCATGTCTGATTCATTAATGCCTTTCCAGCCGCCGATGGAGGAACCATCGAACATTTTGCCGTCTTCGAAGAAGTCTGCGTTAACCTGATGCGCCGGAATGGTCACATGTTGTTCTTTACCTTTGGTATCGGTAAAACGCAGGTCAACAAACTTCACTTCGTGTTCGTTCATCATCGAGAGAACGTGTTCAGCAGACATACTCAACTCTCCTGGTAATTGTCATTGTCGTCGTGGAAAGAGAACTTCATGCTGGCAGGCGCGTAAAGATGTGCGTACAGCGGGCAACAAAGTACTCAGACAAGCTATCAACCGTTGTGGAAACTGTCGTTTTGGCTTGAACAGATTAAAGCGAATTTTGTGCCAACTTTTTTATTCGGGCCAAAAAGCGCTATTATACGCATTCTCGTGAAACGAGGGATGCACCATGATGGATATCGCGCACCATTATAGTGCAATTGAGTAGAGTTTGGGCACTGTTATGGTGCAGTTGATCAATCAGGTGCATTTTTTGCACTGAAAGCGGTGTTTAAGGCAAGCCTTGCAGCATTCTTTCTTTGATATTTGTGATCCTGTTCAGTCCTTCGATTAATCCGTGTACAATAGCGCGCTATTTCTAATGCCTGAGGCAAAGCTGTGATCGAAAATTTGCGTAACATCGCCATTATTGCGCACGTTGACCATGGGAAAACCACCCTGGTTGATAAACTGTTGCAACAGTCTGGTACTTTTGATGCCCGTACTGAAGCAACCGAGCGTGTAATGGACTCCAACGATTTGGAGAAAGAGCGTGGGATTACCATCCTCGCGAAAAATACCGCCATCAAATGGAACGACTATCGTATCAACATCGTTGATACCCCGGGACACGCCGACTTCGGTGGTGAAGTTGAGCGCGTTATGTCCATGGTTGATTCAGTGCTGCTGGTTGTCGACGCGATGGACGGCCCAATGCCGCAGACGCGTTTCGTGACCAAAAAAGCCTTTGCTCATGGCCTGAAACCGATCGTGGTTATCAACAAAATTGACCGTCCGGGCGCACGTCCTGACTGGGTTGTCGATCAGGTGTTCGACCTGTTCGTAAACCTGGACGCGACTGACGAGCAGCTCGATTTCCCGATTATTTACGCTTCTGCACTGCAGGGTATCGCTGGCGTTGACCATACCGATATGGCCGACGACATGACCCCGCTGTACCAGGCGATTGTTGAACACGTTCCGGCGCCGAATGTTGACCTGGACGGCCCGCTGCAGATGCAGATCTCTCAGCTGGACTACAACAACTACCTGGGCGTTATCGGCATCGGTCGTATCAAGCGCGGTAAGGTGAAACCGAACCAGCAGGTAACGATCATCGATAGCACCGGCAAAACGCGTAACGCGAAAGTCGGCAAAGTGCTGGGTCACCTTGGCCTGGAGCGTATCGATACCGATCTGGCTGAAGCGGGCGACATCATCGCTATCACCGGTCTGGGCGAGCTGAACATCTCCGATACCATCTGCGATACGCAGAATGTCGAAGCGCTGCCGCCGCTGAGCGTGGATGAGCCGACCGTAACCATGTTCTTTAACGTCAACACCTCACCGTTCTGCGGTAAAGAAGGTAAATACGTTACTTCACGTCAGATCCTGGATCGTCTGAAGAAAGAGCTGGTACATAACGTTGCGCTGCGCGTTGAAGAAACCGAAGATGCGGATGCGTTCCGTGTTTCCGGTCGTGGCGAACTGCACCTCTCCGTACTGATCGAAAACATGCGTCGTGAAGGCTTTGAGCTGGCGGTATCCCGTCCGAAAGTTATCTTCCGCGAAGTGGATGGTCGTAAGCAGGAACCGTTTGAAAACGTGACGCTGGATATCGAAGAACAGCATCAGGGCGCGGTTATGCAGGCGATGGGCGAACGTAAAGGCGACATGAAAAACATGGACCCGGATGGCAAAGGCCGCGTACGTCTCGACTACGTGATCCCAAGCCGTGGCCTGATCGGTTTCCGTAATGAATTCATGACCATGACTTCAGGCACCGGTCTGCTGTACTCCACCTTCAGTCACTACGACGACGTCCGTCCGGGCGAAGTGGGTCAGCGTCAGAACGGCGTGCTGATCTCTAACGGCCAGGGCAAGGCTGTTGCCTTCGCACTGTTTGGTCTGCAGGATCGCGGCAAGCTGTTCCTGGGCCACGGTGCGGAAGTTTACGAAGGGCAGATTATCGGCATTCACAGCCGCTCTAACGACCTGACCGTAAACTGTCTGACCGGTAAAAAACTGACCAACATGCGTGCATCCGGTACGGACGAAGCGACGACGCTGGTACCGCCGATCAAGATGACGCTGGAGCAGGCAATCGAGTTCATTGATGATGATGAACTGGTTGAAGTTACTCCGACCTCCGTACGTATTCGTAAACGTCACCTGACGGAAAACGATCGTAAACGCGCTTCACGCGGCAGCAAAGACGTTTAACGTTACGCTAACGCGCATAAACGCCGTTAAATGGCCCCTTACGGGGCCATTTTCATTTCCGCCTTATAATTTCTTATTTTTCCTCATGTTGTGGGCGCCCGTCTCTCATTTGTTTTATCCTTTCTTTCCTGCCCTGTTCAGCCTGCTGTTTTATCGCTAGAGTGAATAGCTCAACGGGACGAAAGGAGATGACCATGCTGTATATCTTTGATTTAGGTAACGTCATTGTAGATATCGACTTTAGCCGGGTTTTAGGCGTCTGGAGCGACCTTGGCCGCGTCCCGCTGGCGATGTTAAAAAGCCGCTTTCAGATGGGCGAAAACTTTGAACAGCATGAGCGCGGCGAAATCAGCGATGAGCAGTTCGCGGCTAACCTCTGCGCCGAGTTGGATGTGGCGCTCAGCTATGAACAATTTACCGCGGGCTGGCAGGCGGTATTCGTCGGCCTGCGTCCTGAAGTCATCACCCTGATGCAACAGCTGCGCGTGCGCGGCGAACGGGTAGTTATCCTCTCTAATACCAACCGACTGCATTGCGACTACTGGCCATCACAGTATCCGGAAGTGCAGCAGGCCGCGGATAAGCTCTATCTTTCGCAGGATTTAGGCATGCGTAAACCGGAAGCGCGCATTTTCCAGCGGGTGCTGCAAGAAGAGGGCGTTAGCGCCGCCGACGCCGTTTTCTTTGACGATAACCTGGAGAATATCGAGGCGGCGCGCCAGTTGGGGATAACCGCCGTACATGTGACCGATGCACAGGTGGTGCCGGACTGGTTTGCACATCGTGGATAACTGATGGCGCCGTTCTCTTTACGTCGACGCATCCGTACAGCGGGCGCCTGGCTCAAGCTCCTCTGGCATCGTAACAATCATGATGGCATGACGACCGAGGCGGGTAACCTGGCCTTTGTCTCCCTGTTGGCGCTGGTCCCGCTGGTGGCGGTGGTCTTCTCGCTGTTCGCCGCCTTTCCGGTATTCTCCGATATCAGCGTGCAGCTAAAGCATTTTATCTTTAATAACTTCATCCCGGCGGCGGGCAATGTGGTGCAGGATTACCTCGATCGCTTTGTAGCCAACGTGAATAAAATGACGGTGGTGGGCGCAGTTGGGCTGATTGTCACTGCGCTGCTACTGATGCACTCCATCGACAGCGCGTTGAATGCCATCTGGCGCAGCCAGAAAAAGCGTCCGCTGGTGTACTCTTTCGCCGTCTACTGGATGATCCTGACGCTGGGACCGCTATTGGCCGGCGCCAGCCTGGCGATTAGCACCTGGCTTTTATCGTTAAAATGGGTGGCGGTCAGCGGCGTGACCGGACTTATCGATCAGGCGCTACGTCTTTTTCCGTTGCTGCTTTCCTGGCTGGCTTTCTGGCTGTTATACAGTCTGGTCCCTACCACACGGGTGCCGCAGCGCGATGCATTAATCGGGGCGCTGGTGGCAGGCCTGCTGTTTGAGTTGGGGAAAAAGGCGTTCGCGCTTTACATCACCATGTTCCCATCGTACCAGTTGATTTACGGCGTGCTGGCCGTTGTCCCGATTCTGTTCCTGTGGGTTTACTGGACGTGGTGTATCGTATTATTAGGGGCGGAGATAACCGTCACGCTGGGCGAGTATCGTCAGCGACAACAACAAGAGAAAGGCAGTGAGGAAGCATGATTGCATTAATTCAGCGGGTGCTCAGCGCCAGTGTTACGGTGGCAGATGAAACGGTGGGAAAGATTGGTCCCGGTTTGTTGATATTGCTGGGCGTGGAAAAAGAGGATGATGAACAGAAAGCGCAGCGCCTGTGCGATCGGGTGCTGGGCTATCGGATTTTCAGCGATGAAAACGGCAAAATGAATCTGAATGTCCAGCAGGCTGGGGGAAGCGTATTGGTGGTTTCGCAGTTTACGCTGGCCGCCGACACGCAAAAGGGGATGCGGCCCAGCTTTTCCCGCGGCGCTGAACCGCAGGAAGCGGAGCGCCTTTATCACTATTTCAGCGACTGCTGCCGTCAGAAGGATCTACCCGTGGAAAACGGGCGCTTTGCCGCAGATATGCAGGTCGCCTTAGTGAATGATGGGCCGGTAACCTTTTGGCTACAGGTATGATGCCGGTAGCCGCCGCCCGGAACAACCACGCCCACGCCGAACGAGAGAATCCTTTTATGTATCACCTACGAGTGCCGGAAACTGCCGAAGAGCTGGAGATGTATTACCAGTTCCGCTGGGAAATGTTACGTAAGCCGCTGCGTCAGCCGCAGGGTTCAGAGCGGGACGCCTGGGATGCCATGGCGCATCACCAAATGGTGGTGGATGAGCAGGGTAAGCCTGTCGCCGCAGGCCGCCTTTATATCAATGCGGATAATGAAGCCTCTATTCGTTTTCTGGCGGTGCATCCGACGGTACAGGGTAAAGGATTAGGTACGCTGGTGGCGATGACGCTGGAGTCTGTGGCGCGTCAGGAAGGCGTTAAACGGGTGGTTTGTAGCGCGCGTGAGGATGCGGTCGAGTTCTTTGCCAAGCTGGGCTATGTCAATCAGGGGGAGATTACTGCGCCGCTTACCACACCGGTACGCCACTTTTTAATGATTAAACCGGTTATCACCCTGGATGACATCCTGCATCGCGCCGACTGGTGCGGGCAACTGCAACAGGCCTGGTATGAGCATATCCCACTCAGCGAAAAGATGGGCGTGCGTATTACGCAGTATACCGGGCAGAAGTTCATGACTACCATGCCGGAAACCGGCAATCAGAACCCGCACCATACGCTATTTGCGGGCAGCCTGTTTTCTCTTGCCACGTTGACCGGCTGGGGCTTGATCTGGTTGTTGCTGCGCGAGCGCCATTTAGGCGGTACCATTATTCTGGCCGACGCCCATATTCGTTACAGTAAGCCTATTAGCGGCAAGCCCAGCGCTTCTGCCGATCTTGGTTCGCTAAGTGGCGACCTTGATCGCCTGGCGCGTGGGCGTAAAGCACGCGTGCAGCTGGAGGTGGAGCTGTTCGGCGGTGAAGAGAGCGGTGCGGTATTTAGCGGCGTTTATATTGTGCTGCCCGCCGATCCCGACGGGCCGCTGGAGCCTCATGGCTGAGTGCTGACTTCACCCCTGGTCATGGTTTGCTGCAGGGTTTGCCCGTCCGCCGTCAGCGTTAAGGTACCGTTAGCGCTGTTTTTCAATGCGGCTTCTGCCGCCAGGCGCGCCTGTAGCTGTAGCTGCAACGTAGCCTGACCGGTGAGCGGCGGCGCAGGCCAGCCCCAGTTTTTTAACACATCTGCCGCGACGCCCCGGCCGTTCAGCGTTAATGAAAGCTGACGCGCCGGCGTTTGATCCAGCGTAGCCAGGCCTTCCAGCATACCCTTATCCACAAAGGCGCTCATTTCCGTTACCGCAATCTGTTCGGCATCGGCCTTCAACGTTAGCGAAGGGTGGCGAACATCGGTGCGGTTGAAGGTGGCTTCTGCCGCATTCAGGTTAAGGTCGCCCTGCCAGATCCCCCATTGGCGATGACGCGCCAGCAGCAGGTCAGAACCGCTGGCGTCCAGCGCGGTTAACTGAAACGGATACTGAGGGTTCACATCAATAATCAGGTTGCGGTTACCGCTCAGCTTTTTCACCCGCACGCTGTCGAGCCAGGCCGGCAGCGTGGCCATCCAGCGGTCACGCCAGTTCTCCGGCAACGTATATTCCAGCCCCGCCAGTACCAACTCATCCAGCGTCAGCTGCCTGGTTTGACGTTGCCAGTTGCCCTGGGCACGGATTAAACCGTTAACCCAGCGAGAGCTAAATCGCGCATCCGCAATGCCCTGCGGGGAGAAATCGAGATTCAGAATAGGATCGTTTAATGTCAGCTGGCCGTTGATAAAGCTGTCGGCATTCAGCGCCAGCGAGCCATCTTCGCTTTGCCAGTCGCCGTTGCTTATCGTCAGGTTTTTTAGCAGCAAATCGAGATCGGTTACCGCCCAGTCCGGTCCCTGTAAGCGCGCATCCGTTATATCCAGGCGTGAAAAATGCACCGAAGAGAGATTGCGTAGCGGTTGTAAGAAGGCGCTAAGCGATTTATCCGTCTGCAGACGGATATCATTCAGGCGCAGCGCCGGCACCTGCCACTTGCCCTGCGCATCGCGTTGAGCGCTGCCGGTCACCGAGCCGCGCGCCAGATCGGCGCCGAAATTATTCAGCATCAGCAGTCTATCGCTGACTCTTCCCTGAACCAATGCGTTGGTCACGTCCAGCCCCTGTAGCGTCATGCGGTCTGCGCTGGCCTGAAAACTGGCATTCGTGCCCAGAATATTGCCCGCACGCGGCAGCCAGGGAATCACACCGCCGTTTACCGCCACGGCATTGATGGCCTGTCGGGGGCTATTCAGCGCCATATTACGCAGCTGAAGGCGATCGGCCTGTAATGGCCAGGCCATATCCGCCGCCATATTGGCGACGTTCAGTGAGCCGTCCTGTAGCTCAATGCGGGTAAAGTGCAGCGCATCGTTAAACAGAGAGAAGGTTAAACCGAGATTAACGGTTTTTGCCACCATCACCGCAGGTTGGCCATCATGACCGAAACTCACATTGCGTAAGGTCAGCAACGCCGGGCTGGAAAAGTTATGCTCAATTTTACCGATGGAAAGATGCCAGGCCGTATCGTCGCTTATGCGCCTGCTGGTCCATTCCGCACCCCAGCGGGTTTGCAGCAAAAGATAGATCGTTACCAACGTCAGTAACAGTAGCAACAACAGCGAAAGCGTTAACTTTCCGACAAATTTCATTTGCATCCTTCCGTATGAATTTCCGGTATCGCCTGTTATGCCCTAATTACAGGCATAGCTCAACCGCCTGGTTGTAAAGCCGGAATAAATACGTGGAGGAGGGCGAGCCGTGGCCCGCCCTGCAAGAGTTACTTCTCGTGCGGGAAAAACAGATTCAGCACAATGGCGGTAATGCCGCCAGCGGCGATACCAGAGGAGAGCAAAGTTTTTAACCAGTCTGGCGCAAACTGTAGGATCAGCGGCTGCTGCGACACGCCCAGTCCCACCGCCAGCGATAACGCCATAATCATAATGGCCCGACGATTTAACGGCTCACGCGAGACAATACGCACCCCGGAAGCGGCGATAGTGCCGAACATCACAATGGTTGCGCCGCCCAGCACCGGTTCTGGAATGTGCTGCACAAAGCCGCTTACCGCAGGAAACAGGCCCAGCACAATCAGCATCAGCGCCACCACAAAACCGACATAACGGCTGGCTACGCCGGTTAGCTGGATAACGCCGTTATTCTGACCGAAGCAGGAGTTTGGGAAGGTGTTAAACAGCGCAGAGACAAAAGAGTTAAAGCCGTTAGCCAACACGCCGCCTTTTAGCCGCTTCATATAAAGCGGCCCGCTAACCGGCTGTTCTGAGACATCAGAAGTGGCGGTAATATCGCCGATGGTTTCCAGCGAGGTCACCATAAATACCAGCATTAGCGGGATAAGCAGGTTCCAGTCAAAGCCCAGGCCATAATAGAGCGGCATCGGAACGGCCACCAACGCGTTGTTGGTCGGCGCAGGGTTTTCCGGCAGCATATCCAGCGCCCACGCCAGTAAATAGCCCACCGCCATCGCAATCACCAGCGAGGCGACGCGTAGGTAAGGGTTACGCTGACGATTCAGGATAATGATGACTACCAGCACTGCGCCGGCCAGCAGCAGATTTTTCGGCGCGCCGAAGGTGTGATCGTTCATCGCGGCAAAGCCGCCGCCGATAGAGGTTAATCCCACCTGAATCAGTGACAGGCCAATGATCATCACCACGATACCGGACACCAGCGGCGTAATAATGCGGCGTGCCAAATGCAGGAAGCGGGAAATTACCATCTCAGTACAGGAGGCGACCATCAGCGTACCGAACAGAGCAGCCATCATAGTCGGCACATCGGCGCCGCCATTTTTTAACGCCAGGCCGCCCATAATCAGCGGGCTGACAAAGTTAAAGCTGGTGCCCTGAATGGAAAGCAGTCCCGATCCTACTGGGCCCCAGGTTTTAATCTGTAAAATCGACGCGACGCCAGAGGCAAACAGCGACATGCTGATAATGTGCTGCGTATCCTGAGCCGGCAGGCCAAGCGCCTGACAAATCAACAGGGCGGGGGTAATGACCGCCACGAACATTGCCAGCAAATGCTGACAGGCGGCAAAGAGCGTTTGCGGTAGCGGAGGACGATCTTCCAGACGGTAAATAAGTTCGCTCTTCGACGTCGCGCCGGTAGCGGACGGGGCGATTTCATGAGGATTGGCGGACATGATTTGGGTTCCCTGAGAAACAAAGTGGCGATTGTAATTCACTGCAACGCAAAAGCAATCGTTTGCTCTTTCTGGTCACTGTTTTAACCATCTGGCCTGGGATAGCAATCTGACGACAGATGTATTAGCTTTTCCCGCTTATTTACCATTATTCCTTCATAAAAGCGTCCGGAGAGGCGTGGCGTAGCCGCCTGCATGCACCCCGAATTATTTGGCAGCTATTTATTCTGGATCAAAAAGAGAAGAGGGGTGTCAGGCGTTGGTGTAGCGATCGGTTTCAGGCAGCCAGCGCTCAATCAGCGCCTGCGCCTGTTGCGGATAGTGTTGATGAATATGGCGCGCGATGCGCTGCACTTCAGGAATAAGCGCCTGATCGCGTAGCAGGTCGGCCACTTTAAATTCAGCGTTGCCGGTTTGTCGCGTACCCAGCAGCTCTCCGGGTCCACGGATTTCCAAATCGCACTGGGCAATAACGAAACCGTCATTGCTATCGCGTAGCACCTGCAGACGCTTTTGCGCCGTTTTGCTCAGCGGAGATTTATACAGCAGCACACAGTGCGAGGCGACCGCGCCACGACCTACGCGTCCGCGCAACTGATGCAACTGAGCCAGGCCGAGGCGTTCCGGGTTTTCGATAATCATCAGGCTGGCGTTAGGCACATCCACGCCCACTTCAATAACCGTCGTCGCAACCAGCAGCTGCATCTCGCCCTGTTTAAAAGCCTGCATCACATCCTGTTTTTCCTGCGGCTTCATACGGCCATGAACCAGGCCAACCCGTAAACCAGGCAGCGCCAGCTTCAACTCTTCCCAGGTCGCTTCCGCCGCCTGCGCTTCCAGCAGGTCTGACTCTTCAATCAGGGTACACACCCAGTAAGCCTGACGCCCTTCCGTCTGGCAGGCGCTTTTTACCCGCTCGATAATTTCAGCGCGCCGCGAGTCAGGGATGGCGACGGTAGTCACCGGCGTACGTCCCGGAGGCAGCTCATCAATAACCGAGGTATCCAGGTCGGCATAGGCGGTCATCGCCAGCGTCCGTGGGATGGGCGTTGCGGTCATAATAAGCTGATGCGGATGGAAACCTTGCTCTTCGCCTTTTTCCCACAGCGCCAGACGCTGATGAACGCCGAAGCGGTGCTGTTCATCAATAATCACCAACGCCAGGCCATTAAATTGCACCTGCTCCTGGAAAATCGCGTGCGTGCCGACCACCATGGAAACCTGGCCGCTGGCAATGGCTTCCTGCTGCGCCAGACGGGCCTTACCCTTCTGCTTGCCTGCCAGCCAACCAACCTCGATGCCTAGCGGCGCAAACCACTGCCGGAAATTGTTAGCGTGCTGCTCGGCCAGCAGTTCGGTCGGCGCCATCAGCGCCACCTGCTTACCGTGCGCGATCACATCCAGTGCGGCCAGCGCCGCAACCAGCGTTTTGCCCGAGCCGACATCACCCTGCACCAGCCGCATCATGGGGTAATCATGGGTAAGATCCTGCTCAATTTCTTTAACTACTCGCTGCTGAGCGGCGGTCGGCTTAAACGGCAGTGCCGCCAGTAGCCGATCGCGCAGCGTATGGCGCGGCGACATGGCCAACGCATGATAGCGTTGAGCGCCAGCGCGCACCGCCAGCATACTCAGGTTATGCGCCAACAGCTCTTCAAGGATCAAACGGCGCTGGGCCGGATGGCGGCCGCTTTCCAGATCGGCCAGCTGCATATCCGGTGGCGGCCGATGCAGCGTGCGCAGCGCATCCGGCAGGCTAAGCAGGCCGCCGCTTAATTCTGCTGGCAGCAGTTCGGCAATCGGGCAGGTATCCAGTAATTTCAGCGCTTGATCGGTCAGGCTACGCAGCGTGGCCTGACGAATCCCTTCGGTAGTGGGATAAACCGGGGTCAGCGTTTCCTGTAGCTCGGTAACGCTGTGCTCGCCCTGAATGCGGTATTCAGGATGGATCATCTCTGCGCCGCGCTGGCCCCGTTTGATCTCGCCGTAAGCCGTCACGCGCGCACCGGGCGACAGCCCATTTTTCATCCCGGCGTTGAAGTTGAAAAAGCGCAGCGTTACTACGCCGGAACCATCGCTAATCTGGCTGACCAGCATCCGGCGGCGGCCAAAGGTGACATCGGTGTGCAGTACTTCGCCTTCGACCGTCGCCCAGATGCCAGGCAACAGATCGTTAATCCGGTAGAGCTGCGTGCGATCTTCATAACGCAGCGGCAGGTGCAGCAATAAATCCTGCACGGTATGCAGCCCGATCTTCGCCAGCTTCCCGGCCTGGCTTGCGCCTACGCCGGAAAGAGTGCTGAGCGGAACGGCATCCAGCAGGCGGCCTTTCATCGTTTAGCCGTTGACTGCATTGCGGCCCACCACTCGGCATCGGCAACCACTTCGCCGTTGTCGTCAATCTCAGGGCGGGGCAGGCCTTTCTGTTTAGCCACGCGCGCCAGTACCGGATAACCGCCCTCAAACAGCAAACGCTGCTGTTCAGAACGCGGTAGCGTACTGATATCGCGTTGGTACATGCCAGCGTTTTGCCGCTGGCGCTGCGCCTCATACAGAATCAGCGCGGAGGCGACCGAAACATTCAGTGACTGCACCATGCCCACCATCGGGATAATAATGTCCCGATCGGCCAGCGCCAGCGCTTCCTGAGTAATTCCGGTTTTTTCCTGACCCATCAGAATGCAGGTTGGGCGCGTATAGTCGATTTCACGAAAATCGACCGCTTTGGCGGAAAGATTGGTCGCCAGGACCTGCATATCCTGCTGTTTCAGATGGGTTACCGCATCCGCAATGGTACGGTGGGTTTTTACCTGCACCCAGCTGTTGCTGCCGGCAGCAGATGAAACCACGGTACGCATGCGGTTAGCGGGCCAGACGGCGTGAACTTCGTGAACGCCCACCGCGTCCGCCGTACGAATAATCGCGGACACGTTGTGGGGTTTATGTACCTGCTCCATGCATACGGTAAGGTCATGCTGGCGCGCGGCCAGCATCTCGCGTATACGAGCAAAACGTTGAGCATTCATGCGTTAGTTTCGGTTACGGTGAACTTTGATGACGTCCGGCATTACACGAATTTTGCGCATAATATTCGCCAAATGAACGCGATCGCGTGCCGTCAAACGAATAAAGGCGCTGTAAACGCGGCCGTCACGCTCTTCCGTGTTCAGGCTTTGAATATTCGATCGGGCGGTGTTAATCGCCGCCGTCAGGTTCGCCAGCGCGCCCTGATGGTTAAACATATCGACTTTAATCTCAGCGACGAACTCTTGCTCGGTCACCTTATCCCATTCCACCGCCATAAATTTCTCGGGCTCTTTCTGATAGCCACGAATATTACGGCACGACTCATGGTGAACCACCAGCCCCTTGCCAGGACTGACGTGCGCTACAATCGGGTCGCCAGGAATCGGACGGCAGCACTTCGCAAAGGTAATCAACACGCCGTCAGCGCCTTTAATCGGCAGTTTGCTGCGCGATGCGGCACTGGAAGAGGTGCCGCCTGCGGTATCCAGCAGGTTTTTCGCCACCACTACGCTCATCGCATTGCCCAGACCGATTTCCGCCAGCAGATCATCCAGCGACGCCAGCTTCATCCGCTCCAGCTCATGTTCAATGCTTTCCGGCGGGATCTCAGCCAGTTTACGGCTGCCGCCCAACGCATGATTTAGCAGACGGCGACCCAGACTGACCGAGTCTTCGCGCTTAAGGTTTTTCAGCAGCTGACGGATCTTGGCGCGCGCTTTCGAACTGACGACAAAGTTAAGCCAGGCGGCATTAGGCCGAGCGCCGGGCGCGGTAATGATTTCCACCGTCTGGCCGCTGGCCAACGGCTGCGAAAGGGGATAGGGCTGCCGATCGACGCGCGCGCCCACGCAGGCATGACCAATATCGGTATGCACCGCATAGGCGAAATCCACTGGCGTCGCGCCCGCGGGCAGCTCGACAATGCGCCCTTCCGGGGTGAAAACGTAAATCTCATCCGGGAACAGATCGGATTTAACGCTTTCGATAAATTCAAAGGAGCTGCCGGCGCTTTGCTGCAGCTCCAGCAGGCTTTGCAGCCAACGCTGCGCACGAATCTGCGCGGTGGTGCCGCTCTCGCCCTGTTCTTTATAAGCCCAGTGCGCCGCAACCCCCATTTCCGCCATCTGATCCATATCTTCCGTACGGATCTGCACTTCAACCGGCACGCCATGCGGACCAATCATCGAGGTATGCAGCGACTGATAGCCGTTCGCTTTCGGGATAGCGATATAATCTTTCACCCGGCCCGGACGCGGCTTATACAGGCTGTGCATCTGACCCAATACGCGATAGCAGGTATCCACATCACGGACGATCACGCGAAACGCGTAGATATCCATAATGGAATGGAAGCGCTGCTCTTTGAGATGCATTTTGCAGTAGATGGAATAAAGGTGTTTCTCACGGCCAAAGACGCGACAGGGAATGCCAGCCTCCTGCAAACGCCCTTCAATCTCCGCAAGGATTTTTTGGATCATCTCTTTACGGTTACCGCGCGCGGCTTTCACCACTTCTTTAATCACGCGATAACGATTAGGGTAGAGCGCTTCGAAGCCCAGCTCTTCCAGCTCGGTTTTCAGGTGATGAATACCCAGACGGTGCGCCAGCGGACTGTAGATTTCCAGCGTTTCACGCGCGATGCGCCGCCGTTTATCCGGCCGCAGCGAACCCAGCGTGCGCATATTGTGCGTACGGTCGGCCAGCTTGATCAGGATGACGCGGATATCCTGCACCATCGCCATGATCATCTTGCGGAAGTTTTCCGCCTGCGCCTCTTTTTTATCACGGAACTTCAGCTTATCCAGCTTGGATACGCCTTCAACCAGTTCGGCGACGCTTTTGCCGAACAGCTGTTCCATGTCCTGATAGGTGGCGGGCGTGTCTTCAATCACGTCATGCAGCAGCGCGGCCATGAGGGTTTCATAGTCGAGCTTCATTTCCGCCAGAATACAGGCGACGGCGACGGGATGGGTGATATAGGGCTCACCGCTGGAGCGAGTCTGCCCCTCGTGAGCATCACGTGAGACAAGATAAGCTTGCTTGAGGCGCTTGATTTGCTCCTCAGGCAAGTATTTTTCAATCAGCTGATTGAGGCTTTCAAAAAGATACAAGGGCGAGCCTTCCGGCTAATTAACGACGACCTTCAGCGATAGCGGTAACGGCCTGCAACTCGGCGGCTTCTTGCTCATGCTGTTCCTGGCGCTCACGTACATCAAGGATCTGATTAGTGATCAGGCCTTCTTCGATTTCGCGCAGAGCGATAACGGTCGGTTTATCGTTCTCTTCCGGTACCAGCGGATCTTTACCGCTCACCTGCATCTGACGTGCGCGACGTGCAGCGACCAGAACCAGGTCAAAACGGTTACCAATTTTCTCTACTGCGTCCTGAACGGTTACGCGTGCCATAATTGTGCTACTCCACAGGTGAAGAAATGACTGGGCATAATACTGAAAGTGGCTTCAGTCTGCCAATAGTTTGCTGATTAATGCATCATGCCGGGATTTTTGACGGCCCATACGCAGACGCTCAGCGCGAATAATGGTTTTGAGATCCGACAGCGCCAGATCAAAATCATCATTAACGATTAAATAGTCGTACTCGGCATAGTGGCTCATCTCTGCAACGGCCTGAGCCATGCGGCGAGCGATAACCCCTTCGCTATCCTGACCGCGACCGCGTAAGCGGCGATCGAGCTCCTCTTTCGAGGGCGGTAAAACAAAGATACTGCGTGCCGACGGCATTTTCTGCCGGATCTGCTGCGCGCCCTGCCAGTCAATATCCAGGAAGACATCAACGCCGGTCGCCAGTACTTGTTCAATCGCCATGCGTGACGTGCCGTAGTAGTTACCAAACACTTCAGCATGCTCAAGAAAAGCATCCTGCTCAATCATCGTTTCGAATTCTTGCTTAGAAACGAAGTAGTAGTGCTCGCCATGCTGTTCGCCGGGACGCATTCCGCGCGTCGTATGCGAAATAGATACCTGTGTATCGTAAAGCGGCTGCGTTTTCAGCATAGCCTGAATCAGACTGGATTTGCCTGCGCCGCTGGGGGCGGAAATAATGTAAAGCGTGCCTTGAGCCATGATAGTTCTTGAAGTGTGTAAAAGAGCGGAGTCTGTTTCCTGCACAGTATACACGGCTTGCCGCCGCCATGCAGCGTTTGCGCCGTTCCGCTGTGGTTTTTCTTCTTTTATGGAAAGTAAGCCGCCTGAAGCGTGGCGGTTTGCAGGCCTTGCAATAAAAACTTGCGATCGGTTTTCCCGTTTAGTTCCTTGCTTCTCGCTGCGCCGCCTTTAATCCGCTTTACTGCGGCAGCGGAGAATAAGGAGGAACTATGCCAGGAAAAAGGATGTTATGGCTGCTGTGCCTGTTTGCCGGCGCGGCGCAGGCGTTATGCCCACGCTGGACGCCGGCGCGCGCTACGGAAGAGATAACGCACCTTCAGCGCCAGCTGCGCAACTGGGACCGGGCCTACTATCGTGACGGGCAGACGCTGATTGATGATGCGCTGTATGACAGTCTGCAACAACGGTTACGGCAATGGCAGCACTGTTTTCAACCCACGGCGACGGCAGATAGCTCCGCCTGGGGGGATAATGGTACGGTCGATCATCCTGTGGCGCATACCGGTGTAAGAAAACTGCCGGATAAGCTGGCGGTGGCGTACTGGATGCAGGGCAAAGGGCCGCTATTTGTACAGCCGAAAGTAGACGGCGTAGCGGTAACGTTGGTTTATCAGCAGGGAAAACTGACCGCCTTGATCAGTCGTGGCGATGGCCTGAAGGGACAGAACTGGCTGGATAAAGCCGCGTATATTCCCACCCTTCCGCAAAACATCCCGGATAAAAGACACATGCTGGTATTGCAGGGCGAATTATTCCTGGCCATGAACGCTCATCGGCAGGCGATCGATGGCGGTAAAAACGCACGTGCTCAGGTCGCGGGCGCGCTCATGCGTCAGCAGCCTTCGCCCTTGCTTTCACAGCTGGGGCTTTTTATCTGGGCATGGCCCGATGGACCGCAAACCATGGCCCAGCGGCAGACTGCGCTTAAACAATTAGGTTTTGGGGTAGCCTACGCCTGGACGCAGCCGGTAAGCGATGAAGAAGAGGTGGCCCGGTGGCGTGAGCATTGGTTTCACGCGCCGCTGCCCTTTGTGACCGATGGCGTAGTGATCCATCAGGAACGTCGATCGGCCGGTAAGCAATGGATGCCTGGCAGCAGCGAAGAGGTCGCCGCCTGGAAATATGCACCACCGGTGATCAGCAGTGAAGTGCAGTCGGTTGATTTTCCGATAGGGCGCACCGGGAAAATTGCTGTGGTGCTTAATGTCGCGCCCGTGCAGCTGGATGATAAAACCGTGCGGCGTGTCAGCCTGGGTTCTCTGGCGCGCTGGCGTGCGCTGGATATCGTACCCGGCGATCAGGTAGCGATCAGTCTGGCAGGTCAGGGCATCCCGCATTTTGAAGATGTGGTCTGGCGAGTGGTGCAGCGCAACCGACCTGAGCCGCCTGTCGCGCAAAATTATCATAGCCTGAGCTGCTTTTATAACAGCGCGGGCTGCCGCAAACAGCTTCTTTCCCGTTTAAGTTGGCTAAGTCAGCGGGAGGCGCTCGATCTGCCGGGGATGCAGCGCAGCACCTGGCAACGCCTGCTGCAACATCCCAACTTTCTGCATCTCTTTTCCTGGCTTGATATGCAGAGTGAGCAGCTTTCCGCAGTGCCGGGCATCTCGCCATCAAAAGCCAGGCAAATAATGCATTATTTTAACCGGGTGCAGCATCAGCCGTTTCGCCGCTGGGTAAAAGCGCTTGGCGTTCCGTTGCCCGCCGCTGCGCTTAATGCCCTGTCGGATAACAGTTGGTCTCAGCTGCTGGATCGCAGCCTGCAAAGCTGGCAGCAGTTACCTGGCGTTGGCGCAACGCTGGCGCAGCGCATCGATGTCTGGCTGAAGGATCAGCAGGTCAGAGAAATGATCGGTTTTATCCAGCAGTGGCAAGCGGCACGAAAAGAGGAGGCTTCCGCCCCGTTGCCATATGCTGAAACAACCGAATCTCAGGTGTTACCCCCGCCGTTGGAAAGCAGGGCGATTAATGCTCCGGATGCGGATAGTTAAAAATAGGCAGTCCCAGCCTAAACCGCAGCGCCAACAAACGGGAAAGAAAGCCAAACAGTAAGGTGATCAGAATGACCGTTTCATGCGAGAGCGGGGTTTTTAACAGCAAGATATAGAGCCATCCTGCGGCAAAGGCGATTCCGGCGTATAGCTCTTTCTGAAATACCAGCGGGATACGGTTGCAAAACATATCGCGCAGTACGCCGCCGAAGACGCCGGTAATGACTGCGCTAATGGCCGCGATAATAGAAGCGTGCCCCATATCAAGCGCAACCTGAGCGCCAATAATCGAGAAAACTACTAACCCTAATGCATCCAGCACCAGAAACACCTTACGGAGATGGGTCATCAAAGGCGCAACAACTGTCGTAACTACAGCAGCGGCGGCGACAATCATGATGTATTCAGGGTGCTTGACCCAGCCGAGCGGATAATGTCCTAACAGCATGTCACGCACCGACCCTCCGCCAATAGCGGTTACCGACGCGATGATAATCACGCCGAAGAGATCCATTTTACGCCGGCCGGCCGCCAGTGCGCCGGTCATCGCTTCGGCAGTAATACCTATGATATAGAGTACGGTCAGTAACATAGCCAGCTCCAGGAAAACGGTGGCAAGCCTACAGCGCTTCTCTGATTGTAGACGAGTGAAAATTTCTAAGGCATTCGCATCCGGATTAGCTCTGTTTATGCGAAGCGGCAAAAGACTGCCTGAAAAACCATAAAAAAAGCGCGCTATAGCAGCGCGCTTAATAAAAATACCTGGTTACAGGCATTTATCCACCCATTACAGCTTTTATTATTAGATTAATTTTTTTTGCTCATTTAACGCTACGGCTGAACCTGTTTTACGCAGCACAATATGTTTGATTTCCAGCACCAGCGGCTCATGGCTACTCAGGAGCATCAAACCCCATACCAACCCACCGGCGGCAATTTGTAAGGTAAGCGTAAGAGCGACCGGCATCATGCCGTCCAGCGCATAACCCAGTGCATAGCTGATCCAAAGCGTAGGCAATGCCATGCGCAGCGGCATCCATTGGCTGGCTAAATAGGCCTTGCTGCTGGCGCCCAGTAGCGGGCGGATCAATACGAAATAGTTCGTCAGCAGAGTGAACACCTGTAACGCCGTGAATCCGATGGTGGCGCCCATAAGCCCGCCCCATTGCGCGCCCAGCCAGATAACCGGTACAGAAAGCGCCAGACGAAGCGCATTAAGCTTTGAGCTGATATCAACGGCGCCTTTTGCCATCACCAGAGAACCGACGGGGTTATTAATAGCCCGCATCATGCCTGCGATACAAAGCACCTGCAGCACCGGAGCAATAAACAGCCAGCGTTCGCCAAACAGGCTTAATACCAAATTATGAGCAACGCCAAACATACCCAGTAGCGCAACGAAATTCAGCAGACTCATAATCGATAACATCTTATAGAAGTTATGACGCAAACGTGGCCGATCGTCCTGCATCTGTGCAAAGGCCGGGAATAACACGCGCGACAGGATGGGATTGATCTTCGCCGGCGGCATAACGGCGAGATTATAAGCAAGGTTATATCCCCCGGTAGCCACCGCACCCAACAGGCGTGAAAGCAGCATAGTCGGCATGTTCATACTCAGCTGATTAATTAAACTGTCTGCGGTCAGATAACCCCCGTAGCGTAAATTACTGCGCACGCTTTTCAGCTCAAAAACAAACTGAGGGCGATAAATCTTCCCGCCGTAATAACAAAAAAGCAGCGTGCGTACAGAGATCATCGTCAGGTATCCCCAGATAGCGCAAAGCGCTGAAGGAGTCCATAAGGCGGAAATTAGTGTAACCGCAAACCCGGATAAGGCGGCCAGCACTTCGGTACGGCCAATTTGTGTAAACGCCAGCTCTTTTTGCAATAACGCTCGGAATTGCTGCCCCTGAGGAATGATAATAAAGGCAACAGAGAGAGCCTGAATCAAGTCATTCAGCTCGGGCTGATGAAGCAATGCGCTGATAGCATGGCTGCTAAAATAGATAACGACAAAAACCGCCAGGCCAACAAAAATATTCAGCCAGTATAAAGTAGATAACTCTGTTTCAGACATGGTTTTGCGCTGTATCACTGAATTGGATAAACCAAAATCAGAAAGCGTATCCACCAGCGTTAAAATAACTAATGCAATGGTCAGTAAACCAAATTGTTTCGGATCAATCATCCTGGCGAGCAGGGTTAATTGTAAAATACCCAATCCAATCGTCATAACTGACGAAATGGCTGACCATTTCGCACCATTAATTGCTTTTTGCTTCAAAGACATAGTATACCCGTGGTGAAAAGGAAAGCAGTATTGGCTTGAGGGTCATCCTGACCCTTATTATTCTGATTTTTATAGCAGGTGAAATTATTTAATTATAAAGCAACAGCGAGATAATCATCCCTGAAGCAGGGTAGTCCGTGCTGATTTCGCCAGGTTTTTATCACATCCACCATATTTTGCGGCGTGTTAATATTAAAATCCTGCGGATATAAAATAAGATCGGTACCCGCCGGATGACCCGCTAATAACACAAATTCCGTTATTGCTTTTAATAATCCTTCAGTCGTTTCAAACTCAGCTAACAGTATTTTACGTGCAAAATTAATAAACTCTTGCTCGGTAAAGTCTTGCAGAGATATGCGTTCCATAGAAAATTCCTGGAAGGTCTGATTATTAGAAATTGCTGTGTGCAGGTAGATTTATAGCTTTTTTACTCAGAAGAATCACCATAAGAAATATCTGAAATTAATATTATAATAATAAATGGATGTAAAAAATGAATGGATCGAAAACTGGATTAACGCAAACGTATAATCTGGCTAATGTTATTTAAGCATCTTTGAAGGTTTTTTAAGAAGGTGTATATATTAACTAACTGATTATTAATGTAAAATTGAGTTTTTTTGTAAGGGTGCTTACGCATAATTACATTAAATTAACTTAAAATAAGCTGGTTGTCTGCACAAAAATGCGTAAACTTTCTGCACCCTTTTTTCATGCTACTTTTTTATCAGATCCGAACAGACCTCAACGGATTTCCGGCAGGCAGCCTGAATACGGCTGGGTACTTACCTGATAATACGGAAAAAGTAGCGGCAAACATCCTGCTTTTAAGCTGATAACAGACTTCAACGGCATGCACTGTTGGACGCCACGGAAACAGCGCCGCGCGGTCTCGCGCCGGCGCTTGTATATTCAGGACGTTACCCGCTGGTAAAGCCGCTGCAGGTTCTGCTCTAATATCGCTAACTCCTGCTGAAATATTTCATCAGAGGTAAAGGGTTGACGAAAATGCGTCAGCAGCACCTGGGCCCCTTCCTGATTGGGAACAATGCGCATCGGCATATAGATCTCTTTACCGAAACCATTATCAATCCAGTAGTCCATAACCCCATAGCTGTTGTGCTCGGAAAAGCGCACTTTTAAGGTGCCATCCGGGCCTTTGGCTTTCCAATAGCTTCCTTCTGCCTGCAACGGCGCTTCACCGAGTTGGGAAACCCACTTTGGAAAATATTCTGGCTTCCAGATAGTTTCATAGAGATCCAGCCAGTGACGTGTAATGGACAGACTTAGCGTATGTGTTGGCAGCATAATACCTCCGGAATTGGGCCTGAAATGATTTAAGCATTGTGCGACGCATAAAGGAATGGGAGCCTGGGCTAAATGCCTGTCGGCGATGCAATGGCGAAAATACGTCTGCGTCAGAGGCCCGGTTGTGGGCGTCCGGCGCAAGATTAGCCTGCAAACAGTTAGCGTGGTATGTTTTGCGTCTGTGATAATATTAAGCATGACCTGAATGCGTAGAGACAAGTGATGAGCGACAGAAAACAAGTAATTCTGGATACGGCGACCGAGCTTTTTAATCGAGAGGGTTATCAGGCGGTCGGCGTGGATAAAATCATCACGACCGCAGGCGTCTCCAAATTAACGCTATATCGCCATTTTCCGTCTAAGGAAGCGTTGATTCAGAGCGTGCTGGAACAAAGGAAAAGCCAGTTTTTAACGGATCTCAACGCGGCGCTGGCGCAGCAGGATTCGCCGAAAGCGCAGCTGCAGGCTTTTTTCGCTTACTATGAAAATTGGTTTCAAAGCGACGATTTCCGGGGCTGTATGTTTATGAATTCGGTACTGGAATTTGGCGAAAAATCGCAGGCGCTGTTGGCGATAAACCGCGGGCTGCGTGAAGAGCTGATTGCATTGCTCAGTCAAATTTTGCGTCACTGGCTTAAGCGCAAGCCTGCGCAGCGTATCGCTTACACATGCAACATGTTGATTGACGGCGCCATTATGTCTCAAGTGACGTGGGGCAAAGAAAGTGAATACTCTCCAGCCGATATAGCCTGGTCTACAGCTAAAAACTTACTGGCGACAGAAGGCGTGGCTATTTAACCTTTAGGATTTCCCTTATTAGATCAGATAAAGAGTGCCTTGCCACTCAAGGTTTTTTAAAACCCTACAGAAAGATAATATCATTTTTGCTTATATATAAATCTGTAATTTCCCACTATCCAGAGCATGCTCACTCTGCAATTTGAATTGCATCACAATTTTTAATTATATTAAAATCAATTAGTTAATGCGGAATGAAACATTTATGTAATATTAATATTGCAATACCGATCGGTATTGCTTAGCGTTAGGCCATCTATTCTTTCGGGGGTATTTATGGCAAACGCAGAAACCGCAGACTCGTATAAGGCCTGGCATCCTGCCGCAACGCAGCACTCCCTTGATGAATGCATTACGCACTGGCTGGCAAGTGAACGGCTTGAGCAATTTCAGGAAGCGCAGCCCGAAATCACAGCAGCAGTTTTCGCGCTATGTGAAAACGCCATAAAACGGGCATGGGGCGAAGAGCGGGATGCTGCAAGCCTGTACACAATACAAAAAACATTATTTTCCATTTACCAAACGGCATTGGCCGAGCCGCTTTCTAACGAAAGCCGCAATCAATTTAACCCAGCCATTTTGCGGATCAAAACGCTCATTGAGCAGAACTGGCTTCGTTTTGAAGCACAGCGTAATCTGCCGCTGCCGGACATGACGACGGCAGACATTTTTAACCAGCAGCTTAAAACGCTCTGGTCTGAGCATCGTTCCGCCGCCCATCCCCTTTACGATTATCTGGCGAACCAGGCCACTATCAATCAGTTGCGTTACTTTTTCAAAAGCGACAGCGCGCTTAACCTGGTCTTTTTCGACCTTATCGCGATGGCGATGATCGGCTCGCGGCAGGAAGTGCGCGGTGAGTTAAGCCGCAATATGTGGGATGAAAGCGGCATGGGCAGCGACAGCCATACGCACACGACGCTTTACCGCGACCTGCTTGAACGTAACGCCATTGAAGCCGCCAGCGATGACTACGCGCACCTGCTGACCTGGCAGGGACTGGCGGGCTATAACCTCTTCCTGCTCAGCGGGCTCAACCGGCAGCATTACTATAAGCTGATCGGCGCGTTGGCGATGACCGAACTGCTTGATCCCAGCCAGTATGAAAAACTGGTTTTCGCGGGTAAACGTCTTGGTCTGACCGATCGCGATCTGCACTACTACGCAGAGCATATCAGCGTAGATGTCGTTCATGCCGACGGCTGGCTGAATAATGTCATTTTGCCCGTTGTTAAAAAAACACCGGAGGCGATGCGGGAAATATGGCTGGGCGCGAATCTACGGCTGAATACGGTTAATGATTATTACGATCATTTGCTCGCCAGACTTAAAACGTTAGCCTGAAAGATATATTGGTTTAATTAACTTATGCAGATGCCCCGACAGGCAATATATCGGGGTTGTTACCGTCTTGCTTTAATTATATTTATTTAGTGTCTGGTTGTAGGTTTTTACTTCTCTGCTTTCCCACTAGTAATAACTGTAATTGAGGTAGAAAATGAAAAAGTCATCTGCTTTAAAGGCATTGCTGAATAAAAAAGAAATGGCATTTTTAATGGAAGCGCATAATGCGATGAGCGCTAAAATCGCCGAGCAAAGCGGTTTTGAAGGTCTATGGGCATCCGGGCTTTCTATTTCCGCCTCGATGGGCCTGAGCGATCGTAATGAAGCTTCCTGGACCCAGGTTATGGATGTGGTCGACTTTATGGTGGATAACACCGCCATACCTATCCTGTTAGACGGCGATACCGGATTCGGCAATTTTAATAACGTCAGACGCCTGGTAAAAAAACTGTCGCAAAGAGGCGTGGCGGGCGTTTGCCTCGAAGATAAGCTATTTCCTAAGGTAAATTCTTTTATCGGCGCCGGTCAGGATCTGGCGGATATCAATGAATTTTGCGGAAAAATCCAGGCGGCTAAAGATAGCCAGCTGGAGGAAGATTTTTGCGTCGTGGCGCGCGTCGAGGCACTGATCAGCGGCTGCCCAATGGATGAAGCGCTAAAGCGCGCGGATGCATATCATCGCGCCGGGGCGGATGCGATATTAATTCATTCAAAAAAATCGGATGGCGAAGAAATATTATCTTTCTGCCGTCAGTGGAATAACGCCTGCCCGGTGGTCATCGTGCCTACTAAGTATTACAACACCGAAACCGATGCGTTTCGTGACGTCGGCGTCTCTACGGTTATTTGGGCCAATCACAGCCTGCGCGCTTCGATTGCCGCTATGCGAGATATTACGCAGAAAATTCGCCTGAATAACAGCGTGGCGCATATAGAAAGAGAAATTGCGACGTTGGATGATGTATTTCAGCTTACCAACGAATATGAAGTGCAACAGGCAGAGAAAAAGTATTTATCTATTTAATTGTGTTTAGCTCCACTTTCCTGTGCGAGAAAAAAATGATTAATGTAAAACGTTTCGTTGATGAAATTATTCGGCAAGGTACTCACTTTTTCACTGGCGTTCCCTGTTCCTATTTAACGCCGCTTATAAACGATGTTATCGCCCGCAATGAAACGCGCTATATTCTCGCCTCAAATGAGGGAGAAGCGCTTTCGTTGGCATCCGGCCTCTGGCTGTCTCATCAGACGGCGGTGGTGTTATGCCAGAACTCTGGACTGGGGAATTTAATTAATCCGTTAACGTCCCTGAACGCGCCTTTTTCCATTCCGGTGCTGTTACTGGTGACCTGGCGCGGTCAGCCCGGCAAGAAGGATGAACCGCAGCACAAGCTGATGGGGGAAATCACGCCGCAGCTGCTGACGCTTGCAGGCGTGAAATGGGCGTTGCTGCCCGATGATGAAGAACGGGCTCTTCAGGCGCTTGAAGAGGCGGGTGACTATATGCGTCAAACACAGCGTCCTTATGCGCTGGTGATGACGGGCGATCAGTTCTCCGCCGACGCGCCAGGCCCTGCGGCGCCGGAAATAGGCGCGACACGCGCGGAGGCGTTGGCCGTACTGCGCGAACATGCCGATCCGCAGGGAGTACTTGTCGCCACGACCGGCAAAACCGGGCGCGAGCTGTTTACGCTCTCTGACAGGCCGGAACATCTCTACTGCGTGGGATCAATGGGCTACGCCAGCGCGTTGGCGGCCGGCATCGCGCTGGGCTGCGAACAGCGCAAGGTGTATGTCATCGACGGCGACGGGGCCGCGCTGATGCATCTTGGCAATATGGCGGGCATCGGTGCCAGTCGTCCATCCAACCTTATCCATATCATTCTCGATAACGGCAGCTACGACTCCACCGGCGCGCAACCCACGGCGTCGCCAGGGGTGGATTTCGTTCGCATCGCCGAGGCCAGCGGCTATGCGCGGGCGCGTCGCTGTAGCGATATGACAAGTTTTGCTCAGGCGCTGACCTCGCCGGTTAATGGGCCGCTGTTGCTGCATGTGCCGATTCGTTCCGGCTCTATGGCGCAGCTTGGCAGGCCCACGCTGAGTCCGTTTCAGGTGGCGCGCCGTCTGCGCAATCTGTTGGCGACCTCGCCCGCATCATCAGGCACTTACCCAGAGGGCACGGCAACCTGCCCAGCTTCGTTAAACCCTGCAAATGAGAACCGATCCATGAACATTCTTGATGACGCCCCATCGAACGCTCTGAATCCCGTTCTGACGGAGATGGATATTTACGCCTCAAAAGCCATCTCGCTCAAGGCCAAAGCCGATCCCTCGATTGCGAACCTCAGTTTTGGCGAGCCGGTATTCGGGCCGCCGGAACACTTGTTGAATACTATTGAGCAGCAGGATCTATCACTGGCCGCCTTTATGGACGCTTCGAAACGTTATGAAGATCCACGCGGCAGCCTGGCGCTGCGCCAGGCGATCGCTGCCTGGTACCAGGACCGCTACGGGCTGAAGCTTGATGCGGAAAAAGAGATCATGGTTACCCATGGCGGCGTAGAAGCGATCACACTGTCGCTGCTGGTCACCACCAAAGCACAGGATCGGGTCGCCATCAGCGATCCCTCCTATATGCTCTACGCTCGCACGATTAACACGCTGGAGCGCCGCGCCCTGCGTATTCCCCGTCCCGCAGGCAATCATGAGTATGTGCGCATGCTGGCGGAGCATGGCTCGCTGGAAGGCGTCTCGGCGCTGATTGTCAACTCGCCGGAAAACCCGACCGGCTACGTCGCTAGCCCGGAAGACTGGGCGGCGATAGGCGAAGCCGCGGCCAAAAGCGGCACCTGGATTATTCATGATGAAGTTTACGATGCGATGCATTTCGAGCGTCCGCATCAGCCGGCGCGCATGGTCTCTTCTCTGGCGAAAAACGCTATCATTATCAATAGCTTTTCAAAGAAATTCGGCCTGCCTGGCTTGCGTATCGGCTGGATGGTGGCACCCGCCGCCATTATCGATGAAGCGGCCAAAGCCCATGACTACCTCTATCTTGGCGTCAATATTCAGTATGAGCGCATCGCCCAGCGCCTGCTTAGCGATCCCGGTAAATCCGCCTGGCTGGAGAATATGGCGAACGGCGTGGCGGCGCGCTGCGCCAAAGCCGTCAGCACCTTAACTCAAGAGAAGGGCTACCTTTGGCCGCGTAGGCCGCTGGGCGCCATGTTCCTGTTCCCCGATGTCAGTCTCTTTTACCACCAGCTCCCGGAGCAATATCGTCAGCCCGGCCGACCCGTTGGCGATGTCGTCGCCCAGTATCTGCTTGAAGAGCGGGGCGTCGCCGTAGTGCCCGGATCCGTTTATGGCCCGCAGGGCGATAACCATATCCGCCTGGTGCTCTGCACGCCGGATGACGTATTTGAAAACGCGCTTAAGCGCATGGTGTAGCGGTTTTCCTGTGGCGGCGCGTTTTGCCGCCCTTTTAGCCTGGAGAGATAGGATGAGATCGCAAGATAACTTTTTCATGCAGCAAGGCTTTATTCACTTCCCGCGTCATGCGTGCCCACTGGATATGCCCGCCATTGAGCAGGCGCTGGGCCGGCTTTGCGACCGGGCGCGTAGTGAAAACAGGGGCGCCCCGGGCATCGTGAGCGTATTCGAAGCAAACAACCCAGACCTGCTCTGTCGTATTGAATATCTTGCCGGCAGCGACGCCTTTTTCGCTGACGTGCTGGTGCCACAGTTAAAAACGCTGATTGAACGGCAGATTGGCCAGGCCGTGAATCTGTTCAAAGACAAATGTAATTTCAAGCATCCGGGCGGCGGCGGCTTTACGCCGCATCAGGACGTAGTGGCTTATCGCCCCTTTGGCTCGGACTATCAGGTGACCGCGGCGGTGATGCTCGATGCGGCAAATGAAACCAACGGCGCGCTGGAAATGGCTCATATCTGGGGTTGCGGCAACAATGAAGGGGAGTGGGTGACAACGCCGCGCGGCAAGCAGCCTTTGCTTCCCCGCTACCAGGGCGGCACGCGCAACGGCGATATCAGCGATCGGCTGAGTCAAACGATGCAGTGGCGGCGTATTGATACAGCGCCGGGCGATGTTGTGCTGTTCGATTCTTATATACCCATCGCTCACGTCCTAACAGCTCGCAATCTACGCGGCGCATCCTGTTTTTCACTTTCAACCTCGCCAGTGAAGGCGATTTTTATCATCAGTACTATCAGCGCAAGTGGGCGGCGCCGGATGATCCGCTGTTCCATGTATCAACGCCGACGCTGCATCGCGCCAGTCATGAAACCGACAGCACTGTCACCCGCCCCCAGTAATCGTTGAGGCTACTTTATGCGTCCTTTGCGTTTATTTACCCCCGGCCCGCTCAACACGTCCGAACGCGTGCGCCAGGCAGCAGGCAGAGATCTGGGCTCGCGGAGCCCTGTGGCGACGGCGCTGAGCGCGCAGCTGCGGCGCGCCGTCGCCGGGATTGCAGGCTGCGACGAGCAGTGGTGCGCCGTCCCGCTTCAGGGCAGCGGCACCTTCGCCGTCGAGGCGATGCTCTGTTCCCTGATCGGCCCCCAGGAGAGCGTGCTGGTGCTGGAAAACGGCGTCTACAGTCAGCGGATAGCGTCAATCTGCGCGCTGCACGCTATTCCACACCGGGTGCTGAGTTTTGATGCCATGCAGGGCTTCGATCTGGCGGTGGTGGAGGCAGCGCTACAGGCGCATCCGGAAATAACGCATATCGCCGCCGTGCACTTTGAAACCGCGCTCGGCGTACTTAACGATATCAGCGGTCTTACCGCGCTGGCCCAGCGCTACCGGCGCGAGGTGCTGGTGGACGCCATCAGCACCTTCGGCGTGCTGCCGCTTGATGTCACATCGCCCTCGCTGATTGCCGTGGCGCTGTCGTCAAACAAAGGACTGCATGGCTTGCCGGGTCTGGCTTTTGTGCTGACGCGCAGCGCCGTGCTCAGTCGTAACATGCCCGCCCGTACTCTGAGCCTCGATCTTAAAGCGCAGGTTGAGGCGCTGGAGCAGGACGGGCAGTGGCGTTTTACCCCGCCGCTGCAAATTATGCTGGCGCTGCAGCAGGCGATCGTTGAGTTTCATGAGCAGGGCGGGCGCGCTGCGCGCTATGAGGTCTATCAACAGCGCATGGAGCATCTGCTGCAGGGCATGGCGGCGCTGGGATTTACACCGGTGATCGACGCCGCGCACCGCGCGCCGCTGATCGTGACGCTGGCACCGCAGTCCGCGGTGCGCTGCGATATTTCCCAACTCAACGACTACCTGTTCGATCGCCAGCTGGTGATCTATCCCACCAAACACAGTAATCCCAACTCGTTTCGCGTTGGCGTCATGGGCGAGCTGAGCCTGGCGGACATCGACGATCTGCTCGCCGCGTTTTCTACGTTTATCACCGGCGCGCCGTCGCTGCAGACGCCGGCTTTTCAGGGTAACGCGCTATGAACTATCGCCTTGTCCACGATGAACATTTTGCTGCTGTCCCGGCGGAAGCGTATTTGCGGCTGTGGGCGGAAAACGGCTCTCCCGCCTTCTATCATCCCGGCTTTTTAGCGGCGGCGGAGCAGTTTCCCCTGTTGCCGATAGTCGGCGCGCACTACCTCAGCGCCTGGCAGGGCGATCGGCTGTGCGCCTTCCTGGTGGCGTGGCAACAGGTACAGCCCGATCCGTTCGGCACGCTGGCGCAGAGCACCGGCATCGTTTTCGCCCCGCCGGAAGGCGGTCTGCTGGGACATATCGCGCACTGTTACGATACCCGCATACTGCTGTTGCCGGGCGCGCATGCGGCGGCGGTGGCGTTGCTGGAACAGCTGGCGGCGATCGCGCGCGCGGCCCGTTTACCCGGCTGCGGCCTGCTTAATTTGCCCGACGACGCGGCCCTTAACGTGGCGCGCGCGGCAGGCTATAAAACGTCCTTTATGCACCATCGCTTTGCCATCGATCTGCGCGGCTTTAGCGCCTTTGATGATTATGTTGCCCGTCTGCCGCGCGATGGACGCCACGAGATGCGCCGCCAGCTGCGCAGGTTCGCCGCGTCGGCAGGCACGATCCGCGTACTGCCGGGTAAAGAAGCCGATTTAAGCGGCGCGGTGGCACTCGCGCAGCGCACCAGCGCGAAGAATGGCACGCCCGATTACTATCCGCGTGGCGTGTTTGAAAAATTCCTTACCGCCTGCGGCGAACTGATCAGCGTGGTGCAGGTGGAATATCAGGGCAAGCTGGTCTCGGCAATTATTTGCCTGAACGAGCCGGGCTGCCTGCATCTCTGGGCGGGCGGAGCCGACTACTCGCACTCCGCATGGAGCCCGTATTCGATTATGGTCGCCGCAGGCGTACAGCATGCGCTGCGCCAGGGGCTGTCGCGCGTTGAAGTCGGGCGCACCAATCCACGCATCAAAGCCCGGCTGGGTTGCCAGCCGCTGTCGCTTTATTCTGCGCTCTGGCAGCAGGAGGAGGCATGAGCGCGCCCGATTCCCGCATCGCGTTGGCATCCGGCCCGCATCCGGAAGGCGAGATGGCGCGCGGACAAGCGCTGACGCTGATCTATATCGCCCTGACCGCCGCCTCGCAGGTGTTTCTCAACCATGTCGGCGCGGGTCTTCCCGCCGCCGTGAGCCTGTTTTATATGGCCGCCGCCGCCAGCCTTATCTTTAACCTGTGGGAGGCCCGTCGGATAAGGCGCAACCATGCGGCGCTCTGCCGCTACTGGCCCGCCTGGACGGCGATGTCGGTCGCCTTCGTGCTGAACTGGATCTGCTCCTGGTATAGCGTCACTCATGCGCCAGCCGATTTTTTTATCGCCGTCTTCTTTCTCTCTTCGGCGCTGTGCAGCTGTGTTCGCGACCGCCGCCTGGTAAAAGGCGTCGCCATCGTCAGCGCGCTGACCACCGTCTGGTGGCTGTCCGGCGTGGACGTTATCGCTCTGATCACCTCGCTGCTGGCGGGCGCCTTTATGTTCATTTACTACCTCAGCTCGGTGCGTTTTAGCCAGCAAAGCGGACTGGGGCCGGTATCGGTCGTCTCGCTGCGCTGCTATTTGCTGCTTGCCTGCTGCGCGTTCTATCTCATGGAACAACAGGGCGTTGCCGCGCTGGCGCTTTCGAAGGAAAACCTGCACAGCGTGCTGGTGCTGATCGTGGCGAACATGGTGCTGCCTTCTTTCCTTTCTCAAACCTGCCTGCAGTGGGTCGGCGTAACGGTGTTTACCTTTATGAATTCACTGATTCCGCTGCTGGCTTTCCTGATGCAGTCGGCGCTGAGCGGCGAATGGCCAGTCAGTATGCTGCTGGCGATGACGCTCGCCACGCTGACGTTGAATCACGATCGTCTGCTGGCCCTGGTGGGCCGCCTAACCTTACGCGCCAACCGCAAAGGATAAATGCTATGCCGATAATCAATCCGTGGCTGCAACAGCTGAATCCGCTCTCTTCCCGCTCGGTGTCGCAGCGCGCGAAAGCCAACCCGCAGATCCTTAACCTCAGCATGGGCGAGCCTGATTTCGGCCCGCCGCCGCATCTGTTGGCAGCGTTCTGCGAGGAGGACCTGGGCGTCGATCGCGTCATCGACGCGATGAAGCGCTACGAGCATTCGCTGGGGGCGCTGTCGCTGCGCCAGGCGATTGCCGGCTGGTATCGCCAGCGTTACGGCCTCCTTATCGATGCGGAAAAAGAAGTGCTGGTTACGCACGGCGGTATAGAGGCGTTTAACGTAGCGCTGCTGGCGCTCACCCAGCCCGGGGACAGCGTCGCGATCGCCGATCCCTCCTATACGCTTTATCAACGGGCCATCCAGCTGGCCAGCCGCCGATGCCATATTTTGCCGCGCGCGCCAGGCGTCGACGAATACGCGGAGGCGCTGGCGCGCGCGCCTGTCGCCGCGCCGGCGCTGCTGATCAACAGTCCGGAAAACCCGACGGGTTACGTGATGAGCGAGGCGGACTGGCAGGCGGTCGCCCAGGCTTCCGCCGAACAGGGAGCCTGGGTTATTCACGATGAGGTCTACGATACGCTGGCGTATACGCGCCGCCACGTTAACGCCTGGTGCTTCCCGGCGCTGCGAGAAAACAGCGTGCTGATCAACAGCTGCTCGAAAAAGTTTGGCGTGCCAGGGCTGCGCATTGGCTGGATTATCGGCCCGGCCGCCGTTATCAAGGCCGCCAGCCGGGTGCATGAAAGCCTTTGTCTGGGCGTCAATATCCTCAGCGAAAACATCGCCTGCCGCTTGCTCAACGATCGGCAAACGCTCGCCTGGATGAGGCAGCAAAACGACATGCTGGCGACGCGCAATCAGTATGCGCTATCGCGCTTAGGCGAAGAGCAGGGCTTTCGATGGCCGCGACAGCCGATGGGTGGCATGTTCCTTTTTCCCGACGTAAGCCGTCTGGCGCATTCGCTGCCTCATCGCTGGCGCGACGGCGTCGTCGATGCCGGCCGCGCGGTGGCGAACTACTTGATGGAGGAGCTGGAGATCGCGACGGTGCCCGGCATCGCGTACGGCCCAGCAAGTCAGCCTCATCTGAGATTGACCAACTGCGCCAGCGAAACCGTTTTCCGCCAGGCGATTAATCGCCTGGCTGCTCTGCAATGCAAGGAGTCCTCTCTGTGAACACGTTGCTCGATCGCTCAATACTCGCCTTTTACCAACGTTGCGACCATGTCGATGGCGAAGCTTTCGCGGCGCAGCTGCGCGCCGTGCATCCCGGCGACTGGGGCGCCACCTTTCCGCCCGTCGTTTATCCGCCGGGCTTCCTGACGGAGCTGGGCGAGGCCGCCGCCGCGTTGTTGACGTTGATTTTCAGCCTGCCCGAAAGGCTGTTCGGCGGCGACATCGCCCGCCAGCTGACGGCGCAGCGTCTAACGTCGCAACAGCAGGCCGACGTCCTGCCGTTTTGCACGCCTCATCTGCTGGAAAAGGCGCGACTGTTTGCGCGCCCCGACATTCTGCTGACCCACAGCGGCCCGAAAGTTGTGGAGATGAACGTCACGCCTTCGTTAGGCGGCCTCGGCATCTGCGATCGCTATGTGCAGACCTGGCGACAAAGCGCGCTCTGTCAGGCGATGAGCCAGGCGGGGCTTGAGCTGGCGGCGCCGCCGATGGGGGAAATTTGGGGGGAGGTGGTGCACCGCTACCGCCGCGCGCGCGGCGCGCATCGGCCGGTAATGCTGGAGCTTATCGACGACCCGGCGGAAAACCCGGAAGAGAATTTCGCCCGTCCCGACTTTTTGCAGGTGGCGGAGCAGGCCGGTTTTCAGGTGGTCACCGCCAGGCCGATTGATGTGCGCTTTCAACCGGACGGCGTCTATGTCGGGCAGCAAAAAATCGACGTGGTGTTTACCGATTTAGTCTTTTCCGAACAGCTGGAGCACGGCATCAGCAGCGACTTTTTCGCTGCGCTGGCCCAGGCGGAGGCGCAGCGGCAGCTGGACGTCTTTAGCATCCCCGCCAGCTGCGCGCTGTACGACAACAAAGCGAACCTGGCGCTGTTGAGCGATCCCGCTTTCGCCGCGCGCTTTACCCCTTCAGAGCGCGCGCTTACCCAACGCTATATTCCGCCGACCTTCCTGCTGAGCGAGCAGACGCTGGCGCGCGCGCAGCAAGAGCGTGCTCAACTGGTGCTCAAGCCGGGTCTGGGGTTGTGCGGTCACAAAGTAGTGTTCGGCTACGCCTGTACCGAGCAGGCGTGGCGGGCCGAGCTGGATACGCAGCTGGCGGCGGGCGGCAGCTGGATCCTGCAAACGCTGGTCAGCGATTTATGGAGCTACGCCCTGCCAATGACGCCTGAAGATGTGCGTATGGTATGTCTCGGGCCGCTGATATTCGACGGAAAGTATGCTGGCATCTACTCAAGGGAAGAGGCCTTTAACGGCAAAGCCGTGGCGGTAAACCGGGCGCAAGGGGCGACCTGGACCGTCGGTTTTGAGCGCGCCGCGGATTAACGTTTACCGGCGCTTTTGTGGAGGCGCTGTTGACACAGTGACCGGCAAGCGAGCCGGTTTTCAACAAGGAGAAGATTATGCGTCTTGCATGTTTAATGGCGGGATTGAGCAGCCGGCTGTTACCGTTGACCGAAAAACGACATAAAGCCTGCCTGCCAGTCGGCGCGCGTCGAATGATCGATTACCAGCTGAGCGCCTTCGACGCGGCGGGCATCGATAAGCGCACCTTTGTGGTAGGGCATGGCGCGTCGGAGCTGGTGCAGGTGCTACTGGTATCGCAGCCGCATCGCGGCTTCGAACTCTGCTACAACCCGGATTTTTCCGCGCGCAACCTCGACTGGAGCGCATTTTGCGCGCTGGGCCAGCAGCCCGGCCCGGTTTTATATTACGAAGGCGATCTGCTGATTCCGCCGTCGCTGCTGCGAGATATGGCGCGCAATACGGCGGAAATCTGTATCGCGCTCGACTCGACGAGCCGCAACCCGACGATGGATACGCTGGTGCTGGCGCCCAACGGCAAAATCGAACGGCTGCTTTTTATCGAACACGGCACGGCTGAGCGCCGGCAGGGTGACGGCGCGCTGGGCGAATTCATTTGTCTGGTGAAGCTGGGCGAGGCGGCGCGCCAGTTTGTCGTAGCGGAGCTGGAGAAGCAGCCTTTCCAGGGCGCGATGCAACTCTACACGATTTTCGAGCGCGCTTTCGCCCGCTTCACGACCTCATGGGTGGATGCGGCGGGCCGTCCCTGGGTGGAAGTGGATAACGCCGCCGATCTGGCGCGTGCCGCCAGGCTGGCCGAGGAGGTGGCGCGCGCATGACTCATCTCGTTACTTCCAGCGCCGCGCCGCGCCTGAATCCGACCCTGAGCTCACTGGGCGTCTACGCCTCAAAGGCGATTTCCCAGGCGGCGAAAGAGAATCCCGCCATCCTGAATATGAGCATCGGCGAACCGGTTTTCGGCCCGCCGGAACATCTGCTGGCAGATATCGCGCGCGACGATCTGAGCCCGGAGGCGTTTCTCGCCAGCGCCAAACACTACGGGCCTTCCGGCGGCAATCCCGAACTGCGCGAGGCGATAGCGGATTGGTATCGCCGCCGTTACGGGCTGCATATCGATTCGCAGCGGGAAATTTTGATTACGCACGGCGGCGTTGAGGCAGTGGCGTTGGCGATCCTCTGCTGCTCCCAGCCGGGCGAGGCGGTCGTCGTCACCGAGCCTTCTTATATGCTTTATCAACGCGCGCTGCTGGCGCTGGGGCGCCGCGTCCACCATCTTCATCGCAATTTCTTTAGCGACGGCGCGCAGCAAAGCCTGCCGGCCTCGCCCGCGCTGATCGTTAACTCGCCGGAAAACCCCTCTGGCTATGTGTTTGACGATGACGAGTGGGAACTCCTGCTGCGCCAGGCCCGGCAGCAGGGCAGCTGGATCATCCATGACGAAGTGTATGACACCATGTCGTTTGGAAGACGCCATCGTCCGGCCCGGCTGTTCGATCCGCAGGGAGAGCGAACCGTGCTGGTTAACAGCCTGTCGAAAAAGTTCGGCACGCCGGGCTTACGTATCGGCTGGCTGGTAGGCAATCCTGACTTTATCGCGGCGGCCAGTAAAGCGAACGATTATTTGATTCTCAGCGTCAATCAGCAGTACGAACGCATCGCCCTCAGAATGCTCAGCGATCCGCAGTGCGATCGCTGGCTGCAGCAGCGCAGCCTGATGCTGAGCGCGCGCGTCGAGCGCGCCCTGCAGCGGCTCACCCCCGACAAAGGCTTTACCTGGTCGCATCGGCCGCTGGGCGGCATGTTTCTGTTTCCTGACGTGCAGCGGCTGTTTGAGGCATTAACCCCCGCGCAGCAGCGGCGTTTCCCCACCTCCGGCGAATGCGTGGCGGATTACCTGCTGCATGAAATGCAGATCGCGACCGTGCCCGGCGCCATCTACGGCGCCAGCTGCGCGCAGCATATCCGGCTGGTGCTGGGCTGCGACGAGGCGACTTTCGACGAGGCGCTGGCGCGGCTTGAATGCGCGATGCCGATGCGCATCAGGGGAGAACAGGCATGAAAAAAGCACTTTCTACGAGGCTGATGCCGTTCGCCTATATGGACGGCGCGAACCTGGTCACAATGCTCAATCTGTTGATCGCCGCGCTGGCGTTGATGCTGATCTTCAGCGGGCACCGTTTTCTGCCGTTGCTGCTGGTCTTCTCCGCCATCCTGCTCGATCACCTGGACGGCTACCTGGCGCGCCGTTTCTACGCGCATGACAGCCTTAAGCGCGGCTTTGGCAAACAGCTTGATACGCTGGCGGATCTGGTGAACTTCAACGTGGTCATCGCCATGCTGGTATTCGCGCAGTGCCGCGAGTATCCCCTGTTTGCCGGCATGGCGGCGGCGCTGCTGGTGTTCTGCGGCGCGGTTCGCCTTTCGCACTTCACCTTGCAGAGCGGCGATGGGCCGGAAGCGTCTTTTGGCCTGCAAACGCCCTATGCCGCGTTTATCGTACTGGTTTTGCTGATGCTGCAAATGGCCGGGCGGTTGCCAGGCGGAGAGGGCGCGGTGCTGGCGCTGTCCGCATTCTTCGCGCTGCTGCAGATTACCTGCGTCCCGATCCGGATGCCTGCGAACCGTCTGCTGATTCCGGGGATGACGCTGCTGTTCGGCCTCACTCTGTGGGTATCGTTTTAACTTACCGTTGGCAAGGAGATGTTTATGGCTCACGTTGTTTTTATCGATAGCACGCCTACCGGGCTTAACGCTTTTCGCACCGCCCGCAGCCTGGGGCATCAGGTCACGTTTATCCGTCCGACGCGGGCTTCAAGCTTCGTCAGCATTATGTCGAAAGATCCGCAAAAGCTGGAGGGCCAGCTGCGCGATGTCGATCGTTATATCGAGGTGGAGACGCTGGAGGATGCCGACCTGTTCCCTGTGCTGGAGCGGCTGCATCGCGAAACGCCCATCGATACCATTATCAGCTCCGCCGAAACCGGCATTATGCCTGCGGCGCGTGCGGCGGAAAAATGGCATACCCGCTATCCTTCGCCGCAGCAGCTCGGCAATGCGGTCTTTAAGCATCAGCTGCGCGAAACGCTGGCCCGCCATGGCATCCGCTCGCCTCGCTTTGAAGTGTTAAGCGAGGAGGCGCTATTCTCCGGCCCGCAAACTATCGGCTATCCCTTTGTGGTTAAGCCGGTTCGCGGCTTCGCCAAACAGTATTCCGCCATTTGCTATACGCCCGCTGACTTCGCCGCCTATTTAAAGAACCTGCGTGACGATCGCGCCAACAGCAGTCTGATAGATAGCGTCGTTTCTCATGATTACATTATTGAAGAATATGTGACCGGCACGCTGCATTCGGCGGAAACCATTGTGCGTGACGGCAATGTGATGCTGTACGCCACCACGACCCGCTACCGCGCGCATTATTACGATCTATTGGAGCTGGCAGCGGTCATGCCGTCCGGCTTGTCCGACGCCGACCGGGAGCGTATCCGCGACTATTTGCAGACGGTTTTCAACGCGTTGGAGATCGATATCGGCCTTTATCACGTTGAACTGCTGATGACGCCGGAAGGCCCGGTGCTGGTGGAAATAAACGCGCGCATGATGGGCAGCGTGTCGCCGATTATGTATCAGATCCAGACCGGAGAAGACGCCTTCGCGCATCTGATTCGCCTGCATTTAGGCGAGGCGGTCACGGTCAGCGAAGCGGGGTTCCATAATGCGGGCATTACGCTGGCGGTGGCGGCCAGACACGGCGGCCATATCAGCGAACGTTTCCGGCAGGAACAGCTGACGGCGCTGCTCAGGGCCTATGAGATCCCGCATAACACGCTGAATATCGAAGCGAATAAGTTTGTGGGGCGCTATGGCGGCAACTTCAGCATTATGGGGCATGTGATTATTCTGGCGGAGTCGCCGGAGGCGGTGGCAGAGAAAGGGCATCGCTTCCTGTGTGAGATGGATACGCTGACCGGACTGGAAACAGCGAAATATTTCGATCGCTCATAAAGGAGAACGGTGATGCTCGCCCGCGAACGCTTATTCCAACATCCGCAGTTTACCCGTTTTTACTGCGGCGACGTGGCGACACAGCTTGGGTCGGCCATCACCTTTATCGTTGTGCCGCTGATCGCCGTTGCGGTCCTGCACGCGACGCCGTTCGACATCGGGTTGATCGCCGCCTGCGCGCGGGCGCCTTTTATGCTATTTACGCTGCTGGCGGGCGTCACCGCGGATCGGCGGGAGCGGCGCGCCATTTTGCTGGTGACCAATATGGCGCGTTTTAGCGTGCTGCTGGCGCTGACGCTTATCGCCTGGAGCGGGCATCTGTCGATTCCCTTTCTGCTGCTGGGCGTGTTTATCGTCGGCTGCGCTAACGTCTACTTTGAAGTGGCGTATTGGTCTTATCTGCCCAGCCTGGTGCCGCTGCATTTAATCGCGCGCGCCAGCGGGGCGCTGGCGGCGATTGCCGGCGCGGGGGAGTTGATCGGCCCGGCGCTGGGCGGCATATTGATCAAGTTGACCAACGCTTCAGGCACGCTGCTGCTTAACGCGCTGCTGTTTCTGGCGGGGAGCAGCCTGCTGCTGGGATTGCCGAAAAATCATCAGGCGTCCAGCGAAACGCAGCGTCCTTCAAGCCTGGCGCAGATTAAAGAGGGCATGACGACGCTGTTTGGACTGCCCGCGTTACGCCGCCTGACGATCATCGGCGCCGCGTGGAATTTGTTCGCCTGTACCGCCACGCCGCAGCTGGTGGTTTATCTGAGCCGCGATGTGGGGCTGGATGCCTCTTCGGTCGGCCTGGTGTTGGCCTTTCAGGGGCTGGGCGGGCTGGTCGGTGCGCTGTGTGCGAGCCTGATTAGTGACAGATGGGGCGCCGGACGCGCTATCCTGCTGGGCGGCATCGTTTATGGCCTGTTCTCTATGGCGATTTGCCTGCCCAATCTTTTTCCGCATCATATGCGTTATCTGGACGCCGTTTTTCTGTTTTTCGCCGGTTGGGGGTCGTCAGTTGGGGTGGTGAATATCCTGAGCATGCGTCAGCGCGTCTGTCCTGGCCCGCTGTTGGGACGTGTTAACGCCAGCTTCCGCTTTATCACCTGGGGTATTATGCCTGCCTGCGCGCTGTTGGGCGGCGTGCTTTCCCAGTTTTACGGCAGTCACGCGGTGATTTTGGGTGCCTGTCTCGGCGGGCTGCTTTCCATCCTGCTGAGTTTTAAAAGCGGCGTGGCGATATTAGGGCAAGAGAGCGACGCGCGGCTGGATATCAGCGCATGAGCCGATGCCGCGATGCTATTGCGGAGTCAGCGGCCATACGGGCAGGGCTTTATCATCACCGCAGGTAAAACAAAAAAGGCCATGATGGATCCATGGCCTTATTGTTTACATCGTGCTTCGTAAGAGGGTAAGCGCCCGCAGAGGGTGTTATTCGATATTCTGGATCTGCTCGCGCATTTGCTCGATCAGCACCTTCAGCTCAATCGCCGAGGCGGTGATATCCGCATTAATCGATTTCGACGCCAGCGTGTTCGATTCACGGTTAAATTCCTGCATCATGAAGTCAAGACGGCGGCCAACGGCCTCTTTCTTTTTCAGGATGTTATAGGTTTCTTTAACGTGCGCTTCAAGGCGATCCAGCTCCTCGGCAACGTCGATACGCTGAGCCATCATCAGCAGTTCCTGCTCGACGCGGTTGTTGTCCAGCTGCAGCTCCGCTTCTTCAAGCTTGGTCACCAGCCGTTCGCGCTGCCATTTAAGCACTTCTGGCATCCAGGCGCGTACTTTTTGCACTTCAGCGCTAACGCCCTCAAGGCGTTGCTCAATCATCGCTTTCAGTGCGGCGCCTTCGCTTTCACGCGCGGCGATAAAGTCATCAATCGCCAGCTCCAGCGTAGCGATCAACTCTGCGTTAATCGCATCTAAATCCTGATCCTGAGCGGACATCACGCCAGGCCAGCGCAAAATATCGACCGGATTAATCGCGCCATCGGCGTTTTGCTGTTTCACCCACTGCGCAGCTTCCAGCAGCTGTTTGGCTAGCGGTTGATTCAGGATTAAGGCGCTTTGCGCGCTTGGGTCGGCATCGAAGCGTAAATTGCACTCAATCTTCCCGCGCGTCAGGCGATTGCGCAGACGCTCACGAATAACCGGCTCCAGGCTGCGGAACTGCTCCGGCAGGCGAATGTAAGTTTCAAGATAGCGCTGGTTCACGGAACGCAGCTCCCAGGCTGCGCTGCCCCATTCGCCTTTGGTTTCACGCCGGGCGTAGGCGGTCATGCTGCGGATCATTTTGCGTACCCGTATTCAGGAAAGATAGGGGAATTATAGCGATGCGCGCCTTCCCTTAACAGGTATAAGCGCCGGTTAACGGAAATAGCCGTTGATCATCATGGGCGATAAAAAGATTAATGCGCGCTTCGCGCGCTGGAAAAGCATGTTCGGTAGGCAGGCAAGGCTGAAAACCGTATAATGCGCAGCCAATATTAGCAAGCCGGAGAAAAACCATGCGTCCAGCAGGCCGTCTCACACAGCAGGTACGTCCCGTTACCCTGACTCGTCACTACACCAAACATGCAGAAGGTTCTGTACTGGTTGAATTCGGCGATACCAAAGTGCTTTGTAACGCGACCGTAGAAGAAGGCGTGCCGCGCTTCCTTAAAGGTCAGGGGCAGGGCTGGATTACCGCCGAATATGGCATGCTGCCGCGTTCCACCCACAGCCGCAACGCGCGCGAAGCCGCGAAGGGCAAACAGGGCGGACGCACGCTAGAGATCCAGCGTCTGATTGCGCGCTCGCTGCGTGCCGCTGTCGATCTTAAAGCGCTGGGCGAATACACCATTACTCTTGATTGCGATGTACTGCAGGCCGATGGCGGCACCCGTACCGCTTCTATTACCGGCGCCTGCGTGGCGTTGGCGGATGCGCTGAATGCGCTGGTTGCCGCCGGTAAGCTGGCGAAGAATCCGATGAAAGGCATGGTTGCGGCTATCTCGGTTGGCATTGTTAACGGTGAAGCGCTATGCGATCTGGAGTATGTCGAAGACTCCGCCGCTGAAACCGATATGAATGTGGTGATGATGGAGGATGGCCGCATGATTGAGGTACAAGGCACCGCCGAAGGCGAACCTTTCAGTCATGAAGAGCTGCTGACGCTGCTGGCGTTAGCGCGAGACGGCATCGATACCTTAATTCAGGCGCAGAAGGCGGCGTTAAACAGTTAATTATTTCAGGCGACCAGAGAGTCGCCTTTTTTATCGTTAAATTTCGAGGAGAGTAAAGATGAAAGCCTGGCAGCGTGAATTTATTGAGTTCGCTTTAAACAAGCAGGTATTAAAATTTGGCGAATTTACCCTGAAATCGGGACGTAAAAGCCCCTATTTCTTTAATGCCGGCCTGTTTAATACTGGACGTGATTTGGCGCTGCTGGGCCGTTTTTACGCGCAGGCGCTGGTTGATTCCGGCGTTGATTTTGATCTGCTGTTTGGGCCCGCTTATAAAGGCATTCCCATCGCGACCACTACCGCCGTTGCGCTCGCAGACCACCACCAGCGCGACGTCCCCTACTGCTTTAATCGTAAGGAAGCGAAAGATCACGGCGAAGGCGGAACGTTAGTCGGCAGCCCGCTGCAGGGGCGCGTGATGCTGGTAGATGATGTGATTACCGCCGGTACCGCCATCCGGGAATCGATGGAGATTATTGCGGCGAACGGCGCAAGTCTGGCTGGCGTGCTGATTTCACTCGATCGTCAGGAGCGTGGACGCGGTGAGATATCTGCGATTCAGGAAGTGGAACGCGACTACCAGTGCCACGTGACGGCGATTATCACCCTGAGCGATTTGATCGACTATCTCGAAGAAAAGCCAGAAATGGCCGATCATCTGGCCGCGGTGCGCAGCTATCGCCAAAGCTACGGTATTTAAACGACCGCCAGGCAGCGTCGCCGGGCTAATGTTGGCCCGGCAGCCTGAGGACAATTTGCCGTTTATACCAGCTGCGCCGCCAGCAGCGGCCAGCGTACGTCAAATTCCTGCGTCGGCAGATAGCGGAACTCTGAACGCACAAAGCGCGATAGCATTCCTTCGCAGAAGGCCAACAGCTGGCTGGCAAGCAGCGTTTCGTCAGTGGCGAAACCTTCCCCTTCACGCATTCTGCGCTCACGCATAACCTGCCTTAGCTGGGCTTCGATACGTTCGAAAAGCTGATTAATGCGGCCCTGTAAACGGTCCTGTTCAAACATCAGCGCATGGCCGGTGAGAATACGTGTCAGGCCAGGATTCAACTCGCCAAAACCTAAAATCAGCTGCACGATCATGCGCAGACGCGTCATGGTCTCTTTTTCATCTTTCAGAATCGCGTTGATACGGGTGATTAGGCTGTCTTCAATAAACTCGATCAGGCTATCAAACATGCGCGTTTTGCTGGGAAAGTGACGGTAAAGCGCGGCTTCAGAAACACCTACCGTGGCGGCCAGCTTAGCGGTGGTAATGCGCTGACTGCCGTCGCTGGATTCCAGCATCTGTGCCAGAGCCTGCAGGATTTCATCGCGACGATTCCTTTTCGCGCTCTTTTTTTCTGCCATGACGTTATAAACCCCTGAGATTTATCATAAACGGGCAAAGGCCCACGCAACATCCGTGAGAAGGCATCTCACGGTGCTGAAAAATAAACAAGTCGGGTTGCGGAGGGTGTTGCTGCGCGTTTAATTCCGGCCGGAGTGACCGAAGCCGCCTTCACCACGCGCGCTGGCGTCAAAATCTTCAACCAGGTTAAATTCTGCCTGTACGACCGGCACGAAAACCAGCTGTGCAATGCGTTCGCCAGGCTGGATAGTAAAGCTATCCTGGCCGCGGTTCCATACGGAAACCATCAGTTGCCCCTGGTAATCAGAGTCAATTAGCCCCACCAGGTTGCCCAGCACAATGCCGTGCTTATGGCCCAGGCCAGAACGCGGCAGAATAACGGCGGCCAGAGAAGGATCGGCAATATGAATCGCCAGGCCGGTCGGCAGCAGCGTGGTGGCGCCTGGCGCCAGCTCCTGCGGGGCATCAAGACAGGCGCGCAAATCCAGACCTGCGGAGCCGGAGGTAGCATAGGTCGGCAGAGGGAATGCTTTGCCTACGCGCGCATCAATAATCTTAACGTCGATTTTTTTCATCATAACGGCTGACAATCTCGTCTAATAACTGCTGGCCAAGGAGCGTTTTATCTGCGAGAGGCAAAACTTTTTCTCCCTCCTGCCAGAAAAGGTGAAGAGCATTAGTATCGCTGTTGAAACCTTGCCCGGATTTGGATACATCGTTGGCGCAGATAAGGTCCAGATTTTTCCGCACACGTTTTTGTTGCGCGTATTCTTCCACATTACGGGTTTCGGCAGCAAACCCTACAACATACGGACGCCCTTCGGACAGCGCGCCAACGCCCGCGACAATATCGGGATTTTTTACCATTCTCAGCGTGATTTCATCACCCTGTTTTTTTATTTTGTCTGGCGCTACCTCTGCTGCGCGGTAGTCTGCCACGGCTGCGCTGCCAATGAAAATATCTTGCTGCGTAATATGCAACATTACCGCCTTTTCCATCTCTAGCGCGTTGGTAACATCAATACGCGTCACGCCCGTAGGCGTAGCCAGCGCGACCGGGCCGGCCACCAGCGTAACTCTGGCGCCGCGCGCGGCAGCGGCAGCGGCAATGGCGAAGCCCATCTTGCCGGAACTGTGATTGGAAATATAACGTACCGGATCAAGCGCTTCGCGCGTAGGGCCGGCGGTAATCATAATGTTGAGATGTTGCAGATCGTTGACGGGCATTGACCAGGCGACGGCGCGATCGACAATTGCCAGCGGGTCGAGCATGCGGCCCGGGCCCACATCGCCGCATGCCTGGCTACCGCTATCCGGCCCCCAGATCAAGACGCCGCGACCAGACAGGCGCTGCAAGTTTTCCTGCGTAGGCAGGGCGCGGTACATTTGTTGATTCATGGCAGGCACCACGGCAATGGGCGCCGCGGTCGCCAGACAGAGCGTAGTCACCAGATCGTTAGCCATACCCGCCGTGACGCGCGCAATTAAATCAGCCGTGGCGGGCGCCAGAATTACCAGGTCGGCCCATTTTCCCAGTTCAATATGACCCATAGCGGCTTCTGCCGCCGGGTCGAGCAGATCGTCATAAACCGGATAGCCAGAAACCGCCTGTAGCGTTAACGGCGTGATAAAGGCTTTAGCGGCCTCGGTCATGACCACGCGCACCTCGGCGCCGCGATCGCGCAAGCGCCGTACCAGTTCAGGCGTTTTGTAAGCCGCAATGCCGCCGCTGACGCCCAAGACAATATGTTTACCGGTTAATCCCATCATATTCGCTTCTGCCCTTATTGACCCTCTGATAAACCAGGTCCGCCATAATGGCGCGATTTTAACACATTCTTAGGGTCAAGCCGTTTAGCATCCCGCCACCTTTGCGAGCCGTCTCGAAAAGATAACGGCAGTCGCTGGCGGTATCGTTTCGCCAGGCGCAGAGTAGCGACCAGATAGCGAAAACGGCCAGTAGGAGAGGCACGTGTTAAAACCGCGGGAAAAGCTAGAACAGATGGGCGCGCCGGCGCTAAGCGATGCAGAGCTGCTGGCCATCTTTTTACGTACCGGCGCGTGCGGCAAACCGGTTATGAAACTGGCGCATGAACTGCTGGAAACCTTTGGCTCGCTCTATCTGCTGATGAGCGCGGAAAAGAGTGCGTTTGCCGCCATCAAAGGCGTAGGCGACGCCAAGCTGGCGCAACTGCATGCGGTGGCGGAACTGGGACGACGTTTTTTTCAGGCGCAGCTGGCGCGGGAAAATGTGCTGGAGAATCCCCGGCTGACGCAACAGTATTTGCAAAGCGTGCTGGCGCATCAGGAGCGCGAAATTTTTATGGCGATCTTTTTGGATAATCAGCATCGGGTGCTGCAGGCCCAGCAGATGTTTACCGGTACGATTACCAGCGTGGAGGTGCATCCGCGTGAAATTGTGCGTGCGGCGCTAAAGCTTAATGCCGCGGCGTTGATTCTGGCGCACAATCATCCCTCTGGTCATGCGGAGCCGAGCGCCGCCGATCGGGATATTACCCAGCATATTAAGCAGGCTTGCCTGCTGATGAATATTCGCGTGCTCGATCATTTAGTGATAGGCAAGGGAGAATACGTTTCTTTCGCCGAGCGCGGCTGGCTTTAAGGGCAAAAGTTGTCTCTTTTCTGTACTATTTCGGCGATCCATGGGGATCTTTATCTGTTCGGGACTTGAGCGCTGGCAATACAAGGCGTATACTACGCCACCTTTGAGAATCTCGGGTTTGGCGTTTAGGCCTGCTCAGCGGGTTCACATGGAACTCGCCTGGATGGGCTACAAGCCTGACGAGGCGGCCAAGACCTAATTTTTAAAGCTCGAGCTGATTTGATTTTTGGAGAATTGACATGTCACGAGTCTGCCAAGTAACTGGCAAGCGTCCGGTGACCGGTAACAACCGTTCCCACGCAATGAACGCGACGAAACGCCGTTTCCTGCCGAACCTGCACTCTCACCGTTTTTGGGTTGAGAGCGAGAAACGTTTCGTTACTCTGCGTGTATCTGCTAAAGGTATGCGTGTAATTGATAAGAAGGGCATCGATACGGTTCTGGCCGATCTGCGTGCCCGTGGTGAGAAGTACTAAGGAACTGAATCATGGCTAAAGGTATTCGTGAGAAGATCAAGCTGGTTTCCTCTGCTGGTACAGGTCACTTCTATACCACCACGAAGAACAAACGTACTAAACCGGAAAAACTGGAACTGAAAAAGTTCGATCCGGTTGTACGCCAGCACGTGATGTACAAAGAAGCTAAAATTAAATAATTGCGGCTTCCACGAAAAACCCGGCTTCGGCCGGGTTTTTTGTTTTTATGAAACCGTAAAACGTGAGGAGCTGTCATGCCTGAATTACCTGAGGTAGAAACCAGCCGTCGCGGCATTGAACCGCACCTGGTAGGAGAAACCATTCTGCACGCAGTGGTGCGTAATCCGCGTTTACGCTGGCCCGTATCACAGGAGATTCATGCACTGAGCGACCAGCCGGTGCTGAGCGTGCAGCGTCGCGCAAAATATCTGCTGCTGGAGCTGCCTGAAGGCTGGATCATTATTCATCTTGGCATGTCAGGTAGCCTACGCGTGCTGCCAGAGGCGATCCCGGCGGCGAAGCACGATCATGTCGATCTGGTGATGAGCAACGGCAAAGTGCTGCGCTATACCGATCCCCGCCGCTTTGGCGCCTGGCTGTGGAGTAATGACCTGCAGGGCAGCAATGTGCTGGCGCATCTGGGCCCGGAGCCGTTAAGCGAACAGTTTAATACCGACTACCTGTTCGAAAAGTCACGCGGCAAACGTACCGCGATCAAACCCTGGCTGATGGATAACAAGCTGGTGGTGGGCGTGGGAAATATCTATGCCAGCGAGTCGCTGTTTGCTGCCGGGATCTTGCCCGATCGTCCCGCGATGTCGCTGAGCTACGAAGAAACCGCGCTGCTGGTAAAGGTAATTAAGGCGGTATTGCTGCGTTCAATTGAGCAGGGCGGCACCACGTTGCGCGATTTTCTGCAGAGCGATGGCAAGCCGGGTTACTTCGCGCAGGAGCTGCAGGTGTATGGCCGTGCCGGAGAGCCATGCCGCGTATGTAGTACGTTAATTGAAAGCGCTAAGCATGGGCAGCGCAGCACCTTTTTTTGCCGCCACTGCCAGAAATAATCGCCAGTCTGTTAGCTGGCGAGCTTTGCCAGCAGAGCCTGATAAATCGGCTCTGGCAGAAACGCTTTCACTTCACCGCCGTGGCGGGCAACTTCTTTTACCAGTGAAGAAGAGATAAAAGAATACTGTTCCGCAGGCATCAAAAAAACGCTTTCCAGTGACGGCAGCAGATGGCGATTCATATGCGCCAGCTGCATTTCATACTCAAAATCAGATACCGCTCGCAGGCCGCGCACCAGCACGTTGGCCTGGCGATCGCGGGCGAAATTCGCCATCAGATCGCTAAAACCGGTCACTTCCACGTTGGGTAAATGCGCAGTGGCCTGCTGCGCCAGCGCGACGCGCTCTTCCAGGCTGAATAGCGGTTTCTTGCTCGGGCTGGCGGCGATAGCCAGGATAATATGGTCAAACATCAGCGCTGCGCGACTCAAAATATCCAGATGACCGAGGGTAAAAGGATCAAAGGTGCCGGGATAGATAGCTCTGGTACTCATTTTTTGTCTCCGCTAGCTGACTGACCCAGCGCCCACAGCGCCGCGTACTTGTTGAACGTGTATTGCGCATTTACCACCGCCAGTAGCCAGCCCTGGCTGCCGTCAAGAAAGCCGGCACGCAGCAACAGCGTTTTGACGAAAGCGCCCAGCGTATGGCTAAAAATAGAGAAAACGCCGCAGCGCTTTCCCTGCTGGTGGCGCTGTTGCGCCCAGGCTTCGGCATAGGCGAGTTGTTTACGCTGAAAAGCGCTAAAATCGCGGCAGGTCAGATGTTGTAGATGTCCCGCCAGCGGCACAACCTGCGCCTGTCCTGTTTCCAGCGATTCATGCACCTGATGATCGTTATAACGATAGGTGCGCGGATAGAGGCGCACCACGCGATCGGGATACCAGCCGCTGTGGCGCATAAAGCGGCCTAAAAACAGGTTCAGACGCCCAAGGCTGTAGACCTTATTCGGCTGCGGCGACGCCTGAAGCACCTGTTCAATTTCGGCGCGCAGTTCCGGCGTGACGCGCTCATCCGCATCGATCATCAAAATCATCTCACCGCTGGCCTGTGACTGCGCCCGCTGGCGCTGCTGGCCATAGCCGGGCCAATCCCTGGAATGGAAAACCTTTGCGCCATACTGTTGGGCTATGGCTAAGGTGGCGTCCTGGCTGCCGGAATCCAGCAGGATAATTTCATCGGCCCAGCTGACGGAAGCCAGGCAATCCGGCAGCAGTTCTGCTTCGTTTTTAACGATCATCACCACTGACAGGCGTTGGCGTGCGGTCATTTAATGATTCCGTGGCGGCAGATAGGGTTCAAGTAGCTGAAGCAGACGCTGTAGGGCGCCCTGATTTTGATGCAATACGTCAACGGCATGGCGACCATGGTAACGGCGATAATCATCATCGATCAGCAGGTTACCTATTTCATGTACCAGCGTGGCGGTATCGGTCACCGTAATCAGGCCATCGGCCTGCTTCAGTTTGCTGCAAATATCTTTAAAATTGAAGGTATGCGGACCCATCAGCACAGGAATAGCGTGCGCAGCCGGCTCCAGCGGATTATGACCGCCGCGCTCTACCAGGCTGCCGCCGACAAAGGCCAGATCGGCAATGCCGTACAGTAGCATCAGCTCGCCCATGGTATCGCCAATCACTACCTGCGTGCTGCTGGAAGGAATTTCGCCGCTGCTGCGCAAGGTATAGCTAAAGCCGCTTTTTTGCGTCATTTCCCGTGCGGTATCGAAGCGTTCTGGATGACGTGGCACCAGAATCAATAGCAGCTCGGGGAAGTGCGCCAGCAGGCGACGATGCGCATCCAGCACAATCGCCTCTTCACCTTCGTGGGTGCTGGTGGCAATCCAGACGGGACGGCGCGGCGCCCATTGACGGCGTAGCGTAACCGCACGCGCCGCCAGTTCAGGCGTAACGGAGATATCAAATTTCAGGCTGCCGGTAATCGCCAACTGAGATCGCTTCAGGCCCAGTTCAACAAAACGCGCGCCGTCTTCTTCATTCTGTGCGGCGATGAGCGTAATGCGCTGCAGCAGCTGGCGCATAAATTTTCCCAGCTTTTTATAACCTTTCGCTGAACGGGCCGACAGGCGCGCATTAGCGATAACCAGCGGCACCTGACGTTCATGCAGGGCTTTAATAAAGTTGGGCCACAGCTCGGTCTCCATAATGATGACCAGTCTGGGATCGACCGTATTCAGAAAACGGTTCATGGCATCGGGAAGATCGTAAGGCAGGTAGACGTGATGCACATCTTTACCGAAGGCGGACTGCGCGCGCTCTGAACCGGTTGGCGTCATGGTGGTCACGGTAATAGGCAGCGTCGGATAACGATGACGCAACGCCCGCACCAACGGTACGGCCGCCAGGGTTTCACCCACCGATACCGAATGCAGCAGGATGCCGCCGGGGCTGACCTTACCTTCACAAAAGCCGTAGCGCTCCGCCCAGCGTTTACGATAGGCAGGCGCTTTGCGGCCGCGCAGCCAAAGGCGCAGCCAGATCAGAGGCTGTATGAGGTAAAGCAGGGCGGTGTAAATCGTTGTCATACCGATCTTTACGACACTGATGCGTCAAACTTAAGCAAAATATGCGGAATACGGCATGTTAGCAGATAACTTGTCGGCACTCATCTATCTTCCGCCGCGCCAGAGAGCAGCTGCTGATAAAGAGAATGCAATTCTGCACCCAGCCGCTGCGGCGTATAAGGTTCTATTCTGGCGCGTGCGGCATCGCCCATCGCTGAATTCTGCGTTTTTGCAGGAATGGCCTGTACAGCTTCATGCAATGCTTTGATATCCAGCGCATCGCAAACAAATCCCTGCTCACCCTGCATGATAAATTCCGCGCCGCCGCAGCCGGTGCTGGTAATAACCGGCAGGCCGCAGGCCATCGCTTCCAAAATAACGTTGGGGAAGGGATCGTACAGCGTCGGCAAAATTAAGCCGTCAGCCGCATGATAAAAAGGCTGCACATCCTGCTGGACGCCAACAAAACGCAGCCGGTCCAGGCAGTTCAACTGATTCGCCAATTGTTGATAGCGTGCCTGATGTTTATCCTGCCCTACAACGATCAGATAGCGATCGCTATTAGCCATCGCCTGAATCGCTGCCTTCAGACCTTTTCGCTCAAATCCGGAGCCGACATAGATCAGCGCGACGGCCTGTTGCGGTATTGCCAGCTGCTGCCGGGTAACATCACGGGTGGCTTCAGTCGCCGGTTGAAAACGTTGTGAATCGATGGCGTTATAGATAACGGTAATACGTTCTTCAGGCAGGTTAAAACAGCGGATGATATCCCGCTTCACCATCTCAGAATTACAGATAACCTTCTTCAGTGCGGCAGAGTGGAACATTTCTTCCTCTGCCTTCAATACGTAACGATGATAAGGGCTAAGCGAGGCGCTCAGCCGTTGCAGCGGCGAAACAATACGCGCGCGCTGTTCCAGCCAGACACGGTGCACGCCGTCGCCGGCGCGGAAAATATCACAGCCCGCGATGCGCTCATGGCTCTGAACAATATCAAACCGTTCACGCTGCCAGCAGTCGCGCGCCGCCGTGGCGAAGCCCCGCTCGCGGGATATGCGCCCCAGTTTGGGCGGATTACAAATATGCAGGTGCCAGTCAGGTTTGGGCGTCCCCTGCCAGCTGCGGGTAATAATATTCAGATCGAGCAGCTCGCTGTTTAACGCTTCCAGCGCTCGGGCGATGAAGCGCTCAGCGCCGCCGTCGGGCCGGTATTTTTGGCGCACAATCGCCAGCCGTATTTTACGCATCCAAATAGCTCCTTGCCGCAGCAACCACATCTTCAACCGGTATCGCGCTTAAATAGCGCTGCTCGGTTTGAGTATCAATCGAGTCCGGAGAGGGCAGCGAACCGTAATCACCTGCCCAGATAACCCGGTTGTTAGCGCCCCATGGCCGCCACTGTTGTAGCTTGGTTGGGCCGAACAGGGCGACGCAGGGCGTTTGCAGCGCCGCCGCCATATGCATCGGAGCGGAGTCGACACCAATAAACAGCCGGGCATGGTCGATGAGCGCCGCCAGCTGGGGCAGACTAAGCTGTCCGGCAAGGGTCGTCACCTGCGGATTCTGGCACAGCGAGAGAATATGCGCGATCATCGCCATCTCTTTTGGGTCTGGCGCCGCGGTTAAGACAATCTGCAGGCCAGGCTGATTCAGTTGATCGATTAACGCCGCGACTTTCTCATCTTCCCAGCATTTAAACGTCCAGCGCGAAGTGGGCTGGATAACAACATAAAGGCCACTGACGCCTTGCTCCTGCAACTGCTTTTGCGCCGCCTGCCAGTCTTCATCGGCATAGTACATAGAGACCGGCGCGCCGTTAGTGGGCACATCCAGCGGCGACAGCGCCAGCAGGTTTTGCTCTACCGTATGTAGCTGACCGAAATTTTGCGTGGAGATTAAATGGTTATGGCAGTAATGCCAGAAGCGGTTATTACGCTTGTTGTAAGCAAAGCCGATACGAACCGGCGCGTCAGAAAGCCGGGTAATTAACGCGCTGCGCCACTGATCGGCCAGGTTGATTACTACATCGTAATGGCTGTTCCGAATCGCGTTAACCAGCTTCAGCTCCTGTTTAACCTGATGCCAGATGCCCTGTTTCTTCCACTTACGATCGATCAAATGCAGCTTACGGATAGCCGGATGCGCCTGCAGCATCGGGCGTGTTTCCTGATAAAGCAACACATCAATCGCGGCGTTGGGATAACGCTGATGCAGCGCATTGATGACCGGCGTAGTCAGCAGCATATCGCCATGGTGACGTAACTTAATCACCAGAATATTGCGGGGAGTAAAAGATGCAGGGATCTGACTTACCATACAAAACCTGTCTTAGAATGAAGTGAGCCGATCTTAGGACAAAGCAGCCGGGGGCGAAAGCGCTGTCTGCGGTCTCTTCCCGGGCGCTGTCCGCCTAGTGTTTACGCCAGCGGTAAATGCGGCTCAGCCAGAGCAGGAGCTGATACCACTGTTTCAGGCCGCGTGCATTGCGCAACATTCTTCGGTGGGTTTGGGTTGAAAATATATCCGCAATCATGGCCTGGCGTGCATCGGCATCCGGCTCTCGACGTACTGAGTGACAGACGCTAAGCGCTTCATGCGTTATCTGATAGTGAAACTGCGGATAAATTTTTACCTTGCCGCGATAACGCTGATTGATCTCTTCCAGCATCCGCGCGATTTTCAGGTAGTGACGCTGATACTCTACGTTACGCTGCCCGGTGCGTTTACGGTTGCTGATCGATTGATCGTGTACATAATAGCGATACAGAGGAGTGTCGGTATAACGCACCCGACGGGCGTTGAGCATAAATTCTGTCGTCCAGGGAATATCCTGATGATGTAACCCCGGCTCAAACAGCAGCTCACGCGATTTAATCAGCGATAAGCGATAAATCCCCATCCAGACGACATGCAAATAGCGCCGGGTCGCCAATGCTTTACTTAGCCAGGCTGCGCCGTCCAGTACGCCGGTCGAGGTCAATCTATCGTGCGGGATAAGCGTCCTGACACGCTGGCTGCCGACATAAAAGCACTCGGCATTGCACTGGGCGGCATCCAGATTGTCCTGCTCGGCCATCTCGACCAGCGTCTGATACAGGGTCGGCGACAGGGTGTCATCGGCATCGGGAAACGTCACATATTTACCGCGCGCCACGGCCAGACCTGCGTTGCGTGCGCGAGAAACGCCACCGTTTTCCTGATTAATCACCTGGATATGCTCATAGCGCGCCGCGTAGTCGGCGGCCCGTTCAGCGCTGCCGTCCGTGGATCCGTCATTCACGATAATGACTTCGAGATCGGTAAAAGTTTGCGCCAGTAGCGACGCCATAAAGCTGTCGAACAGACTGCCGGCGTTATACATCGGGATAATGACGCTCAGTAAAGGCGCAGCGGTTTCAGATTGTTGAGTCATGTTTAATGAGGCTTGGTTTGGCACAGCCGCTCCGGCTGGCGGGCAGCAATAAAGTCGTAAATATCGTCAAGTTTGCGGTTATCGAGTGCATAAAGCTGCTCTGCCGGGTGATGGAACTGATACAACGCGGCAAAAACAAACGAAGAGGGCGCAATATGATCGGGTCCAATCAACAGAACATCGCCCAGCGGCCGTTGCTCTTCCACACAACAGGGGCCATAAATCAATATAATCGGCACGCCGACGGCATCGGCGATATAAACGTTGCCGGAGTCAGAAGCGATATAAAAATCCATCATGCTGATGGCATGCGGCAAACCTTCAAGCGGAATCGAGCCGATCAGACTGATAATGTTCTCTCGCTCTCCTACCACCTTATACAGTTCCTGCAAGCGATGCATTTCCGAGGAAGCGCCAAAAATATAAAACAGGCAGGGCAGGTCAGCCAGACGATCAAACAGATGTTTCCACACCGAAGGCGGAATGGTTTTCGCCTGATTTCCTGCAGAGATACTCAAACCGATTTTAATGCCATCCTGACGCTGGAGTGCTGCGGGCACCGGAGCGAGAGGATAGAGCGGATGCGTGGCGTGCTTCGGGTAAGCATCCTTAGTTAAGGTGGGGTCGGCCAGCTTAAGGTAGTTTTCCAGCGTAAGCGTGTTTTTCTCGTGCTGCACTATGCCGTCGGCTGTCCAGTAGAGCGGGCTCTGATACCATTTGCGGCGATAGTGCGAGAGAAAACGTTTATTATTCGCATTGCAGCAGGCCGCATAAAACAGATTAAGGTTGTTGGGATGCAGCAGATAAACGTTGTCGTAGCGGTTCATTAACTGCAGCGCCAGACGAATTTTAGCCAGCAGACCGCTTTTATAATCTTCGATATACCAAATTTTTTGCAGTGTATCATCGTGCTGTGCCAGCGGCGCAACGGTACGGCTGAGCAGCGCATCGCTATGCTGCAGATGCGCCAGTAACGGCGTGATATTAACGAAGTCGCCAATTTTAGCCGTTTGGATCACCAGATTACGCCCTTCCTTTTTCTGGAAGAGCTTGCGGATCCATTTAATCGGCAACAGTAGGATAAAAATCAAAATGTAATTCACGCCGTTTCCTCAGTGATACTGGTAACGGGGCAAAGCATAGCCATCCCCTGCTAAAAATATTATTCCATTATTGCGCATCATCGTCAGCGCTCAATCAGGGCAAGATAGCGCTGACAGATGGTCTCGACATGGTAGACCGAGAGATCAAGCTGCTGCAGCTTAAGCGGCTGATAATAAATGTCCCGGATCCTTTCTGCCAGTGATTCGCTGGTCATTTCTGCCAGTCCGCGTGCCAGCTCGCCTTGCAGGATGCTCTCGGGGCCGCCTGGGCAGCGGGTACTGACTACCGAGGTCTGGCACAGCAGCGCTTCAACCAGCACATTGCCAAAGCCTTCGCTGTCAGAGCTGACGATTAGCATACGTGCGTGATTTATCCATGCATAGGGATTATGGGTAAAGCCTTTGAAAATGACGCGATCGGCAATGCCCAGCTGCTCGGCCAGCTGTTTTAATTCGGCAATACGCGCATCGTTGCCCTGGCCGATCAGCACCAGAGGCGCCTGCACCCCGCTATGAGCATAAGCCTGGAGCAGGCGATCGTGGCGTTTTGTCGCATGAAAGCGGCCCACGTGCAGTAAATAATCCTGTCCTGCCAGCTCGCACGCTTCCTGCGACTGCTGCAAGATATAGTCGACATCGAAAGGGTTGTAGATAACGGCCTCTTTCGCCGGCTTAATGCCGTAGTGCTGCTTCAGATCGTTAATAACAAACTGAGAAACGCCGATAATGTTGCGGTTCTGATACACCCGGCGGGTTTTGTGAACCTTTAGCCAGCGGGAAAACCCCTTTCGCCGCGCCAGATAAGAGGCGGAGAACACACCGTGCAGACAATACCAGGTTTTAGCAGGATCGAGATGGCGGCAGCGGCTGACGATGCGGTCAGTTTTGTGCAAATGAGAAATCACTAAATCAAAGGCACCGTTTTGCTGCTCTGATTTTACGATCGCCCGATCCAACAGGCGGGCCCGCCGTTGCAGTTCGGTAATTTTACGCCATGGCTTACGGCAGCCATCCTCGATCACCTGGTAATCCAGCCCGGCCGGTAAGGGATAGTCGCATACGCTGCGTAAAGAAAAGAGCGAAACCTGATGCCCCAGCGACAGCAAGCCTTTGGCCAGCGTCAGCACAACTTTTTCTGCGCCGCCCCCTGGCAAGCCATCAATGATCATCAAAATGCGCCTGGACAATTTTGGAAATCCTTATGTGTGCAACAACGTCACTGGCAAAAGTGTAAGAGTTATTTTGTTGTTAGTTAAGTACCTGATGCCAGAAGCCGGGCGAAGCATTATTTATGAGGAAACAAAGCGCAGCTAATGTTTAATCAGAGGTAACAAAGCGCAGCTAATGTTTAATCAAGCGAAGCTTAGCCTGCCATCGTCAGCAAAAGAAGGGGAATTAACGCAATGAAATAATTTTGCTCTGATTAAAGGGGCTGCGTAACATGGCGGCTTAACTCATGGAGCGTTGGAAGTAAGATGAATAAACCGGCTTTTCTCATCACAATTGATACCGAAGGCGACAATCTTTGGCGCAATCGGCAGACCATTACCACGCGTAATACGCTTTTCCTGCCGCGTTTTCAGGCGCTCTGTGAAAAATATGGGTTTAAACCGACCTGGTTGACCAACTATGAGATGGCGAGCGATCCCGCTTATGTCGAGTTCGCCAGCGATGTGATTCAGCGCGGTCACGGTGAGGTGGGCATGCATTTGCACGCCTGGAACAGCCCGCCGGAAACGCCGCTTACCGATGATGACTGGCGCTGGCAGCCCTATCTGATTGAATATCCGGATGCCCTGCTGCGTGACAAAGTCAAATTTATGACCGACCTGCTGGAAGAAAAATTTCAAACCAAAATGGTCAGCCACCGCGCTGGTCGTTGGGCGTTTGATGAACGTTATGCCGCGGTTCTGCGTGAGCTGGGCTATCAGGTTGATTGCTCAGTCACGCCGCGCGTGAGCTGGCGCAATTCGCCTGGCGCGCCGCAGGGGCAGGGCGGCACAGACTATAGCCATTTTCCGCAGCACGCTTATTTTTTGGACCCGCAGGATATTTCACGCAGCGGTCATTCTACGCTGCTGGAAGTGCCGATGAGCATTCAGTACAAGCATTCGGCGTTAATGAATACGTTAAAGCAGGGTTACGATCGCCTACGCGGCAAAAAACGCGGCCCGTCGGTTAACTGGCTGCGCCCTTCCGGCGGCAATCTGGCGGCAATGAAGCGCGTCGCGGAGTTAAGTCTGGCGCAGGGCAACGATTACGTAGAGTTTATGCTGCATTCATCAGAATTTATGCCGGATGGCAGCCCAACGTTTAAAACGCAAGCCGATATTGAGCGGCTTTATGACGATCTGGACGCGTTATTTAGCTGGTTACAGCAGCGTACCCAGGGGATGACGCTGGCAGAATATTATATGATTAAGCAGCGTAAGCCCGTTTAATTCGTTAAGATCAGCGATGGCCTTGATAAACAAACCAGGCCATCGCATGTTTTTATTTGGTAAGTTGCCTGTAGGGCGTGAGGATAATGGCATAAGGAAGCCAGAACATGACCCAATAAATGTCAGGGTTCCCCACAATGAACATGCCTTGCGTTAAATAAATTGGCGGCTTTTGGTTATTTTATCAGCTACTGACGACGTCATCAGGAGAAACCTTATGAAAAATATTATCAGGAATAGCGCTAATGGCTGAAAGATTATATACAGAGATATTTTTTTTGGCCAGAACGGTACTGGCAAGCTGAAAGGCAGGTAATACTATTGATGTGAATTTTTCCTCCAGAAAAGATGGCAGCATCGTTTGTTTTGTTTCATAAAATCTTGGGTTATTAAAGTTATTCATGTCTAACCCAGCAAAAATTATCTTTTTCGGCTGCATAAACCCAGCGATTTGTAATGACCAAAACGCAACGGTGCCTGCATCGAAAATACCTGTTCGTATATCCTGCGAAAAAGCGATGTGTCGATGCCGCGCATCAAGATGTACAGCATCCATCTCTTTATACTGGTCGGGTATTTCCTCCGGGAAAATTCGGGGTTGCATAATTTTAAAACAGGCATCTTCTATTAAAGCAAGCCGACATTTTATTTGTGCTAAAGAAATGGCATCGATAATTTTCAGAATGCCATGCATCGTCGTGAAAAAAATGAGTTCAGATTGACTGACCACTTCTTTAACCATGTCCATATGGCGGTCCAGAAAGGTCATATCAACAATAACATAATAGTGGAAATCGATTTCCTGATGCTTAAACCATGCTCCGTTTAGGCCCATCGCCGGTAGTTGCTGAAGTACTGAAAAATCCGTATGGTTAACCGAAGGACCTGTCGCAACGATCAATAATTTTTCAGGTCTTTCATCGCGTAGCAATGAAAGATTATACAGCGGCACTGGCTGCCCTCGATAACGTAAACTATCGATATGGCCTTGCTCGGCACGACTAATTTTAATATAGGGCCAAAGGTTTTCATTGTGCCGATAACGACGCGGATGCGTGTATCGATATATTTGTTTAAAAAAAGTCCCCATTAAATAAGCGTCCTAAGCCTGCTTTCGACCTGTGCCGCACTAATATCTTTCATTTCAGTCGAATTTTCAGGTTTGCATACATGTTGATTCAGCCCATAGCCGCCAATCAGGCCGGGGTCAGTTGGGCCATACAGCGTAATATTCGGCCGATCGAGCGCGGCGGTGAGATGGCTCAGACCGGTATCCACCGACACCACCGCTTTCGCGCCTGCCAGCGTTTGCGCCACCTGCTCCAGCGTCAGCTTCGGCAAGACTTCTACATGACTAAAGCCGGCGGCCAGGCGCTGTGCCCGCTGATGCTCATGCTCCGCCCCCCAGGGCAGCTTAATCCGTAAACCGGTTGGTTCAATAAGCGCAATCAGCTCACGCCAGTGGCTTTCCGGCCAGTGTTTATTATCTCGCGTAGTGGCATGCAGAAAAACCAGATAACGTCCCGTATCCGCCGGCGGATGGGCCAGAAAATGCGAGGCGATGGCGTAATCGCCCTGCGTTTGCGGTTTTTCATAGCCAAGGCTTTTAGCAAACAGCTCGCGGGTACGCTCTACGGCATGTTGACGCTTATCTATTTCGTGACGTTTGTCATACCACCAACTGGCGAAAGGCTCACGCGCGCTGCGGCTATCCTGGCCATGCTTGACGCCTTTTGCCAGCCGGGTCACCAGCGCTGCGCTTTTAATCAAACCCTGCGCATCAATCACCACATCATATTCACGAGCCTGTAGCGCCCGTTTAAACGCGACGCGTTCTTCACGTTGCTGGCTACCGAACCAGTGTTTACGCCAGCGGCGAATCGCGACCGGCAGCACACGATCTACCGCCGGGTGCCAGGCGGGGATTTGGGCGAAGTTTTCCTCAACTACCCAGTCAAAGCGAATATCAGGAATTTCCCGCATGGCATCGGTCAACGCCGGTAGCGTATGAAGTACGTCCCCCATTGAAGAGGTTTTAACAATCAGTACCTTCATGCACGCTCCTGCTGGCTTAATAACGCCGTGAGTTCTTCCATAACGCGCGTGGGTTGGATATCAATCAGGCTTTGATGATAGCCCTGTTCCGCCTCGCCTTTACGCACCTTATGATAACCGGTAATCAGGCGAATAACGCGCGCCTGCTGCGATAACGGCGGGGTAAAATCAGGGCTGCTGGGCCCGTACAGCGCCACCAGCGGGCGGTTCAGCGCGGCGGCGATATGCATCAGTCCGGAGTCATTAGTCACCACCGCATGACAGTGCGCCAGCAGAATTACCGCCTGTTCCAGTTTGGTTTCACCGGCCAGGTTATGACAATAGCGGCGTCCGGCTTCATCCAACGTTTGACGGATCTGTTCGCCGGTTTCCCGATCTTTCGCCGAGCCAAACAGCACCACCTGATAACCGGCCGCGATAAGCTGCTGCGCCAGCGCGGCATAGTGATAGTGCGGCCAGCGCTTGGCGGGACCGAATTCCGCGCCCGGGCAGAATCCGATTATCGGCCGCTCGGCGGTAAGGGAAAATTGCGCTGCGGTTTCGATTTTTTCCTGCTCTTCCACCTGCAGGCGTGGCCACAGTAAAGGCTGCGGCAGATCGCGGGCGCTTTTCATCCGTCCGGCGTCATAGGCCAATGCGACATAGCGCTCTACCATCAGCGGAAAAGCAGGCTTATCCAGCACGCGCAGATCGTTTAACAGGCCATAGCGCATTTCACCGCGCCAGCCGGTACGTTGCGGAATGCCGGCAAAAAAAGGCACCAGCGCTGATTTAAACGAACCGGGCAGCACATAAGCGCGCTGATACTTTTTATGCCGCAGCGCTTTGCCAAGACGATAGCGCTCGCTCAGTGCCAGCGCGCCGTGTCCCAATGGCATTGCCAGCGCTTCGTTGACTTCCGGCATGCGCGACAGCAACGGACGGCACCAGGCGGGTGCCATCACATCAATTTCGGCATCAGGATGCTCGGCCTTCAGCGTGCGATAGAGACTTTGCGACATCATCATATCGCCGACCCAGGAAGGGCCGATTACCAGTATTTTCATGCCGGGTGCGCCTTCCTTATGCGTCGCGGTTCAGCCAGGCCATGTAATCAGCCACGCCTTCGGCCACGGTTTTAAACGGTTTGTCATAGCCTGCCGCGCGCAGATTAGTGAGATCCGCTTTGGTATAGGCCTGATAACGTCCCTTGAGTTTTTCCGGGAAAGGAATGTATTCGATCGCACCTTTCTGGTGGTACGCCAGCGCGGCATCCGCCACGGCCTGGAACGATTCGGCGCGGCCGGTTCCGCAGTTAAAGATGCCGGATACGCCCTGTTTCCAGAACCACAGATTCACCGCAGCGACATCGCTAACGTGAATAAAGTCGCGTTTGAAGTTATCACTGCCTTCAAACAGTTTGGGGTTTTCGCCGTTGTTTAACTGCGTATTCAGATGGAAAGCGACGCTGGCCATGCTGCCTTTATGACCTTCGCGCGGTCCGTAAACGTTGAAGTAGCGGAAGCCGCAAATCTGAGAATCCGCTTCCGGCAGAATTTGACGCACATAGTGATCGAACAGCATTTTCGAGTAGCCATACACGTTCAGCGGCTGCTCATACTGACGCTCCTCGATAAAGTTATCGTTGCGTCCGCCGTAGGTAGCCGCAGAGGAGGCATAGAGAAACGGAATTTCGCGCTCCAGGCAGAAGTGCAGCAGCTCTTTGGAGTACTGATAGTTGTTCTCCATCATGTACTTGCCATCCCACTCGGTAGTTGCAGAGCAGGCGCCTTCATGGAAAACCGCATCGATATCACCCAAATCATCTCCGGCCATGATGCTGGCGATGAAATCCTCTTTATCCATGTAATCAGCGATATCAAGGTCGACCAGATTAACGAATTTGGTGCCGTCTTTTAGGTTATCCACCACCAGAATATCGGTAATACCTTCCTCGTTGAGCGCTTTAACAATATTGCTGCCGATCATGCCGGCGCCGCCAGTCACAATAATCATGTGCTTAACCTTTAACAGTGAGGCGGAACGGGGAGTTCCACACCTAAATAATTATCATCATAACATTTCATCGGCATACAGGCAGCCAGAGGAGTCCGTAACGAAATGTAACTCCCTTATCAGGCGTGATATATGCTGCAAAATTGACATTCTGTTGCGGCAAATATCGTTTGCTTATTAAGCGTTCAGTATGATGTGCCGACTATAAGCCGGTAACGGAGAATAAAAATGCCTGCGGATTTTTATCGTCAAATCGAGCAACAGTTAACAGAGACGCAACAGGAAGGATTGTTCAAGCGAGAGCGTATTATTACCTCGGCGCAGCAGGCCGATATTCGCCTCGATGCGGGACAGGAAGTGGTGAATTTTTGTGCCAATAACTATCTTGGGCTGGCCAATCATCCGGCATTAATTTTGGCGGCCCAGGAAGGGATGAACAGCCACGGTTTCGGCATGGCATCGGTGCGCTTTATCTGTGGCACGCAGGATATTCACAAACAGCTGGAGCAGCGGCTGGCTGAATTTCTCGGCATGGAAGATGCAATTCTCTATTCCTCCTGTTTTGATGCTAACGGCGGGCTGTTTGAAACCCTGCTGGCAGCGGAAGATGCGGTGATTTCCGATGCGCTGAACCACGCGTCAATTATTGACGGCGTACGCCTGTGTAAGGCGCGGCGCTACCGTTATGCCAATAACGATATGGCAGAGCTGCGCGCCCGGCTTGAAGAGGCGCGAGCGGCGGGCGCCCGTCATATCCTTATCGCTACCGATGGCGTGTTTTCTATGGATGGCGTTATCGCCAATCTGCGCGGTATTTGCGATCTCGCCGATGAGTTTGATGCGTTGGTGATGGTGGACGATTCACATGCAGTGGGGGTTGTGGGCACGGGCGGCCGCGGTACGCATGAATACTGCGAGGTGATGGGCCGCGTGGATATCATAACCGGCACGTTGGGTAAAGCGCTCGGCGGCGCCTCCGGTGGCTATACGGCGGCGAAAAAAGAGGTGGTGGAGTGGCTGCGTCAGCGTTCGCGCCCCTATCTGTTTTCCAACTCGCTGGCGCCGGCGATCGTCAGCGCATCGCTGCGGGTGCTGGATATGCTGAGCGATGGCGACGGGCTGCGGCAGCGTCTGTGGGATAACGCCCGCTACTTTCGCCAGGCGTTGACCGATGCTGGCTTTACGCTGGCTGGCGCCGATCATGCCATTATTCCGGTGATGCTGGGCGAGGCGAAGGTTGCGCAGGTGTTCGCGCGTTTGTTACAGGACGAAGGCATCTACGTGACCGGCTTTTTCTATCCGGTGGTACCGCAGGGACAGGCGCGTATTCGTACGCAAATTTCCGCCGGGCATACGCGCCAGCAGCTTGAGCGTGCGGTTGATGCCTTTACGCGCATTGGTAAACAGCTTGGCGTCATCGTCTGAGGAGAGTCGTGATGAAAGCATTGGCAAAACTCAAGGCGACGGAAGGGATATGGATGGTAACGGATGCGCCCATTCCAGAACCGGGCCATAACGACTTGCTGATAAAAATCCGTAAAACCGCTATCTGCGGCACCGATATCCATATTTATAACTGGGATGAGTGGTCGCGAAAAACTATTCCGGTGCCAATGATTGTCGGCCATGAATATGTGGGCGAAGTGGTTGCGGTGGGGCAGGAGGTCAAAGGCTTCAAGGTGGGCGATCGCGTATCGGGAGAGGGGCATATCACCTGCGGACACTGCCGTAACTGCCGCGCCGGGCGCACGCACCTCTGTCGGAATACGGTTGGCGTGGGCGTGAACCGCCAGGGCTGTTTCGCTGAATATTTGGTAATCCCGGCGTTTAACGCCTTTAAGATCCCCGATAACATTTCCGATGAGCTGGCGGCGATATTCGATCCCTTCGGCAATGCGGTGCATACCGCCCTCTCTTTTGATTTGGTCGGCGAGGATGTACTGATTACCGGCGCCGGGCCAATTGGTATTATGGCGGCGGCAGTGTGTAAACATGTCGGCGCACGTCACGTGGTGATTACCGACGTCAATGAGTATCGTCTGGGGCTGGCGCGTCAGATGGGCGTTACCCGTGCGGTTAACGTAAGCCGTGAATCGCTGTCGCAGGTGATGGGCGAGCTGGGCATGACTGAAGGTTTTGATGTCGGGCTGGAAATGTCCGGCGCGCCGCCTGCCTTCCGCGCCATGCTGGAAGCGATGAACCACGGCGGACGTATCGCACTGCTGGGCATTCCGCCGTCCGATATGGCGATTGACTGGAATCAGGTCATCTTTAAGGGATTATTTATTAAAGGAATTTATGGTCGGGAGATGTTTGAAACCTGGTACAAAATGGCCGCGCTGATCCAGTCGGGTCTCGACCTGCAGCCGATTATTACCCACCGCTACAGTATTGATGAATTCCAGCAGGGGTTTGATGAGATGCGCTCTGGTCGCTCAGGCAAAGTGGTGCTGAGCTGGGATTAATCATTAATGGCTGCCCGCATCAGCAGAAGGCGGGCAGCCATACGCTTACTGTTTCTTTTCCGCATCGGTCAGGTAGCGCACTTTGCGCGTATAGTCCTGTCCTTTAAATAGCAACATCGCATCAGCAGACTGAAGATATTTCTGCCATTCGCTCAGCGGGAATCCACCGTGCGCGCCAATTACCTCTTTTGGGATGACGGATTCTTGCCCGCCGATACGTTTGGAAACCGGCCAGTTTACCCAGTCTCCCAGATTGACCGTTTTTAAATCCAGCATATCAAGCAACAGCGCTAATGGTAACTGATCGGTAGGGGGCTGCGTATCGTCCATTAAATGCCATGTATCGTCAAAAAGAGCTTTCCATAACGGACAAAGCCGTTTCCAGGTTTTCCACGTTGCTACGAGAAAAGCACTATTAACGTGATCGACCAGGTAAGGGCGAATACTGTTTCGGTAATAGGTCGGTTTATTTTCTGCTGTTCCGACCTCTAGTTTGGCTGCCATTTTCCCTTGTCGAAAACTGGAATAAATATGTCTCTCTTTCGGACAAATATTCGGCATTTTTAATAAGTTTAAATCCGAGTCAATCATCAAAATATTTTCAGTTGCTGCATAGAGGGGCGCCTGAATTTTGATCAACCGGCTACGATAGATTTGTCGGTAACGATAACTTTCTTCACGATCCGGCACCGTCAGCGTCACCACGCGCGCCTTCGGTGGCAAATTGCGGAAAAGCGCGGCGGGCTGATCGCTGACAATTACAATCTCTTCTGCCTGGCTGGCATAGCGCGAAGCGAACAGCGCGCTGAGCTCCGCCTCCTCAATAAAATCTGCGCCGGTGCAGGGAATAACAATCGAGGTGACCGGCATATCGCCCTGCACATCCGCCTGCGTATAGGGAATATTGTGGCGCGACTGGATATAACGGTATTGAGGATTCAAAAAATTAAACATGAGAAAAAGATTCCTTTGCCACGCTTTGCAGCAGGGCCTCGACGCCCGCAACATAGTTTTCAATAGCGTAGTGGGCTTTAACGTTGGCATTCGCCTGTGAAATCAGCTGCTGGCGTAGAGCATTATCCTGACTGAGCGCCTGCATATGCGCGCAAAGGCGCACGGTGTCGCCATATTCAAACAGCAGCCCGGTCTGGCCATCATCGACCAGCTCGGCGGTGCCCACGACGTTCGAGCCAATCACTGCCGTGTTAACCAGCATCGCCTCCAGCACTACGCGTGGCAGGCCTTCACTTTTAGAGGCCAGTACAAAAACATCCATGGCCGCCAGATAATCAAGCGCATTATTGCGAAAGCCGGTAAACGTTACGCGATCGGCAATGCCTTCGCGCGTCGCCAGCTGTTGCAGGCTGTTCAACTCGGGACCCGCCCCGACCACCACCATATGCCAGTTAATCTGTGGGCAGGCGCATTGCAAGGCGCTCAGCGCCTGCAGGGTATGGTGCGTTGCCTTGCGGACAATCAGCGAGCCGATGCTGCCGAATAAAAAGCGGTCTTCCGGCAGGCCAAGGCGAGCACGTACCGTATGACGATCGGGCAGGGGTTGATGAATATCAATGGCGTTAGAAACCGTAAAGCAGCGGGAGGCGTCCACGCCGCTGGCACGCAGCGTTTGGCAAACGCCGTGAGAAACGGCAATCACCTTATCGACCCGCTGATTGATCATTCGCACCAGCTGCGGCGTCAGCAGCGGCTCAATGCGGCAATGCTGCACCAGACCCACAGGAAGATCGGCGACCGCCAGATAACCTTCGACGTTGGTGCTGGGCTGGTTATTCATATACAGCGTCGTGAAATTGCCCTGAAGCAGCAGTTCACGCAGCCTGCGCGCATTAGGCGCAACGCGCCAGCGGCGATCGATAATATCGACCACGCGCTTTTTCAGCGAGCGGCTGAAAAACAGCAGTGAGCGCAGCAGCTCTTTTTGCAGCTTGGCCGAAACGGGCTGTTTGCGCTGCGGAATAAAGATGACCGGAATGCCGATGGCGTTCAGCACCGACTCGATGGTTTCACCCTCGCCGCGCTGGTAATTGTAATAAAAACAGCAGGTAATATCGAAACGCTCGCGATCGATGCGCTTCAGCAGCTCCAGCATACTGTTCGTGCCGCCGCCCCATTCTCTGCCGTTATCCAGCAACAGGATTTTTTGTCGAGCTTGCGTCATCGCGCCATATCCTTACGCTCACGAAGGAGGAAATGATCAGGGCGGCATTATAAGGATTTACTGCCGTCCTGACGATGGCCAATATATCAAAACAGACTGCCGATCTTTTTCACCACCGGGCTTTGCTCCACGCTCTCAGTAATCACGCTTAGCGCGCGCGTTGCCGGGACTGGCGCTAACGGCTGCGCCGGGCGGCAGACCGCAACGCCGCGGAACGGATTACGCGGTTTCGGCATCGCTTTCGGCGCTGCTGGCGCAGGCGCGCTATGGCTCGTCGACTGCGGCTCATTCAAGAGCTGACTGGGGCGCACCAGCGTCACGTCGGCAGGCAGGTTGGGCAGCATCTGTTGCAGAACGCGAACCGTAGAGGGATGAGGATGACCAATCGCAATCGCTGAACCGTTGCGCTGCGCCAGATGCACCGCGCGATTAAACTGTTTACGAATCTCCGCTTCGTTCTGATTATCATCAAGGAACACGCGGCGCTTAATCACTTTTACCCGCGTGCCGGCGGCAGCGCGCGTGGCCTGGCTATTGCCGATGGTCATGCTGTCGAGAAAGTAAAAGCTATAGTGATCCAGCACCTGCATCACTTTTTGCATGCCCGGCAGGCTGGAGGTCATCTTACTGCCCATATGATTATTCATGCCGACGGCGTAAGGCACGTTGCTTACCGCGTTATGAATAATGCGCGCAATTTCCTCCGGGCTCATTTCCGGCTGGAGCGTATCGCGCTCCAGCGGCTGCTTGCTGAGCGGCGCCATCGGCAGATGAATCAGCACTTCGTGCCCGTGCTGGTGGGCTTTGGTCGCCATTTCACGCGCGTGCGGAGCTGTGGGCAGCACCGCTACCGAAATGGCGTTCGGCATCTGCAGCACCTGATTTTCCTGCTGTGGCCGATAGCCGAAATCATCAATCACAATCGCCAGCTTACCGGCATTCGCCGAGCAGGCGAACAGCAGGCCGCTTAGCGCTGCGGCCATTTTTTTAACTGAAAACAACACTTATCTTCCTAACCACGGGAGTGGATTGACCGCCTGTCCCTGACGACGGATTTCGAAATAGAGTGACGGCGTGCCGCGGCCGCCGCTGGTGCCGACCAGCGCGATCGGCTGTCCGGCCTTCACCTGCGCGCCGGTAGTAACCAACGCGCTCTGGTTATAGCCGTACAGGCTCATGTCGCCTTTACCATGTTCGACCACCACGACCAGCCCGTAGCCTTGCAGCCAGTCGGCCATCAGCACGCGCCCGTCGGCGATGGCTTTAACTTCGGTACCTTCCGGCGCATCGATCACCAGCCCTTTCCAGCGCAGCTCGCCCTGCAGCGCTTCACCGAAACGATGTTGAATATGGCCCCGCACCGGCCAGAATGCCTGACCGCCGGGACGGCCCAGACCACCGGTGCGCGACATCAGCGAACGCTCGCTTTCGGTGGGTTTATAGGTAGAGCCTTTAGCTTTCGCCTGCGCCTGGCGTTTACGCACCTGCTCCGCCTCACGCGCCTCACGTTCGGCGCGCGCTTTTGCTTCGCGTTCGGCGCGGGCAATTTTATCCTGTAGGCGGCTTTCGTTCTGACGCATCTCAACCAGGTCGGCCTGATCTTTTTCCAGCGCGCTTTCCAGCGTCGAGAGCGTTTTCTTGCGCGCGACACGCGCCTGCTCCAGGCGGGTCTGCTGCGTTTGCTGTTCGCTCAACAAGGATTTCTGTTGGTTCTGTTTGTTCAGTAAATCTGCTTTTTGCATCGCCAGATCGCGCCGCGTTTTCTGCAGCTCATCGATGCTTTTTTGCCGCGCTTCGTTGAGATAACCAAAATAAGAAAGGATGCGCTCGCTGCGCTGGCTCTCTTCGCCGCTGAGCAAAAGTTGCAGGCCGCTATGCTTGCCCTGACGGAAAGCCGCATCAAGCTGCTGCGCCAGCAGGTTTTCCTGCTGCGTCTGCTGTTTTTGCAGTTGGGCGATAGAGTGGTTGAGCGCGTCGATCTCTTTGTTCAGGCGGGTCAGCTGCTGCTGGGTTTGCCGCAGCTTACGGCTGGCTTCGGCAATGATTTTTTCCTGGCTTTGCAGCTGATCCAGTAGTTTGCTGCGTTGTTCTTTCTGTAAGCGAACGCTTTTCTCTTTTTCAGCGATGTCTTGCTGAATAGATTTAAGCTGGGATTTATTATCATCCGCGGCGCTGGCATGCAGCGGCAACAGCAGTACGCCAGCGCATAACAGGCTGACGGAGAGTGCGGACAGGTTGCTGCGTAACGGCGCGTAACCGGCCATAAAGTTACCTGAAGTCCATGAATGTAAAACTGATGCTTTTTCCCTCATAAGGCGTCGATTATTCCATGATGAATAGCCGCTTGCCAGCGATGGGCAATGCTTTTGCGTTTCTGTTCGTTTCAAACCGCTTTCTTTCGCCGCATAACGGGTAGCGAGAGGCGCAATTCGCTTTATTAAAAGGACATTAGCGGATAATTGCCGCCTTTGCCGTCTCTTTTCTTGGTCGGGTTTAGGTATTGTTTGCGCCGCGGCAAATTTTTTCGGTTTTATACGGCAGAAAACAACACTCTTACCGCTTCGCGGCTGTACATGCGAGGTGGCGTAGGTATACTCAGAAACCTATTTTTCGCTTATTAACCCTGTCGGGAGTTGTTACCCCTCATGCAAGAAATTATGCAATTCGCAAGCAATCACCCCATTCTTTGTCTGGCATGGGTCGTATTGCTGGTTTTGGTGATCGTGACCACGTTTAAAGGCATGTTTTCCAAAGTTAAAACCATCAGCCGTGGCGAAGCGACTCGCCTGATTAACAAGGAAGATGCGGTGGTTGTGGATACCCGCTCCCGCGACGAGTTTCGTAAAGGTCATATTTCCGGTGCGCATAATATTCTGGCGGCGGATATCAAAAAGGGCGCTTTCAGCGAATTGGAAAAGCATAAAGCTCAGCCCATAATTGTAGTCTGCGCGACAGGGACCTCCGCTTTTGAAGCTGCATCTCAGCTGAGCGCAGCAGGTTTCGAGCAGGTCAGCGTACTGAAAGATGGTATTGCTGGCTGGAGCAGTGAAAATCTGCCGCTGGTACGCGGTAAATAACTTTAAAAGGTGCTGAAAATGGCTAATGTAGAGATCTATACCAAAGCAACCTGTCCTTACTGCCACCGGGCAAAAGCGCTGCTGACTCAGAAAGGCGTGGTTTTCCAGGAGATCCCGATTGATGGCGATGCGGATAAACGCGAAGAAATGATTAAACGCAGCGGCCGGACTACCGTACCGCAGATTTTTATCGACGCACAACACATCGGCGGTTGTGACGATCTTTATGCGCTGGATAGCCGCGAAGGTCTTGATCCTTTGCTGAAATAAAGGCTTAACTGGCGCCACGATGGATTTTTTTAACTTACAGGACTCAATAACAATGTCAGAACAAAACACCAGCGAAATGTCATTCCAGATCCAGCGTATCTATACGAAAGATATTTCTTTCGAAGCGCCTAACGCGCCGCAGGTTTTTCAGAAAGAGTGGGAGCCGGAAGTCAAACTGGATCTGGATACCGCTTCCAGCCAGCTGGCTGAAGGCATCTATGAAGTGGTGCTGCGCGTAACGGTAACCGCCTCCGTCGGTACGGAAACCGCATTCCTGTGCGAAGTGCAGCAGGCGGGTATCTTTACTATTTCCGGCATCGAAGGCACCCAGATGGCGCATTGCCTTGGCGCTTACTGCCCGAATATTTTGTTCCCGTACGCCCGTGAGTGCATCACCAGTCTGGTTTCACGCGGCACCTTCCCGCAGCTTAACCTTGCGCCGGTTAACTTCGATGCGCTGTTTATGAACTACCTGCAGCAGCAAGAAGGCGGCGAACCTCGTCAGGATGCCTGATGAATACGCGTAACGCAGCAGTTACCGTGCTCGGTGCCGGATCATACGGCACCGCACTGGCAATTACCTTAGCCCGCAACGGCCACCAGGTGCTGTTGTGGGGCCATAATCCTCAACATCTGGCCCAGCTGGAAGCCGATCGTTGCAACGTGGCTTTTCTGCCGGACGTGCCTTTTCCTGCCACCCTTTCTACCGAACCCGACCTCACTCAGGCCGTTGCCGCCAGCCGTGACTTGCTGATTGTGGTGCCTAGCCATGTTTTTGGCGACGTGCTGCAGCAGATTAAGCCGCATTTGCGCGCCGACTCGCGTATTGTTTGGGCGACCAAAGGGCTGGAGCGCGAGACCGGGCGTTTACTGCAGGATGTGGCGCGCGATATCGTTGGCGATACGCTGCCGTTGGCGGTGATCTCCGGCCCGACCTTCGCGAAAGAGCTGGCGGCGGGGCTGCCTACCGCTATTGCGCTGGCCGCGACCGATCCGCAGTTTGCTGACGATCTGCAACAGTTGTTGCACTGCGGCAAGAGCTTCCGCGTCTATAACAACCCTGACTTTATCGGCGTGCAGCTGGGTGGCGCGGTGAAAAACGTTATCGCCATCGGCGCGGGTATTTCTGACGGCATCGGCTTTGGGGCGAACGCGCGTACCGCATTGATTACCCGTGGGCTGGCGGAGATGAGCCGGCTTGGCGAGGCACTAGGCGCCGATGCCACTACCTTTATGGGCATGGCGGGGCTGGGCGATTTGGTGCTGACCTGTACTGATAATCAGTCTCGTAACCGCCGTTTCGGCATCATGCTGGGCCAGGGCGAAGATGTGGAAAGCGCTCAGGCGCAGATAGGTCAGGTCGTAGAAGGCTACCGCAACACCAAAGAAGTGCGCGCGTTGGCGGCACGCTATGGCGTTGAAATGCCAATAACCGAGCAAATTTATCAGGTATTGTATTGCGAAAAATCGGCGCGCGAGGCAGCATTGAATCTGCTGGGACGTACCCGCAAGGATGAAAACGGCAGTCGCTGAGGCGGGAGACCCGGCTGAATACCTGTGGCGTCTCGGGCGAACCGGACGCTATTTTTTTATCGGGAGAGAGCAATGTCGGATGAAGAGTTACAACTGGTCTGGAATAACATTAAAGCGGAAGGGCGTGCCCTTGCAGATTGTGAACCCATGCTGGCCAGCTTTTTTCACGCGACATTGCTTAAACATGAGAACCTCGGCGGCGCGCTAAGTTATATGCTGGCTAACAAGCTGGCGAATGCCATTATGCCTGCCATTGCTATTCGCGAGATTGTGGAAGAGGCGTATCGCCACGATCCTTCCATGATTGCCGCTGCGGCCCGCGATATTCTGGCCGTTCGCCAGCGCGATCCGGCGATAGATAAATACTCAACGCCACTGCTCTATTTGAAAGGTTTCCATGCGCTGCAGGCCTATCGTATCGGTCACTGGCTGTGGAACGAGGGCCGTCGTGCATTGGCGGTCTATCTGCAAAACGAAATTTCCGTCTCTTTTGCCGTTGATATCCATCCGGCCGCGCGTATCGGCTGCGGCATTATGCTCGACCACGCGACCGGCATCGTGATAGGTGAAACAGCAGTAGTTGAGAACGATGTCTCTATCCTGCAGTCGGTTACCCTGGGTGGGACGGGCAAAACCAGCGGCGATCGCCATCCTAAAATTCGTGAAGGGGTGATGATTGGCGCTGGCGCGAAAATTCTGGGCAATATTGAAGTCGGTCGCGGCGCGAAAATCGGCGCCGGTTCGGTGGTGTTGCAGCCGGTGCCGCCGCATACCACCGCTGCTGGCGTGCCGGCACGCATCGTTGGCAAACCGGCCAGCGATAAGCCATCCATGGATATGGATCAGCATTTTAACGGCACCATCCCCGGTTTCGAGTTCGGCGACGGCATTTAACGTCGCCTTGCGACGGCGTCAGCTTTTTAGCAGGGCGCCGCGATAATCCAGCTGCCGCCAGGCTTCATATACTACCACTGAAACCGCATTCGACAGGTTCATGCTGCGGCTTTGCGCCAGCATCGGAATACGAATTTTCTGCTGTGGCGGCAACGCTTCCAGAATCGTGGCGGGCAATCCCCGACTTTCAGGCCCAAACAGCAAATAATCGCCCACCTGATAGCTTACCGCGCTGTGCGCAGGCGTACCTTTCGTGGTCAGCGCAAACAGACGCTCAGGCTTTTCGCTGGTGCAAAAAGCTTCGAAGCTGGCGTGGCGTTTAATTGCAGTAAATTCATGGTAATCCAGCCCGGCGCGGCGCAGACGCTTGTCATCCCAGGCAAAGCCAAGCGGCTCAATCAGATGCAGCTGGAAGCCGGTATTGGCGCACAGGCGGATGATATTGCCGGTATTAGGCGGAATTTCAGGTTCAAATAAGACGATGTTCAGCATAAGGCCCCCGATAACGAGGGCCGAAGCATAACAAATTAGCGCACAGAGTACAGCGGCAGCCAGACAGTCAGCCGCAGACCGCCAAGCGGGCTGTCATCCGCTTTCACCCAACCGCGATGCTGTTGAACCGCCGTTTCGACAATCGCCAGGCCCAGGCCGGTGCCGCCCGATTCGCGGTCGCGCGCCTCGTCGGTGCGATAGAAGGGACGGAATATCTGTTCGCGATCTTCCGGGCTAACGCCGGGACCATCATCATCCACATGAACCGTAATACCCTGGTTATCTACCGAGAAGCTCACGGAAATATGCGAGTGAGAGTAGCGCAACGCATTGCGAACTATATTTTCCAGCGCGCTTTCCAGCGCGTGAGGGTTACCATACAGCGGCCACGGACCAGGAGGATAGGGCACCTCCAGTTTTTTACCCATCTGCTCCGCTTCGAATTTGGCATCTTCCAGCACGCCATTCCACAGATGGTTGGCCTTCATCGCTTCGCTCACTAACGCATTTTTATGCTGGGTGCGCGACAGCACTAATAAATCGTTAATCATGCCGTCCAGACGCTGGGCCTCCAGCTCAATGCGCCCCAGCTCTTTGCCTTCGCCATAACGACGACGCATCAGCGCGGTGGCCAGCTGCAGGCGCGTTAACGGCGTGCGCAGCTCGTGAGAGATATCGGAAAGCAGACGCTGCTGGGTGGTCATCATACGTTCCAGCGCGCTGACCATCTGATTAAAGCTTGAGCCTGCGGCCAGAAACTCCTGCGGTCCCGCTTCCAGTTCCGGATGCTGGCGCAGGTTGCCGCTCGCGACTTCATCTGCCGCATGTTTTAACTTACGCGCCGGTTTCGCCAGGCTCCAGGCCAGCCACAGCAGCAGCGGGGAGCTGATCAGCATGGTAACAATCAGCAACAGGAGCGGGCGATCAAACAGCAGGTTGATGAAATCCAGCTGGGAGCTGCTGGCCGGGCGCATCAGGTAGAGCTGATAATTATCTTCACCATCACGTACGGCAAACGGCCCTACCAGCTCGACGCGGCCATATTTCTTTTTCTGGGGATGATCGGCATTGTCGGATTGCCCGATAAAGTTACGGATAATCTGCATTTCATTATGCTGAGCGCCGATAACGCGACCTTCGCTGGTTACCAGCAGCAGACGTTGCCCGGGCGGCGCCCATTTGTCGATAGCGCGAAACAACCGACGCCACCACATCAAATCATTGGGCGGATCCTGCATAAGCTCCGCCTCAACATGCTGCTCAATCATGATGCCCTGTCGCTGCTCATTTTCCAGCAGCGACGTGAGCTGTCGCGAATCAAGCTTGGGAAGCATTAGCACCAGCATCAGAACCAACGCCAGCGTTAACCAGAAGATGGCAAAGATGCGGGTGGTCAGGCTGCTTATCATGACGCGGAGACCATCAAATACCCACGGCCGCGCAGCGTTTTAAACCAGGGATGTCCATCGCGGCGTTCAGGCAGCTTACGGCGCAGATTAGAGATATGCATATCAATGGCGCGGTCGAACGGTGTCAGGCGTTTACCCAGCACTTCCTGGCTGAGGTGCTCGCGCGATACCACCTGACCCAGATGCTGCGCCAGCAGATAGAGCAGGGTAAATTCAGTACCGGTAAGATCCAGCGTAACGTTATCGAAGCTGGCTTCCTGACGGCCCGGATTAAGGCGCAGGCAATCAACTTCCAGCGTTGGGGAACTGTTGTCATGCTGTTGCTGCTGTTCGCTCCAGCTGGAACGGCGTAAAATAGCCCGGATGCGCGCCACCAGCTCGCGATCGTTGAAAGGCTTTGGTAGATAGTCATCGGCACCCAGTTCAAGGCCTAAAACGCGGTCCAGCTCGCTGCCGCGCGCGGTCAACATAATGACCGGGGTCTGGTACTGCTGACGCAGCTCTTTTAAGGTATCGATGCCGTTCTTCTTGGGCATCATGACATCCAGTAATAACAGATCGATGGAGTCATCAAGCAGGCTGAGCGCCTGTTCTCCATCTGAGGCGACAACGATATTAAACCCTTCCATTTCAAGTAGTTCTTTAAGCAGCGAAGTTAATTCGCGGTCATCATCAACCAACAGGATTTTATTCATTTTCTAAAGCCCTCCGCAGGCAAAATAGCGTGATCGCCCACCCCATTCCATCGCTTTACGTAGTTTTACACCCCCTGACGCTAGTTTGCAGCTATCTCTGTAGGCTGGACCTCGTTGAATCAAATGATGCAAACGAATGTGGGAGTAAACGATGCGCAAAGTAACCGCCGTCGTCTTTGCTTCAGCCTCGGTGGTTTTTAGTTACTCCAGCGCATGGGCAGCAGACGTTACGACGATTGACGGGATGCATCCGCCGGGCGAATTAATGACTGGCAGCATAGCGCAAAATTCGCAAAGCCATATGTTTGACGGCATTAAGCTTTCGGAACAACAGCGTCAGCAGATGCGGGATCTAATGCAGCAAACGCAACATGAGCGCCCTCCCGTAAACGTAAATGATTTAGAAACTCTGCATAATCTGGTCATTGCAGAAAAGTTTAATGAAACAGCCGTAAAGGCTCAGGCAGAAAAGTTAGCACAGGAGCAGGTTGCGCGGCAGGTCGAGATGGCCCGGATTCGCAATCAGATGTATCACTTGCTAACGCCGCAGCAACAGGCTGTTTTGCAACAGAAGCATGAGCAACGGATGAGTGAGTTGCGCAGGCTGACGAATCTGCAGCAGGTTTCACCGCTGCATGAAGTGAGTAGTGCCGGCAGTAACCAGTAACATAGTATCCCTGTTTTCCTTGCCATAGACACCATCCCTGTCTTCCCCCTCATGATGAGGGGGTTTTTTTTGCCCGTGATTTACTACCCGCTGGCTAACTGGCTAACTGGCTAACTGGCTAACTGGCTAACTGGCTAACACAGGCGCCTGATAACCTGTCGGATGAAGCCTGACTCAGAATTGCAGGAACGGATCATCCAGTTGAGCTTTGCCTGATCACATCAATTTCTTCTGTCTACTTAACAACCCGTTTCACTCTGCAAAAGTACTAGCGCATGCCATTAACGCCTGCCATTTACCCTTGTTCTGGGAAACGCCACCAATATTATAATATTTAAAAATACCCTTTATCCATAATGATTGAAATTAGCCGTTACTTTGGGCGTTAGCGCCAGCATAACGTCGGCAGGGAACGTTAAATCATGAGGAAGATGTTTCGTAGAAGTTATAAATTTTATAGCTAATGGTCTTTATAGTGATCTTATAATTTAATTATTATGACAAACTTTGTCGTTTTGCACTGTAACTAGTGAATAAGGTTTTAAAGTGAATTTGCGAGCGGTTTTACAATAACTAACTTGCTCATAAGGTATAAAGAGAATTATATTTTTCAGAAACGCCCGAGACGGTTATTCCTGTTCCGGTTTTAGACCTGTTATTCCTGAATCATCTAAGGATAAATGAGTAAGAGGTTTTATCTAAGGTGGCCGTATAAGGACAATGGGTAATGTAATTAAAGGAAGCCTAATGGATCAAAAAGAGATAAGAAGGATTTTAGTTATTCGCATTGATTTTCTCGGTGACATGATTTGCACCACACCGTTACTACAGTCCTTACGGAGCCGTTGGCCGCAAGCAGAAATCCATGTCCTTGCTAATAAATATAATGCGCACGTTCTCGATAATAATAATGACATTGACGAAATTCATTATTATGTTTACTCAAAGGAGCATCAAAAAAATCTCAGGTCGGGTTTTTTGAACGCGATTATAGATAGAATCAAGCTGATTGTTACCTTGCGGAAACTTAAGTTCGATTTACTTATTATACCTAATGGAGGGATGAACAAGAGTTCTATTCGGTTTGCTAAGCTGCTGCGTGTCCCGGATTGCCGATGGCATGATGCCGATACCGAGTTTGACGATCGGGTTCAACATCACATTGATAGCCGGACGATGGAACATGAAGCCTTTTCCGGTTTTAATCTTTTACCCGAGCTGACGAAGCCCCATCCTGACCGACTACATCTTCGCATTTATCCACGTACTGATCTTATCACTCTCTGGCGCAAGCGGCTTAAAAATAATTCAAAGCCCAAAATAGGATTGTTTGTCTCAAATAATAGCGCCGATCGTCGCTGGTCATGGGATAAGTGGCAGGCGCTGACAGAAAAACTGGCAGGAACTTATGAAGTAATCATTTTCCTTGCGCCACGGGACCACTTTTCTTTTAGTTGGATGAATGGTGACAATGTGCTGCGGGTAACAACGTCAACTGTTGCCGATCTGGCGGCGGCGATGACCCATCTTAACCTGATTGTTTCTGCTGATAGTGCCCCGGTACATTTTGCGTCTGCACTACAAATTCCCGTTGTCGCTTTATTTGAATCACGGCCGGAGAAATATAAACGATGGTAACCTATAGGGGTAAAACATATCCTTCTGCATGAAGGGAAACAGGTAAAAGATATTTCAGTTGAGTCGGTTTCTTCAGCCGTAGAACAATTGGTTAGTGAAATTTATACTAACGCTGGCTGGCAGGTTGGCATAAATAAACCAGCGCTATGAAATAGCCGCTGTTACAGCTTAATTTTAAAAATGGATGACATCTTAAGTTTATGCGCTTTCTTTCACTGAAATATTGCCCTGGCTGCGGCGTTATGCAGAGTTTGCTGGCGCGTTTAACCGCCACTGATGATGAGCTTTGCGAGAGATGCTATTTTGAGTATATAGCATTGCTGCGTGATAAACCTTTTACTGATAGGAATAACACGCAGTAACGCTTTTTATATGGCGGATTAGCCTGATTTAAAAGGGTGGCCAGAATGGGTGTTAATATCCAAAGATGATTTTTCAGTCATCAGCAAAAATCTTATAATAGTTTGGTTTATTTATTTAATCCTGCGCAGGCTTTACCCTCAGTGACTGTCAGGGCAGAGTCGGTATCCTGCCACTTTTTGCGCTATAGCCCTTATACTTAGCTTTTATTTTTAGTGGGGTGCGGATGATAGCTTCCTATGCGCGGCTGGTTAACCGGGCGGCGCTGGCAGCAACGATGCTGGCAGTGCTGCTGTTACTGATCAAAATATTCGCCTGGTGGTATACCGGCTCGGTTAGCGTACTGGCGGCGCTGGTCGATTCGCTGGTGGATACTGCCGCCTCTTTAACTAATCTTTTAGTGGTGCGCTATTCATTGCAGCCTGCGGATGCGGAACATACCTTTGGTCATGGTAAAGCAGAATCGCTGGCGGCGCTGGCGCAAAGCATGTTTATTTCCGGCTCCGCCCTGTTTCTGTTCCTGACCGGTATTCAGCATTTAGCCAATCCTGGTGTGCTGCATGCGCCGCTGGTCGGCATGGTGGTGACGCTGGTGGCTTTGGTTTCCACGCTGCTGCTGGTCACTTTCCAGCGCTGGGTGGTGCGTAAAACGCAAAGTCAGGCAATCCGTGCCGATATGTTGCATTATCAGTCTGACGTATTGATGAATGGTGCCATTCTGCTGGCGTTAGCCCTGAGCTGGTATGGCTTTACCCGCGCTGATGCGCTCTTTGCGTTAGGTATTGGCGCCTGGATTCTGTTTAGCGCGTTACGGATGGGCTATGATGCCGTACAGTCCTTGCTTGACCGCGCGTTGCCCGATGCGGAGCGGCAAGAGATTGTTAAAATTATCACCACCTGGCCCGGCGTGCAGGGCGCACACGATTTGCGCACCCGACAATCCGGTCCGACCCGCTTTATTCAGGTCCATCTGGAAATAGAAGACAATTTGCCATTAATTCAGGCGCATCGCGTGGCGGAGCAGGTTGAACAAGCGCTTTTAAAGCAGTTTCCTGGCTCTGATATCATTATCCATCAGGATCCCTGTTCTGTGGCTCGTACCGAGCCGCAGGGTTTTTTATAGGCAGAAGTGTGAAATAATATCAGCCTGGCTTTTGAGCGAGGCGAAAAGTCACATTGTGTAAAAGATTTTACCCGAAACTAGTCTGACCTGAATCAATTCAGCAGCAGGGGTTTGATATACTATTTGCCATTATGAGTCGGTAAGATCGGACACTGAGCGGGCGTCGAACCTTTCCGGCGTAACGAATTCATCATTAAGTATTGAGTCCAGAGGTAGCCATGATCAAGAAAATCGGTGTACTGACAAGCGGCGGCGACGCCCCAGGGATGAACGCAGCTATTCGCGGTGTAGTCCGCTCCGCCCTGAGTGAAGGACTGGAAGTTTGTGGCATTTATGATGGCTATCTCGGCTTGTATGAAGACCGCATGATCAACCTCGACCGCTACAGCGTTTCTGACATGATTAACCGCGGCGGCACCTTTTTGGGCTCCGCGCGCTTTCCGGAATTCCGTAATGAGGAAACCCGTCAGGTCGCGATTGAGAACATGAAAAAGCGCAATATCGATGCGCTGGTGGTGATTGGCGGCGACGGTTCCTATATGGGGGCGAAACGCCTGACGGAAATGGGCTTTCCGTGTATCGGTCTGCCGGGCACCATCGATAACGACGTTGCCGGCACCGACTATACCATTGGCTATTTCACTGCGCTGGAAACGGTCGTTGAAGCGATTGACCGCTTGCGTGATACCTCTTCTTCGCATCAGCGTATTTCCATCGTTGAAGTGATGGGCCGTTACTGTGGCGACCTGACGCTGGCGGCAGCGATTGCGGGCGGCTGTGAGTTTATCGTACTGCCGGAGATCCCTTATACCCGTGAAGAACTGGTACAGGAAATTAAAGCCGGTATTGAGAAAGGTAAAAAGCACGCTATCGTGGCAATCACCGAGCATATCTGTGATATCGATGAGCTGGCGAAGTATATCGAAGCGGAAACTAAACGTGAAACTCGCGCTACGGTGCTGGGCCACATTCAGCGCGGTGGCGCGCCGGTCGCTTATGACCGCATCCTGGCTTCACGTATGGGCGCCTACGCGATTGAACTGCTGCTGCAGGGCTACGGTGGCCGCTGCGTGGGTATCCAGAATGAGAAGATGGTGCATCACGACATTATCGATGCCATTGAAAACATGAAGCGCCCGTTCAAGCGCGACTGGCTGGAAACCGCAAAAAAACTCTACTAATGCTTTTCAGGGCGCTGTCCACACAGCGCCTTATTCTCCCCACCTATATTCCATAAAGTAATAACCTCCGATTTTTAATTCTTTAAAACACCGTAAGCTTTATGTCACGCTTTCGTTAATAACTTCCGGGAGAGCGTGCGATGAATAAGTGGAGTGTAGGGCTGGCCGTTTTACTGGCATCAACCAACGTACTGGCAAAAAATATCGAACTGTTAAACGTTTCTTACGATCCGACGCGTGAACTGTATGAACAATATAACAAAGCGTTCAGCGCGCACTACAAGCAGGAAACCGGCGATAATATCGTTATTCGCCAGTCGCATGGCGGCTCTGGCAAACAGGCAACCTCGGTAATCAACGGCATCCGAGCCGATGTGGTGACGCTGGCGCTGGCATCCGATATTGATGCTATTGCCGAACGCGGCCGGGTAAATAAAGAGTGGATAAAACGCCTGCCGAATAACTCTGCGCCTTATACGTCCACTATCGTTTTCCTGGTGCGTAAGGGCAACCCCAAGCAGATCCACGACTGGCCCGATCTGCTTAAGCCAGGCGTTGCGGTTATTACGCCGAATCCCAAAACCTCTGGCGGCGCCCGCTGGAACTATCTGGCCGCCTGGGGCTACGCCCTGGATCAGAACCATGGCGATCAGAATAAGGCGCTGGAGTTTGTCAAAGCGCTGTATAAGAACGTAGAAGTTCAGGATTCAGGCGCGCGCGGCGCAACCAATACCTTTGTTGAACGCGGCATTGGCGATGTGTTGATCGCCTGGGAAAATGAAGCTTATCTGGCGGTAAACAAGCTGGGTAAAGACCAGTTTGAGATTGTTACTCCCAGCGAGTCTATTCTTGCCGAGCCGACCGTCTCCGTTGTCGATCGGGTGGTCGATGACCGCGACACGCGCAAAGCGGCCAATGACTATCTGAATTACCTCTATTCGCCGGAAGGACAGGCCATTGCCGCGCAAAACTTCTATCGTCCACGTGATGCCGAAGTGGCGAAGAAATACGCTAGCACCTTTACGCCATTAAAACTGTTCACTATCGATAATAAGTTTGGCGGCTGGACGCAGGCGCAGAAAACGCACTTTGCTGAAGGCGGCACCTACGACCAGGTAATGAAACGCTAGCACGTTATCCTCCGATGATTTAGCGTGGCGATTCTCGTTAAGGTAACGAGAATTGTCAGCGGTCATCAGGAGGAGTCGCTATGCCAGTGCCTGCACGCGCTCGGAAAATTGTTACGCTTGTTATCGTCTTTATTCTTATCGCGCTGGCCTTCGCGGCGTGGCGTTTTCATCATAACGGCAATGCGCTGTGGCAGATCATTAGCCAGCAGTGCGTGCCGGGTCAGCAGCAAAAAAACGATCCCAGCCCCTGTCAGCGCGTTGATATGGCCGCTGGCTATGTCACGATGAAAGATCGTAACGGTCCTTTACAGTATCTGTTAATGCCCGTTGCCCGTATCTGCGGCATCGAAAGCCCGGCGTTAGGGGATCCCGCTACGCCCAACTTTGTTGCGCTGGCCTGGCAACAGCGTCAGCTGCTGACGATGCGCCGCGGCGCCGCGGTTCCCGATAGCGCGATCTCATTAACCATTAATTCTGAGTATGGCCGCACGCAAAACCAGCTACATATTCATATTTCCTGCCTGAGTCGTGAGGCGCGACAGCAGCTGGACAGGCTAACGCCGCAGCTGAACGCGCGCTGGCAGCCGCAAACGCTGCATCAGCATCGCTGGCTAATCCGCACCATAACGCCGGATGAACTGGCGCAGCAGAGCAGTTTTATTCGTTTTATGCGGGAAGTGCCGCAGGCGCAGCAGGAGATGGGTAAATATGGTTTGGCGCTGGCAAGCTTATCCGATGGACGGCTGGCATTAATGGCAATTGAGCGTGACTGGCTGAGGATGAATCGAGCTTCAGCAGAGGAGTTGCAGGATCACAGCTGTACGATTTTGCATTAAGACGTCACAGGAAACGGGCGGCAGCGCCGCCCGTTGAACATCAGGCTTTCGCTGCGGCAGCGGCCTTGACGATGACGGCAAATGCGTCAGCTTTCAGTGAAGCACCGCCAACCAGCGCACCGTCGATATCCGGTTGCGCAAAAAGCTCTGCGGCATTTTTATCGTTAACGGAGCCACCGTACTGGATAATAACCTGCTCGGCGACTTTCGCGTCTTTCTTCGCAATATGTTCACGAATGAACTTATGTACCGCCTGCGCCTGCGCTGAAGTAGCTGATTTGCCGGTACCAATCGCCCAGATCGGTTCATAGGCAATCACCGCGCCGTTAAAGGCAGCTGCGCCCTGGCTTTCCAGCACCGCATCAATTTGACGAGCGCACACTTCTTCGGTTTTACCCGCTTCGTTTTCTGCTTCGGTTTCACCGATGCACAGTACCGGAATCAGACCCGCTTCTTTCAGCACAGCGAATTTTTTCGCAATAAACTCATCGCTTTCTTTGTGATAAGTACGGCGTTCTGAATGGCCGATAATGATATAGCGAGCGCCAATATCCTTCAGCATTTCGGCAGAGACTTCACCGGTAAATGCGCCAGACAGGTTAACATCAACGTTCTGGGCACCCAGTACGATCTGGCTGTCGGCCAGCGCCTGCTGCGCCTGATCCAGATACATCACTGGCGGGGCGATGGCAACGCCACAACCCTGAACGGCATTCAGTTCTTTACGCAGGCCGTCGATCAGATCGCTGACCATCTTTTTGTTGCCGTTCAGCTTCCAGTTACCCATAACTAATGGATGTCGCATCATATCCTCCACGTGTAACGCAATACCAGTAAAGTACACTGCCCGAAGGGCAGCGATGTCTGCCAGACAGTATAGAGATGTTAACCCTGAATGGCTTTGCTTTTCGTCATTTTTGGCGCAACCCTTACGGCACCGTAAGCGAGAGCTTAATCGGCTCTACGGCGAAGGTCAGCCCCTTGTCGCCGTTGTCGGCGACCACGAAGCGTAACGCTCCTTCGGTTTGCACATAATAGCGCGCACCTTTACCTTTGCTCAGCAGTTCATCTAACCGCTTGCGGCTATCTTCGACTGAACGCGTCGGTGAGAAAAAGCGCATCAGCGCCGTCATATACGCCAGCGCTTTTTCCTGGGCCGCTTTTTCCTCAGGACCGGGGATCGGCAGCCAGGTAATCTGCAACGTTTTTATTTTCCCGGTACCGGGTTCCAGCGCCGTGGAAGCATAGAGCGTTTCGCTGATTTTACTGGCTGCCCGCGTGAGGGTGCTTTTATCCAGCCGGCTGTCGATCGCCCGGTATTCGCTAAGCGGTAAATCAGGATTTGCCGTATTATATTTTTCCCGAAACTGCGCAATACTCATATCAAACGTTGGCGCGCCTGGCAGCAAATAAGGCGCAGTGGGTAACGCTTCACTACGCGACGATACCTCGACGGCATGCGCTGCGGTGCCCGTCAACAGTGCCAACAGTATCGGGATGGGCGTCAGCAAAGAGCCTGGCGCTTTCTTCATTTTTTCTGCCCCGTCCAGTAAACTCAGCCCAGATTAGAACGGTTTTTACCCGCCAAAGTCAAAAACTGCGGCAACCCTTTTTAGTTTTCCTCGGGACGAAAGCATGACGCTACAGCAATGGTGTTTTTCTTATCGTGGTCGTTTGGGACGGCGAGACTTCTGGATTTGGCAGATCGTCTGGCTGTTGACCATGACCGCGCTTTTTACGCTGGCGGCAAACGATCTACTGGATAACCAGATGGCGGCCTTCGGCGTGGTCTGTTTATTGTGGCCCGCCAGCGCCGTGCTGGTGAAGCGTCTGCACGATCGTAACAAACGCGGCTATTGGGCGCTGTTGCTGGTGGTCGCCTGGATATTGCTGGCAGGTAACTGGGGCGTGCTGGGCACGGGCTGGCATACAGGTCTGGGGCGCTTTGTGCCGACGCTTATCCTTATCGGCATGCTTTGCGAATTAGGCCTGCTGAGCGGTTCGGCGGGGGAAAACCGCTATGGCCAGGCCGCGCAGCGGGTCAATTATTTTCGCAAGCGCGGCGCAGAAAAAAGCCCTCACCAGTAATGTTCGCTGGTGATATGGCCGGGTTTACGCCGCAGATGTTTGTTCATCGCTCGCGTCTCTTTCAGCAGCTGTTGGGTATCACGCACCATCTGCGGATTGCCGCACAGCATAATATGGCTGCTATCGGCATCCATCGGCAGCCCCACCGCCTGTTCCAGTGCGCCACTGGCAATCAACGCCGGGATGCGGCCGGTTAACGAGCCGGGACGCTCTTCACGGCTGACTACCGTCTGGATACGCAGCTGGCCTTGATAGCGCTGTTCCAGCTGCTGCATCAGCGGCAGATAGCTTAAGTCCGCAGCGTAGCGCGCGGCATGCACCAGTACCAGACTCTGGAAACGCGCCAGTCCTTCGCCCTGTTGCAAAATCGAAAGATAAGGGCCGATAGCGGTGCCGGTGGCTAGCATCCACAGGGTTTGGCATTCGGGGATCTCTTCCAGCACAAAAAAGCCGGCGGCCTCTTTGGTTACCATCACCTGATCGCCGGGCTGTAAGGCGTGCAGCCTTGGGCTTAATTTACCTTCCGGAACGTTCACCAGGTAAAATTCCAGCGCGGGGTTAGCGGGCGCATTAACATAGGAATAGGCGCGCTGTACCCGTTCTCCGTCAATCTCTAACGCCAGCTTGGCGAACTGGCCGGCGGTAAAGGGCGTGACGGGAGCATTAACCGTGATGCTGAACAAACTGTCCGTCCAGTGTGTAACCTCCGTAACGTTGCCGTTAACCCATTCAGCCATGACTTATCCTCTTTCCAGTTAGCTCTGCGCTTATCTTCGCCACTCAGGGGCGCTTTTTCCAGCCTGCTGGACTCAGAAAAGCTCTGAGCGACAAAAGGCGCTATCAGTTTGTGCGGCCGTATAGTTAGTTTTACAAAGATGGGCAATTTCTGCTGGCAGAATGGTAAAAAAACTTATTCGTGCCGGATTCCTTTCTTCAGGCAAACTGGTATTTTTGCCGCCATCAAACCTGTAATGCCTGCTAATTTGCTACATAACATCCGAATAGTGGGCTTTTATCCTGTAACTTTCTTTTAAGTGGCTATGAAAAAGATAGAAAACGGACATCTGTTACTGATGCTGATTGTATTGGTGGCGGTAGGACAAATGGCGCAAACCATTTATGTCCCGGCAATGGCTGACATTGCTGCATCTTTTAACGTACGTGATGGCGTAATGCAACGCGTCATGGCCGCATACCTGATGACATATGGCGGTTCACAACTTATTTACGGGCCGCTCTCCGATAGCGTAGGACGCAAGCCGGTGATCCTGGCGGGCATGGCTATTTTTATGCTCGGCGCGCTGGGTGCGCTGTTGGCGCCTTCCGTTGACTGGCTGATTGCCGCCAGCGCGCTACAGGGCTTAGGCACCGGCGTGGCGGGCGTGATGGCGCGCACCATGCCGCGTGATCTCTATGCCGGTAGCGCGCTGCGTCAGGCAAACAGCCTGTTGAATATGGGGATTCTTGTCAGCCCGCTGGCGGCGCCAATGATTGGCGCGACGCTGACGCATCTGTTTGGCTGGCACGCCTGCTTTGCCTTTCTGCTGCTGCTGTGTCTGCTGGTAACGGGCGCAATGGCGCGCTGGCTGCCGGAAACCCGGCCTCCGACGGGCGAGATGCGACCGTTATTTTCACGTTATCGTCCGCTGCTGAGCGATCGCATCTTTGTACGTTATTTGGTTATGCTTATTGGCGCGCTGGCGGGAATTGCCGTCTATGAGGCAAGCTGCGGCATCCTGATGGGCGGCGTGCTGGGGCTGGATGCGATGACGATCAGCATTCTGTTTATTCTGCCGATCCCGGCGGCCTTTTTCGGCGCCTGGTTTGCAGGACGTGATGAGAAAAGCTTCCATACGCTGATGTGGTATGCGGTAAACAGCTGCCTGCTGGCCGGCGTTCTGATGTGGCTGCCCGCCTGGTTTGGCATTATGAATATCTGGACGCTGTTGGTGCCGGCATCACTGTTTTTCTTTGGCGCAGGAATGATGTTTCCGCTGGCGACATCCGGTGCGATGGAGCCCTACGCCTGGCTGGCGGGTACGGCTGGCGCGCTCATCGGCGGGCTGCAGAACCTGGGCTCCGGGCTGGTTGCCTGGCTGTCAGCGATGCTGCCGCAAAACAGCCAGTTTAGTCTGGGGATGTTAATGTGCGCGACCGCCGTGCTAATGCTGCTGTGCTGGTGGCCGCTGTCCAAAGACCCTGAACCGCAGGCGGTTTGATCTTTACAAAATCCACTGATGCAGCGCCGTATCCTTACGGTCGAGATAATGAATCGACTGGATACGGCGGATGGTCCGTGATTTACCGCGGATCAGCAAGGTTTCACTGGTAGCGATATTTCCCTGGCGCGTAATGCCTTTCAGCAGGTCGCCGCTGGTAATGCCGGTAGCGGCGAAAATCACGTTGTCGTTGCGCGCCATCATATCCAGCGTCAGCGCCTGACGGGCGTTGATACCCATCTCCTGGCAACGCGCCAGCTCCTGCTCGCCCAGACGACGGTTTTCTTCGCTTTCACCTTTTACCTCATGCCGGGGCAGCAAACGGCCCTGCATATCGCCATCCAGCGCACGGATCACCGCCGCGGATACCACCCCTTCCGGCGCGCCGCCGATGCCATACAGCACATCCACTTCACTATCGGGCATACAGGTCAGAATGGACGCGGCGACATCGCCGTCAGGAATCGCGAAGATGCGCACGCCCAGCTGCTGCATCTGCTTAATTACCTCATCATGCCGCGGCTTCGCCAGAATAGTCACCGTTAGCGCGTCGAGCGTTTTACCTAACGCGGCGGCAATGTTTTTCAGGTTAGTTTCCAGCGGCAGGTTAAGATCGATATGACCTTTCGCGCCCGGGCCGACAATTAGCTTTTCCATATACATATCGGGCGCATGCAGGAAGGTTCCGCGGTCGCCGACCGCCAGCACCGCCAGCGCATTCGCCTGACCCATGGCGGTCATACGCGTGCCTTCAATCGGATCGACAGCGATATCGACGGCATCGCCATTGCCAGTGCCGACTTTCTCACCGATATAGAGCATCGGGGCCTCATCGATTTCGCCTTCTCCGATGACAATCTGACCGTCGATATTAACCTTATTGAGCATAATGCGCATGGCATTGACGGCGGCGCCGTCAGCCTGATTTTTATCGCCGCGACCTAGCCATTTATAGCCTGCCAGAGCGGCAGCTTCGGTAACGCGGGAAAATTCAATGGCGAGTTCTCGTTTCATGACCAGCCTCTGAAAAAACAAATGAGGCGAAAGTGTATCACAGCGGGGAGAAGGGGAGAGAAAAGCCCGCGCCGACCGGCGACGCGGGCCTACAGCATTATTCGTCGTGTTCTTCCCAGGCCTGAGCGCGGGCCACGGCTTTCCGCCAGCCGGCATAGCGATAGTTACGCTCGGTGGTTTCAATGCTGGGGCGGAATTCGCGTTCAATCACTGCTTTAGCACGCACTTCATCCAGATCTTTCCAGAAGCCCACCGCCAGACCGGCAAGATAAGCTGCTCCCAGCGCAGTAACTTCACGCACTTCCGGCCGCTCTACGCGCGTGCCGAGGATATCGGACTGGAATTGCATCAGGAAGTTATTAGCGACCGCGCCGCCGTCAACGCGCAGCGACTGCAGGCGCGTATTGGCGTCGTTCTGCATCGCTTCCAGCACGTCGCGCGTCTGCCAGGCGATCGATTCCAGCGTCGCGCGAATAATATGGTTGGCGTTGGCGCCGCGCGTCAGGCCGAACAGTGCGCCGCGCGCATAGGGATCCCAGTAAGGCGCGCCGAGGCCGGTAAAAGCGGGAACCATATATACGCCGTTTGAATCTTTTACTTTCATCGCGAAATATTCTGAGTCGGCAGAATCGCTGATCAGCTTCATCTCATCGCGCAGCCATTGAATCGCTGCGCCGCCGATAAATACCGCACCTTCCAGCGCATAGTTTACTTCGCCGCGCGGACCGCAGGCGATGGTGGTTAACAGGCCATGCGTAGAAGTTACCGCTTCGGCGCCGGTGTTCATCAACATAAAGCAGCCGGTACCGTAGGTGTTCTTCGCCATACCCGGCAGCACACAGAGCTGACCATACAGCGCCGCCTGTTGATCGCCAGCGATACCGGCGATAGGAATACGCGTGCCGCCTTTACCGCCGATATTCGTTTGACCATACACTTCAGAAGAAGACTTCACTTCTGGCAGCATTTCACGCGGAATGTCGAGGATATCCAGCATGCGCTGATCCCATTCCAGCTTATGAATGTTGTACATCATGGTACGTGAGGCGTTGGTATGGTCGGTAATATGCACCCGACCCTGAGTCATTTTCCAGATAAGCCAGGTATCTACGGTGCCGAAAAGCAGTTCGCCACGCTTCGCGCGCTCGCGGGCGCCTTCGACATGATCAAGAATCCATTTTACTTTAGTGCCGGAGAAGTAAGGGTTGATGACCAGACCGGTGGTGTGCTGGATATACTCTTCCAGCCCCTCTTTTTTCAGCTTTTCACAGTAGTCGGCCGTGCGCGGATCTTGCCAGACAATCGCATTATAAATCGGCTTGCCGGATTCTTTATCCCAGACAATGGCCGTTTCGCGTTGGTTGGTAATGCCGATAGCGGCAATCTGGTCGGAACGAATATCGGCATGCGCCAGGACTTCAACCAGCGTGGAGCTTTGAGAAGCCCAGATATCCATCGGATCATGTTCAACCCAGCCCGCTTTCGGGTAGATCTGGGTAAATTCGCGTTGAGAGACGGCTACGATGTTGGCGTCATGGTCGAGAACTACGGCGCGGGAGCTGGTGGTGCCCTGATCGAGCGCGACAATATATTTTTTATCTGTAGACATAATCAATTCCTGATGTGCAAAGATTGAACACTGTTACGCTTTACGTTGCTCAGCGCGTGCGACCGGCTTTCCCGCTTTAATATCCTGCGTGATGTTAAGGTTGCAGGGCAGATGACGGCAAATCAGTGAGCGATAACCCCATGCGCCCAGGCAGGCACCGACCAGCGGGCCAAAAATCGGCACGAGGAAATAAGGGATATCACGGCCACCGGTAAAGGCAACGTTGCCCCAGCCTGCCAGCCAGGCGAAAATTTTTGGGCCGAAGTCACGCGCCGGATTCAGCGCGAAGCCGGTCAGCGGGCCCATCGCGCCGCCGATAACGGCGACCAGCAGGCCGATCAGTAACGGAGCGAGCGGGCCACGCGGTACGCCGTTGCCGTCATCGGTCAGCGCCATAATGACCGACATCAGGACGGCGGTGATCACCATCTCAACTAAAAACGCCTGACCTACGCTGATATGCGGATTAGGATAGGTGGAGAAAATACCTGCCAGATCGAGGCTTTCTACGCTGCCGCGCATTAATTGATGGCTGGCTTCATAATCGATAAACAAATTGTAATAAAGCCCGTACACCAGCGCTGCGGCGCTAAAGGCACCGGCGATCTGCGCCACAATGTAAGGTACGACCTTGCGCCCTTCAAAGTTGGCGAACAGACAAAGCGCGACGGTGACAGCAGGATTCAGATGCGCGCCTGAAACGCCTGCGGTCATATAGGCAGCCATGGAAACGGCGAGGCCCCAGATAATACAGATTTCCCACTGGCCGAAAGCGGCGCCGGCCAGCTTCATTGCGGCGACACAGCCAGCGCCGAAGAAGATGATCATGCCGGTTCCAAGAAATTCGGCAATGCACTGACCTTTAAGTGTGCTCGTTGCTGTCTGACTCATAATGAGATTCCTGAAGGCGAGGTTAAATTTTATCAATCGTTGTTTTCATTCCATTGAGCTGCCCGAACAATTGTAGGGCTGTTGTGAATTTATCGTTAACGCGCATAAACGAGAAATAGCGAACGTTAAAACTGTGTGGTGCATCAAAAAAATGCGCGTTTTCGCGTCTTTACCCGCTATTTAATCGCGTTTTTGCGCTCGCTGGTCGTGCGTTACGCTCGTTTTGTTAACAAATGCGCCATTATTGCGGATTAACCGTTACGCGGCTTTCGGCATATGCTGAAAATTGTTACATACTGCGCTTCACAACGGTTCGCCGCTGGACTTGGGCTGTGTGGCTACTTACAATCGGAGTGTTAGGGTCTTTTACGAATTTTTGTGATGTCTCGTCGTCTGCGGCTGGCATCATCTACGCCTTGCGATTAGGAGAAGTCATAGAATGTCATTTGAAGTATTCGAGAAACTGGAAGCAAAAGTACAGCAGGCGATTGATACCATCACGCTGCTGCAGATGGAAATTGAAGAGCTGAAAGAACAGAACAATAGCCTGAAACATGAAGTACAGCAGGCCTCGGGAAACAGTGAAGCGCTGGTGCGTGAAAATCAGCACCTGAAAGAAGAGCAGGTTCAGTGGCAGGAACGCCTGCGGGCTTTGTTAGGTAAGATGGAAGAAGTCTAATCCGCACGGATGCTGCTTTCATCGAACATAAAAAACGGGTGCCCAGGCACCCGTTTTTGCTGTCCGTTATCCGCCCTGGCGAAAAGCTCTGGAGCGGGGTAGGAATCCACTATTCAATATCCAGCGGATCCTCCGACAGGATAATACCGGTATTGTCTGCATAAAGATGGTCGCCGGAAAAGAAGGTGACGCCGCCGAAATTAACGCGGATGTCGCTTTCGCCGATGCCTTCGCCCGCGGCGCCAACCGGAATAGCGGCGATAGCCTGGATGCCAATATCCAGCTCTTCCAAATCGTCAACCTGACGAACCGAACCGTAAACCACGATGCCTTCCCACTCGTTTTGCACCGCCAGTTGCGCCAGCGCAGCATCAACCAATGCGCGCCGTACCGATCCGCCACCGTCTACCAGCAGCACACGACCCCGGCCATTTTCTTCCAGCAAGTCGTATAACAGGCCGTTGTCCTCGAAACATTTCACTGTCGTGATTTGGCCGCCAAACGAGGTGCGACCTCCAAAATTGGAGAAAAGGGGCTCTACCACGTTTACATCTTCGTGATAGATGTCGCAGAGTTCGGAAGTATCGTATTTCATAGGGTTTTCGTCTGTTTGCCACAGGAGCGCTAAGTATATCGCTTTATTTAAGTTGTTGGCAAAATCATCAACGGTAGAAAAGTTGCGGTACATCAATCAAAGCAGCATCCCTATAGAAAACAGTACGTTCGCTAATAGCGCCGCTTTGACTGTCTTCTCCAGCATAGGACGCATGGCGACGGGCGAGGTTTCACGCAGAATATAGCGTCCCTGCTGCCAGAACAGCGGCACAGCGAGCAGGAAAAGCCAGCTTCCCCAGCCTGGGCGCCCCAGGCAGGCAAAGGTGGCAAAACAGAGCAGTGCGCCGCTCAGCAGCAAAATATGATAGCGCCGGGCGTTATCGGCCCCCAGACGTACCGCCAGCGTCATCTTGCCGCATTGACGATCGGTTTCAATATCGCGCAGGTTATTAATATTCAGTACCGCCGCCGCCAGCAGGCCGCAGGCTGTCGCAGGCAGCAGCACCAGCGGCTCGATAAAGTGGCTTTGCAGGTAAAAGCTGCCGCTAACGGCCAGCCAGCCGAAAAATATCAGCACCGATAAATCGCCCAGGCCCAGGTAGCCATAAGGCTTTTTGCCCACGGTGTAGGCGATCGCCGCGACAACCGCCAGCGCGCCCAGCAGCAGAAAGCTAAACATATCGCTTAGCGTATTGCAGGCATAGCCAATCAGTAAGATGCCGCAAACCAGCGCCATCCCGGTAGCGATAATCATCGCCGCTCGCAGCTGCGCTAAGGTTATCGCGCCTTTTTGGATGCCGCGCAGCGGGCCCAGACGCGTGCTGCCGTCGCTGCCTTTTACCGCATCGCCATAATCATTAGCCAGATTAGATAACACCTGCAACAGGCCGCTGGTGAAGAAGCAGAGCAGGGCGACAGGCAGGCTGAATGTTCCTTGCCACCAGGCCAGCGCGGAGCCGGTGAGAATAGAGGCGAAAGCCAGCGGCAGAGTGCGTAAACGCAGGCTTTCCAGCCAGGCGCGGAAGTGAAAGAACGTTGCCCGTTGAATATGTTCCATAAGCGAGACCGCCGCTGAGTTTAATCAAAAAGGGGTAGAAGGAGTCTACGGCGGCTGGTGAAAAACATCTTAATCTTCGTCAAGTCGGCGTGGTTTAACGAGGGCATCGCGGAAATAAAAAAAGGAGGCCGTAGCCTCCTTATTAAGAAAAAACAGCGGTTACAGAATGAAGCGGCTAAGGTCTTCGTCCGCCACCAGCTGATCCAGATGCTGCGAAACATACGCGGCATCAATGGTAATGCTGTCGCCGTTGCGATCGCTGGCATCATAGGAGATATCTTCCATCAGACGCTCCAGTACCGTATGCAGACGACGCGCACCAATGTTTTCGGTGGTTTCGTTAACCTGCCAGGCCGCTTCGGCGATACGGCGAATGCCATCTTCGGTGAAGCTGATATTCACGCCTTCGGTCCCCATCAGCGCTTTATACTGAACGGTAACGGAAGCGCTTGGCTCGGTCAGGATGCGTTCGAAATCATTCACGGTGAGCGGCTGCAGTTCTACGCGAATCGGCAGACGGCCCTGCAGTTCCGGGATCAGATCCGATGGGCTGGCAACCTGGAAGGCGCCGGAAGCGATAAACAGAATATGGTCAGTTTTCACCATGCCATGCTTGGTAGAAACGGTACAACCTTCCACCAGCGGCAGCAGATCGCGCTGCACGCCTTCACGTGACACGTCCGGGCCTGAGGTTTCGCCACGCTTACAGATTTTGTCGATCTCATCGATAAACACGATACCGTGTTGCTCAACCGCTTCGATCGCCTCTTCTTTCAGCTCTTCCGGGTTAACCAACTTGGCCGCTTCCTCTTCCACCAGCAGCTTCATCGCCTCTTTGATCTTCAGCTTGCGCGGCTTCTGCTTTTGGCCGCCCAGGTTCTGAAACATCGACTGCAGCTGGCTGGTCATCTCTTCCATGCCTGGAGGCGCCATGATTTCCACGCCCATCGGCGCGGCGGCCAGATTGATTTCAATCTCTTTGTCATCCAGCTGGCCTTCGCGCAGTTTTTTACGGAAGGACTGGCGGGCGGCGGATGGCTCAGCATTTTGCTCCGGCTGGCCCCAGTTATTTTTAGCCGGTGGGATCAGCACGTCGAGGATGCGCTCTTCAGCCATCTCTTCTGCGCGGTAGCGATTTCGTTCAATCGCCTGCATGCGTACCATTTTCATCGCCGCATCGGTCAAGTCGCGAATAATAGAATCCACTTCTTTACCTACGTAGCCAACTTCGGTGAACTTGGTGGCTTCTACCTTGATAAAAGGCGCGTTAGCCAGTTTGGCCAGGCGACGGGCGATTTCGGTTTTACCTACGCCGGTCGGGCCAATCATCAGAATATTTTTCGGCGTAACTTCATGGCGCAGATCTTCGTCCAGCTGCATACGACGCCAGCGGTTGCGCAGGGCGATCGCCACAGCACGTTTGGCGCCATCCTGGCCGATAATAAATCTGTTCAGTTCGCTGACAATCTCGCGCGGAGTCATTTCAGACATAGTTTCGATCCTTACGCCTTGGACGCTAATTCTTCAATAGTCAGATTGTGGTTGGTATAGATGCAAATGTCACCTGCAATACCCAACGCTTTTTCGGTAATGTCGCGAGCGCTAAGCTCGGTATTTTCCAGCAGGGCGCGTGCCGCCGCCTGAGCGTACGGGCCGCCGGAGCCAATCGCGATCAGATCGTTTTCAGGTTGGATGACATCACCATTACCGGTAATAATCAGAGAGGCGTTTTCATCCGCCACCGCCAGCAGCGCTTCAAGCTTGCGCAGCATGCGGTCGGTACGCCAGTCTTTAGCAAGTTCCACCGCGGCTTTAACCAAATGGCCCTGATGCATTTCCAGCTTGCGCTCGAAAAGTTCAAACAGCGTAAAGGCATCGGCTGTACCGCCAGCAAAACCCGCAATCACCTTATCATTGTAGAGACGGCGCACTTTTTTGACGTTGCCTTTCATTACGGTATTACCGAGCGTAGCCTGGCCATCACCGCCAATTACTACGTGGCCGTTGCGTCGTACACTTACTATCGTTGTCACGGGCAGACCCCTTGTTACAGTGGAAAAAGCGCTTCGCGCTGCGTGGCGCGAAGCATAATGCAACAAGATATGGGGCAGGTTTGGAGGGTTTCAACCCCCAACGGCGAGAGGAATACAGCCAGAATGACCGGAACTGCGCAGGCGTTTCAGCGTGCTGTCGGCGCTGGCGCGGCTGTTGTAAGGCCCGATAACCACACGGTTCCAGCCGCCGCCGTTGGTGATCCGGCTTTCAAAACCTTCAAAGGCCAATTGGGCGCGTATTGATTCCGCCTGCTCGCTGCCTTTAAACGAGCCGCACTGCACCATCCAGCGCTGCGACTTCTCTTTCTCCACCGCTTTGGCTTTAGCCGTTTCCTGCGGTTTAACGCGGCTGTTATCCTGCGACTTCGGCGCGTTTACCGACTGAGATCCATTTTGCGGCAGCATATGGGTTTGCTGAGTAGTTTGCTGCTGCTGAACACGCTGTTGCTGTAGACGTTGCTGCTGCTCAAGGCGCTGCTGCTGTTGAGCGCGCTGCTGTTGTTCAAGGCGCTGCTGCTGTAACTGCTGTTGTTGCAGCTGCTGTTGCTGACGCTGTAGCGTCTGCTGGCGCTGCATCGGCGTTTGTTCATTCCACGGGACTTCGTTTAGCTGAGTCGGTGCCTGGCGCATATCGGCCTGCATTTGCTCCAGCAGTTGACGCTGCTCATCAGTAAGCTGAGTCTGCGACTGAACTTCGCCGCCAGCGGAAGGCTCTTTTGGTGTGGGCACGCTAAGCTGACGGTTTTCCAGCTCTTTAATATATTTCCAACGCTCTTCCGGCTTCGGCGGCAGCCCGTTGCCGCTGACCTTATGATCCGGGATTACCGGCGTCTCTTCTTTTTTATGGTGGGCGATAAACCACAGCCCGCCCGCGAATGCCACCAGCACCGCTACCGCCAGCCCTATCATTATTTTTGAAACGCCGGAGCTGCCGTTGCGTTTCTTGCTGCGGCTATTACTTTTCTTGCGACGCGTCCCTGTCGAACGCCCGCGGCCTACATAATCTTTTTGTGCCACTAATCGTTCCGCTAATTCAAAGAAGAAAATGCCCGCTGGATAAAACGCGCTAAGTTAGCGCAACGCTTTAGCTATCCAGCTATTAGCCCGCCATGTTACTCAAGGGCTGGAAGTTTGACCAGCGGTGAGTCGTTTAAGAATCTGCTGAAACTGACCGATCAGGAGCGTGGATGCGCTTAGCTGGCGTGCATTGTGCTTCCGCGCAGTTTGAGTTCAAACTCCAGCAGGCGCGAGCCGTTATTCACGGTGCGTCCCTGCAGCTGCTCCAGCAACAGCAGCATCGCTTCGCGTCCCAGAGCAAAGCGCGGCTGCGCAATAGTGGTCAGTGGTGGATCACTGTAACGTGAGAGTTCGATATCATCAAAACCAACCAGAGAGATATCCTGCGGGATGCGCAGCCCCATGCTTTTCGCCTGCGACATCGCGCCCAGCGCCATAATATCGTTATGGCAAAACAGCGCCTGAGGCGGCTGCGGTAATGCCATCAGCCGCTTAAACGCCGCGGAGCCGGCTTCAAAAGTAAAATCGCCGCGCACAATGTAGCGTGGTTCAATCGCCTGTCCATGCCGGCGCAGCGCCTGGATATAGCCCTGCAAACGGTAGTGGCTGAGCGGCATCTCTTCCGGGCCGGCAATGCAGGCGATGCGGCGATGGCCCAGCTGCCACAGATGGTTCACCGCCTCAAAGGCGGCGGTCAGGTTATCGATATGTACCGTCGGCAATTCGAGATCGGGCGAGAATTCATTGGCCATGACCATCGGCGGTAAACCGCGCTGCTCTTCCACGCCGGTATCGAAAGGCACCTGGGAGCCGAGCAGCACCATGCCGTCAATCTGGCGCGTCAGCATTAGACTCAGAAAGGTTTTTTCCTGCTGATTCTGATGCGCGCAGTCGCCGATCAGCACCAGATAGCCTTCAGCGGCCGCCGTTACTTCAACGCCACGAATGATTTCGCTAAAAAAGGGATCGCAGATATCGGGAACGATAACCAGAATAGTGCGTGATTCGCTGCGTTTGGCATTGCGCGCCAGAGCATGAGGAGAGTAGCCCACTTCAATTACCGCCTGCTCAACTTTTTGGCGGGTTGTCGCTGAGACCTTTTCAGGGTTCATCAGTGCGCGGGATACGGTGGCGGTTGAAACCCCCGCACGCTCAGCCACATCTTTCATAGTAGCTGCCGTCGACTCCTGGTTCTGCTCCAACGCTTATCTCCTTACACCGGCCTGAATAATAATATGTCGTCTGTCGCCTGCTGCGCTTGTTGCGATTAAAGCTGACGGCCATCACATTTTTAACAGATTGTATGAGGTGCCGTTACCTTAATTGCATAAAAAATGTGACTTATTCGAGGTTTTTCGATCCAGCTCGCAAACCTTACAAGCAGGGAGCGTTAGCTTTCCGTTGGGTCAATATCCAGCGTCCATTTCACCTTACGCGACAGCGGCAGGGTGGAAACTAACGGCAGACTGCTTTTAAGCAGCTGCTGTAGTCGAACACGCGACGGGTGCTGCAACAGCAGCTGCCAGCGATAGCGTCCGCCGCGCTTAGCCTGCAACGCAGGCACCGGGCCCATAATCCACAACGGCTCATCACGGAACGGGCTCGCCTCCAGCAGGTTGCGCAGCTGATGTAAAAATGCCGCCGCCTGTTGGTTATCGTGATCGTCGGCACGAAATAGCGCATGGCTGGTAAACGGCGGCAGCTGCACGCTCCGCCGCTCGCTTAAGGTCTGGCTGGCAAATGCATCGTAGCCCTGATGCAATAAGATCTGCAGTAGCGGATGTTCAGGATGATGGGTTTGCAGCAGCACTTCGCCCTGTTTGCCAGCACGGCCGGCACGGCCGGCGACCTGAATATAGAGCTGAGCAAAGCGCTCCGCGGCGCGAAAGTCCGCCGAGAAGAGCGCGCCATCAACATCCAGTAACGATACCAGCGTCACATCGGGAAAATGGTGCCCTTTCGCTAACATCTGCGTACCAATCAGGATCCGCGCGCCGCCGCGAAACACGTCGGCCAAATGTTGCTCCAGCGCCCCTTTGCGGCTGGTGGTGTCACGATCGATGCGCGAGAGCGGTATGCCGGGGAATAAACTCTGGAGATTATGCTCCAACTGCTCGGTACCAAGGCCCACCGGCACCAGATGCGTCGAGCCGCACTGCGGGCACTGGCGCGGCACCGGACGCTGGCTATCGCAATGATGGCAGCGCAGCTGGCGCTGTTGTTGATGCAGTGTGTAATAGTGATCGCAACGCTGGCATTCGGCAATCCAGCCGCAGTCATGGCATAACAGTGCCGGTGAGAAACCCCGACGGTTAAGAAACAGCAGCACCTGGTTGTCCGCCTGTAAATGCAGGCGCATACGCTGAATCAGCGCAGGCGACAGGCCGCCCTGCAGCTGAACGCCTTTTAAATCGATCAGCTGCTGCGTCGCCTGGCGCGCATTACCGGCGCGTTTACTCAAATTGAGCTGACGATACTTTCCGCTCTGCACGTTATGCAATGTTTCCAGCGCAGGCGTCGCCGAACCCATCACGATAGGGATATTTTCCTCACGCGCGCGGAAAACCGCCAGGTCGCGCGCATGATAGCGCCATCCCTCTTGCTGCTTGTAAGAGCTGTCATGCTCTTCATCAATAATGATCACGCCCAGGCGAGCGAAGGGCGTAAACAGCGCGGAGCGGGTGCCGATCACAATGGCATTATCGCCCTGACGCGCGCGTAGCCAGACGGCCATACGTTCGCTGTCGTTCAGGCCGGAGTGCAGGACGTCGATCGGGGCGTTAAAGCGCGCCTGAAAGCGGGCGATAGTTTGCGGCGTCAGGCCGATTTCCGGCACCAGCACCAGCGCCTGCCGTCCACGGGCCAGTACATTTTCCAGTACGCTAAGGTAGACTTCCGTTTTGCCTGAGCCGGTGATCCCGGCCAGCAGCCAGGGCGCAAACTGCTCATCTTCGCTGCGGATCGCCCCCACCGCTAAGGCCTGCTCTGTATTCAGTCGCAGCCGTTCGCCGTTAACGGCGAAGCTGTCGCGCCAGTCCTGGCGGGCAGGCAAATGCTCGCGCAGGTCGCACAAGCCTTTAGCGCGTAGCGCCTGCAACGCCGCGTCGGCCAGATCATGCTGGGCAATTTCATGGCGATAAAGCGGCTGCTGGCGTAACGCGGCCAGCGCCTGCTGCTGTTTCGGCGCCCGTTTCAGGCTTTCCGGCGCGGTTTCTCGCCCCTGCTCGGTAATAAACCACTGCCAGAGCGGCGTTTCCTGCGCCGGTTTCCCCTGGCGCAGCAGTACCGGCAGCGCATGGAACAGCACCTCGCCCAGCGGATAGTGATAATAGTCGGCGGCCCAGTGCAGAATGCGCCATAGCGAAGGGGGAAACAGCGATTCGCTGTCGAGCGAGTCCAGCACGCTTTTCAACTGTTCGGTTGGCAGATCGCTTTGCTCGCTGATGCCGACAACGATGCCGATCGCCTTGCGGTTGCCAAAGGGCACGCGAACGCGCCCGCCAGGCACTGGGTGCAGATGAGCGGGAAGCAGGTAATCAAACTGGCGTGCGAGCGGAACGGGCAGCGCGACCTGAGCAACGGGCATGACGTTATCCGTAAAAAGAGTTGAACGGCGTAGTGTACACTGTGTAGCCATAAATGTGCGGATTCGATTGCATTGGGCGGTTATTTTCTGTATAGTTCGCCGCCTTTGGTGCGAAATATGGCATCAAAAATCACCAGAATGTTCAATCCACGTGTGGTGCCGGCGCAGGTTTTTCCTGGCGCGGGAGAGCGACACGGCCTTTACTGAGGTTACCCCATGAAAGAAGGTATTCATCCTAAGTATGTTGAAATTACTGCAACTTGTTCTTGCGGTAATGTGATCAAAACTCGCTCAACCGTGGGTCACGATCTGAACCTGGACGTGTGCGGCCAGTGCCACCCGTTCTACACCGGCAAACAGCGTGTTGTTGATACCGGTGGTCGTGTTGAGCGCTTCAACAAACGCTTCAGCATTCCGGGCAGCAAATAAGTTTCCCGGCAGACGCTACCGTTATTCGACGGAGCGGATGCAAGAAAAAACCCAGCTTCGGCTGGGTTTTTTTATGCGCAAAAAACAGCGTATCAATATTCCCAGGTATCGGGATCTTTACCCAGCTCACGCATAATCTTCTTCGCCTCTTCCGGAATTTCATCGCTGCGCTCTTTGCGCAGATCAACGTCGTCCGGCAGCGGCTGGCCGGTAAAGGCATGCAGAAATGCTTCGCATAACAGCTCGCTGTTAGTGGCATGACGCAGATTGTTTACCTGGCGGCGCGTACGTTCATCTGTCAGGATTTTCAGTACTTTCAGCGGAATAGACACGGTAATTTTTTTGACCTGCTCGCTCTTCTTACCGTGCTCAGCATAAGGGCTGATATATTCGCCATTCCATTCAGCCATGAGTTACCTTAATTTTTAAAAGTTAAATTGTCGAAAATCAGCCAATTATGCCCGATATTTCCACGCCTCACTAATCAATGTCAGCATTTAATACGTAACTTCGCTGATTTTTCGTGGCTTGCGTTGGCAGCAGAAGGCAATTCACTGCAATTTTAGCGGTTATTGCACATTTGCTCAATCTATACGCAAAGACATTTAGATGTCCAGATGTATTGACGTCTACTGGACTAATGTTATCCTGTTAGCCTTCTTTCAGGGCCTTTCAGGAACAGTAAGCACTATGACGCGTAAACAGGCAACCATCGCAGTGCGCAGCGGTTTGAATGATGATCAGCAGTATGGCTGCGTTGTCCCTCCGATTCACCTTTCCAGCACCTATAACTTCACTGATTTCAATCAGCCTCGCGCCCATGACTATTCGCGTCGTGGTAATCCTACGCGTGACGTGGTGCAGCGGGCGCTGGCCGAACTGGAAGGCGGTGCCGGCGCAGTCATGACCAACACCGGTATGTCCGCTATTCATCTGGTCTGTACGCTGTTTCTGAAGCCTGGCGATCTGTTGGTCGCGCCCCATGACTGTTACGGCGGCAGCTATCGTCTGTTCGACAGCCAAAGCAAGCGCGGCGCCTATCGCGTGAAGTTTGTCGATCAGGGCGATGCCGAGGCGTTGCAGGCGGCGCTGGCTGAACAGCCGAAGCTGGTGCTGGTGGAAAGCCCCAGCAATCCGCTGCTGCGCGTGGTGGATATCGCCGCGATTTGTCAGGCTGCGCGTGCCGCCGGCGCAGTGAGCGTGGTGGATAACACCTTTTTAAGCCCGGCGCTGCAAAACCCGCTGGCGCTGGGGGCCGATTTGGTGGTGCATTCCTGCACTAAATACCTTAATGGCCACTCTGATGTGGTCGCCGGTGCAGTGATCGCTAAAGATGCGGCGGTAGCGACCGAACTCGCCTGGTGGGCGAACAATATTGGCGTAACCGGTTCTGCTTTCGACAGCTATCTACTGCTGCGCGGAATGCGAACTCTGGGCCCGCGGATGGCAGCGGCGCAGCGTAATGCGCTGGCGATTGTGGACTATTTGCAGCAGCAGCCGCTGGTGAAAAAACTGTATCATCCTTCTTTGCCGCAAAACCCGGGCCATCAGCATGCGGTACGTCAACAGCGCGGCTTTGGCGCCATGTTAAGTTTTGAGCTCGACGGCGACGAACAGCGTCTGCGCCGTTTCCTGAAAGCGCTGGAATTATTTACCCTCGCGGAATCGCTGGGAGGAGTAGAAAGCTTGATTTCCCATACCGCCACTATGACTCATGCCGGGATGTCGGCGGAAGCGCGTGCGGCGGCGGGGATTTCCGATACCTTACTGCGCGTGTCGGTTGGGATAGAGGATCATGAAGATTTAATCGCCGATCTGGATAATGCATTCCGGATCGCAGCCGAGGATTAAAAGATGAGTATTTCAGCCGCAGCGGGCGCGCCGCACAGCAGACAGCTGCATAAATTTGGCGGCAGCAGTCTCGCCGATGTTAGCTGTTATCAGCGTGTCGCGGGCATTATGGCCGATTACAGTCAGCCGGGTGATGTAATGGTGGTTTCCGCCGCGGGCAGCACCACGAACCAACTGATTAGCTGGCTGAAGCTGAGCCAGAACGATCGCCTGTCGGCCCATCAGGTGCAGCAGAGCCTGCGTCGTTATCAGTCCGACCTGATCAACGGCCTGTTGTCGCCGGCGTTAGCTCAGCCGTTGCTGAGCCGTTTTATTCAGGATCTGGAGCGCCTGGCGGCGTTGCTGGATGGAAAAATCACCGATGCCGTTTACGCTGAGGTGGTGGGGCACGGCGAAATCTGGTCGGCGCGGCTGATGGCGGCGGTGCTACAGCAGCGCGATTTGGAAGCCTGCTGGCTGGATGCCCGTGAGTTTTTACGCGCCGAGCGCGCGGCGCAGCCGCAGGTGGATGAAGGCAAATCCTGGCCGCTGTTACAGCAGCTGATGGCGCAACATGGACATCAACGCCTGGTGGTTACCGGTTTTATCTGCCGTAATGACGCCGGTGAAACCGTGCTGTTGGGACGTAATGGTTCCGACTATTCCGCCACGCAAATCGGTGCGCTGGCGGGCGTAAGCCGCGTCACCATCTGGAGCGATGTCGCCGGGGTGTACAGCGCCGACCCGCGTAAAGTTAAAGATGCCTGCCTGTTGCCGCTGCTGCGCCTGGACGAAGCCAGCGAGCTGGCGCGTCTGGCGGCGCCGGTGTTACATGCCCGCACGCTGCAGCCGGTTTCCAACAGCGATATCGATTTGCAGCTGCGCTGCAGCTATCAGCCAGAGCAGGGATCGACGCGCATTGAGCGCGTGCTGGCTTCCGGCACCGGTGCACGTATCGTCACCAGCCATGATGATGTATGCCTGATTGATATTGAAGTTTCTGCGCAGCACGATTTCACGGCGCTGCATAAAGAGGTCGATCATCTGCTGAAGCGCGCGCAGCTTCGCCCGCTGGCGATGGGCGTTCATAGCGATCGCAACCTGCTGCAACTCTGTTATACCTCCGAAGTCGTCAACAGCGTTTTTGATCTGTTGCAGGATGCCGGCCTGCCGGGCCATCTGCAGCTGCGCGAAGGGCTGGCGCTGGTGGCGCTGGTAGGGGCGGGTGTCGGCCGCAATCCGCTGCACAGCCACCGCTTTTGGCAACAAATCAACGATCAGCCGGTAGAGTTTATCTGGCAGTCGGAAGATAAGATCAGCCTGGTGGCGGTACTGCGTGTGGGTCCAACGGAGCATTTGGTGCAGGGTCTGCACCAGTCGCTGTTCCGTGCAGAAAAACGCATCGGCCTGATGCTGTTTGGTAAAGGAAATATCGGTTCACGCTGGCTGGAGCTGTTTGCCCGCGAGCAAAAAAATCTGTCGGCCCGTACCGGCTTCGAGTTTGTCCTGGCGGGCGTGGTGGACAGCCGTCGCAGCCTGCTGAGCTATGAAGGAGTGGATGCCAGCCGTGCGCTGGCCTTCTTTGAAGATGAAGCGGTCGCGCAGGATGAAGAGTCTCTCTTTCTGTGGATGCGGGCGCACCCTTATGATGACCTTGTGGTGTTGGACGTTACCGCCAGCGAAGCGCTGGCTGGGCAGTACCTGGATTTCGCCAGCCACGGTTTTCATGTGATTAGCGCCAATAAAGTCGCCGGCGCCTCAGGCAGCTATCAGTGGCGTCAGATCCGCGACGCGTTTGCCAAAACCGGACGCCATTGGCTATATAACGCCACGGTGGGCGCCGGTCTGCCGGTCAACCATACGGTGCGCGATCTGCGGGAAAGCGGCGACAGCATTCTTTCCATCAGCGGGATTTTCTCCGGCACGCTCTCCTGGCTTTTCCTGCAGTTTGACGGCACGGTGCCGTTTAGCGAGCTGGTGGATCAGGCGTGGCAGCAGGGCTTAACCGAGCCGGACCCGCGCGTCGATCTCTCCGGGCAAGATGTGATGCGTAAGCTGGTGATCCTGGCGCGTGAGGCGGGTTACGATATCGAGCCGGATCAGGTACGCGTCGAGTCGCTGGTGCCAGCGGACTGTGAGCAAGGCTCTGTGGATCACTTCTTCGAAAACAGCGATGCGTTAAACGAGCAGATGCTCCAGCGTCTGGAAGCCGCGCAAGAGATGGGATTGGTGTTGCGCTACGTCGCGCGTTTTGATGCTAACGGCAAAGCGCGTGTCGGCATCGAGGCGGTGCGGCCTGAACATCCGCTGGCGGCTCTGCTGCCGTGCGATAATGTTTTTGCCATCGAAAGCCGCTGGTATCGTGATAATCCGCTGGTTATCCGCGGGCCGGGTGCCGGACGCGACGTCACGGCTGGCGCGATTCAGTCTGATATTAATCGGCTGGCGCAGTTGCTGTAATGCTAAAACGGGTGGCCTGAGCCACCCGTTGTTTTTATGCCAGTACGAACTGGCTTTCATGCACTTGATCAAGCGTTAAACCCACCAGCGTAATACTGCTGTCGCCGCAGGTGAACAGCAAACCCTCATCGCATTCCGACAGATAATCCAGGTAATTGCCGTTGGCATTGATGGTTTTATTGCCCAGGATCGCCAGCTTATCGTCATGACCAAACTGATAGATGGTGTTATCGCCGAAGTGCTCGCTGGCGAACAGGAAAATATCCTGACCGCCGTTGGCGTACATGACATCATCGCCGATGCCGCTGACAAACACGTCATCGCTGTGAGAGCCGTGCATCACGGCGTCGCCCGCATAGCTGAACAGCCAGCTGGTGGCATTGTGATAAAAGCCGCCGTTCTCCGGGGCGAAGATTTCGCTGTTGCCGGTGGCATCAGCATGTACGGCATTGGCGTAGCCCAGCGCGACTTTGCCGTCTACTTCCAGCCCGTTGCTGGTCACGGAATAGTTAATATTTTTAAATTCAAACCAGTTCCAGTAGGTTTCCTGAATGACCTCTACATCCTGCAGCAGCGTGATGCCGCCGTCGGCCCCTTTAATAAAGGTAATGCCGCCCGCCTGGGCGATAGAGGTTTTACTGATCTCACCGCCCAGTTCTAATCGATCATAACCTTCACCGCCCATAATGATGTTAAAGCCGCCCGCGTCGCGGAAGATATCGTCGCCGCCGAACCCTTCCAGGTAGTCAATACCGCTGCCGCCAGCAATCAGGTCCGCCTTTTCGCTGCCGAGGATAAAGGTAGGACCTTCGTGCGGTTGGGCAAAACGGTTCAGATCTTCTACCCAGGTGGTTTCCCGCATTTCATCGGACATGCGGGAAACGATAACCGTAGAATCTTTATGCGTTGTATCATAAAAGCTTGAATTGAGGGCGATACGCAATCCTTCTACATAGTCTGCTGCATCATGGCCCGCCCAGGTTCCCCACATCTGCCCGGCAATTGAGAACAGGGTAAAATCATTGGCGGCGTAAAAGTCATTAAACATCACCAGATTATTCACGCAGGTCTCAAGAGGCTTATCATGAGCGAGGAAGGAGTCAGGGAAATTAATCGATATGCCTTCCAGCGCGCGATAAACCGGATCGTTTTCGCAGCCAATATTTAATACTTTATCATCATAGGTATTCTGAACCGGAAAAGAGATAGCGATATAGTTGGCATCCTCATAAAAACCATCCCAGGCATTGTTAGCCGATGCCATCGCGGTGCTGTTCACCGCCATACCGCCGAGACTCATTCCGCTAAACAGCACATCTTCACCGGCTAAACCATTTTCCGTAGCAAAGTCAGCAATGCGGCTTAATAGATCGCCAAACGCGTTCTTCACATAGTTTTCGGCAAAGCCGTCTACGACTATTAATAAGTCATGGATAGTGTCCGTCAGCGTGTTTTCACTCGCGGTGGGCGAGTCAATAACATCACCGGTTCCCCAGTAGCAGACGCCAATCGAAACCAGCGCGCCAGTTGCGTCATATTTACCGAATACATTAACCTGCGAAGACCAGTAAAAGGGATTTTCACCGTTAAATATATCGTGCTGATCGCAGCTGCCGCTATAGCCCAGCGTCTCGGCATTAAGCAGCTTCCAGCCCGCTTTCCCTGCCATTTCCTCATATGACTCGCCCAGGCTAAAACCAGAAAGCTCAGTGCTATAAGCATTGAGAATCAGCGCGTCGTTAATTAATGATTTATTTTCTTGTTGCTTATAGTCAAATATACCCACTTGAATATCCTTTTCTAAAGTTTAATGAATGCATGTTATTTATGGCTGATATTGTTATTCGCTTTTTATTGGTTTAAAGATGGCTTCCTCCGGGTAATAAAAATAAAAAATGGCTGATGTATCCTGGCGATTAAAGGAGGGTTATTTGACGACCCTTTATCAGGCATTCAGCAAAAAAAGCAAAAAAATAGCTAACCGCGGCAGAGGGTTCCCGTGGGTAGAATAAAACCTTTTACTGTTGAAACGGATTTATATTTATGCCAGCACGAACTGGCTTTCATGCACCTGATCAAGCGTTAAACCCACCAGCGTAATAGTGCTGTCGCCGCAGGTGAACAGCAAACCCTCATCGCATTCCGACAGATAATCCAGGTAATTGCCGTTGGCATTGATGGTTTTATTGCCCAGGATCGCCAGCTTATCGTCATGACCAAACTGATAGATGGTGTTATCGCCGAAGTGCTCGCTGGCGAACAGGAAAATATCCTGACCGCCGTTGGCGTACATGACATCATCGCCGATGCCGCTGACAAACACGTCATCGCTGTGAGAGCCGTGCATCACGGCGTCGCCCGCATAGCTGAACAGCCAGCTGGTGGCATTGTGATAAAAGCCGCCGTTCTCCGGGGCGAAGATTTCGCTGTTGCCGGTGGCATCAGCATGTACGGCATTGGCGTAGCCCAGCGCGACTTTGCCGTCTACTTCCAGCCCGTTGCTGGTCACGGAATAGGTGATATCTTTAAATTCAAACCAGCTAAAGTAAGTCTCCTTGATAGTTTCTACATCCTGCAGCAGCGTGATGCCGCCGTCGGCTCCTTTAATAAAGGTAATGCCGCCCGCCTGGCGATAGAGGTTTTACTGATCTCGCCCTGCAGATCGAACTGATCCTGACCTTCACCGCCCCTGATGATGTTAAAACCGCCCGCGTCGCGGAAGATATCGTCGCCGCCGAACCCTTCCAGGTAGTCAATACCCCTGCCGCCGGCAATCAGATCCGCCTTATCGCTGCCGAGGATAAAGGTGGGGCCGGTATGGGCAAGCGCGTTGTAGTTCAGATCTTCTACCCAGGTGGTTTCCCGCATTTCATCGGAAAGTTGCGCCGTAATAATAGTGGAGTTCAGGTTGGTCATTTCATAGAAAGCGGAATTCAGCAGCTTCTCAAAGGCGTTAATATACCAATCCATACCGTGACCGTTGGCCCAGCTTGCTATGTTTAATAAAGAGAGCAAAGGGTTACTGGTATAAAAATCATTGAAAGCCACCAGATTATTGGCGCAGGTGTCCAGCGGTTTGTCATGCGCAATGAGCGTATCATTAGTGATGTTATCCCCTTCCAGAACACGATAAACCGGATCGTTTTCCAGCCCCAGATTCAAAACTTTATCATCCAGCTGGTTTTGTGTCGGCGAAGCGGTGGCGATGTAGGCGGAGTCCTCGTAAAAGCCGCCCCAGGCGCCCTGGCTGGAGGCGGACGCCATGCTGTTGACGCCCATGCCGCCCATACTATGGCCGGAAATCAGCACATCGCGTCCGGTCAGGCCGTTTTCCTGAGCAAATTCCGCTACGCGGGTCAGCAGGTTGTCAAAGGCAGTGAGGATATAGCCGTTAGAAATGCCCGATTCGCCCAGGGCGACAGCAATATCAGCCAGGCCGTCGCCTATCATATGCAACCAGCCGAACTCGTCATCGGCAGCGGCGCCGGTACCCCAGAAATAAATCCCGACGCCGGTCAGCTTACCGCCCTCATCATATTTCCCCATAATATTGACCTGCGAGGTAAGCAGCGCCAGCACTTCGCCGTAAAATTCATCATGCGAGCCGGAAAGACCGGAGAAGCCGATATCATTGCCGTTGAGGACTTTCCAGCCGCTTTCTTCCGCAGCCTGTTGAAAACCGGATTCGACGCCGCCGCAGGTTTCGTTGATATATTTCAACATTACCAGTGTGTCTTCCATTAATGTTTTTTCGTCAAAGTCCCGGTATGAAAATATACTCATAAATATCCCTTATAAAAATAGAATTAAATTAGCGGTAATTAAATGCAGTGCTCGGTTTTTTTCCTCCTTAAGTGAGTATCATTTGGGTTATTCTTGCTATCAGGCGGCAATGAAGTATTGGGATATTTCGTGTATTTTAGCCGGGTTAAGCTGGCCGGAATGATAGAGCAATGTTATCCAGGCACGAATATAGCGATATTTTTCTTCGCTCAGTTCAAGGCGTGCCTTGTAGCGTTGACGCTCGGCGTTAAGCAAGTCGAGATTAGAACGTTGCCCGGCGATAATACCCTGTCGTATGGTCTTAACCTGCAATACGGCGCTCTGAACCGCTTTTTCGTAGGCCGCCAACCGCTATTCCGCACTGCGGCATTGATTAAAGGCGCTATGCAGATTATTCAGCGTGTTCCAGGTATTGCTTTCTAAATCATATTTGCTTTTGTTATATAAAGCGCTGGCCTGTCTCACCGCCGCGCTGCTGTATCCACCGCTATAAACAGAATAATTTAGCTGAATGCCGATGCTGCTGGTTTCAGAGCGTTGATCGATAGTGCTGTCGGTAGAGGATTTGTTCAACCCATGGGAAGCATATAGCTGTATCTGTGGAAAAAAAGCGGCGCGTTGCTGTTCAGTTTGATAATGGTTGACCTGTATCTGCTGTTGGGAAGCGGCCAGCTCGGCGTTGTCCCGCAGCGCCATCTGCTGCCATTGCTCGAAGCGCGTCGGCACCAGCTCGACGGGCTTGAAAGCTCCTGCCGTGAGTTTATCCAGCTGAGAGAGGGAGGTGATGCGCTGTCCCGTCAGGCTTTCCAGCATGCGCCGGGCATGAGCTTGCTCATCCAGCGCCGCGATCTGTTCGGTTTCCGATAACGCCAGCTGAGATTCGGTTTCCGCCACCTCGGTAATGGTGCCTTCGCCGGTGCGCAGCATCCGTTGGTTGTGTGTGAGCTGCTGACGCCAGGCCGCCAGCTGTTCATTAACCAGCGTCACTTTATCCTGCGCGGTCATCAGGTCCAGATAACTATTAACCACCCTGACGGCGAGTTCAGAAAATTTTGCGCGCCAGTTCGCATCCGCCATCAGACTTTGCGCAATGCCCATCTGATAACGCGCCCAGGCGCTATAATCGAACAACGGCTGCGTCAGCCTCAGGGTGCCGCTTTGCGATTGATATTGCCGATGAGTGGTAACCATATGGGTTTCGCGGCTAAACAATCCTTTGCTTTGGCGTGACTGGCTGGTTTGCCAGTTTTTTAAGCCGCTCTGCCAGGTCAGCGAAAGTGAAGGCAGCAAACCCGCCTGGCCCAGCTTTTCATCCTCCTGTCCCGCCAGTTTTTCCTGCCATGCCGACTGCAATACCGGATCTTTTTGCTGCGCGAGCAGATAAACATCCCAAATACCTACCGCGTATGCCGGCAGGCACAGCAGCGAAGAGCAGAATAGCGAAGCCATAATCTTATGCCGCATGTTTATTCCTCCGTGAATGCGGTTTGGGCACGATCCAGAACCGGTTTAAACAGATAGCTCAACAGCGAACGCGATCCAGTTTTAATCAACACGCTTACCGGCATCCCTGGGCGGATATCTGCGTTTTTCAGCAGCTGTCTGCCTTCATCCGTGACGGCAACCTGAATTTCGTAATAGCTTTCACCGCTTTTTTGATCTTCCAGCCTGTCGGGCGATACCTGCGTGACGTAACCGGGTATAACCGGCGTTTTATTTTGGTTCAGCGCAATAAACATCATATTTACCGTCAGCTGTGGATACACTTTATCGATTAACGTCGCGCTGACCTGCGCCTTAATAACCAGCGGCGTATCGCGCGGCACTATATCCATCAGCGCTTCGCCAGCAGAAAGTACACTGCCCGGCGTGAGTACGTTAAGCGCCATAACGGTGCCGGAAACCGGGGCAGTGATATGGGTGTTATCTAAATCGTAGCGAGCGATTTGCATATTCTTTTCAAAATCGTCTATTTCCATTCTGGTTTTGGCCAGCTGGCTATTTACGTCTTTATAGTATTCCGCCTCGATCTGTTTGATACGCTGTTCGCTTTCCTGCCGTTTCTCTTGGTTGATATTAATTTGCCCGCTCAACTCTTCGATTTGGCTTTGGACGTCATGCTGCTGTCGCTCCAGTTCCCGGTAGCGGTTACGCGGCAGGACGTTTTCATTTGCCAGCGCGCGCATATCGTTAAGCTGTTGACGCAGGCTATGATTGAGTTTGTGCTTTAAGGCCAGCGATCTCTCCATACTTTGTATTTGATACTGCAGTCCTGCCAGATTATGGCGGTTACTGTTGATTTCACTGGCCAACGCCTGCACGCGCGCAGTAAGCAGAGCCTGCTGCAATGTCATCAGCGATTCGCCCTGCACGCGCCAGGCCTCATCACGTAACAGATCGGGAAATACGGGCCGGCTAACGCCCGCCTGCTCCGCTTTTAACCTGGCGTGAGTAGCCAGCGCGGTCAGGTATTTATCGCGGAACTGCTCGTAACGCGCGCGGGCCTGGGTTGGGCTTAATTCCACCAGCGGCACGCCCGCCTGGACAATATCGCCCTCTCTGACCAGAACGTTTGCCACGATGCCGTTGCCAGGCGACTGCACTGTTTTACGATTGCCGTTAACCATCACCGTGCCTGATGCGGTAACACCTTTGTCCAGCGGCGCGAGCGCCGCCCAGGTCAAAAAGCCGAATACGCCGATAACAATAGTAAGCACGCCCAGACGTTGAAAATAACGCTCGCTTTTTTGCGCGACGTGTTGCTTATCGGCGGGCGAGGGTAGTCCGCTGTGGGGAATTTTCTTTTCCATAGGTAAAGGCTAATCCTTTAGCTGAATAATTTGAGATGCCTGCGTTTATTCAGGGCGCTTTATTTCCGGCTGCTTCATTAATTTATTTAACACGCTACGGGTATCGCCAAAATGTTGTACCTGTCCGGCGTGCATGACCAGCACTTTACTGGTCAGCGCCAGCAACTGCATGCGGTGGGTAATCAGTACGATGGTCGCTTTTTTCTTTTGCATGGTGGCCAGCGCTTGCGCCAGCGCAATCAGTCCGGGATCGTCCAGACTGGCATCAGGCTCATCAAGCACCAGCAGTTTAGGCGAGCCATAAAGCGCACGGGCAAGCGCAACACGCTGTTTCTGGCCGCCCGATAAACCGATGCCGCCGTTGCCAACGGGTGTGTCATAGCCGGCCGGCAAACGCAGGATCATTTCATGCACACCGGCATTTTTGGCCGCTTCAATGACACGATCGGCATCGACTTCGGCAAAGCGGGCGATATTTTCAGCAATAGTGCCGGCAAAAATTTCCACCTCCTGCGAAAGGTAGCCGATGGCGGGTCCCAGTTGCGCTCTGTTCCAGTAATTAATATCAGCGCCGTCGAAGCGAATGATGCCGCTGCTTGCGGGCTGTATGCCGACCAGCAGCCGGGCCAGGGTACTTTTACCTGATGCGCTGGAGCCAATCACGCCGAGGATATCGCCGGGCTCAAGCTGAAAGTCGATTTGGCTGAGAATGGCGCTTTGCTCATCCTGCTCAGCGTAAAGAGACGCTTTTTCTACCGAGATCGCGCCTTTTGGCGCAGGCAAGGCCATTTTTTCCGGCTGAGGAGGATATTCAGTAAGCAACTGCTCCAGCCTGAGCAGAGCGCTTTGCGTATTGCCCCACTGCTTCCAGGCGGTAATCAGTTGCTCAATTGGTGCCAGAGCGCGTCCCAGCAATATCGAACCCGCAATCATCATGCCGGGTGTTAGTTGGCCACGGATAGCCAGCCAGCCGCCGAGACCCAGAATCAGAGACTGCAGAGACATGCGCACAAAGCGGGTTACAGCGGTAACGCTGCCATTATATTCACTGGCCTGCTGCTGCAATTGGATAAACTTTTTGTGCAGCTTCCACCAGCGCTGCTGAAAATCAGGCAGCATGCCCATTGCCTCGATAGTGCTGGCATAACGTAAATTTGCCCCGGCGATATTAGCTGACTGGTGCGCGGTTTTACCCGCCTCGGCCAACGGCTTCTGCGTTATTCTCTGGTTAACGATAGCCAGTATAATTAATAGCCCCGCGCCGAAAAGCGCAAAGGCGCCGAGCCAGGGATTAAAAAGGAAGATCATTAGAATAAAAAAGGGAAACCAGGGCGCATCAATAAAAGCAAAGATAGCATTACCGGTAAAAAACTGACGTACCGTGGTGACATCATTCAGGTAATTCGCCGCGTCCTTTTTTTGGTGGCCAAGATTAGCGTAAAAAGCGGCCTGATAGACGGCGTTGCTGAGTTCGCGATCAACTTTTTTACTGATATAAATGGCAATCATACTGCGACAATATTCCAGCAGCGCAATAATGCCGAACACTCCAATAACAATAATGCTTAACATCACCAGCGTTATCTCATTACGTGATGGTAGCACGCGATCATAAACCTGTAACATATAAACAGACGGGGTTAATACCAGCAGGTTAATAATGGCGGAGAACAGCGCAATACACCATAAGGCTTTTTTATGATTTTGAAATATAAATTTGATAAATGTTGTTGCAGATATGGGCATAGAGCTTTTTCCCTAAAGCAGTAAATGCTCTGGCTAGAGTGACATTGTTTTCAAAAAGTTGGGTTGGTTATATTTAATAAATAAGGAAAATTACTACAAAATAATTTTTTCCCAATGCGAATTGTCTTTGATTACTTGATTTTAAATCTAAGTTAATTGATAAGGAGCGTCAATCATGCTTTGAATTTAAATACGCGAACTTACACTTAATTAAGGTAAACCGATTACATTGCAGAAATACCCGGGTTTTTAAGAGTTTTCTACTAAAGAAAACGCCTGGTTTTTCCTTTTCCTGCCAGGCTGATAAAAGAAGTTGTCATTTTTTCATGTCTCGCTGAAGGAAATTCAAGACGGCTAAGCCGCTTTTTGATTGACAAATAGCCAGCCGGATAGCATCTTATGGATCTATAGACGTCTAAACGTATAGATGTTTGGAGCGGTGCTCTCGCATCATCCCCTAAGCGATTGATAAGGTAAGCGGATATGAGTTTCTTTCACGCCAACCAGCGCGAAGCGCTGAACCAGAGCCTGGCAGAACTGAACGGGCGGATTAATGTGTCATTTGAGTTTTTTCCGCCGCGTACCAGTGAAATGGAAGAGACGCTGTGGAGTTCTATCGATCGGCTCAGTAGCCTGAAGCCAAAGTTCGTTTCCGTTACCTACGGCGCGAATTCAGGGGAACGCGATCGCACCCACTCTATTATTAAAGGCATTAAAGAGCGTACCGGCCTTGAGGCGGCACCGCACCTGACCTGCGTTGACGCCTCGCGTGATGAGCTGCGCGCTATCGCTAAAGATTACTGGAATAACGGCATTCGTCATATCGTTGCGCTGCGCGGCGATCTGCCGCCGGGCGGCGGTAAGCCGGAGCTGTACGCCACCGATCTGGTGGCGCTGCTGAAAGAGGTAGGCGACTTTGATATCTCCGTTGCCGCTTATCCTGAAGTCCACCCGGAAGCGAAAAGCGCGCAGGCGGATTTGATTAACCTGAAACGTAAAATTGATGCGGGTGCAAACCGTGCCATTACGCAGTTTTTCTTCGATGTGGAAAGCTATCTGCGTTTTCGCGACCGCTGCGTAGCAACCGGCATTGATGTCGAAATCGTGCCGGGGATTTTACCGGTTTCTAACTTTAAGCAGCTGCAGCGCTTTGCCGCCATGACCAACGTTCGGGTGCCGGGCTGGATGAATAGCATGTTCGCCGGGCTGGATGACGATCCGGAAACGCGCAAAATGGTCGGTGCCAACGTGGCGATGGATATGGTGAAAATTCTCAGCCGGGAAGGCGTGAAGGACTTCCACTTTTATACGCTGAACCGCGCTGAAATGAGCTACGCCATTTGCCATACGCTGGGTGTACGTCCGGCGGCGCAGCTGGTTGCCTGATTAATTACGAAACGAAAGTTTAAGAGGGCGCATCTTCAGGAGATGCGCCTTTTTTTGTCGCCGTTAACCGGTGTTACGCATACCTGCCGCCACGCCCGCAATGGTAACCATTAGCGCCTGCTCAACACAGGGATCTGGCTCTTCTCCTTTCGCTTCCTGCGCACGCGAACGGTGCAGCAGTTCCGCCTGCAACACATTAAGCGGGTCAGTATAAACATTGCGCAGGGCGATAGATTCCGCGATCCAGGGCTCATCGGCCATTAGATGGGCATCATTGGCGATGGTGAGTACCGCTTTAATATCCGCCTCCAGCCGATCGCGCAGCTGTTGGCCCAGCGGCCACAGGGAAGGATCTACCAGACGCTGATCGTAATATTCCGCCAGCCACAGGTCGGCCTTCGAGAATACCATTTCCAGCATGCCGAGACGGGTAGAGAAGAAAGGCCAGTCGTGGCACATCGCTTCCAACTGATCCTGATGCCCTTCATCCATCGCCTGCTGTAGCGCGGCGCCCGCGCCCAGCCAGGCGGGCAGCATTAATCGGTTTTGTGTCCAGGCGAAAATCCACGGAATCGCGCGCAGGGATTCCACCCCACCGGTAGGGCGACGTTTGGCGGGACGCGAGCCCAGCGGCAGTTTGCCTAATTCCAGCTCCGGCGTGGCAGATCGGAAATAGGGCACAAAATCCGGATTTTCGCGTACGTAACCGCGATAGATGGCGCAAGAGGTTTCCGAGAGCTGATTCATAATGTCGCGCCATTCGCTTTTCGGCTCCGGCGGCGGCAACAGGTTAGCTTCAAGAATGGCGCTGGTATAGAGCGACAGGCTGGCTACGGCAACTTCCGGCAGACCGTATTTAAAGCGGATCATTTCACCCTGTTCGGTTACGCGCAGGCCGCCCTTCAGGCTGCCGGGCGGCTGGGAAAGCAGTGCCGCCTGCGCCGGTGCGCCGCCGCGTCCAATGGTGCCGCCGCGGCCATGAAACAGCGTCAGGGCGATACCCGCTTTTTCGCAGGTTTTAATCAGCGCGTCCTGCGCCTGGTATTGCGCCCAGGAAGCGGCCATTACGCCAGCATCTTTAGCCGAGTCGGAATAGCCGATCATGACCATCTGCTTGCCCTGAATAAAGCCGCGGTACCAGTCGATGCTAAGCAGCTGCGACATCACATCATTGGCGTTATTCAGATCGTCCAGCGTTTCAAACAGCGGCGCTACCGGCAGCGCAAAGGGAATGCCTGCCTCTTTCAGCAGCAGATGAACCGCCAGCACGTCGGAAGGCGTTTTCGCCATAGAAATGACATAGGCGGCAATTGAACCCCGCGGCGCTTCCGCCGCTACGCGACAGGTATCCAGCACTTCGCGCGTCTCATCGCTCGGCTCCCACTGACGCGGCAGTAGCGGACGTTTTGAATTCAGTTCACGGATCAGGAACGCCTGCTTATCCGCTTCGGACCAGCTTTCGTAATCCCCCAGGCCAAGGTAACGCGTGACTTCCGCCAGCGCTTCGGTATGACGCGTGCTTTCCTGACGCAGATCGATACGTACCAGCGGGACGCCAAAGCATTTTACCCGGCGCAGCGTATCAAGCAGTTGCCCGTTGGCGATAATGCCCATGCCGCACGCCTGTAGCGATTGATAGCAGGCGTACAGCGGCTCCCACAGCTGATCGTTGGAAATCAGCAGCCCTTCGGGGCGCGGCAGGCGGTCGCCTTTCAGACGGCGTTCCAGGTAAGCCTGAGTGGTCATCAGCTGCGTACGCAGACGTTTTAAAATTTCGCGGTAGGGTTCCAGTGCCTGCGGATCGCCACACAGTTTGCGCAGTTCGTCGGTACATTCCGACATCGACAGTTCGGATATCAGCACGCCGATATCGCGCAGGAAAAGGTCGGCGGCTTTCCAGCGGCTCAGTTGCAGAACATGATGGGTGATGCTGGCGGTGACGTTGGGGTTGCCGTCGCGGTCGCCGCCCATCCATGAGGTAAACTGCACCGGCACAAAGTCCACCGGCAAGGTATAACCAAAGGTTTCTTCGACCTGTTCATTCAGCTCGCGCAGAAAATTGGGTACGCCATCCCACAGGCTGTTTTCCACCACCGCAAAGCCCCATTTAGCTTCATCGACAGGAGAAGGGCGATATTTACGGATTTCATCGGTATGCCATGCCTGCGCGACCAGCTGACGCAGGCGGCGCATAATCTGGTTGCGGTCATAGTCAGAAATATCATTATGATCGAGCTGTTTTAAACAGGTATTTACCTCAACCAGCTTATGAATCAGGGTACGGCGTGTAATTTCGGTAGGATGGGCGGTGAGGACCAATTCCAGCGAAAGCGATTCAATCGCTTCACGGATATCCGTCTCGTTCAGGTCAGGCTGCTGCTTCAGACGCTCGAACGCTTTTTTCATCAGTTCCGGATGGTTAGCGCCTTCATCATTCGGTGAAATGGTCTGGTATTGTTCAGCCACGTTGGTCAGGTTGAGGAACTGGCTGAAAGCGCGTGCTACCGGTAATAACTCGTCATTGGAGAGATTCTGTAAAGTGGTTAACAGCTCCTGACGATGAGTGTCATTTCCCGCGCGGGATGACTTGGAGAGTTTGCGGATGGTTTCCACCCGATCAAGGATGTTTTCTCCCAGCGCATCCTTAATCGTATCCCCGAGCAGTTTGCCGAGCATACTGACATTACTTCGCATTGCGGAATATTGTTCGTTCATATGACCCCTGACACCCTTCTTGTCTTTTAATTTTTACCCTTGCGGGCATAACGCCGCCTTTTATCTAGCCATGTAACTGACCATTCGTCAATTGCGTAAAACGTGCCGCATCATGCGGGTAACTGCCGGTAATTTAAGAAATTTCATAAGGGCGGAGTGGGATAAGTTATTCTTATCGGCAAAGTTGAAATTTTGCAGGAGCAATTTACCGTTTTAGCAGTGAATTGCCCCAAATGATGCCAATCAGTGACAAAAATGGTTAACCATCTGTCCAATCAACTCACGCGTCGGCTTAATAAATGCCATATCAATAAATTCGTCTGGCTGATGCGCCTGATTAATGGAGCCCGGCCCTAATACCAGCGTGGGACACAGCTGCTGAATAAAGGGCGCTTCGGTGCAATAATTCACCACTTCCGTTGGCGTACCCAGCAGCTTTTCTACCACCTGAACCAGCTGATGCTCACGCGGGCATTCGTAGCCTGGAATGGGAGGATGGAGTTCGGCCACCGTCAAACGGCCCGGCCAGCGTACGCTAACCGGCGCCAGCGCCTCATTCAGCAGTTCGTCCAGATCGCTCAGCGTCAGGCCCGGCAGCGGACGAATATCCATATGCAACTCACAGCAGGCGCAAATGCGGTTCGCCGCATCGCCGCCGTGGATATGACCGAAATTCATTGTGGGATAAGGAATAGCAAAGCCGTCATGGTGATAACGCTCTTTTAGCGTATTACGCAACTGCATCAGATGACCGATAGCTTCATGCATCAGTTCGATAGCATTGACGCCGCGCGCCGGATCGCTGGAGTGGCCCGATTGTCCCTCTACGCGAATCGCGTTAGAGAGATGACCCTTATGCGCCCGCACCGGCTTCAGCGATGTCGGTTCGCCAATAATTGCGCAGTCCGGACGCAGCCTGGTGGATTCCGCAAAGTATTTGGCGCCCGCCATCGTGGTTTCTTCATCCGCCGTAGCGAGAATATAGAGCGGTTTTTTGAAGGCGCTGATATCGACATCCCGCAGCGCATCAAGAATAAAGGCGAAAAACCCTTTCATATCTGCGGTGCCGAGGCCGTACAGCTTGTTGTCATGCTCGGCGAGGGTAAAAGGATCGCGTGTCCAGCGCCCATCATCAAAGGGAACCGTATCGGTATGTCCCGCCAGTAACAGGCCGCCTGCGCCTGCGCCGCTTTTAGCCAGCATATTGAATTTATGCCGCGTTCCCGGTACCGGCTGCACTTCCACACTGAACCCTAAATCACGGAACCAGCCGGCCAGCAGAGTGATTAAACTTTCATTGCTCTGATCGAGCGCGCTATCGGTGGCGCTGATGGATGGCGTGGCTATTAGCTGGCGGTAAAGTTCGATAAAAGGCGGTAATTTTGTCTTCACTGTTGACGGTCCTTGAGTTAGGATGTATCAATATTCATGCATTAATAGTGAATAAAAATACAATAACGTGCGCGGGATGGGAAACGAATTTACCCGCTGACTGACGTTAAACTTTATGGGCGCGCGGCGACACGGCTGCACACCGGATCTGAATGACTGTAAAAGGTATACAGCCTGATGTTGAATACGCTGATTGTAGGTGCCAGTGGTTATGCTGGCGTTGAGCTGGCGACCTTCCTGAATCGTCATCCGCATATGAACATAACCGCTTTAGCGGTTTCAGCGCAAAGTCCGGATGCCGGAAAACGTCTTTCCGATTTGCATCCGCAGCTAAAAGGGATTCTGGATCTGCCGCTGGAACCGCTGAGCGATGTCTCCCTCTGGGCCGACAAGGTGGATGTGGTTTTCCTCGCCACCGCCCATGAAGTTAGCCACGATCTCGCCCCACAGTTTCTGGCGGCGGGCTGCGTCGTCTTCGATCTCTCCGGCGCATTCCGCGTTAACGATGCGGATTTTTATACGCGCTACTACGGTTTTACTCATCAGCATAGCGCGTGGCTGGAAAAAGCGGTTTATGGCCTGGCGGAATGGCAGCACGATGCGGTGAAAGAGGCGCAGTTGATAGCGGTGCCTGGCTGTTATCCAACCGCCGCGCAGCTGGCGCTAAAGCCGTTAATCGAGGCGGGATTGTTGAATGATGCGCAGTGGCCAGTGATTAACGCCACCAGCGGCGTGAGCGGCGCCGGACGCAAAGCCAGCCTGAATAACAGCTTCTGTGAAGTCAGCCTGCAGCCTTACGGCATTTTCAATCATCGTCATCATCCTGAAATCGTTGCACACCTTGGCGTGCCGGTTATTTTTACGCCGCATTTGGGCAATTTCCCGCGCGGTATTCTGGCCACGATTACCTGTCGCCTGCAGCCGGGCGTTAGCCGCGACGATGTCGCCGAAGCGTTCCACAACGCCTATCAGGATAAACCACTGGTACGCATCTATGAGCAGGGCGTACCGGCGCTGAAATCGGTGGTTGGCCTGCCGTTCTGCGATATCGGCTTCGCCGTGCAGGACGAGCATCTGATCGTGGTGGCGGCGGAAGATAATCTGTTGAAGGGCGCGGCCTCGCAGGCGGTGCAGTGCCTTAATATTCGTTTTGGTTTCCCGGAAACCCAGTCACTTATTTAAGCGGATACTTACTATGACCACTCCATTAATTATCAAACTGGGCGGCGTGCTGCTGGATAGCGAAGAAGCGCTGACGCGTCTGTTTACAGCACTGGTGACGTACCGGGAAGCGCATCAGCGTCCTCTGCTGATCGTTCACGGCGGCGGCTGTCTGGTTGACGAACTAATGAAAAAGCTGGCGCTGCCGGTACAAAAGAAAAACGGCCTGCGCGTGACGCCCGCCGATCAGATCGACATCATCACCGGCGCGCTGGCGGGCACGGCGAACAAAACCCTGCTTGCCTGGGCAAAGAAACATCATATTCAGGCGGTTGGCCTTTGCCTGGGCGACGGCGGCATGGCGAACGTTGCTCAGTTTGATGAAGAGCTGGGCCATGTCGGCAATGCACTGCCTGGTTCGCCGGCGCTGCTGAATACGCTGCTGCAGGCGGGCTATATGCCGGTTATCAGCTCTATCGGCATTACCGAAGCGGGCCAGCTAATGAACGTTAACGCCGATCAGGCGGCCACGGCGCTGGCGGCGACGCTGGGCGCAGACCTGGTTTTACTCTCTGACGTTAGCGGCATTCTTGATGGCAAAGGCCAGCGGATTGCTGAAATGACGACGGCGAAAGCGGAGCAGCTGATCGCGCAGGGCATTATTACCGACGGCATGATTGTTAAAGTCCATGCAGCTCTTGATGCGGCGCGTACGCTGGGCCGTCCGGTCGATATCGCCAGCTGGCGTCATGCAGAGCAACTGCCCTCACTGTTTAACGGCGTGTCTATTGGCACCCGGATCTACGCATAAAGCATAAACATTCAAGGATTAAGACATGCAAAATCAAGGCATCAAGAAAATCGTTCTGGCTTACTCGGGTGGTCTGGATACGTCCGCCATTATTCCGTGGCTGAAAGAGAACTACGGCTGTGAAGTGGTCGCTTTTGTGGCGGATATTGGCCAGGACCGCGAAGATTTAGTCGGCGTAGAGAAGAAAGCGCTGCAGTCCGGCGCGTCAGAATGTCATGTTGCCGATCTGCGTGAAGAGTTTATCCGTGACTACGTTTATCCGGTGCTGCAAACCGGCGCGCTGTATGAAGGCAGCTACCTGCTGGGCACCTCCATGGCGCGTCCGATTATAGCTAAAGCGCAGGTTGAGCTGGCGCTGAAAGTGGGCGCGGATGCGCTGTGTCACGGTGCAACCGGCAAAGGTAACGACCAGGTCCGTTTCGAAACCACTTATACCGCGTTGGCGCCGCAGCTGAAAGTGGTCGCGCCGTGGCGTGAGTGGAATCTGCGTTCACGTGAAGCGCTGCTTGATTACCTGAAAGCACGTGATATCCCAACCACCGCCTCGCTGGAAAAAATCTACAGCCGTGATGAAAACGCCTGGCATATTTCTACCGAAGGCGGCGTGCTGGAAAGCCCGTGGAACGCACCGAATAAAGATTGCTGGGTCTGGACTGTCGATCCGCAGGAAGCGCCGGATCAGCCGGAACAGGTGACGGTAACGGTAGAGAAAGGACGCGTGGTTGCGGTTAACGGCGAGCAGCTGAGCCCGTTCCAGTGCCTGGATAAACTGAATGCGCTGGGCGCGAAACATGGCGTGGGCCGTATCGATATCGTAGAAAACCGTCTGGTCGGTATTAAATCACGTGGCTGCTATGAAACCCCCGGCGGCACCATTATGGTTAACGCGCTGCGCGCGGTAGAACAGCTGGTGCTGGATCGCGATAGCTTTAAATGGCGCGAGCAGCTAGGTCTGGAGATGTCATACGTGGTGTATGACGGACGCTGGTTCGCTCCGCTGCGTAAATCGCTACAGGCTGCCGCTGAGTCGCTGGCGACCGAAGTGAACGGCGAAGTGGTGCTGCAGCTGTATAAAGGCCAGGTGACGGCGATTCAGAAGAAATCAGCGAACAGCCTGTATTCTGAAGAGTTTGCCACCTTCGGTGAAGATGAAGTTTACGATCACAGCCATGCGGGCGGCTTTATCCGTCTGTTCTCCCTCTCTTCACGCATTCGGGCGCTGAACGAGAAGAAATAACCGGGATGGCAACGGGCGGCGAGCGGTAGGCCGCCCTGATAACAAGCCAGGCTGAGCCTTGCGCGCAACAGATTTCAGGAGCATTCAAGATGGCACTATGGGGTGGACGGTTTACACAGGCGGCTGATGGACGGTTTAAACAGTTCAACGATTCGCTGCGCTTTGATTATCGCCTGGCCGAGCAGGATATTATCGGCTCTGTGGCCTGGTCGAAAGCACTGGTGACCGTTAACGTATTAACTCAGGATGAGCAGCAGCAGCTGGAAGTTGCGCTGAATACGTTGCTGGAAGAGGTGCGCGCCAATCCGCAGCAAATCCTGCAAAGTGATGCTGAGGATATCCATAGCTGGGTTGAAGGCCGACTGATTGAAAAAGTGGGCGCGCTGGGCAAAAAGCTGCATACCGGACGTAGCCGTAACGATCAGGTTGCCACCGATTTAAAGCTCTGGTGCAAAGAGCAGGTCTTGCTGCTGCTGAGCGCGGTGCGTGAACTGCAGCAGGCGTTAGTCGTCACTGCCGAAGCCAACCAGGATGCGGTTATGCCGGGCTATACGCATTTGCAACGTGCGCAGCCGGTAACCTTTGCTCATTGGTGCCTGGCCTACGTTGAGATGCTGGCGCGCGATGAAAGCCGTTTACAGGATACGTTGAAGCGTCTGGATGTAAGCCCGCTGGGCAGCGGCGCGCTGGCGGGAACCGCTTATGAAATCGATCGCGAGCAGCTGGCGGAATGGCTGGGCTTTGCCAGCGCCACGCGCAACAGCCTGGATAGCGTCTCCGATCGCGATCATGCGCTGGAGCTGCTTTCCGATGCGGCGATCGGGATGGTGCATCTGTCGCGTTTTGCTGAAGATCTGATCTTTTTTAATACCGGTGAAGCCAACTTTGTTGAGTTATCCGATCGGGTCACATCTGGCTCATCGCTGATGCCGCAAAAGAAAAATCCTGATGCGTTGGAGCTGATTCGCGGCAAGTGCGGTCGGGTGCAGGGCGCGCTGACCGGCATGATGATGACCCTGAAAGGGTTGCCGCTGGCCTACAACAAAGATATGCAGGAAGACAAAGAAGGGCTGTTTGATGCGCTTGATACCTGGCTCGACTGTTTACACATGTCGGTGCTGGTGCTGGATGGCATCCAGGTAAAACGCCCGCGTTGTCAGGAAGCGGCGGAGCAAGGCTATGCCAATGCGACCGAACTGGCGGATTATCTGGTGGCGAAAGGCGTCCCGTTCCGTGAGGCGCATCATATCGTAGGGGAAGCGGTAGTGGCGGCAATCGGTCAGGGCGTAGCGCTGGAGGCGTTGACGCTGGCGCAGCTGCAACAGTTCAGCCCGCATATCGAACAGGATGTTTATCCTGTTCTGTCGCTGCAGTCCTGCCTGGATAAACGTAACGCCAAAGGCGGCGTCGCGCCGCAGCAGGTTGCCAACGCCATTGCGCAAGCAAAGCAGCGTCTGCAATAGCCTGAGGCCGAACGGCAAAAAAAAGGCGGGCATACTAGCCCGCCAACCTCTGACTTCAGATATTTTTTTTATAGGCACATCTGAAAACCGGCCAGGGTAACGGGGCCGGTTCCCGGATTCTTAGACAAGATTAAAATATTTTTCCAGATCGTCGCTGCCGCCGATATGACGTCCACCGATAAAGACCTGCGGTACGGTCGCACGACCGGTCATCGCGCGCAGGCTAACGGTGGTAGCATCCTGACCCAGAACGATTTCTTCAAACTGAATGCCGCGATCGATCAACATCTGTTTCGCTTTGGTGCAGAATGGACAGCCTGGCTTGGTAAACAGCGAAACAGATTCCTGCACTTTAAATTCCGGCGCCAGGTAACGCAGCATCGTATCGGCATCGGATACTTCAAACGGGTCGCCCGGCTTGTTCGGCTCAACAAACATTTTTGCAACGACGCCGTCACGAACCAGCATGGAATAACGCCATGAACGCGGGCCAAAACCTAAATCAGCTTTCTCTACCAGCATCTCCATCCCACGGGTGAAATCACCGTTGCCATCTGGAATAAAGGTAATGTTTTCCGCATGCTGATCGGCTTTCCAGGCGTTCATAACAAAGGTGTCATTAACGGAAACGCACAGAATGCTGTCAACGCCGTGCTGGGCAAAAACGCTGGCCAACTCGTTGTAGCGCGGCAGATGGCTGGAAGAGCAGGTGGGCGTAAAAGCGCCCGGCAGCGAAAATACAATAACGGTTTTGCCCTTAAACAGCTCGTCAGTTGTAACATCGACCCAGCTATCGCCCTGACGCGTATGAAAAGTTACCTGCGGGACGCGTTTACCTTCCTGACTTGCAAACATAAGAATCAATACCTCTTAATTAACGTTGCGTTTGATGTGATTAACTTCTGGTGTGCATTATTCCCATCGCCGCTTGATAGGGCTAATCGTTCATTGCTATTCTATTCATTGCCACGGGCTATCGTGGCTCGGAGGATAAAATGAATATTCGTGATCTTGAATACCTGGTTTCTTTAGCGGAACATCGCCATTTCCGTCGCGCAGCCGACGCCTGTCACGTTAGCCAGCCTACCTTAAGCGGACAGATCCGTAAGCTGGAAGATGAACTGGGCGTAATGCTGCTGGAGCGCACCAGCCGTAAGGTGCTGTTTACCCAGGCGGGCATGCTGCTGGTGGATCAGGCGCGCACCGTTCTGCGTGAAGTGAAAGTGCTAAAGGAGATGGCCAGCCAGCAGGGCGAAGCAATGTCTGGTCCCTTGCATATCGGACTGATCCCAACGGTCGGACCTTATCTGCTGCCGCATATTATTCCGCAGCTGCATCAAAGTTTCCCTAAGCTGGAGATGTATCTGCATGAGGCGCAAACGCAGCAGCTGTTAAGCCAGCTGGATAGCGGAAAGCTCGACTGCGCAATTATCGCACTGGTCAAAGAGAGCGAAGCGTTCATCGAAGTGCCGCTGTTTGACGAACCGATGAAACTGGCGATCTGGCAGGATCACCCGTGGAAAGATCGCGATCGTGTGCCGATGTCCGATCTTTCAGGTGAGAAGTTACTGATGCTGGAGGATGGCCACTGCCTGCGCGATCAGGCGATGGGCTTCTGTTTTCAGGCCGGCGCTGATGAAGATACGCACTTCCGTGCCACCAGTCTTGAAACGCTGCGCAATATGGTTGCGGCAGGCAGCGGCATTACTCTGCTGCCTGCGCTGGCGGTTCCTCAGGAGCGCACCCGCGACGGCATTACGTATGTTTCCTGCTATAAGCCGGTGCCGCAGCGTACTATCGCTCTGGTTTACCGGCCAGGATCGCCTCTGCGCAGCCGCTATGAGCAACTGGCTGAGGCTATCCGCACCCAAATGCAGGGCTATATGGAAACCACGTTAAAACAGGCGGTTTAAGCCGTTCAGCGCGGCAACGCGGTACGCTTCCGCCATCGTGGGGTAGTTAAAGGTGGTATTCACGAAATACTCGATCGTGTTGCCACCATTTTTTTGCTCCATGATCGCCTGGCCAATGTGAATAATCTCGGCCGCGCGTTCGCCAAAGCAGTGAATGCCCAGAATCTCTTTGGTATCGCGGTGGAACAGAATTTTCAGGCTACCGACGTTCATCCCGACAATCTGCGCGCGCGCCAGATGCTTAAACTGCGCCCGGCCCACTTCATAAGGCACTTTCATTGCCGTCAGCTGCTGTTCGGTTTTCCCTACCGAGCTGATTTCCGGAATGGTATAGATACCGGTTGGAATATCTTCAATCAGGTGTGCCGTTGCTTCGCCTTTGATCACCGCCTGAGCGGCAATGCGCCCCTGGTCGTACGCGGCGGAGGCCAGGCTCGGATAACCGATCACATCGCCGACGGCATAGATATGCGGTTGCGCCGTTTGATACATGCTATTCACTTTCAGCAGGCCGCGACCGTCGGCTTCCAGCCCAACGTTCTCCAGCGATAAAGAGTCGGTATTACCGGTGCGGCCGTTGGCGTAGAGCAGGCAGTCCGCTTTGACTTTTTTGCCGGACTTCAGGTGAATCACCACGCCGTCATTAAGGCCTTCGATTTTCTCAAACTCTTCGTTATGGCGAATGACAACGCCGCTGTTCCAGAAATGATAGGAAAGCGCATCCGACATCTCCTGATCGAGGAAGGCCAACAGACGATCACGCGTATTGATCAAATCCACTTTTACGTTCAGGCCACGGAAAATAGAGGCGTATTCACAGCCAATTACCCCGGCGCCATAGATAATGACGTGCCCTGGCTCGTGATGAAGGTTAAGGATGGAGTCAGAGTCATAAATGCGTGGATGAGTAAAATCAACGTCAACCGGATGATAAGGACGCGAGCCGCAGGCGATAACGAATTTCTCTGCCGTCATCCGCTCAACGGAACCATCAGGGCGGGTTAATGCAATAGTGTTCATATCAATAAAACGTGCGTCGCCCTGATGAAGCTCACAGCGGTTACGTTCATAAAAGCCCTGACGCATCCGCGTCTGTTGACTGATCACGTTTTCTGTATGGTTCAGGATATCGGCGAATGAAGAGCGGAGATGGCGGGAATGATCGCTGTATAAAGGGTTTTGGTTAAACTCGATGGTACGGCTTACTGCATGTCGTAATGCTTTAGACGGTATCGTCCCCCAATGTGTGCAGCCGCCGCCTATGTTGTGATAGCGTTCAATTACCGCGATATGGGCTCCTTGTTTTACCAGGCCCATTGCGGCGCCTTCACCGCCCGGACCGGAGCCAATCACAATAACATCGTAATCGTAAGCATGTTGCATACCGGCACTTCCTTTATTTTATATACATTTTAGCAACGAGATTCTAACATCCCGACGCCGACATCCCAATTCCTCGAGTGATTTTAGCCTCAATTAGCTAAAGGAGGAGGTTAACAGTCGGTCACAAACTTTGCCGGACTGTACGCTGAGTTATTTGATATAGTGAACATTCGGCAGGCTAACAGGCAGAAAAATGGGCGTTAGAGCACAGCAAAAAGAACGTACACGACGTTCGCTAATTGAAGCGGCATTCAGTCAATTAAGTGCCGAGCGTAGTTTTGCCAGCCTGAGTCTGCGGGAAGTTGCTCGTGAAGCCGGAATTGCTCCAACCTCCTTTTATCGCCATTTTCGCGATGTCGATGAGTTGGGATTGACCATGGTGGATGAAAGCGGCCTGATGTTAAGGCAGCTAATGCGTCAGGCGCGCCAGCGTATTGCTAAAGGCGGTAGCGTGATTAAAACCTCCGTCGCCACCTTTATGGAATTTATCGACAGTAATCCTAATGCGTTCCGCCTGCTGCTGCGGGAACGTTCTGGCACCTCCGCCGCCTTCCGTGCCGCCGTTGCCCGTGAAATTCAACACTTTATCGCCGAACTGGCTGATTACCTTGAATTAGAAAATCGCATGCCGCGTAGCTTTACCGAAGCGCAGGCGGAAGCGATGGTTATTATCGTCTTTAACGCAGGCGCCGAGGCGCTGGATATTGACGTGGAACAACGGCGTAAGCTGGAAGAACGCCTGGTTTTACAGTTACGTATGATTTCTAAAGGCGCTTACTACTGGTATCGTCGTGAACAAGAACGCATGGCCGTTACGCTTGATAATCATAATTAAATGAAAAAGGAGATGACATGACAGACAAGAATCCACGCGATAAAGGAACGTTACTGCTGGCATTTATTACCGGCCTGGCGATAAATGGTTCTTTTTCGGTGTTGTTCAACTCTTTTGTGCCGTTTTCGATTTTCCCGCTTATTGCGCTGGGCCTCGCGGCCTGGTGTTTACACCAGCGCTATCTTAATCGCGCCATGCCGGATGGGATGCCTTCGCTGGCGGCGGCTTTTTTCCTGTTAGGTATCCTGTTGTATAGCGCGATTGTGCGCGCCGACTATCCGGAAATCGGCTCTAATTTCCTGCCGGTGGTGTTAATGGTGGCGCTGATCTTCTGGATTGGCACCAAACTGCGCCGTAGACGTTAAATTCGTTTGACGAGCAACCATGGAAGGTTGTCTGCAATAAGTAAATTACAGGGAGGTAAATAATGAACAGGCATAGTTTGTCAGTAGCGGCGGCGCTTTTATTGTGCGTCAGCTGCAGCGATTATCGCGATAATGGCTGGTTTCCAGGCCAGCCTGTTTACCCAAATTCATCCCAGGGCCGGATTCATGGCGATGAGCGTAGCCAGTCACAAAGATACCGTAATTGTCTTGCTGCCAGCCGCCATCCGCTCAGTAAGGCCGAACGCAGCCGCTGTGCAGATCGTTCGCTGCGCCCCGACCCTGACTATGTCGGTATCTCCGTCCCGCTACGGTTTTAACGACGGGTCAACAATACGCCGCATTCCATATGATGGGTATACGGGAACTGATCGAACAGCGCCAGACGGGTAATACTGTGCGTTTGCGCGAGCGTTTCCAGATTGGCGCACAGCGTTTCTGGATTACAGGAAATATAAAGAATCTGCGGATAACCCTGCACCAGTTTTACCGTCTCCTCATCCAGGCCGCTACGCGGCGGATCGACAAAAATGGTTTCGCACTGATAATCCTGAAGCTCGATGCCCTGCAGTCGATTAAAGGTGCGAACGCCATTCATCGCCTGGGTAAATTCTTCGGCCGCCATACGGATAATCTGCACATTATCGATCTGGTTCGCCGCAATATTATATTGGGCCGCTGCTACCGAGGGCTTCGCGATTTCCGTTGCCAGTACGCGGCGAAAATTACGCGCCAGCGCCAGGGAAAAGTTACCGTTGCCGCAATAAAGTTCAAGCAGATCGCCCGAGGACTCTTTTGTCACATCCAGCGCCCATTCCAGCATCTGGATATTCATGGCCGCATTCGGCTGGGTAAAGCTGTTCTCAATCTGGCGGTAAATCATTTCGCGACCCGCCACCGGCAGACGTTCATCGACATAATCACGGTCAAGACAGATTTTGGTTTTTGTCGCCCGGCCAATCAGTTGTAGATCAAAGCCCTGCGCCCGCAGTCCATCACGTAGCGTTTGCGCCGCCTGCTGCCAGGCCTCATCCAGTTTGCGATGGTAAAGCAGTGATATCACCACCTGTCCGCTCATGGTCGACAGATAATCGATTTGGAAAAGTTTACGGCGTAGCGCATCGTTACCGCGGATCGCGGCGATCATCAACGGCATAAGTTGATTAATCAGTTCGCTGGCGGCCGGGAACCGATCGACACGGATACGATCGCGTGTCTGCTGATCAAAAATAATATGATAAAGATCGTCGCCCTCGTGCCAGATGCGAAATTCGGCTCGCATCCGATAATGGCTGACCGGCGAGCGATAGACCTCAACGGCAGGCGCAGAAAACGGTGCCATCATGTTTTGTAGGCGCGTCGTTTTCTCCGCGAGCTGGGTTTCATACTGTTCGACAGGCAGTTTTTCGGGCGTCATGGCTTTTCCTGATTGAATGGCAAACTTGCCGGGCGATTGTAGGGATTCACCTGGTGATGTCCAGTCCTGTGATCGACTCGCGTCTGGCTGGCCAGAAGTCTGGACTTCCAGAAACCTCAATTGTAGACTGCGCGAGCCGGCCTCCTGCTGAGTTAATAGGGAATCCAGTGAAATTCTGGGGCTGACGCGCAGCGGTAAGGAATGTCGTGGCGATTGATAACGCAGACACTGTCATTTGATGGGAAGTCTTCGCCATTTAACCGATTCCAAGCCCGAAGACCTGCCGGCAATACGTCGCACTTTACGGCTATCGCGTACTATTGGCCGTATGCCTGCGGCATCCTGCTGTGTCTTTTGGATGCTTGAAATACGATGATCATAATGAAAAAAACGCCGTTGGCACTGGCTATCGCGGCGATTTCCCTCTGGGCGCAATCCGCCGTTGCGGCAAAAGATGACGCAATAACGGTGACTGCAAACCGCTATGCCCAGCCCGTTTCTTCCGTGCTGGCCCCGACAACTGTCGTCACTCGCGAAGACATCGATCGCTGGCAGGCGAAAAGCCTGGTAGATGTTATGCGGCGTTTGCCTGGCGTCGATACTTCCGTAAGCGGCGGTATGGGGCAGCAAAGCTCGCTATTTATTCGCGGCACCGAGTCCAGACATGTCCTGATTCTGATTGATGGCATTCGGCTAAATCAGGCTGGTATTAGTGGTTCTTCTGATTTAAGCCAAATTCCGATTTCACTGGTACAGCGTATCGAATATATCCGTGGCGCGCGTTCGGCAGTATATGGTTCTGATGCTATTGGCGGCGTTATCAATATTATTACTGGACGTGAGCAGCCGGGGACAACGCTAACCGCAGGTTTAGGATCGAATGGATATCAATCTTATGATGCTGCAACACAGCAGATGCTGGGCGAGACTACCAAACTAACGCTGGCAGGCAATTACACCTATACAAAAGGATATGATGTTAAGGCGGGCTTTCCAAACAGCAGCGGGCCAGCGCAACCAGACCGTGACGGTTTTATGAGCAAAACGCTTTATGGCTCGCTGGAACATCAGTTCGACGAGCGCTTTAGCGGTTTTATTCGTGGATATGGTTTTGATAATCGTACTGATTTTGATGCGTCATATATTTATGACTCCAATTTTCAAGTGGTTCCCGACGTATTACAGGATACGCGTCAGCTCTATAGCCGAACCTGGGACGGCGGCCTGCGTTTTCAGGATGGTATCTATTCTACCCAGTTGATAGCCAGCTACAGTCACAGTAAAGATTATTATTATGACCCCCATGTTGGCCGCTATAGCGCTTATGGCACGCTGGATGATCTCGAGCAATACAACTTGCAGTGGGGCAACACTTTTCAGGTTGGCAACGGGACGGTAAGCGCCGGCGTCGACTGGCAAAAAGAGACGACTGAGCCTGGCACTAACTATCTGGATGAGGGCTATGAGCAGCGTAACACTGGCATCTACCTTACCGCTCAGCAGCAATTAGGAAGCGTGGCGCTGGAAGGCGCATTGCGTGGTGATGATAACAATCAGTTTGGCTGGCACAGTACATGGCAGACGGCTGCAGCATGGGAATTTGTTGAAGGATACCGCCTGTTCGCTTCCTACGGTACGGCGTTTAAGGCTCCCAGTCTGGGGCAGGTTTATAGCCAAAATTATGGCAACCGTGAGCTTAATCCAGAGGAGAGTAAACAGTGGGAAGGGGGCGTAGAGGGATTGACTGGTCCGGTGAACTGGCGTGTCTCCGCGTATCGTAATGATGTCGATAATCTGATTAGCAGCGATCCGACGACGTTCCGTTATTACAATATTGGAAAAGCCCGTATCAAAGGCGTAGAGGCCACCGCGCAGTTTGTTACTGGCCCGCTCAATCATCAGGTTTCATATGATTATGTTGATCCGCGCGATAGCGAAACCGATCAAGTGCTGCTGCGTCGTGCGAAACAGCAGGTTAAATATCAGCTGGACTGGACACTATACCAGTTTGACTGGTCCCTAACCTGGCACTATTTAGGTCAACGGTACGATCAAGATTTTAACAGTTACCCTACCCGTCGAATAAAAATGGGCGGTGTCAATTTGTGGGATGTTGCGGTGTCGTACCCAATCACCTCTCACCTGACGGTTCGTGGTAGAATTGCCAACCTGTTCGATAAAGATTACGAGACAGCGTATGGCTATCCAACTGCAGGAAGAGAGTACTACCTCAGCGGAATCTACAGCTTCTGAATTACGGCCTACCGTGCTGGTGTTTGATTCCGGCGTGGGCGGCCTCTCTGTCTATAATGAGGTTCGGCAGTTACTGCCGAACCTCCATTACATTTACGCTTTTGATAACGTCGCTTTTCCCTATGGGGAAAAGAGCGAGGAGTTTATCGTTACCCGCGTGGTGGATATCGTCGATGCGGTAGCAAAGCGTTATCCGCTATCTATGGTGATTATCGCCTGTAATACCGCCAGCACCGTTTCCCTGCCTGCATTGCGTGCGCGTTTCGCTTTTCCGGTGGTTGGGGTGGTGCCTGCCATCAAACCTGCCGCCAGGCTGACCCGCAACGGCATTGTCGGGCTGTTGGCTACGCGGGCAACGGTACGTCGTCCTTATACACGCGATCTGGTGGCGCAGTTCGCCAGCGAATGTAAGACGGAAATGTTAGGTTCAGCAGAGCTGGTGGAGCTGGCGGAAATGAAACTCCATGGTCAAACCATCCCGCTTGAAACCGTACGTCGAGTTTTGCAGCCCTGGCTGCGTATGTCTGAGCCTCCCGATACCGTTGTACTGGGGTGTACCCATTTCCCTTTATTAGCAGAAGAACTACAGGCAGTGCTGCCTGAAGGGACCCGTCTTATTGATTCAGGCGCCGCGATTGCACGACGTACCGTATGGCTGCTGGAACATGAAGCGCCGAAAGCCTGTTCTACCCATGCCAATTTGGCTTTGTGCATGGAAATAACGCCGGAAACAGTACAATTAATGCCCGTTTTACAGCGTTATGGTTTCGAAAAGCTGGAAAAACTCGCACTTTGATGAAAAAAACAACATCTGAATTTATTTTTGAAATTAGTACTTGTCAGGCAAAAAGAACTCCCTATAATGCGCCTCCACTGACACGGAACAACGACTTCTTAGTCGGCCATGTCAGGAAGGGAAAAGAAAATAAACTCTTGACTCTTCAGCGGGAAAGCGTAGTATACGCAGCCCGCGCCACTGAAGAATGTGGCGCTGCTCTTTAACAATTTATCAGACAATCTGTGTGGGCACTCACGGACGGGATATCGCAAAAATAATTGCAGTATCAAGTCTCAGAGTGAACACGTAATTCATTACGACGTTTTTCTCGAGCATCAGACTTTTAATTGAAGAGTTTGATCATGGCTCAGATTGAACGCTGGCGGCAGGCCTAACACATGCAAGTCGAACGGTAACAGAGAGCAGCTTGCTGCTCTGCTGACGAGTGGCGGACGGGTGAGTAATGTCTGGGGATCTGCCCGATGGAGGGGGATAACCACTGGAAACGGTGGCTAATACCGCATAACGTCGCAAGACCAAAGTGGGGGACCTTCGGGCCTCACACCATCGGATGAACCCAGATGGGATTAGCTAGTAGGTGGGGTAACGGCTCACCTAGGCGACGATCCCTAGCTGGTCTGAGAGGATGACCAGCCACACTGGAACTGAGACACGGTCCAGACTCCTACGGGAGGCAGCAGTGGGGAATATTGCACAATGGGCGCAAGCCTGATGCAGCCATGCCGCGTGTATGAAGAAGGCCTTCGGGTTGTAAAGTACTTTCAGCGGGGAGGAAGGGAGTGAGGTTAATAACCTTATTCATTGACGTTACCCGCAGAAGAAGCACCGGCTAACTCCGTGCCAGCAGCCGCGGTAATACGGAGGGTGCAAGCGTTAATCGGAATTACTGGGCGTAAAGCGCACGCAGGCGGTCTGTCAAGTCGGATGTGAAATCCCCGGGCTCAACCCGGGAACTGCATTCGAAACTGGCAGGCTAGAGTCTCGTAGAGGGGGGTAGAATTCCAGGTGTAGCGGTGAAATGCGTAGAGATCTGGAGGAATACCGGTGGCGAAGGCGGCCCCCTGGACGAAGACTGACGCTCAGGTGCGAAAGCGTGGGGAGCAAACAGGATTAGATACCCTGGTAGTCCACGCCGTAAACGATGTCGACTTGGAGGCTGTGAGCTTGACTCGTGGCTTCCGGAGCTAACGCGTTAAGTCGACCGCCTGGGGAGTACGGCCGCAAGGTTAAAACTCAAATGAATTGACGGGGGCCCGCACAAGCGGTGGAGCATGTGGTTTAATTCGATGCAACGCGAAGAACCTTACCTGGCCTTGACATCCACGGAATTCTGCAGAGATGCGGAAGTGCCTTCGGGAACCGTGAGACAGGTGCTGCATGGCTGTCGTCAGCTCGTGTTGTGAAATGTTGGGTTAAGTCCCGCAACGAGCGCAACCCTTATCCTTTGTTGCCAGCGGTTCGGCCGGGAACTCAAAGGAGACTGCCGGTGATAAACCGGAGGAAGGTGGGGATGACGTCAAGTCATCATGGCCCTTACGGCCAGGGCTACACACGTGCTACAATGGCGCATACAAAGAGAAGCGACCTCGCGAGAGCAAGCGGACCTCATAAAGTGCGTCGTAGTCCGGATCGGAGTCTGCAACTCGACTCCGTGAAGTCGGAATCGCTAGTAATCGTGGATCAGAATGCCACGGTGAATACGTTCCCGGGCCTTGTACACACCGCCCGTCACACCATGGGAGTGGGTTGCAAAAGAAGTAGGTAGCTTAACCTTCGGGAGGGCGCTTACCACTTTGTGATTCATGACTGGGGTGAAGTCGTAACAAGGTAACCGTAGGGGAACCTGCGGTTGGATCACCTCCTTACCATGCTGAATCCCGCCCGTGAAGTGCTCACACAGATTGTCTGATAGAAGTAACGAGCAGTAAAACCCCGGCAGGCTTGTAGCTCAGGTGGTTAGAGCGCACCCCTGATAAGGGTGAGGTCGGTGGTTCAAGTCCACTCAGGCCTACCAATTCCTTCCAGCACTGCGTTATGGTTTCGGCTCGCATAGTTGACTATGCGTCGCAAAACCATGCCTTGTTCTGAAAGGAATGAAGGTAACCGGCGGTTTTACGAACACATCTGGGGCTATAGCTCAGCTGGGAGAGCGCCTGCCTTGCACGCAGGAGGTCAGCGGTTCGATCCCGCTTAGCTCCACCATCAACCTGTGGTTGATGAACACTCCAGAGTGCATTTGCGAATGTACTGTGTAGTTTTGCTCTTTAACAATCCGGAAACAAGCTGAAAATTGAAAACGGAACAACGTTATGTTGTTCACGATTCTCTCAATGCTCACACCTCAGGTGTCGGAAGACGTCTGTGGGTTGTGAGGTTAAGCGAATAAGCGTACACGGTGGATGCCCTGGCAGTCAGAGGCGATGAAGGGCGTGCTAATCTGCGATAAGCGCCGGTAAGGTGATATGAACCGCTATCAACCGGCGATACCCGAATGGGGAAACCCAGTGCAATCCGTTGCACTATCATGTCATGAATACATAGTGACATGAGGCGAACCGGGGGAACTGAAACATCTAAGTACCCCGAGGAAAAGAAATCAACCGAGATTCCCTGAGTAGCGGCGAGCGAACGGGGAACAGCCCAGAGCCTGAATCAGCATGTGTGTCAGTGGAAGCGTCTGGAAAGGCGCACGGTACAGGGTGACAGTCCCGTACACGAAGATGCATGTGCTGTGAGCTCGATGAGTAGGGCGGGACACGTGGTATCCTGTCTGAATATGGGGGGACCATCCTCCAAGGCTAAATACTCCTGACTGACCGATAGTGAACCAGTACCGTGAGGGAAAGGCGAAAAGAACCCCGGCGAGGGGAGTGAAAAAGAACCTGAAACCGTGTACGTACAAGCAGTGGGAGCCTCTTTATGGGGTGACTGCGTACCTTTTGTATAATGGGTCAGCGACTTATATTCTGTAGCAAGGTTAACCGTATAGGGGAGCCGCAGGGAAACCGAGTCTTAACCGGGCGCTAAGTTGCAGGGTATAGACCCGAAACCCGGTGATCTAGCCATGGGCAGGTTGAAGGTTGGGTAACACTAACTGGAGGACCGAACCGACTAATGTTGAAAAATTAGCGGATGACCTGTGGCTGGGGGTGAAAGGCCAATCAAACCGGGAGATAGCTGGTTCTCCCCGAAAGCTATTTAGGTAGCGCCTCGTGAATTCATCTCCGGGGGTAGAGCACTGTTTCGGCTAGGGGGCCATCCCGGCTTACCAACCCGATGCAAACTGCGAATACCGGAGAATGTTATCACGGGAGACACACGGCGGGTGCTAACGTCCGTCGTGAAGAGGGAAACAACCCAGACCGCCAGCTAAGGTCCCAAAGTCATGGTTAAGTGGGAAACGATGTGGGAAGGCCCAGACAGCCAGGATGTTGGCTTAGAAGCAGCCATCATTTAAAGAAAGCGTAATAGCTCACTGGTCGAGTCGGCCTGCGCGGAAGATGTAACGGGGCTAAACCATGCACCGAAGCTGCGGCAGCGACACTGTGTGTTGTTGGGTAGGGGAGCGTTCTGTAAGCCGTCGAAGGTGTGCTGTGAGGCATGCTGGAGGTATCAGAAGTGCGAATGCTGACATAAGTAACGATAAAGCGGGTGAAAAGCCCGCTCGCCGGAAGACCAAGGGTTCCTGTCCAACGTTAATCGGGGCAGGGTGAGTCGACCCCTAAGGCGAGGCCGAAAGGCGTAGTCGATGGGAAACGGGTTAATATTCCCGTACTCGGTGTTACTGCGAAGGGGGGACGGAGAAGGCTATGTTGGCCGGGCGACGGTTGTCCCGGTTTAAGCGTGTAGGCTGACTTTCCAGGCAAATCCGGAAAGTCAAGGCTGAGGCGTGACGACGAGGCACCACGGTGCTGAAGCAACAAATGCCCTGCTTCCAGGAAAAGCCTCTAAGCATCAGGTAACAACGAATCGTACCCCAAACCGACACAGGTGGTCAGGTAGAGAATACCAAGGCGCTTGAGAGAACTCGGGTGAAGGAACTAGGCAAAATGGTGCCGTAACTTCGGGAGAAGGCACGCTGGCATGTAGGTGGAGGGACTTGCTCCCCGAGCCGAAGCCAGTCGAAGATACCAGCTGGCTGCAACTGTTTATTAAAAACACAGCACTGTGCAAACACGAAAGTGGACGTATACGGTGTGACGCCTGCCCGGTGCCGGAAGGTTAATTGATGGGGTTATCGCAAGAGAAGCTCCTGATCGAAGCCCCGGTAAACGGCGGCCGTAACTATAACGGTCCTAAGGTAGCGAAATTCCTTGTCGGGTAAGTTCCGACCTGCACGAATGGCGTAATGATGGCCAGGCTGTCTCCACCCGAGACTCAGTGAAATTGAACTCGCTGTGAAGATGCAGTGTACCCGCGGCAAGACGGAAAGACCCCGTGAACCTTTACTACAGCTTGACACTGAACATTGAGCCTTGATGTGCAGGATAGGTGGGAGGCTGTGAAGTGCGGACGCCAGTTCGCACGGAGCCATCCTTGAAATACCACCCTTTAATGTTTGATGTTCTAACCTGGCGCCGTGAACCGGCGTGGGGACAGTGTCTGGTGGGTAGTTTGACTGGGGCGGTCTCCTCCCAAAGTGTAACGGAGGAGTACGAAGGTCAGCTAATCACGGTCGGACATCGTGAGGTTAGTGCAATGGCATAAGCTGGCTTGACTGCGAGAGTGACGGTTCGAGCAGGTGCGAAAGCAGGTCATAGTGATCCGGTGGTTCTGAATGGAAGGGCCATCGCTCAACGGATAAAAGGTACTCCGGGGATAACAGGCTGATACCGCCCAAGAGTTCATATCGACGGCGGTGTTTGGCACCTCGATGTCGGCTCATCACATCCTGGGGCTGAAGTAGGTCCCAAGGGTATGGCTGTTCGCCATTTAAAGTGGTACGCGAGCTGGGTTTAGAACGTCGTGAGACAGTTCGGTCCCTATCTGCCGTGGGCGCTGGAAGACTGAGAGGGGTTGCTCCTAGTACGAGAGGACCGGAGTGAACGCACCGCTGGTGTTCGGGTTGTCATGCCAATGGCACTGCCCGGTAGCTAAGTGCGGAAGAGATAAGTGCTGAAAGCATCTAAGCACGAAACTTGCCTCGAGATGAGTCTTCCCTGAGACCCTGAGTCTCCTGAAGGGACGTTGAAGACGACGACGTTGATAGGCCGGGTGTGTAAGCGCAGCGATGCGTTGAGCTAACCGGTACTAATGACCCGTGAGGCTTAACCTTACAACGCCACAGGCGTTTTGAGTTGAGAGATTTTCAGCTTTGTTCACCGGATAGATATTTGCGGGAACGGAAGATTTTGTGCTGAAGCCAGGCGGCCAGCGAGACATAACGAAGGCGCATACAGAAGTATGTAACTGAGTTATGCGAGAGCAGCCAACGCAGCAGCAGCGCAAAAGAGCCGTTCCGTGCACAAAGAATTTGCCTGGCGGCAAGAGCGCGGTGGTCCCACCTGACCCCATGCCGAACTCAGAAGTGAAACGCCGTAGCGCCGATGGTAGTGTGGGGCTTCCCCATGCGAGAGTAGGGAACTGCCAGGCATCAAATTAAGGTTATACCTGAAAAGGTAACACCGGTTATCAGCGAGACCCCGCTGGTAATGCAGTATTCGGTGGTGCGGTAGTTCAGTCGGTTAGAATACCGGCCTGTCACGCCGGGGGTCGCGGGTTCGAGTCCCGTCCGCACCGCCACCCTATTTAGGGGCGTAGTTCAATTGGTAGAGCACCGGTCTCCAAAACCGGGTGTTGGGGGTTCGAGTCCCTCCGCCCCTGCCAGATAAAGATCCTTTGCTAACGCAAAGGATTTTTTTTGCTTTCTGTAAGCCAGCCAGCGCTTTAATAATGGCAGGATGAACGGAAAATTCCCCTCACCCCTCTTCTGTTATAAAACCCCATCTCTTATTTTCAAAAATCTTATGACGGTACCAGGACCGGAAATTTCAGTAACTGGCGGATATGCGACTGCTGGTCGCTATTTTGTAGCCAAACGGCATACAATGGCCTGACGGCAACAGGCGTATCAGGTATAACCGTTAAATCAGGATAGAGCTGTATCCAGTTATCCGGTAAGAAGGCACAGGCGCCAGTAGTATGTAACAACTGCCTGGTTAAATGTGCCGAGGTCGTTGTCAGTACGGGTACATCATCCGCACCGGCCAGATAACTTTCATGCTGATGGAAATCAGCCCCCCATTCCAGCTTGATATAGTCATATTTATCTCGCTTCTCGCTTTGGCGCGAGCGAAACAGCGTTAATGATATATGGCCGATCTGCTGGCTGGTTAGCTCATCCATTTTTGGTGCTTCGGTAGTAATCAATAGATCAAGCTGACGCTCATGCAGCTGTTTAACCAACAGATGACGCTGTGCGACGCGAGCTTCCAGATGCAGGCTTTCACGGTTTTCATACAGCGTTTGCAGCCATGGCGTAAGGTAGGCTTCCCACAGGGATGCGCTGGCGCCGATTGATAGCTCATGATGCTGCTGAGTATGCGCTACCTCCTTTTTCGCCATCATCCAGGTACTCATCAGGCTTTCCGCATAAGGGAGCAGACGCTCGCCGGCAGCGGTGAGCCGGATGTTGTTACGATGACGGGTAAAAAGATTGACGCCCAGCTGATTTTCCAGCTGTCTGATGCGAAAACTGACTGCAGACTGCGTAAGGTAGAGGGCTTCTGCTGCGCGTCCAAAATGGCGCGTTCTGCTCACTTCAAGAAAGGTCTTTAATAATTCCGTATCCACTGCCCACTCCCAAAAATTTGTTTGTCGTAATGATTTAAATGTTTTGTTTTACACTCTGTCAAGCCTAACTAATACTCCGCGCCATAAATCGCACGGCCATAGAAGAGTTAGGAGCGTGTAAAATGGCGGATAGCTTCGCAACAAATAATCGTTTTTTTGATAACAAACACTACCCGCGTGGGTTTTCGCGTCATGGTGACTTCACAATTAAAGAAGCTCAGCTTCTCGAAAGGCACGGTTACGCATTTAATGAGCTTGATCTGTCCAGACGCGAGCCTGTGACAGAAGAAGAGCGTCAGTTTATAGAAGTATGTCGTGGTTTACGTGAACCACAAACTGAAGCTGAGCGCGTCTGGAGTAAGTATATGACGCGTATCAAGCGTCCAAAGCGCTTTCATACTCTTTCTGGTGGTAAACCACAGATGGAAGGCGTTGAAGACTATAGCGATTCTGATGATTAAGCAAAATCTTCTTTCAAGAGGATGATGTCATCTGATGTTAGAAATGGGGCTATGGCCCCATTTCTATTCCATGCTGTTATGCAAATGCGCCATCATACGATCCATGCCGCGATAGCTTAACGCCTCCAGCAGGTGAGTGCGGTTAAGCACTTCTTCCGCAGCTAAATCAGCTATCGTACGAGATACTTTCAGCAGGCGTTGCCACGCCCTGACGGAAAGCCCCAGCTTAACCAAAACCGACTCCAGCCATTCTGCATCGCCTTTTTGTAATCCACACCACTGCTGCACTTCTGCGTTGCTCATTAATGCATTTACCTTGCCTTGTCGCGCCAGTTGGCGTTGACGCGCCTCCAGCACCCGTAAACGTACCTCATGGCTGCCTTCAATATTCTTTTGCGGCTGGCTTAACATTCCTGCCGGTAACAGCGGTATTTCCAACGAAAGGTCAAAGCGATCGAGAAAAGGGCCGGATAAACGGCTGAGATAGCGCAGCGTTTGCTGCGGCGTGCTACGGTTATGTGTACCCTGATAATGTCCCGTTGGGCTGGGATTCATTGCGGCAACCAGTTGAAAACGTGCCGGCCAGGTCACTTTAGCCCGGGCGCGGGAAATCGTAATCTCACCGGTTTCTAATGGCTCACGCAAAGCATCCAGGGTTTTACGATTGAACTCGGGTAGTTCATCCAGAAACAGTACCCCATTATGCGCCAGCGTAATTTCGCCCGGCTGTGGAATGCTTCCTCCGCCAGTCAGTGCATAGAGCGTTGCGCTATGATGGGGGAGGCGAAATGGCCGCTTTCGCCATTGCTTATGCACATCACCGCTTTTTACGATGCTGGCAATAATGGCGCACTCCAGAGCTTCCTTATCGGTGAGTGGCGGCAGCAGCCCTGTCAGTCGCATCGCCAGCATAGTTTTTCCTGTTCCCGGCGGGCCAATAAGCAGCAGGTTATGTCCTCCGGCTGCGGCAATTTCCAGCGCGCGCTTTCCCTGCTGTTGCCCGATGATATCCTGTAGATCTTCGTTTTTCTCTTCACATATGGGCTCCTCTACCTGCCCGGGGGAAAGCGAGCGCTGCTGTAAAAGAAAAGCACAGATCTCCATCAGGCTGTCTGCAACCAGTGATTCCCCCTGTTGCACTAAACCCACATCTGCCGCATTTTCAGCGGGTAAAATTAATCTTCTGCCTGCCTCTTTCGCCGCCATCGCTGCGGGGATGGCACCCTGTACGCCTCTGAGCGCGCCGCTAAGCGCCAGCTCTCCCAGGAATTCAAACTGAGCGAGTTTTACACCCGGAAGTTGTTCTGCTGCGGCAAGGATAGCGATAGCGATGGGAAGATCGAAGCGGCCGCCCTCCTTAGGCAAATCAGCCGGGGCGAGGTTGACCGTGACGCGCTTTGCCGGGAAAGTGAAGCCGCTATTAATAATGGCGCTACGTACTCTGTCACGTGCTTCCTTCACCGTTTTTTCAGGTAAACCAACTAAAGACAGACCGGGCAAACCCCTGCTGATATGCACTTCTACCGTCACCAGCGGCGCTTCTACGCCCAGGGCAGCACGTGTCGTCACGCGGGATAAAGACATACTCGCTCCTTGTATCAAGTCGACGGCAGTATGCGCGGGGTTCAACCATAACGCGATGCCCTGTGAAGAGAGTTGCGCGCTTTCCCGAAAAACTCTCTTAACGATTCCAACCTTAAAAAAGCCGCCATGAGAAAACAGGATGGCCGAATAATTCATTACGAAAGGTACGTAATGAATAACTTTCAATAAGCATTATTTATTGTAATTAAAAGCTTTTTTTGAACAGCGGCTCAGCAGCTATAAAATTTTATGATGAAAAAGGTTGTGGCAATACGTCTGTCTGTGGTACCTCTTTAGGCATTACTTCGATAAAGTGAAATTTTGAACAGCATATGAAAGCCCTTCTACGAGTGATTAGCCTAGTCGTGATTAGCGTGGTGGTGATTATTATCACACCGTGCGGGGCTGCGCTCGGAGGAAGAAAGGCTTAAAAATCAAGCCTAAATCCAAAAGAACCCCCGCACCGAAAGGTCCGGGGGTTTTTTTATGGTCAGGCATCGGGATAGTCAATGTAAGAGGAACAAACAATGTACAGTAGCATAAAATACTGTTGTTCCCGGGATCAGGCAGGGGAATAACGATGACAGGTGCTCAGTGGGTGGTTCAAGCGTTGCGTGCGCAAGGGGTTAAAACCGTATTCGGTTATCCGGGTGGCGCGATTATGCCGGTTTACGATGCGCTGTATGACGGAGGCGTTGAACACCTACTGTGCCGTCACGAACAGGGCGCCGCGATGGCCGCGATTGGCTATGCTCGTGCAACCGGTAAGGTGGGCGTCTGCATCGCTACTTCCGGGCCTGGCGCTACCAACCTGATCACCGGCCTGGCCGATGCGATGATGGATTCGGTACCGGTTGTCGCCATCACCGGTCAGGTTGCCGCCCCGTTGATTGGCACCGATGCCTTCCAGGAAATTGACGTGCTGGGTTTATCGCTGGCCTGTACTAAACACAGCTTTCTGGTTGAGTCCTTAGAGACGCTGCCTGAAGTGATGGCTGAGGCCTTCGCTATCGCGCAGTCTGGTCGTCCAGGCCCGGTACTGGTTGATATCCCTAAAAATATCCAGGTAGCCAGCGGCGATTTAGCGCCGCATCTGCTGCCTGTCGCCGAGACGGTTGATTATCCCCATCAGGAATTACAGCAGGCGCGCGCATTGATGGTGCAGGCAAAAAAACCAGTGCTGTATGTTGGCGGCGGCGTGGGTATCGCGCAGGCTGTCCCGGCGCTGCGGGCATTTGTTAAGCAGACCGGTATTCCAACCGTAGCGACCCTAAAAGGTCTGGGCGCGCCGGACGCCAGCGACCCCGGTTATCTTGGTATGTTAGGCATGCATGGCACCAAGGCGGCGAACCTGGCCGTTCAGCAGTGCGACTTACTGATTGCTGTTGGTGCCCGTTTTGACGATCGGGTGACCGGCAAGCTTGATACCTTCGCTCCGCACGCCAGCGTTATCCATATGGATATCGATCCGGCTGAGTTGAATAAGCTGCGCCGGGCGCATGTTGGTTTGCAGGGGGATTTTAATACGCTGCTGCCCGAGCTGGCGCAGCCGTGTCAGATCGATGAGTGGCGCGCCGAGGTCATGGCCCTGAAAACCAAACATAGCTGGCGTTACGATCATCCGGGCGAAGCGATCTACGCGCCTCTGTTTTTGCGTCAGCTATCAGATCGCAAAGCGAAAAGCGCCATCGTGACCACCGATGTCGGCCAGCATCAAATGTGGACGGCACAGCATATGTCATTCAGCGCGCCGGAGAATTTTATCACTTCCAGCGGGCTGGGCACGATGGGCTTTGGGCTGCCGGCGGCGGTTGGCGCGCAGGTCGCTCGTCCTGACGACTGCGTTATCTGCGTGTCCGGCGATGGCTCCTTCATGATGAACGTACAGGAGTTGGGCACCATCAAACGTAAAAAACTACCGATAAAAATCGTGCTGATGGATAACCAGCGCTTAGGCATGGTGCGCCAGTGGCAGCAGCTGTTTTTTTCCGAACGCTACAGTGAAACCAACCTGTCCGATAACCCCGATTTTCTGATGCTGGCGCGTGCTTTTGAAATTCCTGGCCAGCATATTACGCGTAAAGATCAGGTCGAAGACGCATTAGACGCGCTGCTGAACAGTGAAGGCCCTTATCTGTTGCATGTGGCTATTGATGAGCTTGAAAACGTCTGGCCTCTGGTGCCGCCTGGCGCCAGCAACGCAAACATGATGGAGAAAACCGTATGAACCAGCACCAGTTGTCTATCGAAGCACGTTTCCGACCTGAAGTTCTGGAGCGCATTTTGCGCGTCATCCGTCACCGCGGTTTTCAGGTTTGCGCGATGAATATGGCCAGCGTGGCCAACGCTGAGAATATTAATATTGAAATGACCGTTGCCAGTCAGCGCTCAGTCGATTTACTGTCAACACAGCTGAGCAAACTGATGGATGTCGCTTGCGTCCAGATTCAACAACAGACAACACAACAAATCCGCGCATAGTCGCGAAAGGAAATAAGAATGAGTACGAAGAAAGCAGACTTTATCTGGTTCAACGGCGAGATGGTGAAATGGGAAGAGGCAAAAGTTAGCGTGATGTCTCACGCCCTGCATTACGGCACGTCTGTTTTTGAAGGCGTACGCTGCTACGATTCGCATAAAGGACCTGTCGTCTTCCGCCACCGTGAACATATGCAGCGCCTGCATGACTCTGCCAAAATTTATCGTTTCCCGCTGAAACATAGCGTGGAAGAGCTGATGGAAGCCTGCCGTGAAGTTCTGCGCGTGAATAAACTGCAGAGTGCTTATATTCGTCCTTTGGCATTTGTCGGTGATGTAGGTCTGGGCGTTAATCCGCCGGATGGCTACAGCACTGATGTCATTATCGCCGCCTTCCCGTGGGGCGCTTACCTGGGCGCAGAAGCGCTGGAGCAGGGCATTGATGCGATGGTTTCCTCATGGAATCGCGTTGCGCCTAATACCATTCCTACCGCCGCTAAAGCGGGCGGCAACTACCTTTCCTCTCTGCTGGTCGGCAGCGAAGCCCGCCGCCATGGCTATCAGGAAGGTATCGCACTGGATACCAACGGCTATATCTCTGAAGGCGCAGGCGAAAACCTGTTTGAAGTAAAAGACGGTATCCTGTTTACCCCGCCGTTTACCTCATCTGCGCTGCCGGGCATTACCCGTGATGCGATTATCAAACTGGCGAAAGATGCCGGCATTGAAGTGCGTGAGCAGGTATTGTCGCGTGAATCCCTCTACCTGGCCGATGAAGTCTTTATGTCCGGCACCGCGGCTGAAATTACGCCGGTGCGTAGCGTTGACGGCATCAAAGTGGGTGAAGGCAAATGCGGTCCAGTGACGAAACGTATCCAGCAGGCATTCTTTGGCCTGTTCACCGGCGAAACTGAAGATAAATGGGGCTGGCTGGATCCGGTAAACCCATAACATCATGACTTTGCGGGCGCTGTTACCGGCCCGCTTATTTATCCAGACTGGAGTAAACAGAGCATGCCTAAGTACCGTTCCGCCACTACCACCCACGGCCGTAATATGGCTGGTGCCCGTGCCCTGTGGCGCGCCACAGGAATGACCGACGCCGATTTCGGCAAACCGATTATCGCTGTCGTTAACTCCTTCACTCAATTCGTGCCGGGCCACGTTCATCTGCGCGACCTGGGTAAACTGGTCGCCGAGCAGATTGAAGCCGCTGGCGGCGTGGCGAAAGAATTCAATACCATTGCGGTAGATGACGGTATTGCTATGGGTCATGGCGGCATGCTCTATTCTCTGCCGTCGCGCGAACTGATTGCCGATTCGGTAGAGTATATGGTCAATGCGCACTGCGCCGACGCGATGGTGTGTATTTCCAACTGCGATAAAATCACGCCGGGTATGATGATGGCGGCGTTGCGCCTGAACATACCGGCCATTTTCGTCTCTGGCGGGCCGATGGAAGCGGGCAAAACCAAACTGTCTGACAAAATCATCAAGCTGGATCTGGTTGACGCGATGATCCAGGGCGCGAACCCTAACGTCAGTGATGCGGAGAGCGATCAGATCGAACGCTCCGCCTGTCCTACCTGCGGCTCCTGCTCAGGGATGTTTACCGCTAACTCGATGAACTGCCTGACCGAAGCGCTGGGGCTGTCTCAGCCAGGCAACGGCTCGCTGCTGGCGACCCATGCCGATCGTAAAGAGCTGTTCGTTAATGCCGGTAAACGTATCGTAAGCCTGGCGAAACGCTACTACGAACAAGATGATGAAACCGCGCTGCCGCGGAATATCGCCAATAAAGCCGCGTTTGAAAACGCGATGACGCTGGATATCGCTATGGGCGGCTCTACCAATACCGTTCTGCACCTGCTGGCGGCGGCGCAGGAGGGCGAGATCGATTTTAACATCTCCGATATCGACCGCCTGTCACGCAAGGTACCGCATTTATGTAAAGTGGCGCCGAGTACGCAGAAATACCATATGGAAGATGTTCACCGTGCAGGCGGCGTTATTGGTATCCTGGGCGAGCTGGATCGCGCCGGGCTGCTGAATACCAACGTTTATAACGTGTTAGGCACTACGCTGCGCGATGCGCTGGATAACTACGACATCATGCTGACGCAGGATGAAGCGGTGAAGAAAATGTTCCGCGCCGGACCGGCTGGCATCCGCACCACCCAGGCATTCTCTCAGGAGTGCCGTTGGGACACGCTGGATGACGATCGTCAGGAAGGCTGTATCCGTTCACGCGAATATGCCTACAGTCAGGACGGCGGTTTGGCGGTGCTGTACGGCAATATGGCCGAAGATGGCTGTATCGTGAAAACCGCCGGCGTAGATAAAGAAATCCTGACCTTCCGCGGCCCGGCGAAAGTATATGAAAGCCAGGAGGATGCGGTCGAGGCGATCCTGGGCGGCAAAGTCGTGGCCGGAGACGTAGTGGTGATTCGCTACGAAGGGCCGAAAGGCGGGCCGGGCATGCAGGAGATGCTCTATCCGACCACCTACCTGAAATCGATGGGCCTGGGTAAAAGCTGCGCCCTGATCACCGACGGACGTTTCTCTGGCGGCACTTCCGGTCTCTCTATCGGTCACGCCTCGCCGGAAGCGGCCAGCGGCGGCACCATCGCTCTGGTGCGCGATGGCGACATGATCGATATCGATATTCCGAATCGCGGCATCAAGCTTGATGTACCGGACAATGAGCTGCATGCGCGCCGTGAACAGGAAGAAGCGCGTGGCGATGCCGCATATACGCCGCATGCGCGTCAGCGTCAGGTATCCTTTGCGCTACGCGCCTACGCTTCGCTGGCAACCAGCGCGGATAAAGGCGCGGTACGTGATAAATCGAAGCTGGGAGGCTAAGGATGGCTGAGTCTCAACCGTTACCCGACGCGCCCTGCGGCGCCGAATATCTACGCGCCGTCCTGCGATCGCCCGTTTACGAAGTGGCGCAGGTAACGCCGCTGCAAAAGATGGAGAAGCTGTCTGCCCGTCTTGGCAACACGGTGTTGGTTAAGCGTGAAGATCGTCAGCCGGTACACAGTTTTAAACTGCGCGGCGCTTACGCGATGATTGCCGGTCTGAATGAAGAGCAAAAAACGCGCGGCGTGGTCACCGCTTCTGCGGGGAATCACGCGCAGGGCGTTGCGCTTTCCGCCAGCAGGCTGGGAATTAAGTCACTGATTGTGATGCCGGTTACCACAGCGGACATTAAAGTCGAGGCGGTACGCGCGTTTGGCGGTGAGGCTTACCTGTTCGGAGCAAACTTCGACGAGGCGAAAGCGAAAGCGATCGAACTGTCGGAGCGGCAGGGTTATACCTTTGTGCCGCCATTCGATCATCCGGCGGTCATCGCCGGCCAGGGAACGCTGGCGATGGAGCTGCTGCAACAGGATGCGCATCTCGATCGCATCTTTGTTCCGGTCGGCGGCGGCGGGCTGGCGGCGGGCGTGGCGGTATTAATTAAGCAGCTGATGCCGCAGATCAAAGTGATCGCGGTTGAGGCCGCCGAGTCAGCCTGTTTACAGGCCGCGCTGCAGGCGGGCGAGCCGGTCGATCTCCCGCGTGTCGGGCTGTTTGCCGAAGGCGTGGCGGTAAGGCGCATCGGCAACGAGACCTTTCGCCTCTGCCAGGAATATCTTGATGATATCATCACCGTAGACAGCGACGCGATCTGCGCGGCGATGAAAGATCTGTTTGAAGATGTGCGCGCCGTGGCGGAACCTTCCGGCGCCCTGGCGCTGGCCGGCATGAAAAAGTATATCCAGCAGCATAATCTGCAGGGCGAGCGGCTGGCGCATATTCTTTCCGGCGCTAACGTTAACTTCCATGGGCTGCGCTACGTCTCAGAGCGCTGCGAGCTTGGCGAACAACGCGAGGCGCTGTTGGCCGTCACCATCCCAGAGCAGCAGGGCAGTTTCCTGAAGTTCTGTCAGACGCTGGGCGGACGCGCAGTAACTGAATTTAACTATCGCTACGCCGATGCCAATGACGCCTGCATCTTTGTTGGGGTGCGCTTGACGCGCGGCCAGGAAGAGCGTCGGGAAATTATCGCTGAGTTAAGCGCGGGCGGCTACCAGGTGGTTGATCTCTCCGATGACGAAATGGCCAAGCTGCACGTGCGTTATATGGTGGGCGGCCGTCCCTCTAAGCCGTTGCGCGAGCGCCTGTTCAGCTTTGAATTCCCGGAGGCGCCTGGGGCACTGTTGAAGTTTCTGCAAACGCTGGGTACTTACTGGAACATTTCCCTGTTTCACTATCGTAGCCACGGCACCGACTATGGTCGGGTGCTGGCCGCGTTTGAGCTGGGTGAGAATGAGCCGCGTTTCGAGGAGCATCTCACCGCGTTGGGCTACGACTTTCACGATGAAAGCCAGAATCCGGCGTTTCGTTTTTTCCTGGCGGGCTAGTTACAGTAGCTGCCAAAACGCTTTCATCAGCGGCTCGCCGAGCCGCTTCTTCTGAACGCAGACGCCCAGTTCAAAAGGCGCGACAGAATCAATATCTTCCAGCACCAGAACACGGTTGCGTACCGGCTCCGGGCTATTTTCCAGCACCACATCCGGCAACAGGGCGATGCCACAGCCCAGCGCCACCATAGAAACAATGGCTTCATGACCGGAAACGGTCGCGTAAATAAGCGGATTGGCAATGCGCAGACGGCGAAACCAGAGATCGATCCGCCGGCGAGCCGGGCCCTGTTCCGGCAGGATAAAGGGGATCTGCGCCCAGTCTGGCTCGGGCTGCGTCGCCTGACTGCGTACCGGGCAGGGTAATGCTGGCGCAATCAATACCAGCGGAATATGGCCCAGCGGAGTGAAACCGATACTGGCAGGTAGCGTTTCAGGACGACCGGCAATCGCCAGATCGGCTTCGCCGGTGTGAACTTTCTCCACCGCGTCGGCGGCATCGCCGGTGGTGAGTTTAATTTCTACCTGCGGATGTTCAGCGCGAAAGCGGTCAAGTATCGGAGGCAGGTGACTGTAGGCGGCGGTAACGGAACAGAAGAGTTTCAGCTCGCCGCTCAAGGAAGGGCCATGTTGATCCATGGCATGACGCATCTGCTGATATTGCAGCAGGGTTTGCTGGGCGAACTGGCGCAGTTGCTCGCCGGCTTCGGTCAGCGTAACGGTACGGTTATCGCGCAGAAACAGGCTTTGACCAACATCCTCTTCCAGGCGCTGTATCTGGCGCGAAAGGGTAGAAGGCGATACATGCATCGCACGGGCGGTACGGCCAAAATGGCGGCTCTCCGCCAGATGTAAAAAAAGCTTCAGGTCTCGTAAATCCATGCGATTCAGGCCTCATTTCAACGTTGCAGTTATTGCAATGCGACGTTGTTAATATATCAATTTAAGCAACAGATTTCCTGTCATATGATGGGGCTATAGAAGGCGAGGCTTTAACCGGCCTTGCGTAAAAAATAACGGTAAACACAACCTCAAAATGGAGTGCCCATGGCTAACTATTTCAACACTTTGAACCTGCGTCAGCAGCTGGCGCAATTAGGTAAATGCCGCTTTATGACGCGCGATGAGTTTGCTGATGAAGCAAGTTACCTGAAAGGGAAAAAAGTCGTCATTGTTGGCTGTGGCGCCCAGGGCCTAAATCAGGGCCTTAATATGCGCGATTCTGGTCTTGATGTCTCTTACGCGCTGCGTGCCGAAGCGATTGCTGAAAAGCGCGCTTCCTGGCGCAAGGCGACCGAAAACGGCTTTAAAGTCGGCACTTATGAGGATCTGATCCCGCAGGCCGATCTGGTGGTTAACCTGACGCCGGACAAACAGCACTCGGCGGTGGTACAGGCCGTACAGCCGCTGATGAAAGATGGCGCGGCGCTGGGATATTCCCACGGTTTTAACATCGTTGAGGTAGGCGAAGAGATCCGTAAAGATATTACCGTGGTGATGGTTGCGCCCAAGTGCCCGGGTACCGAAGTGCGTGAAGAATATAAGCGCGGCTTTGGCGTGCCGACGCTGATTGCGGTGCACCCGGAAAACGATCCGAAAGGCGAAGGTATGGCGATTGCTAAAGCGTGGGCGGCGGCGACCGGCGGTCATCGCGCAGGCGTGCTGGAATCTTCCTTCGTTGCCGAAGTAAAATCTGACCTGATGGGCGAACAGACCATTCTCTGCGGTATGCTGCAGGCCGGTTCGCTGTTGTGCTACGACAAGCTGGTGGCCGACGGTACCGATCCGGCTTACGCTGGCAAGCTGCTGCAGTACGGCTGGGAGACCATCACGGAATCGCTGAAACATGGCGGTATCACACTGATGATGGATCGTCTCTCCAACACCGCTAAGCTGCGTGCCTTTGCCCTTTCTGAGCAGCTGAAAACCATTATGGCGCCGCTGTTCCAAAAGCATATGGATGACATCATTTCCGGTGAGTTCTCTTCCGGCATGATGGCGGATTGGGCGAATGACGATAAAAAACTGCTGGCCTGGCGTGAAGAGACAGGCCAGACCGCATTTGAAAATTCACCGCAGTATGAAGGCAAAATCTCTGAGCAGGAGTATTACGATCGCGGCGTCATTATGGTTGCGATGGTGAAAGCGGGCGTTGAGCTGGCCTTCGAAACCATGGTTGATTCCGGCATTATCGAAGAATCCGCCTATTACGAATCACTGCATGAGTTGCCGCTGATCGCCAATACCATTGCCCGTAAGCGCCTGTATGAAATGAACGTGGTGATTTCTGATACCGCCGAATATGGCAACTATCTGTTTGCCAATGCCGCCGTGCCGCTGCTGAAAGAGTTTATGACCACGCTGCAGGCAGGCGACTTAGGCAAAGAAGTAGCGTCGGCCGCAGTAGATAACGCCCAGTTGCGTGATGTTAACGAAGCGGTGCGTAACCATCCGATTGAGGCGGTAGGCCGCAAGCTGCGTGGTTATATGACCGATATGAAACGTATCAGCGTCGCAGGCTGATTCCTCATGCTCTTTCGGCTTGCCGATGCGCTAGCCGCGTGCGCACGCCCCAGTGACATGGATAACTATGCTGCTGGGGCGGCACTTATTTGCCGCCTTGCTGTAAAACGAAACTCATAGAGGAATTTCTTCAGGCCTGGTTCGATAAGCGAAGCGGCAACAGAAAAAAACCGGTGTATTCAACACCGGTTTTTTATTAGTTGCGGTACAGAACCTTGATAATATGATAGCCGAATTGGGTATGCAGAGGTCCGTAAGGCGTCAGCAAAGGGCAGGAAAAAACGACTTTATCGAAAGCCGGCACCATCGCCCCTTTTTTAAACTCGCCCAGATGACCGCCTTTACGGCCGCTTGGACAGGTCGAGTGTTTTTTCGCCAGTTTTTCAAAGTCCGCGCCCTTTTCCAGCTGCGTCAACAGCTCCTGAGCCAGTTTCTCTTCCTTTACAAGGATATGCATTGCCGCTGCGGTTTTTGCCATGATCGTGCCTTGAGTCGTATGGATACTGCTGGATATACTACCACGCTGTTAGTTAACCCTCCTTTTTTTCACTGAGTACTTCTATGCGTCTGAATCCCAGCCAACAACAAGCCGTCGAATTTGTCACCGGCCCGTGCCTGGTGCTGGCGGGCGCGGGTTCCGGCAAGACGCGCGTCATTACCAATAAAATTGCCCATCTGATTCGCGAGTGCGGCTATCAGGCTCGCCATATCGCGGCGGTCACTTTTACCAATAAAGCCTCACGCGAGATGAAAGAGCGTGTGGCGCAAACCCTGGGCCGTAAGGAAGCGCGCGGACTGATGATCTCCACCTTCCATACGCTGGGGCTGGAAATTATCAAACGTGAATATGCCGCGCTGGGGATGAAATCTAACTTCTCCCTGTTTGACGATCAGGATCAGCTGGCGCTGTTAAAAGATTTAACCGAACAGTGGCTGGAAAATGATAAAAATCTGCTGCAACAGCTGATTTCTACCATTTCTAACTGGAAAAACGATCTGGTCGATCCCGCGCATGCTCAGGCGCGCGCGCAGTCGGAGCGGGATCGTATCTTCGCCCACTGCTATGAATTGTACGATCGCCATCTTAAATCCTGTAATGTGCTGGACTTCGACGATCTTATCCTGTTGCCGACGCTCTTGCTGCAGCGTAACCAGGAGGTACGCGAACGCTGGCAGCAGCGCATTCGTTATCTGCTGGTGGATGAATACCAGGACACTAATACCAGCCAGTACGAGCTGGTAAAACTGTTGGTCGGCGCCCGGGCGCGCTTTACGGTGGTGGGTGACGACGATCAGTCTATCTACTCCTGGCGCGGCGCGCGGCCGCAAAACCTGGTGCTGTTAAAAGAGGATTTCCCGGCGCTGCAGGTCATTAAGCTGGAGCAAAACTACCGTTCAACCGAGCGTATTCTGAAGGCGGCAAATATTTTGATTGCCAATAATCCGCACGTGTTTGAAAAGCGGCTGTTTTCCCAGCTGGGTTATGGCGCTGAGCTAAAAGTGCTGAGTGCTAATCATGAAGATCATGAGGCAGAGCGCGTAACCGGCGAGCTTATTGCGCATCATTTTATTAATAAAACGCAGTACAAAGATTACGCCATCCTTTATCGCGGTAATCATCAGTCGCGCGTATTTGAAAAGATGCTGATGCAAAACCGTATTCCCTACCGGATCTCGGGCGGAACTTCCTTCTTTTCACGGCCGGAGATCAAAGATCTGCTGGCCTATCTGCGGGTGTTGACCAATCCTGACGATGACAGCGCTTTCCTGCGTATTATCAACACGCCGCGTCGTGAAATCGGCCCGGCAACGCTGCAAAAGCTGGGGGAATGGGCTAACCAGCGTAATAAAAGCCTGTTCAGCGCCAGCTTCGATTTAGGGCTGGGCCAAACGCTGACCGGCCGCAGCCTGGAGAATCTCCAGCGCTTTACCGGCTGGCTACAGGAAATTGCCCGGCTGGCGGAGCGGGAGCCGATCAATGCGGTGCGTGATTTAATCCGCGGCATCGACTATGAAAGCTGGCTGTTTGAAACCTCCGCCAGCCCGAAAGCAGCTGAAATGCGCATGAAAAACGTCAATACGCTTTTCCAGTGGATGACGGAGATGCTGGAAGGCAGCGAGCTGGATGAGCCGATGACGCTAACCCAGGTGGTAACCCGCTTTACGCTGCGCGATATGATGGAGCGCGGCGAAAGCGATGAAGAACTGGATCAGGTTCAGCTAATGACGCTACATGCGTCGAAAGGTCTGGAGTTCCCTTATGTTTATCTGGTCGGCATGGAAGAGGGTCTGCTGCCGCATCAGAGCAGCATCGATGAAGATAACATTGAGGAAGAGCGACGGTTGGCCTACGTTGGCATCACCCGCGCGCAGAAAGAATTGACCTTCACGCTGTGCCGTGAGCGTCGGCAATATGGCGAGCTGGTACGCCCGGAGCCGAGCCGTTTTTTACTGGAGCTGCCGCAGGACGATCTACGCTGGGAAACCGAGCGTAAAGTTGTCAGTGCGGAAGAGCGGATGAAAACCGGGCAGAGTCGGGTTGCCGGTTTGCGAGCGATGCTGGATAAAGCGAAAAAAGGGGCTTGATAAAGCCGGGCTGCGCCTGAAAGTGCGCAACCCAACAGGCTAAATCACCGTTAGTGGCCAGTGGACATAAGATTGCCAGCGGCTTTCCTGCTCTAACATTTCCGCGCCGAGCGGGTGATTCTGTAGCCAGCCTGGCGGCAACAGCACCTGCAGCGCCTCATCGTCGCTCTGCAAACGCACCGCCGGCAAGCTGCCGTCACGACGACGGCTGGCGAAAATGACTGCCAGACGCAGCAGCCGACACATCTGTTCTGCCACGCGCGGCGGCACGGCGTTCTGCTGATTGAGCAGCGTCAGGTCGATGCCGTTGCTTTGATTCTGCAACAGCGTGGCCAGCAGTTTTTTCTGGGCAGGCGTAAAGCCAGGCAGATCAAGATGGCGCACCAGGTAAGCGGCATGCTGAGAGGCGAGACGGAAATCAACGCTGAGGCCGATTTCATGGATCAGGCAGGCGCTTTCCAGCAGTTCGCGGCAATACGCATCCAGTTTCCAGTGCGGGCTAACCTGTTGCACAAAGTCCGCTGCCAGCTGACGTACGCGCTCCGCCTGCTCAACGTCAATGATAAAACGACGCTGGATATTGTGGATGGTTCGGCTGCGAATATCGCGATCGACCGGATAGTGCAGCATACCGTACAGCAGGCCTTCACGCAGAGCGCCGCCCGCTAACGTCATGCTTTCAATATTTAATTCTTCAAAGATGGCGATCAGAATAGAAAGCCCGCTGGGGAAAACCAGCGCTCGCTCCAGCGTCAGGCCTTCGATCTCCAACTCTTCAAGCTTACCGCACTTAATCGCGCGCTGCTTAAGCTGCTGTAGCTTATCCAGCGTAATGCGCTCGTCCATGCCCTGCGCCACCATAATTTCCTGCAGCGCCTGTACGGTGCCGGAAGCGCCCACACAAATTTTCCAGCCCTGCTCGCGCAATCGTCCGGCAACCGGCTGAATAATGGCGCGAGCGGCCTGTTCCGCCTGCTCAAAGTTCGCCCTACCTAAATAGCGGTCAGCGAAATAACGCTCCAGCCAGGTGACGCAGCCCATCGACAAACTAAACAACGCCGTGGTTTGCGCGCCGGTGCCGGTCACCAGTTCGGTGCTGCCGCCGCCGATATCCACGACCAGGCGTTCATCAGAGCCGCCGGTAGTATGCGCCACGCCCTGATAAATCAGCCGCGCTTCCTCTTCTCCGCTAATCACGTTGACTAAACAGCCAAGGATCGCTTCCGCCTGCGTGAGGAAATGTTTCGCGTTTGTCGCCAGACGCAACGTTGCGGTTGCCACTACACGAATCTGATCGGCAGGAATATCCTGCAGCTGTTCTGAAAACAGCCTCAGACACTGCAAGCCTCGCTCCATCGCTTCGTCAGAAAGCGCTCCGTCGCCGTTAAGGCCGGCGGCGAGGCGCACTTTACGCTTGATGCGGGCTACGGTCTGAATATTTCCCGCCACCTCGCGCACCACTAACATATGAAAGCTGTTAGAGCCTAAATCAATCGCAGCATAAAGTGACGACGCGCTGAACATGGTGTGATTAGCCTGAACGTTTACGGTTATTGTTACGCGGCGCACCGCTGCGACGGTTGTTGCCCGCTGCACGGCGCGGACCGCTACCCGGACGGTTACGCGTCAGGCGTTTCGGCGGTGGAAGATCGGTCATCAACGCGTCGCTGTTATATTTACTGACCGGAATACCGTGACCGATATACTCTTCGATAGCGGGCAGATTCAGCGCGTACTCTTCACAGGCGAGGCTGATAGAGTGGCCGCTGGCGCCGGCGCGTCCAGTACGACCGATACGGTGAACGTAATCTTCACAATCGTCAGGCAGATCGTAGTTAAAAACGTGCGTTACCGCCGGAATATGCAGGCCGCGCGCGGCGACATCGGTCGCTACCAGAATATCTACGTCGCCGCGGGTAAAATCTTCCAGAATACGCAGGCGTTTTTTCTGCGCTACGTCGCCGGTCAGCAAACCTACACGGTGTCCATCCGCCGCCAGGTGGCCCCAGATATCTTCGCAACGATGCTTGGTATTGGCGAAAATGATGGCGCGATCCGGCCATTCTTCTTCAATCAGCGTTTGCAGCAGGCGCATCTTTTCTTCATTAGAGGGATAGAACAGCTCCTCCTGAATGCGGTGGCCCGTTTTCTGATCTGGCTCGATTTCAATGTGCTCGACGTTGTTCATATGCTCAAACGCCAGCTCGCGAACGCGATAAGAGAGCGTAGCGGAGAACAGCATGCTCAGGCGCTGGTTCGCAGCAGGCATACGGCGGAATAGCCAGCGAATATCTTTAATAAAGCCAAGATCGAACATGCGATCGGCTTCATCCAGCACGACGACCTGGATCGCGCCGAGGTTAATATGGTTCTGTTTGACGTAATCGATCAGGCGGCCGGTGGTGCCAACCAGAATGTCGACGCCTTTTTCCAGTACTTTCAGTTGTTTGTCGTAGCCGTCGCCGCCATAAGCGAGACCCATTTTAAGGCCGGTTGACTGCGCCAGCGGTTCAGCATCGGCATGAATCTGTACGGCCAGTTCGCGAGTCGGCGCCATAATCAGCGCGCGCGGCTGATTAATCTGACGGCCTTCGGCGGCAGGGTGAGAAAGCAGGTAATGGAACGTTGACGTTAAAAACGCCATCGTTTTGCCGGTTCCGGTTTGCGCCTGGCCCGCGACATCGCGCCCTTCAAGTGTAAGGGGCAATGCTAACGCCTGGATGGGCGTACAATTATGGAAGCCTTTCTTTTCAAGGGCTTCGATAACCTGAGGGTGCAGGGCGAAGTCGGAAAACTTCTGTTCGGTTAAGTGTGTTTTGCTCATAGTGTGGTAGAATATCAGCTTACTATTGCTTTACGAAAGCGTATCCGGTGAAATAAAGTCAACCTACGTTGGCAGATTTTACGCCAACCAGCCAGGCATAATCTTGTGGAGTAAGACATGAGCAGCGATAAAATCGTTCATCTAACCGACAAAAGCTTTGAAACCGACGTGCTGAAAGCCGAAGGTTTAACGCTGGTGGACTTCTGGGCAGAATGGTGTGGTCCATGCAAAATGATCGCCCCGATCCTCGACGAAGTAGCAGAAGAGTATGACGGTAAGTTGACCATTGCCAAACTGAATATCGATGAGAACCCGGAAACGGCGCCGAAATACGGTATTCGCGGCATCCCAACGCTGCTGCTGTTTAAAAATGGTGAGGTTGCAGCGACCAAAGTTGGCGCGCTGTCTAAAGGCCAGCTCAAAGAGTTCCTGAACGCGAACCTGAGCTGATTCATTGCCGGCGCTGGCGGTCAGAGTAATTTTTGCCAGACCGCTAGACGCCCGGCATGAAGCGTGCTAAGTTAAATCTACTGCATTACGAACTTACCTGTAGTTTGTTTCCCTTGTTGAACGCTGGCGTTACCTTCGCAGTGCCTCAACAATCTGACGGTTAGCATCACAATTTCCGGTATCTGTTTTCAACCGTCTCCTCGTTTTCAGATCGGCATTCACGCATAAGATCATCGAGCAGACACGGAAACGGAGCCATTAACGGGCATGGACCTTCTTTTGCCATACCATTCACGACAACCTTTTCGAGATATACCCCGAGTTTAAGAACCCACCATTATGAATCTTACCGAACTAAAAAATACGCCGGTTTCAGAGCTGATTACTCTCGGCGAGAACATGGGGCTGGAAAACCTGGCGCGCATGCGCAAACAGGACATCATTTTTGCTATCCTCAAACAACACGCGAAAAGCGGTGAGGATATCTTCGGTGATGGCGTACTGGAGATACTGCAGGACGGATTTGGTTTCCTCCGCTCCGCAGACAGCTCCTACCTCGCCGGTCCCGACGACATCTATGTTTCCCCCAGCCAAATTCGCCGCTTTAACCTTCGCACTGGTGATACCATTTCAGGCAAAATTCGTCCGCCGAAAGAGGGCGAACGTTACTTTGCGCTGCTGAAGGTTAATGAGGTCAACTACGATAAACCGGAAAACGCGCGCAGTAAGATTCTGTTTGAAAACCTGACGCCGCTGCATGCGAACTCACGTTTACGCATGGAGCGCGGTAACGGCTCAACAGAAGACCTGACCGCACGCGTGCTGGATCTCGCCTCACCGATTGGCCGCGGCCAACGTGGTTTGATTGTGGCTCCGCCGAAAGCGGGTAAAACCATGCTGCTGCAGAATATCGCGCAGAGCATCGCCTACAACCATCCTGATTGCGTGCTGATGGTGCTGCTGATTGACGAACGTCCGGAAGAAGTTACCGAGATGCAGCGTCTGGTTAAAGGTGAAGTCGTCGCTTCTACCTTTGATGAGCCGGCATCCCGTCACGTTCAGGTTGCGGAAATGGTGATCGAAAAGGCCAAGCGTCTGGTTGAGCATAAAAAAGACGTTATTATCCTGCTCGACTCCATCACTCGTCTGGCGCGTGCTTACAACACCGTGGTGCCGGCTTCAGGTAAAGTTCTGACCGGTGGTGTGGATGCCAACGCCCTGCATCGTCCGAAACGCTTCTTTGGTGCGGCACGTAACGTGGAAGAGGGCGGCAGCCTGACCATTATCGCCACCGCGCTGGTAGATACCGGTTCGAAAATGGACGAAGTGATTTACGAAGAGTTTAAAGGCACCGGTAACATGGAGCTGCATCTCGCGCGTAAAATTGCTGAAAAACGCGTCTTCCCGGCGATCGACTATAACCGTTCGGGTACGCGTAAAGAAGAACTGCTCACATCTCAGGAAGAGCTGCAGAAAATGTGGATCCTGCGCAAAATTATTCACCCGATGGGTGAAATCGACGCTATGGAATTCCTCATTAATAAGTTGGCGATGACCAAGACCAACGATGAATTCTTCGACATGATGAAACGTTCATAATTTCTGAGCCTCGGGCCTGAGTTAGTTAAGGGCCCTTTACCGCGCTAAGAAAACTCGGGTAACGCCACGCTCAGACGTGGCGTTTTTTATTTTTGGGCTATAGGATAAAGCGACTGTCGGACGTCACCGGTCGCTAAGTGTAATAAAGGCAGGCCTTTTTGCTTAAATAACCAGCGGTCGTGCGGCCAAATCGCGTTATTAAGACGTCAGTCAGGGTGGCAGGCATAATTATTGCTTATATTTACCCGGTGTCTTAGCTGAGAGCTGTTAATGTGAATTTACTCACCATGAGTACCGAGCTTGGTCTAATTTTTTTGTTTTCACTGGCATTTCTGTTTTTTGCCCGGAAAGCAGCGAAAAAAGTCGGCCTGGTCGACCGGCCAAACTACCGTAAGCGTCATCAGGGGTTGATACCGCTGGTCGGCGGTATCTCCGTTTATGCGGGCATCTGCTTCACTTTCTTTATTACCAACTATTATTTGCCGCACGCGATTCTTTATCTGCTCTGCGCTGGCGTATTGGTATTGGTCGGCGCGCTGGATGACCGCTTTGATATTAGCGTTAAAATTCGTGCGGTAGTGCAGGCGGCGATCGCGATAGTCATGATGGTGGTGGGCAAACTCTATTTGCTGAGCCTGGGCTATATTATCGGGCCGATGGAGCTGGTTGTCGGACCGTTTGGCTACGTGCTGACGCTGTTTGCCGTTTGGGCGGCGATTAACGCCTTCAATATGGTGGACGGCATTGATGGCCTGTTGGGTGGTTTGTCCTGTGTGACCTTTGGCGCGATGGGCATCATCCTCTTTTTCGACGGGCAGCACAGCCTGGCGATGTGGTGCTTTGCCATGATTGCCGCCACGCTTCCCTATATCCTGCTTAACCTCGGCGTTTTCGGTAAACGCTACAAAGTCTTTATGGGCGATGCGGGCAGTACGCTCATCGGCTTTTCCATTATCTGGATCCTGCTGGAAACCACCCAGGGGGTGACGCATCCCATTACGCCGGTTACGGCGCTGTGGCTTATTGCCATTCCGCTGATGGATATGGTGGCGATTATGTATCGTCGCCTGCGTAAGGGAATGAGCCCTTTCTCTGCCGATCGTCAGCATATTCATCATTTGATCATGCGCGCCGGTTTTACTTCACGACAGGCGTTTGTGCTGATTACGCTGGCCGCTGCGCTGCTGGCTGGCGTCGGCGTATTGGGTGAATATCTGGCTTTTATTCCCGAATGGGTAATGCTGCTGCTGTTTCTGCTGGCTTTCATCCTCTACGGCTACTGCATCAAGCGCGCCTGGCGCGTTGCCCGCATGATCAAACGCCTCAAGCGCCGCCTGCGTCGCGCAAATAAAAATAAGCAATTGGGCTAAGCGCCCTTTGGACAAGGATAACCTGCATATGACCTCTGACTTCGTGGATAACGAATTGGATATTCGTGGCCTGTTTTGCGCGCTGTGGCGCGGTAAACGCTGGATTATCGGAATGGCGCTGCTGGGCATGCTGCTGGCCTGGATCTGGTCGCTGCTGGTTAAACAGGAGTGGAGCACCACGGCGATAACCGATCGTCCCACGGTGAATATGATTGGCGGCTACTACTCGCAGCAGCAATTCTTGCGCAACCTGGATATCCGTAACGGCGCTGCCGCGCTGGCGGTGCCGCAGCCTTCGGTGATGGACAATGCCTACCAGGAATTTATTATGCAACTCTCTTCATGGGACACGCGTCGCGAATTCTGGTTGCAAACCGATTACTATAAGCACCGCAAAGTCGGCAATGTCCATAAAGATGCCGCGCTGCTGGACGAGATGGTCAGCAATATTCAATTTAGCCCGGCGGACAGCGCGAAAAACCTGAGCGATAGCGTCCGGTTGGTGGCGGAAACCGCAGTGGATGCTAACAACCTGCTGCGTCAGTATGTCGCCTTTGCCAGCGAGCGAGCGGCGCGTCATTTAAATCAGGAACTGACGGCGGCCTGGGCGGCGCGCACCGTTCAGCTGAAAGCGCAGGTTCAACGGCAGGAAAAGGTTGCGAATGCCGTTTATCAGCGGCAGCTCCACAGCGTCGAACAGGCACTCAGGATTGCGCAGCAGCAGGGGATCGACCAGGCGAAAACCAGTACGCCGTCAGAGCAACTGCCCGATTCAGAACTCTTTTTATTGGGCAGGCCAATGCTGCAGGCGCGCCTGGAAAACCTGCAGGCAAATGGGCCAACCTACGATCTGGACTATGATCAAAATCGGGCAATGCTCGATACGTTGAACGTCGGGCCTACGCTTGACCAGAAATTCCAGACTTACCGCTATTTGCGCACGCCGGAAGAGCCGGTGAAGCGTGACAGTCCACGCCGGACACTTGTCATGATCATATGGGGCGCAATGGGTGCGTTGGTCGGTGCAGGCGTTGCCCTTACCCGCCGTCCTCGTGCCTGATACGCGCGTTACAGGTGTCGCTGTGACTGACACGGCTAACGAACGAAGAGAAAAACAGTGAAAGTACTTACCGTTTTTGGCACGAGGCCGGAAGCTATTAAAATGGCGCCGCTGGTGCATGCGCTGGCGCATGATGACGCCTTTGATGCCCGCCTGTGTGTAACGGCCCAGCATCGTGAGATGCTCGATCAGGTTCTGCACCTTTTTGCGCTTACGCCGGACTACGATCTGGATATTATGCGCCCGGAGCAGGGGTTGACGGAAATTACCAGCCGCATACTGGAAGGGCTGAAAGGTGTATTTTCCTCGTTCCGTCCAGATGTGGTACTGGTTCATGGTGATACTACCACGACGTTGGCAGCCAGCCTGGCGGCGTTTTATCATCGCATCCCGGTGGGACACGTTGAGGCGGGTTTGCGTACCGGCAATCTCTATTCTCCCTGGCCGGAGGAAGCGAATCGCAAGCTGACCGGGCATCTGGCTACGTGGCACTTTACACCAACCGAATACTCCCGACGGAACCTGCTGCGCGAAAACTTGCCGGATAGCCAGATATTCGTCACCGGCAACACGGTGATCGATGCGCTGTTCTGGGTGCGCGATCGCATTCTTTCCGATCGCCAGCACGATGCGAGCCTGGCGGCGCGTTACCCTTTTCTGGATGCGACGAAAAAGTTGATTCTGGTCACCGGACATCGCCGTGAAAGTTTTGGCGATGGCTTTGAGCGTATCTGCAGCGCGCTGGCGACGCTGGCGCGGCAGCATCCTGATATTCAGATTGTTTATCCGGTACACCTGAATCCTAATGTTAGCGAGCCGGTTAAACGTATCCTGAGCGGCATCGACAATATTATCCTTATTGAGCCGCAAGAATATTTGCCCTTTGTCTGGTTGATGAATCGCGCGTGGTTAATTCTGACCGATTCCGGCGGTATTCAGGAAGAAGCGCCATCGCTGGGTAAACCCGTGCTGGTAATGCGTGAAACCACAGAGCGCCCGGAGGCGATTGACGCCGGAACGGTGCGCCTGGTGGGAACCAGCGAAGAAAAAATTGTGGCAGAGGTTACCCGTCTGCTCACCCATGAAGACGCCTGGCAGGCAATGAGCCATGCGCATAATCCGTATGGCGATGGTCATGCCTGCGCCCGCATTCTGCAGGCGCTAAAAAATCACAGAGTAACATTATGAGTTTTAAAACAATTTCGGTTATTGGACTCGGCTATATCGGGCTGCCTACCGCCGCCGCGTTTGCATCGCGCCAGCAGCATGTCGTGGGAATTGATATTAATGCGCGGGCGGTCGAAACCATTAACCGTGGCGAAATTCATATCGTCGAGCCCGATCTGGATACGGTGGTCAGGCAGGCGGTACAGGATGGCTTTCTTCGCGCCGCCACGCAGCCGGAGGCGGCCGATGCGTTTCTGATCGCCGTTCCTACGCCGTTTAAAGGCGATCATCAACCTGATATGCGCTATGTGCAGGCGGCGGCGCTGTCGCTGGCGCCGGTATTGAAGCCGGGCGATTTAGTCATTCTGGAATCAACATCGCCGGTTGGCGCAACGGAACAGATGGCGCATTGGCTGGCCGAAGCGCGCCCGGATTTGACGTTCCCGCAACAGCAGCCGGAGCGCCCTGATATTCATATCGCCTACTGCCCTGAAAGGGTATTGCCCGGCCAGGTGATGGTTGAGCTGATTAAAAATGATCGCGTTATTGGTGGTATGACGCCAGCCTGTTCTGAGCGCGCCAGCGAGCTGTACCGCATTTTTCTGGAAGGCGAATGCGTGGTAACCCATGCCCGCACCGCTGAAATGTGTAAGCTAACGGAAAATAGCTTCCGTGACGTCAATATTGCCTTTGCGAACGAACTGTCGCTGATTTGCGCGCAGCAGGGCATCAACGTGTGGGAACTGATCGCGTTGGCTAACCGCCATCCGCGCGTCAATATTCTGCAACCGGGGCCGGGCGTCGGCGGTCACTGCATTGCGGTCGATCCCTGGTTTATTGTGGCGCAAAACCCTGAGCTGGCGCGTCTTATCCGCACCGCACGTGAAGTGAATGACGCCAAGCCGCACTGGGTGCTGGATCAGGTTAAAGCAGCGGTGGCTGACTGCCTGAGCGAGAGCGGTAAGCGCGCCAGTGAATTAACCATCGCCTGCTTTGGCCTGGCGTTTAAACCTAATATCGACGATCTGCGTGAAAGCCCGGCAATGGAAGTGGCGCATCTGGTCGCTTCCTGGCATAGCGGCACCACCTGGGTGGTGGAGCCTAATGTGCAGCAGATCCCGGCGGCGCTGTCTGACGAGGCGACGCTGGTCTCGCTGGAGCAGGCGCTTGTCGGCGCTGACGTATTGGTGATGCTGGTCGATCATCACGCCTTTAAAGCGGTGAGCGGCGAGCAGGTCGCCCAGCGTTGGGTCGTGGATACCAAAGGAGTATGGCGATGAAACAATTTCTGGTTACCGGCGGCGCGGGTTTTATCGGTTCGGCGGTGGTACGCCATCTTATTCAACAGACGGAACACCGGGTGGTGGTGGTCGATAAGCTGACCTATGCCGGTAATCTTTCGTCACTGGCGCCGGTTGCCGAGAGCGATCGCTTCGCCTTTGAGAAGGTAGATATCTGCGATCGCGCCGAACTGGATCGCCTGATGGCGCACTATCAGCCGGACTGCATTATGCACCTGGCGGCGGAAAGCCACGTCGACCGTTCAATCGACAGCTCCTGGCCGTTTATGGAAACTAATATTATCGGCACCTGGCAGATGCTGGAAGCGGCGCGTCATTACTGGCGCAGCCTGCCCGCTGAAAAACAGGCGGCGTTTATTTTCCACCATATCTCTACGGATGAAGTGTTTGGCGATCTGCACGGCAGCGATGATTTCTTTACCGAAACCACCCCTTACGCGCCCAGCAGCCCTTACTCTGCCAGCAAAGCCAGCAGCGATCATCTGGTACGCGCCTGGATGCGCACCTACGGTCTGCCGGTTATTGTCACCAACTGCTCCAACAACTACGGGCCGTATCATTTTCCCGAAAAGCTGATTCCGCTGATGATTATCAACGCGCTGGCAGGCAAACCGCTGCCGGTGTATGGCGACGGCGGACAGATCCGCGACTGGCTGTATGTGGAAGATCATGCGCGGGCGCTGGTCACCGTGGTGAGCAAGGGCAAAGCCGGAGAGACCTATAACATTGGCGGTCATAACGAACAGCGCAATATCGACGTGGTAGAGACGCTGTGCGATCTGCTGGAAGAACTGGCGCCGGCCAAACCGGCGGGCATTGCCCACTTCCGCGATTTGATTACCTTTGTCACCGATCGTCCTGGCCACGATCAGCGCTATGCCATCGATGCCGGTAAAATCGAGCGCGAGCTGGGCTGGCGCCCGCAGGAGACATTTGCAAGCGGCCTGCGTAAAACGGTGCAGTGGTATTTAAGTCATGAGAGCTGGTGGCGCAGCATTCTTGATGGCAGCTATCAGGGCGAGCGGCTCGGGCTTTCTTCCTCTCACTGAGGCGAATCACAATGAAAGGCATTATTCTGGCCGGTGGATCCGGCACGCGGCTGCATCCCATTACCCGTGGGATATCGAAACAGCTGTTGCCCATCTATGACAAGCCGATGATCTACTATCCCCTGTCGGTATTAATGCTGGCAGGCATTCGTGAAATTCTGATTATCACCACGCCGGATGATATGCCGCACTTTCAACGATTGTTGGGTAACGGCAGCGAATTCGGCATCCGGCTGGAGTATGCGGCCCAGCCCAGTCCGGATGGGCTGGCGCAGGCCTTTATCATTGGCGAAACATTTCTTAACGGCGAGCCGAGCTGCCTGGCGTTGGGCGATAACATCTGGTTCGGCCAGGGTTTCAGTCCCAAGCTGAAAAAGGTGGCGGCGCGCAGTCAGGGCGCTACGGTATTTGGCTATCAGGTTATGGATCCGGAGCGCTTTGGCGTCGTGGAATTTGATGATGATTTCCGGGCGATTTCACTGGAAGAGAAGCCGACCAAACCCAAATCTAACTGGGCGATCACCGGGCTCTACTTTTACGATAGCCAGGTCGTGGACTTCGCTCGTCAGGTTAAGCCTTCGGAGCGCGGCGAGCTGGAAATTACGTCGATTAACCAGCGCTATCTGGAGCAGGGCGAGCTAAGCGTGGAACTGTTGGGCCGCGGCTTTGCCTGGCTGGATACCGGTACGCATGACAGCCTGATTGAAGCCAGCACCTTTGTGCAAACGGTGGAGAAACGGCAGGGCTTTAAAATCGCCTGTCTGGAAGAGATCGCCTGGCGCAACGGCTGGCTGGACGATGATAGTCTGCGCCGTGCGGCTCAGGCTCTGCATAAAACCGGCTACGGCCAGTACCTGCTGGATATTTTACATGCGCGTCCACGCCAGTATTAAACCCCTCGACTGGGAAAATGCCTTCTTTCAGCGCAACGGCGCTCAGCTGGTCTGGGATGCCGCGGCTACGCTCGATCTGGCGCAGCTTGACGCATTTGATCTGGTGCAGGCAAAAGTCGATAGCCAACAAACAGCGCAGCTGGATACGCTGCAACAGCTGGGGTTTCGCCTGGTGGAAGGGGAAGCGGATCTACAACTGACGGTGGCTGCCGGTGAGCGGCAGTCCGGAATTCGTATTGCGCGTCCGGAGCATATCCCGGCGCTGCGTACCGCCGCTGGCGCCGCCTTCGCTTACAGCCGTTTCCGCGCGCCCTGGTATCAACCGCACGACAGTGCGCGCTTTTATGCGCAATGGATCGAAAACGCGGTGCGCGGCACTTTCGATAATCAGTGTCTGATTGCGCATGATGATCAGGGCAAGCTGCAGGGATTCGTTTCGCTGCGCGAGCTGGGCGCTGATGAGGCGCGTATCGGCCTGCTGGCCACGCTGCCGACGGCTCAGGGACAGGGCGTCGGCACGCGGCTGATGTTGGCGGCGCTTGACTGGTGCCGGGCGCGGCGGCGCAGCAGACTGCGCGTTGCGACGCAGCTTAGCAATCTGGCCGCAATGCGGCTCTATCTTCGTTGCGGTGCCACCCTTGAGAGCACCGCCTACTGGTTATACAGGTAACGTCATGATTCCATTTAATGCGCCACCGGTGGTGGGAACCGAAGTTGAATATATGCAATCCGCCATAGGCAGCGGCAAGCTGTGCGGCGACGGCGGCTTTACGCGTCGCTGCCAGCAGTGGATGGAGCAGCGTTTCGCCAGTAAAAAGGTTTTGCTGACGCCTTCCTGCACCGCGTCGCTGGAAATGGCCGCGCTGCTGATCAATATCCAGCCCGGTGATGAAGTGATCATGCCGAGCTACACTTTTGTTTCTACTGCCAATGCGTTTGTCCTGCGCGGCGCGAAAATTGTCTTTGTTGATGTGCATCCTGAGACGATGAATATTGATGAAACCCGTATTGAGGCGGCCATCACTGAAAAAACGCGCGCTATCGTGCCGGTGCACTATGCGGGCGTGGCCTGCGAAATGGACGCGATTATGGCGCTGGCGCAAAAGTATCAGCTGTATGTGATTGAAGATGCGGCGCAGGGCGTGATGTCCACATATAAAGGACGCGCGCTGGGCAGCATCGGCCATATTGGCTGTTTCAGCTTTCACGAAACGAAAAACTACACCGCAGGCGGTGAAGGCGGCGCCACGCTGATTAACGATAGCGCGTTGGTGGAGCGTGCGGAAATTATCCGCGAGAAAGGCACTAACCGCAGCCAGTTTTTCCGTGGTCAGGTAGATAAATATACCTGGCGCGATATTGGTTCTAGCTATCTGATGTCTGATTTGCAGGCGGCCTACCTCTGGGCGCAGCTGGAAGCGGCAACACGCATTAATCAGCAGCGGCTGTATCTTTGGCAGCGTTATTATGACGCCCTGAAGCCGGTTGCTGCCCGTGGCCGTATTGAACTGCCGGTCATCCCGTCGCACTGCGAACATAACGCGCATATGTTTTACATTAAACTGCGCGATGCGGACGATCGGGTGGCACTGATCAACTGGTTAAAAGAGGCCGAGATACTGGCGGTATTTCATTATATTCCGCTGCATAGCTCGCCGGCGGGAGCGCAGTTTGGCCGCTTTGCGGACGAAGATCGCTATACCACCATCGAAAGCGAACGCCTGCTGCGTCTGCCGCTGTTCTATAACTTGTCCGAGAACAATCAAAGCACCGTTATTAATTCTCTGCTGAGCTTCTTCTCCTGATATGTCACTTGCAAAAGCCTCGGTGTGGACGGCAGCGTCCACGCTGGTAAAAATTGCTGCCGGTTTGCTGGTGGTAAAGCTGCTTGCGGTTAGCTTTGGGCCGGAAGGCGTGGGCCAGGCGGGTAACTTCCGCCAGCTGATTACCGTGCTGGGCGTGCTGGCGGGAGCCGGTATTTTTAACGGCGTTACCAAATATGTTGCGCAGTACCAACAGCAGCCGCCGCAGCTGGCCGCCGTTACCGGCACCGCCGCCACCATGGTGCTCGGTTTCTCCACGCTGCTGGCGGTGGTTTTTTTGCTGGCCGCTGCGCCCATTAGTGAATTGCTGTTTGGCCACGATCGCTACCAACAGGTGATCCGCATCGTGGCCTTTTTACAGATGGGGATCGCCTGGGCCAACCTGGCGCTGGCGATCATGAAAGGGTTCCGCGATGCGATGGGTAATGCGCTTTCGCTGATGGCGGGCAGCGTGATTGGCGTGATCGGCTATGTTATCTGTTACTGGCTCGGCGGCTATAGCGGCGCGCTGGTCGGATTGGCGCTGGTGCCGGCGCTGATCGTGATTCCGGCTTTGCTGCTGCTGATAAAGCGCGATCATCTACCGCTGCGGGCGCTGGCGCCGCGCTGGCAAGGGGAGCTGGCGCGTCAACTGGCTAAGTTTACGTTGATGGCGCTGATCACCTCCGCCACGCTGCCCATCGCCTGGATGATGATGCGTAACCTGCTGGCGGCGCGCTATAGCTGGGAAGAGGTGGGGCTGTGGCAGGGCGTTACTACGATTTCCGATGCCTGGCTGCAGTTTATTACCGCTACTTTTAGCGTCTGGCTGCTGCCGACCCTCTCACGCCTGAATTCAAAGGTCGAGATCTCACGTGAAATTTTCCGTACGCTGCGCTTTGTGCTGCCGGCGGTGGCCGCCGTAGGCTTTTGTGTCTGGCTGCTGCGTGATGTGGCGATCTGGCTGCTGTTTTCCAGTCAGTTTGTCGGCATGCGCGATCTCTTTATCTGGCAGTTGGTTGGCGATGTGCTTAAGGTCGGAGCCTATGTTTTCGGCTATTTGGTAATTGCGAAAGCCTCGCTGCGTTTTTATATTGCCGCCGAGCTTAGCCAGTTTATATTGCTGACCGCATTTTCACGCTGGTTGATTCCGTCTTACGGCGCGATTGGCGCCGCTCAGGCGTATATGGCTACCTATATTGTCTATTTCGCGCTCTGTTTATGCGCCTTTTTGATTTATCGCCGAAGAGTATGACGACATTGATTCATGTACTGGGTTCGGATATTCCGCATCATAACCAGACTATCCTGCGCTTTTTTAATGATGTAATGGCGCAAGCGCAGCCGTGCCGCACGCCGCGCACGTTTATGGTCGTCAGCCAGGATGATGCGCTTGCCGCGGCCTGGCCGGCATTACAGGTGCACATTTTTGCCAGTAAAAAAGCGCTGGCGCAGGCGGTATTGCAGCGTGCGCGCGATCGACAAACCCGCTTTTTCCTGCACGGGCAGTTTAACCCCTGGCTGTGGCTGGCGTTACTCAACGGTGGTTTGCGCCGCAGGCAGGTTTACTGGCACGTCTGGGGCGCAGACCTGTATGAAGAGTCACGCAGCCTGAAATACCGTCTGTTTTATCAGCTGCGTCGTCTGGCGCAGGGACGGATAGCGCACCTGTTCGCTACCCGTGGCGATATCAGCCATTATCAACAGCGCCATCGGCACGTACCGGCTTCGTTACTCTATTTCCCTACGCGGATGCATCAAACGATGCCGGCCCGTCAGCGTCAGGATAAAACCTTTACGTTGCTGTTAGGGAATTCTGGCGATGCCAGCAACCGCCATATACCGGCGCTGCAGGCTATTCGCCAGCAGTTTGGCGAGCAGCTCAGGGTGATAGTACCGCTCGGTTATCCGCCAAATAACCAGGCCTATATCAGCCAGGTGAGCGCTGCGGCGAAGGCGCTATTTCCCCAGGGCCAGGTCGCGCTGCTCACCGATAAAATGGCGTTTGATGACTATCTGCAGCTGATCGCCGACTGCGATTTGGGCTATTTTGTTTTTGAACGACAGCAGGGCATCGGCACGCTTTGCCTGCTGATGCAGGCTAATGTACCGGTGGTATTGAACCGGAAAAATCCGTTCTGGCAGGATATGGTAGAGCAGCAGCTTCCCGTACTGTTTGATAATGATACGCTGAGCCCGGAAATTGTCGCTCAGGCTCGTCAGCAACTGTCCGGAATTGATAAAAGCAGTATCGCCTTCTTCGATCCGGCCTTTGTTGCCGGCTGGCAGCAGGCGCTAACGCTGGCAGAAGGAGAATCGCAATGAGTCTCGCGCAGTTTGGTGGCCTGTTGCTGGTCTGGCTGGTTTCGCTGGGCTTTATTCTGACCCTAACGTGGCGCGAGTTCCGTCGGGTGCGCTTTAACTTTAACGTCTTTTTTTCGCTATTGTTTTTGCTGACCTTTTATTTCGGTTTTCCCTTAACCAGCCTGCTGGTGTTCCGTTTTGATGTCGCGGTGGTGCCGCCAGCGTTTTTATTACAGGCGCTGCTGGCGGCCGGCAGCTTTTACGCCATCTATTATGTCAGTTACAAAACGCGTCTGCGGGCGCGGCGGGTCGATAGCGGACGCAGTCTGTTTAGCGTGAACCGGGTAGAGGCGCATTTGATTTGGGGCATTCTGGCGCTGCTGGCGCTGATTACCGTGGCGATCTTCTTTATGCGTAACGGTTTCCTGCTGTTCCGACTGCATGCCTACAGCGAGATATTCTCCAGCGAAGTCTCTGGCGTTGCGCTTAAACGCTTCTTCTATTTCTTTATTCCGGCAATGCTGGTGGTTTACTTCCTGAAACCGGGACGACGTGCCTGGCTGTTCTTTCTTGTCAGCACCGTTGCCTTTGGCCTGCTGACCTACGCCATTGTTGGCGGCACGCGCGCCAACATTATTATCGCTTTCGCCCTGTTTCTTTTTATCGGCATTATCCGCGGCTGGATCACGCTGTGGATGCTGGCTGCCGCCGGTGCGTTCGGTATTGTGGGAATGTTCTGGCTGGCGCTGCGGCGCTATAACCTTGACGTCAGCGGCGCAGAGGCGCTGTACACCTTTCTTTATCTGACGCGCGACACTTTCTCGCCGTGGGAGAACCTGGCGCTGCTGTTGCAGAACTATGACAATATCCATTTCCAGGGGCTGGCGCCGATTGTTCGCGATTTTTATGTCTATATTCCCGGCTGGCTGTGGCCGAATCGGCCTTCGCTGGTGCTGAATAGCGCCAACTATTTTACCTGGGAAGTGCTGAACAACCACTCGGGCCTGGCGATCTCACCGACGTTGCTGGGGTCGCTGGTGGTCATGGGCGGCGCGGCCTTTATCCCGGTCGGTGCGGTTGCGGTGGGCCTGATTATCAAATGGTTCGACTGGCTTTATGAGCGCGGTAAACAGCATTCGAATCGCTATAAGTCAGCTATCTTGCAGAGCTTCTGTTTCGGCGCGGTGTTCAACATCATTGTGCTGGCGCGCGAGGGGTTAGATGCCTTTGTCAGCCGAGTGGTTTTTTTCTGTTTGATTTTTGCCGCCTGCGTCATGATCGCTAAGCTACTGTTCTGGCTGCTGGATAGCGCTGGTTTGATTCGCCCGCATCGCCGCGCAGCCGTAATAACGGAAGCGCGCCCGGCGGCGGAAAGATGTGAGGATTATTAAGATGGATGTCACGCCGAAGGCGCCCCCATACCAGATTCGTGGCATCAGGCTACACGGTTTTTCCGGCATGGCTGAGTGCCTGGATTATCTCTGTCCAGGCGGCACCGCGCGTAGCGGCACCCTGGTGGCCATTAACGCAGAAAAAGTATTAGCCTATGAGGAAAACCCGGCGCTGCATCAGTTGATCGACGCAGCGGAAATCAAATACCCGGACGGTATCAGTATCGTACGCGCTATCCATAAAAAGTATCCGCAGGCGCAGGTGACGCGTATCGCCGGCGCTGATTTATGGGAAGCGTTAATGGCGCGCGCCGGTCAGCAGGGTATTCCAGTATTTCTGATCGGCGGCAAGCCGCAGGTGATGGAAGAGACGGTAGCGAAGCTACGCCAGCAGTGGCAGGTTAATATTGTTGGCGCGCAGCACGGCTATTTCAGCGCCGACGACAGTGAAGCGTTATTCCAGCGTGTCGCGCAGAGCGGGGCGCAGATCGTGACGGTGGCGATGGGGTCGCCAAAGCAGGAACTGCTGATGCAGGCGTGCCGGATGGTTTGGCCGCAGGCGCTCTATATGGGCGTTGGCGGCACCTATGATGTGTTCACCGGACACGTTAAGCGTGCGCCGGTTATCTGGCAACGGCTGGGGCTGGAGTGGCTTTACCGCCTGTTAAGCCAGCCGAGCCGCCTGCGCCGTCAGCTGCGGCTGATAAAATTCCTCGGTTATTACTACCGCGGTCAACTCTAAAGCCAGACTGTTTCAGGGCGGTAAACGGCTAAATGGCGGATTTTTATTCGCTTGCCGCCCTGAAGTGGCGTTTGTTTAGACGGAATGCACAAAGCGTAAGCAAACGCGTTTTTTTCTTAAAAAAGCACTGGACAGGTTGGGTGCAAATCCGTAGTATCCCCATCCGCAACGGCGCTACGCGCCCGTAGCTCAGCTGGATAGAGCGCTGCCCTCCGGAGGCAGAGGTCTCAGGTTCGAATCCTGTCGGGCGCGCCATTAATCGGGCGCAAGAGCTGCGGTGGTAACATTTACCGCGTTAGTAGTAAGAAGTAATGGTGGCTATAGCTCAGTTGGTAGAGCCCTGGATTGTGATTCCAGTTGTCGTGGGTTCGAGTCCCATTAGCCACCCCAACTTTTGCTGGAACATGCGAAGGTGGCGGAATTGGTAGACGCGCTAGCTTCAGGTGTTAGTGTCTTAACGGACGTGAGGGTTCAAGTCCCTCTCTTCGCACCAGGCAAAAGAAAGTAAGATAAGAGCATTATGTCGGCGAGTAGCGCAGCTTGGTAGCGCAACTGGTTTGGGACCAGTGGGTCGGAGGTTCGAATCCTCTCTCGCCGACCATCTTATTAACCTGCTTATGCAAGTTTTTTTGTATCTGATATTCTGCTTCTGCTTTATTTATCCTCACTGTCCCCGATAATGATGTTATGGGTCACGTTAAGGCTGCCTTAAAGGCCATGCTATCCACTTTCTGCACAAAGCGAAACCAACGTCAGATACCCTAAAAAAATCGTAACCTACCCTTTATCGCTTCCCACTATCTCTGCTTAACCAGCTATACCTTCCTGATGATTTTTAATTATAGCGTCGACAGCAAAGGAACCTGATTGTCTCTAAGTTATGGCACGTTATTCGCCCATGTGCGGATGTCGTTGTTTTTACCGCCTGTGTCTCTGGCTGGAGACATATAATTCTTTGATTTGATTGGCCTTACCTTTATGGCTGGTGGAGTGTCTCAAGATAGAGACGCTTATTTCTGAGCTGTCGTCAGCTAATAACAGATAACAAAAACAGTGGCGCAAAATAGCAATATTTTACTTTATTGTTCAAAGGGATAGAAAATTAAACGCAACATAAGCGCAGAGTGGCACAGCTTGTGCAATAATATCAGCGTAGATGCTCATTCCACCTCTTATGTTCGCTTCGGCTTCATAAACTCAGGAATGATGCAGAGCCAAATTAGGGTACCCGTTGTCCAGCCAGCCAATATCGTTCGCCTTATTGGATTTTAAGGGCACTACGTTGAGTCGGGTACCAATCCGGTTGTCTTACCGACCTGATTTTTACACCTGCCTGTTTTAGGCAGGTGTTTTTTTATCTGGCGCGGCGGGGAAAACGGTTTCACTATTGGCTGGATCAGCCCAGGCTGGCTCCATAAAAAAAGCCGGGAGATTATCCCGGCTTTTTTCCGCACTGTGCTTAGCGGTTATTTTTTAACGTCAGCAATAAACCTTCCCGGCGCATTTGCGCGGCCTCTTCCGGATGATGCAGCTTATCCAGCGTATCGGCCAGCCAGGCGTAATCAAACCCATCCGGACGCTGCTTCAGCGCTTCCCGGAACGCTTCGCTGGCCTGCTGCCATTCGCCATGTTTCATCAATAGCTGCCCTAACGTGCTGTACAGCAAAGGCGTCGCGCCGTGCTGCTTAATCTGCTGGCGCAGCGCTTTTTCCAGCTGTTCCGGATTGCCGGTTTTCAGGCGAGGCATCAGCAGGATTAAGCGCTCATCATAATGGCGCTTCAGTCCATCCAGCACGATCTGTTGGGCGGTATCATGATCGTCACAGGCGATTAAATGATCCGCCATCGCCACCTGCAGAGCCGTTTCATGGCGCGTTTTGCGACTCAGGCTCTGCCACCAGCGCTTCAGGCCTTCGCTGCCCTGTTCCGCCATCGCCTGACTCATCAGACCCAGCCAGGCTTGTTGACGCAGCGCTTTAATATGTTCTTCGTCCGCCACCTGCGTTTTTTCCATGGTCGGCAGAATATCGATCAGCGCGCTCCAGCCGCCGGTGCGAACATAAGCCTGCTCCGCCAAACGCAACACTTCCGGATGACGCGGCGCTACGTCCAGCAACCGATCGACGCCATGACGCGCGGCGTGATCTTCATTACGCGCCAGCTGAAGACGAACGCGGGTAATTTCCACTGGAATAGGATCGTTATGCGCCAGATCGGCGGCCCTTTCCAGATGCTGATTAGCGCGCATTTCATCGCCGCGCTGCTGTGCCGCTTCGGCCGCTAACAGATAATTGACCACCGGCTGTTCCGCATGATCGGCATTGCGCGACAGCAGTTTTTCCACCTGATGATAATCGCCTTCCGCCAGCTTAATCAGCGCTTCATGCGTCTGACGACGGGCGCGGTTGCGCTTGCGTCCCATGAACCAGCCGCGAGTTTTCGCGCCGGTACGAAACAGGCGGCGCAGCAGCCATTCCACGCCCAGAATCACCAGCAGCGCGATAATCAATATGATAGCCAGACCGGTGACGCTGGTTTCAATATTCCAGTTATCGGTCTGGATCAGCACATAGCCTTGATGGCCCGCAATCATGGGGCCAATGACCACGCCGGCGATCAGCAGGAGAAACAGAATAAAAACTTTAAGCATCGTTACTCTCCCTGCTGCGGCTGTGCTGCCGGCTCAGCGGGCTGCGCCAGCAGGTTACGCACTCGCGTTTGCATCAGCTTGTCCAGCAACGGTTGGCTTTCCAGCGATTCCGGAATATCCATAGAGACATTCTGCTGGCTCAAATCATCAAGCTGCGCCAGGAAAGATTTAGTACTGGCGTCGCTGGTATCAAACCAGGCGCGCACCCAAGTCGATACGGTATCCACCGACTGGCGATAGATTTCATCCTGATGACGCGGCACGGCCTGGGCGGCAATCAGCAGGCGCGAACGGATATTTTCCCGTAGGTAAACATCCTGATTCGGCGCTAAAAGCGGTTCTGCAGTATTATCGCGACGGCGGATGGTAATAAAATCATCCATAAACTTGTGCCAGCTTTTCACCAGGTTTTGCCGCCATTCGCGCAGCGAAGAGCTGAGCTCATTACTGTCGGCATCCATGGGCGCTTCGTCGCTGTCGTTATCCGCCAAACGCAGATTATCAACGCCGTTAGAAAGCTGGTTCAGCTTTAAAATAATGCCGTCGTAGTCTACCTGGCTTACCGCCGAAAGGTTACTGATATCCTGCGTAATCGCCCGACGCACCGGCACCAGGCTGGGATCGTTCATATCCGCCAGGCTGGCGTCCGCGCTTTTTAACAGTGCCGCTGCGGTGGTGACATCCTGATCGCTCCACAGCTTACGGCCTGCCAGCTTCACCAGATAATCCGCCTGCGCCAGTAGCCAGGTGCGTGAATCATTACCTGAAATGGTGGCTACTTTTTCCTTTAACTCATCCAATTGCTGGCTCAGGGCGGCCTGTTGGGCGTGCGCGGTCTGTAAGTCGCTGCTCTGTGCGCTTAACTGCTGTTTTAGCTGCGCTTTCTCGCGTTCGCTTTGCTGCGTTAGCGCAGAGAGCTGTTCGCTTAGCGTCTGGCTGACTTGCGCCTGCTGCTGCGCCTGATGACGCGCATTGACCCATAGCCCGGCGCCAATCGCCAGCGCAATCACAATCGCCAGCGCGCCCAGCGCGGTGCCGGTTTGGCCTGATTTACGCGTCGGCTTTTTGGCAGGCGGAGTCGTGGTTTCTACCGCAGGCGTAGTCTCTTCAACCATGGCGGAGGAATCTTTTTGTTCCGTCATTGTGGCACATCCCATTTTCAAGTTGTTTGTAACGCGCGCATCAGCGCGTCGTTATCAGCACCATCAGCTACCTTGATATCACTCCAGCCAAGTTCCTGGGCCAGGGTAGCCAAACGTTCGCTGACGACCAGTAGCCGACAGCCCAGCAGCCATTCCTCACGATCGATCGCGGGGAATAGCCGATGAAGTTGTTGCAGCATCTCGCCGCTGGTGACCACCAGCGTATCAATGCCGCGGTCGCGCCAGCGTTTTCCTTCACTGGGGCCGTGATAAAACTTTTCACAGCGCTGATAGCATTCCAGGAAGCGGACGTCGGCCCCGCGCTGCGCCAGCGTGGCACCAAGCAGTTCGCGGCCGCCGTTGCCACGGAGGATCAACGCTTTTTTTCCCTTTAGCCGTCGCAGCGTCGGCAATTGCAGCAGCGTCTCGCTGGTTTCACGCTCCGGCGGCCAGACAACGTTCTGCCCGCTGGCACGGTGCAACGCCAGCGCGGTGCTGCGTCCTATAGCATAATAGTCCAGCGAAGCGGGCCATGTTAGACCTGCCCGCTGCATACAGGGCTGCGCGTAATGCATAACATGCTGAGAAAGGACAAAAACCAGGTCGCCAGGCGACAGAGCCGCAAGCTGCTGGGGAAGCTGCGCCAGCTCGTGACCGGGGGAAAACTCAATTAATGGAAAGCCCCAGGCCGTATAACCCAGCGCACACAGGCGCGTCACCAGCTCATCGCCTGAAGGAGAAGGGCGGGTGACAAGGATGTTCATGCCGGTGGGTTCCCCTGATAAACTTCGCGCAAAATTTCTCGTGCGCCGTTTTGCAGCAGCTCATCCGCCAATGAAATGCCCAGCTGCTCCGCCTGACTGCGCGGGCCGCGACGTTCACCGCGAATCATCGCCGTACCGTCTGGCGAACCGACCAGGCCGCGCAGCCAGATATTATCGCCTTCAAGCACGGCATAGCTACCAATAGGCACCTGACAGCCGCCTTCCAGCCGCGTATTCATGGCGCGCTCCGCTTTGACCCGCGTGGCGGTATCGTCATCATTTAACGCCGCCAGCAGCATAATGGTCTGCTCATCATCAAGGCGACATTCGATGCCAACCGCGCCCTGGCCGACGGCAGGCAGCGAGACCTCGGCGGGAATGGCATAACGAATGCGATCCTCCAGGCCGAGGCGTTTCAGGCCGGCGGCAGCCAGAATAATGGCGTCATATTCACCAGCATCCAGTTTTGACAGCCGCGTACCGACATTGCCGCGCAGCGAGCGAATCGTCAGATCGGGCCGTAATTCAGCCAGCTGGCACTGACGCCGCAGGCTGGATGTGCCGATGATAGCGCCCTGCGGTAAATCATCCAGCGTGGCATATTGATTCGAGACGAAGGCATCCAGCGGGTCTTCACGCTCGCAAATAGTGACCAGGCCCAAACCTTGCGGGAATTCTACCGGCACATCTTTCATGGAGTGCACCGCGATATCGGCACGGTTTTCAAGCATCGCCAGCTCAAGCTCTTTGACGAATAGCCCCTTGCCGCCCACTTTTGCCAGCGGCGTATCGAGAATAATGTCGCCGCGCGTGACCATCGGCACCAGCTCTACCCGCAACCCCGGGTGAGAGGCCATCAGACGCTGCTGAACATATTGTGCCTGCCATAACGCCAGCGGACTTTGTCTGGTGGCAATTCTTAAAATTTTATCTAACATGCTTGATACCGTTTTGATCGTTCACTGATTATCCTATCATTGATACAGGAAGGCTGTCAGTTTCCACGATTTTTAGACGAATAAAGGAAAGCGTAAAAGGGACAGGACAGATCGATCGGTGGATAAAGCGTGCTAAACTGTTAAGTAGCGCAACTTTCTTTACGGTCAATCTGCCAGGTGTTAGATTGATCACGTTTCCAGCAATAATCTACCCGAAAATTTTTTTAATGAAGCGGTAGGTCAGGGAAACAGGGTTATTTATAAGCACTGGGACAATCAGGCGAGACGTCTTGTACCTCTACATTGAGACACTGAAACAGAGACTGGATGCCATCAACCAACTGCGCGTCGATCGCGCGCTGGCTGCGATGGGCCCTGCTTTTCAGCAGGTATACGGTCTGCTGCCAACCTTATTACATCATCATCATCCTTTGATGCCGGGCTACCTTGAAGGTAACGTTCCCTACGGCATCAGCTTCTACACGTCTGATGAAAGCCAACTGCACTACCTGCAGGATATCGAGCGTAAATCGCAGCAGTCGGTCGCCATACCGCCTAAAGGAGAGATGCCGATCACCGGCCTCTATTCTATGGGCAGTACCTCCTCCGTAGGGCAGAACAGCACCTCCGACCTGGATATTTGGGTTTGCCATCAATCATGGCTGGACAGCGAAGAACGTCTGGCGCTGCAGAAAAAATGCCAGCTGTTGCAGAAGTGGTGCGCGGCGATGGGCGTTGAGGTCAGTTTCTTCCTGATCGACGAGAATCGCTTCCGTCACAATGAAAGCGGCAGCCTGGGCGGCGAAGATTGTGGATCAACGCAGCATATCTTACTGCTGGATGAGTTTTACCGTACCGCCGTGCGTATGGCGGGCAAGCGCATCCTGTGGAATATGGTGCCGGGTGAAGAAGAAGAGCATTACGACGACTATGTGATGTCGCTCTATGCGCAAGGGGTACTGACGCCGAATGAATGGCTCGATCTGGGCGGGCTGAGTACGCTTTCCGCCGAAGAGTATTTTGGCGCCAGCCTGTGGCAGCTTTATAAAAGCATAGATTCACCCTATAAAGCGGTATTGAAAACCCTACTGCTGGAAGCCTATTCCTGGGAGTATCCGCAAACGCGCCTGCTGGCGATGGATATTAAACAGCGCCTGCACGATGGTGAAATCGTGTCGTTCGGTCTTGATCCTTACTGCATGATGCTGGAACGCGTCACGCACTACCTGACCAGTATCGACGATCACGCCCGGCTCGATCTGGTTCGTCGCTGTTTTTACCTGAAGGTGTGTGAAAAGCTGTCGCAGGATGGCAACGCGCATCGTTCCGGCTGGCGACGTGAGATTCTGGCGCAGCTGGTTAGCGAATGGGGCTGGGACGAGGCGCGTCTTGCGATACTCGACAGCCGTGCCGACTGGAAAATCGAGCGCGTGCGCGAAGCGCATAATGAATTACTGGACGCGATGATGCAGAGCTATCGCAACCTGATTCGTTTTGCGCGCCGTAACAACTTAAGCGTCAGCGCCAGCCCGCAGGATATTGGCGTGCTGACGCGTAAGCTGTATGCCGCCTTTGAAGCGCTGCCGGGCAAGGTGACGCTGGTTAACCCGCAGATTTCACCCGATCTCTCGGAAACGCATTTAACCTTTATTCATGTTCCCGCAGGGCGCGCGAACCGGTCTGGCTGGTATCTGTATAACCAGGCGCCGGATATGGACTCAATTATCAGCCATCAGCCGCTGGAATATAACCGTTACCTGAATAAGCTGGTGGCCTGGGCCTGGTTTAACGGCCTGCTAACCGAAAGAACCCGCCTGCATATTAAAGGCAATGAGACATGCGACCTGGCGCGTTTGCAGGAGCTGGTAGCGGATGTTTCGCATCATTTTCCGCTGCGGCTGCCGGCCCCTACGGCAAAAGCGCTCTACAGCCCATGTGAAATTCGTCATCTGGCGCTGATCGTTAATCTGGAGTATGACCCGACTGCCGCTTTCCGTAACCAGGTGGTGCACTTTGATTTCCGCAAGCTGGACGTATTCAGCTTTGGGCAACAGCAGCAGTGCCTGATCGGCAGCATTGATCTCCTGTATCGCAACTCATGGAATGAAGTACGTACGCTGCACTTCAGCGGCGAGCAGGCGATGCTGGACGCGTTAAAAACTATTCTTGGCAAGATGCATCAGGATGCATCGCCACCCGATGCGGTGGAAGTGTTCTGTTATAGCCAGCATCTGCGCGGCCTGATACGGACGCGCGTACAGCAGCTGGTTTCGGAATGTATTGAGCTGCGTCTTTCCAGTACGCGCCAGGATCCGGGTCGGTTTAAGGCGCTGCGCGTGGCCGGGCAAACCTGGGGGCTGTTCTTTGAACGTCTGGGCGTTTCGGTACAGAAGCTGGAAAACGCGGTGGAGTTTTACGGCGCTATCTCTAATAACAAGCTGCACGGCCTGTCGATTAAAGTCGAGACTGAGCAGGTACAGTTGCCGCCGGTGGTCAATGGCTATGCCAGCGAAGGGATCATTCAGTTCTTTTTTGAGGACACCAATAACGACAGCGGCTTCAATATCTATATTCTGGATGAAGCGAACCGCATCGAGGTGTATCACCACTGTGAAGGCAGTAAAGAGGAGCTGGTGCGCGACGTAAGCCGCTTCTACTCCTCTTCGCACGATCGCTTCACCTACGGCTCCAGCTTCGTTAATTTCAATCTGCCGCAATTTTATCAAATTGTCAGCGTAGATAATCGCACCCAGGTCATTCCCTTTCGCAGTCAGACTCTGACCCAGCTGTGCGCTAACCAGCCGGACAGCAACGACTATCCGCAGCGTTTCCAGGTTTACTAAGCCAGTAGTATCACGCCGTTCCGGTTACTCAGGCTACTGGCGATCGCCAGACGATACTGTGATCCCTGATTACCCTCTTTCCCCGGCACGTTTTCGAGACAGGTCTTAAGTGCGCGGCTACGCTTCTCCCTTATTTTGCTCATAGCGAACAGATTGTTTTTTCGCCAGTATCTTCTTGTTAACTATGCGGGGACGGCGATCGCATTTGAAAACTGGCAGACAATGCCCTTTTTTAGCTGGTACACCGACAGCGGCTTCAGCGCAGAGGATTTGGTTTCCGATCTGTTGGGCTTTTATAAAGCTGTGCGGCCGCAAAATTACTGGCCGTGGCTGAAAATTGTCAGTAAAGAGGCGGCGCTCCGGCGCTGGGATTACTATGGCGCGCTGGGCAGTTTTAAAAACCGAGGATTTAACCCGCTGCTGTTCCCGGATCCCGCTGATACACGCATTCCTCATATTCCTTATAAAGGCAGGCTGCCGAATTTTATGATGTCGATTAGGCCGTTTACCCAGTTTGATTCTGATATCGTTCGTCGTATCGATGCCGGAGCGCAGGTCACCGTCGGATGGGACGTTAAGAAAAAATGAAATGTCTAACGCGCACGCTAGGGCTAACGGTGGTGATGGCTATCGCCTTGGTTTTAGCTGATTGTAAAATGATGAGCGTAGCAGACAAGAGTCCTGGTTTTAAACAGAGCGACTGGTGGCTTTATTATTCTTTCGTTGATGAAGATATCAAAAATGCGCCGCGTATTTCGGATGATTATTACTTTCTCTTTGGAATGATGGACGGCCCCTCGCCAGAAATGAGCAGGATTGTTTTTAATGGTGCAACGGATACCGCTGCGTTAGAAAACTATCTGGTGGCTTTAGGATATCACTATGTCCCTGACGATGAGGGGGGCGGGCACTGGGAAAGAGAAGGCCAGCGGAAAACGGAATTTTCTTTAGAGCAAAATAAAGAGCTGCAGACCATCTGCTTAACCAAATACAGCTTCTAAAACAAAGCCCCGACGGGGCCTTGTGATGCAAACCATCCAGCATTCAGGCAGGTAATCAACGCAGCGTAATCCGCTCGCCCGACTGTGCGCTACAGGCTTCGGACAGCAGCTGCCAGAACTCTGCGCCGCTGCGGTTGCAAATCCAGCTGCCGTTTTGATAATCGAAATGGTAGCCGCCACCTTTGGTTGCCAGCCACACCTGATGCAGCGGCTCCTGTTTATTGATAATAATTTTGCTGCCGTTCTCAAAAGTGAGCGTCATAATTCCGGCACGGAGTTCATAATCGATATCGCTGTCGCTCTCGTATGCGTCAAGCTGCCCGGTGTCACGCTGCATATCGTCTGGAAAGGGCCGGGAAATCCGCTCTATCTTCCCGTTTTCGAGACAGGTCTTAAGTGTGTGGCTGCGCTTCTCCCTTATTTTGCTCATAGCGAAAAGATTGTTTTTTCGCCAGTACCTTCTTGTTTACCGTGCAGGGATGGCTATGAGCAAACGTAAAGATGTGATTGATCCGTGGGCACCAGGGGAAAAAGATACCGGGTTGGTTTATTCAGAGGTTTTAGGCTGGATAGATTTAGGGCATGCACGTGGGAGCGATATAACAGATTGCCTTGGGCAAATGGAGAGGGGCGAGGCCAGCGGGCAGCCCTATTATCTGGTTGAGTATCGGCAAACGATGTCGTTAGAATCGTTTAGTACTGGCCGCTGTTCGCGCTGGAATATCAAACGCGGGCGAACGCTTGGCGAAAGGCACAGCATTACGCTGGCGCTGATGATGGAAACGGCGATAGCATTTGAAAACTGGCAGACGATGCCGTTTTTTAGCTGGTACACCGACAGCGGCTTTAGCGCAGAAGATTTGGTTTCCGATCTGTTGGGCTTTTATAAAGCTGTGCGGCCGCAAAATTACTGGCCGTGGCTAAAAATTGTCAGTAAAGAGGCGGCGCTCCGGCGCTGGGATTACTATGGCGCGCTGGGCAGTTTTAAAAACCGAGGATTTAACCCGCTGCTGTTCCCGGATCCCGCTGATACACGCATTCCTCATATTCCTTATAAAGGCAGGCTGCCGAATTTTATGATGTCGATTAGGCCGTTTACCCAGTTTGATTCTGATATCGTTCGTCGTATCGATGCCGGAGCGCAGGTCACCGTCGGATGGGACGTTAAGAAAAAATGAAATGGCTTAAGTGGGCGCTGATGCTACTGCTGGCGGTGCTGGTAATTAACGTTGTCGACTTTTTTTACATCAATACCAGCCTGATAAATAAGGCAGAGCGGAATCCCGGCTTCAAACAGAGCGAGCGGAGGCTTTATCGCCTTTTCGTCGATGAAGATATTAAAAATGTGCCGCGTATTACGGATGATTATTACTTTCGCTTTCGCCGGATGGACGGCCCTTCTGCTGAAATCAGCGGGATTGTCTTTAAGGGCGCAACGGAAACGGCGGCATTAGAAAAGTATCTGACGGCTTTGGGATACCGGCACGTCTCTGATGATGAGTTTGGTCAACGCTGGGAAAAGGGCGACCGTCCCAATCCCAATATTTATATATGGCGCAACACCGCGAGCAAGGAGATCTCGTTGACCAAATACTCACTGTAAAACAAAGCCCGCCGGGGCTTTGTCATTTAAACCGTCCAGAATTCAGTCAGTTAGCGCAAAGCAACCTGCTCGCCCGACTGTGCGCTACAGGCTTCGGACAGCAGCTGCCAGAACTCTGCGCCGCTGCGGTTGCAAATCCAGCTGCCGTTTTGATAATCGAAATGGTAGCCGCCGCCTTTGGTTGCCAGCCACACCTGATGCAGCGGCTCCTGTTTATTGATAATAATTTTGCTGCCGTTCTCAAAAGTGAGCGTCATAATTCCGGCATGGAGTTCATAATCGATATCGCTGTCGCCCTCGTAAGCGTCAAGCTGCTCTTCCAGCGTTAACATCAGGTCATCGACTAGCTGGTGAAATTCACTGTCTTGCATCGTTGTTTCCTTTACGTTTTGGTCGAGTATAACGCGCCGGGGGCCGGTGCAACATCGTCTGATAAGAGTGAGATGCAGCACATCACGTCACCTTTTCCTGTTGCTTTTCCGAAGTCAGCTGCGATGATAAGCAACCAGGAATACGCATCAATCATAAGCAGGAATACCATGAAGAAAATCCTTTGTCGGCTGGCAATGGCGCTGGCGTTAACCAGCCTGGCCGGCTGCGGACTGAAAGGGCCGCTCTATTTTCCGCCGCAGGATAAGCCGAAACAGAGTTCACCGCAGACCTCTACAGAGCAGCCTACATCTTCTTCAACGGCGACCCAGCCGGATGGCCAACAGGATAATAACCTGACCAGCCCGGATGCGGATATGCAAGCGACGCAGTAATCATGATGGCCCAGCCGGCGGAGCAGAAAATGCAGTTCTCGAAAATGCACGGTCTTGGTAATGACTTTATGGTCGTTGACGCCGTCACGCAAAATGTCTATTTCTCGCCGGAGCTGATCCGCCGCCTTGCGGATCGTCATCTGGGCGTAGGCTTCGATCAGTTACTGATCGTAGAGCCGCCGTACGATCCCGACCTCGATTTTCATTACCGTATTTTTAACGCCGACGGCAGCGAAGTAGCGCAGTGCGGCAACGGTGCGCGCTGCTTCGCTCGTTTTGTACGCCTGAAGGGGCTGACCAATAAAAGCGATATTCGGGTCAGCACCCAAACCGGACGGATGGTGCTGAGCGTCACCAGCGACGAGCAGGTACGCGTGAACATGGGCGAGCCCAACTTTGAACCGCAGCAGGTGCCGTTTCGCGCTAATAAGGCGGAAAATCTCTATCTGCTGCGCGTCGCTGAGCAAACGCTGATGTTTGGTGTGGTCTCGATGGGCAATCCGCACTGCGTCATTCAGGTCGCGAACGTCAAAACGGCGGCGGTAGAAACCCTGGGGCCGGTGCTGGAAAGCCATGAACGCTTCCCGGAGCGGGTAAACGTCGGCTTTATGGAAGTGGTGAACCCGGACCATATTCGTCTGCGTGTTTATGAGCGTGGCGCGGGAGAGACGCAGGCCTGCGGCAGCGGAGCCTGTGCGGCGGTCGCCAGCGGCATACAACAGGGATTACTGGCGGAAAAAGTGCGCGTCGATCTGCCTGGCGGCACGCTGCATATCGCCTGGAAAGGGCCGGGAAATCCGCTCTATATGACCGGACCGGCCACGCATGTTTACGATGGGTTTATTCATTTATGAAAAATGTCGAAGAGACAGCCTCCGCGCTGATGCTAAACGACGAAGCCGTAGGCGACTACCTGCGACAAAATCCAGATTTTTTTATTCGCAACGCGCGCCAGGTTGAACAAATGGCCGTGCCGCATCCGGTACGCGGCACGGTATCGCTGGTAGAGTGGCATATGGCGCGCCAGCGTAATCATATTCAGCAGCTGGAAGAAGAAATTACTCAGCTGATGGAACAGGCTTCCGCCAACCATCAGCTGTTTGATCGCTTGTTAAACCTGCAAAGCCATCTGGCCTCGGCGCCTTCGTTACAGGATATGCTGAACCGTCTGCAACGCTGGGCGCGTGATTTGGGCCTGGCCGGCGCCGATATCCGGCTGTTCAGCGATCGCTGGCAGCTGGGCGCGCCGTCGAGCTTTACCCAGCTGGCGTTATCGCGCCAGGCGTTTGAACCGGTACGCATTCAGCTACTGGGCAAAGAGCAGCATTATCTGGGCAGTCTGAACGGACCGGAGCTGCTATTGCTGCTGCCGCAGGCGCGTTCGGTCGGTTCGGTGTCGATGTCGCTGTTCGGCGAACGCGGCGACCTGGGCGTGCTGATCTTTAGCAGCCGCGATATGCATCATTATCAACCCGGTCAGGGCACGCTATTGCTGCATTATCTGGCGCTGATGCTGCCGGAGCTGCTAAACCGCTGGGTGGCGCGCGCATGAGTGAAATCGTGCCGCTGCAGGTTGCCGTTGCGGGCTTTCTGCGTTATCTGCAGGTAGAACGTCAGCTCAGCCCGCTAACGCATGAAAATTATGCGCGCCAGCTTGCCGTGCTGGCGGAACACGCCAGCGAAATGAACATCACCGACTGGACGCAGCTGGAGCCAGCGCATGTGCGATCGCTGGCGGCCAAAGGGCGTCGTGCCGGTTTACAGCCGGCAAGCCTGGCGCTGCGGATCTCCGCGCTGCGCAGTTTTTTAGACTGGCTGGTCAGTCAGGGCGTGCTGCGGGCCAATCCGGCTAAAGGCATCGCCACGCCGCGCGCGCCGCGCCATCTGCCGAAAAATATTGATGTCGATGAGGTTAATCAGCTGCTGAGCATTGACCTCAACGACCCGCTGGCGGTGCGCGATCGCGCCATGATGGAAGCGATGTACGGCGCGGGGCTGCGTCTTTCCGAACTGGTCGGCATCGATCTGCGCCATCTTGATCTGGACGCGGGCGAAGTGTGGGTTACCGGTAAAGGCAGCAAAGAGCGACGCCTGCCGATTGGCCGCACGGCGGTTGAGTGGATCGAAAAGTGGCTGACGCTGCGTGAAGGCTTCGCGCCGAATAGCGAGGCGTTGTTCATATCGAAGGAAGGCAAGCGCATCTCGGTACGCAACGTGCAGAAACGTTTTGCCGAGTGGGGCGTGAAGCAGGGCGTCAGTAGCCACGTTCATCCGCATAAGCTGCGCCACTCTTTCGCCACGCATATGCTGGAGTCCAGCGGCGATCTTCGCGCGGTGCAGGAGCTGCTGGGCCATGCCAGCCTCTCCACGACGCAAATCTATACCCATCTCGACTTCCAGCACCTGGCGTCGGTGTATGATGAGGCGCATCCGCGCGCCAAACGAGGAAAATCCTGATGCATTTTTACCGTCGACTACAGCCGATCAAAGCGATCACCTTCGATCTGGATGACACGCTGTATGACAACCATCCAGTAATCCTGAAAACTACCGCGGAATCACACCGTTTTTTACAGTCCTGGCATCCCGACCTGCATGATTTTTCAGTGGAGGCTTATCAGCAGCTGCGCGACCAGCTGTTGACGCAGGAACCCGATATTTATCATGACGTGACGGAATGGCGGCGTCGCACCGTGGAACTGGCGATGCTGAACATCGGCCTGACGCCTGCCGAGGCGCAAGAAGGTGCGAATAAGGTAATGGCGGTGTTTGCTCACTGGCGCAGCCAGGTTGACGTGCCGCCGGAAACGCATGTGGCGCTGGCGGCACTGGCCGAGAAGGTTCCACTGGTGGCGATCACTAACGGCAACGCCGAGCCGCATCTGTTCGGTCTCGATCGTTATTTTCAGTTTGTGTTACGGGCCGGTCCGCACGGAAGGGCGAAACCGTATCAGGATATGTATCACCTGGCGGCGCAGCGGTTAAATCTCGCGCCGGAAAATATCCTGCACGTTGGCGACGATCTCACCACCGACGTGGCTGGCGCAGTGCGCTGCGGTATGCAGGCCTGCTGGATCAATCTGCGAGAAGGCAATCTGATGCAGATTGCCGATGCGCGGCTATTACCGCATGTAGAAATTACGCAGTTGGCATCGCTGACTGCGCTGATATAATCTTCTGTACAAATAACCAGTGACTTTGCTGGCGCGTTTTTCCTGACTGACGGTGCTTATGGACGTTTCTGACCTGCTAAACAGCCTGAATGATAAACAGCGTGAAGCCGTGGCGGCTCCGCGCAATAACCTGCTGGTGCTGGCAGGCGCGGGCAGCGGCAAGACACGCGTGCTGGTGCATCGCATCGCCTGGCTGCTGACGGTAGAAAACTGCTCGCCATATTCGATTATGGCGGTGACCTTTACCAATAAAGCCGCCGCAGAGATGCGCCATCGTATTGAGCAGCTGATCGGCACCAGTCAGGGCGGCATGTGGATCGGCACGTTCCACGGGCTGGCGCATCGCCTGTTGCGCGCGCATCACCTTGACGCCCGCCTGCCGCAGGACTTTCAAATCCTCGACAGCGAAGATCAGCTGCGCCTGCTGAAGCGCCTGATTAAGGCGATGAATCTGGATGAGAAACAGTGGCCGCCGCGTCAGGCGATGTGGTACATCAACGGTAAAAAAGATGAGGGTCTGCGTCCGCAGAATATTGAAAGCTATGGCAATCCGGTTGAACAAACCTGGCTACGCATTTACCAGGCCTATCAGGAATCGTGCGATCGCGCCGGGCTGGTCGATTTTGCCGAGCTGCTGCTGCGCGCCCATGAGCTGTGGCTGAATAAACCGCATATCCTCAACCACTATCGCGAACGTTTTACCAACATCATGGTGGATGAGTTCCAGGATACTAACAATATCCAGTACGCCTGGATCCGCATGCTGGCCGGCGACAGCAGCCGGGTGATGATCGTGGGCGATGACGACCAGTCGATCTACGGCTGGCGCGGCGCGCAGGTGGAAAACATCCAGCGCTTTCTGAACGATTTTCGCGGCGCAGAAACCATCCGTCTGGAGCAGAATTACCGCTCTACCAATAACATCCTGAAGGCAGCTAACGCCCTAATCGCCAATAACAATGGCCGACTGGGGAAAGAGCTGTGGACCGACGGCAGCGACGGCGAGCCGATCTCCCTCTATTGCGCGTTTAACGAGCTGGATGAAGCGCGGTTTGTCGTGAACCGCATTAAAGTGTGGCAGGAGAACGGCGGCGCGCTCAGCGACTGCGCGATCCTTTATCGCAGCAACGCCCAGTCACGCGTGCTGGAAGAGGCGCTGCTGCAGGCCAGCATGCCGTATCGCATTTATGGCGGCATGCGCTTCTTCGAGCGTCAGGAAATTAAAGATGCGCTGGCCTACCTGCGTCTGATTGCCAACCGTAACGACGACGCCGCCTTTGAACGCGTAGTTAATACGCCAACGCGCGGCATCGGCGATCGCACGCTGGATGTAGTGCGTCAGGCGTCGCGCGATCGTCAGCTGACGCTGTGGCAGGCGAGCCGCGAACTGTTGCAGGAGAAAGCGCTGGCCGGACGCGCCGCCTCGGCGCTGCAGCGTTTTACCGAGCTGGTGGATTCACTGGCGCAGGAAACTGCAGAGCTGCCGCTGCATGTTCAAACCGATCGGGTGATTAAAGATTCCGGCCTGTGGCTGATGTATGAACAGGAAAAAGGCGAGAAAGGCCAGGCGCGCATCGAAAACTTAGAAGAGCTGGTGAACGCCACGCGTCAGTACAGTTATCAGGATGAAGATGAAGATCTCATGCCGCTACAGGCATTCCTGTCGCACGCGGCGCTGGAAGCGGGCGAAGGTCAGGCGGATAAATGGCAGGATGCGGCGCAGCTGATGACCATGCACGCGGCCAAAGGGCTGGAGTTCAGCCAGGTATTTATTGTCGGCATGGAAGAAGGGATGTTCCCCAGCCAGATGGCGCTGGATGAAGGCGGCAGGCTGGAAGAGGAGCGCCGTCTCGCCTACGTGGGCGTCACCCGCGCGATGAAAAAGCTAACGCTCACCTATGCGGAAACGCGTCGGCTGTACGGTAAGGAAGTTTATCACCGCCCGTCACGCTTTATCGGCGAGCTGCCGGAAGAGTGCGTGGATGAAGTGCGTCTACGCGCCAGCATCAGTCGCCCGGTCAATCATCAACGAATGGGCACGCCGGTGGCGCAAAACGATAGCGGCTTTACGCTGGGTCAACGCGTACGTCACGCCAAGTTTGGTGAAGGCACCATCATTAATCTGGAAGGCAGCGGCGATCACAGTCGCCTGCAGGTGGCTTTTCAGGGCCAGGGAATTAAATGGCTGGTTGCCGCTTACGCGCGGCTTGAAGCGGTATAACCGGCGTCATGGCGGCGGCCTGCTCTTGTCTGGCCGCCTGCGCGCCAGGCAAGGTTTTCCCGTCATTGATGAAAAGTCCGGACGCGGTAATAAGCGGCGTCCTGCTTCGCTTGACGCCTTTTTCGTCTCAGCGTAACATGCGCGCACCATCACCCTAAGAGGACTTTCGCCTTGGACACTCCCAGTCGATGCTGGCTCACCCACCTTATCAACAGGTACAACCCCTAAGGCCATCCTCTTATGCTGATAGCCTTTGTGGTTGTCAGCGACCGCATTTCCCGTCGCACGAGTTAGCGTTTACCACTGACTGAAACTCAGGTTTCTGTGTTCTGGCGTATTGTCCCATTTGAATGACCCATTGGGAGTACTGCTATGCTGAGCGCTTTTAAACTGGATCACAGCCGCCTGACACGCCTGGAGCTGGAAGATACGCCGGAAGATCTGGTTTCTTCGGTTTGGGTCGATTTGATCGAGCCTGAAGAAGCAGAACGCGAGCGCGTGCAAAATGAACTGGGCCAGAGCCTGGCGACCCGTCCTGAACTGGAAGATATCGAAGCCTCCGCGCGCTTTTTTGAAGACGAAGACGGCCTACATATTCACTCTTTCTTTTTCTATGAAGATGCCAAAGATCACGCGGGCAATGCCACCGTCGCCTTTACCATCCGCGAAGGCCGCCTTTATACGCTGCGTGAGCGTGAGCTGCCGGCGTTTCGTCTCTATCGTATGCGCGCCCGCAGCCAGACGCTGATTGACGGCAACGCCTATGAATTGCTGCTGGACCTGTTTGAAACCAAAATTGAACAGCTGGCGGATGAGATTGAAAATATCTACAGCGATCTGGAAAAGCTAAGCCGGGTGATTATGGAAGGGCAGCAGGGCGACGAGTTCGATCAGGCGCTGTCAACGCTGGCGGAGCTGGAAGATATTGGCTGGAAAGTACGTCTTTGTTTGATGGATACCCAGCGCGCGCTGAATTTCCTGGTACGCAAGGCGCGTCTGCCGAATAACCAGCTGGAGCAGGCGCGGGAAATCCTGCGCGATATTGAATCGCTGTTGCCGCATAACGAATCCCTGTTCCAGAAGGTTAACTTCCTGATGCAGGCGGCGATGGGCTTTATCAATATCGAGCAGAACCGCATTATTAAAATCTTCTCAGTAGTCTCAGTCGTCTTCCTGCCGCCGACGCTGGTGGCCTCAAGCTATGGCATGAACTTTGAGTTTATGCCGGAGCTGAAATGGAGCTTTGGCTATCCTGGCGCTATCGGCCTGATGATCCTCGCCGGACTGGCGCCCTATCTCTACTTCAAGCGTAAAAACTGGCTGTAACGCTACCGGGCCGGAAAGCTTTTCCGGCCGGTTGCCGCTGGTATTCCCGACGGGTTGGACGTAACCTTAAGCTTTTCAAGCCTCTGTGGTCGCTTCCTTCTATGGAAAAACTCTCACGTCTTCAGCAGTGGATAACGCTTATCGGCGTTTCGCTGCTGCTGGGTTTTATACTGCAATATTTTCATGTGCCGGCTGCGCTGTTGCTGGGGCCAATGATCGTTGGCGTGGTGATGGGGCTATTGGGCGCAACGCTGCGTATTGATAAACGGTTGTTTATTCTCTGCCAGGCGGTGCTGGGCTGCATGATCGCGCAAAGCCTGTCGCCCTCGGTTATCGATCCGTTGATTGCCGACTGGCCGATCGTGCTGGCGGTACTGCTGCTGACGCTGGCGGCCAGCGGGCTATTCGGCTTTTTACTGGCCCGCTACAGCGAGTTGCCGGGCCCGACCGGAGCCTGGGGATCGTCACCTGGTGGGGCGTCGGCAATGGTGGCGATGGCCGCCGACTACGGCGCCGATGCGCGGCTGGTGGCATTTATGCAGTATCTGCGCGTGCTGTTTGTCGCCACCGCCGCGGCAGTAGTGGCGCGTATCGGCCTTGGCGATGAGGCGCAGCACGCCGCGCCGCAAGTCTGGTTTCCGCCGCTGGATATGCGTTTTGTCATGACCATCGGCATTATGCTGCTGGGCGCTTTCCTCGGACAGCGCTTTCGTATTCCTTCCGGCGCGCTGCTGCTGCCGGCGCTGGCGGGCGCGGCTTTGCAAAGCAGCGGAACGGTAGAGCTACAGGTGCCGGAGTGGCTGTTGGCAACCGCCTACGCCTTAATCGGCTGGACGGTTGGGTTACGCTTTACGCGGCCGATCTTTCGACTGGCGCTGCGCACGTTACCGCAGATGCTCGCCTCGATTATTGGTCTGATGCTGTTATGCGGCGCGATGGCCTGGATGCTGACAAAATTGCTGGATGTCGATCTGCTGACCGCTTATCTGGCAACCAGCCCTGGCGGGCTGGATACCGTGGCGATTATCGCGGCGGGAAGCCGCGTCGATATCGCTTTTGTGATGGCGCTGCAAACTCTCAGGCTGTTTACCATCCTGCTTACCGGTCCCGCGCTGGCGCGCTTTATTTCACGCTTTGCGCGCGCCTGATCGGCGCAGCGTATAGAGCGCATCGATAATAAACAGCGCTAACGCCAGCCAGATAAAGCCAAAGGTCACTGCTTTATCTGGCGTCATGATTTCGCCATAAAACAGCACCGCCAGCAGGAACATCAGCGTCGGGCCCAGATACTGGAAAAAGCCCAGCGTTGAGAGGCGCAGGCGCGTGGCGGCGGCGGTAAACAACATCAGTGGAATGGTGGTCACTACCCCGGCGGCAATCAGCAGCAGGTTTAGCGAGGCGCTATTATTGCCAAGATGGCTGGTGGCGCTGTCGGCAATGCCAAACAGATAAATCGCCGCCAGCGGAAACAGCCACAACGTTTCAATCAGCATGCCGCTCTGGGCATCCACCGCAATCTTCTTGCGTACCAGACCGTACAGCGAAAAGCTCAACGCCAGCCCCAGTGCGATGATCGGCAGCGAGCCAAACTTCCACAGCTGCACCAGCACGCCGCAGGTCGCCAGCGCGACCGCGATCCACTGCATACGCCGAAAGCGTTCGCCAAGAAACAGCATGCCAATCACCACGTTAAGCAGGGGATTAATGAAATATCCCAGGCTGGCTTCCAGCATGTGATGATTATTCACCGCCCAGATAAAAAGCAGCCAGTTGCCGCCGACCAGAGTGGCGGAGACCGCCAGCAGCAGCACCTTTTTAGGCTGCCGAATCACCGTTTTTACGCGCCGCCAGCTGCGGGTAAGCGAAATAAGCCCCAGCATAAACAGGGCCGACCAGATCACGCGATGCGTCATAATCTCGCCAGGGGCAACTTGTTGAAGCAGTTTGAAATAGGCGGGCGCTACGCCCCAGATAAAATAAGCGCACAGCGCGCAGAGAATGCCCTGGCGCGTTTGTTGTGTATCCATCACGGTTCTCGGGGGTAAAGGCGTCAGTGTAAAATAAAAACTGACGCAGCGGTTAAATTTAGCCGACCAGATAGGTTGCGGTAGCGCTGGCGATATGTACGCCCGCATCGTTATGCATTTCTACGCGCGCCACGGATATTTTATTGCCGGCGCGCAGCAGGCTACTGGCGGCAATAAAATGCTCGCCGCGTCCGGGTCGTAGATAATCCACGCGTAGATCGATGGTGCCCATACGCGCCAGGCGCTGGCGTAATTCCTGCTCGCTAATATGCTCCTGCCGCGTCAGTGAACTGGTAACGCACACCAGACCGGCCGCCACATCCAACACCGAGGCGATCACGCCGCCGTGCAAAATTTGCTGAGCCGCGTTGCCAACCAGCATCGTTTTATTGGCAACGCTCAGCTCAGCGTAATCACAATCAAGGCGTTTTAGCTCCAGGCCCAGCGCCTGATTAAAGGGCATATGATAAACAAAAATCTCGCCAATAAGCTGACGCGCCGCCACCGTATTCAACTGAGTCTCTGACATAAAAGGATTTTCCTGAAGCCCGATCTTAATATGCGCTTATGTTAACAAATTGTGTATTGTATGCAGTCAGGAATGTGCTTTCCACTTTCAGAAATCAGCGCTGATTTCAGAGTGGAATTGTGTGTAGAATGGCCTGCTTTTTTACATAATAACCTTATGAATGGCACACAGCGCTTCACCGGAGAACACTATGCGGATGCTAAGAGGATTAGTTGCGGCGGCTTTAGTACTGCCCGCATTGGCGCAGGCTAAAGAAGCCACCGTCAAGGAAGTACATGATGCCCCAGCGGTACGCGGCAGTATCATCGCTAACCTGCTGGAAAAGCATGATAATCCTTTTGTGCTTTATCCTTATGAACGCAACTATCTGCTCTATACATGGACCAGCGACCTCAATAAAGAGGCGATTCAATCTTATGACTGGGCTGACAATGCGAAAAAGGATGAGGTAGAATTCCAGATTAGCCTGGCGTTTCCTTTATGGCGCGGTATTCTGGGCGACAATTCGGTGCTGGCGGCGTCTTACACTCAACGCTCCTTTTGGCAGCTTTCCAATCGTGGCGAATCTTCACCTTTCCGTGAAACCAACTACGAACCACAAATTTTTCTCGGATGGGCGACCGATTACTCCTTTGCCGGCTGGACGCTGCGTGATGTGGAACTGGGCTTTAACCACCAGTCGAACGGGCGTTCCGATCCCACTTCCCGTAGCTGGAACCGGGTTTATGCGCGTCTGATGGCGCAGAACGGCAATTTCCTGGCGGAAATTAAGCCCTGGTATCGTCTGCCGGAAGGCACCAGCAGCGACGATAACCCTGACATTGCTAAATACATGGGTTACTATCGCGCCAAATTGGGGTACCAGATGGGCGACAGCATTTTCAGTATTCAGGGCAACTATAACTGGAATACCGGTTACGGCGGCGCGGAGCTGGGCTGGAGCTATCCGATTAGCGAGCATGTGCGTTTTTATACCCAGGTATTTAGTGGCTACGGCGAATCGTTAATCGATTATAATCACCGCCAGACTCGCGTGGGCGTGGGCGTAACCTTAAACGATCTGTTCTGATCTAGGCCTGCCCGACGGGCCTGTCACATAGCTATTCTCTCTTCGGGCGGCATGCCGCCCGTCAAGTCATCATTATGTAGTGCAATACGGGGAAGACGTGTCTACGGCGGCAGTAATCAATCATGAAGCGCTGGCTGAGCAGGTATTACGCGATACCTTCGGCTATCAGCAGTTTCGCCCCGGGCAGCAAACCATCATTCAGGCGTCGCTGAGCGGCCGGGATTGTCTGGTGGTGATGCCCACCGGCGGCGGGAAATCGCTCTGTTATCAAATTCCGGCCTTGCTGCGTGACGGCCTGACGTTGGTTGTCTCACCGCTTATCTCGCTGATGAAAGATCAGGTCGATCAGTTGCTGGCGAACGGCGTGGCGGCGGCGTGCCTTAACTCGTCGCAAACGCGAGAAGAGCAGCAGAAGGTAATGGCGGGATGCCGCAGCGGCGAGGTGCGCCTGCTGTATATCGCGCCGGAACGCCTGATGATGGATAACTTCCTTGATAGCCTGACGTACTGGAATCCGGCGATGCTGGCGGTGGATGAAGCGCACTGTATTTCCCAGTGGGGCCATGACTTCCGCCCTGAATATGGCGCGTTGGGCCAGCTGCGTCAGCGTTTCCCGGCGCTACCGGTTATGGCCTTGACGGCAACCGCAGACGAAACCACCCGTAATGATATTGTCCGGCTGCTACAGCTGGACGATCCGCTGATTCAAATCAGCAGCTTCGACCGGCCTAATATTCGTTACATGCTGGTGGAGAAGTTTAAGCCCACCGAGCAGCTGCTGCGTTACGTACAGGATCAGCGCGGCAAAAGCGGCATCATTTATTGCAACAGCCGGGCCAAGGTGGAAGACACCGCCGCCCGTCTGCAAAGCCGCGGCCTGAGCGTTGGGGCCTACCATGCTGGAATGGATAACGCCCATCGCGCCCAGGTGCAGGAGGCTTTCCAGCGCGACGATTTACAAATCGTCGTGGCGACCGTCGCCTTCGGCATGGGCATCAACAAGCCCAACGTGCGCTTTGTGGTGCATTTCGATATCCCGCGCAATATAGAATCCTACTATCAGGAAACCGGACGCGCCGGACGTGACGGCCTGCCGGCCGAAGCGATGCTGCTGTACGATCCGGCGGATATGGCCTGGCTGCGTCGCTGCCTGGAAGAAAAAGCGCCGGGCCCATTACAGGATATTGAGCGTCATAAGCTCAATGCGATGGGCGCATTCGCCGAGGCGCAAACTTGCCGCCGCCTGGTGCTGCTGAATTATTTTGGCGAAGGCCGCCAGCAGTCGTGCGGAAACTGCGATATTTGTCTTGATCCGCCACGGCGCTACGATGGCCTGGTGGAAGCGCAAAAAGCGCTCTCTACCATTTACCGCGTGGGTCAGCGCTTTGGTATGGGCTACGTGGTGGAAGTCTTGCGCGGCGCCAGCAACCAGCGTATTCGCGATCAGGGGCACGATAAGCTGCCGGTGTATGGCATCGGCCGCGAGCAAAGCCACGAGCATTGGGTCAGCGTACTGCGTCAACTGATTCATCTGGGTCTGGTGGCGCAGAACATCACTCTGCATTCGGCGTTGCAGCTTACCGAGGCGGCAAGACCAATTTTACGCGGCGAAGCGCCGCTAATGCTGGCGGTGCCGCGTCTGGTTACCGTTAAGCCGAAATACAACAACCAGAAAAGCTACGGCGGCAACTACGATCGCAAGCTGTTTGCCAAACTGCGCAAGCTGCGTAAAGCGATTGCCGATGAAGAGAATATTCCGCCTTACGTGGTGTTTAACGACGCGACGCTGATTGAGATGGCGGAACAGATGCCGATTACCGCTTCGGAAATGCTCAGCGTCAATGGTGTCGGCCACCGTAAGCTGGAGCGTTTTGGTAAACCCTTCCTGGTAATGATCCGCGAACATGTGGATGGCGAAGAGTAAACCCGCCGCAAAAATCGTCCGTACGCAGATAACAGATGAACAGAAAAGCCTTTGGCGTAATAATTACAGGCACCTCGGGATAGCCAGACGGCCATCCCGTTTCATTTATCGGCAAGGAAACTGTTATGCTCGCGCTTTTTCTTACCGTCGCCGCAGTGCATTTAGTCGCACTGATGAGCCCCGGACCAGACTTCTTTTTTGTTTCGCAAACCGCTGCCAGTCGCTCCCGTAAAGAGGCGATGATGGGCGTGCTGGGCATCTCGTTGGGCATTGTTGTCTGGGCTGGCGTCGCCTTAATGGGATTACATCTTATCCTGCAAAAAATGGCCTGGCTGCATGAAGTGATTATGGTGTGCGGCGGACTCTATTTGACCTGGCTGGGTTGGCAACTGATGCGCTCGGCGCGTCGTCAGCATCTGCAGCCGGCGGCGGAAAGTGCGGAAGTGCAGGTTGAGTTGGCTAAAAAAGGCCACAGTTTCCTGAAAGGTTTTCTGACCAACCTCTCTAATCCTAAAGCGGTAATCTATTTCGGCAGCGTCTTTTCCCTGTTTGTGGGCGATGACGTCTCTGCGGGCGCGCGTTGGGGCCTGTTTGTTCTGATTATCAGCGAAACCTTCGCCTGGTTTACGCTGGTGGCCGCGGTGTTCGCTATGCCCTGGATGCGCCGCCAGTATCAGCGCATGGCGAAATGGATCGACGGAATGGCAGGGGTATTATTCGCCGGGTTCGGCATCCATCTGATCCTCTCCCGCTGAGGGCGGCCTGGCTTACTGGCGATTTGCCGTCCGGGCAGTACTCGCTTCCTCACGTACTGACGGTACGCTCGGATCGCTGCGTGCTGGCCGTCCAGCAACTGGCTGCGACACCGACGGCCTCTAATCGCAGGGAAGCGGGGGCAGTCTACGGAGTAAAGCCTCCGCGTCATAGATGACGCGGCGGAGCCTCCAGGGATGGATTCACGGCGTCTTTACGTAGCTGCCTGCCCCCGCTGACCGGAACCAGAACACCAAACTCAGCCACTTTAAGCCATACGCCGGGCGGAAGCCAACAGCGCACCCACGGCCATAAACAGTCCGCCAAACACCCGGTTCAACAGCTTCATCTGATGCGGTCCTTTAATCCAGACGCCAATGCGTCGCGCCAATGCGGCGTAACCGATCATCACCACCACATCCACCACGATGGTAGTCACGCCTAACACCAGATACTGCATCGCCTGGGGATGATGCGGAATAATAAACTGCGGAAACAGCGCGGCGAGAAAAACAATACTCTTGGGATTGGTCAGATTCACCAGCACCGCGCGCTGAAACAGACGGCGGCGCGGCATAACGCTCGCCACCGCATCCAGGTTGATCGCGCCGGCCGCGCGCCACTGCTGAATGCCCAACCAAACCAAATAACCTGCGCCCGCCCACTTTAAAACCTCAAAGGCCAATAGCGAGCGGGAAAACAACGCCCCCAGCCCAATGCCTACCAACAGTATATGCGCGCCCAGCCCTACCTGAAGACCGGCAATCGACGCCGCGGCGCCGCGATAGCCGTGGCCAATACTGGTACTCATGGTATTTATCGCCCCCGAACCGGGCGACAGGCTAAGAATTATTGTGGTTAACAGATACGTCATCCACCATTCGATAGTCATGGGTAAGGCTCCCTGATTGCGCAGAATTGTGCCACAATACGCCATTGCCAGCGGTTGCGCTACGGCGGCAACAGGCCGGAAGCTTCAAGGGAGTCGAGCTATGACCAGTCATAAAAAACACTGGCCAACACGCGAGCAGGCGTTTGCAGCGTTTGCCACCGGACCGCTGCTTGATTTCTGGCGTCAGCGTGAAGAGTGCGAATTTATCGGTGTGGAAAATGTGCCGATTCGCTATGTGCGCTTCACCTCGCCGCAACACGATAAAGTGATACTGATCGTGCCGGGGCGCATTGAAAGCTACGTCAAATATCCGGAGCTGGCTTACGATCTCTGGCACTGCGGCTATGATGTCATCATTGTCGATCATCGGGGGCAAGGGCGATCGGGGCGGCTGCTGAAAGATGCGCACCGTGGTCATGTTGTTCACTTCGATCATTATGTCGATGATTTAGAAACGCTCTACCTGAAAGAATTAATCGCCGGACACTATCGGCAGCGCTATGCGCTGGCGCACTCCATGGGCGGCGCAATCCTGACGCTGCTGCTGGCGCGCAATCCTGCTGCCTTTAGCGCCGCGGTACTGGCTTCACCGATGTTCGGCATCTATCTGCCGATGCCTGCCTGGATGGCGCACCGCATTCTTGACTGGACGGAAAAGCGCCCGGCCATGCGCGATGGCTATGCGCTGGGAACCGGTAAATGGCGGGTGCGCCCTTTTAGCCTGAATGTGCTAACGCACAGCCGCGAACGCTACAAGCGTAGCCTGCGCTTCTATGCGGACGATCCCGCGATTCGGGTCGGCGGGCCAACTTACCATTGGGTGCGCGAAGGTATTCAGGCGGGGCAAAATATTCTTAGCAAGGCGGCGGCCATCAGCACGCCGCTGCTGCTGCTACAGGCCGGGGACGAAAAAGTGGTGGATAACCGTTCGCAGGATCTGTTCTGTGCGGTGATGCAGGCCGCCGGTCGCCCCTGCGAAGGCGGCAAACCCTATGTTATTAAAGGCGCGCGTCATGAGATCCTGTTTGAAAAAGACGATATGCGCGCCGAGGCTTTACATGCCATCGTCGATTTTTTCGCCCGGCATGAATAAATTGCACTACTCAGAACCTTATCACTCTCTTCGAAACCAGAGGTTTTCATGTACCACGTAGTCGCTTCCGATCTGGATGGCACCCTGCTTTCTCCCGATCATCGCTTAACGCCTTACACAAAAGAGACGCTCCGCCTGCTAACCGCGCGCGGCGTACATTTTGTTTTCGCCACGGGTCGTCATCATGTTGATGTATCACAAATGCGTGATAACCTGGAAATCGAAGCCTATATGATCACCTCCAACGGCGCGCGTGTACACAATACCGCCGGTGAACTGATTTTCAGCCATAACCTTGATGAAGATATCGCGCGCGAGCTCTATGCGCTTAAGTATGACGATCCCGACATTCTCACTAACGTCTACCGTGATGATGAATGGTTCCTTAACCGCCATCGTCCGGAAGAAGAGCGCTACTTCCGCGAATCCATCTTTACCTACCAGGTCTATGAGCCCGGCCTGCTACCAACCGACGGCATCAGCAAAGTCTTTTTTATCTGTGACGACGCGGAAAAGTTGGTGCCGTTAGAAGAAGCCATCCTGGCGCGCTGGGGCGATCGGGTCAACGTCAGCTTCTCTTTCCCGACCTGCCTGGAGGTAATGGCAGGCGGCGTGTCAAAAGGCCACGCGCTGGAAGAAGTTTCTAAACTGCTGGGTTACTCGCTGGCATCCTGTATCTCCTTCGGCGACGGGATGAACGATAAAGAGATGCTGATCATGGCGCAGAAAGGCTACATTATGCGTAATGCGCATCAGCGTCTGAAAGATCTGCTGCCGGAAATGGAAGTGATAGGCACCAATGCGGAAGACGCGGTGCCGCGTAAGCTGCGCGAACTCTTCCTGAGCTGAACGCCATAACGTACCGACAGTAAAGCCAGAGCGTTTTCTCACGCCCTGGCTTTTTTATTAACGATTTAAAAACCGCACGGCTTTATCCGGGAAATCGGTAAACAGTCCGTCAACCTGCGCCTGGTTATACAACGCGTCGAACAGCTGATTAACATCCGTTGCGTAAGGCGGCAATTGATCGGCCCGTACCGTGTAAGGATGAATTTGCAAATGGCTGGCGTGCGCCTCTTGCGCTAACGGCGTCAAACGAATATCGCCCGGTTTGGAATCGGCGCTGAACAATTCATGGTAATCCGGGCCGATGCCATCAACATACTTCGCCAGCTCTTTCATCGCGCCTGGCTTAAACATCCAGTCGTAGCTGTAGTTGACCCATTTTCCCTGTTGTAACGCTTCTGTCTCATGCGAATCGGTTTCGGTAATCAGCTGCACCAGCCGCAGATCCATCTCCATTTTCGGCTCCAGCTCATTCTTAATGCGCTTTAACTCATTAAAATCGAAACACTGCAGCCAGACATTGTCCTGTTTACTGCGGTAACCATACTGCTTTAGCACCTGCAAAACCTGCGTGGCGATATCTTTGCCTTCCTGATGATGAAACCAGGGCGCTTTGATCTCAGTGTAAATGCCAATATTTTTACCGGTCGACTGGTTCAGGCCCTGAATAAACTCGATTTCCTCTTCAAAAGTATGAATGCGGAAGGTGGATTTCCCGCCGGGAAAACGGTTCGGCCAGGTTTGCACCTTTTTGCCACCTTTTAGCGTAAAGCCTTCGGTAAAATTCAGGCTGCGAATCTCCGCCAGCGTGAAATCGATCGCGTAGAAGCGGCCATCTTTACGCGCGCGCTGCGGGAAACGATCGGCGACATCGGTCACGCGATCGAGATAGTGATCGTGCAGTACCACCAGCCGATCGTCTTTGGTGAGCACCAGATCCTGCTCAAGAAAATCCGCGCCCTGCGCATAAGCCATCGCCTTGGCGGGCAGCGTATGTTCAGGAAGGTAGCCGCTGGCGCCGCGATGCGCGATAACCAGCTTGTCATGGTTTTGCGCGCCAGCGCCGCAGGCCCCGGTCAGCATCAGCGCTGCCAGCAACAGTTTTATTTTCATCGGTTGCCCTCTTGTTGCAGCTGTTGCTTGTGCTTGTTTTCACTGAACATGGTGAGCAGCAGCAGGATTACCGCCAGCACACAGCCGCCGATCATAATCAGGAAGCCGCCGTCCCAACCGAAAAAGTCAACGGTATAGCCAACGATAGCGCTGGCCGCGACCGAACCGCCAAGATAACCAAACAGGCCGGTAAAACCCGCTGCGGTGCCGGCGGCTTTCTTCGGCGCCAGCTCCAGCGCGTGTAGCCCAATCAGCATCACCGGACCATAGATCAAAAAGCCGATGACGATCATACAGGCCATATCAATACCGGGATTGCCGACCGGGTTAAGCCAGTAAACCACCGTGGCGATGGTCACCAGCACCATAAAGAATACGCCGGTTGCGCCGCGGTTGCCTTTAAACACTTTATCCGACATCCAGCCGCACAGCAGGGTGCCGGGGATACCGGCATATTCATACAGAAAGTAGGTCCAGGACGATTTATCCAGCGCGAAGTGCTTCACCTCTTTCAGATAAGTCGGTGACCAGTCGAGAATGCCGTAGCGCAGCAGGTAAACAAAAACGTTGGCCAGTGCGATATACCACAGCAGTTTGTTCGGCAGAATGTACTGCATAAATATCTGTTTGGCTGTTAGCTCCTGTTCGTGCTGTTCGCTGTAGTCAGGCGGATAATCATTTTTGTACGCTTCAATCGGTGGCAAACCACACGACTGCGGCGTGTCGCGCATCAGAGCAAACGCGATCAGCGCAACAATGATGGCGGCAAAGGCGGGCATATAAAGCGCCGCTTTCCAGTTGTTAAACCATGCCATACCCAGCAAAAACAGCAGAGGAGGGATGCCGCCGCCAACGTTATGCGCGCAGTTCCAGACGGAAACGATGCCGCCGCGCTCTTTTTGCGACCACCAGTGCACCATTGTCCGTCCGCACGGCGGCCAGCCCATGCCCTGAAACCAGCCGCAGAGAAACAGCAGCGCGAACATCACCAGAATGCTGGAGGTCGCCCAGGGAACGAACCCCATAACCAACATCACCAGCGCGGCTAAAATCAGCCCGGCAGGCAGGAAAAAGCGTGGATTGGAGCGATCGGATATCGAGCCCATAATAAATTTTGAAAAGCCATAGGCGATAGAAATACCGGACAGGGCAAAGCCGAGATCGCCGCGTGAAAATCCCTGTTCCACCAGATAAGGCATCGCCAGCGCAAAGTTCTTACGCACCAGGTAATAAGCGGCATAACCAAAAAAGATGCCGATAAAAATCTGCCAGCGCAGACGGCGATAAAGCGGATCGGTGCGATCCGCAGCGACAGGAGCTTGGTGAGGTGCTGGCTTAAAAATGCTAAGCATAAAAGGTCTCCAGAGACACAAAATGGTTTAAAGCGCCCACAGAATGAGCGAAAAGCGATTTTTGACTAACGGATGTTCCATTTCGCGCAAAGAATAGGGGCTGGTGCAAAGAGGGTCTGTGAAGCAGAGCGCAAATGTTACAGTTTTATGACAAAGCGTTGCAAAGCTCGTCACAAAACCGTGTTTTTACCCGCGCCGGATGGTTAAAAAACGCCATTAAATTGATCGGGACGGCTTTTCGCTTTCGCGCATCCTGTAACACGGAAACGACAAGGTGCTGACAAATCCACCAGATGTCAACCAGATAGTCGCTACCAGGCGGGCGCATTCCGTTACAATAGCGCTCTGTTTAACTATTGGATGCGTAATGTGGCGTTACTCATAATCACCACCATTCTGTGGGCCTTTTCGTTCAGCCTGATTGGGGTTTATCTGGCGGGGCAGGTAGACAGCGTATTTTCCGTGCTGGTACGTCTGGTGCTGGCGGCGCTGGTATTTCTGCCTTTCCTGCGCTGGCGCGGTTACCGTGCTTCCACGCTGCTGCTTTATATGCTGGTCGGCATGATGCAACTGGGCGTCATGTATCTGTTGAGCTTTGAAGCTTATCTCTATTTGACCGTGCCGGAATTCCTGCTGTTCACCGTCATGACACCGCTCTATGTCACCTTGATCTACGATCTGCTCAGCGGACGAGGCGTGCGTATGGGCTACCTGTTTAGCGCGCTGTTAGCGGTGCTGGGCGCCGCAATCATCCGCTATGACCAACTGAGCGATCATTTCTGGACGGGATTGATTCTGGTACAGCTGGCGAATATCTGTTTTGCCATCGGGATGGTGGGCTATAAGCGCCTGCAGGAAACGCGCCCGATGCCGCAGCATACCGCTTTCTCCTGGTTCTATATGGGCGCCGTGCTGATAGCGATAATTGCATGGTTTCTCTGGGGCAATCCGCAAAAATTACCTACCACGCATCTGCAGTGGGGCATTCTGATCTGGCTGGGTATCGCTGCATCCGGGCTGGGTTATTTTATGTGGAATTACGGCGCGACGCAGGTCGATGCCGGCACGCTGGGCATTATGAATAATATGCATGTTCCGGCGGGGCTATTGGTTAACCTGGCTATCTGGCAGGAGCAGCCAGACTGGCCGCCCTTTATTATCGGCGGCGGATTAATTGTCGCCTCTTTGTGGATTCATCGGCGCTGGGTGCGCTAATTTAACAATACCGGCGTGCGCTTTCACGCCGGTATTCTTTTTATCAACCCGTAACGTAATTCTGGATGCGTTCAAGGAAGTTAGCGAATTTAACCTCAATGGCTTTACCCAGTTGGCTACCAAATTCCTCGCCTTTTTTCTGAGCAGCTTCCTTGTCATAACCCAGATCAAACAGGTTGTTCAGCGTATTAGCCGCATGCGAAAAGAACCAGCCATAAGCCTCGGTTAACTTATCCTGCACCCGGCCCGCGCCGCTGACGGCCTGCACTTCTGTGATTGATAATTCTCTCATTATAAATCCCTCTTGGTTGCTATTTCCGTATAGGGGAATTGGCTTCTCCCCGGGGGAAAATTATGCTTCTGAGGAGGGAGGGTCAATTCACTAAGCGTCAGTTTTTAATTAATCTGCCGCCTAAAAATGACACAATATTCAGGGAAGGCGGGCAAAATAAACGACCCGCCGGAATGAAAATTTATCCTGTTGGCAACGCGTTGCGCGAGGCATCCCGCACAAACGGCAGATGCTGGCAGGCGTGCTGACGCGCTGAGCGAATAAAGCCGTCAATTACCGGCTGCCGCTGTTCACCATCCCTGACCGCTGCGTAGAGGCGGCTCCATAAACCGGCGCCCAGCGTTTTCGTGGTAATTAATCCCTGACGTTCAAAATTTTCCACCACCCAGTGCGGCAGGGCGGCAATGCCCATATGCGCCGCCACCATCTGTACCAGCAGCAGCGTGTTATCCACGCTTTTCAGCGCTGGGCTAACGCCTGCAGGCTGTAAAAAATGACGCCAGATATCCAGCCGCTGACGCTGTACCGGATAAATCATCAACACTTCATGGGCTAAATCTTCCGGCGTAATAGTGGTGACCTTCGCCAGCGGATGATCCGGCGCCAGTACCAGACGAACCTCAAAATCAAACATGGGCGAATAGTGTAGCCCGCTGCGCGGCAGGATATCTGACGTCAGTACCACGTCCAGTTCGCCCTGCTGCAGGGCAGGCTGCGGATCAAAGGTAACGCCCGATTTAAAGTCCATTATCACCTGCGGCCAGCTCTGCCGGAAGGTATCCAGCGCCGGCGTCAGCCACTGAATACAGCTGTGGCATTCAATGGCGATACGCAACGTGGCCTGATGCGGCTCATGGCAGGCCTGCAGCGCCTGCTGGATCTGCGGCAGCACCTGTTCCGCCAGCTGCAACAGAATCTCACCCTGCGGCGTAAAGCGCAGCGGCTGACTTTTTCGCACAAACAGGCGGAAACCGAGGCGCTGCTCCAGATCGCTGAATTGATGAGATAACGCCGACTGCGTCTGATGAAGCTGCGCCGCCGCCGCGGCCAGAGAGCCGCTATTCCTGAGAGCCTGCAGCGTTCGCAGGTGCCTGATTTCGATCATGAGAGTCCTTCATAACGACAATGAACAATTTGCGCTTGAGGAATATACAGTACCTGCAGATTATAGCGGTGTAAACATCTGGACGGCTAAACATCCCGATCGGCCCGTCATTTTACGTTCGGGCAGGGTTTATAACCCGAGAAACGGCACCGCGCCCCGGTTGTTGCGCTGGTCGTACCTAAACTGACTGTGCCGATACCGCCACTCATTAAGCTTTAATGGAGAAACAGCATGACCATTTTGAATCATACGCTCGGCTTTCCTCGTGTCGGCCTGCGCCGTGAACTGAAAAAAGCGCAGGAAAGCTACTGGGCCGGCAACAGCAGCCAGCAAGATCTGCTGGAAGTAGGCCGCGAGCTGCGCGCCCGACACTGGCAGCAGCAAAAAGAAGCGGGCGTGGATCGGGTGCCGGTAGGCGATTTCGCCTGGTACGATCACGTTCTGACCACCAGCCTGCTGCTGGGCAATGTGCCGGCGCGCCATCAGAATAGCGACGGCTCAGTGGATCTGGATACGCTGTTCCGTATCGGCCGTGGCCGCGCGCCGACCGGCGAACCTGCCGCCGCCGCTGAAATGACCAAATGGTTTAACACCAATTATCACTACATGGTGCCGGAATTCAGCAAAGGGCAGCAGTTCCGCCTGAGCTGGACGCAGCTGCTGGATGAAGTGGACGAGGCGCTGGCGCTGGGCCATAAAGTGAAGCCGGTTCTGCTGGGCCCAGTCACTTACCTGTGGCTGGGTAAAGTGAAAGGCGAGCAGTTCGATCGCCTGACGTTGCTGAACGATATCCTGCCGGTGTATCAGCAAGTATTGGCTGAGCTGGCGAAGCGCGACATCGAATGGGTACAGATTGATGAGCCGGCGCTGGTGCTGGAGCTGCCGCAGGCGTGGCTGGATGCGTTTAAACCGGCCTACGAGGCGCTGCAAGGGCACAGCAAGCTGCTGTTAACGACCTACTTTGACAGCATTGGTCAGAACATCAATACCATTCGTGAACTGCCGGTGCAGGGCCTGCATGTTGATCTGGTTCATGGCAAAGATGATATCGCCAGCCTGAACCAGCAAATCCCAGCCTCATGGCTGCTTTCTGTGGGCGTGATTAACGGTCGTAACGTCTGGCGCGCCGATCTGAGCAGCTGGTTCGAACGCCTGCAGCCACTGGTCAGTCAACGTCAGCAGTTGTGGATTGGCTCTTCCTGCTCGCTGCTGCACAGCCCGATCGATCTCAATAGCGAAACCCGCCTGGATGAGGAAGTGAAAAGCTGGTTCTCTTTTGCGCTACAGAAATGCGGTGAGCTGGCACTGCTGGCTCAGGCGCTGAACAACAATGATGCTGCTTCGCTGGAGGCCTGGAGCGCCCCGATCCGCGCGCGTCGTAACTCTTCCCGGGTACATAACGCGGCGGTAGCGCAGCGACTGGCGGCGATTAACGCGCAGGATAGCGAACGTAAAAGCAGCTACGCCGAGCGCGCTAAAGCACAGCGCCAGCGTTTTCAGCTGCCGGCGTGGCCAACTACCACCATCGGCTCTTTCCCGCAAACCACCGAGATTCGTGGTCTGCGCCTTGATTTCAAACAGGGCCGCCTCGACGGTAATCACTACCGTACCGGCATTGCTGAACATATTAAGCAGGCCATCGCAGAGCAGGAGCGTCTGGGCCTGGATGTACTGGTGCACGGCGAAGCCGAGCGTAACGACATGGTGGAATATTTCGGCGAGCATCTGGATGGCTTTGTCTTTACCCAAAACGGCTGGGTACAGAGCTACGGTTCTCGCTGCGTGAAGCCGCCGGTCATTATCGGCGATGTCAGCCGCCCGCAACCGATCACCGTTGAGTGGGCGAAGTATGCGCAGTCGCTGACCAGCAAGCCGGTAAAAGGCATGCTGACCGGCCCGGTGACGATTCTCTGCTGGTCCTTCCCACGTGAAGATGTTTCACGTGAAACCATCGCCAAACAGATCGCCCTGGCGCTGCGTGACGAAGTGGAGGATCTGGAAAAAGCAGGTATTGGCATCATCCAGATTGATGAGCCGGCACTGCGTGAAGGGTTGCCGCTGCGTAAATCGGACTGGGCCGCCTATCTGACCTGGGCGGTGGATGCGTTCCGTCTTAACGCCGCGATTGCGCGGGACGATACCCAGATCCATACCCATATGTGTTACTGCGAGTTTAACGACATCATGGATTCTATCGCCGCGCTGGATGCCGATGTGATAACCATCGAAACGTCACGCTCCGATATGGAACTGCTGGAATCTTTTGAGGAGTTTGAATATCCAAATGAAATCGGCCCGGGCGTGTATGACATTCACTCGCCAAACGTGCCTGATGTGGAATGGATGGAAGCGCTGTTGCGTAAAGCCGCGAAGCGTATTCCGGTAGAGCGTTTGTGGGTGAACCCGGACTGCGGCCTGAAAACACGCGGCTGGACCGAAACGCGCCTGGCGCTGGCGAACATGGTGCAGGCGGCACAGAAACTGCGTGCGGAAAGCCTCTGATTTCGCCTGAACCTGATGAAAGGGGCGCTGCGCGCCCCTTTTTTTATTCGCCGGCAGGCTTCACGCCATACTGATGGAACCAGGCCAGCATCCGTTGCCAGCCATCTTTGGCGGACTCTTCGTGATAGCCTGGACGATAATCGGCGTTAAACGCATGTCCCGCTTCCGGATACACGATAATTTCCGCCGTGGCGTTAGCCGCATGCAGCGCCTGCCGCATCGAATCAACGCTTTCCAGCGGGATACCGTCATCTTTCGCCCCGTACAGACCCAGTACCGGCGCATTCAGATCAACGGCAATATCGATTGGATGCTTCGGTTGTTTCATGGTTTTTTCGCCAACCAGACGGCCATACCAGGCGACCCCCGCTTTCAGCTGCGGATTATGCGCCGCATACAGCCAGACAATACGGCCGCCCCAGCAAAAGCCGGTAATCGCCATATTGCGCATATCGCCGCCATGTTTCGCCGCCCAGTTGGCGACATGATCGAGATCCGCCAACACCTGCGCATCAGGCACTTTACTGACCAGGTTTTCCAGCAGCTGCTTGATGTCGCTATAGTCGCTGGGATCGCCCTGACGGAAATAGAGCTCCGGAGCCACCGCCAGATAACCTTCCGCCGCCAGGCGGCGGCAGATATCACGGATATGTTCATGAACGCCAAAGATTTCCTGCACCACCAGTACCACCGGCAGCGGGCCGTTGGCTTCTTTGGGACGCGCATACCAGGCGGGCATATTTTCGCCCTGGGTGTTAATAGTCGTTTCGCCGCCCTGAATGGCGTCGTTATGGGTGATAATTGTGCTGTCGGCCGTAGGCGATACCGCCGGGGCGAACCCGTTATTGCCTTCTTTTGGGCCCAGATCGTTTTCGGTTTTCATTGTTATCTCCGTGCTGCTATTAGCGCAATCCGGTAACTATAGCCAAAATCAGCCAAAGGCTCCGGCCTGCATGTCCGTCTTCTCTTTAACATTGTGCTGGATAAATACACACAGCAACTTGTAGCAAACCGGTGAATCAGAATAATTTAATGTGATGTTAATCACGATAATTTTGCAGATAAATGTAATTTTCATTTTCTCTGGTGATTGATCTCACATATTTATCGCCTTGCTTGCCGTAGAGTAGCGCCATTAAACGAATTTTCTCAGGAGGGGTTATGGCCCAGTCAGATGTGTTTCATTTAGGACTTACTAAAGCGGACCTGCAGGGCGCAACGCTGGCGATTGTGCCGGGCGATCCTGAGCGCGTAAAAAAAATTGCGGCGCTGATGGATAATCCCCAGCCGCTGGCCTCGCATCGTGAGTTCACCAGCTGGCGCGCTGAACTGGAGGGTAAAGCGGTAATTGTCTGCTCTACCGGTATTGGCGGTCCTTCTACCTCTATCGCGGTGGAAGAGCTGGCCCAACTGGGCATCCGCACTTTTCTGCGTGTGGGCACCACCGGCGCTATCCAGCCTGACATTCATGTTGGCGATGTGCTGGTGACCACCGCAGCGGTACGCCTGGATGGCGCAAGCTTACATTTTGCGCCCATGGAATTTCCGGCCGTCGCCGATTTCGCCTGCACCACCGCGCTGGTTGAGGCTGCAAAAGCCGCCGGCAGCACGCCGCACATCGGCATTACCGCCTCTTCAGATACCTTTTATCCAGGACAGGAACGCTACGACACTTTCTCTGGTCGGGTGGTCAACCGCTTCCAGGGCTCGATGAAGGAGTGGCAGCAGATGGGCGTACTGAACTATGAGATGGAATCCGCGACGCTGTTGACCATGTGCGCCAGCCAGGGTTTGCGTGCCGGGATGGTCGCCGGGGTGATCGTTAACCGTACGCAAAAAGAGATCCCGGATGCGGCAACCATGAAGCAGACGGAAAGCAATGCGGTTGCGATTGTGGTTGATGCGGCGCGCCGTCTGCTGGCGTAATTTCTTAGCGCCGGGCCTGATGGTTTGCGTATCCTGACTAACGGTTTTGGCGCCTGCGCGGACGGTTGATTATCGCGTTCAGGGCTGGCTTGTCGCCAGCCCATTTTTTTGTCTGGACATTCATACAGTGCGCCTCTACCTTTGCTCTGTTTGTAGCAGGAAGGAGAGGATGCGGTGGATAATCCGCTTATCGTTGGGATCGTTTTTACGTTGGCCGGTGTGCTGGCAGGCTGGCTGTTTGCTCATTTTCGCCTCGCCGGGCAGCTGGCCGCGCAGGAAACGGATCGCCGTCTGCTGGAGCAGGCGTTGGAACAGGCGCAGCAGCAGGCAGCGCAGCAGCAACAGCAGCGTCTGGCAGAGCAACAGCAACAGCAGCTGCGTGAAAAAGAGCTGCGCCAGCTGCATGGCGCGCTGACCGCCGCGCAGGAAAAGCTACAGCACTTCGACTACTGGCGTAATGAGTGTGAACAGCTTAGCCGTGAACTGCGTAATCAGCTGGAAGTGAACAGCGCGCAGGAAGCGGAGCTGCGTGAAGTGACTATCCGCCTTGAAGAGACCCGCCTTGCCGCTGAAGAGAAACAGCGCCTGCTGGCCAATAGCGAACAGCGCCTGAGCGCCCAGTTTGAAAACCTCGCCAACCGTATTTTTGAACAGAGCGGCCGTCGTGTCGATGAGCAGAATCGTCAGAGCCTGAACGGCTTAATTACGCCGCTGCGTGAGCAGCTGGATGGTTTTCGTCGCCAGGTGCAGGAAAGCTTTGGTCAGGAAGCGCGTGAACGCCACACGCTGGCTCACGAAATTCGTAATTTACAGCAGCTGAATGCGCAGATGGCGCAGGAAGCGATCAACCTGACTAAAGCGCTGAAAGGCGACAATAAAACTCAGGGTAACTGGGGCGAGGTGGTGCTGAGCCGCGTGCTGGAAGCCTCTGGCCTGCGCGCCGGACATGAATATGAAACGCAGGTGAATATTCAGGTTGATGCGCAAAGCCGGATGCAGCCGGATGTGATTGTTCGTCTGCCGCAGGGCAAAGATGTGGTAATCGACGCTAAAATGACGCTGGTCGCCTATGAGCGCTACTTTAACGCCGACGATGGGGTTACGCGGGAGCAAGCGATCGGCGAACATATCTCCGCCATTCGCGGCCACATCCGTTTGCTTAGCCGCAAAGATTATCAACAATTGCCCGGTTTACGATCGCTGGATTATGTGTTGATGTTTATCCCGATCGAACCGGCCTTTTTACTGGCGATAGATCGGCAGCCGGAGCTAATTAGCGAGGCATTGAAGCACAATATTATGCTGGTCAGCCCCACCACGCTGCTGGTGGCGCTGCGTACCATTAATAATCTCTGGCGCTATGAGCATCAGAGCCGCAACGCGCAGCGTATCGCCGATCGCGCGGCGCGGCTATACGATAAAATGCGGCTGTTTGTCGATGATATGACCAGCATGGGTCAGCATCTCGACAGAGCCCAGGAAAGCTATAATCAGGCGATGAAAAAGCTCGCCGAAGGGCGGGGCAACCTGATTGCCCAAAGCGAAAGTTTTCGGCATTTGGGCGTGGAAATAAAGCGCAGTATTAATCCAGGGTTGGTGGAACAGGCGATGCCGGAAGCCGGACTCCTTGACAACGACGAGTCAGAGAGCGACAGGGCGGAAAGCGCGCCGGAACAGGGCGCTGTGGCGTGGCACGACAGCATTCGGCAACGATGAATAACGCCGGGCTAACGTGCCTGACTACGGGTACTCTGTTACACTGCAAAGATATTTGATTGTGGAGCAGGTGAAGCAGATGGCAGATGAATCCAGGGACACGACACATTTCGGTTTTCGTACCGTAGCAAAAGACGAAAAAGCGGACATGGTAGCGGGCGTATTTCATTCCGTTGCCGCCAAATATGATCTGATGAACGATTTGATGTCGATGGGTATCCATCGTATCTGGAAGCGTTTCACCATTGACTGCAGCGGCGTGCGTCGTGGGCAGCGCGTGTTGGATTTGGCCGGCGGCACTGGCGATTTAACAGCGAAATTCTCGCGTCTGGTCGGCGATACCGGTCAGGTGGTGCTGGCGGATATTAACAGCTCGATGCTGAAGATGGGCCGTGAAAAGCTGCGCAATAGCGGCATCATCGGCAACGTCAATTATGTGCAGGCGAATGCGGAAGCGCTGCCTTTCCCGGATAACTATTTCGATTGCATCACTATCTCTTTCGGTCTGCGTAACGTGACGGAAAAAGAGAAGGCGCTGGCTTCGATGTTCCGCGTGCTGAAGCCGGGCGGACGTCTGCTGGTTCTGGAGTTTTCTAAACCGGTACTGGAACCTCTGAGCAAAGTGTACGACGCTTATTCATTCCATGTGCTGCCGCGTATCGGCGAGCTGGTAGCGAAAGATGCTGAAAGCTATCGTTATCTGGCTGAATCGATCCGCATGCATCCCGATCAGGAGACGTTAAAGTCGATGATGATGGATGCCGGTTTTGAAAACACTTCGTATCACAACCTGACGGGCGGAATTGTCGCTCTGCACCGTGGGTTCAAGTTTTAAGCAGGAAAGCGAATGACGTTAACCCCGCTGTTAACCGCCGGTCTGGAGACCGCACTAAATCGAATTCTTTATCGCGATCGCGGCCTGAAAGCGGCCCGGCAGCGTTTGAATGGTAAGGTTTTACAGCTCCGGTTACAGGAGCTGTCGCAGCCGGTGACGTTGGTGTTCAGCGAGCATCAGGTGGACGTACTGGGCGAATGGCAAGATCGCTGCGACTGTACGGTGAGTACCCGTCTGTCGCTGCTGCCGAAATTGCGCGACCGCCAGCAGCTGACCGGGATGATCCGCAGCGGCGAGCTGGAAGTGGAGGGCGATCTTCAGGTAGTGCAGCAGTTTTCCGCGCTGATCGATATGGCCGAGCTCGATCCGGCTGAATATCTGGCGCCCTGGACCGGCGATATCGTCGCCCAGGGGATCAGTAACGTCGCCCGCCGCGGGCTGCAGTTGCTACGCGGCGATGTTCAGCGTAAACAGCGCTACCTGACGGAAACCCTGACCGAAGAGTGGCGCGTCGCGCCTGGTCGGCTGGAAATGGCCTGGTATGGCGAAGAAGTCGATGCGCTGGAGCGCCAGGCCAGTCAACTGGAACAACGTCTGCTACAGCTGGAGGCTAAATGACGCCCGGAGAACTGCGCCGCCTCTATTTCATTATCAAAGTCTTCCTGAGCTACGGCCTGGATGAACTGATCCCCCGCCTGCGTATTACGTTACCGATTCGCCTGTGGCGCCGCGGTATCTTCTGGCTGCCTAACCGCCATAAAGATCTGGCGTTGGGCGTGCGCCTGCGTATGGCGCTGGAGGAGCTGGGCCCGGTCTGGATCAAATTTGGTCAGATGATGTCTACCCGCCGCGATCTGTTCCCGCCGCTGATTGCCGATCAGCTGGCGATCTTACAGGATCGCGTTGCGCCTTTTGATGGCAGGCTGGCGAAAGAGCAGATTGAAAAATCGCTGGGCGGCCCGCTTGAAGCCTGGTTTGATGATTTTGATATTACGCCGCTGGCCTCCGCCTCTATCGCTCAGGTGCATACCGCGACGCTAAAGGAAAACGGCAAAGCGGTGGTGATCAAAGTGATCCGCCCGGATATTTTGCCGGTAATCAAAGCGGATATGCGCCTGATCTACCGTCTGGCGCGCTGGCTGCCGCGTCTGATGCCGGAAAGCCGTCGTCTGCGCCCGGTGGAAGTGGTGGCGGATTACGAAAAGACCCTGATTGATGAGCTGAACCTGCTGCGTGAAGCGGCAAACTCTATCCAGCTGCGCCGCAACTTTGAAAACAGCGATATGCTGTATGTGCCGGAAGTCTATTCCGACTACTGCAGCGAAACGATGCTGGTGATGGAGCGTATCTACGGCATTCCCATCAATGATGTGGCAGCGCTGGAGCAGCATGGCGTGAATATGCGCCTGCTGGCGGAGCGCGGCGTGCAGGTCTTTTTTACTCAGGTCTTCCGCGACAGCTTTTTCCATGCGGATATGCATCCGGGTAATATTTTCGTTAGCTATGAACACCCGCATGATCCGCTCTATATCGGAATCGACTGCGGCATTGTCGGCTCGTTGAACAAAGCGGATAAGCGCTACCTTGCGGAAAACTTTATTGCGTTTTTTAACCGCGATTACCGTAAAGTCGCCGAGCTGCATGTTGATTCCGGCTGGGTGCCGGCGAATACCAACGTGGAAGATTTCGAATTTGCGATTCGTACCGTTTGCGAACCCATTTTTGAAAAACCGCTGGCGGAAATCTCGTTTGGTCACGTTCTGCTGAACCTGTTCAATACTGCGCGCCGCTTTAATATGGAAGTGCAGCCGCAGCTGGTGCTGCTGCAGAAAACGCTGCTCTATATCGAGGGCGTCGGCCGTCAGCTTTACCCGCAGCTGGATTTGTGGAAAACCGCGAAGCCGTTCCTTGAAGAGTGGATTAAAGACCAGGTTGGGCTGCCGGCGATTATCCGTTCGGTTAAAGAAAAAGCGCCGTTCTGGGCCGAGCGCCTGCCGGAACTGCCGGATCTTTTCTATGACAGCATGCGCCAGCATAAGCGTTTGCAGTTTAGCGTCGATCGGCTGGCGAATGAGCTGAGCGTACAGCGTGAAAGGCAGCACCAGTCGCGCTATCTGTTCGGTATCGGCGCCACGCTGCTACTGAGCGGTACAGCGCTGCTGATCACCCGTCCCGGCATGGAAGTGCTGCCGACGGTAATGATTATCGCCGGTCTGTTGTCGTGGATTATTGGCTGGCGACGTTCAGCCTGATTGATTGTCAGGAAAGGTAAAATTCCCTTTTGTGGCCGGGGCGATGGGCTTACGCATCGTCACCGGACCATAAGCTGGGGTATACTGCCTTTTCACATGTTTTAGACTTTTCATCAGAGGCATACTCATGGGCGGTATCAGCATTTGGCAGTTACTCATCATTGCCGTGATCGTGGTTCTTCTTTTCGGCACCAATAAATTACGTACCCTTGGCTCCGATTTAGGTTCATCCATCAAAGGCTTTAAAAAAGCGATGGGCGATGAAGATAAAGACGCGTCTAAACAGCAGGATGCCGAATTTGATGCCCGGCCGCTAACGGATAAGCAGGCGACCACGGCAAGCAAAGAAGAGGCAAAAAAAGATAAAGAGCAGGTATAAAACGTGTTCGACATAGGTTTTAGCGAACTGGTTTTGGTGTTCGTCATTGGGCTGGTAGTGCTTGGACCGCAACGTTTGCCGGTGGCGGTAAAAACGGTGGTCGGCTGGATCCGCGCCATGCGTTCTCTGGCGGCGAACGTGCAAAACGAGCTGGCGCAGGAGCTGAAACTACAGGAGCTGCAGGACAGCCTGAAAAAAGTAGAGCAGGCCAGCAAGAATACCCTCTCCCCGGAACTGAAAGAGTCGATGGAAGAGCTGCGTAAATCGGCAGACTCTATGCGTCGCTCTTATCTGGGCGAAAATGAACAGGCCGATGACGAAGCTTATACCATTCATAATCCGCTGATTAAGCGTCCGCAGGATGAACATAACGGCGCAACGCCAGCCACAGCCGATCATCAGGCCAGCGCGCCGGAGCAAAAGCCCATGGTAGAAAGCGCAGAAACGCGTTCCGCCGCGAAGCCAGCAACAACGGCTGATGCGCCTGCTGCCGGTACGGATAACGCGGCTTCAACCCCCGCATCGCCTGCCGGTCAGGCGGCCGCTTCTGCCGCTGCGCCTTTGTTAAACGTTTCACCAGAAACGTCTGTGGCTTCTTCTCAACCAACAATGAATGATAAACATGGCCGTTGAAGATACCCAACCGCTGATTAGCCACCTGATTGAGCTACGCAAGCGGCTGCTGAACTGCATTATTGCCGTGCTGGTCATTTTTCTGGCGCTGGTCTACTTCTCTAACGATATTTATCAGATGGTTGCAGAGCCGCTGATCAAGCAGTTGCCGGTGGGCGCCAGCATGATTGCCACCGATGTGGCCTCGCCGTTTCTGACGCCGATTAAGCTCACCATCATCGTTTCCATTTTCCTTGCGGTTCCGGTCATTCTCTATCAGATTTGGGCTTTTGTGGCGCCGGCGCTCTATCGTCATGAACGCCGTCTGGTTATGCCGCTGCTGTTCTCCAGCACCATGCTGTTTTATATCGGCGTGGCCTTCGCCTATTTTGTGGTATTCCCGATGGCGTTTGGCTTTTTTGCCAAAACTGCGCCGCAGGGCGTCACCATGGCGACCGATATCGCCAGCTATCTCGACTTCGTGATGACGCTGTTTATGGCCTTTGGCGTCGCTTTTGAAGTGCCGGTAGCGATTGTACTGTTGTGCTGGACGGGCGTGACCACGCCGGAGATGTTGCGTCAGAAGCGTCCTTACATGCTGGTCGGCGCTTTTGTCGTCGGCATGCTGTTAACCCCACCGGATGTTTTTTCCCAAACTTTGCTCGCTATTCCGATGTACTGCCTGTTTGAGGTTGGCGTATTCTGTTCGCGCTTCTATGTTGGCAAAGGGCGTCAGGCGCGTGAAGAAGAGCACGAAACCGAATCCTGACGCTCAGTGCAGGGCCCGCTAAGGCGGGGAAAATTCATCGCTAACCGCCCACCTGGGCGGTTAATATTTTCAGGACATACCATGTTTGATATCGGTGTAAACCTGACCAGCACGCAGTTTGCGAAAGATCGTGAACAGGTTGTGACGCGCGCGCGCGAAGCAGGCCTCACCGGCATGCTGATTACCGGCACTAACGCGCTGGAAAGCCAGCAGGCGCAAAGCCTGGCGCAGCGCCATCCCGATTTCTGCTGGTCAACGGCAGGCATTCATCCCCATCACGCCAGCGAATGGTCGGCGGATACCGCAGCAACGCTGCGGCGGCTGGCGGAAAGCCCGCAGGTCGTGGCCATCGGCGAATGCGGGCTTGATTTTAACCGTAATTTCTCCGCGCATAATCAGCAGGAATACGCTTTTGATGCGCAGCTGGCGTTGGCTGCCGAACTGCAAATGCCGGTATTCCTGCACTGCCGTGACGCGCATGAGCGGTTTATGGCGGTGCTCAAGCCGTGGCTACCGCATCTGCCCGGCGCGGTGGTGCACTGCTTTACCGGTACGGCTGCGGAGCTGGCGGAATGTCTGGCGTCGGGGCTGTCGGTCGGCATTACCGGCTGGGTATGCGATGAGCGCCGCGGTATGGCGCTACGCGAGATGTTGCCGCAGATCCCGGCAGAGCGGTTGCTGCTGGAAACGGATGCGCCTTATCTGTTGCCGCGCGATATGCGCCCAAGGCCGACGTCGCGTCGTAATGAGCCCTGCTTCCTGCCGCATATCGTGCAGCAGGTCGCGCTGTGGCGCGCAGAAGAGGCCGACTGGCTGGCGCAGCAAACCGACGCCAACAGTCGCCGTCTGTTTCGCCTGTAAGCGACAGGGCTGCAATGCGAGGCGATAAACGTCTCAGGCTTTCCGGAAAACGCTGTTTTCCACGCTTTGCTTAACCTGCTTATTGAGCAGGTTAAGCAGCAGCATAGAGCGCGCCTCGCCGTCTGGCTCGGTAAAAATCGCCTCCAGTCCCTCCAGAGCGCCCTTAACGATCACCACCTTGTCGCCTGGGCAGGGCGTATCGGGATCGACCATCTTTTCCGGCGTCTCGGTGCGTAGCGCATCAATAACGTCGAGCGGTACGTTTGCCGGCTGCGTACCAAAACGCACGAAGTGACTTACGCCGCGTGTGGCACTGATGGTGGTGGTGTGAATCGCTTCCGGATCGAATTCAATAAAAAGATAATTGGGAAACAGCGGTTCTTCTACCGTGGTTCGTTTGCCGCGCACAATTTTTTCCATAGCGATCATCGGGCTAAGGCAATTTACCGCCTGCCGCTCCAGATGCTCTTTGGCGCGTAATAACTGACCACGTTTACAGTAAAGAAGGTACCAGGATTCCATAATGTCACTTTCCAATTATTGAAGGCTAAGAATAGCAAAACTGCTTTCAGAGCGATAGCGACATCACGCCGCATCAGGGCCAGCGCCACGCCTGGTTTATTGGCCCAAATCGCCTGCGTAAAAAAGTAAAAATAGCCGCTATCGGCGATCATTTGGCACAAATTGTAGAATTGAAAATTGACGAAGGCGGCGTCCGTGGTTCAGACTCGCAGCGCAACCTGTTAATGAAATGTCATTGATTAAACAGGTTCTGCGCTACAGGTGTCGTTGCCGCGTCGGGCGCGTACACACAAACCTCAGCATAGCCGTTGAATCCTCCTTATAATGGCCGATTCTGCGGCCTGAATAATGAATCTGATGAAATACCACGACTTACGCGAGTTCCTTGCGCTGCTTGAACAGCGTGGCGAGTTAAAACGTATAACGCTGGAGGTCGATCCCATTCTGGAGATGACCGAAATCGCCGATCGCACTTTGCGCGCCGGCGGCCCGGCCCTGCTGTTTGAAAACCCCAAAGGCTATGACATGCCGGTGCTGTGCAATCTCTTCGGCACGCCGAAGCGCGTGGCGCTAGGGATGGGGCAGGAAGAGGTCAGCGCCCTGCGTGAGGTAGGCAAATTGTTGGCGTTTCTGAAAGAGCCGGAGCCGCCAAAAGGGTTCCGCGATCTGTTCGATAAAATGCCGCAGTTTAAGCAGGTGCTGAATATGCCCACCAAACGGCTGCGTAGCGCACCCTGCCAGGAGCAGGTATGGCAGGGCGACGAGGTGGATTTATCGCGCATTCCGGTAATGCAGTGCTGGCCAGATGATGCCGCGCCACTGATTACCTGGGGGTTAACGGTCACGCGTGGGCCGCACAAAGAGCGACAGAATCTGGGTATCTATCGTCAGCAGGTGATTGGCAAAAATCGCCTGATTATGCGCTGGCTCTCCCATCGCGGCGGCGCGCTGGATTTTCAGGAATGGTGCAAAGCCCATCCCGGCGAACGCTTCCCGGTTTCAGTAGCGCTGGGCGCCGATCCCGCGACCATTCTTGGCGCTGTCACGCCGGTACCGGATACCTTATCGGAATATGCGTTTGCCGGTCTGCTGCGCGGCACGAAATCAGAAGTGGTGAAGTGTCTCTCCAACGATCTGGAAGTACCGGCCAGCGCGGAAATCGTGCTGGAAGGCTATATCGAGCCTGGCGACATGGCGCCGGAAGGGCCATATGGCGATCACACCGGCTATTACAATGAGGTGGATAACTTCCCGGTATTTACCGTGACGCATATTACACAACGTCGTAATGCCATCTATCATTCAACCTATACCGGTCGTCCGCCAGATGAGCCAGCGGTACTGGGCGTGGCGCTGAATGAAGTCCTGGTGCCGATTCTGATCAAACAGTTCCCGGAAATTGTTGATTTCTACCTGCCGCCGGAAGGCTGTTCCTATCGCCTGGCCGTGGTAACCATGAAGAAACAGTATGCCGGACATGCGAAGCGCGTGATGATGGGCGTTTGGTCATTCCTGCGACAGTTTATGTATACCAAGTTCGTTATCGTTTGCGATGATGATGTCAATGCGCGTGACTGGAATGATGTAATCTGGGCGATCACTACGCGTATGGATCCGGCGCGTGATACGGTGCTAATCGAAAACACGCCGATCGACTATCTTGATTTCGCCTCTCCGGTTTCGGGTCTGGGATCGAAAATGGGCCTGGATGCCACCAATAAGTGGCCGGGTGAAACCCAGCGTGAGTGGGGCCGTCCGATTGTGAAGGATCCGGCGGTGACGGCGCGCGTCGATGCCATCTGGGATCGGTTGGGAATTTTTAACGATTTGCCGTCACGCTAATGACGCAAATTACGCATTGACGACCCGACAGAGGGAACGCATGACAACGTTAAGCTGTAAAGTGACCTCGGTAGAGGCGATTACCGATACTGTTTATCGGGTACGACTGGTGCCGGAGGCGGATTTTAGCTTCCGCGCCGGACAGTATTTGATGGTGGTGATGGATGAACGCGATAAGCGTCCGTTCTCTCTGGCGTCGACGCCGATGGAAAAAGATATTATCGAACTGCATATCGGGGCCTCGGAACTGAACCTGTATGCGATGGCAGTGATGGAGCGCATCCAGCAGCAACGCGAAGTGGTGGTAGATATTCCGCACGGCGACGCCTGGCTGCGTGAAGAGAGTCAGCGCCCCATGATTTTGATTGCTGGCGGTACTGGTTTTTCCTATGCCCGTTCTATCCTGCTGACGGCGCTGGCGCAGCAGCCGGAGCGCGATATCGCTATCTACTGGGGCGGCCGTGAAAGCCATCATCTGTATGACCTGGAAGAGCTGAACGCGTTGGCGGTGCGTCATGCCAATCTGAAGGTGGTACCGGTTGTCGAACAGACGGATGCTTCATGGCAGGGGCGCAGCGGTACGGTGCTTACCGCAGTTATGCAGGATTTCGGCACGCTTGCCGAGCATGATATTTATATTGCCGGTCGTTTTGAGATGGCGAAAATCGCGCGCGAACGTTTTTGCGCTGAGCGCGGCGCGCAGGAAGCGCAAATCTATGGCGATGCCTTTGCCTTTATCTAAGCCTGACTCCAGGGCGGCAAACCTGTCGCCCTGGAATCCGCAAAAGCCCGCCTCTGACAGGCGGGGAAGCCACAACGCTTAAACGCGCTCAAAGATAGTGGCGATGCCCTGACCGAGACCGATACACATGGTGGCGAGGCCAAACTGCGCATCGCGCCGCTCCATCAGGTTGAGCAGGGTCGTGCTGATGCGCGCGCCGGAACAGCCCAGCGGATGCCCCAGCGCAATGGCGCCGCCGTTCAGATTAACCTTCTCATCCATCTGATCCAGTAAACCTAAATCTTTGATGCAGGGCAGGGTTTGCGCCGCGAATGCCTCGTTTAACTCAAACAAATCGATATCGCTAACGCTCAGGCCGGCACGCTTCAGCGCCAGCTTTGAAGCCGGCACCGGGCCGTAACCCATAATAGAAGGATCGCAGCCGACCACCGCCATCGCTTTAATGCGCGCGCGTGGTTTCAGCCCCAGCGCGTGGGCGCGTGATTCGCTCATGACCAGCATCGCTGCCGCGCCGTCTGATAGCGCGGATGAACTGCCCGCGGTGACCGTGCCGTTGATCGGATCGAAGGCGGGTTTCAACGCCGCCAGAGATTCAGTCGTGGTCTCGCGGCGGATCACCTCATCAAAATCGTAGCGTTTCAATACGCCGTCGGTATCGTGACCGCCGGTGGCGACAATTTCATTATGGAAATGCCCCGCCTGAGTTGCGGCCCAGGCGCGCTGATGCGAACGCGCCGCAAAGCTGTCCTGCATTTCACGGCTAATGTGGTGCATACGCGCCAGCATTTCCGCCGTCAGGCCCATCATGCCCGCAGCTTTCGCCACGGTGCGGCTTAAGCCGGGATGAAAATCGACGCCATGATTCATCGGCACGTGGCCCATATGCTCCACGCCGCCAATAAGACAGGCGTGCGCATCGCCGACCATAATCGCGCGCGCGGCATCGTGCAATGCCTGCATAGAGGAACCGCACAGGCGGTTAACGGTGGCGGCCGGCACGCTGTGCGGGATTTCCGCCAGCAGCGCGGCGTTACGCGCAATATTAAAACCTTGTTCCAGCGTCTGCTGTACGCAGCCCCAGTAAATATCATCCAGCGCCGCGGCTTCCAGCGCCGGATTGCGGCTAAGCAGGCTGCGCATCAGGTGAGCGGAAAGATCTTCAGCGCGAACCTGACGGAATGCTCCTCCTTTGGAACGGCCCATCGGCGTACGGATGGCATCAACAATAACTACATTTTCCATCATTTTGCTCCTCACGCCGTTGCCAGCGCGGCTTCATTAATGGGTTCGGCCGGGGGATACCAGCTCTCGTTACGTTGCGCTTTATCTGTCAGCAGCTGCGGCAGGGCATAGAGCGGGCCAAGATTCGCAAATTGCTGCGCCTGGGCGATAAAGGCGGCGCTGCCCAGCGTATCGAGATAGCGGAAGGCGCCGCCGTGGAACGGCGGGAATCCCAGACCGTAGATCAGCGCCATATCCGCTTCCGCCGGGCTGGCGATCACCTGTTCTTCCAGGCAGCGCACCACTTCGTTAATCATCGGGATCATCATGCGCGCAATGATCTCTTCATCGCTGAATTCACGTTTTGGCGCGCTGACGCTTTGCAATAGCGCATCGGTCTCCGCATCGGCCACTTTACTGGTTTTGCCTTTTTTATCGCTTTCCCAGGCGTAAAAACCGCGCTGATTTTTCTGACCAAAACGCTGCGCCTCAAATAGCGCATCGATAGCGTCGCGGTAATCTTTTTTCATTCGCGTTGGAAAGCCATCGGCCATTACGCTTTGCGCATGATGCGCGGTGTCCAGTCCGACCACATCCAACAGCGTCGCCGGCCCCATTGGCCAGCCGAACTGCTTTTCCATGACCTTATCGATTTGGCGGAAATCAGCGCCGTCGCGCAGCAGCAGGCTAAAACCAGCGAAATAGGGGAACAGCACGCGGTTGACGAAGAAACCGGGACAGTCATTAACGATAATAGGTGTTTTGCCCATTTTGCTGGCCCAGGCCACCACCTTCGCCAGCGTGGCCTCTGAGGTTTGTTCGCCGCGGATCACCTCTACCAGCGGCATTCGATGCACTGGATTAAAAAAGTGCATACCGCAGAAATTTTCCGGTCGTTTTAATGCCCGCGCCAGCTGACTGACCGGGATAGTGGAGGTATTGGTGGCCAGAACACTATTTTCTCCTACCTGCGCTTCGGTTTCCGCCAGCACTTTGGCTTTCACCTGCGGGTTTTCGACGACAGCTTCAACCACGATATCGGCACGCTCAAAACCGCTAAAAGAGAGGGTAGGCTGAATAGTAGAGATGATGCTGGTCAGCTGGAGCGCATTGATCTTGCCGCGCTCCAACTGTTTATTTAACAGTTTCCCGGCTTCACTCATGCCCAGCGTCAGAGACTTCTCGCTGATATCTTTCATGATTACCGGCACGCCTTTTGAGGCGGATTGATAAGCAATGCCGCCGCCCATAATCCCGGCGCCCAGTACCGCCGCCTGCTTTGGTAGCGGCTGACCCTGCGCCAGTTTTTTCGCTTTACCTTTGATGTATTGATCGTTCAGGAAGATACCGACCAGCGCCCGCGCTTCCTTTGACTGCGCCAGCGGAACAAAAGCATTGGTTTCCAGCTTTAACGCCTCATCGCGACCCAAACCGGCAGCCGCTTCAATGGTTTTTACCGCTTTCATCGGCGCCGGGTAATGTTTCCCGGCGGTTTGCTGCACCATGCTTTTCGCGATGGTAAAGCTCATCGCCGCTTCAATAGCGCTGAGCTTGAGCGGCTGTAGTTTCGGCTGTCGGCGCTGTTGCCAGAAAGAGGCATCGTCCATCGCCATCCGTAACATCGCGATAGCGCCGGCGCGAAGTTTTTCCGCCGGTACGATGGCATCCACCAGGCCTAACGCCAGCGCGCTTTTCGCGTCCACATCTTTCCCGGCGGCGATGATTTCCAGCGCGCTGTCGGCGCCTAACAGCCTGGGCAGACGTACCGAGCCGCCAAAGCCCGGCATAATGCCCAGTTTGGTCTCCGGCAATCCAATGCGCGCATCCGGCGTAGCGATACGAAAATCGGTGGCCAGAACGCATTCGCAGCCGCCGCCAAGCGCATAGCCCTGAATGGCGGAAAGAGTCGGAACCGGCAAATCTTCCAGACGGTTAAAGATACTATTAGCAAACGTTAGCCATTGCGCCAGCTTGTCCGCTGGCGCATTAAACAACGACAGAAATTCAGTAATATCCGCGCCAACGATAAAGGCTGGCTTCGATGAGCTGAGTAGTACGCCTTTCAGCGCCGTCTGTTTTTCCAGTACGGCAATGGCTTCGCCCAGGCTGGCTACGGTTTGCGTATCCAGCTTATTGACCGAACCGGGGGCATCGAACCTGAGCTCGGCGATGCCATCGTCCAGCCAGTTCAGGGATAGTGTGTCGCCTTGGTAGAGCATGTCCGTCTCCTGAAACCGCATTTAGGGGATCTGGTCGTACCAGATGATCGGAGTGTGAGATTGATGTTAACTATTTGCAAACAAAACATTGCCCATTTGCAAACAAGATCACAGGCGGCGACGACACGGCATCCGCTCACCTGCTGTGGTAAGATGCGGTCAATTCTCTGACGCGGAGTACGGAAATGGATACCCTGGTTACCTTGTATAAAGAACACATTGCTACCTTACAGCAGCGTGCGCAGCAGGTGCTGGCGCGCTTCAAACTCGATGGCATGCTGATTCATTCTGGCGAGCTGCTGACGGTGTTTCTTGACGATCATGACTACCCGTTTAAGGTCAATCCTCATTTCAAAGCCTGGGTGCCGGTAACGCAGCTGCCAAATTGCTGGCTGTGGGTGGATGGCATCAATAAGCCGAAGCTGTGGTTCTGGTCGCCCGTTGATTACTGGCATAGCGTTGAGCCTTTACCGCATAGCTTCTGGACTGATGAAATAGAAGTTGTGGCGTTGAGAAACGCTGAGGATATCGGCGCGCTGTTGCCGCGGGCGCGTCAGAACGTCGCTTATATCGGTCCGGTGTCGCAGCGCGCCATGCAGCTGGATATTAGCGCCGACCATATCAATCCGCAGGGCGTGATCGATTTCCTGCACTATCACCGCTCTTATAAAACCGACTATGAGCTGGCCTGTATGCGGGAAGCGCAAAAGCTGGCCGTCGCGGGCCATCGGGCGGCGAAAGAGGCCTTTCTTTCCGGCATGAGCGAGTTTGATATTAATCTCGCCTATCTGACGGCGACGGGACATCGCGATACCGACGCGCCTTATGGCAACATTATCGCTCTGAATGAACATGCGGCCGTGCTGCACTACACCAAACTCGATCACCAAACGCCGCCGCAGCGCCGCAGCTTTTTAATCGATGCCGGGGCGGAATATAACGGCTACGCTGCCGATCTGACGCGCACCTATGCCGCGCAGAGCGATTCGCTGTTTGCCCGTATCGTCCGGGAGATGAACCAACACGAACTGGCGTTGATCGATACGTTAAAAGCGGGCGTCCGCTATAGCGACTACCATCTTCAGATGCATCAGCGTATCGCCGCTATGTTGCTGAAGTTCGATCTGGTGCGCGGCATCAGCGAAGAGGCAATGGTGGCGGAAAACCTGACCGGGCCGTTTATGCCGCACGGTTTAGGTCATCCGCTTGGGCTGCAGGTGCATGATGTCGCTGGCTTTATGCAGGACGATAAGGGCACGCATTTGGCGGCGCCGCAGCAGTATCCTTTCCTGCGTTGTACACGCGTGCTGGAACCGCGCATGGTGCTCACCATCGAGCCGGGCTTTTATATTATCGAGTCGCTGCTGGCCCCATGGCGAGATGGAAAACATAGCCAGTACTTTAACTGGCAGGCGATCGATGAGTTACAGCCTTATGGCGGTATTCGCATTGAGGATAACGTGGTGATTTATGCTAACCGCGTTGAGAACATGACGCGCGATCTGCATTTGGAATAATGGACGCTTATGATATTCCCGCTGAGCCATTGAGCATCAGTGAAGAAACCATCAAAAAAAGCCGCTTTATTACGCTGCTGGCGCATACCGAAGGCGTTGAAGCGGCGAAGGCGTTCGTCCAGCAGAGTAAAGCGGAGCATCCCACTGCTCGCCATCACTGTTGGGCGTACGTCGCCGGAGCGCCTGATGATTCACAGCAGCTGGGTTTTTCTGATGACGGCGAACCGTCAGGAACGGCAGGCAAGCCGATGCTGGCGCAGCTGATGGGCAGTCAGGTTGGCGAGATTACCGCCGTAGTAGTGCGCTATTATGGCGGGATCATGCTCGGCACCGGTGGGCTGGTAAAGGCGTACGGCGGTGGAGTGCAGCAGGCGCTAAAACAGCTGGCCCGTAAACAAAAGGTGCCGATGCGCCGTTTTCAGCTACGCTGCGATTATGCTCAGCTTAGTGATGTAGAGCGCCTGGTTCAGCGTTTTGAAGGAGAACTGCTTAAGACGGAATTTCTGGATGTTGTCTCGCTAACGTTGGCGTTACCCCATGCGCAAGTCGATGGGTTTAGCCAAAATTTAACGGACATTAGCCGCGGAGCCTTAGCGCTCGTGCCGGTAACCCCCTAATTTTATCTTAAGGAAACGGCAGAATGCATTTTCGTGCCATTACCCGCATCGTTGGGCTATTGGTCATTCTGTTCTCCGGAACAATGATCGTGCCTGGTTTAGTAGCGTTAATTTATCGCGATGGCGCCGGGCGCGCATTCAGTCAGACATTTATCATGGCGCTGTTAATTGGCGCCATCCTCTGGTGGCCTAACCGCAAACAGAAGCATGATCTGAAGCCGCGCGAAGGGTTTTTGATTGTGGTGCTGTTCTGGACGGTACTGGGCAGCGTCGGGGCTATGCCCTTTATTTTTGCCGAACATCCTAACCTCTCAGTTACCGATGCTTTTTTTGAATCCTTTTCTGGTTTAACCACCACTGGCGCCACGACGCTGGTGGGGCTGGACGCATTGCCGAAAGCGATCCTGTTTTACCGTCAAATGCTGCAATGGCTTGGCGGGATGGGGATTATCGTCCTGGCCGTGGCTATTTTGCCAATTCTGGGCGTTGGGGGAATGCAGCTGTATCGGGCGGAAATGCCGGGTCCGCTAAAAGATAACAAGATGCGTCCCCGTATTGCTGAAACGGCCAAAACGCTGTGGTTAATCTACGTTTTGCTGACGGTAGCCTGTGCTGTGGCGCTGTGGATGGCGGGCATGCCGTTGTTCGACGCCATCGGTCATAGCTTCTCAACGATTGCCATCGGCGGCTTTTCTACCCATGATGCCAGCGTCGGCTATTTTAATAGTCCCACCATTAATACCATCATTGCCGTTTTCCTGCTGATATCGGGCTGTAACTATGGCCTGCATTTTTCGCTATTGAGTGGGCGTAATCTACGCGTCTACTGGCGCGATCCGGAGTTTCGCATGTTTATCGGCGTGCAGATGACGCTGGTGGTGATATGTACTCTGGTGCTGTGGTTCCATAATGTGTATGCCAGTGGGCTGCAAACGCTAAATCAGGCCTTTTTTCAGGTGGTATCGATGGCGACCACGGCGGGCTTTACTACCGACAGTATTGCGCGCTGGCCGCTTTTCTTACCGGTCCTGCTGCTTTGTTCCGCTTTTATCGGCGGCTGCGCCGGCTCAACCGGGGGTGGCCTGAAGGTCATTCGTATTCTGTTGCTGTTTAAGCAGGGGTCGCGCGAGCTGAAACGGCTGGTCCACCCCAATGCGGTCTATACCATCAAGCTGGGGAATCGTGCGTTGCCGGAACGCATCCTCGAAGCGGTATGGGGTTTCTTCTCCGCTTATGCGCTGGTTTTCTTGCTGAGTATGCTGGCGATTATCGCCACCGGCGTTGACGATTTTTCAGCGTTTGCCGCCGTAGCCGCTACGCTGAATAACCTTGGTCCCGGATTAGGCGTCGTGGCAGATAATTTCACTTCCATGAATGACGTCGCTAAATGGATTTTAATATCGACCATGCTTTTTGGTCGTCTGGAAGTCTTTACGTTATTGGTATTGTTCACGCCTACCTTCTGGCGTGAGTAAACCCAAGGAGAGAATAATGAAAGCGTTGATCCTGTTTTCCAGCCGTGACGGACAAACGCGGGAAATTGCGTCTTATATAGCGAATACGTTGAAAGCGCATCAGGAGTGCGACGTCATCAATATCCTGCACGCGCAACAGATCGACTGGACGCAATACGATCGGGTACTGATAGGCGCATCCATTCGCTATGGACATTTCCAGCCGGCGGTGGCGCGTTTTGTGAAAAAGCATCTGGCCGAGCTGCAGCAGCGCGTAAGCGGATTCTTTTCCGTTAACCTGACGGCACGTAAGCCGGAAAAGCGTACGCCGCAAACCAATGCTTATACGCGTAAGTTTTTACTACAGTCGCCATGGCAGCCGGATAGCTGCGCCGTGTTTGCCGGGGCGCTGCGGTATCCGCGCTACGGCTGGTTCGACCGTGTGATGATCCAATTTATTATGCGTATGACCGGCGGCGAGACCGATCCGCGTAAAGAAGTAGAGTATACCGACTGGCAACAGGTAGAGCGTTTCGCTAAAGAATTTGTCCAAATGAGCAGCAAATCGCGCTAAAAAGAAACGGATTGCTGAAAAATAAACCTAACAATCATTTTTTTGAAATAAACACTTGTCAGGGGTCGAGAACTCCCTATAATGCGCCTCCATCGACACGGCACAACGGCTTACGCCACGCGGTGTTGAGCGGTTCAGCGAAGTCTGAATCGCCGGAGAAAAACTTCTGAAAAAGGGGTTGACTCTGAAAGAGGAAAGCGTAATATACGCCACCTCGCGACAACGGCACGAAACGCCGGTCGCACTGCTCTTTAACAATTTATCAGACAATCTGTGTGGGCACTCACGGACGGGATATCGCAAAAATAATTGCAGTATCAAGTCTCAGAGTGAACACGTAATTCATTACGACGTTTTTCTCGAGCATCAGACTTTTAATTGAAGAGTTTGATCATGGCTCAGATTGAACGCTGGCGGCAGGCCTAACACATGCAAGTCGAACGGTAACAGAGAGCAGCTTGCTGCTCTGCTGACGAGTGGCGGACGGGTGAGTAATGTCTGGGGATCTGCCCGATGGAGGGGGATAACCACTGGAAACGGTGGCTAATACCGCATAACGTCGCAAGACCAAAGTGGGGGACCTTCGGGCCTCACACCATCGGATGAACCCAGATGGGATTAGCTAGTAGGTGGGGTAACGGCTCACCTAGGCGACGATCCCTAGCTGGTCTGAGAGGATGACCAGCCACACTGGAACTGAGACACGGTCCAGACTCCTACGGGAGGCAGCAGTGGGGAATATTGCACAATGGGCGCAAGCCTGATGCAGCCATGCCGCGTGTATGAAGAAGGCCTTCGGGTTGTAAAGTACTTTCAGCGGGGAGGAAGGGAGTGAGGTTAATAACCTTATTCATTGACGTTACCCGCAGAAGAAGCACCGGCTAACTCCGTGCCAGCAGCCGCGGTAATACGGAGGGTGCAAGCGTTAATCGGAATTACTGGGCGTAAAGCGCACGCAGGCGGTCTGTCAAGTCGGATGTGAAATCCCCGGGCTCAACCCGGGAACTGCATTCGAAACTGGCAGGCTAGAGTCTCGTAGAGGGGGGTAGAATTCCAGGTGTAGCGGTGAAATGCGTAGAGATCTGGAGGAATACCGGTGGCGAAGGCGGCCCCCTGGACGAAGACTGACGCTCAGGTGCGAAAGCGTGGGGAGCAAACAGGATTAGATACCCTGGTAGTCCACGCCGTAAACGATGTCGACTTGGAGGCTGTGAGCTTGACTCGTGGCTTCCGGAGCTAACGCGTTAAGTCGACCGCCTGGGGAGTACGGCCGCAAGGTTAAAACTCAAATGAATTGACGGGGGCCCGCACAAGCGGTGGAGCATGTGGTTTAATTCGATGCAACGCGAAGAACCTTACCTGGCCTTGACATCCACGGAATTCTGCAGAGATGCGGAAGTGCCTTCGGGAACCGTGAGACAGGTGCTGCATGGCTGTCGTCAGCTCGTGTTGTGAAATGTTGGGTTAAGTCCCGCAACGAGCGCAACCCTTATCCTTTGTTGCCAGCGGTTCGGCCGGGAACTCAAAGGAGACTGCCGGTGATAAACCGGAGGAAGGTGGGGATGACGTCAAGTCATCATGGCCCTTACGGCCAGGGCTACACACGTGCTACAATGGCGCATACAAAGAGAAGCGACCTCGCGAGAGCAAGCGGACCTCATAAAGTGCGTCGTAGTCCGGATCGGAGTCTGCAACTCGACTCCGTGAAGTCGGAATCGCTAGTAATCGTGGATCAGAATGCCACGGTGAATACGTTCCCGGGCCTTGTACACACCGCCCGTCACACCATGGGAGTGGGTTGCAAAAGAAGTAGGTAGCTTAACCTTCGGGAGGGCGCTTACCACTTTGTGATTCATGACTGGGGTGAAGTCGTAACAAGGTAACCGTAGGGGAACCTGCGGTTGGATCACCTCCTTACCATGCTGAATCCCGCCCGTGAAGTGCTCACACAGATTGTCTGATAGAAGTAACGAGCAAGGCGTTTACGCGTAGGGGGTACAGTGACAAAAGATATTGTCGCTCGATTTTCTTAAGAAAATCTCGCCCTTACACGAAATTAGCGAATCGGTGATTCGCACAGCAAATTTCGTGTCCCCTTCGTCTAGAGGCCCAGGACACCGCCCTTTCACGGCGGTAACAGGGGTTCGAATCCCCTAGGGGACGCCACTTGCTGGTCTGTGAGTGAAAGTCACCTGCCAAAATATCTTAAAACTGACTGAGAAGTCGGCTTTAAGATATTGCTCTTTAACAATCCGGAAACAAGCTGAAAATTGAAAACGGAACAACGTTATGTTGTTCACGATTCTCTCAATACTTACATCCCGAATCAGTACACCGGGACGAGCGAGCAAAACGACAGCAAGGCGTACAGCGCGCAGCAGGCGGAGTGGACTTATTGTCCATGAGCATGGCGAGCACTGCACAACGAAGCTGACGTGATGCGCAGCCGTCACGAGACGTCTGTGGGTTGTGAGGTTAAGCGAATAAGCGTACACGGTGGATGCCCTGGCAGTCAGAGGCGATGAAGGGCGTGCTAATCTGCGATAAGCGCCGGTAAGGTGATATGAACCGCTATTAACCGGCGATACCCGAATGGGGAAACCCAGTGCAATCCGTTGCACTATCATGTCATGAATACATAGTGGCATGAGGCGAACCGGGGGAACTGAAACATCTAAGTACCCCGAGGAAAAGAAATCAACCGAGATTCCCTGAGTAGCGGCGAGCGAACGGGGAACAGCCCAGAGCCTGAATCAGCATGTGTGTCAGTGGAAGCGTCTGGAAAGGCGCACGGTACAGGGTGACAGTCCCGTACACGAAGATGCATGTGCTGTGAGCTCGATGAGTAGGGCGGGACACGTGGTATCCTGTCTGAATATGGGGGGACCATCCTCCAAGGCTAAATACTCCTGACTGACCGATAGTGAACCAGTACCGTGAGGGAAAGGCGAAAAGAACCCCGGCGAGGGGAGTGAAAAAGAACCTGAAACCGTGTACGTACAAGCAGTGGGAGCCTCTTTATGGGGTGACTGCGTACCTTTTGTATAATGGGTCAGCGACTTATATTCTGTAGCAAGGTTAACCGTATAGGGGAGCCGCAGGGAAACCGAGTCTTAACCGGGCGCTAAGTTGCAGGGTATAGACCCGAAACCCGGTGATCTAGCCATGGGCAGGTTGAAGGTTGGGTAACACTAACTGGAGGACCGAACCGACTAATGTTGAAAAATTAGCGGATGACCTGTGGCTGGGGGTGAAAGGCCAATCAAACCGGGAGATAGCTGGTTCTCCCCGAAAGCTATTTAGGTAGCGCCTCGTGAATTCATCTCCGGGGGTAGAGCACTGTTTCGGCTAGGGGGCCATCCCGGCTTACCAACCCGATGCAAACTGCGAATACCGGAGAATGTTATCACGGGAGACACACGGCGGGTGCTAACGTCCGTCGTGAAGAGGGAAACAACCCAGACCGCCAGCTAAGGTCCCAAAGTCATGGTTAAGTGGGAAACGATGTGGGAAGGCCCAGACAGCCAGGATGTTGGCTTAGAAGCAGCCATCATTTAAAGAAAGCGTAATAGCTCACTGGTCGAGTCGGCCTGCGCGGAAGATGTAACGGGGCTAAACCATGCACCGAAGCTGCGGCAGCGACACTGTGTGTTGTTGGGTAGGGGAGCGTTCTGTAAGCCGTCGAAGGTGTGCTGTGAGGCATGCTGGAGGTATCAGAAGTGCGAATGCTGACATAAGTAACGATAAAGCGGGTGAAAAGCCCGCTCGCCGGAAGACCAAGGGTTCCTGTCCAACGTTAATCGGGGCAGGGTGAGTCGACCCCTAAGGCGAGGCCGAAAGGCGTAGTCGATGGGAAACGGGTTAATATTCCCGTACTCGGTGTTACTGCGAAGGGGGGACGGAGAAGGCTATGTTGGCCGGGCGACGGTTGTCCCGGTTTAAGCGTGTAGGCTGACTTTCCAGGCAAATCCGGAGGGTCAAGGCTGAGGCGTGACGACGAGGCACCACGGTGCTGAAGCAACAAATGCCCTGCTTCCAGGAAAAGCCTCTAAGCATCAGGTAACAACGAATCGTACCCCAAACCGACACAGGTGGTCAGGTAGAGAATACCAAGGCGCTTGAGAGAACTCGGGTGAAGGAACTAGGCAAAATGGTGCCGTAACTTCGGGAGAAGGCACGCTGGCATGTAGGTGGAGGGACTTGCTCCCCGAGCCGAAGCCAGTCGAAGATACCAGCTGGCTGCAACTGTTTATTAAAAACACAGCACTGTGCAAACACGAAAGTGGACGTATACGGTGTGACGCCTGCCCGGTGCCGGAAGGTTAATTGATGGGGTTATCGCAAGAGAAGCTCCTGATCGAAGCCCCGGTAAACGGCGGCCGTAACTATAACGGTCCTAAGGTAGCGAAATTCCTTGTCGGGTAAGTTCCGACCTGCACGAATGGCGTAATGATGGCCAGGCTGTCTCCACCCGAGACTCAGTGAAATTGAACTCGCTGTGAAGATGCAGTGTACCCGCGGCAAGACGGAAAGACCCCGTGAACCTTTACTACAGCTTGACACTGAACATTGAGCCTTGATGTGCAGGATAGGTGGGAGGCTGTGAAGTGCGGACGCCAGTTCGCACGGAGCCATCCTTGAAATACCACCCTTTAATGTTTGATGTTCTAACCTGGCGCCGTGAACCGGCGTGGGGACAGTGTCTGGTGGGTAGTTTGACTGGGGCGGTCTCCTCCCAAAGTGTAACGGAGGAGTACGAAGGTCAGCTAATCACGGTCGGACATCGTGAGGTTAGTGCAATGGCATAAGCTGGCTTGACTGCGAGAGTGACGGTTCGAGCAGGTGCGAAAGCAGGTCATAGTGATCCGGTGGTTCTGAATGGAAGGGCCATCGCTCAACGGATAAAAGGTACTCCGGGGATAACAGGCTGATACCGCCCAAGAGTTCATATCGACGGCGGTGTTTGGCACCTCGATGTCGGCTCATCACATCCTGGGGCTGAAGTAGGTCCCAAGGGTATGGCTGTTCGCCATTTAAAGTGGTACGCGAGCTGGGTTTAGAACGTCGTGAGACAGTTCGGTCCCTATCTGCCGTGGGCGCTGGAAGACTGAGAGGGGTTGCTCCTAGTACGAGAGGACCGGAGTGAACGCACCGCTGGTGTTCGGGTTGTCATGCCAATGGCACTGCCCGGTAGCTAAGTGCGGAAGAGATAAGTGCTGAAAGCATCTAAGCACGAAACTTGCCTCGAGATGAGTCTTCCCTGAGACCCTGAGTCTCCTGAAGGGACGTTGAAGACGACGACGTTGATAGGCCGGGTGTGTAAGCGCAGCGATGCGTTGAGCTAACCGGTACTAATGACCCGTGAGGCTTAACCTTACAACGCCACAGGCGTTTTGAGTTGAGAGATTTTCAGCTTTGTTCACCGGATAGATATTTGCGGGAACGGAAGATTTTGTGCTGAAGCCAGGCGGCCAGCGAGACATAACGAAGGCGCATACAGAAGTATGTAACTGAGTTATGCGAGAGCAGCCAACGCAGCAGCAGCGCAAAAGAGCCGTTCCGTGCACAAAGAATTTGCCTGGCGGCAAGAGCGCGGTGGTCCCACCTGACCCCATGCCGAACTCAGAAGTGAAACGCCGTAGCGCCGATGGTAGTGTGGGGCTTCCCCATGCGAGAGTAGGGAACTGCCAGGCATCAAAACAACGACAGAGCCTCAGCGAAAGCTGGGGCTTTTTCGTGTCTGCGGCCTGCTGGATAACCCCCTCTTTTCTCTACTTACGTCCGTGATCTTCAGAAGTCCCGGCTGGCCGGCTCTTTGTACCCGAAGCCTGCTGGAGATTATCAATTCGCTTTTTTGCCTCTTCTATCTCGCTGAACTGCGCCTTTACCTGACTGGCCGCTTCTCTGTTATCCGCCTACGTTTTATTTTTAGAAATCTTCTCCCGCCAGCCAGGATAAAATTTTCTTCCCGCTCCAGCGATCGGGTAAACTGAGCGCAGTTAATCGGAAAAGGCCGCTTCATGTCCACTCCTGCATTTTCACTTAAAAAATTACATACCTTCGCCATTGAAACGGGCGCCGAAAAAATTGTATACGCAGCAACGCCGCAAGCTATTCTTGCAGCCTGGCGTGAATGCTATCAGCATAATTTGCCCTTCCTGTTGTTAGGCGAGGGCAGTAACGTCCTTTTCCTGCAGCCTTTTAGCGGCATAGTCGTCATAAATCGCATCAAAGGGATCGCTATCACCGAAAGTGCAGATCGCTGGCATGTGCAGGTAGGGGCCGGTGAAAACTGGCATCACCTGGTAACCTATACGCTACAGCAAGGTATCGCTGGACTGGAAAACCTCGCTTTAATTCCAGGCTGCGTTGGCTCTTCGCCAATCCAGAATATCGGTGCTTATGGCGTAGAGTTAAAAGATGTCTGTGAATGGGTTGAAGTCCTTGAACTGGAAAGCGGTCAGATTCATCGAATGACGGCAGCAGAATGTCAGTTTGGTTATCGCGACAGCGTCTTCAAGCATCATCTGCAGCACGGTTATGCGATCATCAACGTCGGGTTTAGCTTACCTAAACGCTGGCAACCTGTAATGAGCTATGGCGATCTGGCTAAGATGGATGCGGCAACCGTAACGCCGCAGCAAATTTTTGATGCCGTTTGCCATATGCGTCGTAGCAAGTTGCCCGATCCTGCCATAACCGGCAATGCCGGCAGCTTTTTCAAAAACCCTGTTATTGATGCAGAACAGGCCGCGTCGCTGCTGACCGCCTGGCCGCATGCTCCACACTACCCGCAAAGTAATGGCAACGTTAAGCTGGCAGCGGGCTGGCTTATTGATCACTGCCAGCTTAAGGGCTATCGCATTGGCGGGGCGGCGGTACATCAGCAACAAGCTCTGGTATTAATTAATGCTGAAGAAGCAACCGCGCAGGATGTGGTCGCATTAGCGCGTGAAATCAGGCAGCGCGTAGGCGAAAAATTTAACGTCTGGCTGGAACCTGAAGTGCGGTTTATTGGTGCTGACGGAGAGAAGAATGCCGTTGAGGTCATTTCATGAAAGATAACAGCGTACCGTTAAAGTTGGTGGCTATTTTAGCTGATGGAGAATTCCATTCGGGCGAGCAAATTGGCGAAAAGCTAGGAATGAGTCGTGCCGCGATAAATAAACATATCCAGACGCTGAAAGAATGGGGGTTGGATGTCTTTACGGTTACGGGCAAGGGTTATTGTCTGCCTGAGCCTGTTCAGTTGCTGGATGAAGCGGAAATCAATCAGCGCCTGGATCAGCAGGGGGTGGCAGTTATACCCGTTATAGACTCAACTAACCAATACCTGTTAGAACGCATGGGGTCGCTAAAAACCGGTGACGCTTGCGTAGCTGAATACCAACAGGCAGGCCGTGGACGCCGTGGGCGCCAGTGGTTTTCTCCTTTCGGCGCTAATCTCTATCTCTCGATGTATTGGCGTCTTGAACAAGGGCCTGCCGCAGCGATGGGCTTAAGCTTAGTTATCGGTATCGTTATTGCTGAAGTATTGCAGCAGCTGGGTGCAGAAGGCGTAAGGGTAAAATGGCCGAACGATCTTTATTTGAACGATCGTAAACTGGCGGGCATCCTGGTTGAAATGATCGGAAAAACAGGCGATGCGGCGCAAATCGTTTTTGGCGCGGGAATTAACCTGAAAATGCGTACACCTGATGCCAGCGTAGTCAATCAGGGCTGGATTAACCTGCAAGAAGCAGGCATCACTATCAACCGTAACGAACTGGTCAGCCTGTTGGTAAACCAATTACGCCATAGCCTGCGTGATTTTGAACGCGAGGGATTAGCGCCTTTCCTGCCTCGCTGGCAGCGGCTGGATAACTTTATCAACCGGCCGGTGAAGTTACTGATTGGCGAGCGGGAAGTATTAGGTATCGCTCGTGGTATTGATCAGCAAGGCGGATTACTGCTTGAACAAGATGGCGTAACGAAGCCCTGGGTAGGCGGCGAAATATCCCTGCGTCCGCAAAATTAATTGCTTATCGCGTTAGTCAGAGCGCTTCTGGCGGAGCATCTCTCTTCTGCCAGAAGCCGCATCCCACCTTATTTACGTAACCGCACCTTTTCCACGGCATGATTAGCGCTTTTGCTGAGAATCAGGCTGGCACGTTCGCGCGTGGGTAAAATATTTTCCTTCAGGTTACGCCAGTTGATCTCTTTCCATAGCTGGGTGGCAATTTTCACCGCTTCCTCTTCTGAAAGCTGAGCGTAATGATGAAAATAGGAGTCGGGATCGGTGAAAGCCCCTTTTCTGAACTTCAGGAAGCGTTTGATATACCAGTCTTCCAGTAAATCTTCAGGCGCATCGACGTAAATAGAAAAATCAACGAAATCAGAGACGAATACGTGATGGGGATCGTGAGGATAATCCATCCCGCTTTGCAGGACGTTTAAGCCTTCAAGGATTAAAATATCCGGCTGCTGCACCACTTTATCCCCATCAGGAATGACATCATAAATCAGATGTGAATAAACTGGGGCGGTCACTTCGCTTGCCCCTGATTTCAGGTCGGCGACGAAATTGACTAACCGATGCATATCATAGGATTGGGGAAACCCTTTCTTCTTCATCAGGTCGCGTTCTTTTAATACGGCGTTCGGATGAAGAAAACCATCGGTAGTAATTAATTCAACGCGACGATGTTCTGGCCAGCGGCTTAGCAAAGCCTGTAAAACGCGCGCAGTGGTGCTTTTCCCTACCGCCACGCTGCCTGCAATGCTAATGATATAAGGGATCTTTTGCCCGTTAGTACCTAAAAACTGTTCCAGCACTGCCTGGCGACGTAGGTTCGAATTAATATAAAAATTCAGCAAACGGGACAGCGGCAAATAGATTTCAGCCACTTCTTCCAGCGAAAGATCTTCATTAATCCCTTTCAGACGAGCGATCTCATCCTCTGATAATGTCATCGGGACAGAATCACGTAACGCAGCCCATTGTTGGCGACTGAATGACAGATACGGGGTGGTAAACGAGGGCTCTTTATTACTCATAAGCATGCTTCTGCCAGCAGATATTTACCGAATGGCAACAGGTAAGCATAGCGTTCTTCCTGTGCCCTGAGGGTAATTTCAGAAAACAATGCGCAGGAGGTTAACACCAGTAACAGGAGAAAAAGAAGGAAAAAAATGCATCGTTAAATGCAATCGGAACGATCCCCGCAGTTTTTGTTATTGCTATGCAATAGAACGCAGGAGACCATGCGCTAAACGCTGGCGGTTTGCTCAGTCGATAAAGGAGGATGAATAAGGCATCCAGTTTTAAACAGCGAGAAATAAAATGTGATGCTTATCACATAAAACAGTTTTACTGGCTTTTCTCTTCCTGCTGGATAAACCTCAGACGCACAATGCCGCAATGTAATCGAGCAATATAACCGCGCGATGATAAAAAATGACGTGGCGAAGAGGCCTTTGAGCCGATTAAAAGTGAGCGGAAGAAGAAAGCTCCACGCCCTTACGCCGTTGTGATACCAGCCGGAACGGTTGTTTTTTCTTCAAAAAATGACAAATTTGCGAAGAATTGCACAAATAGTGACCGATAGAACATTTATCGCAATTTTTTTGTTGCATACGCCAGCCGGTCTTCCTAGAATGCGCCTCACTTGATGCCGGCTTAGCTCAGTAGGTAGAGCAACTGACTTGTAATCAGTAGGTCACCAGTTCGATTCCGGTAGCCGGCACCATCAAGTATCAGGTGGGATTCCCGAGCGGCCAAAGGGAGCAGACTGTAAATCTGCCGTCACAGACTTCGAAGGTTCGAATCCTTCTCCCACCACCATATTAAGCTTTGGCAACGAAGCTAAACCAAATTGAAACGCCAATGGTTTTCAGTTTGGAGAAGGTGAGAACCTTCGTTAAGGTTCGAGTCGAGCAGCGCGAGACAACGCGCACCGCGCGGCCCGAAGGGTGAGGAGCAAAGCGACGAATAATCCTTCTCCCACCACCATATTCAGACTGAGCTCAAGCACAGTCAGAGTCAGCAAGCAACGCAAGTTGGCTCGAAGCTCGAATAATAAGCCTCCTTAACTTATTATTCATTTGCTACAGAAAGAACAGGTAGCCGAGTTCCAGGTTGCGGGCATCGTATAATGGCTATTACCTCAGCCTTCCAAGCTGATGATGCGGGTTCGATTCCCGCTGCCCGCTCCAGATGTGCTGATATGGCTCAGTTGGTAGAGCGCACCCTTGGTAAGGGTGAGGTCCCCAGTTCGACTCTGGGTATCAGCACCACTTCTTTATCTCCCTCCCTGATTCTTCCTGTACAAAAAAATTCAACAGCACAGGCGATGCCTGGTTGATGTGGTGATATCACCGATTTAACCGTGTCTTAGAGGGACAATCGATGTCTAAAGAAAAATTTGAACGTTCAAAACCGCACGTCAACGTCGGTACTATCGGCCACGTTGACCACGGTAAAACTACCCTGACTGCAGCTATCACTACCGTTCTGGCGAAAACCTACGGTGGCGCAGCGCGCGCATTCGATCAGATCGATAACGCGCCGGAAGAAAAAGCGCGTGGTATCACCATCAACACCTCTCACGTTGAATATGACACCCCGACTCGCCACTACGCGCACGTTGACTGCCCGGGCCACGCCGACTATGTGAAAAACATGATCACCGGCGCTGCTCAGATGGACGGCGCTATCCTGGTTGTTGCTGCGACTGACGGCCCGATGCCGCAGACCCGTGAGCACATCCTGCTGGGTCGTCAGGTTGGCGTTCCTTACATCATCGTGTTCCTGAACAAATGTGACATGGTTGATGACGAAGAGCTGCTGGAACTGGTTGAAATGGAAGTACGTGACCTGCTGTCACAGTACGACTTCCCGGGCGACGACACCCCGATCGTTCGCGGTTCAGCGCTGAAAGCGCTGGAAGGCGAAGCTGAGTGGGAAGAGAAAATCATCGAGCTGGCTGGTCACCTGGATTCTTACATCCCGGAACCTGAGCGTGCAATTGATAAGCCGTTCCTGCTGCCGATCGAAGACGTATTCTCTATCTCTGGCCGTGGTACCGTTGTTACCGGTCGTGTTGAGCGTGGCGTGATCAAAGTGGGTGAAGAAGTTGAAATCGTGGGTATCAAAGATACTGCGAAATCTACCTGTACCGGCGTTGAAATGTTCCGCAAACTGCTGGATGAAGGCCGTGCTGGTGAGAACGTTGGCGTTCTGCTGCGTGGTATCAAACGTGAAGAGATCGAGCGTGGCCAGGTTCTGGCTAAGCCGGGCTCCATCAAGCCGCACACCCAGTTCGAATCAGAAGTTTATATTCTGTCCAAAGACGAAGGCGGCCGTCACACTCCGTTCTTCAAAGGCTACCGTCCGCAGTTCTACTTCCGTACTACTGACGTGACTGGCACCATCGAACTGCCGGAAGGCGTTGAGATGGTGATGCCGGGCGACAACATCAAAATGGTTGTTACCCTGATTCACCCGATCGCGATGGACGACGGTCTGCGTTTCGCCATCCGTGAAGGCGGCCGTACCGTAGGCGCGGGCGTTGTTGCTAAAGTTCTGGGCTAATCGCCGATAACATTTGACGCAACGTACAAGAAGAGGGCATCATTTGATGCCCTTTTTATACGCTGTAACATAGAACCTGGCTCATCAGTGATTTTCTGCTCATAATCATTGCTGAGACAGGCTCTGTAGCACGGCGTGATCGACCGAGTTACGCCTCAACAGCTGCATTCGGTTTGGCTGCCTCGCATGCGCGGGGCAAAATTGTTTCTGATTTATGTGGCAGGTTGGTTTATGAGTGCTAATACCGAAGCTCAAGGAAGCGGGCGCGGCCTGGAAGCGATAAAGTGGGTAGTCGTCGCCATTTTGCTGATCGCAGCAATCGTGGGTAACTTCTATTATCGCGAAGTGACCTTACCGCTGCGCGCATTGGCTGTTGTTGTTCTCATCGCGGCGGCAGGCGGCATCGCATTGCTGACGACGAAGGGTAAAGCAACGCTGGCTTTCGCTCGTGAAGCCAGAACCGAAGTGCGCAAAGTCATTTGGCCTACGCGTCAAGAAACGCTGCATACCACGTTAATCGTTGCCGCGGTTACCGCCGTGATGTCACTGATTTTGTGGGGGCTGGATGGTATTCTGGTCCGTCTGGTATCGTTTATCACTGGCCTGAGGTTCTGAGATGTCTGAAGCTCCAAAAAAGCGCTGGTACGTCGTTCAGGCGTTTTCCGGTTTTGAAGCGCGCGTAGCACAGTCGCTGCGTGAGCATATCAAATTGCACAATATGGAAGAATTGTTTGGCGAAGTCATGGTGCCCACGGAAGAAGTGGTTGAAATCCGTGGCGGCCAGCGTCGCAAAAGCGAGCGCAAATTCTTCCCGGGCTACGTCCTGGTGCAAATGGTTATGAATGACGCGAGCTGGCACCTGGTGCGCAGCGTTCCGCGCGTTATGGGATTCATCGGCGGTACTTCCGATCGTCCGGCACCGATTAGCGATAAAGAAGTCGATGCGATCATGAACCGTCTGCAACAGGTTGGCGACAAACCCCGTCCGAAAACGCTGTTCGAACCGGGTGAAATGGTTCGCGTTAACGATGGTCCGTTTGCTGACTTTAACGGCGTGGTGGAAGAGGTTGATTATGAGAAGAGCCGTCTGAAGGTCTCTGTCTCTATCTTCGGTCGTGCCACCCCGGTTGAGCTGGATTTCGGCCAGGTCGAAAAAGGCTAATTCCCCAATCGAAATTTTCGATTAAGGGTTGCAGAAGGCGCGAAATTGCCCTACAATTTCGCGCCTTTTGTTTTTATGTGGCGCCAGCGCCATGTGAAAGATTAATCACGGGAAGCCTTAAACGGCGTTATACCCAAAAGAGGAAATATCATGGCTAAGAAAGTACAAGCCTACGTTAAGCTGCAGGTTGCAGCTGGTATGGCTAACCCGAGTCCGCCAGTAGGTCCGGCTCTGGGTCAGCAGGGCGTTAACATCATGGAATTCTGTAAAGCGTTTAACGCCAAAACAGAAAGCCTGGAAAAAGGTCTGCCGATCCCGGTTGTTATTACCGTTTATTCTGACCGTTCTTTCACCTTCGTTACCAAAACGCCTCCGGCAGCTGTGCTGCTGAAAAAAGCGGCGGGTATTAAGTCTGGTTCCGGCAAGCCGAACAAAGACAAAGTCGGTAAAGTAACCCGTGCTCAGGTACGTGAAATCGCAGAAACCAAAGCTGCGGACATGACTGGTGCTGACGTAGAAGCGATGACTCGCTCTATCGAAGGTACTGCTCGTTCCATGGGCCTGGTAGTGGAGGACTAAGAAATGGCTAAGCTGACCAAGCGCATGCGCGTGATCCGTGACAAAGTTGATTCTACCAAACAGTATGACATCAACGAAGCTGTTGCTCTGCTGAAAGAACTGGCTACCGCTAAATTCGTTGAAAGCGTTGACGTTGCTGTAAACCTCGGCATCGACGCTCGTAAATCTGACCAGAACGTGCGTGGCGCAACCGTACTGCCGCACGGTACCGGCCGCTCTGTACGCGTTGCTGTGTTTACCCAGGGCGCGAACGCTGAAGCTGCTAAAGCAGCTGGCGCTGAGCTGGTAGGTATGGAAGATCTGGCAGAACAGATCAAAAAAGGCGAAATGAACTTTGACGTTGTTATCGCATCTCCGGATGCAATGCGCGTTGTTGGCCAGCTGGGCCAGGTTCTGGGCCCGCGCGGTCTGATGCCGAACCCGAAAGTGGGTACGGTTACGCCGAACGTTGCTGAAGCAGTTAAAAATGCTAAAGCTGGCCAGGTTCGCTACCGCAATGACAAAAACGGCATCATCCATACCACTATCGGTAAGGTTGATTTCGATGCTGACAAACTGAAAGAAAACCTGGAAGCTCTGCTGGTTGCGCTGAAAAAAGCAAAACCGTCTCAGGCGAAAGGCGTGTACATCAAGAAAGTTAGCCTGTCTACCACCATGGGCGCTGGCGTTGCCATCGACCAGGCTGGTCTGACTGCAGTGGCGAATTAATAATCGCTTTACGCGGGCGAAAGTTTCTACTAGAATCTTACGCCCGTTGTTCTGTTAAACAGAACGCCTGCCTGAACCTGATTATTTAGCGTCTGTAAAGCCGTTAAAGAAAAGAGAGGCAACAGATTTTCGGTTGGAGCCTGGCCTTATCCAGGCCTCCGTCCAAGACCGCAGGTGTTTCGTAAGAAACTTAATCGTCCTGCGTAGACGGTGACAGAGCCTGAAGAATATTTTTATTTTCTGGATTCTGCTCACCGTGTTTTAGCGCCTGGCTTCCTTTCGGTCGCCAGGTGAAGTGAGTTCCGGTGGAATTTTTCCCCCGGCTAAAATCCAGGAGCAAAAGCTAATGGCATTAAATCTTCAAGACAAACAAGCGATTGTTGCTGAAGTCAGCGAAGTAGCCAAAGGCGCGCTGTCTGCGGTAGTTGCGGATTCCCGTGGCGTGACCGTAGATAAAATGACTGAACTGCGTAAAGCAGGTCGTGAAGCTGGCGTTTACATGCGTGTTGTTCGTAACACCCTGCTGCGCCGCGTCGTAGAAGGTACTCAGTTCGAGTGCCTGAAAGACACGTTTGTTGGTCCGACCCTGATTGCATATTCTATGGAACATCCGGGCGCTGCTGCTCGTTTGTTCAAAGATTTCGCGAAAGCGAATGCAAAATTTGAGGTCAAAGCTGCAGCCTTTGAAGGTGAGCTGATCCCGGCGGCACAAATTGACCGTCTGGCAACGCTGCCGACCTACGAAGAAGCACTGGCACGTCTGATGTCGACCATGAAAGAAGCCGCTGCAGGCAAACTGGTCCGCACCCTGGCTGCCGTACGCGATGCAAAAGAAGCCGCTTAAGGCCTTCTTTTACTACGCACTTTTACGTACACACTATTTTCTGATTCTTAGGAACAATTGTCATGTCTATCACTAAAGATCAAATTCTGGAAGCAGTAGCCGCTATGTCCGTAATGGAAGTGGTTGAGCTGGTTTCCGCTATGGAAGAAAAATTCGGCGTTTCTGCTGCTGCCGCTGTAGCTGTTGCTGCTGGCCCGGCTGAAGCTGTTGAAGAAAAAACTGAGTTCGACGTAGTCCTGAAAGCTGTTGGCGCTAACAAAGTTGCTGTGATCAAAGCAGTACGTGGCGCAACTGGCCTGGGCCTGAAAGAAGCGAAAGATCTGGTTGAATCTGCACCGGCTGCGCTGAAAGAAGGCATCAGCAAAGATGACGCTGAAGCTCTGAAAAAATCCCTGGAAGAAGCTGGCGCTGAAGTTGAAGTTAAATAAGCCAACCCTCCAGGTTGCAGCCTGACTTTTTAGGCTGATGGCTGGTGACTTTTTGGTCACCAGCCTTTTTGCGCTACAGGGCCTCAATGGGGTTTCGCACTGTTTGTCCATTGAGCGTCTTCAATATCTTTTTCTATCGACGCCTTAATATACTGCTTCCCTGCAGGGTTCCCTGCCCATGCAACAGCAATGAAATGATTTAAGAGTGATAGAAAGACGTATTGCGGAAGGTGTCTCGCACTTTCCGGCAAACAAAATAGTGTTGCATGAACTGTCCTTCAGGACGGACAGAGTGGGTCGACTTGTCAGCTAGCTGAGGAACCCTATGGTTTACTCCTATACCGAGAAAAAACGCATTCGTAAGGATTTTGGCAAACGTCCACAGGTTCTGGACGTACCCTATCTCCTTTCTATCCAGCTTGACTCGTTCCAGAAGTTTATCGAGCAAGATCCGGAAGGCCAATACGGTCTGGAAGCTGCATTCCGTTCCGTATTCCCAATCCAGAGCTATAGCGGCAACTCTGAGCTGCAGTACGTCAGCTACCGCTTAGGCGAACCAGTATTTGATGTGAAAGAGTGTCAGATCCGTGGCGTGACATATTCTGCTCCGCTGCGCGTTAAGCTGCGCCTGGTGATCTACGAGCGCGAAGCGCCGGAAGGCACCGTTAAAGACATCAAAGAACAAGAAGTATACATGGGCGAAATTCCGCTCATGACCGAAAACGGTACCTTTGTCATCAACGGTACTGAAAGGGTTATCGTTTCTCAGCTGCATCGTAGTCCTGGCGTATTCTTTGACAGCGATAAGGGTAAAACCCACTCATCGGGTAAAGTGCTGTATAACGCACGTATCATCCCTTACCGCGGTTCATGGCTTGACTTTGAGTTTGACCCGAAAGACAACCTGTTCGTCCGTATTGACCGTCGTCGTAAACTGCCGGCCAGTATCATTCTGCGTGCGCTGAGCTTCACCACGGAGCAGATTCTTGATCTGTTCTTCGAAAAAGTGGTGTTTGAGATCCGTGACAACAAGCTGCAGATGGAACTGGTGCCTGAGCGTCTGCGTGGCGAAACCGCCTCCTTCGATATCGAATCGAACGGCACGGTCTACGTTGAAAAAGGCCGTCGTATTACCGCGCGTCACATTCGTCAGCTGGAAAAAGATGGTATCCAGCATATCGAAGTGCCGGTGGAATATATCGCAGGCAAAGTGGTTGCTAAAGATTACGTTGACGAAAGCACCGGCGAGCTGATCGTAGCCGCTAACATGGAGCTGTCGCTGGATCTGCTGGCTAAACTGAGCCAGGCGGGTCATAAGCGTATCGAAACGCTGTTTACCAACGACCTGGATCACGGCGCTTATATCTCCGAAACGCTGCGTGTTGACCCAACCAACGATCGCCTGAGCGCGCTGGTTGAGATCTATCGCATGATGCGTCCTGGCGAGCCGCCGACGCGTGAAGCGGCGGAAAACCTGTTTGAGAATCTGTTCTTCTCCGAAGACCGTTACGATCTTTCTGCGGTAGGCCGCATGAAGTTCAACCGATCTCTCGGCCGTGATGAAATCGAAGGCTCCGGTATCCTGAGCAAAGAAGACATCATCGAAGTGATGAAGAAGCTCATCGGTATCCGTAACGGTAAAGGCGAAGTGGATGATATCGACCACCTCGGTAACCGTCGCATCCGTTCCGTAGGCGAAATGGCGGAAAACCAGTTCCGTGTAGGTCTGGTGCGTGTTGAGCGTGCGGTGAAAGAGCGTCTGTCACTGGGCGATCTCGATACCCTGATGCCGCAGGATATGATTAACGCTAAGCCGATCTCCGCGGCAGTGAAAGAGTTCTTTGGTTCCAGCCAGCTGTCTCAGTTTATGGACCAGAACAACCCGCTGTCTGAGATCACGCACAAGCGTCGTATCTCTGCTCTCGGCCCAGGCGGCTTGACGCGTGAGCGCGCAGGCTTCGAAGTGCGAGACGTACACCCGACTCACTACGGTCGCGTCTGCCCAATCGAAACGCCGGAAGGTCCGAACATCGGTTTGATCAACTCCCTGTCGGTTTATGCGCAGACTAACGAATACGGCTTCCTTGAAACGCCGTACCGTCGCGTTATCGATGGCGTGGTCACCGATGAAATTCATTACCTCTCTGCTATTGAAGAGGGTAACTACGTTATCGCTCAGGCGAACACCAACCTCGACGAAGAAGGTCACTTCGTAGATGACCTGGTGACATGCCGTAGCAAAGGCGAATCGAGCCTGTTCAGCCGCGACCAGGTTGACTACATGGACGTTTCCACCCAGCAGGTGGTTTCTGTCGGTGCGTCCCTGATCCCGTTCCTGGAGCACGATGATGCTAACCGCGCCTTGATGGGTGCGAACATGCAACGTCAGGCGGTTCCGACTCTGCGTGCTGATAAGCCGCTGGTAGGTACCGGTATGGAACGAGCGGTAGCGGTTGACTCCGGTGTGACTGCCGTAGCGAAACGTGGTGGTACCGTACAGTATGTTGATGCTTCTCGTATCGTTATCAAAGTTAACGAAGAAGAGATGTACCCGGGCGAAGCCGGCATCGACATCTACAACCTGACTAAATACACCCGTTCTAACCAGAACACCTGCATCAACCAGATGCCGTGTGTTTCTCTGGGTGAGCCGGTTGAGCGCGGTGACGTGCTGGCTGATGGTCCGTCCACCGATCTGGGTGAACTGGCGTTGGGTCAGAACATGCGCGTAGCGTTCATGCCGTGGAACGGCTACAACTTCGAAGACTCCATTTTGGTCTCCGAGCGTGTAGTACAGGAAGATCGCTTTACTACGATTCACATTCAGGAACTGGCCTGCGTGTCGCGTGACACCAAGCTGGGGCCAGAAGAGATCACCGCTGATATCCCGAACGTGGGTGAAGCTGCGCTCTCCAAACTGGATGAATCCGGTATCGTTTATATCGGTGCGGAAGTGACCGGCGGCGATATTCTGGTTGGTAAGGTAACGCCGAAAGGTGAAACCCAGCTGACGCCAGAAGAGAAACTGCTGCGTGCGATCTTCGGTGAGAAAGCGTCTGACGTTAAAGACTCTTCTCTGCGCGTACCGAACGGCGTTTCAGGTACCGTTATCGACGTGCAGGTCTTTACCCGCGATGGCGTGGAAAAAGACAAGCGCGCGTTGGAAATCGAAGAGATGCAGCTGAAGCAGGCGAAAAAAGACCTGACTGAAGAACTGCAGATCCTCGAAGCCGGCCTGTTTGCCCGTATCCACTCAGTGCTGGTTTCCGGCGGCGTGGAAGCGGAAAAACTGGACAAGCTGCCGCGTGAGCGTTGGCTGGAGCTGGGCCTGACCGACGAGCAGAAACAGAATCAGCTGGAGCAGCTGGCTGAGCAGTACGATGAGCTGAAGCACGAGTTCGAGAAGAAACTTGAAGCTAAGCGCCGCAAAATCACTCAGGGCGATGACCTGGCACCGGGCGTGCTGAAAATCGTTAAAGTGTATCTGGCCGTTAAACGTCAGATCCAGCCTGGTGACAAGATGGCAGGTCGTCACGGGAACAAAGGTGTTATCTCCAAGATCAACCCGATCGAAGATATGCCTTACGATGAGAACGGCACGCCGGTCGACATCGTACTGAACCCGCTGGGCGTACCGTCACGTATGAACATCGGTCAGATTCTGGAAACGCACCTGGGCATGGCGGCCAAAGGCATTGGTGACAAGATCAATGCGATGCTGAAGAAGCAGGAAGAAGTGGCCAAACTGCGTGAGTTTATCCAGCGTGCTTACGATCTGGGCGCCGACGTACGTCAGCGTGTTGATCTGAATACCTTCTCTGACGATGAAGTGCTGCGCCTGGCTGAGAACCTGAAAAAAGGTATGCCGATCGCAACGCCGGTGTTTGATGGCGCGAAAGAAAGCGAAATCAAAGAGCTGCTGCAGCTTGGCGATCTGCCGACTTCTGGCCAGATCACCCTGTTTGATGGCCGTACTGGCGAGCAGTTCGAGCGTCCGGTTACCGTTGGCTACATGTACATGCTGAAACTCAACCACCTGGTTGATGACAAAATGCATGCACGTTCTACCGGCTCTTACAGCCTGGTTACTCAGCAGCCGCTGGGTGGTAAGGCGCAGTTCGGTGGTCAGCGCTTCGGTGAGATGGAAGTGTGGGCGCTGGAAGCATACGGCGCGGCCTACACGCTGCAGGAAATGCTTACCGTTAAGTCTGATGACGTTAACGGTCGTACCAAGATGTACAAGAACATCGTGGACGGCAACCATCAGATGGAACCGGGCATGCCGGAATCTTTCAACGTACTGTTGAAAGAGATCCGCTCGCTGGGTATCAACATCGAGCTGGAAGACGAGTAATTACCGCAAGGTAGCACTCGCAGTCGTACTGGTTACAAGAGAGTCCGGGCTTGCCCGGGCTTTCTTGAGAAGTCTCACTCCGACGGGAGCTAATCCGTGAAAGACTTACTTAAGTTTCTGAAAGCGCAAACTAAAACCGAAGAGTTTGATGCGATCAAAATTGCTCTGGCCTCGCCAGACATGATCCGTTCCTGGTCTTTCGGTGAAGTGAAAAAGCCGGAAACCATTAACTACCGTACCTTCAAGCCAGAGCGTGATGGTCTGTTCTGCGCCCGTATCTTCGGGCCGGTAAAAGACTATGAATGCCTGTGCGGTAAGTACAAGCGCCTGAAACACCGCGGTGTTATCTGTGAGAAGTGCGGCGTTGAAGTGACCCAGACTAAAGTGCGCCGTGAGCGTATGGGCCACATCGAGCTGGCTTCCCCGACTGCGCATATCTGGTTCCTGAAGTCTCTGCCGTCCCGTATCGGTCTGCTGCTGGATATGCCGCTGCGCGATATCGAACGCGTACTCTACTTCGAATCTTATGTCGTGGTTGAAGGCGGCATGACCAACCTTGAGAAGCGCCAGATCCTGACTGAAGAGCAGTATCTGGATGCGCTGGAAGAGTTTGGCGACGAATTCGATGCGAAAATGGGCGCGGAAGCGATCCAGGCGCTACTGAAAAATATGGATCTGGAGCAGGAATGCGAGCAGCTGCGTGAAGAGCTGAACGAAACCAACTCCGAGACCAAACGTAAAAAGCTGACCAAGCGTATCAAGCTGCTGGAAGCGTTCGTTCAGTCTGGCAACAAGCCGGAGTGGATGATCCTGACCGTGCTGCCGGTACTGCCGCCGGACCTGCGTCCGCTGGTTCCGCTGGACGGCGGTCGTTTCGCGACGTCTGACCTGAACGATCTCTATCGTCGCGTCATTAACCGTAACAACCGTCTGAAACGTCTGTTGGATCTGGCTGCGCCGGACATCATCGTACGTAACGAAAAACGTATGCTGCAGGAAGCGGTAGATGCGCTGCTGGATAACGGCCGTCGTGGTCGCGCCATTACTGGCTCTAACAAGCGTCCGCTGAAATCGCTGGCTGACATGATCAAAGGTAAGCAGGGTCGTTTCCGTCAGAACCTGCTGGGTAAACGTGTCGACTACTCTGGTCGTTCCGTTATTACCGTAGGTCCTTACCTGCGTCTGCATCAGTGCGGTCTGCCGAAGAAAATGGCGCTGGAGCTATTCAAACCGTTTATCTACGGCAAGCTGGAGCTGCGTGGTCTTGCTACCACCATCAAAGCCGCCAAGAAAATGGTTGAGCGTGAAGAAGCGGTGGTATGGGATATCCTGGATGAGGTTATCCGTGAGCACCCGGTTCTACTGAACCGTGCGCCGACACTGCACCGTCTGGGTATCCAGGCCTTTGAACCGGTTCTGATCGAAGGTAAAGCGATTCAGCTGCACCCGCTGGTTTGTGCGGCTTATAACGCCGACTTCGATGGTGACCAGATGGCTGTGCACGTACCGCTGACGCTGGAAGCCCAGCTGGAAGCGCGTGCGCTGATGATGTCGACCAACAACATTCTGTCTCCGGCGAACGGCGAACCTATCATCGTTCCGTCTCAGGACGTTGTACTGGGTCTGTACTACATGACCCGCGACAAAGTGAACGCCAAAGGCGAAGGCATGGTGCTGACTGGCCCGAAAGAAGCTGAGCGTGTTTACCGCGCTGGCCTGGCCGAGCTGCATGCGCGCGTTAAAGTGCGTATCACTGAATATGAAAAAAATGAGCAGGGCGATTTCATCCCGAAAACCAGCCTGATCGATACGACTATCGGTCGCGCCATTCTGTGGATGATCGTGCCGCAGGGTCTGCCTTACTCCATCGTCAACCAGGCGCTGGGTAAAAAGGCGATCTCCAAAATGCTGAACACCTGTTACCGCATTCTGGGCCTGAAGCCGACCGTTATCTTTGCTGACCAGACCATGTACACCGGTTTTGCCTACGCAGCCCGTTCAGGCGCTTCCGTAGGTATCGATGATATGGTTATCCCGGCGAAGAAAGTGGAAATCATCACCGAAGCGGAAGCGGAAGTGGCTGAGATTCAGGAGCAGTTCCAGTCTGGTCTGGTAACCGCTGGCGAGCGCTATAACAAGGTTATCGATATCTGGGCCGCGGCGAACGAACGTGTTGCTAAGGCGATGATGGAAAACCTCTCTACCGAAACGGTGATCAACCGTGACGGCGAAGAGGAAAAACAGGTTTCCTTTAACAGCATCTTTATGATGGCCGACTCTGGTGCGCGTGGTTCCGCCGCTCAGATTCGTCAGCTGGCTGGTATGCGTGGTCTGATGGCGAAGCCGGATGGCTCCATCATCGAAACGCCGATCACCGCGAACTTCCGTGAAGGTCTGAACGTACTCCAGTACTTCATCTCCACGCACGGTGCGCGTAAAGGTCTGGCGGATACCGCACTGAAAACGGCAAACTCCGGTTATCTGACCCGTCGTCTGGTTGACGTGGCGCAGGATCTGGTGGTTACCGAAGATGACTGTGGTACGCATGAAGGCATCATGATGACGCCGGTTATCGAAGGTGGCGACGTTAAAGAGCCGCTGCGTGAGCGCGTTCTCGGCCGTGTAACGGCGGAAGACGTACTGAAGCCGGGCACCGCTGACATTCTGGTATCACGTAACACCCTGCTTGATGAGCACTGGTGTGACGTACTGGAACAGAACTCTGTCGACAGCGTTAAAGTCCGTTCTGTTGTTGCCTGTGAAACCGACTTTGGTGTGTGCGCGCACTGCTACGGTCGTGACCTGGCGCGTGGCCACATCATCAACAACGGTGAGGCTATCGGCGTTATCGCGGCGCAGTCAATCGGTGAGCCGGGTACACAGCTGACGATGCGTACCTTCCACATCGGTGGTGCGGCATCGCGTGCGGCTGCTGAATCCAGCATCCAGGTGAAAAACAAAGGTACTATCAAGCTGACCAACGCTAAGTCGGTAACCAACTCCGCTGGTAAGTTGGTAATTACCTCCCGTAACGTTGAACTGAAAATGATCGACGAATTCGGGCGCACCAAAGAAAGCTATAAAGTGCCTTACGGCGCAACCATGGCGAAAGGTGATGGTGAGCAGGTCAATGCCGGTGAAACGGTAGCGAACTGGGATCCACACACCATGCCGGTTATCACCGAAGTGAGCGGCTTTATTCGCTTTACCGACATGATCGACGGCCAGACCATTACTCGTCAAACTGACGAACTGACCGGTCTCTCTTCGCTGGTGGTACTGGATACCGCAGAACGTACCTCTGGTGGTAAAGATCTGCGTCCGGCACTGAAAATCGTTGATGCTAACGGTAACGACGTACTGATCCCGGGCACCGATATGCCGGCACAGTACTTCCTGCCGGGCAAAGCGATTGTCCAGTTGGAAGACGGTGTGAAAATCAGTTCTGGTGACACGCTGGCGCGTGTGCCGCAGGAATCTGGCGGTACTAAAGATATTACCGGTGGTCTGCCGCGCGTTGCTGACCTGTTCGAAGCGCGTCGTCCGAAAGAACCTGCGATCCTGGCTGAAATCAGCGGTATCGTTTCCTTCGGTAAAGAGACCAAAGGCAAGCGTCGCCTGGTGATCACGCCGATCGATGGTAGCGATCCATACGAAGAGATGATTCCGAAATGGCGTCAGCTCAACGTATTCGAAGGTGAGCGCGTAGAACGTGGTGACGTGATCTCCGATGGTCCAGAATCACCGCATGACATTCTGCGTCTGCGTGGCGTTCAGGCTGTGACCCGTTACATCGTTAACGAAGTGCAGGACGTATACCGTCTGCAGGGCGTTAAGATTAACGATAAACACATCGAAGTTATTGTGCGTCAGATGCTGCGTAAAGCAACCATCGCCAACGCGGGCAGCTCCGAGTTCCTGGAAGGCGAGCAGGTAGAATACTCACGCGTGAAGATTGCCAACCGCGATCTGGAAGCCAACGGCAAAGTGGGCGCAACTTACGCTCGCGATCTGTTGGGTATTACCAAAGCGTCACTGGCAACCGAATCGTTCATCTCTGCAGCATCGTTCCAGGAAACCACCCGTGTCCTGACCGAAGCGGCAGTAGCAGGCAAACGCGACGAACTGCGCGGCCTGAAAGAGAACGTTATCGTGGGTCGTCTGATCCCGGCTGGTACCGGTTATGCTTACCATCAGGATCGTATGCGTCGCCGCCAGTCTGGCGAGCCGACCGTGGCGCCTCAGGTTAGCGCAGAAGAAGCAACGGCCAGCCTGGCCGAGCTGCTGAACGCTGGCCTCGGTGGTAGCGACGACGAGTAATCGTCAGGTGTAGCGCCATAAATAAAAACCCTGCTTCGGCAGGGTTTTTTTATGGTTATAAATCAAGCTAGTGCTATACCCTGTGATCCTCGTTGTAAAAATGGGTCAGGTAATAAAAAAGTTAATCATCAGTTGATGTAGCATCGAACATTAAGATTGTTTGTACTTACCGAAATTTTCGAGGATGCAAAAAAGAGATGCCTGTTAATTTTGACTTAAGCGATTTATATGCATTTCGGGCGCTTATTGAGTATGGAAATTTCCGCATTGCCGCTGAATCAATCTGCCTTTCACAACCGGCCTTGAGCCGTAGAATAGATAAGCTGGAAAATGCGCTGGGCATAAAGCTATTTGAACGAACAACCCGGCGAGTGGCCCTTACGCTTAAAGGCCAGGCCTTTGCCGAAAGGTCAGTGCAATTGCTCGCGGATTTAGAAAAGATAATGGCGGATTTAAGCGAGGTCAGTCTGGCTCGTACTGGCCTGATTACCGTAGCCTGCGTACCTTCCGCGGCTTATTATTTTATGCCAGATGTCATTAGCCGCTTCCAGACCCGATATCCTCGTGTACGCGTCAAACTTATCGACAGCAGTGCAAGCAATGTTTATGACGCAGTAATAAGCGGACAGGCAGATTTTGGTATCAGTTTCTCCGGTCGCTCATTGCCGGATATTGAATTTTTACCACTACTTGAAGATGTCTATGTGGCTGCTTGTCGTCATGAACATGTCATCGCCGGTAAACAAGCGATCAGCTGGCATGATTTTTATCAGCATACTTGGGTAGGGCTGGACAAGACTTCAGGTAACAGAAATTTACTCGATCAGGCGCTTGAACATATCATACCCGCAAACCCCAGCATTTGTGAGACCCGACACGTGACGACGATGCTTGGTATGGTTGAAGCAGGGCTCGGCATTGCTGCCGTCCCCGCTATGTCTATGCCTGCGTCAGGTCATACCTCCCTTACACAGGTGCCTTTAACCGACCCTGTGGTAAAACGAACAGTTGGCCTGCTGAGAAAAAGCGGTAGAACGCTATCCCACATTGCCGGAGAACTTGAAAACACCCTCATTGAACAGTATCGCTCATTATATTAGCGTGCTGCATCGTCACCGAATGCAATCCCGTAGATCGGACCACTGGCTGCACATCTGGCGAAGAAAGATAGGCCAATAATTGGGTTGCCCCATCATTGTATGCAGAGTGGCTAACAACCGCGCCAGCGAAGCGGGTGGTATATTGCATATTGTCAGGTAACTCACCAATAAACGTAACGCCCTTAACCGGCAGTAGTTCGCTGACCTGTTGAAAACCGATCGAATATTTTCCCTTTGCAACCAAAGAAGCTACAGGTATCCGTTCAACCTTATAAGCTTTACTCTTAACTTGTTGTTCAATGCCTAGCTTCCTGAATAACTGGCTGCTGATATATCTGCCGCTTGCGCTGTCAGAATAGGCAATGGAAGGGGCATCCAGCAATACGGTACGTAATTCATCATCATTTTTAATGCTGACAGTAGGCACGCCTTTTTTGATAACCGCGCCGATAACAGAATCGGCCAGTTCCACACGCGAACCGGATTGAATCCAGCCCCGTTTCTCAAGATCCTTCAACGCATCGCCGACCATGATAACGACATCCGCCTTTTCCCCACGAGCCAGGCGAGCAGGAATCGCCTGAGGGGTATTTCCCATGGAGGGACCAGAAATTGTGTGAATCTTGTATCCTTTCTGCGCTTCAAATTGAGGCGCCAGCGTCTCCCATGCTGCCATGAATCCTCCGGATATCATGACGGTCAATTCTTTTGCCTGAACAACTGTGCTGCAGGTAAGCGAAAAAATAATGGCGAATATGATTCGGTATAACTTCATTCATTTCTCCTTAGCTTAATGACTTGCGGACGTGCTGAAAGCGTATGGCGCTGCGACGATAAAGGAAGAGCGTTGCCAGTAAGGCGCAGATAGCCGCGAAGCTCATCCAGTAACCGGGTGACGCTTTATCCCCTGTCAGCTCAATTAAACCGGTAGACATAATAGGTGTGAAGCCGCCAAAGACGGCAGTAGCGAGGCTATAAGCTAAAGAGAACCCGGCGACTCTGACCTCACCAGGCATAATTTCTGTTAACGCAGGGATCATTGCCCCGTTATAAAGACCATAAATGAACGACAACCATAACAACACGCCCAGCATCATAGAAAATCCCGGTGCGCTGGCCAACAGGTGCAGTACGGGCCAGGACGTGGTCAGTGCCAGAAGAGCCATAGCGACTAAAACTGGTTTACGACCAAATCGATCGGACAATGCTCCTCCTATGGGCAGCCAGAAAAAATTCGAAATGGCCACGAATAAGGTGACAAGCAGACTGTCCGATGCGCTGAGCATCAGGACTTTTTTCCCGAACGTAGGAGCATAAACGGTGATTAGGTAAAAGGCCGTAGTGGTCATTGAAACCATTAACATTCCTGCAAGCACAACCGGCCAGTTATTCAACAGCGTTTTAAAAACGTGGCTCATATCAGGATGATTGCGTCGGGATTTAAATTCTTCCGTCTCTTCCAGCCTGCGGCGCAGAATAAAAATGAAAGGAACAATCAGGCAGCCGAAAAGAAAAGGAATACGCCAGCCCCATTCACGGATTGCCGTTTCCTCAAGCATGGCATTAAGTGCGAATCCCATACCGGCAGCTACCATAATAGCGATTTGCTGGCTACCCGATTGCCAGCTGGTATAAAAGCCTTTACGCCCCGGCGTAGCTATCTCGGCCAGATATACTGAGACGCCTCCCAGTTCCGCACCGGCAGAAAACCCTTGCAACAAGCGGCCAATAAGTACCATAAGCGGGGCCCAGAGACCGATGCTCTGCCAGGAAGGGATAAGCACAATCAGGAAAGTTCCGGTGGCCATAATCGAAAGGGTGACGATCAGTCCTTTACGCCTTCCTACTTTATCAATGTAAGCGCCCAATACTATCGCTCCCACAGGTCGCATCAGAAAGCCCGCGCCGAAGACAGCAAAGGTCATCATTAGGGAAGCGAACTCACTACTGGCAGGGAAAAAAGTATGAGCAATATAAGTGGCATAAAACCCGAACAGAAAAAAATCAAATTGTTCGAGAAAATTGCCTGAGGTAACACGAAAAATAGCGCCGAATCGTTCGCGGGATGTGAGGGCATGAGGTAAAGAGGTCTGCATTGTTATCTCCAGTTTATTGTTGACGCTTATTACTGCGTCTGTTGCTGAAGAATGAATCAGCCAGAGCAACTGGATAAGTGCAAAAAGCGGATGAGTTGATGCTTATTATGCATTGCTCTAAGTTAGTTTAATAAAACTGTTGTAATAACATTGAATTAAATAACCATGTAATAACAAAGGATTAAGGTCGCGGCTGTAACTGGCTTATTAAAGTGTGAAGTAGTTCCTGTAAAATTGTTTTGTTGATTATTTCAGGGGAAGTCAGGTATTGCGGTGCCTCTGACTACAAGAATTGTCATGAATAGTTGTTATTCGATGGGATATGATTGCGCAGCAAAAATGACGCGCGTTGATGACATTTGACGCCTGGCATTAAGAGCGAGCCACATTTTATCACTATATAGAGGAAGCGTTCGTATGGCCTTGTCTGGCAAAACTTTGCTGCTGTTAGCGCTATCTGGCTGTTTGAGTGCTGCGGTGGCCGCCGCCGAACCAGCGGGGGAGCCGGTACAGCGCTTTTTTAAACAGTGGCAGGTCACCTGTAACAACCTTAACGATTGCGATGTTCGTAATGCGGATGAAAATATGCGCATCGTGATTCGTCATCAGGCGGGGCCGCAAGGCAAAGCCGCGTTGGATATTATGAGTTTCGATGCCGAGAAAGCGAAGGGCGTCTGGCTGGATGGGAAACGCTGGGATCACGCCATAAGCCTTTCAGAGGCTGACGCGAATAATGATTATGCCAGTGCCCACAGCGACAACTTAAGTGACATTCAGGCGCTGGTGGCGGCAGCTAAAAATGCCATGACTATTTCTTTGACCGCGGATAATGAAATAACCGGCTCGTTAAGCGGCCTGAACGCCGCACTGCTGTATGTGGATGAACGGCAGGGGCGCCTGAATAACCAAACCGCGCTGCTTAAAACCGGTACTGAGCCCGCAGCCAACGTCCCGCCGCGCCCCTCTGTTGCGCCGTCACTGTCGCCGGTACCGTCCATTGTGCCGCTGGACAATGCCCAGACGCTGCTTAGAAAAGTCATCAGTAGCCAGCAGTCGGTCCTGAGTCAGGAAGAGTGTGAACCGGCCGAAGAAGATATCGCCCGTAGCGAGGCGCAACCGCTGGATCAACAGCACGCTTTAGTGATGATCAACTGCGGTATGGGGGCTTATCAGTCTTCCAGCCTGCTGTTTATTACACCGCGCAGCGCGCCTGAAAAGGCGCAACAGCTGGTCCTGCCGTTACCGCTGCACAGTGCAGAAGGCAAGCCCAATAGCGTAAGCTGGTTTACCGAAGCCAGCTACGATCCGCACAGCGGTCAACTGTTTCATGCTGCGCGTGGCCGTGGCATCGCCGATTGTGGTGAAAGCGCAACCTGGCGCTATGATGGCCGCATCTTTCATTTGATGAGCTACAACAGCCAGCCCGGCTGTGATGGCGGTGAACCGGGAGACTGGCCTTCAGTTTGGGCGACGCCAGGCTACTCGGATAATGAAAACAGCCGGTAACTCCCCTGTTCATTGCCAGATTAGGAAGGGCAGGGCCAGCAGAGTGAATAAAGAGCCGGCCCTGGTCAGTGCGTTATTGCCTGACGTGATCACTGTAAATCGCGGCGCTGGTAAGGCAAAGCGCGCCTGTTCAGCGCTGGATAACATCCTCCAAAAAAGATCGGCAACGCATCACCCGTTACTCTTTATTGCGACGTGCGTCCCAGCCAGCTGTCCCAGTCTTTCCATACCGGCTGTAATCCCGCCTGCGTGAGCGCCGCCGCCACGTCCTGTGGATGGCGATGATCGTCCGGCGAAAACTGCTCCAGCTGCGGATCGTTATCGGCATAGCCGCCGGGCTGCGTTTTGGAAAATGCGCTGACGCTATTGATCGCCAGCGGCACAACACGATCGCGGAAAGCAGGCGATTCGCGGGTTGATAGCGAAAGTTCGACTTCCGGCGCGAACAGACGGAAAGCGCAAATGGTTTGCACCAGCTGGGCTTCGCTCATGAATGATGCCGGTTCGATGCCGCCGGCGCAGGGCCGCAGGCGCGGAAAAGAGATAGAGTAACGGCTCTGCCAGTAAGTTTGCTGCAACCACAGCAGATGCTCCGCCATCATAAAACAGTCAGTACGCCAGCTGTCGGAGAGGCCGATTAGCGCGCCGAGACCGATCTTATCGATCCCGGCACGCCCCAGGCGATCCGGCGTTTCCAGCCGAAAGAAAAAGTCCTGCTTATTCCCTTTGAGATGATGCTGCTGATAAATTTTAGGATGCCAGGTCTCCTGATAAACCAGCACGCCGTCCAGTCCGATGCGTTTTAAGCCAGCATATTCCGCCTCCGACAGCGGCTGCACCTCCATCATTAGCGAACTAAAGTGGCGCCGGATCTGCGGCAGGTGCTGGTGGAAGTAGTCGATGCCCACTTTTGTTTGATGCTCGCCGGTGACCAGCAGCAAGTGATCAAAACCCAGCGCGCGGATCGCCTGACATTCGCGCTCGATCTCATCTGCATCAAGCGTTTTACGCTTAATACGGTTACTCATTGAAAAACCACAGTAGGTACAGTCGTTAGCGCAGAGATTTGAAAGGTAAAGCGGCACATACAAACTTACCGTATTGCCGAAGCGCTGGCGTGTCAGGCGCTGGGCCTTCTGCGCCATCGGCTCCAGAAAGGGCGCCGCCGCTGGTGAGAGCAAAGCCATTAGATCTTCCCGATCAAGACGCGCCGCATTAAGCGCCTGCAGCACGTCGGCGGCGGTTTTGCTGTGGATACGCAGGCGGATATCGTCCCAGTCCAGTTGCCGCCAGCGGTCGATAAAATCTTTCATCAGGCATTCTCCGGCTGGCTGAGAAACGCGGTGAGCGGGCTGGAAGGCGCCGCCTGGAGTTGACTGGCGCCGAGGCCGCTGTGATAAGCGATATGCCCGGCTTCAACCGCAAGACGGAACGCTTGCGCCATCTCTACCGGACGACGGGCAACGGCAATCGCCGTATTCACCAGCACCGCGTCCGCGCCCATCTCCAGCGCTTCGCTGGCATGGCTGGGCGCGCCGATACCGGCGTCAATAACCACCGGCACCTTGGCCTGCTCAATGATAATCGCCAGCAGATCGCGCGTTTTCAGCCCCTGATTACTGCCGATAGGCGCGCCAAGCGGCATCACGGCGGCACATCCCGCCTCTTCCAGCCTTTTGCATAACACCGGATCGGCGCTGCAATAGGGCAGCACGGTAAAGCCCTCTTTGACCAGCTGCTCTGCCGCCTTTAACGTTTCAACCGCATCCGGCAGCAGATAACGCGCATCGGGATGAATCTCCAGCTTCAGCCAGTGAGTGCCAAGCGCCTCACGCGCCAGACGGGCGGCGAATATCGCTTCCTCCGCCGTTTTGGCGCCTGAGGTATTGGGCAGCAGCTGTACGCCCAGCGCCTGCAACGGCGCCAGAATGCCATCATCGCCGCCGCGTAAGTCGAGGCGCTTCATCGCCATCGTCACCAACTGCGAACCAGAAGCGCGAATCGCTTCCAGCATCAGCGCGGAGGTAGCGAACTTGCCGGTGCCGGTAAACAGGCGAGAAGAAAAGTGTTTATCTGCTATCTGTAACATATCAGCCTCCGGCTATTGCCTGAAAAATTACCACCACATCCCCTTCACATAACGCATGCTGAGACCAGCTGCCACGCGGTATAATCTGCTGATTAACCGCCAGCGCCGTTCCGGTGGGCTGGCACTCCAGCTTATCCAGCAGCCGATCCAGCGTGAGCGGGGCGTCCAGCGTCAGCGTTTCATCATTAACCTGGATGTTCATTTACCGCCTCCGCAGACCGGGCAATGCGCATCGGGCGTCAGATTCAAAGTGCGCCAGGTTTGCTGACGGCCATCAAACAGGCGCAACTGCCCATCAAGCGCGGAGGGCAGGCCAGCCAGCATTTTCAGCGCCTCAAGCGCCTGCAAGGTGCCGATAGTGCCGACAACCGGGCCAAGCACGCCAGCGGTGCGGCAGTTACGCTGAGGTTCGCTGTTATCTGGCCAAAGGCAGCGGTAGCAACCCTGTCGCCAGGGCGGAGAGATAACCAGCAGCTGTCCGCTAAAGCCAACGGCGCTTCCGCTAATCAGTGGCGTCTCGCTCGCGACGCAGGCGGCATTGACCGCATGGCGGGTGGTCATATTATCGCTACAGTCCAGCACCAGATTGACCTGCGGCACCCAGTGCATTAGCTGTTCCGCATCCATTCTTTCCTGTAGAGCAATGGCTTCCACCTGCGGATTAAGGGATTGCAACTGGTGCTGAGCCAGCAGCGCTTTCGCTTTACCGCAGTCGGCGCTGCGATAGAGGATCTGGCGCTGCAGATTGCTAATATGCACTTCATCATCATCAGCCAGCAGCAGCTTGCCGACGCCCGCCGCCGCCAGCCACAGCGCGGCGGGCGCGCCGAGGCCGCCGAGGCCGACAATCAATACGCTGGCGCGCTGTAGCTTCTGCTGCCCCTCGACGCCGAACTCTTCCAGCAGCAGCTGGCGGCTGTAACGCAGAAAGTCGCGATCGTTAAGCATGATCCTCATCTCCCGTACCGGCCAGCGCCAGCAATTGCTGCGTTGCGTCGCGCCAGTCGGCGGCTTGCGTAATGGCGCTCACCACCGCGATGCTGCCCACGCCGCAGGCCAGCACAGCCGGCGCGCGTTCAATGCTGATGCCGCCAATGGCGACGGTAGGGATATTTTCCAGCCGAGCCAGATGACGTTTCAGCTGTTCCAGACCCTGAGGGGAAGAGGGCATTAATTTAGTTTGCGTCGGAAAAATATGGCCCAGCGCGATATAAGAAGGATACACCGCCAGCGCCCGGTTGATTTCATCATCATCATGGGTAGAGATACCCAGACGCAGGCCAGCGCGGCGGATAGCCTCTAAATCGGCCACTTCCAGATCTTCCTGCCCAAGATGAACGCCGTAAGCCTGATGCTTGATCGCCAGTTGCCAGTAATCATTGATAAACAGGCGTGCCTGACAGGCATTGCCCAGCACGATAGCTTGTTGAATAGTCGGCTCTACTTCGGCGGCGGGCCGATCTTTGATGCGTAGCTGCAAAGTACGTACGCCCACATCCAGCAGGCGCGAGATCCATTCCAGGCTATCGACAATCGGATAGAGGCCCATCCTGTGCGGAGTCGCGGGAAAACGCTGGCTCATGCTTTTTCCTCCGCATTTAACGCATCGGCGGGATGATAAAGCTCGCCGCCGCGCTGACGGAATGCCTGCGACATTTCAGCCATGCCAATCTCAATCGGCTGCGCCTCCGCCTGCTGTTTCGCGGCGTAGTCGCGCACTTCCTGAGTGATTTTCATTGAGCAAAATTTGGGGCCGCACATGGAACAAAAGTGCGCAACTTTGCCTGACTCCTGCGGCAGCGTTTCATCGTGGTAAGCGCGGGCGGTATGCGGATCAAGCGCGAGATTGAATTGATCTTCCCAGCGGAATTCGAAGCGCGCTTTTGACATAGCGTTATCGCGGATTTGCGCGCCAGGATGGCCTTTCGCCAGATCGGCGGCGTGCGCGGCGATTTTATAAGTAATCAGACCCTGTTTCACATCCTCTTTATTTGGCAGGCCCAGATGCTCTTTCGGCGTGACGTAGCACAGCATGGCGCAGCCGAACCAGCCAATCATGGCCGCGCCGATGCCGGAGGTGAAATGGTCATAGCCGGGAGCGATATCCGTCGTCAACGGCCCAAGCGTATAGAAAGGCGCTTCGTGGCAGTGCTCCAGCTGTTCGGTCATGTTGCGTCGAATCATCTGCATCGGTACATGCCCAGGTCCTTCGATCATCACCTGAACGTCATACTCCCAGGCGATTTTAGTCAGTTCTCCCAGCGTATGCAGTTCAGCAAACTGCGCTTCGTCATTGGCATCCTGAATCGAGCCGGGACGGAGTCCATCACCCAGTGACAGAGAAACATCATAGGCGGCGCAGATTTCGCAAATTTCACGGAAATGTTGATAGAGGAAACTTTCCTGATGATGAGAGAGACACCACTTGGCCATAATCGAGCCGCCGCGGGAAACAATGCCGGTCAGACGTTTAGCCGTCATCGGTACGTAACGCAATAGTACCCCGGCGTGGATAGTAAAATAGTCTACGCCCTGTTCCGCCTGCTCCAGCAGCGTATCGCGGAACAGCTCCCAGGTGAGGTTTTCCGCAATGCCATTAACCTTTTCCAGCGCCTGGTAAATAGGAACCGTACCAATCGGCACCGGGCTGTTACGTAAGATCCACTCGCGCGTTTCATGAATATAGCGGCCGGTAGAGAGATCCATCACGGTATCAGCGCCCCAACGGGTGGCCCATACCAGCTTTTCCACCTCTTCTTCAATCGAGGAGCTGACGGCGGAGTTGCCGATGTTGGCATTCACCTTCACCAGAAAGTTACGGCCGATGATCATCGGCTCCGCTTCGGGATGGTTGATATTCGCCGGGATGATGGCGCGGCCAGCAGCCACTTCCTGACGTACAAATTCCGGCGTGATATTTTCTGGCAGCTGAGCGCCGAAACCGTGGCCAGGATGCTGCTGCAAAAGAACTTCGCTGCGAATACGCTCACGGCCCATATTTTCCCGTAGCGCAATAAACTCCATCTCCGGCGTGACGATCCCCTGACGAGCATAGTGCAGCTGGGTAACGCGACGGCCCGTTTGCGCGCGACGCGGGCGCGGCAGGTTATCAAAGCGCAAGTGATCCAGCCCTTCATCTTTCAGACGCAGCTGGCTGTAGCTGGAGCTAAGATCGGTTTGCTCAGTATCCGCGCGTTGCTCAATCCAGATACTGCGCAGACGCGGCAGCCCCTGATGCACATCGATAGCCGCCGCGGGATCGCCGTACGCGCCCGCCGTATCGTAAACCGGAACCGGCTCGTTAGGTTCATAAACCGGCGCGGCTTTATCTCCGCCGGTTAGCGTCGGGCTAAGCTGAATCTCGCGCATTGGCACGCGAATATCGGGGCGGCTGCCCTCAATCCAGATACGCTTTGAGTTGGGAAACGCGGTTCCCTGTAGGGAGGCGATAAATTCTTGCGCCTGGGCGCGCTGTTCACGACGAGTTGGTTTAGCAGACATAGCAAACTCCAGATAAAGGAACGTTGCTTGTCCGGAGCTCGGAAGGAGTAACGACACGGCGTCAATACGGATTGACGACGTGAAAGGATCTGTACTCTTGTTCCCTTCGCAGGTACTAACCTGATCAGGTTCCGCGGATCCCGAATTAACGGTCTCAGCCTAAAAGGCACTCCGACAAGAAGAAAATCGCGCTGCAGACAGGCTGCAAGCGCTACCTTACACGCGCTACGCTGCGGCAAGGTTATAAAAAAGCCCCTTTAGCATAAAGGGGCGTTGGCAAAACTACAAGAGGTATACCCGTCATACTTCACGTTGCTGGTGCGTTGGCTTTCCTCGCTCGCCCCAGTCACTTACCGGTGTAAGCTCCTGGGGACTCACTGCGTCGCCGCCTGCCCGCAACGCGAATTATTTAGGGTATAAAAAACTATTAACGGTTACGCCGGACGCGCCATCGCTTGATCGTTAGCGGCGGCCAGCGTCGCTAAATTGTTCTCAAAGGCCAGCTGGATCAGTTTATCTTCCAGCGTGAAGCGTGCTTCCAGCGCTTCGCCCACTTCAGAGAGCGCCTGCTGGAATTCCAGACAGTTATCGTGATCGATAGCCGCTTCCAGATGGGTATCATACAGCTGCATGATTTGTTCGGTATTGCCCTGCAGCGCAGGATAAATTTGTGCCGCCGCCAGCAACGGGCTGTCGCCGGTCATCTCTTCAATGATGCGTTCATAAACGTTGAAATGGCCGGTAGAAAGATAATCCACCAGGTTCTGACAAAAATTGTCGAGCGCCTTTTCATCAAGGGCGGTCAAAGACTCTTTATTCGGTTTGATACCAACAACCTGATAATAAGCAACCAACAGCTGCCTGCGCGCATTAAGCCAAAAGTCTACCAGTTCATTACTGCCACCTACGCGCTCGGTCAGAACGTTTAACTGGTTAAGCATGTTTGTCTCCGTGAGTTATAGTCTTACCGCTACTTATACTTAACATCAGTACAGAGGCTGTGTCCCGTATCCGTTCCACTTTTAAGAATAATTACGGCCCCAGTCACAAAAGTGCTGAAGCAAAGGGTAACTGTTGTATGGAACGTGAGATCAAAAGCGTAGACGCTGGTTGGTGGGTTGTCAGCTATGAACAGAAAATTTGGTTGCCGAATGGCGAATTACCGCGCGGTACGGCAGAAAAAATTGGCCTGATCGGATCGCAGGGCGCAGTTATCGGCGAATGGCAGGGCGAACCGGTCTGGCTGATCCGCGAGAACCGCAACGATCATATGGGATCGGTGCGGCAAATCATTGATATCGATAGCGGGCTGTTTCAGCTGGCGGGCCGTGGCGTACAGCTGGCTGAGTTTATCCGCTCGCATCGCTATTGCGGCTATTGCGGACATGAAATGCATCTCAGCAAGCGCGAAAACGCCTGTCTCTGCGGCCACTGCCGCCAGCGTTACTATCCGCAGATCGCGCCCTGCATTATTGTCGCCATCCGTCGCGACGACAAAATTTTGCTGGCGCAGCATGCTCGTCATCGCAACAGCATTTATACCGTGCTGGCGGGATTCGTGGAGGTGGGCGAAACGCTGGAGCAGGCGGTCGCGCGCGAAGTGATGGAAGAGAGCAGCGTACGGGTAAAAAATCTGCGCTATGTCACCTCGCAACCCTGGCCTTTTCCCCATTCGCTGATGATGGCGTTTATGGCGGAATATGATGACGGCGAACTGCAAATCGATAATAACGAGCTGATCGATGCTGACTGGTTTCGTTACGACGCATTACCGCAGTTACCGCCGGCCGGCACCGTTGCTCGCCGGCTGATTGAGGATACGGTGGCGCTTTGCCGCGCGGCGGACGGGCAGGACTAGCGCTGCTAAGTCTGGTTTGCCGCGCGGCGGCAAACTTGCTTAACCGGCGATAATAACTGCTACACTAGGCGCCTGTATTTGAGAGAGCCTTATGATGAGCGAATTAAAGAACGATCGTTACCTGCGTGCCCTGTTACGCCAGCCGGTAGATGTGACGCCGGTATGGATGATGCGTCAGGCTGGACGCTATCTGCCGGAATACAAGGCCACGCGCGCGCAGGCTGGCGATTTTATGTCGCTGTGCAAGAATGCCGAGCTGGCCTGTGAAGTGACTCTGCAGCCGCTGCGTCGCTATCCTCTGGATGCGGCGATTCTCTTTTCTGATATCTTAACCATTCCGGATGCGATGGGATTAGGGCTGTATTTTGAAGCTGGCGAAGGCCCGCGCTTTGCATCCCCGATTACCTGTCGTGCCGATGTGGATAAACTGCCGGTGCCTGACCCGGAACAGGAACTGGGCTATGTGATGAATGCGGTACGCACCATCCGCAAAAACCTGCAGGGCGCAGTGCCGCTGATCGGCTTCTCCGGCAGCCCATGGACGCTGGCGACCTATATGGTGGAAGGCGGTAGCAGCAAAGCCTTTACTAAAATCAAAAAAATGATGTATGCCGAGCCGGCAACGCTACATGCCATGCTGGATAAGCTGGCGGACAGTGTCATCCTTTACCTGAATGCGCAGATCCGCGCGGGCGCGCAGTCGGTTATGATTTTTGATTCCTGGGGCGGCGTGCTGACCGGCGCTGATTATCAGGCATTCTCGCTGCGCTATATGCATAAAATTGTTGATGGCCTGATCCGTGAAAACGACGGGCGTCGCGTGCCGGTCACGCTGTTTACCAAAGGCGGCGGTCAATGGCTGGAAGCGATGGCTGCTACCGGCTGTGACGCACTGGGACTGGACTGGACCATTGATATTGCCGATGCGCGCCGTCGCGTCGGAGACAAAGTCGCCCTGCAGGGCAATATGGATCCGTCTATGCTTTATGCATCGCCTGCGCGTATTGAGCAGGAAGTGGCGACCATCCTTGCCAGCTTTGGCGAGGGTAACGGGCACGTATTTAATTTAGGACATGGCATCCATCAGGATGTGCCGCCTGAGCATGCAGGCGCATTTGTGGAGGCGGTACATCGGCTGTCACGTCCTTATCACAAGGAGTAGATATGGATATACAGGCATTACGAGCCGAACAGCTACAGCGCGCCGCGGAAGTGGTGCGCCATGATGATTTCGATGTGATGCCGCCGCGCCTGATTGGCGGTGCGGATGTCGGTTTCGAACAGGGCGGCGACGTAACGCGTGCCGCCATGGTCATCCTGGAATATCCTTCGCTAAAGCTTATCGAATATAAGGTGGCGCGTATCGCCACCATCATGCCTTATATCCCCGGTTTTCTCTCTTTCCGTGAATATCCAGCGCTGCTGGCCGCCTGGGAACTGCTGGAGCAGAAACCCGATCTGCTGTTTGTGGATGGTCATGGCATTTCGCATCCACGGCGGCTTGGCGTCGCCAGCCACTTTGGCATGCTGGTGGATGTACCTACTATCGGCGTGGCGAAACGCCGTCTGTGCGGGCGTTTTGAGCCGCTGGATGAAGAGCCGGGCGCGCAGCAGCCGCTGATGGATAAAGGCGAGAAGATTGGCTGGGTCTGGCGCAGCAAAAAACGCTGTAATCCGCTGTTTGTCTCTACCGGTCATCGCGTCAGTATCGATACCGCCCTGCAATGGGTGCAAAACTGTATGGCTGGCTACCGCCTGCCCGAGCCAACGCGCTGGGCTGACGCCGTGGCATCAGAGCGTACAGCCTTTCTCCGCTGGCAGGAGGGTTAGCCGTGCCGGAAGGTTTCTTTTGCGTTACACTGCCGCCAGAATGATGCTAAAGAGACCTTATCATGTTACGTAACCCCATCCATCTGCGCCTCGAGAAGCTGGAAAGCTGGCAGCATGTTACTTTTATGGCCTGCCTGTGCGAGCGCCTCTATCCCAACTACTGGGCTTTTTGTCAGCAGACGCAGTTTGCTGATGCGCAGCTTTATCGCCGTATTCTCGATCTGATTTGGGAATCCCTGACGGTAAAGGATGCGAAAATCAATTTCGACAGTCAGCTGGAAAAGCTGGAAGAAGCGATTCCGCTAGCGGACGATTTTGACGTCTACGGCGTTTATCCGGCGATTGATGCCTGCGTTGCGTTAAGCGAGCTGGTGCATTCGCGTCTAAGTGGGGAAACGCTGGAGCATGCTATCGAAGTGAGCGAGACCTCGATCACCACGGTCGCGATGCTGGAAATGACTCAGGCTGGTCGCGAAATGACCGATGAGGAGCTGGGCGCGCTACCGGCGATTGAAGAAGAATGGGACGCACAGTGGGAGATTTTTCGCCTGCTGGCAGCCTGTGAAGAGCGGGACCTGGATCTGATAAAAGGACTGCGTTCTGACCTGCGCGAAGCCGCGATAAGTAACATTGGTATAAAAATAGAGCAATAACGCGATAAAACGTGACTTCACGCCTGAATTGTCATGCCTAAAGGCTTCACATCCGCCCCCTGTCTGGTCTACATTTGGGGGGCTGAAAAATGTGGCTATCGGTGCGTGCAGGCTGAAGGGTGTCAGAATCTGGCTATTCCCTCGCACTCGATGCTTAGCAAGCGATAAATACACTGTAAGGATAACTTATGAACAAGACTCAACTGATTGATGTAATTGCAGAGAAAGCGGATCTCTCCAAGTCCCAGGCTAAAGCTGCGCTGGAATCCACCCTGGCTGCAATTACCGAGTCTCTGAAAGATGGTGATGCTGTACAACTGGTTGGTTTTGGTACTTTTAAAGTTAACCACCGTGCTGAGCGCACTGGCCGCAACCCGCAGACAGGCAATGAAATCAAAATTGCTGCTGCTAACGTACCGGCATTCGTATCTGGTAAAGCACTGAAAGACGCCGTTAAGTAATCGCGTTGCAGTGAAAGGTTTAACGAGGGCGGCAATTATTGTCGCCCTTTTGTTTTTGTATCGTCTTGTAATCACGGAGCATCATGAAGCGCCTGGCCGTACTTCTGACGTTACTGCTGGCAGGATGTAGTTCACAGCCGTCGCTGCCTGATTTTACCGCCAGCGGCTATCTGGCCGATCGCGGCGTAGTACGCATCTGGCGTAAGAATCATCAGCACAGCGTGCATATGCTGACGGTGTTTAAGCCGTTTCAGGAGGGCGCGGCCGTCTTTACGCGTTATAGCTGGCAGGATGGCAATCTTACCAGTATCGAGCGCCACCTTAAGGACGCGCAGCCGGATGATGTGACGTTGCGTTTTGACGGCGATGGCAGCCTGAGCTTTATGCAACGGCAGCTGGCGGGACAACGTGAGGCGGTCAGCGAGGACACGATTGAACTGTATAAGTTTGATGCGCAGCGCATGTTAAAAATCAGCGATGCGCTGCTGGCCGGGCGCGTACTGCTGAAACAGGGGCGCTGGCAGGGCAGCGACAAACTGCAGACTTGTCAGGGCGAGCAGATCAAACCGGCGCTGGATGAAAGTGAGTGGCAAAGAGTAGAACAACTCCAGCATCAGGCGGGATCGGCGGTTAGCGTCGCCTGGCTGGAAGCGCCGGCGGGCACCCAGCTACTGGCTGTTTCAACGGAAGATGATTGTCAGTGGGCGCCGCAGGAAGCGGATTTGTAACGTAGCGTGAGAAACGGTCCCGCCGGAAGGGCGGAACCGCTACGGAGATTATTTGCGTCCGATAGCGCGATAGCCGATATCACGACGGCAGAAGCTACCCTCCCAGGAAACCGGCGTCGCCAGTTCATAGGCGCGGCGCTGTGCCGCAGCGACATCGGCGCCCAGCGCCGTTACGCAAAGTACGCGTCCGCCGTTCGTCATCACCAGGTCATCCTCCAGACGGGTGCCGGCATGGAAGATTTTACCATCTGCGACCTCTTCCAGCGGCAGGCCATGAATCACATCGCCGGTGCGATAGTCGCCAGGGTAGCCGCCAGCCGCCAACACCACGCCTAATGCCGGCCGCTCATCCCACTGCGACTCTTTTTCATCCAACTTGCCTTCGCAGGCCGCCAGACAGAGCTCAACCAGGTCTGACTGCAGACGTAGCATGATCGGCTGCGTTTCCGGATCGCCAAAGCGACAGTTAAATTCGATCACTTTTGGCTGACCATCCTGGCCAATCATCAACCCGGCATACAGGAAACCGGTATAGATATTGCCTTCGGCCGCCATGCCACGCACCGTTGGCCAGATAACCTCATCCATAACGCGCTGGTGGATTTCCGCAGTTACCACCGGGGCAGGGGAATAAGCGCCCATACCACCGGTATTCGGGCCGGTATCGCCATCGCCTACGCGTTTATGATCCTGGCTGGTCGCCATCGGCAAGACATGCTCGCCATCCACCATCACGATAAAGCTGGCTTCTTCGCCATCAAGAAACTCTTCCACAACGATACGGTGTCCGGCATCGCCAAAGGCATTGCCCGCCAGCATATCCCGTACTGCGGCTTCGGCTTCTGCCAGCGTCATGGCGACGATAACGCCTTTACCGGCCGCCAGCCCGTCCGCTTTAATCACGATTGGCGCGCCTTTGGCATGCACATACTGCAGCGCCAGCTCAACGTCGGTAAAGTTGTGATATTCCGCCGTGGGGATCCGATGGCGCGCCAGGAAGTCTTTGGTAAAAGCCTTCGAGCCTTCCAGCTGTGCGGCCGCTTTGCTGGGGCCAAAGATTTTCAGGCCCGCTTTACGGAAAGCGTCAACCACACCTTTTACCAGCGGTGCTTCAGGACCGACGATAGTAAGATCGATTTTTTCGCTCTGCGCGAAGGCCAGCAGCGCCGGAATATCGCTAGCTGCGATATTCACGTTTTGCAGCGCAGGCTCCAGCGCGGTGCCGGCATTGCCCGGCGCGACAAAAACGCGGTCCGCCAGGGGAGACTGGGCCGCTTTCCATGCCAGCGCATGTTCGCGGCCGCCGTTACCAATGATTAAAATGTTCATCTTTGACTCTCCAGGCGATTAATGACGGAAATGACGCATATCGGTAAAGATCATCGCAATGCCATGCTCGTCTGCGGCGGCAATCACTTCATCATCGCGAATGGAACCGCCCGGCTGAATCACGCAGCTGACGCCAACGGCGGCCGCGGCATCAATGCCATCACGGAACGGGAAAAACGCATCGGAAGCCATCGCCGAACCTTTTACCTCTAGCCCTTCATCACCCGCTTTGATACCGGCGATTTTAGCGGAGTAGACACGGCTCATCTGACCGGCGCCAATGCCGATGGTCATATTATCGCGCGCATAAACGATGGCATTGGATTTCACGAACTTGGCGACTTTCCAACAGAACAGCGCATCACGCAGCTCCTGCTCGGTAGGCTGGCGCTTCGACACCACGCGCAGCTGGCTGCGGTCGACCATGCCTAAATCGCGATCCTGTACCAGCAGGCCGCCATTAACGCGTTTGAAATCTAAACCGCCGATGCGCTGCTGCCAATCGCCGCAGGTCAGGACGCGAACGTTCTGTTTTGCCGCAGTGATCTGCAGGGCGGCGTCGCTGGCGGATGGCGCAATGATCACTTCAACGAACTGTCGGCTAATGATCGCCTGCGCGGTGGCTTCGTCCAGCTCGCGGTTAAAAGCGATAATGCCGCCAAAGGCTGAGGTAGGGTCGGTTTTAAAGGCGCGCTCGTAGGCGTCCAGCAGAGAACTGCCGACCGCCACGCCGCAAGGGTTGGCATGCTTAACGATCACGCAGGCGGGCTCGTTGAATTCTTTTACGCACTCCAGCGCGGCATCAGTATCGGCAATATTATTATAAGAGAGCGCTTTGCCCTGTAGCTGGCGGGCCGTGGCGACGGACGCCTCTTTAATCTCTTCTTCAATATAGAAAGCAGCCTGCTGGTGGCTGTTTTCGCCGTAGCGCATATCCTGCTTTTTAATGAAGTTCAGATTTAAGGTGCGCGGGAAACGGCCTGAAGGCGTATTGGTCTCGCCATGATAGGCCGGCACCAGGCTGCCGAAGTAGTTAGCGATCATGCTGTCATAGGCAGCGGTATGTTCAAATGCTTTGATTGCGAGATCGAAGCGGGTATCAAAGGAGAGGGCGTTATCGTTAGCGTCCAGCTCGGCAATGATCGCCTGATAATCGCTGCTCTTAACCACAATCGCCACGTCTTTATGGTTCTTCGCTGCCGAGCGCACCATGGTCGGCCCGCCAATATCTATATTTTCTACCGCGTCTTCCAGTGTGCAGCCTTCGCGCGCGACGGTCTGAGCAAAGGGATAAAGGTTAACGACAACCATATCGATCGGATCGATGTGATGCTGGCTCATGATCTCATCATCCTGACCGCGACGTCCGAGAATGCCGCCGTGTACCTTCGGATGCAAAGTTTTAACGCGTCCATCCATCATTTCCGGGAAGCCGGTGTAATCAGAGACTTCTGTTACCGGCAGGCCAGCATCAGCCAGCAGGCGAGCCGTGCCGCCAGTGGAGAGTAGCTCAACGCCTCTTTGGGAAAGAGCCTGAGCGAATTCGACGATACCGGCTTTATCAGACACGCTGAGCAGAGCGCGGCGTACAGGACGACGTTGTTGCATGGTGGTTTTATCCCTTGGCTTTAGTTCGCAAGTAAAGAGCGTTACATCAAGCTTAACAGGCCTTCTATAAAGGTAAGCTTCAGGTAACGCCCCATCAGGGGCATTATTAACGTCGGCTGGCATTGTAGCGAAAACGTTTGCGTGATGCTCGCCTAAATTAGAATCCCGGCGGCAGGTGCATAATTCTGTGGATAACTGCGTATAAATAGCGGTTTTGCTGGGGATTGCAGCAAACAGTCATTTTTTTGCAATTTAGCGGTTGCAGGCCGCCGAGAACTCCCTATAATGCGCCTCCATCGACACGGCACAACGGCTTACGCCACGCGGTGTTGAGCGGTTCAGCGAAGTCTGAATCGCCGGAGAAAAACTTCTGAAAAAGGGGTTGACTCTGAAAGAGGAAAGCGTAATATACGCCACCTCGCGACAACGGCACGAAACGCCGGTCGCACCGCTCTTTAACAATTTATCAGACAATCTGTGTGGGCACTCACGGACGGGATATCGCAAAAATAATTGCAGTATCAAGTCTCAGAGTGAACACGTAATTCATTACGACGTTTTTCTCGAGCATCAGACTTTTAATTGAAGAGTTTGATCATGGCTCAGATTGAACGCTGGCGGCAGGCCTAACACATGCAAGTCGAACGGTAACAGAGAGCAGCTTGCTGCTCTGCTGACGAGTGGCGGACGGGTGAGTAATGTCTGGGGATCTGCCCGATGGAGGGGGATAACCACTGGAAACGGTGGCTAATACCGCATAACGTCGCAAGACCAAAGTGGGGGACCTTCGGGCCTCACACCATCGGATGAACCCAGATGGGATTAGCTAGTAGGTGGGGTAACGGCTCACCTAGGCGACGATCCCTAGCTGGTCTGAGAGGATGACCAGCCACACTGGAACTGAGACACGGTCCAGACTCCTACGGGAGGCAGCAGTGGGGAATATTGCACAATGGGCGCAAGCCTGATGCAGCCATGCCGCGTGTATGAAGAAGGCCTTCGGGTTGTAAAGTACTTTCAGCGGGGAGGAAGGGAGTGAGGTTAATAACCTTATTCATTGACGTTACCCGCAGAAGAAGCACCGGCTAACTCCGTGCCAGCAGCCGCGGTAATACGGAGGGTGCAAGCGTTAATCGGAATTACTGGGCGTAAAGCGCACGCAGGCGGTCTGTCAAGTCGGATGTGAAATCCCCGGGCTCAACCCGGGAACTGCATTCGAAACTGGCAGGCTAGAGTCTCGTAGAGGGGGGTAGAATTCCAGGTGTAGCGGTGAAATGCGTAGAGATCTGGAGGAATACCGGTGGCGAAGGCGGCCCCCTGGACGAAGACTGACGCTCAGGTGCGAAAGCGTGGGGAGCAAACAGGATTAGATACCCTGGTAGTCCACGCCGTAAACGATGTCGACTTGGAGGCTGTGAGCTTGACTCGTGGCTTCCGGAGCTAACGCGTTAAGTCGACCGCCTGGGGAGTACGGCCGCAAGGTTAAAACTCAAATGAATTGACGGGGGCCCGCACAAGCGGTGGAGCATGTGGTTTAATTCGATGCAACGCGAAGAACCTTACCTGGCCTTGACATCCACGGAATTCTGCAGAGATGCGGAAGTGCCTTCGGGAACCGTGAGACAGGTGCTGCATGGCTGTCGTCAGCTCGTGTTGTGAAATGTTGGGTTAAGTCCCGCAACGAGCGCAACCCTTATCCTTTGTTGCCAGCGGTTCGGCCGGGAACTCAAAGGAGACTGCCGGTGATAAACCGGAGGAAGGTGGGGATGACGTCAAGTCATCATGGCCCTTACGGCCAGGGCTACACACGTGCTACAATGGCGCATACAAAGAGAAGCGACCTCGCGAGAGCAAGCGGACCTCATAAAGTGCGTCGTAGTCCGGATCGGAGTCTGCAACTCGACTCCGTGAAGTCGGAATCGCTAGTAATCGTGGATCAGAATGCCACGGTGAATACGTTCCCGGGCCTTGTACACACCGCCCGTCACACCATGGGAGTGGGTTGCAAAAGAAGTAGGTAGCTTAACCTTCGGGAGGGCGCTTACCACTTTGTGATTCATGACTGGGGTGAAGTCGTAACAAGGTAACCGTAGGGGAACCTGCGGTTGGATCACCTCCTTACCATGCTGAATCCCGCCCGTGAAGTGCTCACACAGATTGTCTGATAGAAGTAACGAGCAAGGCGTTTACGCGTAGGGGGTACAGTGACAAAAGATATTGTCGCTCGATTTTCTTAAGAAAATCTCGCCCTTACACGAAATTAGCGAATCGGTGATTCGCACAGCAAATTTCGTGTCCCCTTCGTCTAGAGGCCCAGGACACCGCCCTTTCACGGCGGTAACAGGGGTTCGAATCCCCTAGGGGACGCCACTTGCTGGTCTGTGAGTGAAAGTCACCTGCCAAAATATCTTAAAACTGACTGAGAAGTCGGCTTTAAGATATTGCTCTTTAACAATCCGGAAACAAGCTGAAAATTGAAAACGGAACAACGTTATGTTGTTCACGATTCTCTCAATACTTACATCCCGAATCAGTACACCGGGACGAGCGAGCAAAACGACAGCAAGGCGTACAGCGCGCAGCAGGCGGAGTGGACTTATTGTCCATGAGCATGGCGAGCACTGCACAACGAAGCTGACGTGATGCGCAGCCGTCACGAGACGTCTGTGGGTTGTGAGGTTAAGCGAATAAGCGTACACGGTGGATGCCCTGGCAGTCAGAGGCGATGAAGGGCGTGCTAATCTGCGATAAGCGCCGGTAAGGTGATATGAACCGCTATCAACCGGCGATACCCGAATGGGGAAACCCAGTGCAATCCGTTGCACTATCATGTCATGAATACATAGTGACATGAGGCGAACCGGGGGAACTGAAACATCTAAGTACCCCGAGGAAAAGAAATCAACCGAGATTCCCTGAGTAGCGGCGAGCGAACGGGGAACAGCCCAGAGCCTGAATCAGCATGTGTGTCAGTGGAAGCGTCTGGAAAGGCGCACGGTACAGGGTGACAGTCCCGTACACGAAGATGCATGTGCTGTGAGCTCGATGAGTAGGGCGGGACACGTGGTATCCTGTCTGAATATGGGGGGACCATCCTCCAAGGCTAAATACTCCTGACTGACCGATAGTGAACCAGTACCGTGAGGGAAAGGCGAAAAGAACCCCGGCGAGGGGAGTGAAAAAGAACCTGAAACCGTGTACGTACAAGCAGTGGGAGCCTCTTTATGGGGTGACTGCGTACCTTTTGTATAATGGGTCAGCGACTTATATTCTGTAGCAAGGTTAACCGTATAGGGGAGCCGCAGGGAAACCGAGTCTTAACCGGGCGCTAAGTTGCAGGGTATAGACCCGAAACCCGGTGATCTAGCCATGGGCAGGTTGAAGGTTGGGTAACACTAACTGGAGGACCGAACCGACTAATGTTGAAAAATTAGCGGATGACCTGTGGCTGGGGGTGAAAGGCCAATCAAACCGGGAGATAGCTGGTTCTCCCCGAAAGCTATTTAGGTAGCGCCTCGTGAATTCATCTCCGGGGGTAGAGCACTGTTTCGGCTAGGGGGCCATCCCGGCTTACCAACCCGATGCAAACTGCGAATACCGGAGAATGTTATCACGGGAGACACACGGCGGGTGCTAACGTCCGTCGTGAAGAGGGAAACAACCCAGACCGCCAGCTAAGGTCCCAAAGTCATGGTTAAGTGGGAAACGATGTGGGAAGGCCCAGACAGCCAGGATGTTGGCTTAGAAGCAGCCATCATTTAAAGAAAGCGTAATAGCTCACTGGTCGAGTCGGCCTGCGCGGAAGATGTAACGGGGCTAAACCATGCACCGAAGCTGCGGCAGCGACACTGTGTGTTGTTGGGTAGGGGAGCGTTCTGTAAGCCGTCGAAGGTGTGCTGTGAGGCATGCTGGAGGTATCAGAAGTGCGAATGCTGACATAAGTAACGATAAAGCGGGTGAAAAGCCCGCTCGCCGGAAGACCAAGGGTTCCTGTCCAACGTTAATCGGGGCAGGGTGAGTCGACCCCTAAGGCGAGGCCGAAAGGCGTAGTCGATGGGAAACGGGTTAATATTCCCGTACTCGGTGTTACTGCGAAGGGGGGACGGAGAAGGCTATGTTGGCCGGGCGACGGTTGTCCCGGTTTAAGCGTGTAGGCTGACTTTCCAGGCAAATCCGGAGGGTCAAGGCTGAGGCGTGACGACGAGGCACCACGGTGCTGAAGCAACAAATGCCCTGCTTCCAGGAAAAGCCTCTAAGCATCAGGTAACAACGAATCGTACCCCAAACCGACACAGGTGGTCAGGTAGAGAATACCAAGGCGCTTGAGAGAACTCGGGTGAAGGAACTAGGCAAAATGGTGCCGTAACTTCGGGAGAAGGCACGCTGGCATGTAGGTGGAGGGACTTGCTCCCCGAGCCGAAGCCAGTCGAAGATACCAGCTGGCTGCAACTGTTTATTAAAAACACAGCACTGTGCAAACACGAAAGTGGACGTATACGGTGTGACGCCTGCCCGGTGCCGGAAGGTTAATTGATGGGGTTATCGCAAGAGAAGCTCCTGATCGAAGCCCCGGTAAACGGCGGCCGTAACTATAACGGTCCTAAGGTAGCGAAATTCCTTGTCGGGTAAGTTCCGACCTGCACGAATGGCGTAATGATGGCCAGGCTGTCTCCACCCGAGACTCAGTGAAATTGAACTCGCTGTGAAGATGCAGTGTACCCGCGGCAAGACGGAAAGACCCCGTGAACCTTTACTACAGCTTGACACTGAACATTGAGCCTTGATGTGCAGGATAGGTGGGAGGCTGTGAAGTGCGGACGCCAGTTCGCACGGAGCCATCCTTGAAATACCACCCTTTAATGTTTGATGTTCTAACCTGGCGCCGTGAACCGGCGTGGGGACAGTGTCTGGTGGGTAGTTTGACTGGGGCGGTCTCCTCCCAAAGTGTAACGGAGGAGTACGAAGGTCAGCTAATCACGGTCGGACATCGTGAGGTTAGTGCAATGGCATAAGCTGGCTTGACTGCGAGAGTGACGGTTCGAGCAGGTGCGAAAGCAGGTCATAGTGATCCGGTGGTTCTGAATGGAAGGGCCATCGCTCAACGGATAAAAGGTACTCCGGGGATAACAGGCTGATACCGCCCAAGAGTTCATATCGACGGCGGTGTTTGGCACCTCGATGTCGGCTCATCACATCCTGGGGCTGAAGTAGGTCCCAAGGGTATGGCTGTTCGCCATTTAAAGTGGTACGCGAGCTGGGTTTAGAACGTCGTGAGACAGTTCGGTCCCTATCTGCCGTGGGCGCTGGAAGACTGAGAGGGGTTGCTCCTAGTACGAGAGGACCGGAGTGAACGCACCGCTGGTGTTCGGGTTGTCATGCCAATGGCACTGCCCGGTAGCTAAGTGCGGAAGAGATAAGTGCTGAAAGCATCTAAGCACGAAACTTGCCTCGAGATGAGTCTTCCCTGGGACCCTGAGCCCCCTGAAGGGACGTTGAAGACGACGACGTTGATAGGCCGGGTGTGTAAGCGCAGCGATGCGTTGAGCTAACCGGTACTAATGACCCGTGAGGCTTAACCTTACAACGCCACAGGCGTTTTGAGTTGAGAGATTTTGGCTTGTTGACGGATAAACGTGCGCGGCCGTGAGGGCGGCGGACGGAAACAGATTTGCCTGGCGGCAAGAGCGCGGTGGTCCCACCTGACCCCATGCCGAACTCAGAAGTGAAACGCCGTAGCGCCGATGGTAGTGTGGGGCTTCCCCATGCGAGAGTAGGGAACTGCCAGGCATCAAAACAACGACAGAGCCTCAGCGAAAGCTGGGGCTTTTTCGTATCTGCAACCGGCAGAAAACCGGTGTTTTTTTATCCCCGGTGCGCTGTATTCTGCAGACAGCCGCCTCTCCCTGAGGCTTTATCTTTGATTACCCGCCTTTTAAGCTGCAAGCTCCTCTTTGCTTTATAACCTTTTCTACGGTTTTTACTCCTTCTCATAGCCTTTTTACTTTCCTGAATGAAACATTTTCAATTACTGGTTGAAGCCTCGACATTCGGTCTCTGGCAAGCTATCTTCGGGCATCTGGATGTCTAAACGTATAAACGTATGTAGTGAGGAATAGAGGCTATGCCAATTCGGGTACCCGATGAATTACCAGCCGTAAACTGTTTACGCCAGGAGAATGTCTTTGTTATGACCCATTCTCGCGCCAGCGTTCAGGAAATCCGACCGTTGAAAGTGCTGGTATTAAATCTGATGCCAAAGAAGATCGAGACGGAAAACCAGTTTTTACGTCTGCTTTCTAACTCTCCACTGCAGATAGACATTCAACTGTTACGCATTGATAGCCGTGAATCACGCAACACGCCGATGGAGCACCTCAATAATTTTTACTGCAACTTTGAAGATATTGAGCATGATAACTACGATGGTCTGATTGTTACCGGCGCGCCGCTGGGTCTGGTCGATTTTAATGATGTAGCTTACTGGCCGCAGATACAGCGCGTACTGCACTGGGCGAAAGAGCATGTCACCTCAACCCTGTTCGTCTGCTGGGCAGTGCAGGCGGCGCTTAATATTTTATATGGTATTCCGAAACAGACGCGCTCCACTAAGCTGTCAGGCGTATATGAACACCAAACCCTGCATCCGCACGCTTTGTTAACGCGCGGATTCGACGATACGTTCCTTGCGCCGCACTCACGCTATGCAGACTTCCCTGCTCAGCTGATCCGCGACTATACCGATCTGGAGATCTTTGCGGAGTCTGAACTGGCCGGGCCTTACCTGCTGGGTAGCAAAGATAAGCGGTTGGCTTTTGTTACCGGCCACCCTGAATATGATGCGCTAACGCTGGCAGGGGAATTCCAGCGCGATAGCGAAGCGGGGTTACACCCGGTTATCCCTCACAACTACTTTCCGCAGGACAATCCGGCACTCACGCCGCGCGCCAGCTGGCGCAGTCATGGCAATCTGCTGTTTTCCAACTGGCTCAACTATTACGTTTACCAAATAACGCCTTACGACTTACGTCATATGAATCCAACGTTGGAATAACATCCCGGCATAACTCCAGCAGGTTAAAGGCCGCTTCCGGTTATTAAAAAGGCGAGCTCTGGAACCTGGTTCCGCTCCAGAGGCGGCTTTGAGCCGTACAAAAAATATGCCAGACTGAGCCACAGACGGGGCTAATTATAATCGAAATGGGTGACGCAAGAGTGACTGACAGAATCGACGCACTGCATCAACAGCTGGCGCAACGTATCATGGTGTTGGACGGCGGTATGGGCACCATGATCCAGAGCTATCGACTGGAAGAACAGGATTACCGGGGCGAGCGCTTCGCCAGGTGGACCAGCGATCTGAAAGGCAACAACGATCTGTTGGTGCTGACGCAGCCGGAAATTATTCGCGCCATCCACAACGCCTATCTGGAAGCGGGCGCCGACATTCTGGAAACCAACACATTCAATGCCACCACCATTGCGATGGCGGATTACCACATGGAATCGTTGTCGGCAGAGATTAACTATGAAGCGGCCCGTCTGGCTCGCGCCTGCGCTGATGAATGGAGTGTGAAAACGCCACAGCGCCCGCGCTATGTTGCCGGAGTACTGGGGCCGACTAACCGGACCTGCTCGATTTCGCCCGATGTTAACGATCCTGCTTACCGCAACGTCACCTTTAATGAGCTGGTCACGGCTTATCGTGAATCGACGCGCGCGCTGATCGAAGGCGGCGTGGATATCATCATGATCGAAACCATTTTCGACACGTTGAACGCAAAAGCCGCCGTATTCGCTATTCAAAGCGAGTTTGAAGCGCTGGGCGTTTCGCTGCCGCTGATGCTCTCCGGTACCATTACCGATGCCTCGGGCCGAACCCTTTCGGGTCAAACAACCGAAGCGTTTTATAACTCGCTGCGCCATGCCGAGCCGCTCTCCTTTGGTCTGAACTGCGCGCTGGGGCCAGATGAGCTGCGTCAGTACGTGGCGGAAATGTCGCGCCTTGCCGAATGTTACGTCACTGCTCATCCCAATGCCGGTCTGCCTAACGCCTTCGGCGAATACGATTTGGATGCGCAGATAATGGCAGAGCAGATTGCCGAGTGGGCGCACGCCGGGTTTTTAAATATCGTTGGCGGCTGCTGCGGAACCACGCCGGCGCATATCGCCGCAATGGCGCAGGCGATCGACGGCGTTGCGCCGCGCAAGCTGCCGGAGGTGCCAGTTGCCTGTCGTCTCTCCGGGCTGGAGCCGTTAAATATTGGCGCGGATTCGCTGTTTGTTAACGTTGGTGAACGAACCAATGTTACCGGCTCAGCAAAATTTAAGCGGCTCATCAAAGAAGAGAAATACAGCGAAGCGCTGGATGTCGCGCGTCAGCAGGTAGAGAGCGGTGCGCAAATCATTGATATCAATATGGATGAAGGCATGCTCGACGCGGAAGCGGCGATGGTGCGTTTTCTTAACCTGATTGCTGGTGAACCCGATATTGCGCGCGTACCGATCATGATCGACTCCTCAAAATGGGAGGTGATTGAAAAGGGGCTGCAGTGCATTCAGGGCAAAGGCATCGTTAACTCTGTATCGATGAAAGAGGGCGTGGAAGCGTTTATCCACCATGCGCGACTGGTACGCCGTTATGGCGCGGCGATGGTGGTGATGGCCTTTGATGAGATTGGGCAGGCAGATACGCGGGCGCGTAAAATCGAGATCTGTCGGCGCGCTTATCGCATTCTGACGGAAGAGGTCGGTTTCCCGCCGGAAGATATTATTTTTGATCCCAACATATTCGCCGTCGCGACCGGGATCGACGAGCACAACAACTATGCGATGGACTTTATCGGTGCCTGCGAAGATATCAAGCGTGAGTTACCTTACGCGCTGATTTCCGGCGGCGTTTCTAATGTCTCTTTCTCTTTTCGCGGTAACGATCCGGTCCGTGAAGCGATTCATGCAGTATTCCTCTATTACGCGATCCGTAACGGCATGGATATGGGGATTGTTAACGCCGGTCAGCTGGCGATTTATGACGATCTGCCCGCTGAATTGCGTGATGCGGTAGAGGATGTGATTTTAAACCGCCGCGACGATGGTACCGAGCGTCTGCTGGAGCTGGCGGAAAAATATCGCGGCAGCAAGGCGGAGGATGACAGCACCAAACCGCAGGCGGAATGGCGTAGCTGGGACGTGGCGAAGCGGCTGGAATATTCGCTGGTTAAAGGCATTACTGAATTTATCGAAGAAGATACCGAAGAGGCGCGTCTACAGGCCGATCGTCCTATTGAAGTGATTGAAGGGCCGTTGATGGCTGGGATGAACGTAGTCGGCGATCTGTTTGGCGAAGGAAAGATGTTCCTGCCGCAGGTGGTTAAATCAGCACGCGTAATGAAGCAGGCGGTCGCCTGGCTGGAACCTTACATTCAGGCCAGCAAAGCGGTGGGCAGCACTAACGGCAAAATCGTGCTGGCCACGGTAAAAGGCGATGTTCATGACATCGGCAAAAATATCGTTGGCGTGGTGCTGCAGTGCAATAACTATGAAATTATCGATCTTGGCGTGATGGTGCCGACGGAGAAAATCCTTAAAACCGCGCGTGAAGAGCGGGCTGATATTATCGGCCTGTCAGGGCTGATTACGCCTTCGTTGGATGAAATGGTCAACGTGGCGAAAGAGATGGAGCGTCAGGGCTTTACTCTGCCGTTGTTGATTGGCGGCGCGACCACCTCTAAAGCGCATACCGCAGTGAAAATTGAGCAGAACTACAGCGGCCCCACGGTTTACGTACAGAACGCCTCGCGTACCGTTGGTGTGGTCTCCGCGCTGCTGTCACCTGAGCAACACGATAATTTTGTCGCCCGTACGCGCAAAGAGTATGAAACAGTGCGCATTCAGCACGGGCGCAAAAAGCCGCGCACCCCGCCGGTCACGCTGCAGGCCGCGCGTGAAAATGATTTTGCTTTTGACTGGGCGCAATACACGCCGCCCACGGCTCACCGGTTAGGTGTCAGTGAAGTAAAGGCCTCGATTGAGACTCTGCGTCACTATATTGACTGGACGCCGTTCTTTATGACCTGGTCACTGGCGGGTAAATATCCGCGCATCCTTGAGGACGACGTGGTGGGCGAAGAGGCGCAGCGCCTGTTTGCCGATGCGAATGCTATGCTCGATCGGCTAAGCGCTGAAGGCAGCCTGACGCCGCGCGGCGTAGTTGGCCTCTTTCCGGCAAACCGCGTTGGCGATGATATTGAAATCTACCAGGACGAATCACGCTCGCAGGTCATTGCCGTGAGTCATCATTTACGCCAGCAAACGGAAAAGGTGGGTTTTGCAAACTACTGCCTGGCGGATTTTGTGGCGCCGAAGGCGAGCGGAAAAGCGGATTACCTCGGCGCTTTTGCCGTCACTGGCGGGCTGGAGGAGGATGCGCTGGCCGACGCCTGGGACCGTCAGCATGATGATTACAATAAAATTATGGTCAAAGCGCTGGCCGATCGACTGGCGGAAGCCTTTGCCGAATACCTGCACGAGCGGGTACGTAAGGTCATTTGGGGCTATGCAGCCAATGAGAACCTCAGCAATGAGGAGCTTATTCGTGAAAATTATCAGGGCATCCGTCCTGCGCCGGGTTATCCGGCCTGTCCGGAACATACTGAAAAGGCCACTATCTGGCAACTGCTGGACGTAGAACGCCATACCGGAATGAAGCTGACCGAATCCTTTGCCATGTGGCCTGGCGCGTCGGTTTCCGGCTGGTACTTTAGCCATCCTGACAGCCGTTACTTCGCCGTGGCGCAGCTGCAGCGCGATCAAATCGAGGACTACGCGGCGCGTAAAGGAATGACGGTAAGCGAGGTGGAACGCTGGCTGGCGCCTCATCTCGGCTACGATGCCGATTAATCTCCCTGGCGCTGGCCCGGAAAGGGTCGGCGCCGTGCTGTGGCGTTGTCCCACCTGCGCGCCGTTGCCCTGGCACCGCGGTCACTAACTTTCCCTCTCGCCCGCCTCGGGTAGTCTACATTTAATAGAATCATCCCCGCGTTAACCTACCTGAAAAACCACTTAAAAACAGGATCCTGCGGAGCGTGTAAAGAGAAGCGTTTTTTCATTTGCTGCATTCCCCGCCGGGCGGGATGTAAATGCTGTTGTCGTCTGGCATGAAGGAGTTTGATAGTCGTGTTAACCCTGCTTAATTTACTTTCTGCGGTGGCGCTGCTGGTATGGGGAACCCATATTGTGCGCACCGGTATTATGCGCGTTTATGGCGCCGATTTGCGGCGCGTGCTCAGCCGTAGCGTAGAAAAGAAACCGATGGCTTTTATGGCCGGTATCGGCGTCACGGCGCTGGTGCAGAGCAGCAATGCCACCACGTTACTGGTGACCTCGTTTGTGGCGCAAAATCTGGTTGGCCTGACGCCGGCGCTGGTGATCATTCTTGGTGCCGATGTCGGTACGGCGATTATGGCGCGCGTGCTGACCTTCGACCTCTCCTGGCTGTCGCCGCTGTTTATCTTTTTCGGCGTGGTTTTTTTCCTCGGCCGTAAACAGACGCGGGCAGGGCAGCTGGGACGCGCCAGTATCGGTCTCGGCTTAATTTTGCTGGCGCTGCAGCTGGTGGTTGAGGCGGCCAAACCGATCACTCAGGCTTCAGGCGTGCAGGTCATCTTCTCTTCGCTGACCGGCGATATTATGCTGGATGCGCTCATCGGCGCGGTGTTCGCCATTATCAGTTATTCCAGCCTGGCGGCGGTACTGCTCACCGCCACGCTGACGGCCGCTGGCGTGATCTCGTTTCAGGTCGCCCTTTGCCTGGTTATCGGCGCCAACCTCGGCAGCGGGCTACTGGCGATGCTGAACAACAGCGGCTCTAACGCCGCCGGCAAACGGGTGGCGCTCGGCAGCCTGCTGTTTAAGGCGATTGGCTGCGTGCTGGTGCTGCCTTTTATCCATGTACTGTCGCCGTGGCTGGATACATTGCCGGTGCCTGATGAAGAGCTGGTTATCTTCTTCCATGTTTTCTATAACCTGATCCGCTGCCTGGTGATGGTGCCTTTTGCCGATCCTATGGCGCGCCTGTGCCAGCGGCTGATCCGTGACGATCAGGAAAACGATGCGCGTCTGAAGCCCAAACATCTCGATCGCAGCGCGCTGGATACGCCGGCGCTGGCGTTGGCTAATGCCGCGCGTGAAACTCTGCGTATCGGCGACGTGCTGGAAATGATGATGGAGAACTTCTATAAGGTGATGCACGGCGAACCGAGGCAGGAGCGCGAAGTGCGGCGGCTGGATGATGACGTGGATGTGCTGTATACCGCGATCAAACTCTATCTGGCGCGGATGCCGAAAGAGGATCTGCCAGAGGCTGATTCACGCCGCTGGGCCGAAATTATTGAAACGGCGCTTAACCTGGAGCAGGCGGGCGATATTATCGAACGTATGAGCGGTGATGTGGCGGATAAGTCGCTGGCCGCGCGGCGCGCTTTTTCGCCGGAGGGCTTAAGGGAGCTGGAACAGCTGCATGAACAGCTGCTGAATAATCTGCGGCTGGCGCTGTCGGTGTTTTTATCGCGCGATATCGCCAGCGCGAAGCGGCTGCGCCGAGCCAAACACCGTTTCCGCATTATGAACCGGCGCTTTTCACATGAGCATGTGGATCGTCTGCATCAAAAAAATGTGCAGAGCATCGAAACCAGTTCGCTGCATTTGGGGCTGCTGGGCGATATGAAGCGGCTTAACTCGCTATTTTGCGCGGTGGCCTACAGTGTGCTGGAACAGCCGGACGATGAGCGGGATGAGGAGTAAGCGTTTGCCAGCGTGAATCGCTAGCAAACGTCTGCAGGTTTATTTTTTGTTAACCGGCTTGCCGGACCAGTAACCCGCCAGCAGCGAACCGGAAAGGTTGTGCCAGACGGAAAACAGCGCGCCGGGCAGCGCCGCCAGCGGCGAGAAATAGAGCTTGCCCAGCGTAGCCGCCAGCCCGGAGTTCTGCATGCCGACCTCCAGCGCCAGCGTGCGGCAGGTGGACTCATCAAAGCCAAACAGTTTGCCGCCCCAGTAGCCGCCTAATAGTCCGATGGCGTTATGCAATACCACCGCTGCAATCACCACCAGGCCAACCGACCCGATAAAGCCCTGGCTACCGGCCACCACCGCGCTAATGATCAGCAGAATACAGATCATAGAAAACGCTGGCAGCCACGGCTCGACACGCTTCACCACGCGATTCATGCTGTGATGAACAATCAGGCCGAGGCCAATAGGGATCACCACGATTTTAATAATGCTTAGCAACATGCCGACCACATCCACCTCAACATGGGTATCCACATAGAAGCGCGTTAGCAACGGCGTAGCAAAGACCCCGACCAGTGCGGAAACCGAAGAGATGGTTACCGACAAGGCGACATCGCCTTTCGCCAGATAGATCATAACGTTAGAGGCCGTGCCGCTGGCGACGCTGCCCACCAGAATCATACCTGCGGCCAGGTCAGGCGGCATCTGAAACAGTTTAGCCAACAGCCAGGCAGCCAGCGGCATAACCAGATAGTGCAAAAAGGTGCCGGCGATAACCGGCGCCGGACGCACCAGCACGCGTTTAAAATCATCGATATGCAAAGTTACGCCCATACCGAACATAATCAGCATCAGCAAATAAGAAACCCAGGGGCCGATGCCGGTAAAGGTGCCGGGCGAATAATAGGCGGCCGCCGAGAGCAAAACAGCCCACAGCGGAAACAAACGGGTGATTCTGGCGAGCATAAGCCAAACTTCCTTATAAAGATGGCAGGGGATTGCCGCCAGACAATGTTTGTCTTAAGCCCGCACCGCCAGGGTTAAACATTAGCACTTAAACAAATTGTGATGCAGAGTACGCACTACCTGCTCTGCATCATTGCCCGGCACCAGGAAACAGAGGTTATAGCTGCTGGCGCCGTAGCAGATCATGCGCAGGTTAAAGGGCTCCAGTACGCCGAAGACCTCTTTGCCCACGCCGCACGCCTGCGACAGCTTATTGCCAATCAGCGCCACCAGCGCCAGATTCTCCTCCACCTCAACCCGACACAGCGACGAAAGCTCGGTCAGCAACGCCTGGGTTAACAGGCTGTCGCCGGTAGAGGTCGAGCCGGTAGTATCCAGCGTCAGCGCCACACTCACTTCGGAGGTGGTAATCAGATCGACGGAAATATGGTGACGCGCCAGAATTGCAAATACCTCAGCGAGGAAGCCGCGCGCGTGCAGCATATTCAGGCTGTGCAGCGTTAACAGCGTTTGCTTACGGCGCAGCGCCAGCGCGCGGAATAGCGGCGGGTTTTCCGTCTCATTGCACACCAGCGTGCCGCCAGCGGCAGGATCTTTGCTGGAACCGACAAATACCGGAATATCGTTGCGGACTGCGGGCAGCAGCGTCGCCGGGTGCAGCACTTTCGCGCCGAAGGTCGCCATCTCAGCGGCTTCTTCAAAAGTGATTTTATCGATACGCTGCGCGGCCGGAACGACGCGCGGATCGGTGGTATAGATGCCGGGAACGTCGGTCCAGATATCGATGCGCTGCGCCTGCAACGCCTCGCCTAACAGGGCGGCGGTATAATCGCTGCCGCCACGGCCCAGAGTAGTGGTGCGGCCTTGCGCGTCGCTGCCAATAAAGCCCTGGGTGATCACCAGCGCCTGTTCCAGCCTTGGACGCAGCTGCTGGTGGCTTAACTCCGCCAGCGCGCTCACGTCCGGCTCGGCGCGGCCGAAACGATCGTTGGTGCGCATGATTTTGCGCACGTCGAACCACTCGGCGGCCACGCTGCGCTCGCGCAGGATTTCCACAAACAGCAGAGAAGACATCAGCTCGCCGTGGCTGACCAGCTCATCGGTCAGCGCGGCTGAAGAAGCCAGCGACGCCGTCTCAGCCAACATGGCGATATTATCCAACATGCGGTCGATCTCCTCACGGATCACTTCCGGCTGCTGCAGCCGATCGACAATGGCATATTGAATACGACGGATTTCATCCAGCAGCGCATAGCGCTGCGACGGTTCGTGGCCTTCGGCCAGCGCCACCAACAGATTGGTGATCCCGGCGGAAGCGGAAAGCACTACCAGCCGGACATTCGCGTTACCCAGCACCACATCGACGCTGCGGTTCATTGCGGTAAAATCCGCGACGCTGGTGCCGCCAAACTTGGCGACGATTAATTGAGATTGCAACATAGATACCCCGTGTCAGGTTCAATTCCATCAGCCTTGGCACAAGGGAAGAGCAGAAACGGGGCAGACGTAGAGGGGAACAACTACGAGCACCCAGAAGCGCTCCACCTTGTAGCGCGTCCGACTGTCGCACGCGCCTGGTGACAACCCAGAGGATTCAGCCTCTGCAGCCGACAAGCTCCCCGCCGTGGAAAGATTGCCTCGGCGTCGCTCCCCCTGATGTGTCTTCACCGGATACGGCTCCTCTGACACACTACCTGGGCGACGCGCCTCTTCTGGCTTACGCATCGCTGCGCAAGTAACCGCTTACAAATATCGGGTTCTGCCGCCGCTGTCAATGATTGGCATTTGAAGAATTCTCAACTTGTACCAACGCAATCAGCGTACAGGGCACCTCTGGCGGCGGCGCGTTACCCATAAGGGTCAGCTGTCCATTCTCTTTTAGCGCAAACAGCGGGATAACGCCCGGGTGAGTTTGCAGATAGTCCTGCCAGCCAAAATTTTCTGTCAGCTGTGTAGCCTTGATGGTGGCGCCTTTGGCCAGCAGAACGCTCAGATTGCCATAGGTCTGCTCCGCGCCAAACAGTGTCTCATGGCGGCGGAAGCGCGGGCTTTCGCTATCACGACGACCGGTCAGCGACGATCCGGAGCGCACGGAAGCGACTTTCGCCGCGCCGAAAATATGGCTGAAATGGTAAACCGCCAGCGCGTTCTGATGCCGGTTCGGCGACAGTGCCAGCACCTGCGCGATATCGCTAAGATCGAGGTAGTTCTCTGCATGTTCAGACCAGGCATTGCCATACCAGGCGGGAATCCCTTCCATTCTGGCCTGACGATAATACTCCCAGCTGCTGTCGGTAAGCATGACCGGGATATTCAATCGCTGTAGCGCCAGCGCCAACGCGCGTGCCACGGCGTTGGCGCCGATAATCAATACGCCGCGCGGGCGCTGCTGCTGAACGCGCAGCCAGCGCGCCAGCGGGGCGCTGGTCAGGCTCTGCAATACCACGGTGCCGATAATCACTGCAAACACCACCGTCACCAGCCGATCGGCCTGCGCATAGCCGCTGCGCGCCAGCGTCAGGGCGAACAGCGAGCTTACCGCCGCCGCTACAATACCGCGCGGCGCGATCCAGCTCAGTAGCAGACGGTCGCGCCAGTGCAACGACGAACCCCAGGTGGAGAGCGCGATACAGAGCGGGCGGGCGATAAACTGCACCACCAGCAGCACCGCGATCAGCGGCCAGCCCAGCGACAGCAGTGCGCCGATATCCAGACGAGCGGCAAGGATAATAAACAGGCCGGAGATCAGCAGCGCCGACAGCTCCTCTTTAAAGGCGATGATGTCGCGCAAATCGACGTCGCGCATATTGGCCAGCCAGATGCCCATCACGGTCACGGTCAGCAGGCCCGACTCATCGGCCAGCGCGTTGGAGACGCCGAACGTAGTTAACACAATCGCCAGTACGCCGAAGTTTTGCAGATAACCGGGCAGCCAGACGCGCTTAAGGGCGATACCCAGCAGCCAGCCGGCCAGCGCGCCGACGCTCAGGCCCACCGCCGCCGTCACGCCCAGCGTCCAGAACAGATGCGATAACGATTCAGCATGCTGACGCAGCACAATGAATTCAAACACCAGCAGGGTAAAAATAGCGCCCACCGGATCGATCACAATGCCTTCCCAGCGCAGCACCTGATTAATCGCCGCGTTGGGACGCACTACGCGCATCAGCGGCGCAATGACCGTCGGTCCAGTCACCACCGTGACCGCACCGACCAGCGCCGCCAGCTCAGGCGGAAAGTGCAGCAGCAGCCAGCAGGCGAGGCTAATAATGATAAAGGTAACCGGCATCCCGATAACGATCAGGTTACGCACCACGCCGCCGAGGCCGCGAATTTCATCGACGCGCAGCGTCAGCGCGCCTTCGAAAAGAATGATCGCCACCGAAAGCGAAACCAGGGGGAACAGCAAGTCGCCAAACAGCGCATCAGGCGTCAGGATATGCGTTATCGGACCCAGTACGATTCCGAAAACCAACAGCGGTAAAATCGCTGGAAGCCGCAGTAACCAGGCGATCCACTGGGCCATCAGCGAACTGAAGCCAATGATCACCAGCAGTAATGGAGCAGAGAGCGGCATAAAAATTTTTCCTTTCAACGGTAAGAATCGTCATACTGAAATACCTTGCGGCTATCTTCGCCGCAGCCTGAATTATAATGAGTCCCGGGCAAAGGGTGAGAAAAAGCCAGCGGGCGCTCACCGCTACAATAGTCGTAACCTGTTGCAGGAAAAGGAAAGTGAGTCACGGTCAACAGGTAAGATGACGTCCGGTCAGAATTACGGTTGTTAAAACATAAGAGTGTTGCCATGAAAAATATCAATCCGACGCAAACCGCTGCCTGGCAGGCCCTGCAGCAGCATTACGAACAGATGAAAAACGTACGCATTGCCGACCTGTTTGCCCAGGAGAGCGATCGTTTTGCGAAATTCTCCGCCTCGTTTGATGATCAGATGCTGGTGGATTTCTCAAAAAACCGTATCACCACGGAAACCCTGGAAAAATTACAGGCGCTGGCAAAAGAGACCGACCTCGCGGGTGCGATTAAATCGATGTTCTCCGGCGAGAAGATCAACCGCACTGAAGATCGCGCGGTACTGCACGTTGCGTTGCGTAACCGCAGCAATACGCCGATCCTGGTTGATGGCAAAGATGTGATGCCGGAAGTGAACGCGGTGCTGGAGAAGATGAAATCCTTCTCTGAGCGCATCATCAGCGGCGAGTGGAAGGGCTATACCGGTAAGGCGATTACTGATGTGGTGAACATCGGTATCGGCGGCTCTGACCTTGGCCCTTACATGGTGACCGAGGCGCTGCGCCCTTACAAAAATCATCTGAACATGCACTTTGTTTCTAACGTGGACGGCACCCATATCGCCGAAACGCTGAAAAAAGTCAGCCCGGAAACCACGCTGTTCCTCGTGGCGTCCAAAACCTTCACTACTCAGGAAACCATGACCAACGCCCACAGCGCGCGTGACTGGTTCCTGAAGGCGGCGGGTGATGAGCAGCAGGTAGCGAAACACTTCGCCGCGCTCTCTACCAACGCCAAAGAGGTGGCTAAGTTCGGTATTGATACCGCGAATATGTTTGAGTTCTGGGACTGGGTAGGCGGACGCTACTCCCTGTGGTCAGCGATTGGCCTCTCTATTATCCTTTCCGTCGGCTTTGATAACTTTGAGCAGCTGCTGAGCGGCGCACATGCGATGGATAAACACTTCGCGGAAACCCCGGCGGAGCAAAACCTGCCGGTGCTGCTGGCACTGATCGGCATCTGGTACAACAACTTCTTTGGCGCTGAAACTGAAGCTATCCTGCCGTACGACCAGTATATGCATCGCTTTGCAGCTTACTTCCAGCAGGGCAATATGGAGTCCAACGGTAAGTATGTTGACCGCAACGGTAATCCGGTTTCTTATCAAACTGGCCCCATTATCTGGGGCGAGCCGGGCACCAACGGTCAGCACGCTTTCTATCAGTTGATCCATCAGGGCACCAAGCTGGTTCCGTGCGACTTTATCGCGCCGGCCATCACCCATAACCCGCTGGGCGATCATCACGCGAAACTGCTTTCTAACTTCTTTGCGCAGACCGAAGCGCTGGCCTTTGGTAAATCACGCGAGGTGGTGGAAAAAGAGTTTGCTGATGCGGGTAAAGATGCGAAATCCGTTGAGCATGTGGCGCCGTTTAAAGTGTTTGAGGGCAACCGTCCGACGAACTCTATTCTGCTGCGCGAGATTACGCCATACAGCCTGGGCGCGTTGATTGCGCTGTATGAACACAAAATCTTCACCCAGGGCGCTATTCTTAATATCTTCACTTTCGATCAGTGGGGCGTAGAGCTGGGCAAACAGCTGGCTAACCGTATTCTGCCTGAGCTGGAAAACAGTGAAGAAGTGAACAGCCATGACAGCTCTACCAATGGTTTGATCAACCTGTATAAAGCCTGGCGTTAATCGCTGGCTGATATCGACAAGGCGCCCTGAGCGGCGCCTTTTTTATTATTTAGCGCCCTTTGCAGCGTGAGAAGACGATTTTTTGCGATCCGTTCGTAATTTTTCTCCAGTGAAAGTGGCAAAATTCATTATTTTGCTCTAAGCATTTTCTTAAAATGGTGGTTAGCGCCGAAAATTAACGCAGGATTAGTCCTAAACCTCTATGGTTAAAAATGGTGCTAAAATGGTGGTATTTAATAATTAAATCTTTGAAATTTAGTTAAAAAGTAACAATAGAGTGGCAATAAATTAGTATAGTTGTCTAATAATTAGCCCAAAAGATGTGTTTATTAGATTGCTCTGCTATGTAGAATAAATTAAGCGATAAATGCTAAATCTATCCCGCTATGCGAAATAAAAATAAAATCATTTTGCATATTTCTGCTATTAATCACCATTCGCCATCACCCTCTTCTCATCGCCGCCATGCTCTAATTTCTGGTAATTTGTTGCCCTATACTGGACCCGCCTGAAACTACCCAGGCAGGTAATCCATTCATTTCATGAAGGGAAATTCAGTATGAAAAAAATGCTATGTGCCACAGCGGTTGCGCTGTATCTGGCATCCGGTTCGGCTGCTTTTGCCGCTCCGGTTGAAGCTGGTGCGGCAGCGGGCGCTGAAGCGGGAGCCATTTCCGCAGGCAGTACCACTGCAGTCGGCATCGGTGCCGTTGGCGCGCTGTTAGGCGTTGGCCTGGCGGCATCCGGCGGCGGGGATGGAACCAACACCGGAACCACCACCACAACTACGACCAGCACGACCCGTTAACGCGGTTTTTAATCATAACCACACGTCCGTGTGGTTATTTTCTGACTTTGCCGAACTCACACAGGGATAGACAGGTGCGCCATATTCCATTGCTGTTTCTTTGTCTGTTGTTACAAGCGTGTACACAAACGCAACAGGGGCTGGTTGATACCGCGAAGCTGGCGGTAATGGGCCCGGACGATGTCACCGTATCGGATGAAAAAATAGAATCATTGCCTTACGCCAGCATGTATTTGCGCATCAACGGTGGTCAGCGCATTTTCCTGGTGCTGGGCTACGCCGAACAGGGCCAGCAAAAATGGGTCACGCAGGATCGGGCGATGCTGGTTACCCAACAGGGCCGACTGGTAAAAACCCTTGGCCTGAGCGACAACCTGCTGGAGGTGGATAACCTGCAACAGGATCCTCTGGCGCATCCGCTAACCCTGCGTGAAGGCGAAAGCTGGACGCGCATCATGAGCTGGACAGAGAACGGCTCGCTACGAGCGAGTAGCGCGGTTTCACGGTTCAGCCGGGGTCAGGATGAAGTCCTGACGCTGGCTGGCCATCACATTCCCTGCCGTGTCTGGCATGAAGAGGTGACCCTCGCGGCGAGCGGGACAGAATGGCAAAACACCTTCTGGATTGATGCCAGCAGCGGCGAAGTGCGCCAGAGCGCACAGCAGGTGGGAGCGGATACGCTGCCGGTCGAGATCACCATTCTGAAGCCAGCAAAATCATGAAAAACATTCTTGCTTTAGCCGGCCTGCTTGCCGGCCTGTCATTTAACGCGCAGGCGGATAGCCAGGTCATCCTTTATGCCCCCGATGGATCGCAAACCGCTGTGGTCAGCCATGCGCAAACGCTCTCTCAGCTGCTTGCCAGCCCGGCGCTGAAAGATCGCAGCTGGTGGCCCGGTACGGTGATTGCCGAGCCGCTGGCGACCGCAGCGGCGCAGCAGCATTACCAGCAGACGCTGGCGCGGCTGCAAAGCTGGGCGGCAAGCGAAGAGGGTGAACGCGCCGCGGCGATCAACAGCGTGCTGCAACAGCTAAAAGCGGTGCGGGTTACCGGGCGACAGTTCGTCTCGCTCGATCCTGACTGGATACGGCTACGTCCGGAAGCCAACCGCCGTCTGGAGGGAGAGTATAGCCTGTATACCCTGCGACGGCCCACCAGCGTAACGCTGGCGGGCGCTATCGCCGGCAGCGGCAAAGTGGTATGGCAGCCGGGCCGCGATACGCGGGACTATCTCGCCGGACATGCGCGCCTGAGCGGCGCGGAACGCAATGTGGTAACGGTGATCGCGCCAGACGGCTCCACGCAAGAAGCGCCGGTGGCTTACTGGAATCATCGCCATGTTGAAGTGGCGCCGGGCAGCATCATCTATCTCGGTTTCTCCTCCTGGGCGCTGCCGGCCGAATATCGCGACCTTAACCAGCACATTATTTCTGTTTTGACGCACCGGATCCCTGACTGATGAAAACAAACATGCTTCTCAGCCTGCTCGCTGTTTGCGTAGCGTCTGCCTGCCAGGCGCAGGCGGCGACGTGGGGCGAACCCATTGGCCCCTCACAGTCAGATTTCGGCGGCGTGGGACTGATGCAGGTGCCCACGGCGCGAATGGCGAAAGAGGGCGAATTCAGCCTTAACTATCGCAATAACGATCAGTACCGTTTTTACTCCGCGTCGCTGATGCTGTTTCCCTGGCTGGAAACCACCGTACGCTATACCGATGTTCGTACGCGGCTTTACAGTCGGGTAGAGGGCTTTAGCGGCGACCAGAGTTATAAAGATAAAGCTTTCGATCTTAAACTGCGGCTATGGCAGGAAGGCTACTGGCTGCCGGAAGTAGCGGTGGGCACGCGCGATTTGGGTGGCACCGGGCTATTTGACAGTGAATATCTGGTAGCGACCAAGGCCTGGGGACCGCTCGACTTTACGCTGGGCATCGGCTGGGGCTATCTCGGCAACAGCGGCAACATCAACAACCCTTTCTGCAGCTATGACGATAAATTCTGTCACCGTCGTAGCGGCTTTGGCTCAGCCGGATCGGTAAACGGCGACGAGCTGTTTAAAGGACCGGCCTCGATCTTCGGCGGTATTGAATATCAGACGCCGTGGCAGCCGCTGCGCCTGAAGCTGGAGTATGAGGGCAATGACTATCAGGGCGATTACGCCGGTAAGCTGGAGCAGCGCAGCAAGGTCAACGTCGGCGCCATCTATCGTCTGACCGACTGGGCCGATATTAACGCCAGCTACGAGCGTGGCAACACCTTTACCTTCGGCTTTACCCTGCGCAGCAACTTCAACGCGTTAAGCACGCATCATCTCGACAGCAGCAGGCCGGGCTATCACCCGCAGCCGCAGCCGGAAACGTTGCAGCATACGGCGGTAGCCAATCAGCTAACGCAGCTGAAATATAACGCCGGGCTGGATGCGCCGAATCTGCAGGTGAAAGGGCGTACTCTCTATGTGACGGGCGAGCAGGTGAAATATCGCGATACGCAGGAAGGCGTCGATCGCGCCAACGTTATTCTGATGAATGACCTGCCGGAAAATATCGATACGCTGCGTGTGACGCAAACGCGTTATAACCTGCCGCAGGTGACCACTGAAACCAAAGTCAGCAGCCTGCGTCAGCAGCTGGAAGGTTATCCGCTCGGGCATGAGCAGCCGCTGGCGCAGCGCCGCATAAATCCTGTCGATCCGGGTAAAACCGAGCAGGGGTACTATATTGAGAAAGGGCGCTTTAGTTACGGCATCTCGCCGGTACTGAATCAGTCGGTTGGCGGACCGGAAAGCTTTTATATGTACCAGGCGGGCATCAACGCCAACGCCGATTACTGGCTGACTCAGCATCTGCTGGTGGGCGGCGGCGTCTTTGCCAACCTGGCCAATAACTACGACAAATTCAACTATGATGGACGGCCGATCGATTCCTCGCTGCCGCGTGTGCGTACCCATATTCGCGACTATGTAGAAAATAACGTTTACGTTAATAACCTGCAGGCGAACTGGTTCCATTATCTGGGCAACGGTTTTTATGGCCAGATGTACGGCGGCTATCTGGAAACCATGTATGGCGGCGTCGGCGCCGAGGTGCTTTATCGTCCGCTGGATTCCAGCTGGGCCGTTGGCGTAGACGCGAACTATGTTAAACAGCGCGACTGGGACAACATGATGAAATTCACCAACTACAAAGCGCCGACCGGTCATCTGACCGCCTACTGGCAGCCGTGGTTTATGAATAATGTGCTGGTGAAAATGAGCGTGGGCGAATACCTGGCGAAGGATAAAGGCGGCACGATTGACGTCTCAAAACGCTTCGACAGCGGCGTGACAGTGGGCGCATACGCCACCTTAACCAATGTCTCCGGCGATGAATATGGCGAGGGCGACTTCACTAAAGGATTCTATATCTCCGTGCCGATGGATCTGTTTACCGTTACCCATAACCGCGGCCGCGCTCAGGTTAACTGGACGCCGCTGACGCGTGATGGCGGGCAGATGCTTGGCCGTAAATATCAGCTGTATGACATGACCAGCGACCGGGATATTCACTTCCGCTAATTGGCTCAGCGGTTCCGCTTGCGCAAAAACGCCCCGGCTCTGGTCAGGGCGTTTTTTTATGCGCGCTATAATGTGATGTTTGTCACATTCTGTCATGATGTCAGTTCGGCAGATGCCGGTTACCTCGCACGCAACAAGGACAAACAATGAGTAGTGAGAAAATGATAGCCACTATCCTGCAATGGATATTAAACGTGGGCCTGCTGTTTTTAGGCATAATTTTGATCGTCTTTTTGGGCAAAGAGACTATCCACCTCGCCAATGTATTACTGAATACCGGCGAAGCCGCCTCGGCTTATTTGCTGGTGGAAGGCATTGTCATCTGGTTTCTCTATTTCGAGTTTATTGCCCTAATCGTGAAATATTTCCAGTCGGGCTACCACTTCCCGCTGCGCTATTTTATCTATATCGGCATTACGGCCATTATCCGGCTGATTGTGGTCGACCATAAAAATCCGTTCGACACGCTCTGTTATTCCGCCGCTATTTTGATCCTGGTCATTACGCTGTGGCTGGCCAACAGCAACCGCCTAAAGCGCGAATAAAAAAAGGCGGCCAATCGGCCGCCTGAATATACACAGGACACAACTTAGCAGTGGCAATAACAACAAAGGCAACAACGGCAATAAAAAACCTTAACCCTTCACGCCGCCAGCGGTCAGGCCGCTAACCAGCCAGCGCTGCGCCAGCAGGAACACCAGCGTAATCGGCAGCGCAGAGAGCACCGCAGCCGCGGCGAAATCTCCCCACAGATAGTTCTGCGGATTCAGGTACTGCTGCATTCCCACCGCCAGCGTATAGCTGTTCACGTCACGCAACAGCAGCGAGGCGACGGGCACTTCCGTCACGGCAGCGATAAAAGACAGAATAAAAACCACGGCGAGAATGGGCACGGAAAGCGGCAGTAAAATCAAGCGGAAAGCCTGCCATGGCGTCGCGCCGTCCAGCGCCGCTGCTTCTTCCAGTGAACCGTCAATGGTTTCAAAATAGCCTTTAATCGTCCAGACGTGTAATGCGATACCGCCGAGGTAGGCAAAGATCAGCCCGGCATGAGTATTCAGGCCGATAAAGGGAATGTACTGCCCTAAACGGTCGAACAGAGCATAAAGCGCTACCAGCGAAAGTACAGCGGGAAACATCTGAAATATAAGCATTCCTTTCAGCAATGTCGCCTTGCCGCGAAATCGCATACGAGCAAAAGCATAGGCACAGGTTGTGGAAAGCGCAACAATCCCAACGGCAGTGATGGCGGCGACTTTTACCGAGTTCCACAGCCAAAGCAGCACCGGAAACGGCGGCGGCGTAACGCTGCCGTTTTCGTGGGTTACCGTGAATCCCAGCGCCAGCTTCCAGTGATCCCAGGAAATATGCTCTGGCAGTAGGTTGCCAATGGCATAGTTGCCGGGGCGTAGCGAAATCGCCAGTACCATCAGCAACGGATACATAATCAGCACAATAAAGCCGAGCAGCAGCAAGTGCGTCAGCGCCAGCCGCAGCTTCTGTGATTTGGGTTGAACCATCGCCATGTTTCGCTCCTTAATCCGTTTTAATGCGCGTGAATCGCAGGTTAAACAGCGCCAGCGCGCCGACCAGCAGGAAAATCAGCGTGGCGATGGCCGCCGCCAGGCCAAAGTTCTGGCCGCCGCCGCCCTCGAAGGCGATGCGCCAGGTGTAACTCACCAGCAGGTCGGTATAGCCTGCCGGCGTGGTGGTGCCCAGCCGGTCCGGGCCGCCATCGGTAAGCAGCAAGATCAGTACAAAGTTATTAAAGTTAAAGGCAAAGCTGGCGATCATCAGCGGCGTTAACGGCTTAATCAGCAGCGGCAGCGTAATGCGGAAGAAGTTTTGCAGCGGCGTCGCGCCGTCCAGCGCCGAGGCTTCATACAGGTCGTCGGGAATCGCTTTCAGCAGGCCCATGCAGAGAATCATCATGTAGGGATAGCCAAGCCAGGTATTTACGATAACCAGCATGGTGCGCGCCATCGCTGGATCGCTGAACCAGGCGGGTTTGATGCCGAACAGGCCATCAAGCATCATATTGATCTCGCCAAAGCTCTGGTTAAACAGCCCTTTGAAAATCAGGATGGAAATAAAGGCCGGAACCGCATAGGGCAGAATCAGCAGCAGGCGATAGACCGCGCGCCCTTTTAACGCTTCCCACTGCATCAGACAGGCCAGCACCATACCTACCGCCACGGTCAGCAATACCGTGAGCGCGGCGAAAATTACCGTCCAGATAAAAATGGCGATAAAAGGCTGCTGAATGCCCTTATCGGTTAATACGCGCAGGAAGTTATCCCAGCCGACGGCCACCGTATAGCCGGGGCTGAGCTTTTCACTGGTCCATTGCTGGTTGGCATCTTTGGTTTGCCAGAAACCGGTATCGTCATTGGCATACCAGACTTTACCGGTCTGTTTGTCGGTTAATGAATTATCCTCACCGAGACGATAGAGCGGTTGGGTGCCGGAGAACTGGCGCAGCGAACTCATGCGCAGTTGGGTACCGTCCGGCAAGCGTGCCGTAAGCTGTGCAAGCGCCTGACGATTTTTGGTGATGTCACGCAGCATGGCGCGTTCGCCTGCAGGCTCTTGCTGAGTTTCTGTAAGAGTAAGCGTTTGCTCACCTTTTCCGACGAGCGCAAAGGGCGGGGTAATAAACTGTTTATCTCCCGGGCTTTTCAGCAGCAGGCGCCACTGTTTATCCGCGGTTGACCAGAGGGAAAAAGCGTAGCTGTCGCCCGCCTGAAACTGGCGATCCATTAGCACCTGGCGCGCCCGCTCAAAAGAGAGCTGGTTGGTACTGCTGTAGTTGGTAAAAGCGATAGCAATGGTACAGGCCAGCGGAAACAGAACAAACAGCACCATGCCTGCCAGACCGGGCCAGACATAACGCCACGCCTGCGCACGACGGCGGAAAAAGATAATCAGGCCGCTGCTGAGCAGTATTAGCGTGACGATAGCGAACAGGTATTCGCCCTGGGCATACATCAGAACAACCAGATAGCCGGTGATCATCACACACAGGGCAAGAACCAGCCACTTCAGGGCGTCACGCTGCCACCACAATGCGGATTTTGCCATTTCAGGATCCTTCTGCACAGATGAAAAGAGGGAGGCGGGCCGGCCGCAGCACCGGGCCACCTGACGGTAAAATCCGCAGGCGGCCGGTAACAATGCGATAGCAAGCCCTTACTTAGTTAAACGGTTTTCCGCATCTTTCAGCGCGGCGTCCACCGTCTGACGACCGTTGATCGCGTTCAGCACCGCGTTACGCTCGGCGTACCAGAAAGCGGCCATTTGCGGTACGTTCGGCATGATCTCGCCTTTCTGCGAGTTCTCCATGGTGGCGGCAATCTTTTCATCCTTCGCCAGCTTCTCCTGATACGATTTCAGCGCCACGGCGCCCAGCGGCTTGTCCGCATTGACTTTGGCCAGGCCGTCATCGGTCAGCAGATAGTTTTCCAGGAACTCTTTCGCCAGCTCTTTATTTGGGCTGGCGGCGTTGATACCGGCGCTCAGCACGCCGACAAACGGCTTCGAAGGCTGGCCTTTAAAGGTGGGGAGCAGGGTCACGCCATAATTGATTTTGGCGCTTTCGATATTATTCCATGCCCAGGGACCGTTAATCGTCATCGCGGTTTCGCCTTTATTGAAAGCCGCTTCGGCGATGGCGTAATCGGTATCCGCATTCAGATGTTTATTCTTTATCAGGTCGATCAGGAATTGCAGGCCTTCTTGCGCGCCCTGATTGTTGACGCCGACGCTTTTCACGTTATAGCTGCCGTTCTCTTTCTTAAAGGCGTAGCCGCCGTTCGCTGCCAGCAGCGGCCAGGTGAAATAGGGTTCCTGCAGGTTAAACATCAGCGCGCTTTTACCTTTAGCGCGCAGCTGTTTATCCAGTGCCGGGATCTCTTCCCAGCTTTTTGGCGGATTAGGCAGCAGGTCTTTGTTATAAATCAGCGATAACGACTCCACCGCCACCGGATAACCGATCAGCTTGCCGTTGAAGCGCACCGCATCCCAGGTAAAAGGATAAATTTTGTCCTGTAGCGCCTTATCCGGCGAGACTTCCGCCAGCAGGCCGGATTGCGCATAGCCGCCAAAGCGATCGTGCGCCCAGAAAATAATGTCCGGGCCGTCGCCGGTTGCGGCAACTTGCGGATATTTTTCTTCCAGCTTATCAGGATGCTCAACGGTAACTTTAATGCCGGTATCCTGCTCAAACTTCTTGCCCACTTCTGCCAGGCCGTTGTAGCCCTTGTCGCCATTAATCCAGATGACCAGCTTGCCTTCTTCGATCTTCGCCAGCGCGGCGCCCGGTAATAGCGCGACGGTTATGGCGCATAACAACAGCGTTTTGCCATTCAGTTTGAACTTTGACATTTCCCTTACCTCTAAACGTGAGTGGTTGTCGTTAGGCAGGAGTCTGCTGATAAGCGACGGCTGACTCATCCTCCCTGTTTCTACGCCCCACCGGCCAGAAGTGTGATCCCTATAGCTTTTTTATTGGTTTCTGCGTGCCAGCACACAAAAAATAGCCCCTTTTCCTGCCGTTTCGATCACGAAAAAGCCTGACAGCCCGTTCTGAGCCCCCTTTCGGCTACTGACTCATCCTCCTGCCTCCTCCCCCGTAAAAAAGCGGATGGTGGAGGATTTTTCCTCCCCCGTCTTCGCGCACACTCCTGCCATTCAAAGGAAGCCATGAAGATGGGAGAGGACAATGACGAATGTGGTGCTGAAAGAAGTCACCAAATCCTGGGGCGATGTGGTGGTATCGAAAGATATCAACCTGTCCATTGCCGAAGGGGAGTTCGTAGTGTTTGTCGGGCCGTCCGGCTGCGGCAAGTCCACGCTGCTGCGTATGATTGCCGGGCTGGAAGAGATTACCTCCGGCGAGCTAACCATCGGCGGTAAACGCATGAACGAGGTGCCGCCAGCCGAACGCGGCGTGGGAATGGTCTTTCAGTCTTATGCGCTTTATCCCCATCTGACGGTGGCGGATAACATGTCATTCGGCCTTAAGCTGGCCGGAACCAACAAAAAAGAGATTCAGCAGCGCGTGTCGCAGGTGGCGGAAGTGCTGCAGTTGGCGCATCTGCTGGATCGTCAGCCGAAGGCGCTTTCCGGCGGCCAGCGTCAGCGCGTGGCGATCGGCCGTACGCTGGTAGCGGAACCGCAGGTATTTCTGCTGGATGAGCCGCTCTCTAACCTTGACGCCGCGCTGCGCGTGCAGATGCGCATTGAGATCTCCCGCCTGCATAAGCGCCTGAAGCGCACCATGATTTACGTCACCCATGATCAGGTCGAAGCGATGACGCTGGCGGATAAAATCGTGGTGCTGGAAGGCGGACGTATCGCCCAGGTCGGCAAACCGCTGGAGCTGTATCACTATCCAGCCAACCGCTTTGTCGCCGGTTTTATCGGCTCGCCGAAAATGAACTTCCTGCCAGTGAAGGTTACCGCCACCGCCATCGATCAGGTGCAGGTAGAGCTGCCTAACCATCAGCAAATCTGGCTGCCGGTGGACAGCACCGATGTCCCGGTCGGCGCCAATATGTCGCTGGGCATTCGTCCGGAACACTTGCTGCCCAGCGAAGTGGCCGATGTCACTCTGCAGGGCACGGTGCAGGTGGTCGAGCAGCTCGGCCAGGAAACGCAAATCCATATCCAAATCCCTGCGCTGCGTCAGAACCTGGTTTACCGCCAGAACGACGTGGTGCTGGTTGAAGAAGGTGCCCAATACGCCATCGGACTGCCGCCACAGCGCTGCCATCTGTTTCGTGAAGATGGACGCGCCTGCCGTCGGTTACACAGCGAACCCGGCGTAGAAGCACACATAACAGTAAAATCATAACAGGAGAACAGCGATGTTAACGCGCTCTAAGTACCCTCTGGCCGTGGCAGTGGCCCTCGCAGTTGTGGCACCGCACGCCAGCGCGGTGGATTTCAAAGGTTACGCCCGTTCCGGCATCGGCTGGACCGGCAGCGGCGGTGAGCAGCAATGTTTTACAGCAACCGGCGCCAACTCTAAGTATCGTCTTGGCAACGAATGTGACACCTATGCGGAAGTTGAGCTGGGTCAGGAAGTGTGGAAAGAGGGCGAGAAAAGCTTCTATGTCGATACCATGATCGGCTACAGCGTATCGCAGCAGAACGACTATGAAGAAGACTCCCCTGCGGTACGTCAGATGAACGTGGTGGGTAAAAACCTGTTTGATGCGCTGCCGGGCGCTAATATCTGGGCCGGTAAGCGTTACTACAAACGCCATGACGTGCACATGATCGATTTCTACTACTGGGATATTTCTGGTCCTGGCGGCGGTATTGAAGATATCGATCTCGGCTTCGGTAAGCTGTCGCTGGCAGCGACCCGCAGCAGCGAAGCAGGCGGCTCTTCGGCCTTCGTGACCGGCAATACGCGCGGCACGGCGAAAGATCGCGCCAACGATATTTTCGACGTGCGCTTAGGCGGCATGGAAGTGAACCCGGGCGGCTCGCTGGAGCTGGGCTTTGACTACGGCAGCGCGAACGATACCGACGGTTACAGCCCGAATGTGGAAGACGCTTCCGATGATGGCTGGATGGCTACCCTTGAGCATACCCAGACCTTCTACGGCACCAGCCTGAACAAATTTGTCGTGCAGTACGCCACCGATGCGATGACGCAAAACCGCAACGGGCGCCCGGGCACCGCAGAAAACAACAACGGCTCGATGATCCGCGTCATCGACCACGGCGCGATCGACTTCAACGATACCTGGAGCCTGATGTATGTGGGTATGTATCAGGACGTGGATCGCGATAACGATAACGGCACCACCTGGTACACCGTGGGCGTACGCCCGATGTACAAATGGACGCCGATCATGAGCACCCTGCTGGAAGCCGGCTACGACAACGTGAAGTCGCAGCGCACCGGTGACCGCAACAGCCAGTATAAAGTGACGCTGGCCCAGCAGTGGCAGGCAGGCAACAGCATTTGGTCGCGTCCGGCCATTCGCGTGTTCGCCACCTACGCCAAGTGGGATGAGAAGTGGGGCTATGCTTCCTCTGAGACAAACAATCAAAACTATGTTGGTAACCTGCCGGGCACCACTGCGGGCGTTGCCTATAGCGATAACGCCGCGCACACCTTCAGCCGTGGCGACAATGACGAAGTTTCCTTCGGTATTCAGATGGAAGCCTGGTGGTAATAAGACAACCTGACAGGGCATAGCCAGCCCTGAGTCCTGCCTTAGCCCGTCTCTCTATTGCCTGAGAGAGGCGGGTTTCTCTTGAGGATAAAAAAATGAAAAAACATCTACTCGCGCTCTGCCTGTTTCCGGCCCTGAGCTTTACCGTGCTGCCCGCCTTTGCCGCCAGCACCAGCCTTAATCCACAGAATGTGGCTACCGCGCCATCGATCGCCCCGGAAAAGCTGCAGCGCCTCTCCTGGCTGCCGCTGGCGCCGCCGGTGAGCCAGGATATTGCGCTGAATACCGCCTCGGCCAGCCTGAATGAAGGCGATATCAGCGGGCCGGTTGCCGCCGTTGCGCTGCCCGCCGATCAGGGATCGCTGGAAGTCACACTGGCCAGCATCATGAAAGATCAGCGCGTCTATGCGCCGAACGTACTGGTGCTGGACAGCCAGCTGCAGCCTGCGGCCTTTTTCCCCAGCAGCTATTTCACCTATCAAAAGCCGGGCATCGTTGCCACTAACCGGCTGGAAGGCACCATGAAGCTGACGCCGGTGCTGGGACAAAAACAGATTTACCTGCTGATTTACACCACGACGCGCGATCTGGCGCAAACCTCCACCATGATCAACCCGGCAAAACTCTATGCGGAAGGGGCCAGCAATGCGATTCCTGACGTGCCGGATCCGGTGGTACAGCATATCAATACCGGCACGCTGTCGCTGAAAGTGAAGAGCGAGCAGAACAGCGGCAACATTATGATCGGCAAGCTGTTCGGCTCCGGCGATTCGAAGCCGGTGGTGGTAGGCAGCACCCGCGCCGCCACGGCGTCGGCACAGCCGAATATCAGCAGCCCGGCGCCAATGGCTGCGCCTGCGCCAGCAACGTCGGCTGTGAAGTCTGAACCGATGCTGAACGACACCGAAAAATATTTTAACGACGGCATCCGTAAGGCTGCGAAAGCGGGGGATATCGATAAAGCGCTGAAGCTGATGAACGAGGCGGAACGTCTTGGTTCTACATCGGCACGCGCAACATTTATCAGCAGTGTGAAAGGCAAGGGATAACATCCCCATATTGCTGATCTTGCTGGACGATTGGTGCGCCGCCGGCGCACCCTTTTTCGCCAGCTTTCCTGTTTAACTCAGCTACACCTCCGCGTTGCTAAGAGCGGTTTATTAATGACTCTGTTTCTCCGCTGTTTTGTGTGAGGCCGGCTTTAGCTTTGTGTCAAATAATGATATCAGTATCGACTTGTTTATTCGCTACATATTAATGCTGATATTTTAAATTTTACTGAACTATTAAGTTCCTTAAGGTAATGATTTGTTTTAAATAAGCACTTTATGAAAAGTATTTTAGCTTAATATGCATAACTATCACGAAAATGATGACAAAGGCACAGCACAGCATTGTCACGTTCCACAAGTAATAAAATGGCAGCATCCAATTCGTTAAGTTTTCTTTCTTATCATCAAAAATTCATACAGTTCACTCTCCTTTTTAACGAACAAAATTTTCTTTTTCCTTTTTAACCCAAGAAAAAAGTAGGTAATGGGATCAGCCCCAAAAAAGCCAGTAAGGCAGTGAAATGAGTAGGCGGCCGGGAAAGCGTGGTTTTCTTTAAATAAAGATATCAATTGATAATATTTTGAACGGTTTATTGCATACAGTAATACAGATAAAGTAAAGAAGACTGCACCAGCAACCATAATTAATGGCCAACAATTAGAAAGTATCCTGTTTTTCCGCATATTGATATAGCATCTCTACACCAGGTTCAGCTGCTTTAATTTCACTGAAAGCCATAGAATAATTAGCCTTATCATAGGGTTAATTTGCAAGGTTTAAATAAATATATTTTATTGACACCATCAGGAAAGTAAAGGCAATACAAGCCAGAGTGAATAAAGTGATTCTGTAATAAACCTTCATCCATTTGGAGAGATTATCAGGGACGGTGTCAAAAAAATTATAAACCTCACGGTTTTTATAAAACATAAGCAAAGGCTTCTTCTTTCTTTTGATGCATGTAAAGTAGTAGACCAGCGTAAAAGAACCAAAGAACCCCATTAATGAATGAAAATGGTAAGGGACGGGAAATAAAAAACCCTTATCATAGTAAAATCTGATGATTTTTTCATATCTTTTCCTGTTTACGCAATAATAAAAAAACAGGAGGGTAAGCGATAAGAAACCTACCCATATGCCTGCTATCCCTAAATAAGAAAATAAATTACTCACACATTAATCTCTGAAAAAATAATCTATAAATGTTTCACCGGTAGTACTGGCAGCATATCCTCCAGCAACCGAACCGATAACCGCACATGCCAGTCCTACCGCTCCGCCTGCGGGCGCTGTTATAATCCCAAGCCCAATGCAGATGGCTCCTCCTGCTGTTGCTCCAATAGCACCGCCAGAGACGCCTAATAACGTACCTGCGGTAAATTTCGTATATTCTTTAAAAGCACTCCTTCCGCACTCGTTTTCTCTTCCTGTCGAGCACGCTTTCATTACATCATTGGTCGTGCCAGCAAAAGAAAAGCCGATGCCGATATAGCCGCCATATTTAAGGAACTTCGCGGCTTTAGCTGCATTCCCGACATAGGTTGAATAACCCGGAATGCCCACGACGCCAGCCGTTGACCATTCGTGAACGATTGAGCGGCTGGAGAGATTCAACGCCCTGCGCATATCTTCATAGGGCCTGAATTTTACCGTATGGCGAGCAAGAGATTTAACCAAAGGTTTATTAACCAATGTTTTTAACTGATTGAATAGCTGGTTGCGTTCAGCAAAGAACTGTTGACTAATAAGCGAGCCCTGAGTCCGGTATTGGTTCTGGTAGGTTTCCTCAATTTTCCTCAACGTGCTTTCTATGGCCAGAAAATACTTTTCTCCCAGGTCACCCGCCGTACTGAATATTTGATCTCCCGTTTTGGTTAACCCGGCAATCATACCGTAATGCTTATGAAAAAAATTAGCTTCCTCAGCGCTGACGCTGGTAAAGGCCATATTTGTTCGCTGCTTTGCCTGCCTCAGCGCCTGTAACATCTGCATTGTTGCAGGCGTATCTGGATCGGCAACAATCAGTATCTGTCCGGGTTTTAGCCACTGCGTATCAGCGTTGAGCTTCATAAACATACTGGCTGCCGGAGAGCGGGTATTTCTAAAAAGTTGCCGGGCCTGAAAATCCAGCGTACCGGGTTGTTCAACGACACAATATCCTGGCGCAACATGATGCTTCATGCCTCCATCCTCCGTTGATGTTATGTAGTTTTATCGCCTTAATAATAGGTATAACAAAAAGAATATAAAACAATATCCTGATAATTATGGCTAACGTTGCAAGCATATTATCGATTTTGCCATGAATATCCTCCTATGAAAACCAGACCTTAAGCCAGACTTAAAGCGAGGAAAATGATGCGGTAAAAGATGCATTGCCCTCTGTTTTCCATGCTGTTTTTCTGCTGCATTGCGTGTTCTGCGCAAGGCTCTGCGCTACACTATGGCACCTGTTTTTTACCGGAGATGCCGTATGTCCGATAACGCGCTTTCCCTGCTGCGCGCCATTGCCTGGCTTCCCACTTCATCGCCTGCACTGTCGGCGCCTCTGCTTGACTGGCTGCTGGAAGAAGACTCAATGACGAAGCGCTTTGAGCGCCACTGCCGGAAAGTTACCGTACAGCCTCAGTTTGAAGGTTTCGTTACCGCTGACGATATCGCTGAAGAGCTGCCGTTTTTGCCGCTGGAACCGCGTTACTGGCTGCGCGAAATCATCTTATCGGGTGACGGCGTTCCCTGGCTGGCTGGTCGCACGGTAGTGCCGGAATCGACGCTGGAGGGACCGGAAATGATGCTCAGCCAGTTGGGCAGCCGCCCGCTGGGACGTTATCTCTTCTCCTCTTCCACGCTCACGCGCGACTTTATCGATCCGGGTATCTCTGACGCGCTGTGGGGTCGTCGCTCACGCCTGCGCTTATCAGGCAAGCCGCTGTTATTGACCGAACTGTTTTTACCCGCTGCGCCGCTTTATCAAAGCTTGTCTGGAGAATCATGTGAGTAATAGAGAAAAAGGGCTGACGCGCAGTAAGCTACAGGCTTACAGCCGTTTAATGCGCATTGATAAGCCGATCGGATCGCTGCTGCTACTGTGGCCGACATTATGGGCGCTGTGGCTGGCGGGCGAAGCCGTGCCGCCGTTGCAGGTGCTGATGGTGTTTGTGCTGGGCGTCTTTTTTATGCGCGCGGCGGGATGCGTGGTGAATGATTTTGCCGATCGTAAAATTGATGGGCACGTCAAGCGCACGCAGATGCGTCCTCTGGCCAGCGGTGAGGTAAGTGAAAAAGAGGCGAAAGTGCTGTTTGTGGCGCTGGCGCTGATTTCGTTCGCGCTGGTGCTGACGATGAATGCCATCACCATTTGGCTGTCGTTCGCCGGGCTGGCGCTGGCCTGGATCTACCCTTTTATGAAGCGCTATACCCATCTGCCGCAGGTGGTGCTGGGCGCCGCTTTCGGCTGGGCTATCCCGATGGGCTGGGCGGCGGTAAGCGGCCACGTGCCGCTAAACGGCTGGCTGCTGTTTCTCGCCAATATTTGCTGGACCGTGGCCTACGATACGCAGTATGCGATGGTGGATCGGGATGACGATCTCAAGATTGGCGTAAAGTCGACGGCTATTCTGTTTGGGCGCTTTGATAAGTTGATTATTGGTCTGTTGCAGCTCTCTACGCTGCTGCTGCTGGTGATCGTAGGTCAGCGCATGAACCTGGACGGTGCGTTTTACTGGTCGCTGCTGCTGGCCGCCGCGCTGTTTGTACATCAGCAGAAACTGATCGCTGAACGCCAGCGCGAACGCTGTTTTCAGGCCTTCCTCAATAATAACTATGTGGGACTGGTGATCTTTATCGGTATCGTTCTGAATATGCCGCCGTTCAGCCAGTGGTAGCCAACCTGGCTGCAAACAGCACTAATAAAAAGCGGGCGCCACTGGCGCCCGCTCTGTTTTATGCGTCAGCCCGTTTTAAGCAGGCGTAACGGCATTTTCAATGGTCTGGCGCACATCGCTGGTAATCAACTCTGCCAGCATATGATAGGTATTCTGCGTCTGTTCCAGCGCAGCATCGCCGGTATCGCTGATATAGCCTTCATCGCGTAGCGTCAGCACCAGCGTGGAGAACACCGCCTTGTCGAAAAACTCCGGCGCGTTAATGCCGTGCAGCACCGACAGACGCTGAGCCAGCGTGCGGCTCTCTTTCTCCAGCGAACCGCGGTTAATCGCAGGATTAGCGCTAAGAATAGAGAAGGTGATGGCATAGCGCTGCAGCGTTTCACGCATACCCGCAGCCAGCAGTTGCAACGTACGGAAACGTACCGCATTCAGGCGCATCACATCATTTTCGATGACGATCAGCTGCTGACGCGCCAGCTCGGCCACCAGCTGTTGCAGCAGCTGCGGCAGTTCTTCTTTCTCCCAACGCAGGAACAGCTCGCTTTTCAGCAGTGGGTAAAGCACAGAGACCTGACGCAGCAGCTCGGCGGCGGAGATTTCGCGATGCTGCTGCACAATAGCGGCAATCAGCGACGGCATCACCAGCATGTGATGCACATTATTGCGATAGTAAGTCATCAGCACCGCCTGTTCGCGCGGCAGGATAATGATATCGCCAATGTTGTCTTTTTCCGTCTCGAACTTGTTCATGTTCAGCGCGTGTTCCAGCAGCGCTTCCGCCGTCATATCCGGCACGGTCGCATCTGGCGAATAGGGCACATGCCGCAGCAGATCGAGATAGCACTCCAGCTGCTCGATCAGCTGTTCACGGGTCAGGGAACGCTGACGTGAAGCAAGCAGCGCGGTAACGCACAGGTTCATGGCGTTGGCGGCCCCGGCGTTATTAATGCGCACCATAATCTGCTGAGCGATATCGTTCACCGCTGGCGTCAGCCATTGCGGACGCTGCGCCACGATCGGATCGATCGAATCACGCCACTCCGGCACTTGCTTGTTCAGGTAGTTAACCAGCGGCAGCGGCTCGCCAAAGTTTACGTAGCCCTGACCAAGGTTGCGCAGCTTGCTCAGGCCACGCAGCATTTGCATAAAGCCTTCTTTCTCTTTAGCCGCGCCGCGCAGCTCTTTCGCGTAGGTGCCTACTTCCATCACGTGTTCATAGCCGATATAAACCGGCACCACAGTAATCGGACGGTTGCCGCCGCGCAGCATCGCCTGAATCGTCATCGCCAGCGTACCGGTTTTCGGATCGAGCAGACGACCGGTGCGTGATCGCCCGCCTTCAACAAAATATTCAACCGAGTATCCACGGCTGAACAGCTCGCCGAGATATTCGCGGAATACCGTAGAGTAAAGCTTGTTGCCCTTAAAGGTACGGCGAATAAAGAACGCGCCGAGACGACGGAAAATCGGTCCGGCCGGCCAGAAGTTAAGGTTGATGCCCGCCGCGATATGCGGCGGCACCAGACCCTGATGATAAAGTACGTAGGAGAGCAGCAGGTAATCCATATGGCTGCGATGGCAGGGCACGTAAACCAGCCCGTGGCCATCCAGCGCCAACTGACGAATGCGTTCGCCGCCGCTGACGTTAATGCCCTGATAGATTTTGCTCCATGTCCAGCCGATCACGCGGTCGGTAAGACGAATCATCTCATAGGAAAAATCTGCGGCGATCTCTTCCATCAGCTCGATGGCGTTCTGCTGCGCTTTCTCCTGAGAGATTTTCTTGCTGCGCGCCTCGTCTTCTACCGCTTTGGCGATCGCTTTCGACTGCAGCAGTTTATTAAACAGATCGTGGCGCACCGGCAGACGCGGGCCTACCGCGGCCAGACGCTGACGGGCAAAATGAATACGCGCCACACGCGCCAGCTTCTGCGCAATGGTTTTATCCGTGCCGTGCTCCGTCGCCATACGACGCAGAGAAACCATCGGCGAGAAACGCACAAAGCTATCGCGCCCCAGCCACAGTACGGCAAAAAACTTCTGTACGCCGTTCAGTTCGCGTAGATGAGGGGTTTGTTCGCCCTGCACCTCACGCCCCGGCGCACGGCCGAACATCACCGAAACCGGTACCATCTGTACATCGAGATCGGGGTTGTTACGGTGCAAATCGAGGTAGTCGTGGAACAGCTTCACGGATTCCTGATTCGGCACGAAATAGGGGAAAACGCGCGGCCCGTCATGAATAAAGACGTGACGCGGCAGCAGGGCGCCGTCTATCTCCAGCGGCTCCAGTGGATCGGGCAGATCGTGCAGACGGCACTGGGTGCGCAGCGCAAGGAGATCGGCCTTTGAATCATAAGGCAATACATACATAATGGGGCGCGAGGTATCGAGTCCCAGTTCCGCTACCGGATCGCCCGGAATCGCCTTACTCTTAACTAAAAATGTAAGTGGTAAATTCAGTAACTTATAATAAAGTTTACGCCAACCTGACATAGACAACATGAAGCCTCTTGTTAGCAAAGCGCCGCAAGCATACCAGAAAGCGCATTGAAGATCTGTGGTGTTGCATTTAGTGCTGCACCCTGACATTGACGTTAAACATTGCAAAGGGTTCCCTGTAGATGGCAAATAACGTAACGGGCCTGATCCGCATCATTAAAGCAGCCGGATATTCGTGGAAAGGCCTGCGGGCAGCCTGGCAACATGAAGCGGCATTTCGCCAGGAAGCGATACTGACGCTGGCAGCGGTGATTATCGCCTGCTGGCTTGACGTCGATGCCATAACGCGCGTTTTGCTTATTGGCTCCGTGTTTCTCATTATTATCGTCGAGATCCTTAACAGCGCTATCGAAGCGGTGGTGGACCGCATCGGCAGCGAGTTTCATCCGCTGGCCGGCCGTGCCAAAGATATGGGTTCTGCGGCGGTGCTGCTCAGCATCATACTGGCCCTTTTTGTTTGGGTAACCCTGTTATGGCCTTATTTACGATAAAGTTTCCATAATAGATAAAGAGTTGTTTTTTACACAGCTTCCGGTTTCCATTCCACTAATACCTGTATATACTCACAGCGACTGTATAAACAACCAGGGGGCGGGATGAAAACCTTAACGGCTCGGCAGCAGCAGGTTTATGACCTGATTCGCGATCACATTAATCAGACAGGTATGCCGCCAACGCGCGCGGAAATCGCCGCCCAGTTAGGCTTTCGCTCCCCTAACGCCGCAGAGGAACACCTGAAAGCCCTGGCGCGTAAAGGCGTCATTGAAATGGTGTCCGGCGCTTCACGCGGTATCCGCCTGATGGCGGAAGAAGAAAACGGTCTGCCGTTGATTGGTCGTGTCGCCGCCGGCGAACCGTTGCTGGCGCAGGAGCATATTGAAAGCCGTTTCCAGGTCGACCCTAACCTGTTCAAACCCCACGCTGACTTTCTGCTGCGCGTTAGCGGTATGTCGATGAAAGATATCGGCATTGTAGATGGCGACCTGCTGGCGGTGCATAAAACGCAGGATGTGCGTAACGGCCAGGTGGTCGTAGCACGCATTGATGATGAAGTCACTGTTAAACGCCTGAAGCGTCAGGGCAATACCGTGCAGCTGCTGCCGGAAAACCATGATTTCCAGCCGATTGTCGTCGATCTGCAGCAGCAGACGCTGACTATCGAAGGTCTGGCCGTTGGCGTTATTCGTAACGGCGACTGGCTGTAATGACTCTGTGGCGGCCTGCTGGCCGCCGCTCGCTTCCCCTTTAGCTTTTGTTCCGGCGATAACCGCTGTGGCCTGTCGCCATATTTTTTCTGCGGATTGCCATGCACTTCTTCTCTGCGACCGATAAACACCTCTGGCGGCTGGCGCTGCCTATGATCCTCTCAAACATTACCGTACCGCTGCTGGGCCTGGTAGATACTGCCGTTATTGGCCATCTTGATAGCCCTGTCTATCTTGGCGGCGTAGCCGTAGGCACCACCGCGACCAGCTTTCTTTTTATGCTGCTGCTTTTCTTGCGCATGAGCACTACCGGGCTGACCGCACAGGCGTTCGGCGCGGGAGATAAACCAGCGCTGGCTCGCGCGTTGATGCAACCTTTAGCGATTGCGGTTATCGCCGGTATCGCCTTTATTCTGTTGCGGGGGCCGTTAAGCGCTTTGGCTGCGCAGGTTGTCGGCGGCAGTCCGGCAGTGCTGGAGCAGGCGCAGCGTTTTATTGCTATACGCTGGCTCAGCGCGCCTGCCTCGCTGGCTAATCTGGTCATCCTCGGCTGGCTGTTGGGCGTGCAGTATGCGCGGGCGCCGGTTATCCTGCTGATTGTCGGTAATCTGGTCAATATCCTGCTCGATTTATGGTTTGTTATTGGCCTTGGCTGGGGCGTGACTGGCGCGGCGGCGGCGACCGCCATCGCTGGGACGGTTTCGTTGCTGGTGGGGCTGGTTTTAGTCTGGCATGTGCTGCGCCTGCGGCAGATCAGCTTTGCGCACCTTAAAGAGGGATTGAAGGGCGATGTGCGGCGGTTGCTGCGTTTAAACCGCGATATCATGCTACGTTCGCTGCTGTTGCAGCTGTGCTTTGCCTCGATCACGATTTTAGGGGCGCGCATGGGCAGCGAGATTGTGGCGGTAAATGCCGTGCTGCTGATGTTTCTTACCTTTACCGCCTATGCGCTGGATGGCTTTGCCTATGCGGTTGAGGCGGTTTCGGGCGAAGCCTTCGGCGCACGCGATAACAGCAAGCTACGGCGTGTATGGCTTGCCGCCTGCCGCCAGGCGGGGCTGGTCGCGCTGCTGTTTGCCTTAGGATATGCGCAGTGGGGAAGGGAGATTGTCGCTATGTTGACCTCTTTGCCGCAGCTGCAGGCGCTGGCGAATCACTACCTGCCGTGGCAGATGCTGTTACCCGTGGTGGGCGTTTGGTGTTATTTACTGGATGGCATGTTTATTGGCGCCACGCGCGGACGTGAAATGCGCAACAGTATGGCATTGGCGGCGCTGGGCTTCGGCCTGACGTTATTAACCGTGCCGCTATTGGGCAATCACGGGCTATGGCTGGCTATCAGCGTTTTCTTACTGCTGCGTGGATTGACACTGGGATGGGTATGGCATCGTTATCAGCGGCGTGGCGATTGGTTCACGCTTTGACACATTTTATACGGCTACGCTTATTCACTGAATTCGCTGGTTTTTCAGCATAGCCGACACTTTTTACGCCGCTTTATTAGTTCATATCTCTATGTTTTTAAGCAAAACCACCGGTTTCTACTATTATTAAAAGTGTAAGACACAGGGAAACAGCGTTCTTACGGTAACGCAATTTCGCTGTTAGCCAAAAGCTGTTAACACCTAAGGTAGAGGACAAAATTATGAACAGAGACGAAGCCGGCGGTAACTGGAAACAGTTTAAAGGTAAAATGAAGGAAAAATGGGGCAAGCTGACCGATGACGATATGACCGTCATTGAAGGTAAACGCGATCAGCTGGTCGGTAAAATTCAGGAACGCTACGGCTATGCCAAAGATGAAGCGGAAAAAGAAGTGAGCGATTGGGAAACGAATAACCGCGATTATCGCTGGTAAGCGCATTTTCAGGGTAAGGCTCCTGCCCAGGCACAAGGAACGTGCCGCTCATTTATTTCTCCCGCCTGACTTTTTTCCCCGATTCGCTATCGCCCACGTTTTTTATCCATGATGCTGTGATCGTGCGTACAGTTTTCCGGATGCTGACAGTTTTCCACATCTTTACAGCCAGCACACAGCCCATGCGCCTCTATCACGCTATTACGCAATGAGAATCCGCTCTGCTGAGAAAGCAGCTGGAGAACGGTTTCCACACCCTGCGCATGCTCTTCACTGACGGTGCCGCATCGATCGCAAATCAACATCGCCGAAGTATGCTGCGGCTCTTCGAAATGATGACATACTACGTAGCTGTTATTCGATTCAACGCGATGAATAAAACCCTGCTCCAGCAAAAAATCGAGCGCGCGATAAATGGTCGGCGGTTTGGCCTGCGGCTCAGAGACGCGTAACAGATCGAGCAGGTCATAAGCGCTAATTGCTGTATTCTGTTCAGCCATCAGACGCAGCACCTCCAGACGCTGTGGCGTCAGGCGCACGTTGCGTTGCAGACAGATTTTTTCAGCCTGCGACAAAATCTGTTGTGAAGGCGATACGCTCATAATCTTTCTCCGGGCGATTGAAATGTTATGTTATCACACGCCCGTTATCAGACAAAATGATTGCTAAATCGCCACTATGCTGAGTAACCCGCTCTATCACCGCTAAATACAGATTTTTTCCCAATGCCGCTGAAAAAAGTCGCCTAACGTGCGTTAAATTACCGAAAAACGGCAAATTTCCATCGGCCCTGAAACTTAATGGCCTTTTTATTATCATGCCGATAGCGTCACTAAATCGTTTAGGCCCATAAATAAGCACGGTTCCTGTTTGCAGTAAAAAAAAGATCCAGCTAATGTTCAATCAGGCTTAATAACCGCAGAAAAGCTAAACTGCCAAAAATCATAAAAAACGTTAAGCTGCGGGTTGCTTATAAAAGCAGCAATCCGCTGATAAGCCGGGGAAAAAGGCCTGAGTTCAGGTTAATAAAACAGGCAATTACTGGTCATCATTCACTCAGTGATTTCCTTCTTACTTTCAGCTTATTTGGATGGCGTCTGATAATGGCAAAGAAAAACATTCATTTTTTGAAGCTTTCTCCTGCGGCAGCGTTAATGCCGTTAATCTTTACTTCTTTTTCTTCCCTGGCGGCCGGCAGCTACTTTGATGCACGTAATGATGCGATGGGCGGCACAGGCGTAGCCTCATCCAACTATACTACCGCGCCATTATCTAACCCGGCGCTGCTGACCAAAGGCCGTGCGGAAGATAATGTCAGCGTGATCCTGCCCTCTGTCGGCGTACAGCTCAGCGATAAAGACAATATGGTTGATAAGATCGATGATGTGACTGATACCGTCGATCGTTATCAGGATGTCTTCAATAACTTCGACCCACAGGATTTGTTGACCAATCCTGCCGGTGCGCTTGATATGATTGGCAACGTACGCTCCGCCGCCGGCGATTTAGCTAATCAGCTGCGCGATCTGCGCGGTAACAAGGCCAATGGTTCTGCTGGCGCTGCAATTGTCGTTGCGGTGCCGAATGAAACACTGCCGTTTGCGTTTGTGGCAAAAGCCTACGGTACGGCGCATCTGCAAACCGACGTGGCGCAAAGCGATATCGATTATCTTGATGCCGTAGCCAGGGGGCCGCTCCTTCCTGTGCCGGGCGATCAGTATCGGTTGCGCTCCAGCGCTACCGGCGTGGCGGCGATTGTGGCCGATTACGGTATTGCGGTCGCGCATGAGTTTAAGATTGGTGAACAGGCGGTCTCGGTAGGTATTACGCCAAAGCTGCAGCAGACTCGCCTGTATAACTATCGCGCCTCGGTTTATAACTTCGATAAAGATAAGGTCACCGACAGCGAGTATCGCACCAACGATACCGGCTTTAACCTTGATGCGGGCCTCTCTACCGACGTGGGTGAGAACTGGACCTTTGGTCTGAGCGCGCAAAACCTGATCTCACGCGATATTGAAACGAAAGAGGTGAATGGCTATCGCGATACTTACCAGATTCGTCCGCTGGTGACTGCTGGCGCGGCCTGGCACACCGAAAAGCTGACTGCCAGCCTGGATGTGGATGCCACCCGTACTAAACGCTTTAAATCGCAGGATGATAGCCAGTACGCGGGCGTCGGTGTGGAATATCGCGTTCTTGACTGGTTGCAGCTGCGCGGCGGCTATCACGCTGATATGAAATCTAACGATAGCAACGTTGTTAGCGCCGGTTTTGGCATTTCACCGTTTAACAACCGTGTTCATCTTGATCTGGCGGGCTCAGTCGGGGAAGACGAAACCTGGGGCGCGATGGCGCAGCTGGGCTTCTCTTTCTGATAAAACCACAAGCTGCGCCGGAAACGGCACGCTTTACCTGGCGGGACCACCGTTCTTTTACTGCGGTCCTGCTTCCGCCTGGCTGATGTTATGAGGCCGGGGCAGAGTACTTCAGCACGCAGTGAAACAGCCCGATTCATCGAACTGCCAGGGTATCAGATCAATACTACTTTCAGGCTGCCCGGCGTCCGGCGCGGCTTTCCTGTGCGACGTTCCCTGACGCCCTCAGTACAGCGATAGCGCTATACGTCCTCTACGCGCCTGGCCCAGCGCTATGTTATAATAGGCCATCTTTTATGCTGCTCTTTCCTCCGTTCCTGCCGCAGGCTGGCAGAGAACCGAAACATCAAAAGTTAAAAAATGTCTCAAAACTCAGAATTATCAACGGCCCAGCACGACGGCGCCGCTAAAAATAGCGCGACTTTTTCTTCTCAGCGCTTTTCCATCGCGCCTATGCTCGACTGGACCGATCGCCACTGCCGCTATTTTCATCGTCAGCTAACGCGCAATACACTGCTTTATACCGAAATGGTCACTACCGGTGCCATTATTCATGGCAAAGGCGATTATCTGGCCTATAACGAGGCGGAACATCCGGTTGCCCTGCAGCTGGGCGGCAGCGATCCGGTGGCACTGGCGCAGTGCGCGCAGCTGGCGCAGGCGCGTGGCTACGATGAGATCAACCTGAATGTCGGCTGCCCGTCCGACCGCGTACAGAATGGGCGTTTCGGCGCCTGCCTGATGGGCGAAGCGGCGCTGGTGGCGGATTGCATCAAGGCGATGCGCGATGTGGTTTCTATCCCGGTCACGGTGAAAACGCGCATCGGTATCGACGATCAAGACAGCTATGAATTCCTGTGTGATTTTATCGGTACGGTAGCTCAGCAGGGCGGCTGCGATACCTTTATTATTCATGCGCGTAAAGCCTGGCTTTCCGGCCTTAGCCCGAAGGAAAACCGTGAGATCCCGCCGCTGGACTACCCGCGCGTTTATCAGTTGAAGCGTGATTTTCCCCAGTTGACGATGGCGATCAACGGCGGAGTAAAAACGCTGGAGGAGGCGCAGGAACACCTTCGTCATCTGGACGGCGTTATGATGGGGCGAGAGGCCTACCAGAACCCTGGCCTGCTGGCGCAGGTGGATCGCGTGCTGTTTGGCAGCGCCGCGCCAGATGCCGATCCGGTTGCCGTGGTGCGTGCCATGTACCCGTATATCGAGCAAGAACTGGCGCAGGGAACTTACCTCGGCCATGTCACGCGTCATATGCTGGGTCTGTTCCAGGGCATTCCCGGAGCGCGGCAGTGGCGTCGTTATTTAAGCGAAAACGCGCATAAGCCGGGCGCCGGAATTGAGGTGGTAGAAAAAGCGCTATCGTTGGTCGCAGATAAGATGACGACAGGCGCTTGATTTGTTTCGATTATGTTAAAACCCGTACGGCTGCCGTACGGGTTTTTTTATTGCCTGTTAACGTTAAGCCGCGATAAGAAAACCTTCTCAGGATATTTATCAAGGAGTTAGGTAGACAAATTCAGTCAAGATGAGGCATGGATCACAGAGTAAAGTTTTGCTTTGCCATTTTTCGCAATTAAACATATTTTTTACTTATGAATTCTGCGAGACTCTTTCTCGTTGAGTCGAAATAATTTATCGCCGCTGTACCCTACAACAGCGCGAACTAAAAAAAGCAAAAGGGCTTCCTGCGGGAAGCCCTTATTGTTTTGTACGGCGGCGGCCTCAGGGGATCAACAGGCTGGACCCATGCGTTGCGCGGCTTTCCAGCTGCGTATGGGCGCGCTGCGCCTCGCGTAACGGAAAACGTTGGTTCTCCGGGACTTCCACCTTAATCGCACCGCTGGCAATCATTGAAAAGAGATCGTTACTGGCGCGCTGCAGTTCATCCCGCGTCGTGATATAGCCATTGAGCGAAGGGCGTGTCAGGTAAAGCGAGCCTTTCTGGTTAAGAATCGCCAGATTAACCCCGGTCACCGGGCCGGAGGCGTTGCCGAAGCTCACCATCAGGCCGCGCCGTTGTAAGCACTCAAGCGAGGCTTCCCAGGTCGCCTTGCCCACCGAATCATACACCACGCGGACTTTCTTCCCGTCGGTCAGCTCGCTGACGCGCTGCGCAATATCCTCTTCACGATAGTTGATGGTCGCCCAGGCGCCGCGATCTTTGGCCAGCTGCGCTTTTTCCGCCGAGCCTACCGTGCCGATTAAATGCGCGCCGAGCGCCTTCGCCCACTGACAGGCGATCAGGCCTACGCCGCCCGCTGCGGCGTGAAATAAAAAGATCTCATCCGGCTGCACTTCATAAGTTTGGCGCAGCAGGTAATGCACGGTAAGCCCTTTCAAAAACGAGGCGGCCGCCTGTTCAAAAGAGATGGCATCAGGCAGCAGCGCGACCTTATCCTGATGCACATGATGGATTTCACTGTAGGCGCCCAGCGGGGATTGTGCATACACCACGCGATCGCCGGGTTTTATCGCCGTCACCTTGCTGCCGACCTTGACCACCACGCCGGCGGCCTCGGTGCCGATTCCGGAAGGCAGTTCAGGCACGGGATACAGCCCGGAGCGCACGTAAGTATCGATATAGTTGATGCCGATAGCTTTGTTTTCTACCTGTACCTCGTTTTCCGCGGGATCGGAGGGGTTAAAGTCAACCCATTGCAGCGTTTCCGGGCCGCCATATTCGGCGATTTGAATACGTTTTGCCATTACCACTCCTGTCGGTTTTCCAGTTACGACATGACGTCAAGCAGGCGAAAAACGGGTATACTTGCGCGTCACTCACATATTCGGTATTGCATTCACTATGGCAGGAAATAAACCCACCAACAAATCCAACGAGGTTCGCGATCGCCAGGTAGAAGGGTTGAAATTACCGCCCCATTCGCTGGAAGCGGAACAGTCGGTGCTGGGCGGGTTGATGCTGGACAACGAGCGCTGGGATAACGTCTCAGAGCGCGTGGTGGCCGAAGACTTCTACAGTCGCCCTCATCGTCTGATATTCAGTGAAATGCAGCGTCTGCTGGAAGCCAGCCAGCCCATCGACCTGATTACGCTTTCCGATTCGCTGGAACAGCGCGGCGAGCTGGATATGGTAGGCGGCTTTGCCTACCTGGCCGAGCTGTCAAAAAATACCCCCAGCGCGGCGAACATCAACGCCTACGCCGATATCGTGCGCGAGCGCGCGGTGGTACGCGAGATGATCGCGGTAGCGAACCAGATCGCCGATGCCGGTTACGATCCGCAAGGACGCAGTAGCGAAGATCTGCTGGATTTTGCCGAATCAAACGTCTTTAAAATCGCCGAGCAGCGCGCCAATAAAGATGAAGGCCCGAAAAACATTGAGCAAATCCTTGAAGCGACGGTTTCACGTATCGAGTCGCTTTATCAGAAGCCGCATGACGGCGTAACCGGCGTTGATACCGGCTATCAGGATCTCAATAAAAAAACCGCCGGCCTACAGGGTTCGGACTTGATTATCGTGGCGGCGCGTCCGTCGATGGGTAAAACCACTTTCGCGATGAACCTGTGCGAAAATGCCGCGATGCTGCATGAAAAACCGGTCCTGATTTTTAGTCTGGAGATGCCTAGCGAGCAGATTATGATGCGTATGCTGGCGTCGCTGTCACGCGTGGATCAGACGCGTATTCGTACTGGTCAGCTGGATGATGAAGACTGGGCGCGGATTTCCGGCACCATGGGCGTGCTGCTGGAGAAAAAGAACATCTATATCGATGACTCTTCCGGCCTGACGCCGACGGAAGTGCGCTCACGCGCGCGGCGCATTTTCCGTGAAAATAACGGATTAAGCCTTATCATGATCGACTACCTGCAGCTGATGCGCGTACCGTCGCTTTCCGATAACCGTACGCTGGAGATCGCTGAGATTTCCCGCTCGCTGAAGGCGCTGGCAAAAGAACTGAATGTGCCGGTGGTGGCGCTGTCGCAGCTTAACCGCTCGCTGGAGCAGCGTGCCGATAAACGTCCGGTAAACTCCGATCTGCGTGAATCCGGCTCGATCGAGCAGGATGCCGACCTGATCATGTTTATTTATCGTGACGAGGTGTATCACGAAAACAGCGATCTGAAAGGGATCGCCGAGATCATCATCGGTAAGCAGCGTAATGGCCCAATCGGTACGGTGCGTTTGACCTTTAACGGTCAGTGGTCGCGTTTCGACAATTATGCCGGGCCGCAATACGACGACGAATAACGCGCGTCTTTTGCGCATCCCCGCCAGAGATTGAAAAATTCTGTTGGACATTTGCCGCTTAACTGCGCTTATCTGTAACGATTAATGCATTAAGAGCGGCAAACCTTCCCCGCTATTCCAGACAGGCATGTCGCCCGCCGACGTCAGGCCTACTTATTGAATCTGTTTTATATGACATTGTAGGTAACGCTAAAGACGACCGATTATTATGATAAATCCCGGTCCCGGCGTTATGAGATTTGATCTGATAAACGACACTATCACTATGGAGATTTACCGTGTTTCAGAAAGTTGATGCCTACGCTGGCGATCCGATTCTTACATTAATGGAGACCTTCAGGCAGGATCCGCGCCCGCATAAGGTTAACCTGAGCATTGGCCTCTATTACAACGAGCAGGGCATTATCCCGCAGCTGCAGGCGGTAGCCGAAGCGGAAGCGCGCCTGAATGCCCAGCCGCAGCAGGCATCACTCTATCTGCCGATGGACGGGCTGGTCAGCTACCGCCAGGCGATTGCCCCTCTGCTGTTTGGCGCGCAGCACGCGGCGCTGCAGGCAAAACGCATCGCGACGATTCAAACCGTGGGCGGCTCCGGCGCGCTGAAAGTCGGGGCTGATTTCCTGAAGCGCTATTTTCCGCAGTCACAGGTGTGGGTAAGCGATCCGACCTGGGAAAACCATGTGGCGATCTTTGCGGGTGCCGGTTTTGAGGTACATACCTATCCCTGGTATGACGCGCAAACGCATGGGGTTAAGTTCGATGATTTCCTGGCCACGCTGAAGACGCTTCCTGCTCAGAGCGTAGTACTGCTGCATCCCTGCTGCCATAACCCAACCGGCGCCGATCTGACGGACGCGCAGTGGGATCGCGTAGTGGAAGTGCTGCAGGCGCAGCAGCTCATTCCTTTCCTTGATATTGCCTATCAGGGCTTCGGTGCCGGTATGGAAGAGGATGCGTACGCTATCCGCGCCATCGCCGCCGCCGGTATTTCTGCGCTTGTCAGCAACTCTTTTTCAAAAATCTTCTCGCTGTATGGCGAGCGCGTCGGTGGGCTATCGGTCGTCTGTGCGGATGCGGAAGAGGCGGCGCGCGTTCAGGGGCAACTGAAAGCCACGGTGCGTCGTAACTACTCTTCACCGCCAAACTTTGGCGCTCAGGTTGTGGCCTGCGTACTGAATGATGATGCGCTGAAGGCCAACTGGCTGGCAGAAGTGGAGGCGATGCGCCTGCGGATTCTGGATATGCGCCAGGCACTGGTTACCGCCCTCAGCGCCGCGCTGCCGGGCAAGAATTTTGACTACCTGCTGAAACAGCGCGGTATGTTCAGCTACACCGGACTGAGCGCCCAACAGGTCGATCGCCTGCGTGAAGAATTTGGTATTTACCTGATTCACAGCGGACGTATGTGCGTAGCGGGCCTGAATGGCAACAACGTTCATCAGGTCGCGGAAGCCTTCGCGGCAGTAAATAATTTTTAATCTTTGCAGGTTTACCTTTGCGCCACATGCTGCACACTTAACGAAGTCTTTTAAAAAAGGAGTGTGGCGTTATGTGGCATCAACAGACCCTGGCGCTGGGCGCGAAAGCGCGCGGCTTTCACCTGGTTACCGATGAAATTGTTGAGCAATTGCCGGTGCTACGTGAAATTAATACCGGGCTGCTGCATCTGTTGCTACAGCATACCTCCGCGTCTCTGACGTTAAATGAGAATTGCGATCCCACGGTGCGCAGCGATATGGAGCAGCACTTTATGCGTCACGTGCCGGAAAGCGCGCCTTATCAGCATGACTACGAAGGCGCGGATGATATGCCGGCGCATATTAAATCTTCATTGCTTGGCGTTTCGCTACTGCTGCCGGTTAACCGCGGGCGTCTGGTGTTAGGCACATGGCAGGGGATCTGGCTGGGAGAGCATCGCATACACGGCGGTTCACGCCGCATTATCGCCACGCTGCAAGGAGAGTAACAATGAATACTTCAGATCTGTTGTCATACTGCATGAGTAAAGAAGGGGCGGAACAGCGCGTTCACAATGACTGGAAGGCAACGCAAATTCAGTCGGACGGCGTGCTATTCGCCATGGTGCATGAGTCAGAAGGGCGGCCAGCCGTATCGTTGAAAACCTCTCCGGCGCTGGCTGATTTGCTGCGCCAACAGCATGCCGACGTTTTTCCCAGCGCTCATTTAAATAAATCCCACTGGAGCACGCTTTATCTGGATGGCGGCCTGAAAGATTCGCAGATTTACTATCTGGTCGATGCGTCGCTACAGCAGGCGCTGGCGACCAAAGCGGCGGGTCATCACTAAACTGTCGCTGCGGACAAGCCGCAGCGACAGGGCTGTTATGCGGCAGATTCCTGACGCAGCGTATCAATATCGATAACAAAGCGATATTTCACATCGCTTTTCAGCATGCGTTCATAGGCTTCGTTAATCTGATTCATGGCGATCAGCTCAATATCGGAAGTGATATTGTGCTTACCGCAGAAGTCGAGCATCTCCTGGGTTTCGGCAATGCCGCCGATCAGCGAACCGGCCACGCTGCGACGTTTGAAAATCAGATCGAATACGTGCGGCGACGGATGATCGTTTTCCGGGGCGCCGACCAGCGTCATGTTACCATCGCGCTTCAGCAGGTTGATAAACGGGTTGAGATCGTGCTGAGCCGCGACGGTATTCAGGATAAAGTCAAAGCTGTTGGTGTGCTGCGCCATCTGCTGCGGATCTTTAGAAACCACCACTTCATCGGCGCCCAGGCGTTTGCCATCTTCAATTTTCGAAGGGGAAGTGGTAAACAGTACCACATGCGCGCCCATGGCATGCGCCAGTTTCACGCCCATATGACCCAGGCCGCCCAGGCCAACGATACCCACTTTTTTGCCCGGGCCGACGTTCCAGTGACGCAGCGGCGAGTAAGTGGTAATACCTGCGCACAGCAGCGGCGCCACGCCTGCCGGGTCGAGGTTTTCCGGTACGCGCAGCACAAAATCTTCATGCACCACAATGCTGGTGGAGTAGCCGCCGTAGGTCACTTCCTGCGTTTCGCGATCCTGACCGTTATAGGTCGGCACCATACCGTTTTCGCAATACTGCTCCAGGCCTTCCTGGCAGCTGGGGCAGGTGCGACAGGAATCGACCATACAGCCAACGCCTACCAGAGCGCCTACTTTATATTTTTGCGTATGGCCGCCGACGGCGGTTACGCGTCCGACAATTTCATGGCCGGGTACCACCGGGAACAGGGTGTTATTCCATTCATCGCGAGCCTGATGCAGGTCGGAATGGCAAACGCCGCAAAATAACACTTCAATTTGTACATCATGTGCGCGCAATTCACGCGGCTTATAGTCAAAAGGCGCGAGTTTGGATTTCGCATCCTGGGCAGCATAAGCGTGCGTAATATTCATGGTGTCTCCTGTGATTGAAGCCGTTGTGAAGCGAGAGGAAAAGCATTCCGCTCCGGTTAAACCGGGCGCTCAGCACCTGAGTGCGAGTAAGAGCTAATAAGCATAACAGCGTGTGGAAGAGCAACCAGACCTGAAAGTGTCTAAATCTTGCCTGATTCTGCATGAATGCCCTGGAAAGAGGCAAGATGATTAAAAAGCCCCTGACGCGGAGCGCGGCAGGGGCGGAGGTATAGTCGATTAACGTTGTTCCAGCAGCGGCTTCAGGAAGCGGGCCGTATGGGATTCTTCACATTTGGCGACGGTTTCCGGCGTACCGGCGACCAATATCTGTCCGCCTCCGCTGCCGCCTTCCGGACCGAGATCGACAATCCAGTCAGCGGTTTTCACCACGTCGAGGTTATGCTCAATCACCACGATGGTATTGCCCTGATCGCGGAGCTGATGCAGCACCGTCAGCAACAGCTGAATATCGGCAAAGTGCAGGCCGGTGGTCGGCTCATCAAGGATATAGAGCGTCTGGCCGGTGCCGCGCTTCGACAGCTCACGCGCCAGCTTCACGCGCTGCGCCTCGCCGCCCGACAGCGTGGTTGCCGACTGACCAAGGCGAATATAGGAAAGGCCCACATCCATCAGCGTTTGCAGCTTACGCGCCAGCGCAGGCACGGCATCAAAGAACTCGCGCGCTTCTTCGATGGTCATATCCAGCACTTCATGAATGCTTTTGCCTTTATATTTAATCTCCAGCGTCTCACGGTTATAACGCTTGCCTTTACACTGATCGCACGGCACATAAATGTCCGGCAGGAAGTGCATCTCTACGCGCAGTACGCCGTCGCCCTGACAGGCTTCGCAGCGCCCGCCGCGCACGTTAAAACTAAAGCGTCCCGGGTTATAGCCGCGTGAGCGCGACTCCGGCACGCCCGCAAACAGTTCGCGAATCGGCGTAAAGATGCCGGTATAGGTCGCCGGGTTTGAACGCGGCGTACGGCCAATCGGGCTTTGATCGATATCGATAACCTTATCGAAGTTCTCCATACCGGTTACTTCGCGGTAAGGCGCCGGTTCGGCAATGGTCGCCCCGTTCAGCTGACGCTGGGCGATAGGGAACAGCGTATCGTTAATCAGCGTCGATTTACCGGAGCCGGAAACGCCGGTAATACAGGTAAACAGTCCAACCGGCAGCGTTAGCGTAACGTCTTTCAGGTTGTTGCCGCGCGCGCCGCTCAGCTTCAGCACCTTCGTGGGATCGGCGGGAACACGCTGCTCCGGTACGGCGATTTTCCGCTTGCCGCTCAGATACTGGCCGGTAAGCGACTCTTCTACCTGCATAATCTCTTCAGCGGTGCCTTCCGCCACTACCTGACCGCCGTGCACGCCGGCGCCCGGCCCGATATCGATAATATGGTCAGCGGCGCGAATGGCGTCCTCATCGTGCTCGACCACAATTACCGTATTGCCGAGGTTGCGCAGATGAATCAGCGTTTCCAGCAGGCGTTCGTTATCACGCTGATGCAGACCGATAGAGGGCTCATCCAGCACGTACATTACGCCGACCAGGCCAGCGCCGATCTGGCTGGCCAGACGAATACGCTGCGCCTCGCCGCCGGAGAGCGTCTCCGCCGAACGCGACATAGAGAGATAGTTCAGACCGACATTCACCAGGAAACTCAGGCGGTCGCCAATCTCTTTCAGCACTTTCTCGGCGATTTTCGCACGCTGGCCGCTCAGCTTCAGGTTGCGGAAAAAGTCCATCGCATGACCGATGCTCATATCTGAGATGGTCGGCAGCGTAGTGTCTTCCACGTAAACATGACGCGCTTCGCGACGCAGACGCGTCCCCTCGCAGGTGGCGCAGGCGCGGTTGCTAATAAACTTCGCCAGATCCTCGCGTACCGCGCTGGACTCCGTCTCTTTATAGCGGCGTTCCATATTATGCAGAACGCCTTCGAACGGATGACGGCGCACCGAGGTATCGCCGCGATCGTTAATATATTTAAATTCGATGCTTTCCTTGCCTGATCCATACAGGATCACCTGCTGCGCTTTCTCGCTCAGGGTATTGAACGGCGCTTCCACATCAAACTTCAGATGTTCTGCCAGCGAACGCAACATCTGGAAATAGTAGAAATTACGGCGATCCCAGCCGCGGATCGCGCCGCCGGCCAGCGATAGCTCGGCATTTTGCACCACGCGCTCAGGATCGAAATATTGCTGTACGCCAAGGCCGTCGCAGGTCGGGCAGGCGCCTGCCGGGTTGTTAAACGAGAACAGGCGCGGCTCCAGCTCGCTCATGCTGTAGCCGCAAATCGGACAGGCGAAGTTAGCGGAGAACAGCAGTTCATCCGCATCGGCGTCATCCATATCGGCGACGATCGCCGTACCGCCGGAAAGCTCCAGCGCGGTTTCAAACGATTCCGCCAGTCGCGTCGCCAGATCTTCGCGGACCTTAAAGCGATCGATAACGACTTCGATGGTGTGTTTCTTTTGCAGTTCCAGCTTCGGCGGATCGGAAAGATCGCACACTTCGCCATCGATGCGCGCGCGGATATAACCCTGCGTCGCCAGATTCTCCAGCGTTTTGGTATGTTCGCCTTTACGATCTTTCACTACCGGTGCCAGCAGCATCAGGCGTGCGCCTTCCGGCTGGGCCAGCACGTTATCCACCATCTGGCTGACGGTTTGCGCCGCCAGCGGTACGCCGTGATCGGGGCAGCGCGGCTCGCCGACGCGAGCGAACAGCAGGCGCAGGTAGTCGTGAATTTCGGTGATGGTGCCCACGGTCGATCGCGGGTTATGGGACGTTGATTTCTGCTCGATCGAAATCGCCGGCGACAGGCCTTCGATATGATCGACATCCGGTTTTTCCATCAGCGAAAGAAACTGACGCGCATAGGCGGAAAGCGATTCCACGTAGCGGCGTTGTCCCTCAGCATACAGCGTATCGAACGCCAGCGAGGATTTACCGGAACCTGACAGGCCGGTGACAACGATCAGTTTGTCGCGAGGGATGATCAGGTTGATGTTTTTCAGGTTGTGGGTGCGAGCACCCCGGACTTCAATCTTATCCATTCACATTTCCCGGATTAGCGCAGACTCACCATGCCCGTAACGATACGGCAGGACTAAACAGGTCATTATGGCACAAAAAATAACTGAATGTATATCCAGTAGTCTGTTGCAACCGTGCAAAAAGATCTTCATTATTGGAAGCTTGCTCGGAAGTATGATCGGGCAGGCTAGCGTGATAGAATTTACCGTTTAGACTTAATGAATACTCATCGGGAGATGCGAACATGGCCAGCAGAGGCGTTAACAAAGTGATTCTTGTCGGGAATCTGGGTCAGGATCCGGAAGTGCGTTATATGCCTAATGGTGGAGCCGTAGCGAATATTACGCTGGCTACCTCCGAAAGCTGGCGTGACAAGCAGACCGGAGAGACCAAAGAGAAAACGGAATGGCACCGCGTTGTGCTGTTCGGCAAACTGGCGGAAGTAGCAGGTGAATACCTGCGTAAAGGTTCTCAGGTTTATATCGAAGGCTCTCTGCAAACGCGCAAATGGCAGGATCAGAGCGGCCAGGAACGTTACACCACGGAAGTGGTCGTTAACGTTGGCGGCACCATGCAGATGCTGGGCGGCCGTCAGGGCGGCGGCGCAGGCGCGCCGGCAGGCGGCGGTATGGGCGGCAGCAACAGCAATAATAACGGCTGGGGTCAGCCTCAGCAGCCGCAGGGCGGCAGCCAGTTCAGCGGCGGCGGCCAGGCACCTGCTCGTCCGCAGCAGCAGAGCGCGCCGGCAAATAACGAACCGCCAATGGATTTTGACGACGACATTCCGTTCTGAGTCTATAGTGCGTTTGCTGTCAGCAGTAACACTAAGCCCCGCGTCAGCGGGGTTTTTTATGGTTTGAGTTTGACCTGCAACCCCTTTACAGCGTGGAAGGCGCGATGGCATTAATCTTATAATCCGAGCAAGCTATGTGTCCTGCCAGTGATATTATGGATGAATTTATGCTTTATATTGTAGTGATTAACGTTACACTAGCTGACTGAAGAAAAGTCCATATCAATAGAAAAACATTCGATAAAAGATAAGTCTGGGCGCCGTTTAATTAAGCACAAGGTGTTTCATTAAGGACGATTATGCATAAAGTACACCCTTACTTTTTTCTAATAAATAGCCGGTTTCAGGAAAAGATAGTTAATAAGCTTAGCCAGCATGAACAACAGAAATTACTTGAGCTGGGGATAGAGCTTGTTCAGCATGATGAATCGCTAAGTAAAAAAGCGTACGGCTATGATAACGTACAAGAACTTTTATCCTACATCTCCTTTATCTGTTCTTCAGATGATGCACTTTCAGAACAAATTCTCGAGCGATTTATAGTAGGTAAAGTACCTGAAGAAAATAGTCTCAGCGCGGTAATATCGCAATCTCAAACTAAAATCAGACAAAAGGCAAACAGGAAAGCGCGCTCCAAAATACCTGCTCTTGCTATTACGCCTGATAATCAACAAACGGAAATTATTAACCACTGTCATCAAGGCATTCAGGTTGATGCTTTTGCTGGTGCGGGTAAATCTACCGTTTCAAAGTTGATGATTGATGAGCTAGGCAATAATAAAACGCTCTATACCGCTTTTTTGCGTGAGAATATCACCGAGGCGAAACTAAAGATTACTGAACAAGCCTATACACAGGATGCATTAGCCCATCGATATGCTTTAGAGTACGCCCCTTTTAAATCCATTTTTAATAATAAGCATGCTCCGCATCCCTATTCTCTACAACATATTGTGGGGTTTGATGCTTCGCTGGATTTGGGACGCAATAAGGTCAAGCGTCATACTGTTGCACGCTTGATTACCCAAACGGTAAGTCGATTCTGTACCTCAACGGATCTGCAACTAGCTGAAGTGCATCTACCCGTTGCGATACTTTCTTCTGCCGCCCGGAAAAAGGTTTTAGCCTGGGCGACAACCTAATGGGATTACCTTACTTCAGGACGCGCAACTCTGGAGCAGGGCGCTACCTATGAGCACCTTATGAAATATTGGTCGTTAACGGCATCTATCACTTTACCTGACGACTATGAAAATATTATCGTCGATGAGGCTCAGGATATAAGCGGCGCGTTTTTTAATGTATTACGTAATCATACCGATCGTAATATTGTCATTGTAGGGGATACCTACCAGCAGTTATTCAAATGGCGCGGCGCAGTTAACTCCATGGGACTGTTCGATAAACCGCGTTTTCCCTTAACCACCAGTTACCGTTTCGGTGAAGCGATCGCCGATTGTTCAAATCGGGTGCTTGCCAAACACAGCCAACCGCCGCAGTATCTAGTGTGTGGTCAGCAAAATCTACGCTCGCAGGTAATTTTTTATGATGAGTCTCAAAACCTGCCGAATATGGCCGGTGCGATTTTAACCAGAACCCGAAGCCAGATAATTTTTATTGCCGATAATGAGCTACGTGCCGGGCATAAAATACATATCAAAACTGAAATAAATTCTTTAAAGTTTATTATTAATAATATCATTTATTTATCTCAGGGCGAGTTGGATAAAATAACGCACCCCTATATTTTAAAGTGCCCAAACGTTGCTTTTCTGGAAAGCGACCTGATAGATAATCCAGAGCCAGACGTCTATTTTGCATGGAAATTGTTTAAAAAATATGGCTTTTACACCACTGATCTCATTGATAAAATTGCAGAAAATAATTACCCGGTGGAACAGGCGGTTAAGGTAATATCAACCACCCATGCTATTAAAGGGCAGGAATGGGATAATATTGTTATTGCCCCCGACTATGCTGTCGTGCTTGATAACCCTAACGCAGATATAGATAGTGAGCTTTCGGTACTTTATGTTGCTATCACCCGAGCAAAACATAAAGTGTTTATACCTGAAAGTTTAAAAAACTACTTTTAGTTTTTGGCAAAGGCTTAACTCAGATGTGGTCAAATCCTTTCTTAATTATAGCGTCCTGCATGTACGTAGCGGGCTTTCAATATAAGTTGCTTTAAATTGGTGCTGGAAGCGCAGCTGGTGAAATCCATCGCGGCGATTCGGCAATACAGCAGGGCGACTTCAGGCCGCCCTGTTTTGCTTGCCACTATGACTGATTTTCCTGATAGTGTTGTTCGCAGCGTTCTTTGGCTTCCTGACGTAAATCACGTAGATCCGGCATGCTGTCGCCAGAGCCATAATCCATCGTGCCGCTTTTGGCTTCCTGTTTTTCTTCCGCCGCGGCAAACTCAAGTTTGCCGTCCTGCTGCTGCCACTCACCGCCTTCGCTCTGACGAGTAAATATCAGCGCATATTCCGGCGTCGATTCATCAGCGCCATAAATTTCATATTTATAGGCTGCCGCGCCATCATCGTTTAATTCCAGTGTATCAATCAGTTGTAAGTCCGCCATCAGTGCCTCCTGTTAACTAAAAGTAAAGTATAGATAATTAATCGTTACCTGAAGGAAAGGCATGTTGATGCGTGAAAAAAGCGCCTCCGCTGCGCCTTCTTCTTTTAAAGATGAATAAACAGCATAAACAGCAGGGCGGAAATCAGAATAGATACCGGCAGCGTCAATACCCAGGCGATCAGCAGATTGCGCAGCGTCGCCATCTGCAGGCCGGAGCGGTTAGCCGCCATGGTGCCTGCGACGCCAGATGACAAAACATGCGTGGTGGAAACCGGCAGGCCAAAGGCGTCAGCGGCGCCGATGGTGGCCACCGTGACCAGTTCCGCGCTGGCGCCCTGCGCATAGCTCAGATGGGTCTTGCCGATCCGCTCGCCAACGGTAATCACAATACGCCGCCAGCCCACCATAGTGCCCAGGCCGAGCGCCAGTGCCACCACTACTTTCACCCAAAGTGGAATAAAGCGAGTGGCGTTATCCAGCTCGCTTTTCATCGCATCAAGATTATTTTGCGTATCCGCGGGAAACTGCGCTTTCGCCGCCTTTAGCTGTTTAATGCTTTCCGCCGCCAGATACATATCATTACGGGTATTGGCCACCAGCTGCGCCGGGATATTCTCCATCGAACCGTATTGCTTAATCTGTCGGCCAATCTTATCCAGCATCGCGCCCAGCGCTGGCGCTACCTGTGGGGTGTTATCGCCGCTGCGCATAAACTGCATCAGCACATCGCGCGGCGCATCCTGCGGCGGCTGCGCATGTTGCCCAACCAGCTGCTGGCTGGTGATCTGCGCCAGTGCCGCGACACGTGGGATCTGTTCAGGCGGCACCGAGCGGTTAAGGGCATAGGCAATCGGCATTGCGCCGACCAGAATCAGCATAATTAGTCCCATGCCTTTCTGTCCGTCGTTAGAGCCATGAGCAAAAGAAACGCCGGTACAGGTGAGGATCAACAGCGCCCGGATCCAGCCCGGCGGCGGCTGCTTTCCTTCCGGCGCGCTATAGAGTTGGCGATTGCGCAGCCATTTTTTCATTGCTAACAGCAGCAACGCGGCGCTGGCAAAGCCGATAAGCGGTGAAAACAGCAGCGCATAAGCGACATTCAACGCCTGATCCCAGTTAACTCCTTCCATGCCGCTGCGGCCGTTATTAATCGCGTTCGCCACGCCGACGCCGATAATTGAGCCAATCAGCGTATGGGATGAAGAAGAGGGCAGTCCCAGATACCAGGTGCCGAGGTTCCAGGCGATTGCGGAAAAGAGCAGGGCATAAATCATGGCAAAGCCGTTGCCGCTGCTTGCCTGCAGCATCAGCTCCATCGGCAGCAGCGAAATAATGCCGAAGGCCACCGCGCCGCTGGACAGCAGCACACCGCTGAAGTTGCATAAGCCGGACCAGAGGATCGCCGCGCCGGGCGGCAGAGAATGGGTGTAAATCACCGTGGCTACCGCATTGGCGGTGTCATGAAAGCCGTTGACAAATCCGAACGCCAGCGCAATCACCAGCGCCAGGCCTAACAGCACAAAGGGGAAGTAACTGGTCACCACTTGCCCCGATTCTTCCACATCGGCAAACAGGTTCACGCCGGCAAAAATCAGTCCGCCAACCATCAGGACGATCACGGCCAACGCGGTTTTTTTACTGTGCTTACTGCTCAGATCAGGACGCGCAGGCGCAGGCGATGACGCGGCGTGCCAGGTTTGGTTCTCGCTCATGATGGGCCTCGCAAAAGAAGTGATATCGCAGCACTGGAGTGTTACGTGCGCAATATGACAGAGCGATGACCCTAACGGTAAAATGAGCGAATTACAGATAATACCGGGCGCACGTAGTCAGGCGCTACGCCACTTCAGTCGCGCCGGCAGATGACGTTGCAGGTTTTCCGGTGTTTCGCCTTCCATTAATCCCGAAACGATCTCAAAACAGTTCCAGGCCAGCATGCGCTCATCTTGTACCACCGTATCGATTTTTATCGACAGCGCATCATACAGATAGTGATCGTCAAAACTGCACAGGCGGATCGGCTGATCCAACAGGCCATGCTGGCTCAGGTAGCGCAGTACGCCTTCCTGCAATCCGCAGGCGGCACAAAACAATGCCTGCGGCACGCGGCCCAGGCGCATATAAAGCTCGGCGAACATTTCATAACCGGAGCTGGCGTGGTAATGGCCATGAATAATCCACTCCGGTTTTAGCGGCATTTCCGCTCGCGCCAGCCCCTGACGGAAACCCTCCAGCCGATCGCGGGTAGGCGAAATGCGCGGCTGGCCACCGAAGAAATAGAATTCGTCAAAGCCCTCTCGCGCCACGATTTCCACCAGGCTGGCGGTCGGTTCCACCGCCTCGGTGATCACTAAAGGCAGCGTGGATTCGCCTAAATGGCGGTCAAACAGCACTACCGGGATCTGCTGATTAATCTTCTGGTATTCCGCGTCATTCAGCATGCTGGAGGCGACGATCAAACCATCAACCTGGCGCTGGATCAGGTTATTCACCGCTAACGTCTCCTGGCTGGCATTTTCATCCGTACAGGCGATCAACAGCTGTAGCCCGGCGTCGCGGCACAGGGTTTCCAGCGCATGGGAAAAGGTGGCGAAGCCCTGATTGGTCATCTCTGGCACCACCAGACCGACGGTATGACTTCGGGAGGAGTTCAATGCGCGCGCATGAATGCTGGGTTGATAGTGCGCCTGACGGGCAATATCCATTACCCGCTCGCGCGTCGCTTCCGAAACGCGCAGCTCCTTACCTCGTCCACTGAGAACCAGGCTGGCGGTAGACTTAGAGACGCCCGCCAGCTGGGCTATATCTTTGATCGTGACGCGTTTTGGTTTATTCACTGTTGGCTACATCAGGATGGCTTGATAGGGATTATACTATCACGCCATCTTCCAGCCGCCAGTAATGCAAATTGACCTGTGTTTCGTCTGTCAGCCGCAGCTGCGGCGCAGCGGACGGGAAATAGCGGCTGGACATCACCGCTTCGCCATCGTTAATAAAAATCTCCACGCTGGAGCGATCGCAAAAAATATGCAGCTGGGCAAGGCTGCCGTGCCAGTAGCGATGCTCTTCGAGGCCGCTACGCGGATTGCGCCGCGACAGCCGAAGTTGCTCGCCATTCCAGCTTAAGCAGAGCGCATCGGCAAAGTGCAACGTCAGCGCGCCCTCAGGTTGGATCAACAGCTCGGCGCTGCTGATATCGAGCGGTGCCAGCTGATGCGCCGCGCCTTGCCACGTCTGCGGTGAACGGCGCAGCTGCTGTAGCTCACGGGCCGGACGCTGATGCAGACGCCCCTCTTCCAGTGAGAGCTCGCGCGGGCAGGTCATCTGATGGATCCAGCCGTAAGCGAGGGTGGGCTGGTAAAACTCGTCGCCATCGGGAATGCCCATCCAGCCAAACAGCAGGCGTCGGCCGTCGCTGCTGGCGGTGGTTTGCGGCGCATAGAACTCAAAGCCTAAATCCAGCTCATGAAATTCGCCGTGCGCAAAACGAGCCTGCTGATAATCCAGCTCGCCAATAAAATAGCCACTCTGAAAGGTATTGAGCCAGCGCGTCTGCTGAGGGGCCAGCCCCTGCGGGCAGGCAATCAGGATGTCGCGGTCGCCAAGCCGGAACAGATCCGGACACTCCCACATATAGCCAAACTCGCCCAGCCCGTTAAGCTGGCTACCGGCGATTTCGCCCAACAGCTGCCAGTTATGCAGATCTGCGCTGCGTAGCAGCAGTACTTTGCCTTCGCCCGCCAGATTTTGCGCGCCCAGCACCATATACCACTGCCCATCGTCGTGACGCCATACCTTTGGATCGCGCACGTGGCCGCTATAGCCGTCAGGCAACGCTATAACCGGCCCCAGCTTGCGGCAGCTGCCATCTTCTTCCAGCGTCGCCAGACACTGCCAGGCGGTGCGGCCTTCCGGGAACTTCACGTTGCCGGTATAGATCAGTGTCAGCACGCCATTATTATCTACCGCAGATCCAGAGTAACAGCCGTGGCTTTCATACTCCTCCGACGGTACCAGCGCAATCGGCTCATGTTGCCAGTGAATCAGATCGTCAGAACGCCAGTGGCCCCAAAACTTGGCGCCGTGCGCGCAGGCCAGCGGATTCCATTGATAAAACAGATGAAAATGTCCATCGAACTGAATAAAACCGTTCGGGTCATTCAGTAGCCCCACCGGCGCCGCCAGGTGCCAGGCCGGACGATGAGGATCCTGAGCGGCGCGTAGCTGTCCCTGCATCAACGCCTTGAGGGTTTGTTTTAACAGAGAGATCTCTTTCATGCGCTGGCCTCTACTTTATATTTCAGCATCAGTGAAAGCAGGAAGCCGATGCCAAAGGCCATAGCCATTCCGATAATGTAGTTCACCAGTGAGCTGGTCTGCACAATAGCCATGCCCGGCAGCGCCGTCAGCCCAACCGCGGTCATATTGACGTGACTAATTACCACCCAGGCGCCCGCCGCTGCGCCGCCGACGATCCCGGCAATAAAGGGTTTCATATAACGCAGGTTCACGCCGAAAATGGCCGCTTCGGTAATGCCGAGCATACCGGAAAAGGCGGAAGGCAGAACAATGCTGCGCACTTTGATATCGCGTGTTTTAAACCAAACCGCCAGACAGGCGCCCGCCTGCGCTACGTTCGCCATCGACCAGATCGGCAGCAGAAAGTTAACGCCGATAGCAGGATTGCCCAACAGTCCTGCTTCGATGGCGTGAAAACTGTGATGAATACCAGTGACCACAATCACCGAATAGAGCCCGCCAAACAGCAGCCCCGCCAGCCAGCCCGCATGCGCAATCAGCGTGCTGAGCACCAGCGAAATGCCGTCGCCCAGCCCCCGTCCCACCGGACCGATAATCAGCATGGCGACGAAACCGGAGACGATCACCGTCAGAAACGGCGTCAGGATAATATCCAGCGCGTCCGGGATAATCCGGCGCAGCCGTTTTTCCAGCAGGCTCATAAACCAGACCGCCAGCAGCACCGGAAATACCGTGCCCTGATAGCCAATCATCGCCACGTCCAGGCCGAAAAAATTCATGGTCTTAAAGCCGTCCGCGACACCCCAGGCGTTGGTCAATGCCGGATGAGTCAGAATGCCGCCCAGCGTGGCGCCAAGATAGGGGTTGCCGCCAAATTCGCGGGCGGCGGTAAAGCCGATCAAAATAGGTAAAATAATAAAGGCCGCCGAACTGAACATATCCAGCATGACAAACAGCGCGCTATCGGCATTAACCCAGCCATAGGTCTTCATCATGCCGAGCAGGCCCATCAGGACGCCAGACGCGACAATCGCCGGGATAATTGGCACGAAAATATTCGACAGCAGCCGGGCGATGCGCTGAGCCGGATTCAGCTTCTGCGTCGCGGCCTGCGCCGTTTCGCCTTTCGTCGCTTCGCTGATGCCTGCCGCCTGGATAAAGGCCGCATAGACCTTATTCACTACGCCGGTGCCGAAAATAATCTGCATCTGTCCGGCATTACGAAAACAGCCCTTAACGCCCTCCAGCTTATCGATCGCCTCTTTATCGGCCCTGGCATCATCCACCAGTACCAGACGCAGACGCGTGGCGCAGTGCGCGGCTGATGCAATATTTTCCCTGCCGCCTAATAACGGTAAAAGCTGCTGCGCAACCTTGTTGAAATCCATACTACCCCCTGTCAGGTTATTTTTATCCGGTATCAGAACCAGGTTTCCATCTGCACGCCAATGTTCCATTCGCCGCCTGAGCTAAAGCTGCTGCTGCCAAAGGCATCGTCGCTGGCATAGTTATCCAGCGAGCTATCCCAGTTCATCCAGCTGGCGAAAAATCGAATCTCCGGGCGGGTAAAAAAGTCACCGATATCGCCGACTTTAAAGGTGGGTGCCAGCGTCAGCTTATAAAAACTGCCGTTAACGCTCTGACGGCTTTTAAAGCCTCGCGGATCCAGATCCATATACTGATAGCTGCCTTCCCAGGCCAGCGCGAAGTTCTGGTTAATTTCTTGTATAAAACGGGCATTTAACGTTAGCCAGCGATAGTCGTCACCCTGCACATAGCGGTCGCGGCTTTGCTGAGCCAGCAGCGCCGGGGCGAAGCTCCAGGTGTTATTGATAGCGGTGGTGCCGTAACTGGCCAGACGCCAGGTATTGGCGTTTTGCGTCAGATTGCCATCCGAGCCGATACCTTTCACTTCGGCGCCAAGGCCGTGGCCGTACAGTAGAGCGCTTTTCGCCTGACCGGCGCGCAGCCCGTAAAAACTCTCATTATGCAATGCCGCCATCGCATGGAAACCGGTATCGCCGGCGTTATCGTTGCGATCACCGTTATTCACGCGTTCTTCATTATCTTTGGCGCGTAGCCCGCTGAGCATAAACTGGAACGGGCCGACAAAGTTATTGGCGGTTACGATATAGTTTTCAATATTGTTATCTACCGTCTCAATATCGCCGAAGTTGCGTCCATAAATAGAAAAGTTACTGCGGATGCGATCGTTCCAGCGTATGTCATAAATCCCGCCGCCGGTTCCGGCAAGAAATACCACGTCCGAATCCAGCCAGTGAATATCGAAATTATCACGATCGAAGCGTTTCCCGGCCCACAGTGTGCTGTTATGAAACGCGCCGGTAAATGTCGGCAGGCTGCCTAACTCCACGAACGCCTGACGCAGATTCAGGCTACTGGTATCGGCTGTCCAGTCGTTATAGCTTTGCTGGCCATCAGCCAGCATCGCTTTAAAACGGGTAGTGGCGCCGTTAGCCAGACGGGTTTTATGTTCAAGGTTAAGTTCAACGTAGGTGTTGTTTTCATTGCCGAGACGTCCTACCGCGCCGCCGGTTTCTCCCGCTGGCGTCAGCCAGGGGCCGCTTTGCGTACTGGTGGCGGCATCGTTCATGATTAGGCCAGAACGTGCATAGCCGTGAAACTCAAAGCCTTCGGTGATTTCCAGGCTTTGCGCCGGGGTGCTGACCGGTGCACCGGGCACCGAGTCGGTGGTCATCGGCGATGAAGAGGCCGACGCGGCGGTTGAAGACGCTAGCGTAGGGACTGACGAGGCTGACGCACCAGGTTTCGCGGCGGCGTGTCGTACGTTGTTAGCCAACGCCCCCGGCTGAGAGCTTGCCTGCCGTTCAATATCAGCCACGCGCAGCTCTGCCTGTCGGGCGCGTTTTTCCGCATCGGCCGCGCGCTGTTCCGCAGCCTGCAGGCGCGCCTCCATAGCGGCAAGGCGATTGGCAAGCTGATCTATGCTGGTGTCGGCAAAGGCTAAGGGCGTGTTGAGCAGAGTGAAAGCGGCAACGCCAGCCAAAGGGGGCAACATGTTCAATGAGAGGATTCTCCAGAGGGTTAACTTTTGCTAAACCGGTTCGACAGGAGAATATTGAAATTGGATCCGGTAGATCAACAAAACTTGCTAACCCGGTTTAGTAAATGTGACCGGGCCAGCAATTTTCTATTTTTATCAACGATCCTGATAAGGCAGGGCGGTCATCGCGCCACGCGCGGTGGTTGCCAGCGCGCCGCAGCGTTGCGCGCTGGCAATCGCCTGCTGAAGATTAAGCGGGGAGAGCGGAACAGGATCGCGGATCAGCGAAGCCAGTAAGCCAGCGACGAAGGCGTCGCCCGCGCCGGTGGTATCGACCACCTTTACCTCTGGCGCCGGATAGTGGCTGAGCTCGCCGTTCTGCCAGAGCGTCACGCCCGCTTTGCCCTGGGTAATCAGCAGCAGCGCAGGTTGATAGCGTTGGCTAAAGCGCGCGATGCCATCCTGCAGATCGCTGCTGTCGGTGAAGAACCAGAGCTCTTCCAGCGAAAGCTTAATCACATCAGCCTTCTGTAACGCCAGCTCGACCACGCGGCGCATTTCCTGCGGATCCGGCCAGAGATCTTCGCGCAGGTTGGGGTCGAAACTGACCCAACCATTCACCTGGTGGATGCGATCGATTGCGGTGAAGGCTGCGCTGCGTGAAGGTTCGGCGCTGAGCGCAATTGAGCAAAGATGCAGGCACTCGCCCGGCTGAAATACTGGTAAATCCGCTGTGGTAAGAAACAGATCGGCGCTGGGCCGCACCATAAAGGTAAAAGTACGTTCGCCTTCGTCATCCAGGCCAACCAGCACTGTTGAGGTGCGATGTTCCGGCGACGTGCGCAGATAGCCGGTATCCACCTTTTCCTGTTGCAGCGTTTTTCGCAGCAGCTGGCCAAAGGGATCCTGACCAACGCAGCCGATAAAGGCGCTATTGCCGCCCAGCCGGGCGATGCCGACCGCCACATTTGCCGGCGCGCCGCCCGGACAGATCACCAAACGCTGTTCGCCTTCAGGCAGCAGATCCACCACGGCGTCACCTAATACCCAGATACGTTTTGTCATGCGTTCCTCTTAGCTAATCATGCTAAACCGATTTAGCTAATCATGGCACATTTTTTAAGGCGGGTGATAGCGCCATTGTAAGCTGACGTTTAAGTGAGAGGAGATAATACCGGGCCGCAGCGGGGCGGTCCCGGCAGGCAGGACGTTACTCTGCGGCCCCTAACGGCAGACGCCCAGGCGCGGCGGACGGCTCATGCTCTTTACCGGCGCCATATTTCTGTTGCAGATGAATCTGTACCTGATGCAACAGCGCACCGTCCAGATGGTAATAGCGACGATAAACCCACAGCGTCACTATGAAAAACAGTAGCGGCGCGCCCACCATTATGACCTGCATACCGGCAACGGTGCCGCTGCTCTGGACCACGCCGGGGACGTAGCCTACCAGGCTCAGCATCACGCCGATAACCAGCCCGGCAAAGGCGGACCCCGCTTTTACCACCATGGTTTGCACCGCATAGGCGATGCTTTCAATACGCACCCCCAGCGCATAGTCACCGTAGTCGACGGTATCGGCCACCATAATTACCAACATTACCCAGAAGAAGGCGCCGCCCGCGTTGACCAGCATGCCTGAGAGCGCAATCAGACTGGCGCTCTGGGGCGCGAATAGCGCGACGCCCAGCAGCAGGAAACAGCTCATTACCGGCAGCAGCGAAGCGGCGATCCAGAGTTTGCGCCGCGAGAAGCGCCGCGCCAGCTTCGGAAACAGCACAATGGTCAGCAGGTTAGCCACGCCGGCGAACATCATGTACCACGGAAAAAGATCGGCGCGGCCCACCACATACTTAAAGTAATAGATAGCGAAAGAGGTAATGATGTTATGCGCCAGGTTCCAGGAGAGCGCCATAATCAGCAGGGCGAACAATGGCTTATTACGGTAGATCAGCATCAGCACATCGCTCAGGCGGTGTGCGACCTGCTGCGCGCTGTGTGATGACGAGTAGCGCTCTTTCACGTTGCGTAGCGTCACTAGCGTGGAAAGGATAAAAAAGAACACCAGAATAAAGGTGAAACGCATAAATCCCTGACCTTCATCGCCCGCGCCGAGCCAGTGCACCAGCGGCAGACCGATTACGCCAGTCAGGTAACCGGCGCTGCTGGCAAAAAAGCGCGGCCAGGGCGTGAGCGCTTCGCGCTCGCGCTTATCGATGGTAATGCAGGGCACCAGCGACCAGAAGGGCACATCCATAATCGTATAGGTAAAGCCCCACAGCAGATAGGTAACCCAGATATAGACGATTAGCCCGGTACCGGAGAAGTGATGGGCGCAAAATACGCTGACCAGCACCGCCGCATTCAATAATGTGCCGATCAATATCCAGGGTTTAAATTTGCCCCAGCGCGAGCGGGTGCGTTCTACTATCCAGCCCATTAGCGGGTCTGCCAGCGCATCGAGAATACGCGCCACCAGAAACAGCGTGGCCACCATGCTCACCGAAATGCCTACTACGTCGGTGTAGTAGTACATCAGATACATATAGATAATGCCGATGGCGAAATCCTTGCCAAAGGCACCAAAGCCATAGCTGATTTTTGTTTTCAGGGAAACGCTCATTCTGCTTTCCTCATTTTTTAAGCGGCAGAAGCCACAGCCATGAATCGACTTCTGCCGCAGAGTAGGGTTGAGGTGGGGAAATTAGCGGTAAGCGGGCAGCCAGTCGCCGTGAGCGGCGATCAGATCGTCGCACAGCCGGATGGTGTCATCGATCGACAGCTCGGCCGAGGTATGCGGATCGAGCAGTGCCGCGTGGTAGATATGCTCTTTTTTGCCGCTGACCGCTGCCTCAATCGTCAGCAGCTGGGTATTGATATTGGTGCGGTTAAGCGCGGCCAACTGCGGCGGCAGATCGCCCACGTAACAGGGCGTAATTCCCTGGCCGTCCACCAGACACGGCACCTCGACGCACGCCTCGGCGGGCAAATTGGTGATTAAGCCAGTATTCAGCACGTTGCCGCCGATTTTATATGGGCGGTCGGTTTCGATCGCTTCAATAATCCACGAGGCATATTCGTGGGTGCGGGTATGCGTAAGGGACTGGTTTTGCGTTAAGCGCTCGCCCACCTCGCGCCACTGTTCAATCTGTTCGACGCAGCGGCGCGGATATTCATCCAGCGGAATATTGAAGCGATCGATCAGTTCCGGGTAGCGCCCTTTGATCCAGTAGGGCATATATTCGGCGTTGTGCTCGGAAGATTCCGTCACGTAATAGCCGAAGACGCGCATGATTTCGTGGCGCACCATATCGTCATGCTTGTGCGTCAGGGCAGCGGAACGACGGCGGATCTCCGGATAGATATCTTCGCCGTGACGGGTAATATTCAGCAGCCAGGCCATATGGTTGATGCCGGCGATATGGTATTTCACGCCGTCGGTGGGCATATCCACCGATTTCAGCAGCGTCTCGGCGCAAACCTGTACGCTGTGACACAGCCCAACCGTTTTGACGCCGGTATGGCGCAGCATCGCCCCGGTCAGCGACGCCATCGGGTTGGTATAGTTCAGTAGCCAGGCGCCCGGGCAGCAGGCTTCAATATCGCGCGCCAGATCGAACATTACCGGCAGCGTACGCAGCGCGCGGAAGATCCCGCCGATGCCCAGCGTATCGGCAATGGTCTGCCGCAGGCCATATTTTTTGGGGATATCAAAATCGGTCAGGGTACAGGGCTGATAGCCGCCGACCTGAATGGCGTTAATCACGTAGCTGGCGCCAGCCAGCGCCGCGCGTCGTTGATCCACGCCAACATATTTCTCTATTCTGGCCCGTCCCTGATTAATATTGCGATTGATATTGTTCAACATATTCCAGGATTCGGTCAGGCGACGCTCGTCAACATCGTAAAGTGCAATATCCACATCCGATATGGCCTGCGTGGCCAGAATATCGCCCAGCACGTTTTTCGCAAAAACGGTACTCCCCGCTCCAATGAACGTAATTTTCATAACTCACCCTGCGCTGTTTTAATGAAGTGTTCGAGCAGACTGTAGGCGAGGAAACGGGCGCATCATATGTTGATTTGTGACTTCCATATGGCAAAAAACGAAGCTGTAAATGAAATGTGATCCTCTTCTCACTGCGGAAACCCGGAGGTTATGGCGCTGCGGCGCTGGCCTATACTGCCCGCAGGCGGCCAGGCCGAATTGTCGATTTGTGAACCCCGATAGCGGAGGCGAAAATGCAGAAAGATTTACGGCCGGAAGAGATGACGCATCTGGGATTAAATGTTTACCAGTTCGGGCATGAAGCCTGCGTGAGCCAACACAGCTATGGCCCCGCCGTTCGTCAGCACTATTTACTGCATTACGTGATTCAGGGCGGTGGCACGCTATTTACCGAAACCGGTAGCTGGCAGGTGAAGACCGGCGAGGCCTTCCTGATCTATCCCCATGAAATCACCACCTATACCGCAGATAAAAATCATCCGTGGGAATATATGTGGATAGAGCTGGATGGCTTGATTGCCAGCCGCGCCTTTGAGTCCTGCGGGTTAAGACGCGCGATGCCGGTCTATCGCGCGCGGCCGCAGACGGATGAGGCGGAAGCGTGCCAGCTTATGCGGCAGCTTATTCAGCTGGAGACGCATCAGGTACTACGCATCGCCGGACAAACCTTCTTGCTGCTGGATGCGCTGGTAAACCATGCGCAGAACGGTTGCCGTCCGGCGGTCAGTGAAAACCGCCACCTCGACAAGGCGATCGGCTGGATGGAGCGCAATTACCAGAAGCGTTTTGATATTGTCGATGTAGCGCGCTATTGCCGTATCGATCGGAGCTATCTGAGCCGCCTGTTTCATCAGCAGTTTGGCTATGGGCCCAAGCATTATCTGTTGCTGCTGCGCATGTCGCAGGCCGCCTCGCTGCTACAGGATAAAAAGCTGCCGGTAAAAGTGGTGGCCTGTTCGGTGGGCTATAACGATCAGATGCAGTTTTCTCGTCTGTTTCGCAAAGTCTATCAGCAGACGCCCAGCGAGTGGCGTCAGCGTGAATGGGCGCGAGTCGACTAAAGTTGCGGGTATGTTATAAGCAACACTTAATTATTTGTTGTGAAGGATCAATGAAATGCTCGATATGGCGGGAAAATGGCGGCTATCGGTGAGGAAACAGATAAAAAAAATCTGACAATAGCCGATAAAGAGTGCATCGGTTTAATTTAGAGATCCCTTGAATGACCATCAAACGCTCTTCCCTACTCATCCTTATCGCTTTACTGGCGATTTTTTTAATTAGCTCCCTGACCAACGCCTGGCTGTTTGTACGCAGCAACAACTCACTCGACAGCGTAAACAAAGAAATTCGCGTGGTGTTGTCAATTATCGATCCGATTAACCACAGCCGTAACCTGCGTGTGCATCTGATGGAATATATGAAGCAGCTGGAGAAAGGCGACGTTGAGAGCGCCAACGCCAGGCTAGCGGGTGTAGAAGCGCTGGTGCAGAAAATGGATGACGCCTTCGCTGCCTACGTAAAAGCGCCCCGACTGGAAAATGAAGCCCCATTGCTGGCGGAATATCAGCGTGCCTGGCAGGCCTATAAGCAGCAGGGTATTGAACCGCTGATGGCGGCGGCAAACAACGGCGATCAGGCAGGTTTCACCCACCAAATCACCACGGTTGCAAAACTGGATCGTCAGTATGAAATTGCACTGGATAAAGTACTGGCGCTCCATGAAGCCTACGCGAAGCAGCTGAATTCGACTGCTCAGCAGAACTTTAACTTCTCAGTGATCATGCTGGTACTGTTTGCCGTAGTGTTTATTTTCATTATTGGCCTGATCTATTTCCTGCTGAAAAAGTACCTGCTTGATTCGCTGCTGGCGGCGAAAGAGCAGTGCAGTAAAATCGCCCAGGGGCAGCTGCAGCATAGCGTGCCGGTTGGCGCCACCTCTCGTACTGAAATTTCTGAAGTTATGCGCTCCATTGAGCAGATGCGCCTGGCGCTGATCCAGATCATTAGTCAGGTACGTGATTCCTGTCACTCCGTTGCCAATGCATCGCAGGAAATTGCCGCTGGTAATATCGATCTCTCTTCACGTACCGAACAGCAGGCTTCCGCGCTGACGCAAACCGCGGCCAGCATGGAAGAGCTGAGCGCGACGGTGAAACAGAATACTGAGAACGTCTATCAGGCGACGCGCCTGACGCAAGAGGCGGTTAAAGCCGCGCAGAGCGGTGATGAAGTCTCAAAACAGGTGATTACCACCATGAGCGGCATTACGCAGAGCTCGCGTAAAATCGAAGAGATCACCACCGTGATTAACAGCATTGCCTTCCAGACTAATATCCTGGCGCTGAACGCCGCGGTAGAAGCGGCGCGCGCCGGGGAAGAAGGACGCGGCTTCGCGGTGGTGGCCGGTGAAGTGCGCAACCTGGCGCAGCGCAGCGCTGCCGCCGCGCGCGAAATCGAAGGGTTGATCAAAGATTCCGTTACCGGCATTAGCCAGGGCTCGCAGCAGGTCAGTAAAACCGGCGAAGCGATCGCCAATATTATCGATTCCGTTACGCGCGTAAACGCGCTGATGCAGGAAGTGTCTACCGCTTCCGACGAGCAGAGTCGCGGTATTCTGCAGATTGAACAGGCGGTAACGGAGATGGATGGCGTTACTCAGCAGAACGCCGCGTTAGTACAGGAATCTGCTTCTGCCGCCTCTTCGTTGGAAGAACAGGTCAACTACCTGAAAAATACCGTTTCGGCCTTCCAGCTGCCGGCGCATTAATCAGATCAACAAGGGCGGCGGGAGCGCGTCGCCCTTTCTCTTTTCGATCCTTTTCGCAAAAAACGCGCTTTGGCATCAGCCTCCTTTTGCCTTATACGCGCGCAGCTGCCATGCTCTGCTTTCTTTCTCTTTTTGTCAGGAGCCCAGCGTGCAGGGTGTGCCGGAACAGTTTCCCAGTGAAAAAGATCGCGCTCAGTTTCGTCAGCTTAGCGAGCTGCCCGGCGTTGAACTTTATCAGGCTCATATTTCACGTTATGCCTTTGAACCTCATACTCATGAGGCTTTTGGCATTGGCGCGATTGATTTTGGTGCGGAGCGCTTCCGTTACCGTGGCGCCAACCATATTGCGGCGGCGCAATCGCTGGTGATGATGAATCCGGATGAGCTGCATACCGGCGAATCACTGGGAGAAGAGGGCTGGCGCTACCGGATGATCTATATCGATCCTGCGACGCTGGAGGCGCTAACGGGGGATCGCGGCTGGTGGTTTACCGAGGTGGTGAAAGCGGATCCGTTAAACGCTTATCGGCTTTCACAGGCGATCGCCGCGCTGTGGCAGGCGCCCGATTCGCTGACGGCACATGGACAGATACTGCAGCTGGTTGATCTGTTCCGGCCCTGGGCGCGTATTGCCGATAAAACGGTACAGGAGAAGGGGCACCGTTTCGATATCGTGCGCGACTATTTGCGCGCCAGCTATGCCCAGCCGGTCTCGCTGGCGGAGCTGGCCGGGCTGGTGTCGCTTAGTCCTTTTCACTTTTTGCGCCAGTTTAAACGCCAGTTTCACGTTACGCCGCACCAAATGCTGATGGCTTTTCGCCTGTTTGAGGCCAAGCGCCTGCTGGCGCAGGGAAAATGCGCCGCCGATGTTGCGCTGAGCGTAGGGCTAACCGATCAGGCGCATCTTACGCGTGCCTTCGCTCAACGCTACGGCATTACGCCCGTTCGCTATCAAAAGCAGATAGCTGGCCGCTAAACGGCGGTCGGCAACGCGGCGGGTCGCCTGCCGTGACCGCAATCTCCTACAATATTTCTCGCGTCAGCTACGACACAATAGCCGCTCATCCAATTTTTAATGAGACCGCTATGCTTGCAGGAGTACTTTTTGCGCTGGCCGCTGGCCTGATGTGGGGACTGATTTTCATTGGTCCGTTGCTGGTGCCGGAATATCCGGCCACGTTGCTTTCCGTCGGACGCTATCTGGCTTTTGGGATCATTGCCGTGGCGCTGGCGTGGCACGATCGCCACCGTCTGAAACAGTTATCAAGACGCGACTGGATGGAAGCTTTTCGCCTGACGCTGATAGGCAACCTGCTTTATTACACCTGCCTGGCCGCCGCTATCCAGCGTACCGGCGCACCGGTATCGACCATGCTGATCGGTACGCTGCCGGTAGTGATAACCATTACCTCGAATCTGCTTTACGGCCGTCATGAAGGACGACTGGCGTGGGGCAAGCTAATGCCCGCGCTGTTGCTGATCGTTATCGGTTTAGGCTGCGTTAACCTGGCCGAGTTACAGAGCGCGGCACATCATCTTGAGCTGAGTCGCTATCTGAGTGGCATCTTATTAGCGATCATGGCGGTGATCTGTTGGACGTGGTATCCGTTGCGCAATGCGCGTTGGCTACGCGCCAATCCTCATAAAAAGCCGGGCACCTGGGCAACGGCGCAGGGCGTGGCTACGCTGCCGCTGGCGCTGCTTGGCTGGCTGCTGGTGGCCCTGATGCTGAACTGGACCCAGCCGACGTTTGCTTTGCCTTTTGGCCCCCGGCCAGAGGTCTTTATTCCCTTAATGCTGGCGATTGGGTTGTTTTGCTCATGGCTGGGAACATTGTGCTGGAATGAAGCCTGTCAGCGACTGCCAACAGTGTTGGTGGGTCCGTTGATTGTTTTCGAAACCCTGGCGGGGCTGGCCTATACTTTTATGCTGCGTCAAAGCTGGCCGCCGCTGCTTACGCTGGCAGGAATTGCCTGTTTAATAATTGGCGTATTGATTGCTATTCGCATTAAGCCGCAACCGATAGTGAAATCGCTGGATATTTCCTCTTAATTTTCCCGAAGAAAAGCAGCCTGTTTATATTGCTGGCTGCGCTTTTTTAAGAAAACCCTTAGCGGCTTTTGGCTGTTTTTGATTAGATTTGCGTTAAGTGGCAACGTTTACGTGAAAAAAGGCCGCGAAGGTAATAAATTTTTCACTGAAATAGAGCTAATATTGAAGTAGATAAAAATTGGCCCTGATATTAAGATTATGCTTAAGCCAGCAAAGCGAGTTATTGTGGTGATTTATCAACTAACTAACTGATTGTCTTGCCATAAATCCCCCTACTAGTGCTATCGGATTTTTCGCTAAAACGTTTCAACCCCGCCGTAAGAATGTCAATGTTTACTACTGTATCGCTAATGTGTTCTACATCACATTTGTACACAAAGTGCGAGCCAGCGTTAGCTTGAGTTAGCTCAAACAAGCGAAGCGGATGGCGAAAAAACGCCCATAAAAATCATTAGTCATATGAAAGTAAAATCGCTGTAGATGATCTTTTGAGCGCTCTACAAGGCTTTAATCATTAACCATGCTTAATAAGGCCGCGATGGGCCTGCTGCATGAGACGCCGATCGGGTAGGGTGAATAGTCCCTGATATTCGTTAAAATTTGCCTGAGCATGGATACAGATTTATCTGGAAAGGATAAGCTGGATTGTAGGAAAACGGTCCGTTAAAGGGGAGATGATTAGTAGAGTTGAAGTGCTTCCCGGCTGCTTTTCCTACATAAGTAAAGAAAAGTAAGCCGGGAAATACCTGAAATAAAGGGTTTTAATGTGAGTGTGATAAAAGAAAGCCTAAAAAACGATCGCGCCCAAACTGAAATAGTTCAGGAAAAAATGGTACGAATGGCTGGTTCTTAAAATTCTAGTTAATTTCACACATCTTTGCTTATCAGACTTATCCTGCGCATATACGTTAATATTTGCTCAGTGATTATCACACTGCCCGGAAGGATAGTGATAAACGCTACGGCTAATATCAAGCAGGCGACAGCTGCGGCGCGTACCGATCTCGAAGGTATCCTGTAAATAATTAACTGCTTGCCGCTTATCATTAGTCGTAAAGAAGTTTTTTACCACGCTTTGCAGCATTGCTTTATCCGAGCTTAGCATTTGCAGTTCCCGGCTAAGGGCCTGTAGTTTTTCTTCTAACTCTTTGATTTTTCTTCCTTCTTCAGATGAGAGTCCGGCATACTTTTTCTTCCAGCTATAAAAGGTCGCTTCAGAAATCCCCAAATCTTCACAGATCTCTTTGACCTTAACGCCACACTCAGAAGCTTTAATCGCATTGGTGATTTGCTCTTCGGTGTATCGTGACTTTCTCATAAATGCTGTTACCTTTCTAATCAATTAATGGATGAGAGCGGCTGCAATAATAAATGGATCTAATCCCCTGGAATATTAAAGCAGCGTTTTAAAGTGCGCGATTTGAATGGCAAGCAATAAGTTAAGTTATCCTGTAGAAATATCATCATGGGATTTCTCTTATTTTATCTTTGGCTTACCCCCATACCTTTCTCAGCACCCAGTTTTGTTATAAATTCTTTCCCCGTCAGGTGAACGATTTTGACAATGCTGACGCGTTCAAATGAACTTGCGTAACGGTAAAGTTGTGCCAGGGTTGTCATCAAAAATAATTTTTATGAAATCGTTTACACAAAATTGAAAAGGCCATTTTTTATCAGATAGCCTATGAGAAAAATCTCAGGAATAGGCAAGGACAGGTTATTAAAAATAACCGTTAATGAGATGTGGTTTTTAATCTTGTGTCGCCAGAGTCACTGTGCGTAATTGTACGTTTTAAACACGGATGTCGTTTTCATATGTGAGTAGTTAGAAATACAAAGGATGCGTCGATGAAATACAGTGTGATGTCCAACGCCGCCTGGATGATATCTGAAAAATTTGTTTCCATATTTGGCGTAATTTTTGTCACGTCTTATGTAGCAAAGTCTTTTGGACCCACGGTATTTGGTCAGATGTCGTTTTCAACATCGCTGTTCTCAGTGGTGCAAACTATTGCAATTTTTGGCACTGAAACCCTTCTGTTTAAGCGCATCAGCAAAAGCGCGCAGAAAGGGATGCGTCTGATGACCATCGCCAAAAAGCTGCGTTTGGCTTTATTACTGCTGCTCTCCTTGCCGCTTTTGGTATGGATGTACTACCACATGCGCGAGAACTATCTCGCCTTTGCGCTGGCTTCGTTTCTGGCGGCGCTGTTTGTTACACAGGACACCTTTAGCGTTTTTAACAATGCCCAACTGGCGTCGCGCTTTAATACCATCGCTAATACGATAGGTATGCTGCTGAGCTTTGCTATCAGCTTTAGCATCGCCTGGTTGAAGCTGAGCCCGGTGTGGTTAACGCTATCAATAGTGGCCGTTACGCTGGTGCCGTATCTGATTAAGCGGTACAGCTTTTATCAGCGTTACAGTGATGAAGAACCGCCGCGCGGCAAAAGCGGCAATTATCTGCGTTATTTAATTTATGCCGGACTGCCTTTAGCTATTTCCAGCATATTTATCTCAATTCAGATAAAAATGGCGCAATTTTTCCTGGTCAGCGTAGGGACTGCAAAGGATGTTGGGTTATTTAACGCAGCGAATATTATCTCAGCATCATGGATATTTATTCCTGCGGCAATTATTACCTCAAGTTTTACTGAAATATTCAGAGAGCAGTCAGAAAAAGCGTTAAAGCTGACGGCGCGTCTGAATGGTTATGTGATGGTTATATCGCTATTGATGCTGCTTATCGTATCCCTCTACGGTGAGAAGATCATTATTACCCTGTATGGGGAAGATTACACACAATCGGGAAGTCTCATTACGTTGTTGTCGTTAGCAACCTGCTTTTCGTCAATGGGGACGGTCGCATATCGTTATATGGTCAAAGAAGGAGGTTTTAATTATCTGTTGAAGAAAATCCTCTGTCTGATGTTAATCAGTGTGCCCTTAGCTTGGTTATTAATTACCAGCTTCGGCCTGGTTGGCGCAGCCTGGAGCGTTTTAATCACGGAAGTTCTGTCCCTGACCGTAATGAATTACTTCTTCAAACATGGCGTCATACACAAGATCCACGTTTCCTCACTCAACTACAAAACTTACAAATGAGGTTAAAATGTCTAAGTTTAAAGATGAATTAAGAAGAAGCGTTCTCTATTTTGTTAAGAAAATGCCGTGGGCATACCAGGACCGCATTCACTATTTTCGTAAATTTAAAAGACTACCCAATATCCGTGAACCTAAACTGTTTAATGAGAAGGTTCTGTATCGTAAGTTCGTTAACGGCGACTACGCCCGTTACGGCAGGCTTTCCGATAAGTTCACGGTACGCGACTATATTGCTGATGCGATTGGCGAAGAGTATCTGATTCCGTTGGTACATGAGACCAGCGATCCGACGACGCTGTTGAGCTTGCCAGGCCTGAAGAACACGGTAGTGAAGCCTAATCATGGCTCTAACATGGTAGAGATTCTGCTAGAAGAGCCGGACAGCCTGCAAAAGCAGCTGATTATTAATCGCTGCCAGGAATGGCTGCGTAAAGACTTTTCCGAAGAAGCGCGTGAAATTCATTACCGCTACATTAAACCGCGCATTCTGGTAGAAAAATATATTGGCGATGGGAAAAGCGCGCCGATCGATTATAAGTTCCACATGTTCAATAAAAAGGACGGGACATTTGAATATGTGTTGCAGGTCATTTATAACCGCAGCAATCCTGCGTTATCAATGAACTTCTATGTTAATAACCTGAACGAAGCCTGGTACAAAATTCGCGATACCGGTCTCGATCTTAATGCGGTGATGCCGAAATTGGAGCACGTATTAGCGTTGAGTAAGACGCTGGCGAAAGATTTCGATTACGTTCGTGTCGACTGGTATATCCATGAAGAGCAGGTATTTTTCGGCGAATTAACCTTTACCCCAGGCGCTGGGCTGGTGACCGGTCTCGATCGTGGTCTGAATCGTATGATGGGTGAAATGTGGCTGCAGGATCATATCACGCCGCCGACGCCTGTTGGTTCGTCAGATGTCGATGTCACCGACGTCACGCTGCCGGTGATGCTGAAAAAAGTATAACGGCATTCGGTTGGGTTAATAATAAAAAAAGCGAGCCGGGCAGCTCGCTTTTTTAACAGACAAGCATCAGGGCATCGGCCATTCTGGCGGCGTCTGGCTCATGATATTAATAAATGCGTCTTTGGTGATGTTCAGGAAGTTATTGATATTTTCCATACTGAACGACATGCCTAACAGCCCGGCGACAAACCAGCAGGTCAGGCCGACACCAATTCCGCTAAAAACAAAGGCCATTACCGGATGGCTGGTTTGACGACATTTTGTTTTAAACGTGCTGGCGAAAAACATCAGTACGGCGCTCAGCAATTCCCAACGCATTACAACAAGGCTGGCGGTAAGCGTAGCCATAACATGCAACCTCTGTTTCTTATCAACCCTGACGCCTGGAAGAAAAAGACGGCGATAAAGATGTCAGGGAGCCTTTACCGGTCATTAATGTGCAGCACTAAAGTGTGACTTGGGTCACATTATATCACTGGTTTTTAAAATTTGAACAAAATTTACACCAGTGAAAACGCCTTTAGCTGTGAAAAATTAACCGCAGATTTGTATCAAACGCCGCGCCAGGATGAGTCCTAATCAGACAAGTAATAACAGGATGAAACTTAAAGTAAATCATTGATTATTATGTTTTATTTTGATTATGCGTGGGCTTTGGGATGAATCTGACCGTTAGCGACATTGTGCCGCCGGCGACATTGAGTCAGGATTTTCCGGCGCATGGGTGTTAGCGCTTACTGCGCCCGTGATACGCATGTAGCCAGCGCTGCGTCTGCCCCTACTATTCAGGACTTTATTTATGATCCGGTTGCTCTCTGCTGCTGACCTCTGTCTCAGGCATCGTCTGCAGTCCTGCGCATGGTTAAACGCCCTCGGTTTCGGAGGATGATGTGATTAAACCTCATCTTGATCTTACCGATGCTGACGCGTTAACCGTGCGTCCTACGCTGCGTCAATCGCTGCAGCGTATCCATCTGATTATTATTGTCATTTCAATGTCGATTTCCGGGATCTCGCTATCCACGCTCTCGTTAATCGCGCTACGTAACTACGCGGAAAATAACCTGGCGCTGCTGGCTTCGACGTTAAGCTATACGGTGGAGTCGGCGGTGATTAAAGGCGATGGCGAAATTGTTCGCGCCGCGTTAGCGGAAATTGGCGAACGTGGCTGTTTAGCCAACGGACGGGTGTATGACGGAGAGGGAAGGTTATTGGCCAGTTGGCATACCGCCTCACGTGCGCGGCAAAGCAGCCTGGATCGCCTGATTGCGCGCTGGTTTTTCCCGCAGCCGATAAGTATGCCGGTCACCCACGACGGGAAAGAAGTAGGGCAGATCTGGCTTATCGGTAGCGTGAGTCAGGTAACCCAGTATATCTACAAAACCCTCGCCTGGCTGGCGGCCAGCCTGCTGACGACGGCTACGCTGGCTTCCTTGTTGTCGCGGCGGATGCATGCCGGTGTGATTCAGGCGCTGCAAAGTATTACCGCGGTCACGCAGGATGTACGGCAGCGTCGCGCCTTTGGTCAGCGGGTTCCCGCTGCGGAAATCGCCGAGCTGCATGCGCTCAGCCATGACTTTAATTGTTTGCTGGCCGAACTGGATGAATGGCAAAGTCATATGAAACGTGAACATGATAATCTGGCGCACCAGGCCAGTCATGACAGCCTGACCGGCTTACCGAACCGTATCGCCTTTGAAGAGGCGCTCACTCAGGCTTTTGCTGATACGGCCCAGCGGCAGGGGCTGGCGCTGCTGTTTATTGATGGCGATCGCTTTAAACAGATCAATGATACCTGGGGCCACGCGGCAGGTGACGCCATTATTACCGCCACTGCCCAGCGGCTGCGCGCGCAGGTAAGAAAAACGGATATGGTGGCGCGTCTCGGCGGCGATGAATTTGCTATCCTGCTACGTAATATTACGGAGCCAAAACAGATAGCCAGCGTCGTGCAGCATCTGATGGCCAGCATGGAAAACCCGTTGATCTTGCCAGAAGGCGAGCCGATTGTTTGGTCGTTGAGTATTGGCGCCGCCATGGGGAAAAATGCGCGATCGGCGGAAGGCTTGCTGGCGCAGGCGGATGCCGCCATGTATCACATCAAAGCGCTGGGCGGCGGATGGTATCTGTCGCCGTTGCTGCAAAGCCATCCGCAGGTTGACTTAGCGTAACGCTGGCCCGGCAGGCGCGTCGGGCCATGTCTGACAAGGCTTTAACCGCTGACCGGGCAGCAAATGCCGGTAGTACGCTGGGCATAGCTGCCGATAACGTCGTTACGAGCATAATTAGCGGAACGCTGACGCAGCGCGCTCTGGCGGCGCATACTGTGGCGATAGGCCGTGGGCGTTTGTGAAAACTGACGGCGGAATACACGAGAAAAAGTCTGCTGCGAGTCAAAACCATACTGCATCGCAATATCAAACACTGGACGCTGGGTCAGAGTGAGGGCTTCCGCCGCCAGCGTTAGCCGACGTTCACGAATATAGCTACCCAACGTCTGTTTCGTGACGGTACGGAACATACGTTGCAGATGCCATTTAGAGTAGCCTGCTTTGGCAGCGACTTCATCGATGGACAAATTTTTATCTAAGTTCTGATCAATCCAGTCAGTCAGAGAATGAATAATGTCGTTATGCATCATGACTAAGTCCTTCTGATGAGATTTTACGCGTTGCGGGTTAATGAGGTGGGAGTATAATTCCTCAAGTTAACTTGAGGTAAAGCGCAAAATGAAAAAAAACAGTTATCCAAAACCGGTGCTGACGCCAGGCGAAGTGGCGAAACGTAGCGGGGTAGCGGTTTCCGCGCTGCATTTTTATGAAGCGAAAGGGCTGATCGCCAGCACGCGCAATGGCGGCAACCAGCGGCGCTACAGTCGTGATGTGCTGCGCCGCGTGGCGATTATTAAAATTGCTCAGCGCATCGGTATTCCGCTGGCGACGGTCAGCGAAAGCCTGTCGCATATGCCGACCGATAAGCGTATTTCGCCTAAAGCGTGGCAGGAGTTGACCGATCAATGGCGCACCGAGCTAACAAAACGGATCGAAACCTTAACGCATCTGCGTGACGATCTGGACGGCTGCATCGGCTGCGGCTGTTTATCGATGCGTGACTGCCCGTTGCGTAACCCCGGCGACCGGTTGGCGGAAAAAGGCACCGGCGCGATCCTGCTCGATCCGCAGCGCGAGGAAGAGTAGCCGCTATACTGGAGGCTGGCGCTTAACCACAGGAATCCGTCATGATCGTTGTCCATCATCTGAATAACTCCCGTTCGCAGCGGATCCTTTGGCTACTTGAAGAGCTGGAACTGCCCTATGAAATTCGCCGCTATCAGCGTCAGGCGACGATGCTGGCCCCGGAGGCGCTGAAAAAGGTGCACCCCTTGGGAAAAGCGCCGGTGATTAGCGACGGCGACCGCGTGGTGGCGGAATCGGGCGCGATTCTGGAATATCTGGCTGAGCGCTACGATAGCCAGCAGCTGTTGACGCCGCAGACTGAAGAGGAAAAGCTACAGAGCCGTTACTGGCTGCACTATGCGGAAGGCTCGCTGATGCCGCTGGTAGTGATGCGCCTGATCTTTAGCCGGATGGGCAAGCCGCCGGTGCCCTGGCTGTTGCGTCCCGTCGGCGCGGCGTTCGGCAACGGCGTGCGTAAGGGCTTTATTGATAAGCAACTGGCCACGCATCGTCAGTTTATCGAGCAGCATTTAACCGGCCATCCCTGGTTTGCCGGTCAGCGGCTTACGCTGGCTGATTTTCAAATGAGCTTTCCCATTCAGGGCCTGGCGGCGCGTGGCGGGTTGGATAATATGCCAGCCACGCAGGCCTGGCTGGATAATATTATGCGTCGTCCCGCCTGGCAGCGCGCCATTCAGCAGGGCGGCGAGCTCAACCTGGCGGCGGAATAGCCGCCTGCACGCGGCGTGAAACTCTCTTCCTGCGAATTATCCTGGTTCGGGTAGATATAGCAGTTGAAAATATGCCTGCAAAGGCAGGATAATCGTTTGCCTTTTTACAGGCCGCTGTTGCGGCCTCATTTGCGCGGCGAAGTAATCGTTTGCTTTTTTAACTGGCGTCGGCTGTTCATTTCAACGCCAGCATTTATCCAGGGACATTAAAAAACGGTGCGCTCTGCTCGCCGCGCAGGCTGTTATCCAAAAATAATGAGGTTTTCATGTCGACTCCAACACAACCCGCGCGTCGCTCGCTTGACGGCTGGTTCCAAATTTCTGCGCGTGGCAGCAGTGTGCGTCAGGAGATCCTGGCGGGTTTAACCACCTTCCTGGCGATGGTCTATTCCGTGATCGTGGTGCCGGGAATGCTGGGCAAGGCGGGCTTTCCTCCCGCGGCGGTTTTTGTTTCCACCTGTCTGGTCGCCAGCTTCGGTTCCATTATTATGGGGCTGTGGGCAAACCTGCCGATGGCTATCGGCTGCGCTATCTCCCTGACTGCTTTTACCGCCTTTAGCCTGGTGCTGGGACAGCAAATCAGCATTCCGGTTGCGCTGGGCGCGGTTTTCCTGATGGGCGTGCTGTTTACCCTGATCTCCGCCACCGGCATTCGCGCCTGGATCCTGCGTAATCTGCCGATGGGCGTGGCGCACGGCACCGGCGTCGGCATTGGCCTGTTTTTACTGCTCATCGCCGCGGATGGTGTCGGCCTGGTGGTGAAAAACCCGGCTCCTGGCCTGCCGGTGGCGTTGGGCCACTTTACCTCTTTCCCGGTTATCATGTCGCTGATCGGCCTGGCAGCCATTTTTGGTCTGGAAAAACGTCGCGTGCCGGGCGGCATCTTGCTAACGATTATTGCTATTTCCCTGATCGGCCTGGCGGTGGATCCGGCCGTTAGCTTTAAAGGTTTATTTGCCATGCCCAGCCTGCGCGATGCCAACGGCGAGTCGCTGCTGTTCAGCCTGGATATCGGCGGCGCGCTGCAGGCGGCGGTGCTGCCGAGCGTGCTGGCGCTGGTGATGACGGCAGTATTCGACGCGACCGGTACTATCCGCGCCGTGGCCGGGCAGGCTAACCTGCTGGATAAAGAGGGTCAGATTATCAGCGGCGGTAAAGCGTTAACCACCGACTCGGTCAGCAGCATTTTTGCCGGTTTAGTCGGCGCATCGCCCGCAGCGGTTTATATCGAATCGGCGACGGGAACGGCGGCAGGCGGCAAGACCGGCCTGACGGCAATCGTGGTCGGTCTGCTGTTTCTGTTGATCCTGTTTATGTCGCCGCTGGCTTATCTGGTTCCCGCCTACGCCACGGCACCGGCGCTGATGTATGTTGGCCTGCTGATGTTAAGCAACGTGGCGAAAATCGACTTTAATGACTTTGTCGATGCGATGTCCGGTCTGCTGACGGCGGTCTTTATCGTACTGACCTGCAATATCGTCACCGGCATTATGCTGGGCTTCGGTTCGCTGGTGATTGGCCGAGTGTTCGCTGGCGAATGGCGTCGGCTGAATATCGGCACCGTGATTATCGCTATCGCTCTGGTGGCGTTCTATGCCGGAGGCTGGGCGCTCTGATGATTCTGGCGCGGCCCCAGGGCCGCGCTTTTCTCTACCTTTCCATCAAACTCCCTCTGATTTATTTCATCTACAGAGAAATATCCTGAAGCGTAGCGATCGCACGCCTTGTTTTTAACAGGTTTAACGTTTTGTTTTACACTGCTACAGGGGAACCCCCTCAGGGTAATCGATTCACATACGCCTGTTGGAAGAGGCTATAAGGAAAGCATGGAAATCTTTTTTACTATTCTCATTATGACTCTGGTGGTGTCGCTCTCCGGCGTCGCTGCCCGTATTATTCCGTTCCAGATCCCTCTGCCGCTGGTGCAAATCGCCGCCGGTGCGCTGTTGGCATGGCCAACCTTTGGCCTGCATGTGGATTTCGATCCGGAACTGTTTCTGGTGCTGTTTATTCCGCCGTTGCTGTTTGCCGACGGCTGGAAAACACCGGTTAATGAATTTCTGCATCATGGCCGGGAAATCATGGGACTGGCCTTAGTGCTGGTACTGATTACGGTAGTGGGTATTGGCTATCTGATCTACTGGATGGTGCCGGGCATTCCGCTGGTGCCGGCCTTTGCGCTGGCGGCGGTGCTGTCGCCTACCGATGCCGTCGCACTCTCCGGCATTGTGGGCGAAGGGCGTATTCCCAAAAAGATTATGTCGATACTACAGGGCGAAGCGTTGATGAATGACGCATCCGGCCTGGTTTCGCTGAAGTTTGCCGTCGCGGTGGCGATGGGAACGATGGTCTTTACCGTTTCCGGCGCAACGGTGGAATTTTTGAAAGTAGCGATTGGCGGTCTGCTGGCAGGTGCTGCGGTCTGCTGGCTGTTTGGTAAGTCGCTGCGTCTGTTCAGTCGTCTGAGCGGTGACGATCCCGCCACGCAAACCGTACTGCTGCTGCTGCTGCCGTTCGCTTCCTATCTGATTGCGGAACACCTGGGCGTATCGGGCATCCTGGCGGCAGTAGCGGCCGGCATGATGATCACCCGCTCCGGCATTATGCGCCGTGCGCCGCTGGCAATGCGTCTGCGTGCTAACAGCGTCTGGCAGATGCTGGAGTTCGTGTTTAACGGCATGGTGTTCCTGATGCTGGGCCTGCAGCTGCCGGGGATTCTGGAAACCTCCATTACCGAAGCCAACGCCGATCCTAATGTTGAGCTGTGGATGCTGTTTACCGACATTCTGCTGATTTACGCCGCGCTGATGCTGGTACGCTTTAGCTGGCTGTGGACCATGCAGCGGATCAGTAAACGTTTCCTGAGCAAAAAGCCGATGGAGTTCAGCAGCTACAGCTCACGTGAGCTATTGATCGCCTCCGTGGCAGGGGTGCGCGGTGCGATTACGCTGGCCGGTGTGCTGTCGATTCCTTTATTCCTGCCTAACGGCGATGCGTTTCCAGGGCGTTATGAACTGGTCTTCCTCGCCACCGGCGTCATTCTGTTCTCGCTGTTTATCGGCGTGATTGTTTTGCCTTTGCTGCTGCGCGGCATTGATGGTGTTGATAAGGCGGTGCATCGTCGCGAGCTACAGCAGGCGCGGGCGATCATGGCGGGCGTAGCGATCGAAAGCCTGTACAAGATGGAAGAGCGTCTGGCGCATGATACGGAAGAGAACGTGGATAACGAGCTGCTTAAAGAGGTAAGCTCGCGCGTTATCGGCAACCTGCGTCGCCGCGCCGACGGACAGAGCGATCTGGATAACGCGCATATCGTCGAGGATCTGGAACGCCGCTTCCGTCTTACCGCGCTACGCGCCGAGCGCGCCGAGTTGTACCATCTGCGCGCCACGCAGAAAATCAGCAATGAAACCATGCAGAAATTGCTGCGCGATCTCGACCTGCTGGAAGCGTTACTGGTAGAGAAAGATCATTAAGCACATCAGGCGGGCAGCCCTGTCCGCCTAGACCGATAGGGTGGGCGCGTCGCCCGGCCAGTACTCACGGCAGCAATCAATCCACGCCTGCGCGCTGCGGGAAAGATAGCTGCCCTCTCGCCAGAGTAATCCCAGCGTCCAGGCCAGCTCCGATTCCAGCGGTAACCACAACAGTGATTGCCTGTCCAGCCGCTGACAGATTGGTTCCGGTAAAATCGCCACGCCCATTCCCGCCTGCACCATTGCCGCCAGGAAATCCCACTGTCCGCTGCGTACTGCTATTTGCGGCGTCAGCTCTTCGCGCTGAAAAGCCTGCTTTAGCTGGCGATTAAGCGAAAACTCTTCATTAAAAATCAGCAGTGGATGCTGGGTAACTTCCGCCAGGGAGACGCTGTTACGATCCAGCCAGGGTGCGGCGCGCGGCACCAGCACGCAGAGCGGATGATGCATCAGCGTAAGCGTATTCAGCGGCAGCTGTTCATCTATCGGCAGGGCGGTGAGCGCTAAATCAAGGCTGCCGGAAAGCACCGCTTCCTGCACCGTCAGTCCGCCAGACTCGACGATTTTTAGCGTGATGCCGGGATAGCGCTGGCGAAAGGCAGAGACGGAGCCGGCTATTTGCATGCCGACCATCGGCGGCACGCCCAGGCGCAGCTCACCGGTTTTTAGCTGGTTGATATCGCCAATTTCCAGCTCCAGCTGCTTGAATTCCTGCAGGATCATCAGCCCGCGCTGATAAACCACCTGGCCGCTGTCGGTCAGGTGCAACCGACGGCCTTCACGTAGCAACAGCGTGCAATTCAGCTCATCTTCCAGCTGGCGTAGCATTTTGCTGATGGTCGGCTGCGTAACGAATAGCGCTTCAGCCGCCCGGGTAAAGCTTTGCTGACGTACCACCTCAATAAAATAACGCAACGCCCGCACATCCATGAACTATTCCTTTTGTGCATAGTTTGGATAATTTTAATTCATTTTTTTCACCCTTTGCCAGCGCCGTATACTGACAGCCATCACAGTAACAGAAGGAGAGAAGATCTATGGCCGTGGCCTTAAGCCCGCAAAAAACGGCATGGGTGCAACGTCTGCAGGTGCCGTTACAGGTCGCTATCTATATCGGTCTGTTTATCTGCGCGCAACAATTGGTAAGCTGGCTACATCTGCCGTTGCCAGCCAATATTGTTGGCATGCTACTACTGCTGGCGCTGTTGGCGCTGCGCGTTATGCCGCTGAAATGGGTGAAGGCGGGCGGCAACTGGCTACTGGCGGAAATGCTACTGTTCTTTGTCCCGGCAGTGGTGGCGGTAGTCAATTATGGCGATCTGCTAAAAACCGAAGGCTGGCGTATCTGCGTGGTCATCGCGCTAAGTACCATGATGGTGCTGGCGGCGACGGCGCTGGTGGTCGACAGGGTTTACCGGCTGGAAATCTGGCTGGCGCAACGTAAGCAGGCGCGCCATGAATAACCTCATTATTAGCCTGCTCTGTTTTATCGCTACGCTGTGCATCTACTTCCTTAATAAACGGCTCTATCGCCGCTGGCGCAGGTTGCTGCTGATGCCGCTGGTGCTGACGCCGCTGCTGCTGGTGGGCATGTTGCTAATCATGCATATCTCCTGGCAGAGCTATATCAGCGAGAGCCGCTGGCTGCTGTGGCTGCTCGGCCCGGCGACCCTGGCGTTTGCGGTACCGGTTTATGAAAACCAGACGATTATCCGGCGGCACTGGCTATCGCTGACGGTAGGCGTGTTCACCGCCACGCTGGTCGCGGTATGCAGCTCGGTCTGGCTGGCGCGCCTGCTGGCGCTACCGGAGATTATTCAGCGCAGCCTGGCGATACGCTCCATTACCACGCCCTTTGCGCTGGCGGCGGCAAAGCAGGTGGGTGGTCAGCCCGATCTGGTGGCGTTGTTCGTAGTGATCACCGGCGTATTCGGCATGGCGGTCGGTGACGTGCTGTTTCTGCGTCTGGCGGTAAAACAGGGGATGGCGAAAGGCGCCGGTTTTGGCGCGGCATCGCACGGCGCCGGTACCGCACGCGCGTATGAACTGGGACAGCAGGAAGGGGTGGTCTCCAGCCTGGTAATGATGCTATCTGGCGTGGTAACCGTCATTATCGCCCCGCTGATTAGCCAAATAATGTGGGCGGCGCAGTAGGCCGCGGCCGCATGGCCCACGGCTAAAAAAACAGGGCCGTAGCGGCCCTGTTGGTAACGAAGTGAATCAGGTGATGAGCAGCCGATCAGTGCGCCTTGCCCTGATCGATGCCCAGCCCGGTTTGCGAACGCACAAACTGCGCGCGGAACAGCTGACGCTCCTGGGCGCCCTGAGCCGAATGGTCAGTAACAGAGAACAGCCAGGTGCCGATAAACGCCACCAGCATGGAGAACAGTGCCGGATACTCGTATGGGAACACCGGAGCGGCATTGCCCAGCACCTGAACCCATACGGTCGGGCCGAGGATCATTAATATCACCGCGGTTAACAGACCCAGCCAGCCGCCCACCATCGCGCCGCGTGTGGTGAGCCTTGACCAGTACATCGACAGTAGGATAATCGGGAAGTTACAGCTGGCGGCGATTGAGAAGGCCAGCCCCACCATAAAGGCGATGTTCTGCTTCTCAAACAAAATGCCCAGCGCGATAGCTACCACGCCCAGCACCAGCACGGTGATTTTCGATACACGCAGCTCCTCGCGTTCGTTGGCCTGGCCCTTGCGCAGCACGCTGGCGTACAGGTCATGCGAAACAGCGGAGGCGCCTGCCAGCGTCAGTCCGGCAACCACCGCCAGGATGGTAGCGAACGCCACCGCTGAAATAAAGCCGAGGAAGGTGCTGCCGCCTACCGCGTTCGCCAGATGCACCGCCGCCATGTTATTGCCGCCGATCAGCGCGCCGGTAGCATCCTTAAACATCGGGTTGGCGCCTACCAGCAGGATCGCGCCAAAGCCGATAATGAAGGTCAGGAAATAGAAGTACCCCATAAAGCCGGTGGCCCAGAACACGCTTTTACGCGCTTCGCGGGCGTCGCTGACGGTAAAGAAGCGCATCAAAATATGCGGCAGCCCGGCAGTACCGAACATCAGCCCCAGCCCCAGCGACAGCGCCGAAATCGGGTCGTTAACCAGTCCGCCGGGGCGCATAATCGCCTGGCCTTTGGGATGCACCGCCATCGCCTCGGTAAACAGCGTATTAAAGCTGAAGCCGACTGATTTCATTACCATAATCGCCATAAACGAGGCACCGAACAGCAGCAGCACCGCCTTGATAATCTGCACCCATGTGGTGGCCAGCATGCCGCCGAACAGCACATACAGCACCATCAGAATGCCTACCAGCACCACGGCGACGTGATAATCCAGGCCAAACAGTAGCTGAATCAATTTGCCCGCGCCCACCATCTGCGCAATCAGGTAAAGCGCCACCACCACCAGCGAACCACAGGCGGAGAGCGTGCGGATCGGCTTCTGCTGTAAGCGGTAAGAGGCGACATCGGCAAAGGTATAGCGCCCCAGATTACGCAGCCGCTCGGCAATCAGAAACAGAATAATCGGCCAGCCGACCAGGAAGCCCAGCGAGTAGATCAGGCCGTCGTAGCCGGAGGTGTAAACCAGCGCGGAAATACCAAGGAACGAGGCGGCGGACATAAAGTCGCCAGCGATCGCCAGGCCATTTTGGAAGCCGGTGATATTGCCGCCGGCGGTATAATAATCACTGCGCGAGCGGGTACGTTTAGAGGCCCACCAGGTAATCCCCAGCGTGAAAGCGACAAAGGCCAGAAACATAATAATGGCCTGGTAGTTGGTTCCCTGTTTTTGCACCGCGCCGGTCAGCGCATCGGCGGCCAGCAGCGGCAGAGGGAACAGCAGAGCGAGCCCCGCGGCAAAGCGTTTCAGCCCGTTCATTATTTCACCTCATTCAGGATCTGTTTGGTCAGACGATCGAACTCGCCGTTAGCGCGCCAGACGTATACGCCGGTAAGCAGGAAGGAGATCACAATCAGGCCGACGCCAAGAGGGATACCGCGCGTCACGTTGGTGCCTTCGTGTAGCGGGGTTCCCAACCAGTTGGGTGCGAAGGCGATAAGCAGAATAAAGCCGACATACAGAATAAGCATAATGAGGGTGAGGATCAGCGCGAAACGCTGGCGCTTTTGCACCAGCAGTTTAAAGCGCGCGCTGTTCTCTATTCGGGCATAGATAGCGTCGTTCATTACAGCGTCTCCAGAGGTAAGAAAAGCTCACAGGATTTTTTATCGTGTTATGACGTCTGTTTTTTAGCGGCTGGAAGATCTAGCCGTATCGCTTGCTGACTACGCCGGGCAGCCGTGAGCCGCCCGTCGGCTATGGCATGGTAATCCCCTGTTTTTCCTCGAGCAGTTTTTCCACCACGCCAGGATCGGCCAGCGTAGAGGTATCGCCCAGATTGCTGGTATCGCCCGTGGCGATTTTGCGCAAAATACGCCGCATAATCTTACCGGAGCGGGTTTTAGGCAGTGAATCGGTCCAGTGCAGCACGTCCGGCGTGGCGATGGGCCCGATCTCTTTACGCACCCAGTTGCGCACTTCCGTATACAGCTCGGGAGAGGGTTCCTCGCCGTGATTCAGGGTGATATAGGCATAGATCGCCTGGCCTTTAATTGAGTGAGGGATGCCGACCACGGCCGCTTCGGCGATCTTGGCGTGGGAAACCAGCGCAGATTCGATTTCAGCGGTACCCAGGCGATGGCCGGAGACGTTCAATACATCATCCACGCGGCCGGTGATCCAGTAATAGCCATCCTCATCACGTCGCGCGCCGTCGCCGCTGAAGTACATATTTTTAAAGGTGGAGAAATAGGTCTGTTCAAAGCGCTCATGATCGCCAAACAGGGTGCGCGCCTGGCCCGGCCAGGAATCGACGATCACCAGGTTGCCTTCGCAGGCGCCTTCCTGCGAATGCCCTTCGTTATCCACCAGTGCGGGCTGAACGCCGAAGAAAGGACGGGTAGCCGACCCCGGCTTCAGTTCGGTGGCGCCGGGCAGAGGCGTAATCATGAAACCGCCGGTTTCGGTTTGCCACCAGGTATCAACAATGGGACAGCGACTGTCGCCAATTTTTTTGTAATACCACTCCCAGGCTTCCGGGTTAATCGGCTCGCCGACCGAGCCCATAATACGCAGCGAAGCGCGGCTGGTGCCGGTAATCGCCTTATCACCTTCGGCCATCAAAGCACGAATCGCGGTAGGCGCGGTATACAGCAGCGTGACCTTATGTTTATCGATCACTTCCGCCATGCGGCTTGGCTGCGGCCAGTTGGGGACGCCTTCAAACATCAGCGTGGTTGCGCCGCAGGCCAGCGGTCCGTAGACCAGATAGCTGTGACCGGTAATCCAGCCGACGTCGGCGGTACACCAGTACACGTCGCCGGGGTGATGATCAAACACATATTTAAAGGTGGTGGCGGCGTAGACCAGGTAGCCGCCGGTGGTGTGCAGCACGCCTTTCGGCTTGCCGGTGGAGCCGGAGGTATAAAGGATAAATAGCGGATCTTCGGCGTTCATCTCTTCCGGCTGATGATGCGCGCAGGCGCTGTTCATCTGCTCGTGCCACCAGCGGTCGCGTCCATTTTGCCAGTTAATCTCATTACCGGTACGCTTCAGTACCACCACATGATTAATGGTAGTCACACCCGGATTTTTTAGCGCGTCATCGACGTTTTTCTTCAGCGGAATGGTGCGGCCGGCACGGATGCCTTCATCCGCAGTGATCACCAGCTTCGCGCTGGAATCGATAATACGTCCGGCCACCGCCTCTGGCGAGAAGCCGCCGAAGATCACCGAATGCACCGCGCCGATACGTGCGCAGGCCAGCATGGCGATAGCCGCTTCCGGCACCATCGGCATATAGATCGCCACCACATCGCCTTTTTTGATTTCCAGTTCTTTAAGGACGTTAGAGAAGCGGCAAACCTCGCGATGCAGGTCGCGATAAGTCAGGGTTTTACTTTCACTGGCGTCATCGCCTTCCCAGATAATCGCCGGATGATCGCCACGCTCGTGCAGATGCCGGTCAAGGCAGTTAGCGGCCAAATTCAGCGTGCCGTCTTCATACCAGCGAATACTGATATTTCCGGGGGCAAAAGAGGTGTTTTTTATTTTGCTGTAGGGCTTAATCCAGTCCAGTATCTTGCCCTGCTCGCCCCAGAACGCATCGGGGTCCTGTACCGATTGCTGGTACATTGCCTGGTACTGTTCTGCATTAATCAGGGTATTTTCCGCAATACTGGCGGGAACGGGATGCTTAATTATTTGGCTCATGGCTGATCTCCTTGAAGTTGTTAATGATATGTCAATCAAAGGTTAAAGACAGCGAGGAGCAGCGCTTTGTTTCTTTTTTGCGCGACAGATCACGGGAATAGTAAACGCGATGAAAAGTGCAGGGTTTTTATCAGCCAGATGGCAAAAAATAATCTCTTATTGTCTGATTAAGTGTAGGTAATAGCGCGATGAATTGTTGAAAAAATCAGCAAACGATATCGGCCCGTTAATGCATAGCTATGCTAAAAATATACCCTATATTACTTTTTAGAACATAGAGTTAGTGAATCGATAACCTAAAGGCATTTATCGTGCGATAACGCAATCAGACGAAACGGAGAGTCGCAAAGGTTGCTTTTCGCCCGTCGATAATGGTACTTATCAACGGCCCTTTTCCGGGTAATACCATCAATGACCCTCGATTTTACCGGACTTTGTCCATTTCCCTTATATGTGTCAGCGTCCGCGCTTCTCAGGCGGAATCAGGGTTTGTTAAGGAAATGAAACACTATGAAAGGTTTTAAAATCAGCCTTGCCTGGCAAATACTGATTGCATTGGTGCTGGGTGTCATCGTTGGTGCGATTTTGCATAATCAGCCTGAGGATCGTGAATGGTTAATCACCAATATCCTCTCGCCCGCCGGTGATATCTTTATTCATCTGATCAAGATGATTGTTGTGCCTATTGTTATCTCTACCTTAGTGGTGGGTATTGCTGGTGTAGGCGACGCAAAGAAACTGGGACGTATCGGCGTTAAAACAATTGTTTACTTTGAAGTGATTACCACCATTGCCATCGTGGTAGGGATTACCCTGGCGAATGTTTTCCAGCCTGGCACCGGCATTGATATGTCGACGCTGGCAACGGTGGATATCTCTAAATATGAAGCGACGACTGAACAGGTACAGAGTGGGGCGCACAGCCTGGTTGTTACCATACTGTCGCTGATCCCGCAGAATATTTTCGCGGCGATCGCCAAGGGCGATATGTTGCCGATTATCTTCTTCTCAGTGCTGTTTGGTCTGGGGCTTTCATCGCTGCCGTCAGAACATCGTGATCCGCTGGTGAAAGTGTTCCGCTCCGTGTCGGAAACCATGTTTAAAGTGACGCATATGATCATGCGCTATGCGCCGGTAGGCGTGTTTGCTCTGATCGCTGTGACTATCGCCAACTTCGGTTTCTCCTCGCTGTGGCCGCTGGCGAAGCTGGTGCTGCTGGTGTACGCCGCTATCCTGTTCTTCGCCTTTGTGGTGCTGGGCGCGGTGGCGCGTCTCTGTAAGCTGAAAATTACCACGCTGATGCGCATTCTGAAGGATGAGCTGATCCTCTCTTACTCTACTTCCAGTTCCGAAACGGTGCTGCCGCGCATCATGGAGAAGATGGAGGCCTACGGCGCGCCGAAAGCCATCACCAGCTTTGTGGTGCCGACCGGTTACTCATTCAATCTGGACGGTTCCACCCTGTACCAAAGCATCGCAGCAATTTTTATCGCTCAGCTGTACGGCATCGACCTGTCGCTGATGGATGAAATTGTGCTGGTGCTGACGCTGATGGTGACCTCAAAAGGTATTGCCGGCGTGCCGGGCGTTTCGTTTGTGGTACTGTTAGCAACGCTGGGCAGCGTTGGCATCCCGCTGGAAGGTCTGGCGTTTATCGCTGGCGTCGACCGCATCATGGATATGGCGCGTACCGCGCTGAACGTGGTGGGCAACGCGCTGGCGGTGCTGGTTATTGCCAAGTGGGAAAACCAGTTCGATAACGCTCAGGCGGAAGAATATGAGCAGCAGCTGCGGATACAAACCGCGCGCTAAGTTGCTATTAGCTTTAACGCCGCCCTGGCATCATGCCCGGGCGGCTTTTTTTTGCCTGCCGCAAAGCGTTATGGCATGCACTGTTCCATTCCAGCGGTAGGTTGCTCATTATAGGGCGTTAAAATCGGTTTCCTGCATCAGGTTTAAAAGGGAGTTGCTATGAGTCTCGATCTGTCACGTATGATCACTGAAAGCCGCAATCCGGCCAGTGAAAACATTGATGAACTGACGACGGAGGCGATGCTGCGCGTTATCAATAATGAAGATAAAAAGGTCGCGCTGGCCGTCGAGGCTATCGTGCCGCAGATAGCGCAGGCGGTCGATGCGATTACCGCCGCGTTTCAACGCGGAGGCCGCCTGATTTACAGCGGCGCAGGCACCTCCGGACGGTTGGGTATTCTGGATGCCAGTGAATGCCCGCCAACCTTCGGCACACCGCGTGAGCAAGTAGTCGGGTTAATAGCCGGCGGACATCAGGCCATTTTACAGGCGGTGGAAAACGCGGAAGATAAGGCGGAAATGGGCGCGGCGGATTTACAGGCTCTTCAGTTTACCGAGCGAGATGTACTGGTCGGCATTGCCGCCAGCGGACGTACGCCCTATGTGCTGGGCGCGTTGGCCTATGCCCAACGTCAGGGAGCTATGACCGTTGCGCTGACCTGTAACCCTGACAGCGAGATGGCGCGCGTGGCGCAGATTGCTTTAACGCCGGTTGTCGGGCCGGAAGTGGTTACCGGCTCTTCGCGCATGAAGGCCGGAACGGCGCAAAAGCTGGTGTTAAATATGCTGACCACCGGCGCGATGATCCGCAGCGGAAAAGTGTTCGGTAATCTGATGGTGGATGTGGAAGCCACCAATCAGAAACTGGTGCAGCGTCAGATTAACATCGTCAGGCAGGCGACCGACTGTAACGCGGACACGGCACGGGCGGCGCTGGCGGCCTGCGACGGCCATTGCAAAACCGCCATCCTGATGGTGATGGGGCAGTTATCAGCGCCCGAGGCTATCCGTTTGCTGGCGCAGAATCAGGGCTTCATTCGTCAGGCGCTGCAGCAAGCGTTGGCTCAACAACCGTAATTCCCCACCAGGCGGCTAGCCGACAGGCCCAAAAGGTTAGCTGCCCGATCCCTCGCTTTTTAATCTTTTAAACATTTATTTTTTTACTCTAAATAAAAATTTATGGTTTTGATTAACCGGGTTTTTTATGCTGCTTTTTTCAGCATGCCCCAGGCGTAATGCTTAAAACGCGACCTGCATTGAAATAAACCGCTTTTTCCCCGCTAAAGATCTGCCTGTGAAATGCCGTAATTATAAAAAATATAATCTATTCACCGCATCTGGCTTTGTGCCTCGTTCAAGGAATTATTTCATGCGTAACAATCAACCCGTCACACATCAGGAGTTTGCGTTTAGCGATGACGCGACGCTGATGTCGACTACTGACCTTAACAGTTACATAACCTATGCCAACGATGCGTTTATTGATGTGAGCGGCTTTACCCCAGATGAGATCAACGGCCAGCCGCATAATATGGTGCGGCATCCGGATATGCCGCCTGAAGCCTTCGCCGATATGTGGACCACGCTGAAGCAGGGCCTGCCCTGGACGGCGCTGGTAAAGAACCGGCGTAAGAATGGCGACCACTATTGGGTTCGGGCGAATGCTATTCCGGTGATGCGTAACGGCGCCGCGCATGGCTATATGTCGGTACGAACCAAACCGACCAAAGCGGAAATTGATGAGGCGGAAGCGCTGTACGGTGATTTTCGTGCCGGGCGTCATAAAGGCCGCAGACTGCATCAGGGTCTGCTGGTTTACAGCGGCTGGCGACGCTGGCGTTCTGTTTTCAAGACCATGCCGCTACGCTGGCGCATTCGCTCTACGCTGCTGGCGCTGCTGCCGTTAACGATTGCTGGCGTCTGGGCATTGGGTGTGACGGCGGGCGTGCTGGGCATGTTCAGCGTTGGCATGGCTCTGCTGTTATTGCTGGCCAGCGCCTGGCTGGAGCAGCAGATCTCCCGACCGCTTGAGCGGGTTTGTCAGCAGGCGCTTAACGTTGCCACCGGCAATAGCCATAAAGTTGATTTGATGGATCGGGTAGATGAGGTCGGCACCACGCTGCGCGCCATCGGCCAGCTTGGCCTGATGTTTCGCTGGCTGGTGGATGATGTCAGCGGACAGGCGATTAATGTGATGAGCGCCAGCGATGCGATGGCGCGCAGTAACGATGAGCTGAGTCAGCGTACCGAGCAGGCGGCCGCCAACGTTCAGCAAACCGCAGCGACCATGAACGAAATGACCGCCACGGTAAAAAGCAATACAGAGAGCGCATCAGAGGTCAATCAGCTTTCCATCACCACCAGCGAGGCGGCGAAAAAAGGCGGTGCGTCGATGCGCGAAATGGTTAATACCATGAGCGAGATTGCGGAAAGCTCGAAAAAGATCGCCAGTATTATCAGCGTGATCGACAGCATCGCCTTTCAGACCAACATTCTGGCATTGAATGCGGCGGTTGAGGCGGCGCGGGCCGGCGAGCAGGGCAAAGGGTTCGCAGTCGTGGCTGGCGAGGTGCGTAACCTGGCAAGCCGTAGCGCCAAAGCGGCCAGCGAAATCAAAACGCTGGTGGAAACCAGCGTGCTGCGGGTGGAAACCGGCACCGGGCAGGTTAATCAGACCGGCAGTACCATGCAGGAGATTGTAGAACGGGTACAGGATGTTTCCACGCTGATTGGTCAGATTAGCGCCGCCACGGCAGAGCAGGCGACCGCCCTGAGTGAGGTCAGCCTGGCGGTAGAAAATCTAGACGATATCACCCATCAAAACGCGGCGCGCGTACTGGAAGGGGCTGAAGCCTCAGGGCGTATGACGCGCCAGGCCACGCGTCTGGTCGAAGCGATTAGCGTTTTCCGTTAATCCCTGCGCCGGGCGCGCTGCCCGGCGTTTTGGGCGTTCTTTTTATCTGTCCGTGATCCGGGCAGCGGCATTTGGTTGAATTCCGGTTATGCCGTCAGCCTGATGCATCTACGTAGAAGGAAATGCTAAGGTAATGTTTTCCTGCAATCTTGCATGACATAATGACTAAACAGATCGATTTCTCTTTCGCTTCCCGTCCGTTAGTGCCGCTGGCGCACGACTACCAACACGGCGACAGAGAGCCTCTCCACTATCACAGCTGTGCCCAGCTTATCCATACGTTAAGCGGCGTGATTCGGGTACATACCCGGTTTGGCAACTGGGTAGTGCCGCCCAGCCGTGGCGTCTGGCTACCCGCAGGTACGCAACACGCTCTTGATATTACAGGGCAAGTGGCGGCGCGCACGCTGTTTATCGATCCCTTAGCCCGTGCCGATCTGCCGGCCAGCTGTCAGGTAGTACAGATTTCTCCGCTGCTTCGTGAGCTAATTGTCAGCGCACTATCGCTGCCAGAGTCCTGTCTCCCTGGCAGTCGTACTGAGCGTATCTATGAATTAATTCTTGATGAAATTCGTGTTTTGCCCGCTTTGCCATTTTATTTGCCGCAGCCGCAGAGCGGCGCGTTAATAACTTTTTGTCAGCAAATACAGGCGCAGCCAGGCGAGAATTGGACGGTAAAAAAAGCAGCGCAACAGTTGAGTGTGAGCGAACGCACGCTGTCACGCCGTTTCTACCAGCAAACCAGCCTGAATTTTAGCGAGTGGGTTAGAAGGGCAAGATTAATGGCCGCGTTGATCCGTCTGGCGCAAGGCGACCCGGTAACGACCGTGGCACTGGAGCTAGGCTATGACAGCCCCAGTGCTTTCAGCGCTATGTTCCGCCGTATTATGGGCAGCACGCCCAGTGATTATTTTCTTTCAGACTCAGGCTGCGACGCAGAGAAAAGCTGAGCCGCCGAGGCATGGAGTAACGCCTGAAGCGATGCGCGAGCCACATCCTGATCGATCCCTACGCCCCAGGTTACGCTGCCGTCAGCCAGTGTACAGCACAGATAAGCGGCAGAACGGCTATCGCTATGTTGGCCCAGAGTATGTTCATGATAGTCCAGGATGGTTAACTCTTGATGGAATGCACTGCGTAGCGCATCGACGGCGCTAGAGAGCAGGCCATTACCGTGTCCTGTCACCGCAATTAATTTACCTTTTACCATTAGATCGGCGCTAAGCAACAGCTCACCGCTGGCGGCGCTTTGTGTGCTATAACTGTGTAAGAGTAGTGGCATTGTATCGTGTAAACCATAGGCATGGCGGAATAGCTGCCACAGCGACGATAAGGTCATCTCTTTGCCGCTGCGATCGCTCTCGTACTGTACGCGCTGGCTAAAATCCTGCTGAAGCGCGCGTGGTAACGCCAAACCATGGTTTTGTTCAATCATCCAGGCGGCCCCACTTTTGCCGGACTGACTATTAACGCGAATAATCGCCGCATAGTTGCGTCCAATATCTGCCGGATCGAGTGGCAGATAGGGTATTTCCCAGGCACTGCCAGGCTGCCGCGCGGCAAAACCTTTTTTAATGGCATCCTGATGCGAACCGGAAAAAGCAGTAAACACCAGTTCTCCCGCATAGGGATGTCGTGGATGGACCGGCAGCTGATTGCACTCTGTGACCACCTCAATAATCTGATCCATCTGGCTAAAGTTCAGTTCCGGCGCGATGCCCTGAGTATAAAGATTCAATGCCAGCGTAATCAGATCGACGTTTCCGGTACGTTCACCGTTACCGAACAGACAGCCTTCAATACGATCCGCTCCGGCCAGCAGTGCCAGCTCCGCGCAGGCGATGCCGGTTCCCCGATCGTTATGAGGATGAACGCTAATGCATACCGCCTGACGCCAGGTAAAGTGACGGCAGAAATGTTCAATCTGATCGGCATAAACATTAGGCGTACTGACTTCAACGGTAGCAGGCAGGTTAACGATCATGGGGCGCTCGGCGCAGGGTTGCCAGACATCTGCGACCGCTTCGCAAATCTGTAGCGCAAACTCCGCTTCGGTAAAACAGAAGGTCTCTGGCGAATACTCAAAGCTCCAGCTGGTTTCGGGGTGTGCTTCGCAATGTTGCCGAATACGCTGCGTCGCCCTCACAGCCAGATGAATAATCTCCTCCTGGCTCTGTCTGAAAACCACGCGGCGAAACAGTGGCGCTGTGGCGTTATACAGATGTATGGTGGCGCGCTTTGCGCCGCGTAACGCATCGAACGTACGATCAATCAGATCCTCACGCGCCTGAGTAAGTACCTGAATCGTGACCTGTTCGGGAATACGTTCCTCTTCAATCAGTTGGCGCACAAAATCAAAGTCCGTTTGTGACGCGGATGGAAACGCCACTTCTATTTCACGAAAGCCGCACTGCAACAACAGCTCCCAGAAACGCAGCTTACGTTCACTGTCCATCGGCTCCGCCAGCGCCTGATTACCGTCGCGTAAATCGGTAGATAACCAACGCGGCGCCTGTTGCAGAACGTGTTCCGGCCAGCGGCGATCGCGCAGCGATATTGGAGTGAAAGGGCGATACTTTTCGTTTGGATATTGCAGCATACAGGCCTCCCTGGTAATTGGTCTGTTCATTTTTCAGCAATTAACCGCTGCATGCGCCTGCATAACTGACATTCGCTGTCGAATCCCTGACAGCTTCAACTACAGTTAACGTTTTGCGCCGCTGTGCCTGGGCGAGTCAACACAGAGAGGAAACCATGAGTCAGTTTTTCATGAACGAAAAAAGCGAACTGGTGAACGAAGCGATTGAAGGCGCGTTAATGACCACGCCTTTCCATAACCTGAGCCGGCTTGATGCTGGAGAGGGGATTCGCGTAGTGGTGCGTAACGACTGGGATAAGCGCAAGGTAGCGCTGATTTCCGGCGGCGGATCCGGCCATGAGCCAGCGCATGTGGGCTTTGTAGGCAAAGGCATGCTCACCGCTGCCGTGTGCGGCGATGTTTTCGCCTCGCCCAGCGTGGATGCGGTGCTTAGCGCCATTATCAATGTCACCGGCGAAGCAGGCTGTTTGCTGATCGTGAAAAACTATACCGGCGACCGGCTAAATTTCGGCCTGGCGGCGGAGAAGGCGCGCGCGCTGGGCTACAAAGTCGAATTGGCGATCGTAAAAGATGATATTGCGCTGCCGGATAATCCGCAGCCGCGCGGCCTGGCCGGCACCGTATTGATTCATAAGCTGGCCGGTTACTACGCCGAACAGGGCGCTTCGCTGGAGGAGGTCACGCAGCGCGCCCAGCAGGCCATCGCGGATACCGCCAGTATCGGTCTGGCGTTTGCCACCTGCCATATCCCCGGCGAGCCACAGGATAATCGTGTGGCGGAAGGGGAAAGCGAGCTGGGAATGGGCATTCACGGCGAGCCGGGCGTGACGACGCTAAAAACGCAGAACAGTCGGGAAATTGTGCAGATCATGGCGGAAAAACTGGCGGAAAAGGTGCCGGAAGATAAACAGGCGCTGCTACTGATCAATAACCTCGGCGGCTTCTCTATGCTGGAACTGAGCGTGCTGGCACGGGAAGCATTGCGTTCACCCCTGGCAAAGCAACTGAGCCATCTGATTGGTCCGGCGACGCTGGTCAGCTCGCTGGACATGAAAGGTTTTTCTTTAACGACGCTACTGCTGGATGAAGAACGGCTGCGTGCGCTGCAGGCGCCGGTAGAGGCCAGCGGCTGGCAGACCGTAGAGCAGCTGGTTGCGCCCTCAACGATAAAAGGCGAAGAGATTAAGCGTCCGCCGCAGGCGCAGCCTTCCGCCAACGCCGCCGTACAGCGTGTGGTGGATAAGGTATGTCAAACGCTGGTGGATCTTGAAAGCGAGCTGAATAAGCTGGATGCCAAAGTGGGCGATGGCGATACCGGCTCTACCTTTGCCGCCGGCGCGCGCAAGATTTTACAGGGTAGCCAGCAACAAGCGTTGCCTTTCAATGAGCCAGCGCGTTTGTTAACGCTGGTGGGCGAACAGTTAGCGGTGGTAATGGGGGGTTCCAGCGGCGTATTAATGTCGATTATGTTTACCGCGGCCGGACAGCAGCTGGAACAGGGCAAACCTCTGCCGCAGGCGCTGATGGCCGGGCTGGATCGGATGAAACACTACGGTGGCGCGCGCATTGGCGATAGAACGCTGGTTGATGCGCTGGAGCCGGCTTTGCAGGCGCTGGTCGAGGGGAAAGGGTTAAACGAGGCCGCCGCCGCCGCTCATCAGGGCGCCGAGTCGACGGCCAGCATGAGCGCCGCCAGGGCCGGCCGCTCTTCTTATCTGAATCAGGATAGCCTGAACGGCGTTAAGGACCCGGGCGCTTACGCCGTTGAGCGGGTGTTCGCCGCGCTTAAATAACGCCACGTGGTTCGGTGCGCTCTGCCAGGCGTGCCGCCAGCTGCGTCACATACTGGCGCTGCGGCGTTGCTCGTAGCGTCAGCGCCAGATTAATGTTTTCCATTATCTGGGCATTTTCCGCCAGTTCAGCGCTGAGCTTGCCGTTTTCATACAGCCAGCGCGCGACGCTGGCCCAGCGCCACAGGGGTGAAGAGCCGGTAAGCCGCTGGACCGGCGCCGGGAACGTACCTGGCCCGCGCGTGCCATCTTTTAACATCGCAATCGCCTGACGTGACAGCTGGCTGCGTTGAGCAATATCGCTCAAGCCCAGCAGCGTGGCATCAACGGACGCCACGCGTACCGATAACGCGCTGTTTTCAATATCAGCGATAGCGCTCAGCAACGCCTGTTCAAAGCTGCTGCTTTCACGATCGAATTCCAGGTAAACCGTATTTCCGTAAAAACAGAGCAGGGCATCATCGCAGCCGCATTCAAAAAGCGCATCTTCCAGCCCTGGCGTGTGGGCAGTCACGCCGGCAAGCGTGAGGGTAAAGTGATAAACCATCAGTTCCTCCTGATGTGAGGCGCAACATCAACCGCACAGCTATTTACCTTGCGGCGGATTTGCTCCGCATGATGTTCAGGCACGCGCGGCGTAGACCAAATGCTGATTTGATGCTCGCTATGCTCGGGTATCGCACAGATCAGTCGACCAAATGCATGCCCTTTCGAGGGGCGAAAATGCCAGCCATACAGCAAGGCATACTCAATTGCGGCCTGAACATGTTTATTGGGATGCTTTTTCATTATCCATCCTGGACAAAGGCTAATTTACCGCCGATGTTGACGGTTGTCAACATCGGCGGCTCCTGAGCTATTTTTGAACAGTTGCTGAGGCAGTAACAGCAAAACGACTGTGGATAATGAATAAGTTATCGATTCTGCGTAGCGGCTCGTAATTCTATTGTCTTATTCAGCCAGCGTGGCAGAGTCGGCTTTACCGTCTATAACGCGCTCGAAACTGCGCAGGCGTTTGTAAATGGACATCAGGGATACCAGCGTTGACCAGGACATAATTAAATACTGGAAGGAGGCGCGCACCTGGTCGAAAACATTGGTGATCTGCTGAAGCAACCCCAGCGTTAGGGTACCGGCAATAATCGCCGGAAACAGGATGAACACCCCAAAAACATTATCAACCTGCAGATAAAGAATGCGGGTAACGTTGAAATAAAGGTAGTGAAACCACAGACGAAAATAGTTATAGCGCACCCGGCTAAACAGCTTTTTCACCGTGGCTGGCGCGGCACGCTGAGGATCATCTTCGCCATACACCAGCTCTTTACGCCAGGCGGCCTCTACCCGTTGGTTACGGAATTCCAGTCCCGGCAGCTTAATGCCGACCAGCGCCAGCAGCGTGGTGCCAAACAGCGACCACAGCAGAGCCGCTACTACCAGCCCATATGGCATATCGCCCAGCAGGGAAACGCTTTTGACATGCTTCGATAGCGTGACCAACACCGGTAAAAATGCCACCAGCGTCATAATTGCCTGGATCAGGCCCACGCCCCAATCCTCCAGCGTGCTGGAAAAACGCATGGTGTCATCCTGAACGCGTTGTGCAGCGCCTTCAACGTGACGTAGCTGCGGCCAGTGCGCCATATAGCGATCGTTCATTGCCGTACGCCAGCGAAACACCCAATGGCTGATAAAAAAGGCGTTAAGCACGCCGATCACCACTGCGATCAGCGCAATACTGAGAAAAGCGCCGATCTGCTGATAAAAAGCCGCCAGTGCGACCGAGCCCGCTTGACTTAGGGCACGCTGAACCAGGTCGTAAAACGGCCCATACCAGGCGTTAATCGCCACGCCAACCTGCACGTCAAACCAGGTCATAAACAGAATCAGCGCCGAGCCCAGCACCGACCAGCGCTGCCACGGATGCGGGCTAAAGATAAACCAGGCTGTGGCGAACAGCGCCGTCATCAGGGCGAAATAGAGATAAAACCACAGCTCGCCGGGCTGTACAAAGCGCCAGGCATTATCGGGTAGCGACTGCCCGGCCCAGGCGGAGAAGGCCGCCAGATGAAACACCAGCTGGCTCGCTTCGGTAAACCAACAAACGATCGCGGCCAGGCTGAACAGTGCCGCCGTACTGAAAAACAGCCCAGGCCTGGGGAAAAAACAACTAAACATAAGCCCTCCACGAAAAGAGCTCTGTTATAGCCTGGGCGGTGTTAACAGTCTGTGGAGGGTTGTGAGCAGCCGTTACAGCGCGCTGAATGCTCTTGCTCGCAGCGCAGCTAATAGGTGGAAGATAGAACAATACTGGGGTGACACAATGCGTATGGCCAGCTTTCCTCCTGCATCAGAGCCCGATAATTCGTTTAATTATAAAAGATATAAAATAATATATTATCAACAATTAATTGCGAAATTAAAAATCAAAAAAATTGACTATAAAAATTAATAAAGTTATTTTTTATGAAAAAGAGGGATGGATGATGAGAAAAATGGTGAGGGAGATTTTTTTTAATTATTTATTTTTTCTGTTTGTAATGTTACTAACCGATCCTTCCTCTTATAAGAAACTACGGGAGATAGACGATATCTTCATAAAATTATTGTTTGCATTAATTGCAACAATAATATTCAACGTAGTGCCCGCTGTGTATAAATCTTATAGAGGAGATAAAAATGAAAAAGTTAAATAAAAATGATCTTGAGATTGTGACTGGGGCATCTCAAAATGACAGGGATATAGCGCAGTTGACAGGAACGCTGATCGGGGGCGGGATCGGCCATGTCACTAAAATACCAGGAGGTCAGGCTGTTGGTTCCGCTGTCGGTAGTTATTTGGGGGGGGCTCGCATATGATAATGGTAGAAAAACTATTACCATACCTCCTAATGTTGTGATTGATCCGATAAATAATGTACTGCCGTGGTATAAGCCGACAGGGCCAGCCTTTTACCCTCGCTTTTAAACGTTAAAATATAGCAATATTAACAACTTTTAAATATCACCTCTTTTTCCTTTAAACGGAAAAGAGGTGATATTATATATAACATGTTTAAATTTAACGATTCTCGCTACTCCACGCCTCTATCTGACCATTCACCTTCGTCAGTTTTCGCTCTGTCGCGCAATTTTGGCATATTCGACGCTATTAACATAATCTTTCCCTGGCAGCGCGCTCACGCCTATTCCGGTCAGCCAGCAGTAGTACGCTTTGGTTCGTTACTGGAACGCCTGAAGTTAACAGGGCTGCACATGTTTGCCTTTGCACGGATGAACTACGCGACGGCCATAGCTGGTTGTACAAAAAACACGTAGCGTACGTTTTCGTACGGGTGGGCTTCAGCTCCCAGGATGTCAGCTTAATGTTAAAAAAGTTGAGATTTTTTGTTTGTCGAAGCTAAATATTTTACCAAATAGCTGTTACAATGCGCGCCATTGTTACCGGTAACAAATGGTTTGCTGCCGGAAAAATCCTTCAATTACTGATGATTAAAATAACAACCAGGATTAATCGTTGCGCCGTTACCCACGAGCGCTAAGGCAATGTCATGTCGCAAAATAAAACAAGCACTTCCAGGAGAGACTTTCTCCTGAAAACCATCACCCTGGCACCTGCTGTGGCGATGGGCACCACCGGAATTGGGGCACTGGGGCTCAGCAATAAGGCACAGGCTGCCGATAGCGCACCGCCTGCCGGCCCGCAAACCGCTCGCGATTACCAGCCCGTCTGGTTTTCCGCTGAGGAATTCGCCTTTATCAAAGCGGCCGTCGCCCGGTTAATTCCGGCTGACGAACGTGGGCCCGGCGCGCTGGAAGCGGGCGTGCCTGAATTTATCGATCGTCAGATGAATACGCCGTATGCCATCGGCAACAACTGGTATATGCAGGGACCGTTCGATCCTGATGCGCCGAAAGAGCTGGGCTATCAACTGCCGCTGGTACCGCAGCAGATTTATCGTCTTGGCATTGCGGAAGCGGATGGCTGGGCGAAACAGCAGCATGGCAAAGCCTTTGCCGCGCTGACACCAGAGCAGCAGGACGCGCTGCTGGGCGACTTTGAAAGTAACAAGGCGAGCTTTAAACAGCTGCCGGCAAAAGTTTTCTTTGCTTATCTGCTGCAAAATACCCGCGAAGGCTTTTTCTGCGATCCGCTGCACGGCGGCAATCAGCACATGGTGGGCTGGAAGCTAATCGGCTTCCCGGGCGCGCGCGCTGATTTTATGGACTGGGTGGAGCGCGGCGAGCGTTATCCCTTCCCGGCGGTATCGATTCGTGGAGAAAGAGCATAAGCATGGCAAACCAGATGAAAAAAGTAGACGCGGTGATTGTCGGCTTCGGCTGGGCCGGGTCGATTATGGCAAAAGAACTGACGGAAGCGGGACTGCATGTGGTGGCGCTGGAGCGCGGCCCGCATCGCGATACCTGGCCGGACGGCGCTTACCCGCAGGTGATTGATGAGCTCACCTATAACGTACGCAAAAAGCTGTTCCAGGATCTGTCGAAAAGCACCGTGACCATTCGGCATAACCCCTCTCAGACCGCGCAGCCCTATCGTCAGCTGGCGGCCTTTCTGCCCGGCACCGGTACTGGCGGCGCGGGCCTGCACTGGTCAGGCGTGCATTTCCGCGTCGATCCGATTGAGCTGCGAATGCGCAGCCATTACGAAGAGCGTTACGGCAAAAACTTTATTCCGGAAGGGATGACGATTCAGGACTTTGGCGTAAGCTACGACGAACTGGAACCGTTTTTCGACAAGGCGGAAAAGGTATTCGGCACCTCCGGCTCGGCCTGGAGCATCAAAGGCAAAGTCGTCGGCCAGGGGCGCGGCAACCCGTTTGCGCCCGATCGTTCGGATGATTTCCCACTGCCGCCGCAGAAGCGGACTTATTCCGCCCAGCTGTTTGCCAAAGCGGCGGAATCGGTGGGTTATCACCCTTACGATCTGCCTTCGGCAAATACTTCCGGGCCTTACACCAATACCTACGGTGCGCAGATGGGGCCGTGCAATTTCTGTGGCTACTGCAGTGGCTATGCCTGCTACATGTATTCCAAGGCGTCGCCGAACGTCAATATCTGGCCTGCGCTGCGTCAGGAACCAAAGTTTGAACTGCGTGATAACTCGCATGTGCTGCGCGTTAACCTCACCGACGATAAAAAGCGCGCCACTGGCGTCACCTATGTGGATGCGCAGGGCCGTCAGGTTGAGCAGCCGGCGGACCTGGTCATCCTTTCCGCCTTCCAGTTCCATAACGTGCATTTGATGCTGCTTTCCGGCATCGGTAAGCCTTACAACCCCATTACCAACGAAGGCGTGGTGGGCCGTAACTTTGCCTATCAGAACATCTCCACCATTAAGGCGTTCTTCGGTAAAGATGTGCATACCAACAACTTTATCGGCGCGGGCGGCGCTGGCGTCGGCGTGGATGATTTCAACGCCGATAACTTCGACCACGGCAAATACGGCTTTGTCGGCGGTTCGCCTTTCTGGGTGAACCAGGCGGGCGTAAAGCCGATTTCCGGCCTACCGGTGCCGCAGGGCACGCCAGGCTGGGGCAGCAAGTGGAAAGCGGCGGTGGCCGATCACTATACGCACCACGTTTCTATGGATGCGCATGGTGCACACCAGTCTTACCGCACCAACTATCTTGACCTGGATCCGAACTATAAAGATGCCTTCGGTCAGCCGCTGCTGCGCATGACTTTCGACTGGCAGGACAACGACATCAAAATGTCGCAGTTTATGCACGGCAAAATGCGCAAAATTGCCGAAGCGATGAACCCGAAAGAGATTATCGGCGCGCCGAAAGTGCAGGGCACCCATTTCGACACCACGGTTTATCAAACCACGCATATGAACGGCGGTGCGATCATGGGCGAGGACCCGCAAACCAGCGCGGTGAACCGCTATTTGCAAAGCTGGGATGTGCCGAATGTTTTTGTACCGGGCGCATCTGCTTTCCCGCAGGGGCTGGGCTATAACCCAACCGGTATGGTCGCCGCGCTGACTTACTGGTCGGCGAAGGCGATTCGTGAACAGTATCTGAAAAACCCCGGACCGCTGGTGCAGGCATAAGGATGATGGCGATGAAAAAGGTATTACTGGCGCTGTGCCTGATGGCGTCCGCCTCTGGCGCGCTGGCGGCTGATAACCAGGGCGGCGATTTAATTAAGCGCGGCGAGTACCTGGCGCGCGCGGGTGACTGCGTCGCCTGTCACAGCAGCAAAGGAGGCCAGCCGTTTGCCGGCGGTCTGCCGATGGCGACGCCGATCGGCACGATCTATTCCACCAATATCACGCCCGATAAAAAAACCGGTATCGGCGACTACAGCTATGACGATTTCCAGAAAGCAGTACGTCACGGCATCGCAAAAAATGGCGATACGCTTTATCCGGCAATGCCTTATCCCTCTTACGCGGTGGTAAGCGACGAGGATATGCAGGCGCTGTACGCTTACTTTATGCACGGCGTGGCCCCGGTCGCGCAGCAGAATAAAGAGAGCGATATTCCCTGGCCACTGTCGATGCGCTGGCCGCTCTCTATCTGGCGTGGCATTTTCGCGCCGGATGTGAAGGCGTTTCAGCCGAAAGCGGGCGAGGATGCCGAACTGGCGCGCGGGCGTTATCTGGTGGAAGGCTTGGGTCACTGTGGCGCCTGCCACACGCCTCGCAGCATTACCATGCAGGAAAAAGCGCTGAACGACGCGAAAGGCAGTGATTATCTTGCCGGCAGCAATGCGCCGATTGATGGCTGGACCGCCAGCAACCTGCGCGGCGATAACCGTGACGGCTTAGGGCGCTGGAGCGAGGATGATCTGGCGCAGTTCCTGCGTACCGGACGCAACGACGACACGGCCGCCTTCGGCGGCATGACGGAAGTGGTAGAGCACAGTCTGCAGCATCTGAGCGATGAGGATATTAAGGCGATAGCACGCTACCTGAAATCGCTGGGCGCGAAAGATCCGTCGCAGACCGGTTTCCAGCCGGATGATGCGGTGGCGCAGGCGCTATGGAAAGGCGATGACAGCAAAGCGGGCGCGGCGGAGTATGTTGACAGCTGCGCCGCCTGTCACCGTACCGATGGGCGTGGCTATAAGCGTTTCTTCCCGGCGCTGCGCGGCAACCCGGTAGTGCTGGCGGACGATCCGACCTCGCTGATCCATATCGTACTGACCGGCAGCACATTGCCGGGCGTACAGGGCGCACCCAGTACCGTCGTGATGCCGGGCTTTGGCTGGCGTCTGAACGATAAGCAGGTGGCTGACGTGGTGAACTTTATTCGCACCAGCTGGGGCAACCAGGCCGCGAAACCGGTTACCGCCGATGATGTAGCCGATGTGCGTAAAGAATCGTTCGTCACCGAACAGCAGGGCAATGTCGATATTGAAAAGCTGCCGCAGGCTGAACATTAAGGCTGAACCGTAGCGACACGGCGGCGTATCTCTGCAAGGAGCCGCCGCCGTTATTTTTTATCAGGGATTAATAAAATCTTCCCGCTGTGGCGTAAAGGTATCCAGCAGCACGCCCGGCTCCAGACAAACGCAGCCATGAACTACATCGGGCTTTTTGTACAGCGTATCGCCCGCGCTGACCTCGTGCGTTTCGCCATCAATAGTAAACGCGAAGCGCCCCGACAGGACGTAGGTGAGCTGCTCGTGCGGATGGTGATGCAACGGACCCACCGCATCTTTTTCAAATGTGACTTCTACCGCCATCATGCCGCCGCCGTGCGCCAGGATACGCCGCGTCACGCCGTTGCCCAGATCGTCAACCTGGGTTTGTTCTCTGAAAGTAAACATACCTTTATCCCTTATCTGCGGCTTGGTTGAAAAAATCAGCGCGGATGGCGGCCAGGTAAAGCGCGGGCTGCCCTTCATAATCCGAGGTGAACAACACCTGACGGTCGTCCGGGGTAAACGAAGGATGCGGATGGGTGACCTGCCGATCGCCGTCCAGCACGCGCCATGAGCTGTTATGCGCCGCCAGCGGGCGATGACGACGTGTCGCAACATCAAACAGCCACAGCATTGGGTCGTTCTCAATGGTGTAGCCTTTAGTATCCTGCACGTCCACCGGCGTACCGGCGCCATCGCCTACCAGCAGCGTGCCGTTCTGATTGCTCATCAGATGCGAGCAGGCGGGCATAGTCATCAACACTTCATTATGCTGCGTGACCGGATCGTAGCGGCAGATCTCGCGATCGGAACGATCTTTATGATAAGAGACGTAGATCAGCGCCGATCCGTCAGGCACCCAGAACTCGTGAGTGCAGCTTTCGCCTGGCGCATGATCTTTTACCTTACGCATATTGTCGCCGTTTTCATCAATCAGCCACATGCGCGCATCAACCCGATCGTGCGGGCCTTCATGACAGAAAGCGACGGTATGGTCATCGAAAGGCCGATAAATAGGATGGCCCAGCCATAGCCGCTGTTCGAGAATGGTTTCCGCTTCCCCGCTGCGTAAATTGACGCGCAGCAGACGGCAGTGCGGATTCTTTTCAAAGAAGGTTTTAAAAACCTGCCAGTCGCTGAGTGGCTCCCAGTCTTCGCGATCGATTTCAATACCGACCAGGCTGGTACAGTTGCTATTCGCCACCCAGGTGCCATAGCCCACCCATGCCTGCGGCACGGTATAAATCGTTACCTCTTCGAATGTTTGCAGATCGACACGGCGCAGCTGGCGTTCATTTTTAACATAAAACAGATAACGATCGTCCGGCGAAAGAAAGCCGCCAAAGGTATTATCACCGGCGCCTTCCGTTAGCTGGGTGGCCTGCTGCTGTTTTAAATCAAGCAGATAGTAGTTGCGATTGCCATCAAACTCACCGGCAAACAGCAGTTTACTGCCATCATTGAAGAAGCACTTTTGATAAAAATAGTTGCGGTGGCATAACACTTCCGGCGGCGTTAAGCGCACCATTTCCGCACCGGTCTTCTCATCCTGAAAACGATAGAAGGGCAGATGCAGACGACTCCCCTTGGCCATAGCTTTTCCTCCCGCGAGGGGTTAATAGAAAATGAAACGGTGTTTCACATTTTTGAAAGCATACCCGGTTCGTGGCGCTTGCCGAGTGTCGCCTGAAGAAAATGTAAGAAGGATCACACTATTTTTCTGACCGTACAAAAATGTGTACTAGATCGCAAAAGGCACGGACGAAAAGCAGCGGCCCTGAAGGAATGTGAAGATAGTCACAGCAAAAAGTTAGAGCGATCTTTATAAGGAACAGCTAAGATTAAATTATGAAACGCTGTTTCATAATTTTGAAAGCAGACTACCGGCCCGAAACGCGCTAGTAACAAGAGGACAAACGATGAAAATTGCTCTGATGATGGAGAACAGCCAGGCGGCAAAAAACGCCGTGGTGCTAAAAGAACTGCAGCAGGTCGCTAACGGTCTGGATTATCCGGTATTTAACGTGGGCATGAGCGATGAGCAGGATCATCATCTGACCTATATTCATTTGGGCATTATGGCCAGCATTCTGCTGAATTCAAAAGCGGTAGATTTTATTATCGCCGGCTGCGGCACCGGGCAGGGCGCGCTGATGTCGCTGAATATCCATCCGGGCGTCGCCTGTGGTTACTGCATCGATCCGGCGGATGCCTATCTGTTCGCCCAGATCAATAACGGTAACGCGCTGGCGCTGCCTTTCGCTAAGGGCTTTGGCTGGGGTGCCGAGCTGAACCTGCGCTTTATCTTTGAAAAAGCCTTTAGCGGTGAAAAAGGCCAGGGCTATCCGCCGGAGCGTAAAGAGCCACAGGTGCGTAATGCCGGTATTCTGAACCAGGTTAAAGCGGCGGTGGTAAAAGATAACTACCTTGATACGCTGCGCGCTATTGATCCTGAACTGGTGAAAACGGCGGTCAGCGGCCAACGCTTCCAGCAGTGTTTCTTTGAAAACTGCCAGGACAAAGAGATCGAAAACTTTGTTCGTGAAGTGCTGGGCTAATACCCGCGCGCATCAGGCCAGCACGTGCTGGCCTGATAGTTGATTATAAACCCTTCATTATTCTCTTCCGCCACGCTTTACAGCAGCTTAAAGCGGTAATCAATAATCAATTCGCCTGACAGCGTATGCGAACGGCTGTAGTCGCCGTTATGCAGCAGCGGCGTGCGGCCTGTATTCTTGTAAGACCAGCCCGGACCAAACATCACCCATACGCTAAGGTCTTTCAGCGCCGGATGTGATGGCGACCAACGGCTGTAAAGACTGATCTCTCCGCTCAGTATATTTAATCCCTGGTAACGAATATTGCCGGCATTAGCCGCTACGCCGGCCAGCAGTTCTGGCGTGAACTGATAATCGGTCATAGTGGCGACCATCAGTTCTTTATCACGCATGTAATCGTCGCCGGCGCTGGCCATAGAGATAAAGTTGCCGAAGGAGTGGCGACTCATATGACGTGGATAGAAGCCCACCGCATCTTTTTTCTCTGCCTGGGTATAGCCCAGCCCCCAGCGGGAACGGAACTTATTCTGCTTCCAGCTCATTTCCAGCGCGTAATGATTGGCGCCGCGATCAAAATCGCGCCGCTGCGCGGGCATCGCACGATAAGTCTCAAGCGCACGGGTCAGATAAAGCTGACTAGCCACGGAGAGATGTGGCGTAACGTCACCGCTGAGAAAAAGCTGCTGCCGACGCAGATAACCATCACTCTCGCCTATGCCGTACTTCAGCGTTAGGCCGTCGCCGCTATAAATGATTTCACCGGTGGCGATATGATCGATATCCTTACCGTTATTGGTTTTAAAATGCACCTGTTGCGGCGAGCTGCGATCGATAGAACGGCTGACGTATGCGGCGCGCAACCGCATATCGCCGAGGTCGGCAACACCATTCCAGCCAAGGTAGGTGATGGGAGAGAGACGCAGGGATGTGTTAATCACGCCAAAATTGGGCAGGCTTTCCCAACCGCCATGCATTTCGCTTTTCAGCTTATCGTCGCCCAACTTCAGCTTAACGTAGCGCTGGCCGAATTTGCTAAAGCCCTGCGCGTTGCCTTTTTTGTTCTCCTGGCCCGCCTTATACAGGATGCCGCGCGTATCAAAAAAATCGCTGGCACCCAGTTTAACCGCACCATAGTAAGAGAGATCGAAACCGATAAGATCGGCAAAGTAGCCTGACTTATAGTCCAGCGTCAAACCCTGTCCCCAGGCGGCATGTACGGTTTTAGGATTGGCGGCGTCCTCTTTCAGGTATTTCCAGTAATTACGTAGCGAAAGCGTCAGTGAACTGTCGCTAAAAAAGGGATCGCTTAATAATGGATGCGATAATGCGTTATTGTTATCCTGCGCCAGGCTAAGCGCAGGAAATATTAATGCCATAACAGCCATGTTTTTTATTTTCATATTCCCCTCGATAGTCTTAATAAAAGGCAAGGGCGTATCAGCCCTGATAAAATAGCGATAATTGAAATTTTTATTATTACGTCAGGCAGAGCCGTTAATGCGAAGTCTTAACGCGTTGGCAGTAATGTTTTTTTACCTGCTTCAATATATTTCATAGTGCCGATTTCAGTAACTTCGATTTTTCCTTGATGATAAACCACCTTCACCACCGCCGAGTTGGGCAACGGCTTATTCTTTTGTGGATTATCGGTCAGATCGGAAATCATAATTTGCAGGGCCGTGCCGGATGAAATAGCCAATATATTTTTTTGATGTGACATAAGCGCGTTATTAATAATGGTATGCAGCGCGGCCTGGGTCCTCTGCTTTATCTGCTGATAGCTTTCCGTCATCCCGGAGGGATCGGCGCTGGCCAGGGCGTTCATTGACGCTTCTACTGTTAACGTGCCAGCCTTCATGCGCGAGAACAGTACATCAGGGCCGCTAAATCCTAGCTGACGGGCGCCAGCGGCGGCCATGTCCCGGTTAAAACCGCCCTCGAAGCTGCCGAAGCAGGCTTCACGCAGGCCGCTTAACTCGTTCAGTTGATAATGTTTAACGCCCAGTTGTCGCACGATAATTCCCATCGTCTCACGCTGTCGTCCGGCATCGCTGGAATAAAAGGCGTCAAACGTGACGCCTTTTAGCCCGGCGCCAAGGTATTCCGCTACGCGTTTACCGTCGGAGGTTAACGGAGAATCAGCCCATCCCTGCACGCGATCCAGCGTGTTTAATAATGTTTTGCCATGACGAACGAACCAAATAGTGACAGGTTCTTCATTGCTCTTTTCAGGCGCTGGCACCTTTTCCGCACTGAAAACCGTGGCGCTGCTTAATATTAATAATGAAGCAAAAATTAACTTTATCATTTTATCTTCCTGATTAACGTCTGTCGTTATGCAATACACATAAAAAAACCCACCTTGTATGCCGCGCTAAAAGACGTATTAAACGCTGCGCGAAATAAAGGTAGGTTTTGCCTGTTGAAAACAGTGACAATCCATATTGCCGCTACGCTAACACAGCTTATTTGGAAAGCGAAAGGGCAATAATTTTATTATGGTCGACAATGTGACTTGCTTCATATTTAAAGCGCTGAACAAAATGCACTTTTAATTAGCGGTGTTACTTGATGGAAACGTTTTTAAATTTGCTAATTGATGCGTTTGTATTGCGCTGAGTTAATCACGTCCGTTCGCGGCAACGTGGCGTATTAAGCGATGGCTATGGCGACAGCAGAGGGAAATGGGCGATGATAAGCAGGAGAAGATAAGCATGCGCTAATACAATGAACGCGGGGCAGAAGTCAGCGGCTTCTGCCCCGGCATGATTAGAAGTTGTAACCTACCACCAGGTAGTAACCCCAGCCGGTCGATTTCACTTCAAACGGACCGTCGCCAAAGTTCAGGTTAGCGCCATCCGCCCACTGTCCGCCGTTATGGAAGTATCGCGCCACCACCGAGTAGTGCCAGTGGTCGTAGCCCAGCGCCAGAATATGGCTGGAAGCGATAGAGTTGCTGGCACGAGATGCGCCTGGCGTTTTATCCGCCAGATCGGAACCCCAGTCAAAGTTGGTGAAACCGATATAGCTCAGGTTGCCGCCCCACAGGGTGGTAATCGGCAGGAAGTATTTCACCTTAAAGCGATAGCCATCCCAGCTGTTTTCATTCGCTGCGCCATAGTTTTCCCACTGATATTTGGCGTAGACGTTAAGCGATAGTCCCAGTTTGGTATGGGTATCGATATCGGTGCCGAGACCCATATACCAGGTATTTTGACGGTTGTTGCTGTCGCGGCCCATGTCGTAAACGTAGTTGTTGGCAAAATACCACTCTTTGAATGGGCCGAAGCTCAGATCGGTGCCGGTCAGTTTATCGATGGAGAAGCGTGGTTCAATTTCCAAAAACAGCGGAGAACCATTATCCCAGATACCCTGCTGATAGCTGTTTGCCGCGCCGAAGAAATTAGGAATATCCAGGTAGCCGTAAAAATCAAACCAGTCTTTATGGGCAAAGGCTTCATATTCCAGATAAACGTCATTGTTCAGATGCGGTCCGAAGCGGGTATGGTTGCTGCCTACCACATTAACGCTCTGATGCCACCAGTCGGATACATAGGTCGCATCGTTGCTTTGCGCCTGAGAAGTGACGCTGTATGACGCTGCCAACAGCGCGCCTGCCATCAACATTTTATTTTTCATTGGTTACCACATGCTTAAAGGCCTCTCTGCTGAGTCAGAGAAGGCCGAGAATCAGTGTCCACTGCTGGACGGTATGTTGTTATATGCCATTCCGGGGAAGACGTACGGGTACGTCGCGGCAGCCCGCATAGGTTGCCTGTATCCTGCGGATAGAAAATAGATATTGCTCACGTTTGTCAAAGTTTGTTTCATTTTGATTCAATCGTTTTGTGATGCAGATCACGATCAAACGTTGTATGTTTAAAAAAACCGTCATATAGCGCGTTTTTGCTGGCAGGCAATCGCTTCCGTCATGAAGGCAAACGATTATCCTCGTAAGCGATGGTAATAAAAGGATCAAGTGAATGTGTCAGACTATTTTGAACGGATGTTCAGAAAAAATATTGAACGTGCGTTCAAAACCATGCAAACTGGCAGCCGTTCAACAATTACAGGACAAAGGAATGGGCTACTTAAAAGCGGATGTGCGGGCAGAGCTATTATTGAATGCCGCAATCAAAGTGATGCAAAGCGAAGGATACGCTGCGGTTACCGCACGTAAGGTTGCTCAGGAGAGCGGGGCGGCGGTTGGGCACATCAACCGCCATTTCGCCTCTTTAAGTGAATTAAAATGCCAGGCTTTTCTCGCTATCGTTCATGAGAAATCGGCGGAGCATAAAGCGGCCAGCGAAGCATTAAGCGGCACAGAAGCCGTGCTGGCGTTGCTGGGCGGCTGCAATAAAAAAACGCGCGATATTGAAATTTGGCGTGAGGTTTCGGTACTGGCCCATCAGGATCGTGCGCTGCATGAAATTTTTAAGTACGCGCTTAATCTCTGGCACGGCATGCTCAACGACGTCATCAAGAAAAATCAACTGCGTTGCCATGATACCGCACCGGCCACCACCTGGCGTTTGATTGCGCTGGTGCTGGGACAGGATTTGCTGGCTATGCACCGCGTGATCGACAGTGATGAAAGCGTGCTGCGCTCTAATTTACTTCATCTTATCCGGCTGGAATTACAGCCCGATACCTCTGCAACATAAGGAAGAACATCATGAGCGTAAGCGCGGCAAGCGAAAAGATGTTTACCTACGGTGTGATCCGTGAACTGATGCGCTGGATTGAAAGCAATCCGCATCGTCGTATCACCGTCGATGACTGCGCAGAAAAAACCGGCTATTCGAAATGGTATCTTCAGCGTTATTTTCACGCGGTTACCGGGAAAACGCTGGCGGCTTACTGCCGCGAAAAGCGCCTGGTCGCCTCAGCGCGTATGCTGGTGGAAGACAATGTCACGATTGAATATGTCGCGGTACAGCATGGTTTTTCCTCCCATGATACTTTTCATAAGACGTTTGTGCGTCATTACGGCATGACGCCCGGCGAATTCCGCCAGAAGTGCCGTGAATAATTGATGGCTAGTAATGGCTGGCCTGATAAAAAATAAAATTCATCCTTATTTCCTTGCCATAAAATATCCCTGCCTGGTGCATATTACCGCTTCGTTTGTTATCAAAAGCGCGCATATTTAATATTTGCATCGGATTGTAATTAAGTTTTTCAAGTTTGACGATTTTTCTTGTTCTTCTTTTTAATTTCATTAACTTATTGCCGCTGCGCTTGCCGTTTGCGTTTTTTCGCTGGTCAACTAGATTTATACCCGTAGTCGCGAATATTCTTTTCCATTACTGAAGTACTGGACAAGGATATTATTTACGGAATAACGAGGAGATATACTATGACTCAGCATCGTGGCAATCCGGGTAATTTCGCCGAAGACCGTGAGAAGGCTTCTGAAGCCGGTAAAAAAGGCGGTCAGCATAGCGGCGGTAATTTCAAGAATGACCGTGAAAAAGCCTCTGAAGCAGGCAAAAAAGGCGGCCAAAACAGCCACGGCGGCGGTCGTCCTTCCGGCAGCTAACAGGTTAGCGGGTTAATCCGTCATTTATCGCCTCCGATGCGCTTGGCAAAGTGCGTCGGGGGTTTATTATTTTCTGGCTCTTGTCTTTGGCACTAATCTGAATATCTCCAGTCTCTGCTTTATATCGCATTAACAAAAACATAACGCAAATTTTTTTGCGTTAGGGTTGTTAATTGCTGTTTCGCTGCCTACGCTTTTTATGTATCGATTTTAAAGTTCTCTGGACTTTTTATCAGTGAACAATCTTATAGAGATAATTCTGACGTTGCGTTTGTTGATTACGTTGGGCTTATTTTCTGACTCACTTATCACGAGGTGAAAGTATGACTTATCAGGAAAACTATCTCAGCTGGTTGCGTGACGCGCATGCAATGGAAAAACAAGCAGAAGAAATGCTGGAAAAAATGTCTTCTCGTCTGGAGCATTATCCCGATCTCAAAGCGCGTCTGCAGCAACATATCGAAGAAACCCGCCAGCAACAGCAGATGCTGCAACAGGTTATCGATCGCCAGGATACGTCTAACTCCACCATGAAAGACATGATGGGGAAAGTCGCGGCGATGGGCCAGGCAATGGGCGGTATGTTCGCCTCCGATGAAGTGGTAAAAGGCGCGATCAGCGGCTACGTCTTCGAACAGTTTGAAATTGCCTGCTACACCTCACTGATTGCCGCCGCTGAACTGGCTGGCGACAGCGAAGGCGCACGCGTATTTGAACAAATCCGCGAGCAGGAAAAAGCAATGGCTGACTGGGCTCTGAACCATCTGCCTGATGTTACCGAGCAGTTTATGGTGCGTTCTGCACAGCCAGATACCGAAGCAAAAAAATAATATAAAGCCAGCAATGGCATTTCACTGCATCGGGGTTGCCAGTACTGGCAACCTCTATAGAGGAGTGAGCAATGTTTAGACATGTAAAACAGTTACAGTACACGGTACGTGTGGCCGAACCGAACCCTGGGCTGGCAAATCTGCTGCTTGAGCAGTTTGGCGGACCGCAGGGGGAACTTGCCGCCGCCTGCCGTTACTTCACCCAGGGTCTTGGCGATGACGATGCCGGACGTAAAGATATGCTGTTGGATATCGCAACGGAAGAGCTGAGCCATCTTGAAATTATCGGTTCTCTGGTAGGGATGCTAAATAAAGGCGCGAAAGGCGCGCTGGCTGAAGGAACCGAACAGGAAGCTGAGCTTTATCGTTCATTGACCGGCAACGGTAACGATAGCCATATCACCGCGCTGCTGTACGGTGGCGGGCCGCCGCTGACCAACTCTGCCGGCGTACCCTGGACCGCAGCCTATATTGATACCATCGGCGAAGTTACTGCCGATCTGCGTTCTAACATCGCTGCCGAAGCCCGTGCCAAAATCATTTACGAGCGACTGATCAATATGACGGACGATCCAGGCGTGAAAGATGCGCTGGGCTTCCTGATGACGCGCGAAGTCGCGCACCAAATCTCGTTCGAGAAAGCGCTCTATTCGATTCGTAATAACTTCCCGCCGGGTAAACTGCCGCCGATTGAGAAGTACGCCAACACCTACTTCAATATGTCTGAAGGCGGTGAAGTACGCGGTAGCTGGAACTCGGATGAAAACTTCGATTACGTTGCGAATCCTCAACCGGCGGTTGACGGCGGCGACGGTCTGGCATCGGTGATGCTATCGGAGCAGGAAAAAGCCGTTCTTGAAAGCATGGCGTTGCGTACCCGTTCTAACCCCGATATCGATCCAACTACCGGGGCTGAGCTGGGCTCGCAGCAGTTAGCTGACGACGCGCAAAACCTCGCACCGAAAAAATAAGCCTTTGCTGAGCCGCCTGCGGGCGGCTCGCTTTTTCTCTGCTCCTCCCGCTGGTATTTCCCCGCTCTTTTTGTCAGGCTATCCGTCACTTGCTGCCGGGGATCCTTATGCAACCGCTTGAAAATATTACCGCAATGATGGTGTTTGCCCGCGTCGTTGAAACCTTAAGTTTTACTGAAGCGGCTAACAGCCTCGGCCTGTCAAAATCCTTTATCAGTAAAGAGATTACGCAGCTGGAGATCCGGCTAGGCGTTAAGCTGCTGGAGCGGACCACCCGACGTATTGTGGTGACCGAAGTAGGACGCGCCTGGTATCAGTTTTGCGCCCGCGCCTTGCAGGAGGTGCAGGGCGCCGATGCATTTATCCGAGACTATCATCAGCAGCCCGCCGGTAATCTCAGTATCATTGCGCCGGTTAATTTTGGCCGTCAGTGTATCGTACCGACGCTCAACGCCTTCGTTGCCCGGCATATCCATGTACAGGTCGATCTTGATCTGACCGATCGACCGGTTGATTTACAACAGGACCGCTACGATTTAGCGATTGTGGTCGGCCAGACGCCACCGCCAGTAACCGCTTTTCATCCGCTTGCGCCCATTGAATGGGGACTTTTCGCCGCCCCGGTTTACCCGGCGGCGCAAAAGCCGATTGCCCATCCACAGCAGCTGCCGCGCCATGACTATCTACTGTTTCGCGGCCCGGCGCATACCCTCTCTTTGCCGTTTCGCCAGGGCAAACAAAAATTCAATATTGATGTTCACAGCCGCTTCCGTATCAATAACAGCGAGGCGCTGCTGAGCGCGGCCATCGCTGGCGCCGGCATCGCTTATCTTCCTTGCTACATTACCCGCGCCGCTCAACAGCAACAGCGGCTGGTGCGCCTGCTGCCTGACTGGCGGATGGATGAATACTTTAGCTATCTGGTGGTACGTCAGCCTGAACGCCCGCGTGCGCTGGTAGCCATGTTTTGTCAGCAACTTCAGGCGGCGCTAACGCCTGAGCATTGTTTCTTACCGTAAACAATAGCGGAGAACTGGAGAACTTTCTGCGCCATCGTCGGGATAAGGCCAGCGGCTTGCTAGCATAGCTGCCTGACGATAAGGAGAAAAAAATGAGCGGTTCTCAACGCAGTGAGACAGATCCGGCGCAATACTGGCGACGCAATTTATGGGTATGCATGGCGGGTTCTTTTACTACGCTGGTGGCGATGACGCTGCTGCTGCCTTTTCTACCCCTGTATGTAGCGGAACTGGGCGTCAGCGATCCAGCGGCGATTGCCCGCTGGTCGGGTTTAGCCTACGGCGCAACCTTTTTTACCGCCGCGCTGACTGCGCCGCTGTGGGGCCGGCTGGCCGATCGTTACGGGCGCAAACTGATGCTGATCCGCGCCAGCTTAGGCATGGCGGTAGCGATGGCCTTGATCGGCATGGCGCATGCACCCTGGCAACTGGTGGCGCTGCGTCTGCTGGCGGGGCTGCTGGGCGGTTATGCCTCTGGTTCGACGATTCTTATCGCTTCACAAACGCCGAAAGCCCATACCGGCTGGGCGTTAGGCATGCTTTCCTCAGGCATTATGGCGGGCAATGTCGCTGGACCGTTAATCGGTGGGTTTTTACCACCGCTGATTGGCATCCGCGCCACCTTTTGGCTGGCAGGCGCGGTGATATTTTTAGCGTTTATCGCTACCAGCCTGTTGCTGAAAGAGGCGCCGCGACCGGCTATGGCGTCACGATCGCCCTCTTCTGGCGGGCTAAACCTGCGTAGAGGGATCCTGCCGCTGATGCTGCTGACCGGTATGCTGCTGATCTTCGCCAATATGTCCGTAGAGCCAATCGTCACGCTTTATGTCGCGCAGTTTGTTCATCAGGCGCAGCGTATCACGCTGGTGGCGGGCATAGTGATGTCGGCGGCGGCGTTGGGCAGCATTATCTCAGCGGCCTGGTTAGGGCGGCTGGCCGATCGAATAGGCCACTGGACGGTATTAATTGGCGGTCTCTCCGCCGCCGCGTTATTACTGATCCCGCAGGCGTTTATAAACAGCGCCTGGCAGCTGGTGGCGCTGCGTTTTTTGATGGGGATAGCGTTGGGCGGCCTGTTGCCCTGTATCGGCAGCTTGATACGGCATCATGTCGCTCATGAGCAGGTGGGTAGGGCGTTGGGTTGGTCCACCTCCGCGCAGTATGTCGGGCAGGTCTGCGGGCCGCTGTTTGGCGGCATCGTCGGCGGCTGGCTGGGTATGCGAGTGGTATTTCTTGCTACCGCTGCGATGATGGCGGCAGGCGCGCTGTATAACCTTTATCGTCTGCGCAGGGCAGGAAGAAAAGCCTGAGCCCGTCGCGGCGTTATCTTACGGTGATGCCCGAAGTTTTCTGTCAGACATAAAAAAACCCCGGCGCCAGGCCGGGGTTTTGTCAGCGTTGCGGGTCAGATTATTTCTGATCCGGCAACGCATAGGCAATGATGTAATCGCCCAGTTTGGTGCCGAAAGAACCGTGACCACCGGCAGCAATTACCACATACTGCTTACCGTTTGCTTCATAGGTCATCGGCGTTGCCTGACCACCCGCTGGCAGACGGCCTTCCCACAGCTTCTCACCAGTATTGGTGCTGAAAGCGCGCAGGTAGTTATCCGCCGTCGCTGCGATAAAGAATACGTGACCTGCCGTCGTTACCGGGCCGCCCAACATCGGCATACCCATTTTGAACGGCAGAGGAACCGGCGCGCTATCGCGAACGGTACCAATACGTTTTTTCCATACCACTTCGTTGGTTTTCAGATCCAGCGCGGAGATATAGCCCCAGGCTGGCTGTTTGCACGGCAGGCCAATCGGAGAAAGGAACGGGTTCAGTTCCACACCGAACGGTACGCCATACTGCGGCTGAATACCGGTTTCAGTACCGGAACCGCCCGCAGCGTCTTTCGGCGGCTCCATCGGGTTACCCGGACCACGCGGAATCAGCTTAGAGACGAACGGCAGCGCCATCGGGTTAGCAATCGCGATCTGACGGTGAGTATCAACGGCGATACCGCCCCATTCAAACATGCCGAGGTTGCCCGGGAATACCAGGGTGCCCTGCTCAGACGGCGGCGTGAACGGACCTTCATAGCGCAGACGATGGAAGATAACGCGGCACACCAGCTGATCGAACATGGTGGCGCCCCACATATCTTTACCCGTCAGGTGCTCTTTCGGACGGAACGTCAGCTCAGAGTAAGGCTGGGTCGGCGACAGGCGATCGCCTTTTGCCGGACCTTGCGGAACCGGAGTTTCCGGTGCCGGCACGACCAGTTTGCCGTTGCGGCGATCGAGAACAAAAATGTTACCCGTTTTCGCCGGGGCATAGATGACCGGGACGGTGTTGCCATCTTTATCGGTAATGTCAGCCAGCGTCGGCTGGGACGGCAGATCCATATCCCACAGGTCGTGGTGGACAGTCTGATAAGACCATACCAGCTTACCGGTAGTCGCGTTCAGCGCCAGTACGGTGTTGGCGAAACGCTCCTGCTCCGGCGTACGGTGACCACCCCAGATATCCGGCGTGGAGACGCCCATCGGCAGGTAAACCATATCCAGTTTGGCATCATAAACTGCCGGCGCCCAGGAGTTAGGTGAGTTTGGTACGAAGCTTTCACCGTCTGCCGGGATGGCATTTGGATCTTTCGCGCCCGGATCGAATACCCACAGCAGCGCGCCGGTATTGACATCAAAGCCGCGGATAACGCCTGACGCTTCATGTGTGGAGTAGTTATCGGTTACCGCGCCCGCTACAACGATCACTTTATCGGTGATAACCGGCGGGGAAGTTGGCTCATAGGCACCCGGGGTGGTTACCGGTTGTTTGTGCTGCAGATCCAGCTCGCCGTTATTAGCAAAGTCCGGGCAGCGCTTACCGGTTTCAGCATCCAGCGCAAACAGGCGGCCATCGTTCACCGGCAGGATAATACGACGTGCGCACAGCGCCGGGGCGGCAGTACCAGCATCGGCAGCGGCAGGGATTTCATGATAAGAAACGCCACGGCAGGTAATGTGCTGGAAAGTCGGGTTCGGCTTCAAGCCTGGATCAAACTTCCACTTCTCTTTACCGGTTGTTGCATCCAACGCAAACAGGATCTGGTGCGCAGTACACAGGTAAAGCGTGTCACGAACTTTAATTGGCGTCACTTCATTAGTGATTTCACCCGGATCGTTCGGCGTTTTCAGATCGCCGGTACGGAAGGTCCAGGCTACCTGCAGATCTTTTACATTATTCTCGTTGATTTGATTCAGCGGAGAATAACGGGTACCTGCCTGATCGCGACCATAGGCCGGCCAGTCGCCCGGTGGGATAGTGGTGTCCGCCGCAGCTGGCGCAGTTTGTTCTGCGGTTGGCAGCGTGCCGTTGATTTCCTGCGGATCGTTAAATACCGCCCACGCCAGCACCAGAACGCTGACAACCAGGCTCAAACCCATCAGGGAAGCGCCCGCTTTGCCGCTATGCGTTGGCGTAATTCCACGATAGACGAACGGCAGCAGCAGCCAGATACCAAAAATTACCCATACGTCGGTACGCGGTGCCAGCGCCCAGAAGTCGAAGCCGGCTTCCCATACTGACCAGGCAACTGTACCCAGCAGCAGCAGGGCGTACACCACCAGCGCGGCGCTGTGACGACGATATAACAGAAACGCGGTGACCAGCATCGCGATACCACTGATAACGTAGTACCAGCTGCCGCCTATTGTTGAGAGCCAAAGGCCGCCAATCAGTAAATACGCGCCGCAAAGCAGAGCGAATAATACGGTGAGAAGCCGTATCACACGTGAAGATGAGGAGTCTTTCCCCATAATTTAGTCCTCTTGAGTGTTGCCATAAACCGAAGTAAACAACCAGTCTGGTTGTATACCAGCAGATAAAGTACGGGTGTTCAGTGTTCCTGATAGCGCTCTTCTGTGAGCCAAATGTTCCTGATGCGTTAAATTTTATATGAATAAGCGTTACAAGTTTGGACTTTTTTGGCAGGAATTATCATCCACTGCATTTTATATAGCAGCTGTTGCTGATTTTTGGGCAAAAATAGTCCTGTATTGACAATCCCTGCGTAGAAAAAGTGAACGTATTCCGCTTGAATATTATGCTTTGCGTGCTATATCCGATGATTAATCAGAGATAAATAAAGCCTGGCGGCAGAGTTAATTGCTCAGGCCTTTCTTAAGAAGCCAGCGGAGCCGTATTAGGCAGTTGGTAGTTAACCGGGATAAAGAAATATCCTTCCAACTGCTCGGTGGTGCAGCGGGCCAGATCGAGGGTGAGAAAATCCTGGCCAGGGCGGCGCGTCAGGCCGGGTTGCGCCAGGTGACGATAATAGGCTTCAATAATAAAACCACTGAAATTACGCGGGTGTGCCTGAAAGGCGAGTTTCAGCCATAAACCGCCCGGCAAAATATCTCGCTGCGCCTGTAAAGAATATTCGCCCTCTCGCTGTTCCAGCCCGCGCATCAGGCTAACCGTATGATATTCTTTGCGCTGTGCGCAGGGCGTAAACTGTAACGTGATATAACCTCGCGCCCGGCTTCCCTTATTCTCCCGGATAAAATCACGCAGATAATGCATCAGGATTTGCTGTTTATCCTCGATAAAGTCGCCATATAAACATTGATACTGCTGGCTTTCGCCATATATTACGCGCTCAGGCAGCGTCACCAATTCTGGCTGGCGTTCTTCCTTTCTGAGCGGATTAAAACGGCTGTGAAAGGCGGCGGTATTTAGCTCATCAGCGTAACGATAAGCGTGCGGCGTCAGGGCAAAGTGATGACGAAAGGCGCGAGTAAAATTTTGCTGAGTATCGAAGCCGTAACGCACAGCGATATCGATCAGGGAGAGGCGCGTTAAGCGCAGCGCCATGGCTGATTTGGTCAGGCGTCTTTTACGCGCGTAGGCGGCGACGGTTTGGCCGGTCATCTCTTTAAACAGCCGCTGCATATGCCATTTTGAATAGCCTGACTTTTGCGCGATGGTATCGATATTAAGCTCTTCCGTCAGGTTATCTTCGATCCACGCAATAAGATCTGCGATGTATTGCGTTTTTTGCGTCTCGCCCATTTGCTTACCCAGAAAGTAACGATAGTTATAGTTTTGTTAGATACAGTTTTCAGGGGTATTAATTTAGCAATTTTCAGCGTAACAAAATGTAGCTCACTGTAAGCAAAGTCTGCGAAACGCCCTTAATATAAATAACGCTTCTTTTTTTATGGGCCGCTGTTTACATTGTGAGCAAAACCCGACGCAAGGAGATAGTGATGGCACGTCTGACCGCAGAAGATTTTCCGCAGGAGTTGCTGGAGCTTTACGATCACTATGCACATGGCATGCTTAGCAAGCGTGAGTTTCTTGCGCAGGCGGCAAAATATGCCATCGGCGGCCTGACGGCTGTCAGCCTGCTTTCGATGCTTAGCCCAAACTACGCGCTGGCGGAGCAGGTAGAATTTACCGATCCCGATATTCATGCAGAATATCTTACCTATCCTTCGCCCAATGGGCATCAATCCGTCAGAGGCTATTTTGTGCGCCCGGCTGCCATTCAGGAGAAAACTGCGGCAGTGGTGGTGGTGCATGAAAACCGGGGGTTGAATCCTTATATCGAAGATGTGGCGCGACGCGTGGCGAAAGCGGGTTTTATAGCGCTGGCGCCGGATGGATTAAGCTCGCTGGGCGGCTATCCGGGCAATGATGATAAAGGACGGGAGCTACAGCAGCAGGTCGATCAGACTAAGCTGATGAACGATTTCTTTGCTGCCGTTGAGTTTTTGATGCAGCATCCGCAAAGCAACGGTAAGGTCGGCATCACTGGATTCTGCTATGGCGGCGGCGTGGCGAATGCCGCTGCGGTGGCCTGGCCCGAACTGGCGGCCGCGGTGCCTTTTTATGGTCGTCAACCGCCTGCGGAAGAGGTGAATCGTATTCAGGCGCCGCTGCTGCTGCACTATGCAGAGCTGGATACCCGCATTAACGAAGGCTGGCCGGCGTATGAGGCGGCGTTAAAAGCAGCTGGCAAGAAATATGAAGCCTGGATCTACCCTGGCGTAAATCACGGCTTTCATAACGATTCTACGCCACGTTACGACCGCAAAGCGGCTGAGCTGGCCTGGGAGCGCACCATCGCCTGGTTTCGCCGTTATCTGGCGTAGAAGAGTGGGCGTTATTGTCAGACGGCGACAGAGAGGGAAGCTGGAAAGCAAAAACCCGCCACAAGGGCGGGTTCTTTAAATAGTGGTGCCCGGACTCGGAATCGAACCAAGGACACGGGGATTTTCAATCCCCTGCTCTACCGACTGAGCTATCCGGGCAACGGGGCGCATTAAACCGTAAAGGCTGATAAGCGTCAACGGCTTTCTGTGAAAAAGTTACGGAAATGCGGCCGATCGCCTGCTTTTTACTCACTATGGTGAAAACTTGTTAAGTTAATGCGCCATTACGACGACAAAGCGCGATATGCAGCACATCTTCCGCCAGACGACGGGCGATAGCCACATCCTGTTGGTTCCGTTTCACCAGCAGTTTGCTCAAACAGCCTTCCAGCACCAGCTCCATTTGATCGGCCACCAGCGTCGGATTATCGGTGCCCAGCAGCGTCAACAGTTCATGGGTATATTGCCAGGAGGCGCGTTTTTGCTGTTCAGCCAGCTGATGCACCGGATGATCCGGCTGCGGGTAAAAACTACAGGCGGCAATAAATAAACAGCCCGGAAAGCGGCCGTTGCCGACCGACTCTTCCAGCACCTTATAGCGGGCCAGCAGTTTTTCCTCGGCGCTGAGGCTCTCATCCAGCAGCAACTGCCGCCGCCAGTTATCGATCTGTTGACCATGATAGCGCAGGGCGTCATACAGCAACGCATCGCGATTAGGCCAAAAACGTTGCAGTTGCTCATAAGGGACAGCGACCTGACCAGCCAGCTCTTCCAGCGAGACGGTGCCCGCCAGACCATTATGTTCCAGTACATTTAGTGCGTGGTCGAGTACCTGTTCACGTTGCACGTAAGACCTCTCCTGTAAGCGTTTCTCTGCCGCTAAATCGGCAGTCACGTTTATTGAACCAGACTCCAGTGTCGTTTACCGCGCCAGTTTCTGCAAATGCGCCTGAAAAGCCGCGGCATCCAGATAGCCCGTTACGCGCGACCCGGGGATCTCTTTGCCCTGCGCGTCAAAAAACAGAATAGTGGGCAGCCCCAACACCTGTAGATGCTGCAACAGCGCGCTATCCTGCCGGCTGTTATCAGTGACGTCCGCCTGCAGCAGCTGTATCGACGTTAGCGCCCGCTGCACGCCGGCATCGCTGAAGGTATATTTGCTGAATTCTTTGCAGGCGACGCACCAGTCGGCGTACAGATCTAACATGGTTATTTTGCCCTGCGCCTGCTGTAGTTGCGTATCCAGCTGCGCGACGCTGCTGATGCGGGTGAAGTTCAGGCCGGCATGCGCCGTGGCAGGCACCTGCGTGCCGAAAGCCCATTGTTGTAAAGGCTGGGCGCTGACCAGCGCCGCCAGCAGCAGCAAAACCTGCGCCACGCGCAGCCAGCCGCGTCGCGCCTGCAGGCTGACAATAAATGCCCAGGCGAAAAAGCTAACGGCCAGCAGGCTCCAGAGACGCAGCCCCCAGCTATCGCCAATGATACGCTCCAGCAAAAACACCGGCAGCGCGAGGATCACAAAACCGAATCCTTCTTTGACCGTCTGCATCCACGGGCCGCTTTTCGGCAGCAGGCGATTACCAAACAGCGTAACGGCAATCAGCGGCAGGCCCATCCCCAGGGCGTACAGCCATAGCGTGCCCGCACCCGCCAGCAAATTACCGCTTTGCGCGATATAAAGCAGAATCGCGCTGAGCGGGGCAGTGGTGCAGGGCGAGCAGATTAAGCCGGCCAGCGCGCCCATTAAAAATACGCCGGGCAGAGATCCGCCGCGTTGGCGGTTGCTCCACAGCGTCAGGCGCGTTTGCAGGCTGGCAGGCAGCTGTAGGCTAAACAAGCCGAACATCGACAGCGCCAGCAGCGCAAACACTGCCGAAAGCACGATCAGCACATATGGATGCTGCAGTGCCGCCTGAAAACGTAAGCCTGTGGCGGCGACCACCACGCCCAGCAGCGTATAGGTCAGCGCCATGCCCTGCACGTAAACCATCGACAGCGCCAGCAGGCGACCGCTCGATAGCTGACGGTTGCCACCGAGGATGATGCCGGAAATCAGCGGATACATCGGCAATACGCAAGGCGTAAAAGCGACGCCGATCCCAATCAGCAACGCCCACAGCGGCGCGAAGGGCAGCGGGCTGGCGGATGCCGCGCTGTTCTCCGCCGTGGGTTTTATAGCGGCGTCGACAGAAGCGCCCGGCGGCGTGGATGCCGCCGTGACCGCCGCCAGCGGGATCTCACGCGTTTCTGGTGGATAGCAAAACCCTGCCGCGGCGCAGCCCTGATAGCGCAGCGTAACGCTGGCGTTATCGCCCGCTTCAGCAATGGTTACCGGCAGGGTCAGATCTTGCGGATAGATTTCGCTTTTGCCGTAAAACTCATCTTCATGCGGCTGGCCTGTCGGCAATTGCAGCGGCGCCAGTTTCGCCTGCTTCGCCGTCAGGCTGATTTGCTGACGATAGAGGTAATAGCCTGGTTTAATCTGCCAGCGCAGCGTTAACCGATCGCCCTGCTGACTGAAATCAAAAGAGAAAGCCTGATTAACCGGCACAAACCCGCTTGATGTTTGGTTATCAAACAGCCCGGCCTGGGCGGACAGGCAAAGAAAGGCGCTAACGAATAAAACGATTAACGAAGCGATGCGCTGAGCCATGACAGGTAATCACTCTCTCCATGTTGTACCGGCAGCACCAGCAGTTCGGGCGTATCGTAGGGATGTTCCGCTTTCAGCAGATCGATCAATGCCTGTTGGTGGGTCACATCGCTTTTAAGCAGCATCTGCACTTCGCTGGCGCTTTCACGCTGACCTTGCCAGACATAATATGAGGTCGCGCCTGGCAAGACAGTCACGCAGCCAGCCAGCCGGGCCGCAAGTGCTTTATCGGCCAGCTGTCCAGCCGTGGCGCTATCGGGCGCGGTACAAAGAACAATGACGGCAGTAGATAAAGTCATGGCTCGCTCCTGAGGATAAAACAGCAATCATAGCATGGGACGATGCGGATATTTTGACAGGCGGTAAGCAGAGGTAGCCCGGCCGATGCCGGGCTACCAACAGGATCTATAAAAACAGATGCCCGAACAGGAAACCAAACGCTACTGACAGTACAATCGCCAGCGTGCCGGGGATCAGGAATGAATGGTTGAACACGAATTTGCCGATGCGCGTCGAGCCGGTGTCATCCATCTCAACCGCCGCCAGCAGGGTTGGATAGGTCGGCAACACAAACAGCGCGGAAACGGCGGCAAAAGAGGCCACGGCGGTGACCGGCGAAACGCCCAGCATCAGTGCGGCGGGCATCAGGGCTTTGGTGGTCGCCGCCTGGGAATAGAGCAAGGTAGAGGCAAAAAACAGCACCAGCGCCAGCATCCACGGATAGTTGTTCAACAGCTCGCCGGCCAGGTGTTGAATATCACTGATATGGCCTTTCACAAAGGTATCGCCCAGCCAGGCGACGCCCATCACGCAGATACAGGCGCTCATGCCCGATTTAAAGGTGCTGGCGCTGAGGATAGCGCTGGTATCCACTTTACAGCTCAGGCAGATCAGCGTGGCGATGGTCAGCATAAACACCACAATCGCTTCGTTGCGCGGCAGCAGCGGATTCTGGATCAGGCCGACATTTTCGCTGATCGCGGTAGCATAAAGCATCACCGCCACAATACCGATCAGAAACAGCAGCACCGAACGTTTTGCGCCGGGCTTCTCTTCAAATATCTGAGAGCAGCGCAGCGTGACTTCGCCTTTTGCCAGCTTCGCCTGATAGATCGGGTCGTCCTGCAGCTCTTTACCCAGAAAGTTGGTTACCAGCGCCGCGACGAAAATCGCCGCCATGGTAGAAGGGATGGCGACGCCCAGCAGCGCCAGATAACCGATGCCGCGTGGTTCCAGGATGCCGGCGAAATAGACTACGGCGGCGGAAATCGGCGAGGCGGTAATCGCAATCTGTGACGCGACCACGGCAATCGAGAGCGGTCGCGACGGACGCACGCCTTGCTCTTTGGCCACTTCGGCGATCACCGGCAGGGTAGAAAAGGCGGTATGACCGGTACCTGCCAGCAACGTCATACAATAGGTCACCAGCGGCGCGAGGAAAGTCACGTAGCGCGGATGCTTACGCAGCAGTCGCTCAGCAAGACTGACCAGATAATCCATCCCGCCCGCCACCTGCATGGCGGCAATGGCGGAAATTACGGCCATAATAATTTCGATGACGTCGAAAGGAATGGCACCCGGCTTCATCTGGCAGAGCAGCGTCAATGCCAGCACGCCCAACCCGCCCGCAAAGCCAATGCCGATACCGCCCAGCCTGGCGCCCAGATAGATCGCCAGCAGGACGATAATCAGCTCTAATCCCACCATAATATGACTCCTTACAAGAATGATAAAAAGCAGTTAATAATTTGTATGCTGCGGCAATAAAAAAGGCACGTTGTTCAGAGAACAGACGTGCCTGCAAAGGATTACCAATCGGGTTTAGTTTTCATTTTCATCGGTATAGCGTTTGGCTTTATAGGCCGGGCGCATCAGGTTAGGGACGGAAAAAATATCGTCCAGCTCGGCTTCGGTCAGCAGACCGCGCTCCAGCACCACCTCCCTGACGCTTTTACCGGTTTCCGCACAAATTTTCCCGACGATATCACCGTTATGGTGACCGATATAAGGGTTCAGATAGGTAACGATGCCGATAGAGTTAAACACATAGGCTTCGCAAACCGCTTTATTGGCGGTAATGCCGTCCACGCATTTTTCCAGCAGGTTATAGCAGGCGTTGGTCAGGATCTGAATAGATTCAAACATCGCCTGGCCGATCACCGGTTCCATAACGTTAAGCTGTAGCTGTCCTGCCTCGGAGGCCATGGTCACGGTGGTGTCGTTGCCGATCACTTTAAAGCAAACCTGGTTCACTACTTCCGGCACTACCGGGTTCACCTTAGCTGGCATAATAGAAGAGCCCGCCTGCAGCTCCGGCAGGTTGATCTCATTCAGGCCGGCGCGCGGGCCGGAAGAGAGCAGGCGCAGGTCGTTACAGATTTTCGAGAGCTTGACCGCCAGACGTTTTAGCGCGGAGTGCACCATAACATAGGCGCCGCAGTCGGAGGTCGCTTCAATCAGATCTTCCGCCGGGGTGACCGGCAGGTTGCTGACCTCCGCCAGTTTCTCTACCGCCAGCTGCTGATAGCCCTCTGGAGTATTCAGGCGCGTACCGATTGCCGTGGCGCCAAGATTAACCTCCAGCAGCAGTTCGGCGGTGCGGGTAATGTTTTTAATCTCTTCTTTCAATAGCACGTTAAAAGCGTGAAATTCCTGGCCCAGCGTCATCGGTACTGCATCCTGTAGCTGCGTACGGCCCATCTTCAGGATCGTTTCAAATTCCACCGCTTTACGCTCAAACCCGTTGCCCAATTGAGCGATCGCGTCCAGCAGTTTCAGAATGGAGGCGTAAACCGCGATGCGAAAGCCGGTAGGATAGGCATCGTTGGTGGACTGGCATTTATTGAGGTGGTCGTTAGGGTTCAGATACTGATATTCCCCTTTCTGATGCCCCATCAGTTCAAGCCCGATATTGGCCAGCACTTCATTAGTGTTCATATTTACCGAGGTGCCAGCGCCCCCCTGGTAAACATCGACCGGGAACTGGTCCATGCATTTGCCGTTATTCAATACCTCATCACAGGCCTGAATAATGATGTTGGCGATATTACGGGGAATGGTTTGCAGCTCTTTATTGGCCAGCGCTGCCGCTTTCTTCACCATTACCATGCCGCGCACAAACTCAGGAATATCACTGATTTTGTGGCTACTGATACAGAAATTTTCAATCGCACGCAGAGTATGAACGCCATACCAGGCATCCGCCGGAACTTCACGCATGCCTAACAGGTCTTCTTCGATACGAATGTTATTTGCCATGGGAACCTTCTTGTTAGAGCTGCCGGTTGCATCGTTACAGGTGATCTGTTTTATGGGCTGATCATAATCCCAAAATCGCCGCAGGTGGGAAAAATCCAGCATACTGGTTGAAAATTAACGTTTGCGCACCCATCTCTGTAGCTTAACTGCGCCATAGTTAACTATGCCGTAAACGCGACCACCCGGGTTGAGCGCGTTTGAACCGAAGAATATCGCCGCTGCGCCGCAGGCGTGGCGCCCCGACTAAAGGAGAATACGGTGCGCTGGTTACCGTTATTAATACTGTTTTTATTCGCCTGGATTGAAATCAGCCTGTTTATTCAGGTTGCGCACGTGCTGGGCGTCTTGCTGACGATGCTGCTGGTGATCTTCACCTCCGCCATCGGCGTGTCGCTGGTGAAAAATCAGGGCGTGAAGAATTTTATGCTGATGCAGCAGAAGCTGGCGCAGGGCGAGAGCCCGGCGGCGGAGATGATTACAAGCGTTTCGCTGATTATCGCCGGTTTTCTGCTGCTGTTGCCGGGATTCTTTACTGATTTCCTGGGCCTGCTGCTGCTGCTGCCGCCGGTGCAAAAACATTTAACGCTGAAGCTGATGCCGCATCTGCGCGTCTGGCGCGGGCCGGGCGCAGGCCCTGACAGCGGCTATACCATGGAAGGCGAATACGAGCGCAAAGAGAGCGATCGTATTGGCCACGATAAAGACCATCACGATCGCTAAATTTTTACGGTGGAATGGCGGCAATCAGCCGCCATTCTTTTTTCTTCAGCGGCTTAGCCGGGTCGGCAAATTGATCCCAAACAAAAATTTTTTTTCTCTTGCCCCCTTGAAAGCGATCGCAGTTGTCCCTATCTCTTGAGCCACGAGGCCGGAAGCCCATAAGCCCGGCATTCATCCCTAAAATGACTGATTGGACTTCTCAAAGGAGAGCTATCAAATGAACATTCGTCCATTGCACGATCGCGTTATCGTCAAGCGTAAAGAAGTTGAATCCAAATCTGCTGGCGGCATCGTTCTGACCGGCTCCGCGGCGGCTAAATCTACCCGCGGCGAAGTGTTGGCTGTGGGCAATGGTCGCATCCTGGAAAACGGCAGCGTGAAGCCGCTGGATGTGAAAGTGGGCGACGTTGTGATTTTTAACGAAGGTTACGGCGCTAAAACCGAGAAGATCGACAACGAAGACGTGCTGATTATCTCTGAAAGCGACATTCTGGCAATCGTTGAAGCCTGATTAGGCAAAAAACACATCGAACATACGAATTTAAGGGAAATTTCAAATGGCAGCTAAAGACGTAAAATTCGGTAATGACGCGCGCGTAAAAATGCTGCGCGGCGTGAACATCCTGGCAGACGCAGTTAAAGTGACTCTGGGCCCGAAAGGCCGTAACGTAGTGCTGGATAAATCTTTCGGTTCGCCGACCATCACTAAAGATGGCGTCTCCGTTGCACGCGAAATCGAACTGGAAGACAAGTTCGAAAATATGGGCGCGCAGATGGTGAAAGAAGTCGCTTCTAAAGCGAATGACACCGCAGGCGACGGTACCACCACCGCAACCGTACTGGCTCAGTCTATCGTTAACGAAGGTCTGAAAGCCGTTGCTGCGGGCATGAACCCAATGGATCTGAAACGCGGTATCGATAAAGCTGTTATCGCCGCCGTTGAAGAGCTGAAAGCGCTGTCCGTACCTTGCTCTGATTCTAAAGCTATCGCGCAGGTAGGTACCATCTCCGCTAACTCCGATGAGTCTGTCGGCACCCTGATTGCTCAGGCAATGGAAAAAGTGGGTAAAGAAGGCGTTATCACCGTTGAAGAAGGCACCGGTCTGCAGGACGAGCTGGACGTAGTTGAAGGTATGCAGTTTGACCGTGGCTACCTTTCTCCTTACTTCATCAACAAGCCGGAAACCGGCGCAGTAGAGCTGGACAGCCCGTTCATCCTGCTGGTTGATAAAAAAGTTTCTAACATCCGTGAACTGCTGCCGGTACTGGAAGCGGTTGCGAAAGCAAGCAAGCCGCTGCTGATCGTTGCTGAAGATGTTGAAGGCGAAGCGCTGGCAACGCTGGTGGTTAACACCATGCGCGGTATCGTGAAAGTAGCTGCGGTGAAAGCGCCGGGCTTCGGCGACCGTCGTAAAGCAATGCTGCAGGATATCGCTATCCTGACCGGCGGTACCGTGATCTCTGAAGAGATCGGTATGGAGCTGGAAAAAGCTACCCTGGAAGATCTGGGTCAGGCAAAACGCGTAGTGATCAACAAAGACACCACCACCATCATCGATGGCGTGGGTGAAGAAGGCGCTATCCAGGGCCGCGTATCTCAGATCCGTCAGCAGATCGAAGAAGCGACCTCTGATTACGATAAAGAAAAACTGCAGGAGCGCGTAGCGAAACTGGCAGGCGGCGTAGCCGTACTGAAAGTGGGCGCCGCAACTGAAGTTGAAATGAAAGAGAAAAAAGCGCGCGTTGAAGACGCCCTGCACGCGACCCGTGCTGCGGTGGAAGAAGGCGTGGTAGCGGGCGGTGGTGTTGCCCTGGTACGTGTTGCTGCGAAACTGTCTGAACTGACTGGTCAGAACGAAGATCAGAACGTAGGTATCAAAGTTGCGCTGCGCGCAATGGAAGCTCCGCTGCGTCAGATCGTTTCCAACGCCGGTGAAGAGCCGTCCGTTGTAGCTAACATGGTTAAAGCTGGCGACGGTAACTACGGTTACAACGCAGCGACCGAAGAGTACGGCAACATGATCGACTTCGGTATCCTGGACCCGACCAAAGTAACCCGCTCTGCGCTGCAGTACGCGGCTTCTGTCGCTGGCCTGATGATCACCACCGAATGTATGGTGACTGACCTGCCGAAAGAAGACAAAGGCGACTTAGGTGCTGCTGGCGGTATGGGCGGCATGGGCGGTATGGGCGGCATGATGTAATCGTCCCCAACGGCTTGAGGTAGCTAAGCCCCCTGTCAGAAATGGCAGGGGGTTTTTCTTTTGCCGCTGAAAAAGGTATAAGTAAACGCGCAGGTTTATACTGAACGTTTGTGGCAAGGGATGTTTAAGACAATGCTCTCTTTTCTGATACGCTCAGACCGGATACTGACGATAATAAATGAGGAATCACATGCGGATTAAAGTCTTGCTGGGGCTTTCTGCAGCAGCGTTGCTGCTGGCGGGTTGTAGCACCTCCAAAGATCTAAGTGCGGCAGGCCAGCGCGTCACCTTTACCGATCAGCAACCGGCCAGTACCTGTCAGCTCCTGGGTGAAATTACCGGTAGCCAGAGCAACTGGCTGAGCGGCGCTGGCGGTGAAAACAGTTCTCTACGCGGCGCGGCGAATGATTTACGCAACCGGGCGGCAGAGATGGGCGGCAACGTGATTTACGGCGCGACCAGCCCAACGCAAAATATCTGGTCCAGCTTCGCGCCGCTCGACAGCAAAATGACCGGCCAGGTCTATAAGTGCCCGTAAGCGCTTTTTATCAGCCATAATCTGTAGCGTTATGCCGGCGCCTGCGGTAACCCCGCCGGCTTAACGCTGTTATCTCGCGCCTCTTTCGCATTTCTCACTGGTAATAAGCTAGCTTTCACCAGCGCATCAAACCGCTATAATTAACCACAGCGCGTGCGTTGAGGTTATTTACGTAGGGCAGCCAGTTCAGCGCGCGCCTGCGCGAGGTTATGTTCTATTTCCTGCAGGTCGGTCTGTTTTTCCCTTAGCTTACGTTGATATTTTTTTACCTTATCTTCGCGGCCCCTTGCCTGCGCTTCATCTAAATCCGCCTGTACTTCCCGCAGTTCGCCCTGTTTTTTAGCGCGTTTCTGCTCCAGTTTGGCCACCTCTTTTTGCGCGCTGGCGATAACCCTGTCGTGGGTACAGTGCGCTTTAACGTCGGCCAGCGCCTGTTGCAGACCGTTAACCTTATGAGTGTTGCCATAGCGCTGAGCCATGTCGAGCTCTTTCTCCAGCACGCTACGTTTAGTCGCGCAATCGCTGTTGCCGGCATGGGCAATATGGATCGTCCCAGCCAAAAAAATAGCAGTAAATAGAGCAAGCTTGTTCATCGGAACTCCTTGTACCAATAGTTGATAACCTGATTTTTAGAGGATATTCATAAAAGCGGAAAATTAAACAGAACAGCAGCGGGAAAACGGTAAGGTTTTATCATCCCTAATAACATAATTAACCGAAAAATCTGACGCTATTTAAATGAATAATTAACATCAATCCGTATTTATCTATTGGATTGATATTACGAGCTATTGTCGCTTAAAAGCGGCGCCGCAGGCTATTTAATTTTTATTAATAATTACCTAATCAACGCGCTGCGCTATTGTGGAAAAGATAATTCTTATAGGAGTTAATAGTTTTGGCGTATATTTAACGAATTAGAAAGATAAAATTGAACAGGATAGCGTTATTTTTAAAAAGGATGATGGGATTAATTACATAACATCTGACAAAGGAAGCGCGTCCGGTAAAAATGTTATTACCGGACGTCAGGTCAGGATTGACGGAGCTGCAAATCGAGCGGCGTTTTGCTCGGCTCGCCGCCGATTTCTCGCGCCAGTTTCGGCACCAGATAGCCAGAGACCAGCGCCAGCAGCTGCCGCATAATGGCGCGCGCCGTCTCGTCTGAGACATAAAAATGCGCCGCGCCCTGAACCTTATCCAACACGTGCAGGTAATAAGGCAGAATTCCGGCGTCAAATAGCGCGTTGCTGAGCGCCGCCAGCGTGGGCGCGTCATCATTAATGCCGCGCAGCAACACGCTTTGATTAAGCAGGGTGACGCCGGCACGCTTCAGCATGGCAATGCCGTCGCGCAGCGCCCGATCAATTTCCTGCGCATGATTGATATGGGTGACCATCAGCACCTGCAGGCGTGAACTGGCCAACCGCTGGCATAGCCCTTCGGTAATGCGCGCGGGGATCACTACCGGCAGGCGGCTATGAATACGCAGGCGTTTCAGATGCGGGATCGCTTCCAGTTCGCCGATCAGCCAGTCCAGTTCATGATCCTTCGCCATCAGCGGATCGCCGCCGGAGAAAATGATCTCATCTAACTCCGGGTGATCGCGGATATAGTCCAGCGCCCGCTGCCAGTTGCGCTTATTGCCCTGGTTATCCTGATAGGGGAAATGACGGCGGAAACAGTAGCGGCAGTTAACCGCACAGCCGCCTTTAACCAGCAGCAGCGCCCGGTTGCGATATTTATGCAGCAGGCCTGGCACCACGCTGCTCTGCTCATCCAGCGGATCGGTACTGTAGCCAGGCGCATCAATAAACTCTTGCCGATCGGTGATCACCTGCAGCAGCAGAGGATCGTGCGGATCGCCCTTTTTCATGCGTTGCGCGAACGCGCGCGGCACGCGCAGGGCAAAAAGCCGTCGGGCATCCGCTCCGGAAGCCAGCTGAGGATGATCGTCCAACGCTAAAAAGCGTAGTAATTCATGGGGTTCAGTGATGACGTCTGCAAGTTGTTGCAACCAATCTTCTCTGGATGGGGTATTTAGGGTTACAATGTGTGCCATTTTTTTGGCTAAGTACCAGTATTAATTGTAGAGGGCCTTTATGGCGACTTATTCTAGCAACGATTTTCGCAACGGTCTCAAAATCATGTTCGAAGGCGAGCCTTATGCCATCGAATCCAGTGAGTTTGTTAAACCGGGCAAAGGCCAGGCGTTCGCACGCGTTAAGATGCGTCGTCTGCTGACCGGCAAGCTGATCGAAAAAACCTTTAAATCTACCGACTCCGCCGAAGGCGCAGACGTCGTAGATATGACCCTGACTTACCTCTATAACGACGGTGAGTTCTGGCATTTCATGAACAACGAAACTTTCGAACAGCTGGCTGCTGATGCGAAAGCCGTAGGTGAAAATGCGAAATGGCTGCTGGATCAGGCCGAGTGCATCGTGACCCTGTGGAACGGCAGCCCGATTGCCGTTACGCCGCCGAACTTTGTTGAGCTGGAAATTGTTGATACCGATCCGGGCCTGAAAGGCGATACCGCTGGTACTGGCGGCAAACCCGCTACGCTGACCACCGGCGCGGTAGTAAAAGTGCCGTTATTCGTACAGATCGGCGAAGTGATCAAAGTCGACACCCGCTCTGGCGAATATGTATCCCGCGTAAAATAAGCAGCAACCAGGCGCATCCGCTGGGTGCGCTTTTTTCTGAGAGCATTGAAATAATGAAGAGCATCGTAAAATTCATCGCTGTCGCGCTGCTGATGACGACGGCGCTCAGTGCTTGCAACACCTTTCGCGGCTTCGGTGAAGATGTTTCGCACCTGGGCGGCGCCATCTCCCGCGCAGCAAACTGAATTTCCTTCCTTTCTGAAAGAGAGCCATTACCTGATGTTACGTCGGGCAAGCTGTTAATTTAGGGCTATGCTTTAGTTGCTGTACTTTCAACTGCAACCAAAAAGGAAATGGCTATGTCAAAGAAAAGTATTGTCGCAATTTTTTCCGCTTTGATTCTCTCCACTCTGCTCTCTGCCTGCAACACCACGCGCGGCGTAGGCGAGGACGTTGAAGCGGGCGGTCAGGCGATTCAGCGCGGCGCGCAATAATCTGTACGGTGCGGAACCTGCGTTCCGTACCGATATTTTCCCCTTCCGCTTTACTTCTCAGCCTGCTGCGGCGTGGCGCCATCCTGTTTTACCCAGATCAGCTCATCGACCGGGAAACCGGCCGCTCTTGCCTGCTCGGTTAGCCGCTGTTTAACCGGCCCATCCAGCTGCGGCGTGCGCGACAGGATCCACAGATAGTTGTGGTTTGGCCCGCATACCAGCGCATAGCGGTAGTCGCTATCAAGCGCAATCACGTTATAGCCGCCGTAAAAAGGTCCAAAGAAAGAGACTTTCAGTGCCGCACGCTGCGGCGAGCCGGTAAAATAAGCTTTACCGATGCTCTCTTTCCAGCGTTGCTTCTGCGGGCTGTAGCCGCGGTTAATCACCTTCAGACCACCGTCGTCGCGCTTACTGTAGGTCGCAGTAACATGATCCAGACCGCGTTCAAAGCGGTGATTGAGACGGGCTATTTCATACCATTGCCCCAGATAACGATCGGCCGCAAAATTTTCCACTACCGTGACATTTTTAGGCGGCGTGGTGCTGCAGGCGACAGAGAGCAGGGCGCCAACGCTGGCAATAAAGCTTTTCCATAATGACATAACGCTTTCCTGATAAGTTCTAACGGCTTAAGTATAGGTCTTCAACGCGCGACCTGCTGTGAACTGTAAAAAATTCAACAAAGGTGGCAAAAGTCGCGCCAGCGCTGGTGGTAAGCCAATGTAAACCTGCTAAAGCCGACTGCTTCTTCGCCGATAACCTTTCTACTCAAATAACAGTCAATAAAGAATGACTTATCATGGCGACCATTAATACCAATCTGTTATCAGCCAATGTGCTGAAAAATCAGGCAAAGGACGCCTCGCAGCTTAGCCAGACTATTGCGCGACTTTCATCAGGATTACGAATCAACAATGCGAAAGATGATGCTGCCGGCCAGGCTATTGCTAATCGCATGACGGCTAACCTTGGCGCTGACAGTGTGATTGGGCGCGGACTGGATGATGGCATTAGCCTGTCGGAAACCGCTGACGGCGGGCTGGATTCTATTTCTCAGCTACTGATCCGCGCGAAAGAGCTGGCGATCCGCTCGGTAAACGATGCGTTAACAGATAGCGATCGGCAGAGTCTGCAGGATGAATTCCAGCAAATTAGTGAAACCATCGATCAGATCGCCAGTAATACGGAAATCTTCGGTAAATATCCACTGGCTCCGGCACTGGCGGACCTGCCGGTTAAGCTGGGCAACGTTACGCCCGCCACCAGCAAATTTCCGGTGCCGGGCACCAGCTACGGTTTTACCTCCGGCGTAGTCTCGCTGGCCTATATTCCAGCGGGCGCGACGAACGTGGTGATGGATATCAACTCTTTCTCTTACGACGATGACATCCAGATATTTACCCGTGATGGCAAACATCTGGTCGGCACGCCGCTGCAGGGTAGCGATCCCGATCCGACCTGGATAAGTAAAGGCATTACCAACGCCGCGCAGGCCAACAGCAGCGTGATTACCGAAGCGAACGGCTTTTTACCGGGCGCCAGCTATGATGATGCCACGCTGTTGCAGGGCGGCAGCGCCTACAGCCTGAACGGCAGCGCCTCGCAGAGCTATAACGGGATGAACCTGACCTACAGCGGCGACGGCGATCGTTATGAAGACGCCACCACCGGCGACTTTAACGACGGCACCGTCTCCAGCACCAATACCAATGAGCGCGTGCGCATTGATAACGTGACGGAAGATCTGGTGGTGATGGTGGTAGGCAACGGTTCATTTAACGCGAAAATGACCTGGGGAAACATGCCGACGCCAACCTATACACCGACGGATCAGGTTAAGGTCAGCACCCCGACGCAAATCGTTACCAGCGCCAATTTTGGCGACGAGTTGCAGACTAAAACCATTGAACCGACGCCTTCCGATAGCGCATCGTTGGGGCTGGCTGCGACTCGCCTTAATCCAAAAGAGGAGGCAGCAAAAGCGCTGGGCGCGCTGGATAAAGCGCTGCAAACCGTGAGCGGCTATCAGGGAGAATATGGCGCGACGATAAATAGCCTGGAATCGGCTAAGGCGACGCTCTCGGCGCAGACCCAGGCGACCACCGCGGCGCGTAGCCGTATCATGGATGCGGATTATGCGCTGGAAGCCAGTAATCTGACCAAAGCGCAGATCATTCAGCAGGCCAGCAATGCGGTGCTGGTACAGGCGAACCAGCAGCCGCAGATGATGTTGTCTTTGCTTAAGTAATGATTTATAGCGTTATCACGCCGATAGCCGTTATCACCGTAAGGATCGTCGCCAGCCCGTAGAACCACCATTTGCTGGCGGGAATAGCCAACTGAAGATCGTGCGCGCCGTGATGCAGACGATGCAGCGCGCACCATAGCGGCAGGACAATAGCCAGGAAAATCAACCCGCGCCCGGGGATGCTGGCGGCGCACGCCTGAATACGTTGATAGCTTAGCGCGTCATCGGGCCACCAGCCCAGTGGCAGCAACAGGCCAGCCAGCAGGATCACCGCTGGCGAAACCACCGCCGCCCACATGCCTCCTGCGCCAAACAGCCCCCAAAACAGCGGCTCATCCGATCGTTGTGGTTGTTGCATTGCCTTCTCCTATATTGCCAGCGCCAGCCACAAAGCGGCCAGCGTTACCAACAGCGTGACGATCCACAGGGCGATAATTATCGGCTGCGGCTTCAGCTTTTCCCCTTTGACGATAACAATAGTGGCTTTGGGCGCCAGTTCAAACCAGGTTTTGCTGTGCAGCAGCGCGGCGGCCAGCGTTATCAGGTTTAATAGCAGCGTCGCCGGATGCTGGAGAAAATCGACAAAGCGCGCCCAGGCGTCCGGGCCATCTTTCAGAGCGTACAGACCAAAAACCAACTCCAGACTAAACCACAGCGCAGGAATAGCGGTGCCTTCGCGCAGCATATAAAAGCGATAAAAAGCCAGCTGTCGCCACCAGCTACTCTTTACCGGCGCAAGATAAGGTTTGCGTTTGCTTATCATTAACAGCTCCTTAGTGCGGTTTCAGTCGGGCTATCAGATAATCTTTGGCGCTTTCGACCTTGCCCTGCTGAACAGCGGCCGCAGGATCGACATGTTTAGGGCAGACCTCCGAGCAAAAGCCGACAAAGGTACAGGGCCAGACGCCGTTATCGCCGTTCAATAGCGGCATGCGTTCCGCTTTCCCACGGTCGCGGCTGTCCAGATTGTAACGATGCGCCAGCGCAATGACCGCCGGGCCGATAAACTGCGGATTAAGGGCGAACTGGGGACAGGCGGCATAGCACAGACCGCAATTAATACAGCCGGAAAATTGATGGTAGCGCGCCATCTGCGCCGGCGTTTGCCGGTTGGCACCCTGGGCTGGAACGCGTGGATTGCCGATGATCCAGGGCTTAATCGCCTCAAGGCTGGCGATAAAGTGGCTCATATCCACCACCAGATCGCGCTCAACCGGAAAATTAGCCAGCGGCGCGACGCGCAAACCGTCAGGATAATCACGTAGAAAGATTTTACAGGCGAGTTTAGGGATGCCGTTGACCATCATGCCGCAGGAGCCGCAAATCGCCATACGGCATGACCAGCGCCAGGCCAGATCCAGCGCCAGGTTATCTTTGATATAACCCAGCGCATCCAGCAGCGAGGTCTGCTCATCCCACGGCACCGAAAAGCGCTCATCGTGCGGCGCGGCGTCCTGTTCCGGGTTATAGCGCTGGATAATGACATCCAGGGGTGGCTGTTTAGTCATGGGACGCCTCCTGAGCCTGCACGGCATCCGCCTGTGCGCCATAGAGCCGCTGGGCTGGCGGCAGGCGGGTAATGGTGACCGGCGAGGTCTCAATGCGCGGCGCGCCTTCGGCGTTGAAGAAAGTCAGCGTATGGTGCAGGTAATTTTTATCGTCACGCTGCTGGCAGCCTTCATCCAGCCGCTGGTGCGCGCCACGCGACTCTTTACGATGCAGGGCTGCGTGCGCCATGCATTCGGCTACGTTCAGACTATGCTCCAGCTCAAGGCTGTAAAGCAGCTCGGTATTGAAAACGCTGCTGTTGTCGCTGATATGCAGGCGCTGGTAACGCGTTTTGAGATCCGCCAGCGTCGCGATCGTTTGCTGCATCAGCTCCGGGGTACGGTAGATACCGCAGCCCTGTTCCATACTGCGGCCCATCTCGTCACGCAGGGCTGACCAGCGTTCGGTGCCCGGCTGATTAATGCGCGCCAGCAGGCGCTGTTCCACATCTTTCGCCTGCGCGGCTAACGCGCGTTCGTTACCTGACGGCGTTTCCAACGCTCGTTCCGCCGCCTGTTCGCCCGCCAGACGGCCAAACACTACCAGTTCCGCCAGCGAGTTCGATCCAAGCCGGTTAGCGCCGTGCAGGCCAACGGCAGCGCACTCGCCGGCAGCGAATAATCCTTTAATGCGCGTTTCGCCGCGCGCGTCGGTTTCAATGCCGCCCATGGTGTAATGCGCTGTCGGGCGTACCGGAATCGGGGCGGTAACCGGATCGACGCCGACGTAGGCTTTGCTCAGCTCACAGATAAAGGGCAGCCGCTCATGCAGCTTTTTGGCGCCGAGGTGACGCAGATCGAGGTGAACGACCTCGCCGCGCGGGGTGGAAATGGTGCGGCCCGCCTGCCACTCATGCCAGAACGCCTGCGAGACCCGGTCGCGCGGTCCCAGTTCCATATATTTGTTTTTGGGCGCGCCGGGCGGTGTTTCCGGTCCCAAACCGTAATCCTGCAGGTAGCGATAGCCCTCCTTATTCACCAGAATCCCGCCTTCGCCGCGACAGCCTTCAGTCATCAGAATGCCGGAGCCAGGTAGGCCGGTGGGATGGTACTGCACAAACTCCATGTCGCGCAGGGGAACGCCGTGACGCAGCGCCATCCCCATGCCGTCGCCGGTAACGATGCTGCCGTTGGTGTTATAGCGGTAAACACGTCCGGCACCGCCGGTGGCCAGCACCACGGCGTTGGCGCGCAGCGTCACCAGCGTGCCTTCCATCATATTCAGCGCCACCAGGCCGCCGACGCGCCCGTCATCCACCAGCAGATCCAAAACAAAATGCTCATCGAAACGGCGAATCTGCGGATATTTAAGCGAGGTTTGAAACAGCGTATGCAGCATATGGAAGCCGGTTTTATCAGCGGCAAACCAGGTACGCTCAATTTTCATGCCGCCAAAGCGGCGCGCATTAACCGTGCCGTCTTCTTTACGGCTCCACGGACAGCCCCACTGCTCCAGCTGGATCATTTCTTGCGGGCAGTGCTGCACAAAATAATCCACCACATCCTGCTCACACAGCCAGTCGCCGCCGGCGACCGTGTCATGGAAGTGGGCATCGAAACTGTCGTGGGGCTGAGTAACGGCGGCGGCTCCGCCTTCGGCAGCCACAGTGTGGCTGCGCATGGGATAGACTTTTGACACAAGGGCGATGGACAACTGCGGTTGCGCGGCGGCGGCGGCAATTGCCGCCCGTATACCTGCGCCGCCCGCGCCGACAATGATTAAATCGGCCTGAATGCTTTGCACTTAAACCTCCCTGCGAACGCGGAGTAACTCTTTCGGGTTAGCCAGTGTAGGGCAGGGTACGTAAGGCGATTTTGATGTGTTCGATGTTTTAACCGGATAAAAGCGATGCGATTAACCGACCTATTGGCAATGCGCCTTCTGCCGCCGGGCAAAACCAGAGCAGAAGGCGAACGCGGTGAAGAGGGGTCAGGCAGCTTCGTTTACCTTAAATACCCGCATCGTTTGCGCCAGCTGAGCGGCCTGCTCCTGCATGGCCTGGGCCGCCGCCGCAGACTGATTAACCAGTGCGGCATTCTGCTGGGTCACCTGGTCCATCTGGGTAATGGTGGCATTAATCTCATCAATACCAGTGCTCTGCTCGGTGCTGGCGATGGAGATTTCCCCCATGATTTCCGTCACGCTTTTTACGCTGGTCAATACTTCATTCATGGTGCTGCCGGCGTTAGCCACCTGCCTGCCGCCTTCATCAACCTTATTAACCGAATCTTCAATCAGCTGTGCGATCTCTTTGGCTGCGGAAGCAGAGCGCTGGGCCAGGCTGCGCACTTCAGCCGCGACCACTGCGAATCCGCGTCCCTGTTCACCGGCACGCGCCGCCTCTACCGCAGCGTTTAGCGCCAGGATATTGGTCTGGAAGGCGATGCCATCGATCACGCTGATAATATCGACAATTTTGCGTGATGAGTTACTGATGGTCTCCATCGTATTGACGACCTGTTTCACCGCATCGCCGCTCTGCACGGCAACTTTTGACGCCAGTGTCGCCAGTTGGTTAGCCTGATGGGCGTTATCGGCGTTCTGCTTAACCGTGGAGGTCATCTGTTCCATTGCGGCGGCGGTTTCCTCCAGCGAGCTGGCCTGCTGCTCGGTGCGTGAGGAGAGATCCATATTTCCGGCGGAGATTTCACTGGAGGCGTTAGCGATCAGATCGGTACCGGCCCGCACTTCAGTAACGATTTTCAGAAGATTATCATTCATCTTTTTCAGCGCCTGCATCAGCTGGCCGGTTTCATCCGATGAGCTGGCTTTGATTACCGTGCGCAGATCGCCAGCCGCTACGTTTTCCGCAATGCTGACGGCGGCGCGTAGCGGCTGCACAATCGAGCGGGTCAGAAAATAGCCAAGGAGCACCGCAGCGACGATGGCCAGCACAGAGAAGATAAGCGTCATGTTGATTGCCGTGTTGGCGTCCGCCACCGCGTGTGCGCCTTCTCCCTGTAGCTGTAGGGATTGTGAATCAGCAAATTTCACTACGACATCCAGGAAGGCGTTTTGCGCCGGGGTCATTTTGCGCAGTGCATAATCAGCGGCGGCATCAATGTTGCCCCCACGGATCAGGGTAAGCAGTTGCTGGCTGGCTTCAGCAAAATTCTGCGCGGCCTCTTTTACCGCCTTAATTTTTTTCTGGCCAACAGGCGTCACCTGCAGGCGGGAAATTTTTTCAATAGCCTCATTAGTTTGCTGTGTCGCCAGCTCAAGCTGGCCAAACCGCTTTTGGTTCATCTCGGGACGGTTGGTATCAATCACCATGCCGCGCAAGTATTTGATTTGATCGTTAACGCCGTCGCGCACGTCAAATGCCAGCCTGACTTTGATATAGCGATCGTTAACGATATTTTCTACTGCGGTATTAATATTATTTATTTTAATTATTGCTGTGGCACTCACAGTTATTAATAGCAAGATTACTAAACTGAATGCCGCGCCGAGGCGAAAGCCAACTTTCATATTCTTTACCGATCTCATAGTCCGTATCCCTTTGCATGGAGTAGATCAATACAACTAGCTAAAAATATCACTCATCCCAGTGCAATATGCTGGGAATGTCGGGTTGTTACTTCTTCGTTAGCGGCTGATGCTATTTCTTTGCAACAGAGCGGCTGATGACACCGCCTTCGCTGGCATTAAATATGAGCCCAGTTTTCGCGCAACGAGTCCCCCCACCATCGGCAGCATTCGGAAAAACTTGATAAAGCATTGATTAAAAATCTGTATGCCCGCGGCACCCAATAATGGGAGGCAGCGGCGGCGTTTATTTTTCGCTGCGGCAAAAAAGAAAAATAGTCGATTTTATTAGCGCAAATTTGTCTGCCAACGGCGTTACGAGTAGACTGCATCCCCTTGTTTGACTGAGGAGTAAACCCCATGAGCGAAACGGCAAGCTGGCAGCCGAGCGCACCCATCTCTAACCTGTTGAAACGGGCGAAAATTCTGGCGGAAATTCGACGTTTCTTCGCCGATCGCGGCGTACTGGAGGTGGAAACCCCGGCGATGAGTCAGGCAACGGTAACCGATATTCATCTGGTCACCTTCCAGACCCGCTTTGTCGGTCCTGGTGCTTCGCAGGGGTTAGATCTCTGGTTAATGACCAGCCCGGAATATCATATGAAGCGCCTGCTGGCCGCAGGCAGCGGACCGATTTACCAGATGGGACGCAGCTTCCGTAATGAAGAGGCGGGCCGTCACCATAATCCTGAATTCACCATGCTGGAATGGTACCGCCCGCATTATGATATGTATCGCCTGATGAATGAGGTGGACGATCTGCTGCAACAGGTGTTGGAGTGCCAGCCGGCGGAATCACTCTCTTACCAGCAGGCGTTTATTCGTCATCTGGAGGTCGATCCGCTCTCTGCCGATAAGGCGCAGCTGCGAGAAGTGGCCGAGAAGCTGGGCGTGGGCGATTTAGCGCATGCCGAAGAAGATCGCGATACGCTGCTGCAGCTGCTGTTTATGCTGGGCGTGGAAACGAAGATTGGCCAGGATAAGCCCACCTTTATTTATCACTTCCCGGCGACCCAGGCCGCACTGGCGGAAATTAGCACCGAGGACCATCGCGTCGCGGAGCGGTTTGAAGTCTATTTCAAAGGGATTGAGCTGGCGAATGGTTTCCGCGAGCTGACCGACGCGCGCGAGCAGCGCCAACGCTTTGAACAGGATAATCGCCGTCGCGCCGCACGCGGCCTGCCGCAGCAGCCGATCGACAACAATCTGCTGGCCGCGCTGGAACACGGCATGCCTGCCTGCTCCGGCGTCGCGCTTGGCGTTGATCGCCTGGTGATGCTGGCGCTGAAAGCGGAATCCCTGAGCGAAGTTATCGCTTTCCCGGTTGACCGCTGTTAAAGCCTTGCGGCAGGCGCGTGATTAACGGCCTGCCGATACCGCTACAGCCCGCCTGATTTAAACGTATGTGACGCGGGCGCGCCGTTGCTGGCTGGTTTTCTTTTCGCCGCCGTCTCCATACGGACCTGGAACGGCGGGAACGGCATCTCAATATTATGTTCGCGGAAGCCCTGTAGGATCAGCTGGTGCAGCTCATGGCGCAGTGGCATGCGATGTCCCATTTCCGCCGCATGGATACGCAGCTCAAACAGCTGAATGCCCTGTTGCAAATCAACCAGGAACACTTCCGGCGCGGGTGTATCCAGCACATAAGTACAGCGTTCGCAGGCGCGTTGTAAAATCGTGGTCACCTGTTCGCTGTCGACGCCCGCCGGCGCCGGCACGGTAAGCACCACGCGCGTGACCGAATCGGAAAGCGACCAGTTAACGAACTGTTCGGTAATAAATGCCTTATTCGGCACGATGATCTCTTTGCGATCCCAGTCGGTGATGGTGGTGGCGCGCGTATTAATGCGCGTAATGCTGCCGGTGAGATCGCGGATGGTAACCGTGTCGCCAATACGGATCGGCTTTTCAAACAGGATGATTAGGCCGGAGATAAAGTTAGCGAAGATCTCCTGCAGACCAAAGCCCAGCCCCACGCCCAGCGCCGCCACCAGCCACTGTAATTTTGCCCACTCAATGCCGATCATCGAGAAGCCCATCAGGCCACCAATCAACAACAGCAGATATTTGGTCAGCGTGGTGATGGCGTAGCCGGTGCCAGGCGTCAGGTTAAGGTGCTGCAACAGCGCCAGCTCCAGCAGGGCGGGCATATTACGCACCAGCTGGGTAGTAATAATAAAGATCAGAATAGCGATCAGCACCGAGCCCAGCGTAATTGGATGCAGGCTTTCCACGCCCTGCACCGTACTGCTGACGTCCCACAGCCGGATGTTTTCCAAAAACGCGAAGGCTGAATGGATCTCAGACCATAGCACAATCACTGAAAGCAGAGCGATTAGCGTCAGAATCGAACGTACCAGGCGCAGCGACTGGGCGCTAATGGCATCAAGGTCGATAACCGGCTCATCGATTTCGACGGCATCAGCCGTTTGGGCGGTGGTTTCTTCCTCGCCTCGCGCGCGGTGCGCCAGCATTTCAGCACGACGCTGACGTGCACGATCGAAGGCGATGCGGCGGCGCTGAATCAGCATCCAGCGCCGAATAATATGGTAAATCACCAGCAGCAGGAACCAGATGGCCACCGAGGTTTCCAGACGCGCCAGCAGCGCCTGAGCGGTGGCCAGATAGCCAATGCAGGAAGCCAGCGCCGCCGCCAGCGGAATACAGATCAGGATATTCCAGAAGATGCGGTTAATAACGTTATCGCCGCTGCCTTCGTTATCCAGCCAAAGCGGGATGCCAGCGCGTTTCAGGCTGACGGTAACCAGACTCAGCGCACCGCAGATGAGAATAAAGCACAGGCGCCCCAGCGTGGCGGAGAACTGACGATCCTCCAGATTAGCGAAGGTAATCAGCAGCATGATCAGCGGAACAATCAGCCCGATAGAGAGCGAGTAGTAACGCATCGCTCGTGCGACCCGTAGCTGGGGCCAGCGGAAATGTACAATAAACAGCCCGTTAGATCGCGCAAAGGCGGCGCTAATCATAAAGGCCCACAGCAGCGGCAGCGTGGCGGTGACGCCGTCGCCAATCGCGACCGCCACGGGATAAGGCCAGGCATGCTGTAAACCAAAGCCGAAGGCAGCCCACAGTACCGGTAAGGGCAGGGCGACCAGAATCGACCAAAAAACGGTGCGCAGCGTCAGGGTAAAATGATCCTGGGTCACTTTGCCGACGCGGCTGGCGGCGCGCGCCAGAAAGGCATTGTAATGGCGACGTGAGCTAATGCTGAAACCAACCAGCAGCACCGCGCCCAAAATCGGCAACACGGTTTCACGGTTGGTGACCATCATCATCAGCGCGCCGCCCAGCTGGCCCAGCGTATTCAACGACAGCAGCTGCGTCAGGTCGCGCGCCACCTCCAGCGGATAGCTGAGGCTGAGCGGATTGACGTCTGCGGTCCAGAACAGATAACGATGGGTCGCTTCTTTAATTTCACCCAGCGCATCTTCCAGCTGACTGTTCGCCACCTTCAGCTTGGTGACTTCCAGAATCAAGGTATCACAGCCGGAAATCAGCGAGCCGAGCAGCTCCCGCTGGGTTTTTATCTGCGCATCCAGAATACGGTTTTGCTCGCTGGTCAGCGGCTCGCCATTTTCCTGCTTCAGCTGGCGCAGCTGCTGCTGTTGGCTGAGCAAATCTTCATAATGCAGGCGCTGCACGCGCAGCTGCCCCATTTCACTATCTAACTGCTGCGAGATGGGCATCTCCGGCAGACGCGCCACCTGCGCGCGCAGCGCCTCGCCCAACAAATTAGAGGAGCCCAACCACTGCGACTGCTCGCGAATGGTGCTGAGCGCCTGACGTACCTGAATGGTTTGATTGGTGGCCTGCCGCTGCTGTGAGCCAATCAGATCAAGGCGCTGAGCCTGCTGATTGAGCGCGGCGGAAAGCTCGCGGTTAACGTGAAACTGTTCGGTGATCGAGGCGGGCAGATTGCCGCTGCTTTCCGCCAATCGTTCCGTACGCGCCAGCGCCAGTTCCGCTTCATGCTGGCGCAGGCCGTTTAGCTGATTGCGCAGCGCCTGGAGATAATCATCCAGCCGCTCCGCTTTTTTCTGATGCACTTCGGCGCGCATGCGCGCCAGCTCCTGGCGGTTATTCGCCGACAGCTGCGCCAGCTCCAGCTCATCAACGCGCGCTTTTAACGCTGCCGACTCGGCCTGACGTGCATAGCTCTGCGCCTGAGCGAGGGCGCCTGAGGCAGCAGACGGCGCCTGCAGCCCACGTTCGCTTTCGCTTAGCGCGCGGCGCGCTTCGGTTTGCTGCTGCGGCAGCTGGCCCAGTGAATCACTGATTTCTCTGGCGCGATCCTGTTCCTGCTGCGCCTGACGTCCCTCTTCCAATAGCTGGCTGCTGATTTGCAAGATCTCCTGATCCAGCTCAGCGCTGCTCATACCGCTGTGTAGTGAGTATGTACTATCATTCAAACCAGCAATTTGCTGACGCAGTTCGCGCGCCAGCTTAGGAAAGTCATCTATGACCTGCTGATATTGCTTCGCCCGCTCCAGCGATTCGTTGCGCGCGTCAAGGAAGCTCAACGCCGATTCCAGCGTTTGTATCAGTTCAGCCTGGGCCGGCATGGATTTGGCGGATTTCGCCTGCTCCAGCTCCTGGCGCACCTGCGCCGCATCAGGCGCGCTGGCGGCGAAGGCGGGCAGGGTAAACAAAAAGAAAATAAAGCAGAGGATCAGGCGCACGCTAGAGTCTTATTGGTGATGTAAAACGGTTTCCGCGTCGGTACGCGCCAGCGCCATCGCCATCGGCTGGCCAAGACGCGTTTTGGTTTCGGCCTCCAGGCTTTCGGCCAGCTTAATGCGACCCGGTGCGAACAGATTAATAACGGTAGAGCCCAGCTTAAAGCGGCCCATTTCTTGCCCTTTCAGCAGCACAACCGCGCCTTCCGCCTCGGCGCCCGGCCAGCTCCAGCGTTTAATCACCCCTTCACGCGGCGGCGTAATAGTGCCGGCCCACGCGGTTTCAATACTGCCGACAATGGTCGCGCCGACTAAAATCTGCACCATCGGGCCAAATTCAGTATCGAAATAGCAGATAACGCGTTCATTACGGGCAAACAGGTTTGGAATATTACGCGCGGTAAGCGGATTCACCGAATAGAGATCGCCCGGCACATAAATCATTTCACGCAGGATACCGTTGCAGGGCATATGCACGCGGTGATAATCACGCGGTGCAAGATAGATGGTGGCAAATTCGCCATCGCGGAACTGCGACGCCATCTGACGATCGCCCGCCAGCAGCGCTTCCAGAGAATAGTAGTGACCTTTTGCCTGGAAAATCGTATCGCCTTCAATATGGCCCAGCTGACTGATGGCGCCATCGGCCGGCAATACCAGCAGGTTAGGATCGGCATCGATCGGACGCGCTTCATCGCGCAGCGGACGAACAAAAAAGTCATTGAAGGTACGGTAGCTGGCGGTGTCCGGCTTTTGCGCTTCGGACATATCGACCCGGTAGAACCAGACAAAAATATCAATCACCGCTTTGGTCAGCCAACCGGCACGCTTGCCGGCCGCCCAGCCAGCCAGCTCGGTGAGCCACTTTTTAGGGAGCAGATGATTCAGGCCGAGTTTAATTGAATCCAACACGTTAGCCTCCTGGCTTAATCACACGACGTTGAAGAAAAAGGGGGCGAATTGTAGCAGCGACAGCCCGTTTAGGCTAACGCGCCGATGATGCCACAACTGCAGCATTAGTCTTCGCTGTTACCGAAGTTTTTACGCGTTTTTACCTGCGCCATGCTTTCCAGGATACGGTGGTAATTTTCAAAGCGGGATTCATCGATAATCCCGTTCTCTACCGCTTCGCGAATCGCACAGCCCGGATCGGTATCATGCTTGCAGTCACGAAACTTGCAGCCGCCTAAAAACCCACGGAATTCGACAAAACCCTGAGTGATTTGTTCCGGCTCCAGATGCCAGAGGCCGAATTCACGCACCCCGGGCGAGTCGATTACATCGCCACCGTGAGGGAAGTGGTACAGGCGTGCGGCGGTGGTGGTGTGCTGGCCTAATCCTGAGACGTCGGAAACATCATTGGTCAGGATGGTCTGGTCGCTTAGTTCCAGGCCCAGCAGCGCATTAAGCAGACTCGATTTGCCTACGCCCGACTGACCGGCAAAGATACTGATGCGCCCGGTAAGCGCCGCTTCCAGATCGGCAAGTCCCGCTTTTTCATAGCTGGAAACCATCAGCACGCGATAGCCGATATGACGATAAATATCCATCTGCTCATCCACAAAGGCGCGCCCTGCGTCATCCAGCAGATCGGTTTTATTCAGCACCAGCAGTGGTTCAATGCCGAGCGTTTCACTGGCGACCAGGTAACGATCGATAATATTCAGCGACAGCTCCGGCACAATGGCGGAAACAATGATGATCTGGTCAATATTGGCGGCAATAGGTTTGATGCCGTCATAAAAATCGGGGCGCGTCAGTACCGTACGGCGCTCATGCACCGCTTCGACGATGCCTTTTACCGTTGCGCCGCCTTCGACGCCCGGGCGCCAGAGAACGCGATCGCCAGTCACCAGCGAGCGAATGGTACGGCGAATATTGCAGCGGTGAACATCGCCCGCGCTATTTTCAACGTCCGCATGCATGCCGAAGCGGCTAATGACGATGCCGTCCTGCGCTTCACCAAACAGGCTGTCATCTGGTTCAGGCTTATCCGCACGCTGTTTTAATCGACGTTCATGGTTAGCGTTAACGCGACGCTGCTGGCCTTTAGACAGTTTATTTTTACTCACTCTTCCTCACAGGGATTCCGACGGTTTCGCCTTGTTGGGCAAAACGTCTATGATACACCCTGGGCTGAATTACGGCGAGTAACGCGGCGCGGCTTTGCGCGCTCGGTTCCCGTTCAGCCAGATAAACCAGAGTGCCAACTGCGGGATAAAACATGGGAAATGAAAACAACCTTATCTGGATCGACCTGGAAATGACCGGGCTGGATCCGGAACGCGATCGCATTATTGAAATTGCGACGCTGGTCACCGATGCCGATTTAAATATCCTGGCGGAAGGGCCAGTGCTGGCAGTGCATCAGAGCGCTGAACAGCTGGCGCTGATGGACGACTGGAACGTGCGCACCCATACGCAAAGCGGGCTGGTGGAGCGTGTTAAGGCGAGCCAGTACGGCGATCGCGAGGCGGAACTGGCGACGCTTGAGTTTTTGCGTCAGTGGGTGCCGGCTAACGCTTCGCCGATTTGCGGCAATAGCATCGGCCAGGATCGCCGTTTTCTGTTTAAATATATGCCGGAGCTGGAAGCCTGGTTCCACTATCGTTATCTGGATGTCAGCACGTTGAAAGAGCTGGCGCGGCGCTGGAAGCCTGAAATCCTGACCGGCTTTAAAAAAGCGGGCACGCATCAGGCGTTGGATGATATCCGTGAGTCAGTGGCGGAGCTGGCTTACTATCGCCGCCATTTTTTACAGCTGTAGCCGCACGAGTGACTAAAAAAGCGGCATTTTGCCGCTAAAATCAGCAAATGCATCGAAAGCGCAAATTTTTGCCCTCAAGGGCTTGCAGGGCAAAAGTTTTCTCGTATAATGCGCTCCCCGTACCGATGAAGATTTTAATCGGCTACGATTGCGGGAATAGCTCAGTTGGTAGAGCACGACCTTGCCAAGGTCGGGGTCGCGAGTTCGAGTCTCGTTTCCCGCTCCAAATTTGAACGGTGTTGAAAAAACACAGAATATCCTAATCAGGGTTTTCGGGTTGCAACAACGCGGCAACTGAACGAATCCGCAGGCGCTTACTGAAGTAAGTGGCTGAGGTGAGTGAAGGCAGTTAACGCAGTGGCAGCTTGAAAGACGCAGATTATGCGGGAATAGCTCAGTTGGTAGAGCACGACCTTGCCAAGGTCGGGGTCGCGAGTTCGAGTCTCGTTTCCCGCTCCAAATTTGAACGGTGTTGAAAAAACACAGAATATCCTAATCAGGGTTTTCGGGTTGCAACAACGCGGCAACTGAACGAATCCGCAGGCGCTTACTGAAGTAAGTGGCTGAGGTGAGTGAAGGCAGTTAACGCAGTGGCAGCTTGAAAGACGCAGATTATGCGGGAATAGCTCAGTTGGTAGAGCACGACCTTGCCAAGGTCGGGGTCGCGAGTTCGAGTCTCGTTTCCCGCTCCAAATTTGAACGGTGTTGAAAAAACACAGAATATCCTAATCAGGGTTTTCGGGTTGCAACAACGCGGCAACGGAACGAATCCGCAGAAGCTTACTGAAGTAAGCGACTGAGGTGAGTGAAGGCAGCTAACACAGTGGCAGCTTGAAAGACACAGATTATGCGGGAATAGCTCAGTTGGTAGAGCACGACCTTGCCAAGGTCGGGGTCGCGAGTTCGAGTCTCGTTTCCCGCTCCAGTTTCTTCTTTTTTCTCAAATCCCACTCTCACGCATGTGGCTTTTCATAAAGTCGGCCCCAGACATAGTTTCCTTTTAAAAAAATCAGCTCTATTCCTTTTCTCGCGTAGCGCTTTTGCGTGAAACATCATTGTCCGTTCATCCGCTATTCTGGCCGCTACACATAACAAAATACCGTTTGCGCAATGATGTTATTGGCAAACGGTACGGTGACTTTCTGTGCATTGCAGTATAAATAGCGTGATACTAGCGGAAAAAAAACTTGCGGGTAAATCCTTTCCAGAACGGCAACGACGACTTTTTAGGTTGTGCCGGTAACTCAACCGGATCTTTTTCATTCACTTCCACAATAACGATGCTCTTATTGATTATCCAACCGGTACGAGGCTGAGTTGAGATGATATTTTCCAGGCCCACCTGTTGGAGACTCTTTCGTATCTCTGAGATGGTTTGATAAAGCGTATTCGGTGTTGCTTCTCTGCCATGATATTCCCAGCCTGCCTGATAGAGCTGCTGGTGCGAAACGGTTTGCCCGGCATGTTCTATCAGCGTTAATAAACAGCGCGAAGCAGTATTATAAAGGATAAGCTTTTTTTCTTTATTTAATGAAGCGATGCTCCTTTGATCAGGAAGAAAAATAGCGGTTCCGTTTATAATAAATTTTTTAGATCCATTTATTCCCATGATTTAATCGTTCCTTCCAAATAATTATTTTATTGAGCATGTTGTGTTTATAATAAATTACCCGATGGGCTTATCAGCATGAATATTAAGCTGTGCTTAAGCTTACCAGGCTTTTCTCAAAAGTTATAATTAACGCAGCGCGACGACAGAAAAATATTGTGTGCGCTATTTATATTGACATTTTTTCCCAGCGTAACAATAGGGATTTGTCTTTTTTTGCGCGCCTTTTCTTACTTACTGTTAATTTTTCTCTATATGATTTTTTGCAAAGAAAAGGAATCGGGCAGCCTGGCCGGGTGGCTTTTATCGGCATGTTTTGATGGTATAGCCGTTTTACCGTGTGGATAGCTCAATTAATCATCAAACTGATATAGGCTGTTGCGCATAATATTGACAGTAAGTTGATATCAAATAACTGCGTTATTCTTAATTAAGGCCACGACGCTCAAAGAGAGTGCTAAAGCGGGTTAAGGTTGTTAACGCTGTACATTATTGCCTTACCTCTACAGCATTAGTTCCCTGTCGCGCGTTTTAAGATGTTAGGATCGAAGCAGCGTAAACGAAATGTCTTAATTTAACTTTATTTAAGTTTGTTTATGTAGCGTCACTGGGGAGTAATAGGTTATTTATATTCATGGCGGATACGCCAGAGAAGACGCACCTCATATCAGCATAAGGCGATCATAACGCTTTCCGGATTAGGACATGTAGCAAATAGAAACTATTCTTTATGCCATTGCGCCGCTATTAATTAGTGCAATTATAAGCTGGTGGTATATCAAAAAACATTATGGATATTAATAAAAAGGATATGTAATGAATAAAAAATTAATGGCGCTATTGCTTGGCGGCCTTTTTACCGCGCAAGCGGGTTTGACGCATGCAGCAGAGAATCGTGTCGTAAGTTATCTGACGATGTGGACCTCTTATTCGGCAACAGAGCTTTCTGAAAAACTGCCGGTCTCTAAAACAGATACTTTCCTGCTCTCTTTTGGCGAATGGTCTGCTGATGGTTCTGTCACTTTCTCAGAAAATGCTTTAACGCCGCCGGAATGGGATACCTACTACCTGCCGACACCTTATGTCAGTTGGACTACGCTGAAACATGATCATCCCGATAAAAAAGTCATGGTCGCTTTTGGCGGTCAAACGTATGAAAGCATCTGGAGCCACCTGGATAATCCAGAACAGCGTGAAAAAATTGCTCAGAGCCTGGCATCGCTGCTGGAAAAACCTTTCCCCGTGTATAAAAAGAATCTGAAATTGACGGAGGTGGTTGGGGAGTGCCACCAAATGGAGTGGGAGAGCTCGTGCAATTTAAACAACTATCAATACGCCGGTGATGTTTACCTTGATGGGATTGATTTCGACTTTGAAAAGGCCAACCGTTTAACCGAAACAGAAAACCAAAATCTGCTGGCGCTGGTTAGTCGTCTGCGTGAACTGGTCGGCAATAAGAAATTGCTTAGCCTGACAACATATCATGTCGGCGCCGATCCGGAAAATTGTGCTAATCCGTCAGTTATGGAGCAGTGTTCATATATTGAACCAAGCCGTTCCTCCCACCACGGTGAAGTAACTAACTTACTGAAAAAAAGCAGCAAGTTATTCGATTTCTTTAATGTAATGACCTACGACGCAGGTAAAAATTTCCGCTATCAGGTGGCGATGGAAAACTATGCGAAGGCCATCGGAGATAAAAGTAAAGTACTGGTAGGCGCCACGATTAATCAACAGTGGGGGCCTGAAGGTCCATTTGTTGAAACAGAGGAAAATAATCTGGAGCGCGCATCCTGGCAGGCAAAAAATGGCTATGGCGGTATCTTTGTTTGGGCGTTAGGCCAGTCAACGCAGAATTTGCCGTTAACCACGCAGGCTGAATATGTAGGACGCCTTGCCGATGCGGCGGCCTCGGCACTGCAGGAGGAAAATAAACCCGGCGGCGAGACAGAGGGTAATATAAGCGAATCCATTGCGTTGACGGTTCCTGATGTCACTCAAGGCCCGGTGCTTTCCTGGGTGGATTATCAAAAAGGCGGAGAAATCCGACTTTATACAACAGATCAAGATATGCAGGATCACTATACCGTCAAGTTGAATGGTAATTACGTTTATTCCGTTGATGGCGGCACAGCTTACTACTCTTACAAAGTGGAAAATGATGATAATGTAAACACCATTATTCATCAGTTTACCCCGGATGAATTTAAACCGGGAGACTTATTGACCCTGCATAAAGAAGGCCACGCGGATGCCCTGCAAACCATCACCATCGGTGATGATGTGCGTTATAGCGATGATGATGCGGTTGTTGCGGTAAGCGCCCTTGCCAATAGCGAAAAGGTCACGGTAACCTTAAACAAGGCGCTTTATAGCAAAGCGAACCGTTATATTGTTCTGCTTAACGGCAATTACTTAATGGAATCCTTTGCTGGTAACGCTTATTATGCTTCCGTAAATCGGGAGGCTACTGGTGGGGTAGAACTCTCTACCAGCGCCAGGATCAAAGCTGGCGATAAAATTGAAGTGTTGCGCGCCAGCGGAAAACCGGGCGTGCAAGGATATTCAACCAGCGTTATTCATACTGCGTACGCTACCGCCGGTAACTAAGCGTTATTAAGCTACCATGCCACTCCTGCCGGTTTAAACCGGCAGGAGTACTCTCTTACTTCATGATAAAAAAATGAGGAAATGCATGGCCAAAAAGCTAAGCTGGAAATATTCTTCATTATTTCGTGCGGCATCTGGTGAGCTGCTTCCTGGTTTAACCAGCGTATTGTTTATTAGTGCTATAGTAATCGTGTTGCTGAACAGCTATAAAGATCACCATTATCAATTGCGTAAAATAAGCAACAATGAAATGTTAGCGGAGGAAGCATTAAGTACCTCGTCTCAAGTAGATAAGCAGATGAGTTTATTGCAGAAAAATGCTTCCGCGCTGTTTAAATACCAGCATCAGCAACTGACGCTAACCAATACAGCAGAGTATAACCAGCGTTATGCCTTGTCAGCTAATGAGTTAACCGAAGCTTTTTACCTCTCTTGCCCGTCCGCAAAGCTTTCCGCACGCGTGTCTGGCCTGTTAAGCGGCGATAACATCAATAAAAATATAGCCGTTATCCATTATCAGGGAAAAGAAGAGAGCTATGGTATAAATGATTCAATAGGGGAAGGCGTTACCCTTATAAGAATTTTCCCTGACAGGGTAATAGTTAATGAGCATGGCTATTGTGCCGCCTTATTGATGAATTAATTAGCCTTGCGCAACGGTCATATAACGTGTCAATGTAAAGGGACAATCCCGAATATTATCGTAGCGGGACAATTGATTAACATGCAGGGATTGCAATTGAAAATTTACAGATATCTTAAAATTGTCGCTTATTTATGGGGGCCGTTGGCAGGATGCCAGGTAGCTTACGCAGAATCCGGTAATGACTCCAACTTATTGATAGTGTTTTATGTTCAGATAATGCCCGATGACTTTGTCATGCAGCTCCACCGATTTTGAGAACGACAGCGACTTCCGTCCCAGCCGTGCCAGGTGCTGCCTCAGATTCAGGTTATGCCGCTCAATTCGCTGCGTATATCGCTTGCTGATTACGTGCAGCTTTCCCTTCAGGCGGGATTCATACAGCGGCCAGCCATCCGTCATCCATATCACCACGTCAAAGGGTGACAGCAGGCTCATAAGACGCCCCAGCGTCGCCATAGTGCGTTCACCGAATACGTGCGCAACAACCGTCTTCCGGAGCCTGTCATACGCGTAAAACAGCCAGCGCTGGCGCGATTTAGCCCCGACATAGCCCCACTGTTCGTCCATTTCCGCGCAGACGATGACGTCACTGCCCGGCTGTATGCGCGAGGTTACCGACTGCGGCCTGAGTTTTTTAAGTGACGTAAAATCGTGTTGAGGCCAACGCCCATAATGCGGGCAGTTGCCCGGCATCCAACGCCATTCATGGCCATATCAATGATTTTCTGGTGCGTACCGGGTTGAGAAGCGGTGTAAGTGAACTGCAGTTGCCATGTTTTACGGCAGTGAGAGCAGAGATAGCGCTGATGTCCGGCGGTGCTTTTGCCGTTACGCACCACCCCGTCAGTAGCTGAACAGGAGGGACAGCTGATAGAAACAGAAGCCACTGGAGCACCTCAAAAACACCATCATACACTAAATCAGTAAGTTGGCAGCATCACCGGATTTCTATGATAAAATAAATAACAAGCCAAAAGTAGACGGCGATCCAGGACCGAAATTCATTCCTATGTATGAAACTCGCCCTGCGATGAACAATAAGGATGATTTCTATGGCTCCGAGTATTTCTTTGAAAAAATAGGTTATGCGCCCGAGCAGCCGGTTATTGTGATTGGCGATAACTACTTTATTTCTGAGCTTATTCGCCGTCAGATCAATCAGTCTGTGGGGAACTATTTTCAGGTTAAATATCAAGTCGAAGGCGCAGGGCTGGTAAAAAACCTGTTTGATAATGTTGGTGACATTATCAATGAGGATGCGTTTAGCTCGTTAGAGGTTGGTAAAAAACTGACGCAAGAACAAATCAACTCGCTGGATAAAGATATCGTTTGGTTTGTTACCGAACAGGTCGACGGCATTGACGTTTTAATGCCGCATATTTATCTGGCGCAAAACTCCCTGAAGGATATTGAGCAGGGCAGCGTCACCGGCGCTGCCGCTATTCATGCCGGAGGCAATGTAGATGTGGCCGCCACTACCATTAATAATAATAATGCTGTTATAAGCGCAGGAAATAATGTAGCACTGACCGCGGAGCATGATATCACTTCGGTTAGCAACGGTATGGTCAGCGGCATAATGGCAGGTAATGATATTCTTCTGCATAGCAAACATGGCGATATCGCGAACAGCGGCAGTCAGATGACCAGCGGTAACGATATCGCGCTTATCGCTGATGAAGGAAATGTAGATATTATAGCCAGCGTGGGGATCAGTAATGAGAGTAAACAGCAAATAGGTAGCTACGCTGATGATCTTACCGCAGGAAATAATATTAATATCGTTGCGAAAGAGATTAATATTACTGCCGTTGATTTAAACGCAGGCGACTCTGCTGATAGTGAGATCGTACTGAAATCTACGGAAGGCAACGTCAGCTTTAATGATGTGCATGAAGTTTCTTCTTCCTATAATAGTACATTAGAAGATCTTGGTTTTCTGTCTCACCGAATGACTGAAACGACTACGGTCGATGCGGAAGCGAAAAGCGCAGGCGTTAATACTGGCGGAAAATTAACTATTGATGCTAAAAAAGATGCGATATTCCACGGAGGTGAATATAACAGCGGCAGCGGCAGTATCAAGGCGGGGAATGATATTATCACCACAACCTCGCAAGATCATCATATGAAGGAAACAAACGTTACCGAGTCATCATTTGTTATCGGTTTTTCTTCTAATACGCCAGGTACGGGTAAAAACCAGGTGAGCTATAGTACGTTGGATGGCTCTTCTGCGCATAATAGTGATGATTATGAAAGCGCAGGGTCACACTCCGAGCTGACGAATAAAGGCAGTAAACGTGCCGGCGCAGCGCCTACCGCTGCGGCAGGAAGTTTCCAGGCCGGGCTTAAAACCACCACAAGTACTACGAAAGACAGTGTCGCCACTAATAAAAACGCTGCCTTTAATTTTACTAATGATGCTGAGCTCGAAGCGAAAAATACGCTTGATATTGGTGGTATGGATCTTAGCGTTGGTGAAAGCGGTACCGCTGATCTTTCTGCTGAAAATATCGTATCGACTAAATATAACGATACACATAAACATGATGAAAGCTATAGCGAAACCTTTGTCGGTATAAAAGGTGAGGTGCATAGCTCCGTGGTGGATGCGGCCAATAAATATGAAGCGCTAGGTAAAAAAGCGGAACAGCAGGATATGAGCGTTAATGCAGGGCTTACCACTGCGCAGGTGGCTGGTGATGCCTCTAACCTGCTTCTTAATGATGCGGTGGGGAGTTCCGTAAGTATCGGCTGGTCGCAAACCAAAGAAGAGATATCATCTGTCGCTACCCAAGAGAACATTAACCATATCCGCGGCGGTACCATTAATTTATCTTCGAATAAGGATACTGCGCTGAAGGGCGTTGATATCAACGCTAATGAAATGACGGTGAATACCGGTGGAGATTTTTCTTTAACCGCAGCCGAATCAACCTTCAGCGAAGCCACTACCAGCTCAACGCATACTGCAGGCGTTTCTAGTGGCGGTGGTGTTGGCTTGACGGGGGCCGGGGCTGGTATTTCTATCGATTATTCAGGATCAAACAGCCGATCTAACAGTGACTCAGTGAGTTACACCAACTCCTCTATTACGGCGAACAACGTCACCGTGAATAGCGGTAACGATATGACGTTAAAAGGCGCCAATATCAATGCTGGTCAGGCCGATGTGAATGTCGCGGGCAATCTGTCGATACAATCCGTTCAGGACAGCAGTAAATCAACGGCCAGCAGTGAAAACTGGGGCGTTTCGGTAGGTGTCGCTATTTCAACCTCTGGCGTATTGCCTACCGCATCGGCGCATGGCGGCGGCGGTAGCGAAGCTCATCTGAATGATACGGTAGCTCAGCAAAGCGGGATCCATACCAGTGGCGAGCTGAATGTTGAAACTGGCGGCGACGTCAATCTGACCGGAAGTCATCTGATCTCAGACAGTCAGACGGGCAGCGTTACGGCTGAAGGCGCGGTGAATGTCACAGAAATAACGGACGTTATTGATTCCAGTGGTACTTACGGCGGCGGCGGCGGCGGTATGAGCTATAAGGGAACGCCAATGGCGAATGGCTATGTGGATATCCTTGATACCATTTATCATGAAGAAGTTCAGCACGGTACTATTAATCTGGATATTAAAAAAGGCGAGGTGAATGGCAAACTGAATACGGATGCTGGCCAGATTTCTACTGTCACTGAAGATAAAAAAGAGGCGGGTAATAATATCTCCTTTACGGTAGGTAAGATTAATAAACCGGGTTCGAAGAAGAAAAAGAATAAGCCAGCAGCAACGGATGATGGCGGTCATAGCATCGCGGCACCAGCGCCGTCTAAGCCAGGGGATTCAACCTCCATGACTGATGGCGGCCATAGCACTGTGATACCAGCGCCGGTTCAGCCTGGGCATTCACACTCCGTAACTGATGGTGGCCATAGCACGACGAAGCCAGCGCCATCTAAACCGGTGCAGCCAACGGTAGTGACCTCCAAACCACCATCAGGGCATGCAAAGACAGAGAACGTAACCAATAACGGCCCTATGGGCACGGGGCCATTACCCGCTAAGCCAGCGCCATCTAAACCGGTGCAGCCAACGGTAGTGACCTCTAAACCACCATCAGGGCATGCAAAGACAGAGAACGTGACCAATAACGGCCCTATGGGCACGGGGCCATTACCCGCTAAGCCAACGCAGCCTAAGAAGGGTCAGCCCGGGAAAACATGGCCGACAGTTGAGATACCTAAACCGGTCATTACCAGCCCGGGTTCATCAAGCGGTATGGGAGGGTTCACCGGTCAGGGTTCGGTTAAACCTACAGCGAATAGGCCGGGCAGCGGCACACATACCGAAGCCACCCGGACAGACCAGCACAATTCGGCAGGCAACGCCGCGCCAATGACTGCAAAAAAATGGCCTACCGTTCAGCCACCTAAACCGATTACTACTAGTGCAGGCTCAAGCGGTATGGGGGGATTCACCGGGCAGGGCACGGTTAAACCTGCGGCAAATGCAACGGGCGGCGGTACGCCTTCAGATGTCACCCGGACAGGCCAGCAGAGCAAAACGGGAGGAGTACCGGCGGCGGCACGATCGGCACCTTCTCAGTCCGCGGGCACATTAGGAACAATGCCTGGCGTTGCTGGCGTGTTTAAAGCAAATCCGGCAAGTAATACGCATTCACCGGCAAAAACATGGCCGACGGTTCACCCGAACACCACAGTTGTATCCAGTATAGGGTCGTCAGGCAGTCCCGGCCTTTTCAACGGTCCTGGCTCTACTAAACCTACGGCTAACGCCGGGATAAAAGGAGAGGGAGCATTTGTGCCAGCGCAGAACCAAAAGTAATCGTTAAACGCTAAGGTCGTTGCACCGCTATCGGCGGGCTGGCAGGTATAAGGAGTCCGGCATCAAACAGGCTCCTTTTGACCTGCCGATACCGAGAAATAATGGGGTAAATTTTTGCCAGGAAAATAGGCTTGTATTTGCCCGGCAATACGTCCATAATCCGTGCCCTCTTCAGTACCAGCGAAGGGCGCGGATTCATTTTTAGCTGCCTTATCGAATGTTTCCTGGGAGAGTTTATTCCCGGTTAACGCCTTCGGGCTGGCCTATTCCTTACTGAAAAAAATAGTGTCCCTTCGATGCGATGCCCGAATGTTATCCACAGCGGTAAGCGGCGTCAGCCAAGCGAGTAACGCATTTCGCTAAATGTGTTTAAACAGACTTATCCACAGGTTAGGTTTATCTGTTATGCGCGCCCGGCGTTATTGTTTGCTTACATTGTCATGATAACCTTTTGAAATATATGCAGATGATAATATTTCAATTTGTTATTGCGGCCTCTTGCGCTTCCTGTTTCAGTTGAATGACAACAGCTTTTTATTTTTATACACAGCATGTGGAAAAGTCTGTGAGCTTACCGTGGGTGATTATATAAACAGTCATGCATCTCGCGGCAGGCCCTTTTCAATCGCGCGCACCAGGCGTTTTTGCTGGGGCCGCTGCACTTCGATAGCATTCTCCGCGCGCTTCATCTTTTGCTGCTCCAGCGCCCAGTTAATATGCTCATCCAGCATGGCGTTTTCACCCAGACGGCTGGAGAGCGCCGCAGCATGTTCCGCATCCCAGGGCGCGTTGCCCAGCGCGACCGCAATATTACGCAGCCAGCGTAAATGACCGATACGGCGAATCGCCGAGCCTTCGGTAATACGCAGGAATTTTGCCTCGTCCCATGCAAAAAGTTCGGTCAGCGGCGGCGCATGCAGCGCGGCGCGCGGACTAAAGTCATCCTCATCGCTTAACTGACCAAAACGGTTCCAGGGGCAGATCAGCTGGCAATCGTCGCAGCCGTAGATACGGTTGCCGATCAGCGGGCGAAACGCCTCCGGGATCGCGCCTTCCAGCTCAATCGTCAGGTAAGAGATACAGCGACGCGCATCGACCACATAAGGTTCAACGATTGCGCCGGTCGGGCAGGTGGTAATGCAGGCTACGCAGCGACCGCACTGTTCTTCCTGCGGTCGATCCACCGGCAACGGCAAATCGATCAGCAGTTCGCCGAGGAAAAACCAGGAGCCCGCTTCGCGGTTGAGAATAAGTGAGTGCTTACCTGTCCAGCCAAGCCCCGCTTTGGCCGCCAGCGGCCGCTCAAGCAGCGGGGCTGAATCGACAAACGGACGGAAATTAACCGCCTCGCAGCGCTCACGAATTAAATCGCCGAGCTTTTTCAGTCGATTGCGCAATACTTTGTGATAGTCGCGGCCTAAAGCGTAGCGGCTGACATAACCCAGACGGGGATTTTTTAGCGTGCTGGCAAACGCGGCTTTCGCCGGTAGATAGTTCATCCGCACGCTAATTACGCGCAGGGTGCCAGGCAGCAGTTCATGCGGGCGGGCGCGCATCATGCCATGCCGCGCCATCCATTCCATCTCGCCATGATACTGCTTATCCAGCCAGGCCTGCAGACGCGGCTCTTCCAGACTAAGATCGGTATCGCAAATGCCGACCTGCTGAAAGCCGAGCGATAATCCCCACTGTTTTATATCCAGAGCAAGCTGTTGAAGATCGAGAGGGTGTGACATGACTGACCATACTGAGAAAGAAAACGCCCACAGTTTACCACACTCCGTCTGGCCTGCGCAGGCGCTGCGTCAGCTGGAAACCGAAGGCGCTGATAATCTTGGCATCACGCTTTATGAATTGATGCTGCGTGCCGGCAACGCCGTGTTTGATACCGTTCGCCAGCAGTGGCCGCACGCCAGACACTGGTTAATTCTCTGCGGACAGGGTAATAACGGCGGTGATGGCTACGTTATCGCCCGGTTGGCGCAGGCGGCAGGATATCAGGTCACGCTGCTGGCCTGCGACGGCAACCATCCGCTACCGGAAGAGGCGCAAAGCGCGCGTGACGGCTGGCTGGAAGCGGGGGGGGAAATTCATGCGGCGGACGCCGTCTGGCCGGAGCAGGTGGAGATCATAATTGATGCTTTGCTCGGCACCGGCCTGAATCGCGCGCCCGCTGCGCCTTACGATCGGCTGATTGAAAAGGCGAACCGGCATCCGGCGCCGATATTCTCTGTGGATATGCCTTCCGGTTTGGTTGCCGCCAATGGCAGCGCGCCTGGCTTGGTAATAGAGGCCGCGGCGACGCTGGCGCTGGTGGCGCTTAAACCTGGACTGATTACCGGTAAAGCGCGCGATTACGTTGGGCAGCTGCATTATCACGCGCTGGGGCTGGAAGGTTGGCTTAGCGGCCAGCAGGCGCCGATGACGCGCTATGATGCGCCAGCCTTAACCCGTTGGTTAAAGCCGCGTCGCCCGACGTCGCATAAAGGCGATCAGGGTCGTCTGCTGGTGGTGGGTGGCGACCGCGGTACGGCCGGAGCGATCCGCATGACCGCCGAAGCTGCTTTACGCAGCGGCGCAGGCTTGGTGCGAGTGCTTACTCACAAAGATAATATTGTCCCCATCCTTAGCGCTCGTCCGGAAATTATGGTGGATGAGCTAACCGATGAAGCCCTGCAGCAACAGCTGGAATGGGCGGATGCAATCGTGATCGGACCAGGGCTCGGACAGAAAGAGTGGGGCAAAAAGGCGCTGAGTCGGGTAGAAAACTCTCAGAAACCGATGTTGTGGGATGCTGACGCGCTTAACCTACTGGCATTCAATCCCGATAAACGTCAGAATCGCATCATTACGCCCCATCCCGGTGAAGCTGCGCGCTTGTTGAACCTGAAAACGGCGGAAGTTGAAAGTGATCGCTTACTTGCAGCTCAGCGCCTGGTAAAACGCTACGGCGGCGTGGTCGTGCTGAAAGGCGCGGGCACCATTATCGCCAGCGAAAGCGGGGAAATGGCGTTTGCCGATGTTGGCAATGCCGGCATGGCTTCGGGCGGCATGGGCGATGTGCTGTCAGGCATCATTGGCGCACTGTGCGGCCAGCATTTGACGCTGTATGATGCTGCCTGTGCGGGCTGTGTCGTACATGGAGCAACGGCAGACGCGGTGGCGGCGCGCTATGGCACGCGCGGCATGCTGGCCACTGACCTGTTTTCCGAGCTGTATCAATTCGTTAATCCAGAGATGTTAAACAATAAAGCATGAATACCTGTGTTATCGCATTGCCTGACGAGGCGGCAACCCTCGCTCTGGGCGCCCATCTGGCCCGCGCCTGCGACAGCGCGGCGGTCATCTATCTTTATGGCGATTTAGGGGCAGGGAAAACCACCTTTAGTCGCGGCTTTTTACAGGCGTTAGGACACCAGGGCAATGTCAAAAGCCCAACCTATACGCTGGTTGAACCTTATCAGCAGCTTGCCCGGCCGGTTTATCATTTTGATCTCTATCGTCTGGCCGATCCGGAAGAGCTGGAGTTTATGGGGATTCGCGACTATTTTGCAGGCGACGCCATCTGTCTGGTGGAATGGCCGCAGCAGGGCACGGGCGTATTGCCTGAGCCCGATCTGTCGCTGACCCTAAACTATGTTAATCAGGCGCGCGAGGCGACGCTGGCGGCGCACTCCCCGCTGGGAGAACAGCTGGTTTCACAGGTGCAGAACCATAAGGACCGCGCATAATGGCACGCATCAAGGTTATGCTGTTGATGCTGCTGTGTCTGTTATCCGGTACCGCGCTGGCCGCTAACCTGTCCGATATTCAGGTATCGAACGGCAACAGTCAGGCAACGGTAACGCTGAGCTTTAACGGTCAGCCGGTCTATGGCTTTTTTCCGTTGCATAACCCGGATCGGGTGGTGCTGGATATTCGCCAGTCCGGCGTGATCGCTGGCTTACCGCTTAATTTTAGCGGCGATAATCTGGTCAAGCGCATCCGTACCAGCCAGCCGAAAGATAATCAAAGCATTCGGCTGGTGTTTGAATTGACGCAGTCAGGCAAAACGCGCGCGAAAACAGAGCGCAACGGCAATGGTTATAAAGTGGTGTTTACTATTACCGGTAAGCAGAGCGCCGCGTCGCGCGCGCCGGTCAGCACCGCTTCACGCGCCCGCTCTCAGCCTGCTCAACCGGCGCATAATCCCTTTGATGGCAATAAAGTGACCTCGGTATCCAATACCAACAGCCGCGTTGCGCCGGGCCAGAGCAATAGCGTCTCCAGCGATACGGTCATCGTTGCGATTGATGCCGGACACGGCGGCCAGGATCCGGGCGCGATCGGCATGAACGGCCTGAAAGAGAAAAATGTCACCATCGCCATCGCCCGCAAGCTGAAAGCAATGCTTAACGACGATCCGATGTTTAAGGGTGTGTTAACCCGTGATGGCGACTACTTTATCTCGGTAATGGGGCGTTCCGACGTGGCGCGTAAGCAAAACGCCAATCTGCTGGTGTCGATTCACGCCGATGCCGCACCGAACCGCAGCGCGCGCGGCGCCTCGGTTTGGGTGTTGTCAAACCGGCGCGCGAACAGTGAAATGGCTAACTGGCTGGAACAGCATGAGAAACAGTCGGAGCTGCTGGGCGGCGCTGGCGATCTGCTGGCAAACAGCCAGGCGGATCCCTATCTGAGCCAGGCGGTGCTGGATCTACAGTTCGGTCATTCACAGCGCGTGGGTTATGATGCGGCGACCAAAGTGATTCAACAGCTCCAGCAGGTAGGTTCGCTGCATAAACGACGCCCCGAACATGCCAGCCTCGGTGTGCTGCGCTCGCCGGATATTCCGTCACTGCTGGTGGAAACTGGCTTTATCAGTAACCCTTCGGAGGAGCGCCTGCTGGGCAGCAGCGCGTATCAGGAGAAGATTGCCAGGTCGATTTACCGTGGCCTGCGTAATTATTTCCTGGCGCATCCGCTACAATCGGTCCCAAAGCAGGAAAACCGCCCGTTGGCATCCTCAACGGCGGTTGAAGTCGAAGCGAACAGCGCCAGCTCTTCAGTCAGCTATACCGGCCCGGTGATGCGTCATGTGGTAAAGCGTGGCGAGACGCTGTCCGGTATCGCGGCGCGCTATGGCGTTTCGATGGCAACGCTAACGCAGCTGAACAAGCTGAAAAAGCAGAGCGTCTGGGTAGGACAGCGGCTAAAAGTACCGACCAACGGCACGACAAACGCAGCGTCCAATCATGGCCCGCAACGTCATAAAGTGGTACGCGGTGACTCATTGACCGCCATCGCGGTACACTATGGCGTCAGCGCTCAGGCGATAATGCAGGCCAATAATATGAAGTCGACTAACGTTATGCTGGGGCAAACGCTTAAAATACCCGCTTCCTGATAACGCCAGCCTGTACGCCCTGCGCCCTTTGTTTCCCGCCAGCCTCTACGGAGGCTGGCGCCATTTCCGCCCGATTAAGGATACTGCGCCATGCCCATTCAGATCCTGCCCCCTCAGTTGGCTAACCAGATTGCCGCCGGCGAAGTGGTCGAGCGCCCCGCGTCGGTGGTGAAGGAGCTGGTGGAAAACAGCCTTGATGCCGGCGCCACGCGCATCGATATTGATATAGAAAAAGGCGGCGCGAAGCTGATCCGCATACGTGATAACGGCTGCGGTATTGATAAAGAAGAGCTGGCCATGGCGCTGGCGCGACACGCTACCAGTAAAATCACTTCGCTGGACGACCTGGAAGCGATTATGAGCCTCGGCTTTCGCGGCGAGGCGCTGGCGAGTATTAGCTCTGTGTCACGCCTGACGTTAACCTCGCGCACCGCCGATCGCAGCGAAGCCTGGCAGGCCTATGCGGAAGGGCGGGATATGACGGTAACGGTAAAACCGGCCGCGCATCCGGTCGGCACTACTCTGGAAGTGCTGGATCTCTTTTACAATACGCCCGCCCGGCGTAAGTTTCTGCGCACTGAGAAAACCGAATTCACCCATATTGATGAAGTGGTGCGCCGTATCGCGCTGGCGCGCTTTGATATCGCCATCTCGTTGACCCATAACGGCAAGCTGGTGCGGCAGTACCGTGCGGCGACGCAGGAAAGCCAGCAGCTACGGCGTCTGGGCGCGATTTGCGGCGCAACCTTTATGGAGCATGCGTTAAAAATAGAGTGGCAGCATGGCGATTTGCTGTTGCGCGGCTGGGTCGCCGATCCGGCAGGCGCGCGTCAGGTCAGCGAGCTGCAATACTGTTATGTGAATGGCCGCATGATGCGTGACAAGCTGATCAATCACGCGATTCGTCAGGCCTACCAGGAAAAGCTTGGCGGCGAGCATCAGCCCGCCTATGTACTTTATCTGCATATCGATCCGCACCAGGTAGATGTGAACGTGCACCCTGCCAAGCATGAAGTGCGTTTTCACCAGTCGCGGCTGGTACATGATTTTATCTATCAGGGTGTGATGTGCGCTCTACAGGAAAGCGGGGCAGAAAGCCTGCCGCTAACGGCGGAAGCGGAGGCGCAGCCACGCTGGCAGCCGGAAAACCGTCCGGCTGCGGGCGGCAACCACTTTTCCAGCCCGCCGACTGCCGAGCCGGAAGCCGTACGTCCGCCGACGCCTGCGGCTTCGCGCCCGGCTGACGCCTCGATATCCCGCCACGCCGGGCCATCCGCCGATGCCTCTGCGCGCGCCGCCAGCGGCGGCGCTGCGCGTACGGCAGGCTGGCCGCAGCAGCAGCCGGGCTATCAACAGCGTGAAGGCGCGCTGTATCAGCAGCTGCTGCAAACGCCAACGCCCCAGGTGGAAGAGACGCCGCGTGCCGCCGCGCAGGCGCCGTTGCCCGCTCATAGTCAAAGCCTGGGCAGATTATTAACCGTATTGCATGATTGTTATGCGGTGGTGGAGCGGCAGGGCGCTCTGGCGCTGGTGGCATTGCCGGTCGCGGCGCGCTGGCTGCGCCAGGCGCAGCTGGAGCCGGGCACGGAAGGCCTGAAGCCGCAGCCGCTACTGATTCCGGTACGGCTAAAATTGGCTGCGCCAGAGCGTCAGGCGATGCAACAACAGGCTGAATTGCTGCAGCAGTTTGGGATTGATTTGCAAAGCGATGGACAGCATGTGACCCTGCGCGCGGTGCCTTTACCATTGCGCCAACAAAATTTACAAAACTTGATTCCAGAACTGTTAGGCTATCTCGCCCGTCAGCAGGATGTTGCTTCGGGCCAGCTTGCACAATGGCTGGCGCGACAGGCAGAGGTAGCGCTTACGCCCTGGAATCACTCGCAGGCGATTGCGCTGCTGGCGGAAGTCGAACGGCTCTGTCCGGCATTATTGAAATCGCCGCCTCCGGGTTTATTACAACCGATCGACATTGAAACGGCGTTAAGCGCTCTGAAGCATGAGTGAAAGTGAAATGGCGGGCCGGCCTAAGGCAATTTTTTTGATGGGGCCCACGGCTTCCGGTAAGACGGCGTTAGCGATAGCGTTACGTCAACGCTTGCCGGTTGAGCTGATTAGCGTGGATTCCGCTCTGATTTACCGTGGTATGGATATTGGCACGGCCAAACCCACCGCGGAAGAGTTGGCGCTGGCGCCTCATCGTCTGCTGGACATTCGCGATCCGTCGGAAGCCTACTCGGCCGCCGATTTTCGTCGCGATGCGCTGGCGGAAATGGCGGAGATCGTCGCGAAAGGGCGAATTCCGTTGCTTGTTGGTGGAACCATGCTCTATTTCAAAGCGTTACTGGAAGGATTGTCGCCGTTGCCCTCGGCCGATCCGGAAGTGCGTGAACGTATAGAGCAAACGGCGCGTGAACAGGGTTGGGAGACACTGCACCGTCAGTTATGTGAGATCGATCCCGTTGCTGGTGCTCGTATTCATCCGAATGATCCCCAGAGACTCTCGCGAGCACTGGAAGTTTTTTTCATTTCGGGTAAAACTTTAACGGAACTGACGAAAACCGCCGGTGAGGCCTTGCCTTACGACGTGGTTCAGTTTGCTATCGCTCCGGCGAGCCGTGAATTGTTGCATCAGCGTATTGCGTTACGTTTTGAGCAAATGCTGGCTTCAGGTTTTGAAGCGGAAGCGCGTGCGCTGTTTGCACGAGGAGATTTGCATACGGATTTGCCTTCCATTCGCTGTGTTGGTTATCGCCAGATGTGGTCATACCTTGAAGGCGAAACTAATTACGACGAAATGGTTTATCGGGGAATTTGCGCCACCCGGCAACTCGCCAAGCGCCAGATTACCTGGCTTAGAGGCTGGCAGAATGTTCACTGGCTTGACAGCGAACATCCAGAGCTGGCCCTGAGCAAGGTATTACAGGTTCTTGGTGCGAACCTTGGGTGAATGTGTACAATTGAACCGTTATCGTGCGCAAATTTTTTACGCAGTATTTAGAGCCGTAGGGTTCTCAGTAATAAACAACAAGCATATAAGGAAAAGATAGAATGGCTAAGGGGCAATCATTACAAGACCCGTTCCTGAACGCACTGCGTCGCGAGCGTGTTCCGGTTTCAATTTATTTGGTGAATGGTATCAAACTGCAAGGTCAAATTGAGTCTTTCGATCAGTTTGTTATTTTGTTGAAAAATACGGTAAGCCAGATGGTGTATAAGCACGCTATCTCCACCGTTGTCCCGTCCCGTGCAGTCTCCCACCATAGCAACAATGCGGGTGGCAGCAGCAATAACTATCATCACGGCGGCAATAATCAGGCAGCGCAAGCGCAGCCACAACAGCAAGACGGTGACAGCGCTGAGTAAGCCCTGTCATCGTTCTGCCAAAACGGGGAGAGCATTAATGACCTTCCCCGTTTTGGTCAATCTATTAGAGAGGTTTAAGCTTGTTTGACCGTTATGATGCCGGTGAGCAGGCCGTACTGGTACACATCTGGTTCTCGCAAGACAAAGAGACGGAAGACCTGCAAGAATTTGAAACGCTGGTCTCTTCCTCAGGCGTCGAAGCGCTGCGCGTGATAACCGGTAGCCGCAAAGCGCCACATCCCAAATATTTTGTCGGTGAAGGTAAAGCTGTCGAAATCGCTGAAGCGGTGAAAGCTAGCGGTGCCTCAGTGGTACTGTTCGACCATGCTTTGTCACCCGCTCAGGAACGTAATCTTGAGCGCCTATGCGAATGCCGTGTGATTGACCGCACGGGATTGATCCTGGATATTTTTGCCCAGCGCGCCCGTACTCACGAAGGTAAATTACAGGTAGAGCTGGCTCAGCTTCGCCATCTCGCCACACGTCTGGTGCGCGGCTGGACCCACCTTGAGCGCCAAAAAGGCGGGATTGGCTTGCGCGGGCCGGGTGAAACCCAGCTGGAAACTGACCGTCGGTTGCTGCGTAATCGCATCAGCCAGATTTTGTCGCGCCTGGAGCGCGTAGAAAAACAGCGCGAACAGGGGCGTCAGGCGCGAGCCAAAGCGGATATTCCCACCGTCTCGTTAGTGGGCTATACCAACGCCGGAAAATCCACGCTGTTTAACAGCGTTACCTCGGCGAATGTTTACGCCGCCGATCAGCTATTCGCTACTCTCGATCCGACGCTGCGTCGTATTGACGTCGCCGACGTGGGTGAAGTGGTATTGGCCGATACGGTAGGCTTTATTCGTCATCTGCCGCATGACCTGGTCGCCGCGTTTAAAGCCACGCTGCAGGAAACGCGTGAAGCCACGCTGCTGCTGCATGTCATTGATGCCGCCGATGTGCGCCTTGATGAAAATATCGAAGCGGTCGAGGCGGTGCTGGAAGAGATCGAAGCTGACGAAATTCCAGTGCTACAGGTAATGAACAAGATCGATATGCTGGACGGCTTTGAGCCGCGCATCGATCGCAATGATGAAAACCAACCGGTTCGCGTCTGGCTCTCTGCGCAAACGGGAGCGGGATTGCCGCTGCTGTTTCAGGCGTTGACCGAACGGCTGTCGGGTGAAATCGTACAGCAGCAATTGCGTCTGCCTCCCGAAATGGGCCGTCTGCGCAGCCGTTTTTATCAGCTGCAGGCGATTGAGAAAGAATGGAATGAAGAGGATGGCAGCGTAGGCTTGTTGATACGCATGCCGATTGTTGACTGGCGCCGCCTGTGCAAACAGGAGCCGACGCTGGTGGATTATATTGTTTGACTGATGTTGCCTGAGAGGCGTATCCCGGACTGGGATACCACCGCACACACAATAAATGGAGTATAAACATGGCGTGGAATCAGCCCGGGAATAACGGACAAGACCGCGACCCGTGGGGAAGCAGCAATAATCAAGGCGGCAACTCTGGGGGTAACAAAGGAGGACGCGATCAGGGACCTCCCGATCTCGACGATATCTTCCGTAAGCTGAGCAAAAAGCTCGGCGGTCTGGGCGGCGGCAACAAGGGCGGCGACCACTCACGCAGCTCAGGTAACGGCGGCAAGCTGGTGGGCATTGTGGCCGTAGCAGCCGTAGTGATTTGGGCCGCCAGCGGCTTCTATACCATTAAAGAAGCGGAGCGTGGCGTGGTAACGCGCTTTGGTCAGTTCAGCCACCTGGTTGAGCCGGGCCTGAACTGGAAACCGACCTTTATCGATCAGGTGCGCGCCGTGAACGTGGAAGCGGTACGTGAACTGGCGGCTTCCGGCGTGATGCTAACCTCGGACGAAAACGTGGTGCGCGTTGAAATGAACGTGCAGTATCGCGTGACCGATCCGGAACGCTATCTGTTTGCCGTAACCAGCGCCGACGACAGCCTGCGTCAGGCAACCGACAGCGCGCTGCGTGGCGTTATCGGCCGTTCCAGTATGGATCGTATCCTGACTGAAGGACGTACCGTGGTGCGTAGCGAAACGCAGCGTGAGATCGATGAAACCATTCGTCCTTACAACATGGGTATCACCGTGCTGGACGTTAACTTCCAGGCGGCGCGTCCGCCAGAAGAAGTAAAGGCCGCATTTGATGATGCGATTGCCGCGCGTGAAAACCGCGAGCAGTACGTACGCGAAGCGGAAGCCTATGCGAATGAGGTCCAGCCGCGCGCTAACGGTCAGGCGCAGCGTATTTTGGAAGAGGCCCGAGCCTATAAATCCCGCACCGTGTTAGAGGCGCAGGGTGAAGTGGCGCGTTTTGCCAAGATTCTGCCGGAATATAAAGCCGCGCCGGAAATCACCAAAGAACGTTTGTATATCGAAACCATGGAGCGCGTGCTGAGCAATACGCGCAAGGTTTTGGTGAACAGCAACAACAATAACCTGATGGTGTTACCGCTGGATCAGCTGATGCGCGGCGAGGGTGCAACCAACTCCGCGCGCGGTAGCCAGGAGAGCAGTAGCCTGATGCGACTGCCGCCGGCTGGAAACAGCAATGATCGCGTTAGCAGCGGTTCGTCGTTCTCGCAGGACGACATTATGCAAAGCCGCCGTGCGAACGCACAGCGCAATGACACCCAGCGCGAAGGGAGAGAGTAAGCGATGCGTAAGCCATTAATCGTATTAATTATCGTTGTGCTGGTGGTGCTTTACGCGTCATTGTTCGTGGTACAGGAAGGTCAGCGCGGCATCGTGCTGCGTTTCGGTAAAGTTTTGCGTGATGATGATAACAAGCCGCTGGTGTTTGCGCCGGGCCTGCATTTCAAGATTCCATTCCTGGAATCGGTTAAAACGCTCGACGCCCGTATCCAGACTATGGATAACCAGGCGGATCGCTTTGTGACCAAAGAGAAAAAAGATCTGATTGTGGATTCTTATATCAAATGGCGCATTAGCGACTTCAGCCGTTACTACCTGGCGACCGGCGGCGGTGACGTTTCTCAGGCCGAGGTACTGCTGAAGCGTAAATTCAGCGACCGCCTGCGTTCTGAGATGGGCCGTCTTGATGTGAAAGATATCGTCACCGATTCGCGTGGACGCTTGACCACCGACGTGCGTGACGCGCTGAACACCGGCAGCGCCGGACGTGACGATGAAGTTCAGACGCCGGCAGCGGATGACGCTATCGCCCATGCCGCCGCGCGCGTAGAGCGTGAAACCAACAGCAACGAGCCGTCAATTAACCCGAACAGCATGGCTGCATTAGGTATTGAGGTGGTCGATGTGCGTATCAAGCAGATCAACCTGCCTACTGAGGTTTCCGACGCTATTTACAACCGTATGCGCGCCGAGCGTGAAGCGGTCGCGCGTAGTCAGCGTTCACAAGGTCAGGAAGAGGCGGAAAAACTGCGCGCTCAGGCGGATTACCAGGTTACCCGCACCCTGGCTGAAGCGCAGCGTCAGGCTCTGATTACACGTGGTGAAGGCGATGCCGAAACCGCTAAGCTGTTTGCCGATGCGTTTAGTCAGGATCCGGGCTTCTACGCCTTTATCCGTAGTCTGCGCGCCTACGAGAAAAGCTTCAGTAACAATCAGGATGTGATGGTGCTCAGCCCGGACAGCGATTTCTTCCGCTATATGAAATCGCCTGATGGTGTGACCACCCGCTAAGCCTGCGAAAAGAGCCGACAGCAAGTCGGCTCTTTTTTTTGCCCGGCTGACGAGACCGGCACCCATAACCTAAGGCGGCCGGTGCTACGCTAACCGACTGAAATCCAGCCGTTAAATTCCTGTTATATTCCGTCACGCTTTTTCCCTGCGCTTCAGCCAACCCCGTATTTACTGATTATCTGCCAGTGTGCATAATCGCCTGCTTCTGCCTGTTTGCGACTGAGAAACAATGAATACAACAATATGGATGGCGCTGGCGTTAGTGCTGGTATTAGAAGGCCTGGGGCCGATGTTGTGGCCGCGTGTCTGGCGGCGCATGATTCTGGCGATGGCGCAATTGCCGGATCGTCTGCTGCATCGTTTTGGCGGTGGGATTGTAGTCGCCGGTGCGGTGGTCTACTACATGTTGAGTGTTCACGGCGGCAGTTAATGCCATATCCAGGAAAGGCTGCAAACTGAGCCAAAATGGCAGGGAACGCCTGGCGAGATCGCGGTTAAAAAACTGCGCAATCGTATGCTAAAAGTGCTGAAAGAGGAAAATCATGGTGGTAGAATCCTTTTTTAAGCAATCGGTGGTTTCAATAAAATGGGTAAGAACGTTGTCGTACTGGGCACCCAATGGGGTGACGAAGGCAAAGGTAAGATTGTTGACCTTCTGACAGAGCGCGCTAAATACGTTGTGCGCTATCAAGGCGGCCATAATGCGGGTCATACGCTTGTCATCAACGGTGAAAAAACCGTTCTCCACTTAATCCCCTCAGGCATTCTGCGTGAAAACGTCACCAGCATCATCGGCAACGGTGTTGTGCTGTCTCCGGCCGCGCTGATGAAAGAGATGAAAGGGTTGGAAGAACGCGGCGTCCCGGTACGTGAACGTCTGTTACTTTCTGAAGCCTGTCCGCTGATCCTGGAATATCATGTAGCGATGGATCTGGCGCGTGAAAAAGCGCGCGGCGCGAAGGCGATTGGTACGACCGGTCGCGGCATCGGTCCTGCTTATGAAGATAAAGTGGCCCGTCGTGGCCTGCGCGTAGGCGATCTGTTTAACAAAGAAACCTTCGCCACAAAGCTGAAAGAGATTGTGGATTTCTACAACTTCCAGCTGGTGAACTACTACAAAACAGACGCAGTGGATTACGATGCCGTACTGAAAAATGTCATGGACGTAGCGGATATCCTGACCAGCATGGTGGTGGATGTGTCCGATCTGCTGGATAACGCGCGTAAGCGTGGCGATCTGATTATGTTTGAAGGCGCTCAGGGTACGCTGCTGGATATCGATCACGGCACCTATCCGTACGTGACCTCTTCCAATACCACCGCAGGCGGCGTCGCTACCGGTTCCGGTATTGGTCCGCGCTACGTTGATTACGTGCTGGGCATTATCAAAGCTTACTCCACCCGCGTTGGCGCAGGCCCGTTCCCTACTGAACTGTTTGATGAGACCGGCGAATTCCTGTGTGAAAAAGGCAACGAGTTCGGCGCCACCACCGGGCGTCGCCGTCGTACCGGCTGGCTGGACGTGGTTGCCGTACGCCGCGCGGTGCAGATTAACTCGCTTTCCGGCTTCTGCATGACCAAACTGGACGTGCTGGACGGCCTGAAAGAAGTTAAAATCTGTATCGGCTATCGTATGCCGGATGGCCGTGAAGTCACTACCACGCCGCTGGCAGCCGAAGGCTGGGAAGGCATTGAGCCGATCTATGAAACCCTGCCGGGCTGGAGCGAAAGCACGTTTGGCGCGAAATCCGTTGACGCGCTGCCGCAGGCGGCACGCGACTATATCAAACGTGTTGAAGAGCTGACTGAGGTGCCGGTTGATATCATCTCTACCGGCCCGGATCGCAGCGAAACCATGATCCTGCGTCATCCGTTTGACGCCTGATTGTGCACAAGGCCGGACACTGTCCGGCCTTTGTCTTCTGGCTTACTGCAGACGCACCGCGCTTTATTCCCATCCTTTTGGCTTACCGCTTGTTCCTGAAATCCGGCTTGCTTAAAAAATTGCCCTGAATCTGATGGGCTGGTTTATCATCATTAGATAATAATTATGCTAAACGGATGAAATTCACCGGAAATTCACCGAGGTTACTGTGCAACTGACGAGTTTTACCGATTTTGGCCTGCGTGCGCTGATTTATCTGGCGTCGTTACCGGCCGGGCAGATGACTAATATTACTCAGGTGACCGACACTTACGGCGTGTCACGTAACCATATGGTCAAAATCATTAACCAACTGAGTCGTCTGGGCTATGTCGCCGCCGTTCGTGGTAAAAATGGCGGTATTCGCCTCGGGAAACCCGCTTCAGAGATTATTGTTGGGCACGTTGTTCGGCAGATGGAGCCGCTACAGCTGGTGAACTGCGATGTTTGCGCGATTACGCCCGCCTGCCGTCTGCGTCAGGCGCTGAACGCCGCCACCGAACAATTTTTGCGTGAACTGGACAACTATACGTTGGCCGATCTGGTGAAGGATAACCATCCGCTTTATAAAATTTTATTGCCGGAGCCTGGGATCCCCACGCTGACCGGCTACTGACAACGGAGGAACCGCTATGTCAAAAGATCCTTTTCAGGAAAGAGAAGCTGAAAAATACGAAAACCCTATTCCCAGCCGCGAATTTATTCTCGCCCATTTAGAAAAACGCGAAAAACCGGCCAGCCGTGAAGAGCTGGCGGTAGAAATGAACATTAGTGGCGAAGAGCAGCTTGAAGCGCTGCGCCGTCGTCTGCGCGCCATGGAACGCGACGGTCAGCTGGTGTTCACCCGTCGTCAATGCTATGTCCTGCCTGAACGTCTTGATCTGCTGCGCGGTAAAGTGATCGGCCATCGCGATGGCTACGGCTTCCTGCGCGTAGAAGGGCAAAAGGACGACCTTTACCTCTCCGCCGAGCAGATGAAGTTCTGCATGCACGGTGATGTAATCCTGGCGCAGCCGCTGGGCGCCGATCGTAAAGGCCGCCGTGAGGCGCGCGTGGTGCGTGTGCTTGAGCCGCGCAACAGCCAGATTGTCGGACGCTACTTTACCGAAGCCGGCGTGGGCTTTGTGGTGCCGGATGATAGCCGTCTGAGCTTCGATATCCTGATCCCGCCAGAAGATATCATGAATGCGCGTATGGGCTTCGTGGTGGTGGTTGAGCTGATGCAGCGCCCAACGCGGCGCACTAAGGCCATTGGTAAAATTATCGAAGTGCTGGGCGACAATATGGGTACCGGCCTGGCGGTAGATATGGCGCTGCGCACGCATGAAATTCCGCACGTCTGGCCAGCTGAGGTAGAAGAGCAGGTAGCGAAACTGCGCGAAGAGGTGCCGGAAGAGGCGAAGCAGGGGCGCGTGGATCTTCGCCAGCTGCCGCTGATGACTATCGACGGCGAAGATGCCCGCGACTTTGATGATGCGGTTTACTGCGAGAAAAAACGCGGCGGCGGCTGGCGCTTATGGGTAGCGATCGCCGACGTCAGTTATTACGTGCGTCCCGGCATGCCGCTGGACAACGAAGCGCATAATCGCGGCACCTCGGTTTATTTCCCGTCGCAGGTGGTGCCGATGCTGCCGGAAGTGCTCTCTAACGGCCTCTGTTCGCTGAACCCGCAGGTGGATCGCCTCTGTATGGTCTGTGAAATGACCATCTCCGCCAGCGGCAAGCTGACCGGTTATAAGCATTACGAAGCGGTGATGAATTCCCATGCGCGCCTGACTTACACCAAAGTCTGGTCGATTTTGCAGGGCAACCCGGAACTGCGCGAGCAGTATGCGCCGCTGGTCAGGCATATCGAAGAGCTGCATCGTATGTATCAGGTGCTGGAAAAAGCGCGTGCACAGCGCGGCGGCATCTCTTTCGAGACGGAAGAGGCGAAGTTTATTTTCAACGCCGAGCGCCGTATTGAACGTGTGGAACGCACCGTGCGTAACGATGCGCACAAGCTGATCGAAGAGTGCATGATCCTCGCTAACATCGCGTCGGCGCGTTTTGTGGAGAAACATAACGAGCCTGCGCTGTTCCGCGATCACGATCGCCCGAGCGATGAAAGCATTAAAAGTTTCCGTTCGGTGCTGGCTGAACTGGGCCTGTCGCTGCCGGGCGGCAACAAGCCGCAGCCGCTGGACTATGCCGAACTGCTGGAAACCATCGCCGATCGTCCCGATCATGAGATGCTGCAAACCATGCTGCTGCGCTCGATGAAGCAGGCGGTTTACGATCCGGAAAACCGCGGCCACTTTGGTCTGGCGCTGGCCTCCTATGCCCACTTTACTTCACCGATCCGCCGCTATCCCGATCTGCTGCTGCACCGCGCGATTAAGTATCTGCTGGCGCAACAGGCAGGCACGCTACAGGGCAATAGCACGCCGACCGGCGGCTATCACTATGAAATGCAGCAGATGCTGCAGCTGGGCCTGCACTGTTCATTAACCGAACGCCGCGCCGATGAAGCCACGCGTGATGTAGCTGACTGGCTGAAGTGTGACTTTATGCAGGATCAGGTCGGCAATACCTTTACCGGCGTGATCGCCAGCGTTACCGGCTTTGGTTTCTTTGTGCGTCTCAACGATCTGTTTATCGATGGGCTGGTGCATGTCTCTACGCTGGATAACGACTATTACCGCTTTGACGCCGTCGGACAGCGACTGATCGGCGAGTCGGGCGGTCGCACCTATCGTCTCGGCGATACCGTGGAAGTGCGCGTAGAGGCGGTGCATATGGACGAGCGTAAAATCGACTTTGCGCTGATTTCCAGCCAGCGCAGCCCGCGCGGCGAAGGTAAAACCGCGCGCGAGAAGGCGAAGAAAGGCGCTTCCGGCAGTCATAACAAGCGCCGCCGCGAAATGCGCAAAAACGCCAATTTCGAGCCGGATGCGGCATTCCGCGGCGACAAAAAAACCGCGAAGCCGAAAGGCGAGAAAAAAGCGAAAAAACCGTCAGAAAAAACGCGTAAAATCGCCGCCGCAACCAAAGCGAAACGCGCATCAAAGAAAAAAGAGGCATAAGCGGTAACAGGCGATCCCTGTCGCGCCGCAGGCCAAAGGGCGGCAGGGCCGCCCGTAACCAGCATCGGATAACATATGAGTGAAGTAGTTTTCGGCATTCACGCCGTACAGGCGCTTTTAGAGCGCGATCCGCAACGTTTCCAACAGGTCTGGATCCTGAAAGGCCGGGACGATCGCCGTCTGCAGCCGCTGATTACTGCGCTGGAAGCGCAGGGGATTGTGGTTCAGGTTGCTACGCGCCAGTGGCTCGACAGTAAGGTCGAAGGCGCCGTGCATCAGGGCATCGTGGCGCAGGTAAAACCCGGCAGGCAGTATCAGGAAGGCGATCTGCCGGATCTGTTGGCGTCGATTGAATCGCCGCTGCTGCTGATCCTGGATGGCGTTACCGATCCGCATAACCTTGGCGCCTGCCTGCGCAGCGCGGATGCCGCGGGCGTGCATGCGGTGATCGTGCCGAAGGATCGTTCTGCTGCGCTGAACGCAACGGCAAAGAAAGTGGCCTGCGGCGCGGCGGAAAATGTCCCGCTGATTCGGGTCACCAACCTGGCGCGTACCATGCGTCTGCTGCAGGAATACCATGTCTGGATTATCGGCACCGCAGGCGAAGCAACCCATGAAATATGGGAAAGCAAAATGACCGGCCCGCTGGCGCTGGTGATGGGCGCGGAAGGTGAAGGCATGCGCCGCCTGACGCGTGAGCACTGCGACGATCTGATTAAACTGCCGATGGCGGGCAGCGTCTCTTCGCTGAACGTGTCGGTAGCCACCGGCATCTGCCTGTTCGAAGCGGTGCGTCAGCGTCGCGGCTGATCGCGCCGGGGCGTGATGAGCGCCCCGAAACATCTCTCTACGGCGGGCATCTTCTGCGGCTTTCTGCATAATGAATTGACTGCAGGATAATTCAGAAGCCCTGGCCGCCGGCCGATCGGGCTTTCCGCGTGGAGATCCCGGTTATGTCTGTTACCCATAGCGTTTTTAATCAGCCTCGCCCCCTCAGCAACAACAATCTGTTTCTTTCCGATACGCCCCTGCGTGAAGCCGTGGCGCGCTTTGGCGCGCCGTGGGATCTGGATCTGCTGGCATCGGTAGGGCAGCAGCTTGGCAGCAGCGAGTCGCTGGAACTGGGCAGGCTGGCTAACGCCTTTCCGCCGGAACTGCTGCGTTACGACGCCCGCGGCGAGCGGCTGGACGATGTACGCTTTCATCCGGCCTGGCATTTATTGATGCAGGGACTGTGCGCGAACCGCGTACATAATCTGCCCTGGCAGGCGGACGCGCCTTCAGGGGCGTTCGTTGCCCGCGCTGCGCGTTTTATTCTGCATGGGCAGGTGGAGTCCGGCACACTCTGTCCCATCACCATGACCTTTGGCGCTACGCCGCTGCTGCAGGCCAGTCTGCCACCGCTGTTTACTGATTGGCTGCCGCCGCTATTGAGCGATCGTTACGATGCGCACCTACAGCCCGCGTCGCAAAAGCGCGGCCTGCTGATCGGTATGGGCATGACGGAAAAGCAGGGCGGTACCGATGTGCTCAGCAATACCACGCGCGCCGAGCCGATTGCGGCGCGCGGCAGCGGCGAGGCGTATCGCCTTATCGGTCATAAATGGTTTTTCTCGGTACCGCAGAGCGATGCGCATCTGGTACTGGCGCAGGCGCCGGGCGGCATCAGCTGTTTTTTCCTGCCGCGCCTGTTGCCGGACGGTACGCGTAACGCGGTACGCATTGAACGCCTGAAAGATAAGGTGGGCAATCGCTCCAACGCCAGCAGCGAAGTGGAGTTCGACGGCGCGATTGGCTGGCTGTTGGGCGAGGAGGGCGAAGGCGTCCGGCAGATTTTAAAAATGGGCGGCTATACCCGTTTCGACTGCGCGCTGGGTAGCCATAGCCTGATGCGGCGCGCCTTTTCTGTTGCGCTCTACCACGCGCATCAGCGCCAGGTGATGGGAAAAACGCTGGTTGAGCAGCCGCTGATGCGCCAGTTGCTGTGCCAACAAGCGCTTCAGCTGGAAGGGCAAACCGCCCTGCTGATGCGTATCGCGCAGGCCTGGTCGCAACCCATGGACGAGCAGCAGCGCGCTTATGCGCGTCTGTTTACACCCGCAGCCAAGTTTGAAATCTGTAAAAACGCGACGCCCTTTATCGCCCAGGCGATGGAGACGTTAGGCGGCATCGGCTACTGCGAAGAGAGCGAGCTGCCGCGCCTCTATCGCGAAGCGCCGGTAAACAGTATTTGGGAAGGGGCGGGTAATGTGATGTGTCTGGACGTACTGCGGGTGTTGAAAAAGCAGCCAGCAATAATCGATATGCTGGCTGCTCAGTTTGAGGACGTTAAGGGACTTAACCGCCATTTCGACAGCCGTTGGCGTCAGCTCAGGCTGCGGCTGCGTAAGCCACAGGAGGCGCAGGCGCGTGAGATCGCCAGCCAGCTGCTGCTGCTGGCGACCGGCCAACAGCTGCTGACCACGCTGGAGCCGCCGCTGGCGGATGCCTGGTGCCAGCGCTGTTTAGATACGCGCGGCGCTCTGCCCGTTGCTGACACGGTCGGCGAACGCTTACTGCTGCGTGCCAGCGGCGGTTGAGCCGGGCGGGCCATACAGCACCGCCGAGGCATACCACATGCCTGGCATGACCGTTTCGCTGAGCGCAACGATCTGATAATAGGCGGCGCCGGCCTGATTGGCCTTTTTCGCAATCTCGCGCTGGGCATCGTCCGGTGAACCGCGCGTGCTACTGGTAATGCTGCCCAGCCTCGGCAGGTTAGCGGTTTGCGCCCGGCTAATCTCCTGCGCCTGCTGGGTGGGCGGCGGCGGCGCTTCCGGGGTTGATCGCAGCGTACTACAGGCGCTTAACGTCAGGGTTAATAGCAGTAAAGGCCAGTAACGCATCATAAACTCCTCACGGTAGGGGGATGGCTAAAGTGTATGCGATCCCCGCTGTTCCGTTAGCCTTTCAGCGTAAAAACGCTGACCAGTTCGGTCAGATGATGCCCTTTTTTGCTTAGCTCGTGCGCGGTCTCTTCCGATTGCGCAACCAGCTCGGTATTTTGATGCGTTGCCTGACCGATCTGCGTCATCGCGATATTGACCTGCCCAATCCCGGCTGACTGCTCCTGCGAAGCGATATTAATTTCGCCCATCAGCGCCTTTACCTGCTCAATGCGGGTAACAATATTTTCCATTGCGCTGCGCGTCTTTTCAGAAAGCGTATGCCCCTGATTTACGTTGCTGATGGAGTTGGTGATCAGCGCATCGATCTCTTTCGCCGCCTGTGCGCTACGGCTTGCCAGCGCACGCACTTCAGCCGCTACCACCGCAAACCCTTTGCCATGTTCCCCGGCGCGGGCGGCTTCCACCGCCGCGTTCAGCGCCAGGATGTTGGTCTGGAAGGCAATAGATTCAATCACATGCGTAATATCCGCGATGCTCTGCGAAGAGACCTTAATCGCCGACATGGTATTCACCGAATGCGCCACCGTTTCGCCGCCTTGCTGCACTGCGCCTGCCGCTTCTGCGACCAGCTGTAGTGCCTGCGCCACGTTTTCAGCATTCTGGCCCACGGTTGCGCCCAGCTGTTCCATACTGGCGGAAGTTTCTTCCACGCTGCTGGCCTGTCGGGTAATCTGCTCGCTGATATTTTCACTGCTGAGGGCAATGGCATCGGTGCCCTGGCTAATATCCTGCGCCGCGGCGCGTACCTGGGAAACAATGCGTTCAAGGCCATCGCCGATGCCGTTAATAGCGGTAATCAGCTGGCCTACCTCATCCTGACGCTCGGTTTGCAGGGTCGCCTGTAGATTGCCATCCGCATACTGTTCAGCCAGATGGATTACCTGCTGTAGCGGGACGCTGACCCAGCGGCGAGTGATCCAGACAAAACCAACGGCAAACAGAATGACCAGTCCCAGCCCCAGCAGCAGGAAAGTGTTGCGGGCGGAGGTGATCGGCGCCAGCAGGCTATCCTTATCCACATCGCCAAGAATTATCCAGTTCCAGCCGGGCAGGCGCTGCCAGGCAATGATACGCGGTTCGCCATCCTGCACGGTTTCCAGCGTACCGCTCTGCTGCGTGGTAAGTTGCTGCATCGCTTCCGGCGACCAGCGCGCCATTTTCCCTTCTTCCTGCGGATGGAACAGCCAGATCCCTTGCGAACTGCCTGCCGCGCCGTTCATCACCATAAAGCGACCAGTATCGCTAAACGATTTATCCAACACTTTATCGCGCATCAGCGCGACCTGTTTGCCGATCTCGACGCCAACAAACAGGATGCCAACCACTGTACCGCTGGAATCTTTTACCGGTTGATATTGGGTGATATAGCGTTTGCCAAACAGGGTCGCCAGGCCGCGGTACGCTTCGCCTTTACTCACCTGAGCATAGGCCGGACTTTGGCGATCGAGCTGGGTGCCCATGGCGCGGGTGCCATCTTCTTTAAGCAGTGAGGTGGCGATACGCACGTAGTTGTCACCGTCGCGCACGAAAATTGTTGAAATGGCGCCGGTACGCGTTAAAAAGTCATCAACCACGTTTTCATTCAGGTTCAGCGTGTTGGATCCGGCGCGTAAAGTGGGAGTAGAGAAATTGCCTACCGTGACGCGTGAGCTTTCATCGCGGCTGAACGCTTTTGGCAAAAAGCTTTGAAACAGGTTGGTATAATTCGCGACCTCTTCGCTCAGCGTGGCGTTAAACATCCCGGCCATATCGCCGATACCTGACACCTGATTTTGCATATTTTCCAGTGTCAAAGCCTGCAGCTGTTTGGCTGCATTGTTACTTAAAGCCAGCGTGAGGATGAAAAAAAGTACAGCCACGCTTAAAGAGGTCATGACAGACAGCTTGACGCCTAAACTGGCGCGGCTGAGTGAGAGACGCTTCATGTTTATTTACCTTTTGATAATATTCCGGGATCTCGTTAAACGGCCAAAAATGCCGAATTTTTACCCTACAAATCGCAAGGGAAAGGATCTTTTTTCTCAGGGCTAATAAAGGACGGCTGCAATACCGTATAATCAAAGGCTATTTTTTAAACATGGCGGGCGAAAGATGAAGGCGACGGCACAGCGAAAAGTTGCGTCAGATAAAAGCATCGACATCAGGACTGAATCGTTTAGCGGTATTGAATGTTTGCACGCGGCGCCTGCCGGGCTACGCGAGACCGCCTTGCCCACCGTGCTGTTCTGGCACGGCTATCTCTCTTCGAAAGAGGTTTACGCCTGGGCCGCCGTTGGGCTGGCGCAGGCCGGTTTTCGCGTCATCATGCCGGACGCTGAGGAGCACGGCTCACGCTATTGCGGCGACAACGCATACCGGCTGGCCCATTTCTGGGATATTTTGCGCCGCAACATTGATGAGCTGCCGCAGCTGGAAGCCGCGTTGCGGGAGCGAGGATGGATTGCCGAGGGGCAGTTCGGTGTAGCGGGTGCCTCAATGGGCGGCATGACCGCGCTGGGCGCCATGGCGCGTTATCCGCAGATTAACCGCGTCGCCAGCCTGATGGGGTCGGGTTATTTTATGTCGCTCAGCCAGACGCTGTTCCCGCCGCTGCAGGCAAGCACGCCCGCAGAGCAGGCGGAGCTGACACGCCGTCTGGCGCCGCTTGAAGCTTACGATCCCAGCCGTACCTTAAGCCGTCTGGCGGATCGGCCGCTGCTGCTGTGGCATGGCGAAGCGGATGAGGTAGTGCCGGCGGCGGAAACCCAGAGGCTGGTTCAGGCGCTGACCGCCGCGCGGCTTGATCAGCGGCTCACCTGGCTAACCGAGCCGGGCGTAGGACATAAAATCACGCCGCAGGCATTGGGCGCGCTGGTGGATTTTTTCGCATCCCATTGATAGTACAGCCTTAACGCGCAGACCCGCCGCGACTATCGGCTATTGTCCCGGCGCGACGCGTTTTTTCCGTGATTCCCGCTTGAGTTTCCCCCGCCGGGCCAGTATGATTACGCGTCAATTTTTCAGCCGTACACTTAAAACGTTCCTTGCTTCCATGGGCCACGGCTGACCCTGACAGGAGGCTGAATAATCCGTAAGGAGCAAATTCGATGCGTCATTACGAAATCGTCTTTATGGTTCATCCTGACCAGAGCGAACAGGTTCCGGGCATGATCGAGCGCTACACTGGTGCCATCACTGGTGCAGAAGGTAAGATTCACCGTCTGGAAGACTGGGGTCGCCGTCAGCTGGCTTACCCGATCAACAAACTGCACAAAGCGCATTACGTTCTGATGAACGTTGAAGCGCCGCAGGAAGTGATCGATGAGCTGGAAACTAACTTCCGCTTCAACGACGCCGTTATCCGCAGCATGGTTATGCGTACCAAAAACGCAGTAACCGAAGCATCTCCGATGGTTAAAGCGAAAGACGAGCGCCGTGAGCGTCGTGAAGATTTCGCTAACGAAACCTCTGACGATGCAGATGCCGGGGATTCTGAAGAGTAATCGACCGTGACGGCGAACCGGCTGCGTTTGTCTGGCACTGTGTGTCGGGCACCGTTGCAAAAAATAAGTCCGTCAGGGATTCCACACTGCCAGCTGGTGCTTGAGCATCGCTCGCAGCAGGAAGAGGCCGGATTCTTCCGGCAGGCCTGGTGCCGTATGCCCGTAATTATTAGCGGTCAGGCGCATCAGGTGATTACTCAACATATAACGGTCGGCACGCAGCTTACCATTGAAGGCTTTATTTGCAGCCATCAAGGGCGCAATGGCCTCAGTAAAATTGTGCTGCATGCCGAGCAGATTGAATTGATAGATTCTGGAGACTAGCCAAATGGCACGTTATTTCCGTCGTCGCAAGTTCTGCCGTTTCACCGCGGAAGGCGTTCAAGAGATCGACTATAAAGATATCGCTACGCTGAAAAACTACATCACTGAAAGCGGTAAGATTGTACCGAGCCGTATCACCGGTACTCGCGCTAAATACCAGCGTCAGCTGGCTCGTGCTATCAAGCGCGCGCGCTACCTGTCTTTGCTGCCGTACACTGATCGTCATCAGTAATCGGCCACTGTCCAATTATCGACTTTGAGAGGATAAGGTAATGCAAGTTATTCTGCTTGATAAAGTAGCAAACCTGGGCGGCCTGGGCGATCAGGTTAACGTTAAAGCGGGCTATGCTCGTAACTTCCTGGTTCCGCAGGGCAAAGCTGTGCCGGCAACCAAGAAAAACGTTGAGTTCTTCGAAACTCGCCGTGCTGAACTGGAAGCCAAACTGGCTGACGTTCTGGCAGCAGCCAACGCTCGTGCTGAAAGCATCAACGCACTGGGCACCGTAACCATCGCTTCTAAAGCGGGTGACGAAGGCAAACTGTTCGGTTCTATCGGTACCCGCGACATCGCTGACGCTGTAACTGCAGCTGGCGTTGAAGTGGCTAAGAGCGAAGTTCGCCTGCCGAACGGCGTTCTGCGTACCACTGGCGAGCACGAAGTGAGCTTCCAGGTTCACAGCGAAGTGTTTGCTAAGCTGAACGTGAACGTAGTTGCTGAATAAGTTTTTTCAGTAACATGAAAATGCCGGCCCTGGGCCGGCATTTTTGTTTGTCGCCTGATAGTTTGCCGTCGGGTTATGCCGCGTGTTATTGCGCGCGCAAGAAAGAGCCGTCCGGCTGACGGGTAAACAGCACCGGCCCGTTATCACTCTCTACCGTAAGCCCTGTCACCACGCCACTATTATCCTGGCGAATCTTGACCTGCTGTCCGCTGTGCAGGCTGCTTAGCGGCTTATCATCGCCTTCAACGCGCGCCATCGCGAACACATCATTCACCGGTAAATTATTATCGCGAAAGAGTTGCGCCAGCGTTTGGCCAGAGGCAATCTGGTAGCTATGCCATTGATCTTTATCCTGGGTTGGCTGTGCCGACTGGGTTGCCGGCGGGTTATCGTAAATTTCCGCCTGCAGCGGCACTTCTTTGCTTTCGTTATTGTTCGTCGGCTGCGGCCCACCGTCGCGCGGCGCGGAGACCGGCCAGAGAAAAGCCAGTAGCACAACGATAAGCGCCAGAATAATGCCGCGCCGATGCGCCGGCGGCAGCGGCCGCATCCAGCTAATGCCATCCGGCAAGTGCCAGAGGCGGGTCAGCCATAAGCGGATGCCAGAATGGATGTCCTTTTGCATAATATTACCTCCGGCACCTTGTGCGCGTCGCAGTTGCTTTCCTCGATGGAGTATGGGCAAAAAAGACGCAAAGTGCCTGTCTGGATTATAAAAATTGCGATAGCGTTATTGTTTCCTTTTCATTACAAAAAGTCATCGGAAGAATGCAGATTTTACCCCCGCAACGCAGGCTGTTATGCTGCGTCCTCTTTTGATTTATTGATGAAAGGATAAAATATGACGACCCCTTCTTTTGACAGCCTTGAAGCGCAAGCGAGTTACGGTATTGGTTTGCAGGTTGGGCAGCAACTGCTGGATTCCGGCCTGCAGGGATTACTGCCGGAAGCGATGGTAGCGGGCCTGCGTGATGCGCTGGAAGGGAACGCGCCGGCGGTACCGGTTGATGTTGTGCATCGCGCGCTGCGTGAAGTGCATGAGCGTGCCGATGCCGTGCGTCGCGAACGTCAGCAGGTAATGGCAGCGGAAGGCCAAACTTACCTGCAGGAAAATGCCCAGCGTGAAGGGGTGAGCAGCACCGAATCCGGGCTGCAGTTCCGCGTCATCAATCAGGGTACCGGCCCGATCCCTTCTCGTCAGGATCATGTTCGTGTTCACTATACCGGCAAGCTGATTGACGGCACGGTCTTCGATAGCTCAGTCGCGCGTGGCGAGCCGGCGGAGTTTCCGGTAAGCGGCGTGATTGCCGGCTGGATTGAAGCGTTAACGCTGATGCCGGTAGGTTCAAAATGGGAACTGACCATTCCGCATAACCTGGCCTATGGCGAGCGTGGCGCGGGCGCGTCTATTCCGCCGTTTAGCACTCTGGTATTCGAAGTAGAATTATTAGATATTATCTGATGCACGCCTTTTAAATAATAGCAAGGCAGGCGGAATTAACCGCCTGCTTTTTTATGTTAATATATTTTCACTACATCTTTTCCGCACGCGCTGCATTATTGCTTATTTATATATTTCTTTATTCTGACAGCCCATCGGTTGCTTTGTGAAATTAAATTTTATTATACTCTCGTTGCCTTAATGACAAGGATTTATCATACCACTCTAAACATACAAAGAAGGATTATTATGCGTCAGCTAAACGATAAGGAAATGGAACAGGTCTCCGGTGGGCTTTTTGGCATGTTTGATAAGCTCGGTGGCAATATTGGTTCTGCCATTGGTAAAATCATTGATAAAGGAACTTCGCTGGGCGGACTGGTTACCAATGCGACCGAAGCGGGCACGCTGTTGGGCGCGGGTATTGGCAAACTGCTGGATTTAAACGTGACGGGCGCGATTACCGACATCGGTAGCGGTGTCGTCAGCATTGTAAGTAATGGCATCAGCGCCATTAAACAGCTGTTTGGAAATAAATCTGCCTGATTGGCAGATGAGTATTCCAGTGGGTTCATTATAGAAATAAATCGTCCTGTGCAATTGCAATGGAAGCTTATCGGCTCTGAACTACTCAATATCAGCAGGAAGATAATTGAAAGCCAGCAAACGCTGGCTTTATTATTTTAATTTTGTAGGTCAATTCTGTAAATGGCGAAGCCATTATCGTCCTGGTTAATATAGCGCAGTGGGTAACGACCATACCGCGAAATAAAATTCGCGGCTTTAGGCGAGGGGGAAGTTTCAAAACGAATATCCAGCGGGACAGCGCTTTGAATCGGCGCCAGCCGCCAGTTGTTATCTGCCTGTGGATGCACTTCACCCTGCGCCTTAGTCTGTGCGCTAATCCAGGCCGAGACAATTGAGCGGTTCTCATCGGGTGAAGAAAATGCGATATATTTTTCGCCGGTTCCAGCGAATTTGCCGCCCCAGGCGCGATAGTTATTGGTAGCAATCAGGAACGTCGTCTTGGCCTCAATCGGCTTACCCTGCCAGGTAAGATGTTTAATGCGCGAAGCCTGCGGATGAATTAACTGGCACTCTTCATCATAGCGAGCCGGCTGGGTAACATCGATCTGGTAGTTTATCCCATCAATCACATCGAAATTATAGGTGCGGTAGTTCCAGTTAATCAGCGACTGCGGTTGCCGCTGTTGCGGATCAATCTGATTAAACTGGCCGGCAGAGCATTCAAGCCACTGCTTGACCTGCTCACCGTTAACTTTCATCACTACCAGTGTGTTGGGGTACAGGTAAAGGTCAGCAGCATTGCGCAACGTTAGCTGTCCTTTCTCTACTTCCACATAGCTGGCAGGGTCGTTTTTACGCCCGCCCGCTTTAAAAGGCGCGGCGGCAGAGAGCACCGGGAGATTAGCCAGATCGGGATCGCCCTGAATAAAATGCTCAACGTAAGCACGCTGCGCATTATTTACAATCTGTACCGTAGGATCGTCCTGCACCAGCGACAAATAGCTGTACATTACATCGGCGGATTTACCGATCGGTTGCGCGACGAAATCACGCGTGGCGCGATGGGCATCGGCCAACACCTGCACCAGAGCGCTGTCCTGCTGCGCCAGCGACTTCTTCGCCGCTTTATCGTAAATCGGACGCGCTTCGGCGCGAGCCTGCGTGACTTTCCATTGACCGTCATCGTTGTTCAGCGTCAGGTCTACCACCCCAAGGTGATCGCCCCACATGCCTGGCATTACTGACGGTACGCCGTTGAGCGTACCCAGTTTAATATCGGCGCCGGGGATAGCGGCAAAATCGGCGCTGGGGAATATCGCATGAGCATGGCCAAACATAATGGCGTCAATGCCCGGTACTTTGCTGAGATACCACACGGAATTCTCCGCCAGCGCCTGATAAGGCGCGCTGGATAAGCCAGAGTGGGCGACGGCTACCACTATGTCCGCACCCTGTTGACGCATTACCGGCACCCAGCGGCGGGCGGTTTCGGTAATATCATCCACGGTGATTTTGCCCTGTAGGTTGGCCCGATCCCACACCATTATTTGTGGGGGAACAAAGCCGATATAGCCCACGTTGAGCCTGTAGATTTTCCCGTCCCGTCCGGTAACGTTTTCTGCTTTGATCAGCCAGGGCGTAAAGCGCGGTTTGCCGGTGGCCACATCGATAATGTTGGCGTTGATATAAGGGAAATGCGCGCCCGCCAACGCCTTGTGTAGATAGTCCAGGCCGTAGTTAAATTCATGATTGCCCAGATTGCCGACGCGATAGCCCAGCGTATTCATCGCCTGATAGACCGGATGCGTCTCTCCAGGCTTCAACCCCTTCGCTGCCATGTAATCGCCCAGCGGGCTGCCCTGGATAACGTCGCCGTTATCTACCAGCACGCTATTCTTGACCTCCGCGCGCGCCGCAGCGATAAGCGTAGCGGTGCGCGTCAGGCCAAATTTGTCGCTGGGCTTATCTTTGTAATAATCGAAGTCCATCATATTGCTGTGCAGATCGGTGGTTTCCATAATGCGAAAATCGACCGTCGCGGCGGAAAGCGGAATCGAAACCGTGGCCAAAACCAGAAGCGTAGCGCCCTTAATCATTTTTTCCTCCTGAAAGTCATCCCTACAAACTTCTCAAATTAATCTGCAAACGTTACGTTTCATCGCATAAATTTGTGACAGCTAACAGATAAATAATCCTTTATCGGCATAAGCGACAGGCGGTTGACCGTTGCCATAGGGGAAGAGTAATGACAGTGATGTGTGAATTATGCTATTGATAACTAAACAATCTGTAAAAGAGATGGGCTGGTCGTCGCCGGGCGTGGCATCTGAGCGCCAGCTGCTATGATTAAACAGCATGATCAATCACCGTAAGCCCTGGCGCTGTCGTCAGGCTTACTTCGGTCAGCGATAAAGAGGTGAAAAATGTTAGAGCAAATCTGCCAGCTGGCGCGCGAAGCGGGCGACGCCATTATGAATGTTTACGATGGCGAGGCTCCGCTCGACGTTTCTCACAAATCTGACGATTCGCCGGTGACCGCTGCCGATATCGCAGCGCACGGCGTGATTATTCGGGGCCTACAGCAGCTCACGCCGGAGGTACCGATTGTTTCCGAAGAGGATCCGCCTGCCTTTGAAGTGCGTCAGCACTGGCAGCGATACTGGCTGGTCGATCCGCTGGACGGCACTAAAGAATTTATCAAGCGTAACGGCGAATTTACCGTAAATATCGCCCTGATCGAGCAGGGCAAGCCGGTACTTGGCGTAGTGTATGCGCCGGTACTGGGGGTGATGTATTCCGCTGCAGAAGGCAAAGCCTGGAAAGAAGAGGGCGGACAAAAAACGCAGATTAAAATCCGTGACGCGCGACCGCCGCTGGTGGTGGTTAGCCGTTCCCATCAGGATGGCGATGAGCTAACGGAGTATCTGAAGCAGCTGGGCGAACATCAGACGGTGGCCATTGGCTCCTCGCTTAAATTCTGCCTGGTCGCGGAAGGCAAAGCTCAACTTTATCCGCGCTTTGGGCCGACGAACGGCTGGGATACCGCAGCTGGCCATGCGGTGGCGTTGGCGGCCGGCGCCCATGTGCATGACTGGAAAGGGCGCCCTCTGGACTATACGCCGCGCGAGTCTTTCCTCAATCCTGGCTTTCGCGTCTCTATTTTTTAACGCGGCTCTATTTAAGCAGCTGATGCAGCAGGGCGACCACCTGCTGCGTTTCTTCCACCGTCAAGGCGCCATCTTTTGCAAAGCGCACCCGGCCGTTATTATCTAACACCACCACGGCAGAGCCGCCATCTTCCAGCTGCCAGGCTCTTTTCGCGTTGCCGTTGCTATCAATGATAAACTGCGACCAGGGATACTGCTTCTTATTACTTTCAATGCTGCTGCGTACAAACATGCCGGTGCCGGGAATGGCGTCATGGGTGTTGATAATGGTGGTGGTTTGATAGCGATCCTGTGGCAGATGCGCCTGCTTTATCGCTTCCACCAGCGCGGCATTTTTCTCTTTTGCTGATGAACGCCCGGCAATATGTTGCACCACGCGCACTTTTCCGATCAGCTGCGCGCTATTCCACGCGCGATAGCTAAACTCATCCTGTTGATAGTTAAGTTCCCCTTTATCACTGATGCCTACCGGCGCGACGCGCTGGCCGTTGAGAAAGTCATGGGCGCAGCTGGTAAAAGGCAGCAGCAGGCTTAATACAAGGGCGAGCGGGGCATGTCGCATTATTATCTCCGCATTGTCAGGTGATCCGACCACTTGGTCATGTTTTTGAAATAATAAGCAGCCATTATGCTGCTGTCTCGTTGACCTGTCAGCTTTGCGGGCGACTGCACAAATTAGCTCAGGCAGTGGGTTTATACTGGTTTGAATGGCTCTATTAACAGAGTGTCCTGTAATGATGTGTCAAATCAGTAAAAAAAGTTAATTTTAGGAACACAGGAAACGGACGATGATCTATAGTTACTAGCACTTTGCGCTTCAAGGGCTCGTACCGATTTTGGCAACGGCGAAGCGTATTAATTTTTCAGGAGTTGAAAGCAAGATGAAGATTTTTCAGCGTTATAATCCTTTCCAGATCGCTAAATATGTTAAAACATTGTTTAAAGGAAGGATTTACATCAAGGATGTAGGCGCGTTCGAGTTTGATAAAGGCAAAATCCTCGTTCCGCGCGTTAAAGACAAGCAACATTTTAGCGTCATGTCGGAAGTGAACCGTCAGGTGCTTCGACTGCAGGCAGAGTATCAGTAATAAAACAGGGCGCCATTAACGCGCCCTTGTGCTGTCTGGCGGCCCGCCATCGGATGAGCCGTCTGAAAGAAGCCCTGTTTTTCTTATTCTTCCACTTCTTTACTTATCGTCAGGCTGGCCGGGCGCTCGTCAATACGCGTTACCAACAGCTGATCGATACGGTAACTATCGATATCAACCACTTCAAACTTATAGCCAGCGAACTTCACAAAATCGGTACGTTTGGGAATTTTACGCAGCATATACATCATAAAGCCGCCGATGGTTTCATAGTTGCCGGACTGCGGAAACTCGTTGATATCCAGTACACGCATCACATCATCAATCGGCGTACCGCCTTCCACCAGCCATGAATTTTCATCACGGGCGACGATCTGCTCTTCCAGTCCCTGGCCAACCAGGTCGCCCATCAGCGTCGTCATGACATCGTTCAGCGTAATGATGCCCACCACCAGCGCATATTCGTTCATGATCACCGCGAAATCTTCACCGGCGGTTTTGAAGCTTTCCAGCGCTTCAGAAAGCGTCAGAGTATCCGGCACGATCAGCGCAGAGCGGATCTGCAGGCCGCTGTTCAGCGCCATGCTCTGATTACCCAGCACGCGCAGCAGCAGCTCTTTTGAATCTACGTAGCCGACGATATGGTCGATATCGCCATTGCAAACTAAAAACTTCGAGTGGGGATGCAGCGCAATTTTCTCTTTCAGGCTGCTCTCTTCTTCATGCAGATCGAACCAGATAATATTTTCGCGCGAGGTCATCGAAGAGGGCACCGTACGCGACTCCAGCTCGAAAACATTTTCGATCAGCTCATGTTCCTGTTTGCGCAGCACACCCGCCAGCGCGCCCGCTTCTACCACCGCATAAATATCATCAGAAGTGATATCGTCTTTGCGCACCATCGGGATCTTAAACAGGCGGAAAATCATATTGGCCATGCCGTTGAAGAACCATACCATCGGACGGAACAGCAGCAGACAGAAACGCATAGGATTGATAATGCGCAGCGCGATAGCTTCCGGCGAGATCATCCCGATGCGCTTTGGCGTCAGATCGGCAAACAGAATAAACAGGCTGGTCACCAGGGTGAAGGAGCAGATAAAGCTCAGCTGCTCCGCCAGTTCTGGCGACACCAGACCATCGAACAGCGTTTTAAAAGAGGGCGAAAAGGCGGAGTCGCCGACGATACCGCCAAGAATAGCGACGGCGTTCAGGCCGATTTGCACTACGGTAAAGAACATCCCCGGCGTTTCCTGCATTTTCAACACGCGCTGCGCGTTGATATTGCCGTCGTCGGCCAGCAGTTTTAGTTTAATTTTGCGCGCGGCGGCCAGCGAAATTTCTGACAGAGAGAAGAAGGCGCTGATCGCAATCAACACGAGTATGACAAGCAAGCTATCTAACATAAAGATTCCGTTGGTTTTTAATACTTGTCATTTTTGGCCTGGGCAGCGCGCGATGCGGCATCACTGCGACTTTCCGGTTATGCTGAGCTATCCGTGCCAAAAATGTCTGCGCCGGTTCGACACGCAGGTCGGGGCAGAAAAGGATGACAACAGCCGCATAAGCGGCCGCTGACGATTATAGCAGTAGCTCCGCTTAGCCCGCCAGCGCTGTTACTGCGCTATCTTGTTTAATAAATAAGCGGCCATTGTCGGCGAGGAAAAACAGCGATTTTTGCCGTTATTGCGCGAATTAACAGCATTGTTGGTTGTAACGCAGCGCGGCATTGCCGACAATAACGGCAAAATTTGCTTTAACATCGCTTTTTTATCTGCCAGACGCATAGTCGCAACGGCAGGAGGAAAGCTATGCTGATAACCAAACTCGATGTCGACATTAGCGCTGGTTGGTTCGCGATGTTATTTGTCCCCTGGGAAAAAGGGGGATTCGGCAACATTAACAGGAGTAAGCGTGCCACGATTTCATGTCTATTGCATAGCCTGTTTGCTGATTGCCGCGCCTGGCGCGCAGGCTGCGAATATTCGCTTACAGCTTGAAGGGTTAACCGGGGATCTACAAAAAAACGTCAGGGCGCAGCTTTCCACTATCGATACCGATGAAGTGACCGCTGACGGCCGTTTTCGCGCGCGCGTTAAAAAAGCCATTGAAGAAGGGCTGCACGCGCTGGGTTACTATGAACCCGATATCGATTTTGAAAGCCGCCCCGCCCCGGCAAACGGTGGCAGGCCGGTATTGATCGCGCGCGTTTTTGCAGGCGAGCCGGTAAAAATCGCCGGCAGCACTATTATTTTGCGCGGCGATGCGCGCAATGATGCGGAATACCAGCAGTGGGTAAAAGAAGGACGCCCCCAAAACGGCGCCATTCTTAATCACGGCAAGTATGAAAGCTTTAAGAAAGGCTTTACTAACCTGGCGCTGCGCAACGGCTATTTTGATGGCGACTTTAAAAAAAGCCAGCTGGGGGTGTCGGTAGCACGCCGCGAAGCCTTCTGGGATCTCGATTATGACAGCGGCAAGCGCTATCGCTTTGGCGACGTGAGCTTTGAAGGTTCTCAGATCCGTGAAGAGTATCTGCAAAACCTGGTACCGTTTCACCAAGGCGATTATTACAGCTCGCGCGACCTGGCCGAGCTAAACCGCCGCCTGTCGGCCACCGGCTGGTTTAATTCAGTGGTGGTGGCGCCGGAGTTTGATAAAACCACGGCGGATAAGGTTTTACCACTCAGCGGCGTGGTCTCGCCGCGTACTGAAAACACCATCGAAACCGGCATCGGCTACTCAACTGATGTCGGGCCGCGGTTAAAAACCACCTGGCGTAAGCCGTGGATTAACTCGCGCGGGCACAGCCTGACCACTAGCGCTAACCTCTCCGCGCCTGAGCAGCAGCTTGATTTCAGCTACAAAGTGCCTCTGCTGAAAAGCCCGCTGGAACAATATTACCTGGTTCAGGGAGGGTTGAAGCGCACCGACCTTAACGACACCAAAGCGGATTCCACCACCCTGGCGCTGTCGCGCTACTGGGATAACAGCTCCGGCTGGCAAAAAGCCATCAACCTGCGCTGGAGCCTGGATCACTTTACCCAGGCGAACGTCACTAATACCACCATGCTGATCTATCCTGGCGTCAGCGTTAACCGCACCCGCTCGCGCGGCGGGCTGATGCCGACCTGGGGCGATTCGCAACGCTATTCGGTGGATATTTCCGATACCACCTGGGGCTCCGATGTCGATTTCCTGGTATTACAGGCGCAAAACGTCTGGATCCGCACGCTGGCGGACCGGCATCGCTTTGTGGCGCGCGGCAATCTCGGCTGGATTGAAACCAACGACTTTGAAAAAGTGCCGCCAGACCTGCGCTTCTTCGCCGGCGGCGACCGCAGCATCCGCGGTTACAAATATAAAGGCATCTCTCCGCGCGATGATGACGGCAAGCTGACCGGTGCCTCGAAACTGGCGGCTGGCTCGCTGGAGTATCAATACAACGTCACCGGCAAATGGTGGGGGGCGGTATTCGTCGATTCTGGCGAAGCGGTGAATGATATCAAGCAAAGCAACTTTAAAACCGGCGCCGGTATCGGCGTACGTTGGGCATCGCCGGTAGGGCCGATTAAGTTCGATCTGGCGCGACCGATTGGTGATAAAGAGGAACATGGATTGCAGTTTTATATCGGACTGGGGCCTGAACTATGAAGCTATGGAAGAAGGTCCTGATTGGGGTGCTGATCGTTTTAGCGGTGCTGACAGGCGGCGTATTGCTGCTGGTGGGCACTACGCCCGGCCTGCACCTGTTGTTGAACGGCGCGGCGCGTTGGGTGCCGGGCTTGTCTATCCAGCAGGTGGATGGCGGCTGGCGCAACCTGACGCTAAAAGGCGTGCAGTATGAGATGCCGGGCGTAACGGTTAACGCTGGCGAATTTCATCTGGCGCTGCAGCTGGGTTGCCTGAAAAATTCCGCGTTCTGCATTAACGATCTTGCGCTGAAAGATCTTAACGTGGTGGTCGACAGCAGCAAAATGACGCCAGCCAGCGAACCGCCGCCGCAAGAGGAGAGCGCCAGCGGTGAGATGAGTACGCCGTATCCGATTACGCTACGCCATCTCAGCTTGCATAATATCAATGTCAAAATTGATGATACCGCAGTTTCTCTGCTCGATTTCTCTACCGGACTGCACTGGCAGGAGCGGGCACTTACCTTAACCCCAACGCGTATTCAAAGCCTGCTTATCGCGCTGCCGAAGGCGGCGCAGGTCGCTAACGAACAGGTAGTGCAGCCGAAGATTCAGCAGCCGCAGGCGCAGGAAAAACCGCTGGGCGAAACGCTGAAGGCGATGTTCGCGCAGCCGCTGCTGCCCAACATGCCCGATTTTCGTCTGCCGCTGGATATTGACCTGCAGGAGATCGTCGGCGAGCAGCTACGCATCACCGGTGATGCCGCGCTGGCGATAAACCGTTTGCTGCTGAAGGCAAAAACTCAGGATCGCCTGCTGCAGTTGCAAACCCTGGATATTGATTCGCCGCAGGGCGCGCTGAAGGCCAATGGTCAGGCGCAGCTGGCTGATAACTGGCCGGTGGATTTCAATCTGAACGGCACGTTAAATGTCGAACCGCTGAAGGGCGAGAAGATCAAAATGACGCTCGGCGGCGCCATGCGTCAACAGCTTAAGCTGGGCGTTAACCTCTCCGGCCCGCTGGATGCGCAGCTCAGCGGGCAAACCGAGCTGGCCACCGTCGGCCTGCCGCTGCAGCTTAAGTTGACCAGCCCACAGCTGCGCTGGCCGCTGAGCGGTGCAGTGCAATATCAGGCGGATAACCTGGACTTTAGCTTCAGCGGCAAGGCGACCGACTATGTGATGTCGCTGCGTACCGCACTGAAGGGCGAAGCCATTCCGCCTGCCGATCTGGCGCTGGACGGTAAAGGCAATGTCGAGCAGTTCAGTCTTGATAAGCTGCGCTTGTCAGCGCTCAAAGGCCATGCCGATTTGAGCGGGCTGGTGGACTGGAGCAAAGCCATTAGCTGGCGCAGCGAACTGTCACTGAGCGGCATCAACACCGCGCAGCAGTATCCTGACTGGCCCGCCACGCTGGATGGCAAAATTACTACGCGCGGCAGCCTGTACGGCGGTAGCTGGCAGATGCGTGTGCCGGAGCTGCAACTGCGCGGCAAGGTCAGGCAGAATGCGGTGTCGGCAGACGGCTCGCTGTACGGCAACAGCTATAACCAGTGGAATATCCCCGGTATCAAGCTGGTGTTGGGACGCAACAATATCAATCTGAAAGGCGAACTGGGCGATGCGCTTAACCTGGACGCCAATATCGATGCGCCGCATCTGGATAACGCGCTGCCCGGCCTCGGCGGCGTCGCGAAAGGCACCATCAAAGCGCGCGGAACGCTACAGGCGCCGCAGCTGCTGGCAGATGTCACTGCCACCAGCCTGCGCTGGCAGGAGCTGACCATCGCCCGCGTCCGGCTTGACGGCGAGGTGCAATCAAGCGACCAGGTGGCAGGTAAGCTGCAGCTGCGCGTTGAGCGGCTGAAGCAGGCGGCGTTGGCGATTAATCAGCTGACATTGCATGCCGACGGCAACGAGCAAAAACATCAGCTGAAGCTTAACGTTAACGGCGATCCGGTTTCCGGCCAGCTGGCGCTGAACGGCAGTTTCGATCGTCAGCAGCAGCGCTGGCAGGGCTCATTGAATAACACCTTCTTTGATACGCCGGTAGGCGAATGGCGGCTAACCCGTGCCATCGCCATCGATTATCAGAACGCGCGGCAAACCGCGACCATCGGCGCGCACTGCTGGCGCAACCCGAACGCTCAGCTCTGCGTGCCGCAGCCGATTGAGGCGGGGCCGGACGGCCATGCGCGCGTGGAGCTCAGCCGCTTTGATCTGGCGATGATTAAGCCTTTCCTGCCGCCAGAGACGCAACTGGCGGGCGTCTTCAGCGGCGATGCCGATGTCAGCTGGCACAGCGACGGTTCGCTGCCGACCGGGCGGGTGGCGCTGAAGGGCAATGGCGTGAAAGTTACCCAGGATGTGCAGGGCAACGCATTGCCGATCGCTTTCGATACACTCAATCTCAACGCCGCTCTGCGCGATGGCAACGCGCAGCTGGACTGGCTGCTGCGTATTGCTAATAACGGGCAATTCGACGGCAAGGTGCAGGTTAGCGATGCGCAAAATCGCCGCAATCTGTCCGGTAACATCAACATCAATAACCTGTCGCTGGCGCTGTTTAATCCGGCGCTGATGCGCGGCGAGCAGGTCGCCGGCATGCTCAACAGCAATCTGCGCCTGGGCGGTAATCTGCAAAAACCGCTGGTATATGGTCAGCTGGGCTTACGTAACGTCGACGTGGAAGGCAGCTTTATGCCGGTTGATCTGACCAGCGCCGACCTGACCATGGCGTTTAACGGCATGAGCTCAACGCTGGATGGCCTGATCCAGACCGCGCGTGGGCAGATTAACCTTGACGGCAACGCCGACTGGAGCCAACTGGATAACTGGCGCGCGCATATTGCCGCCCGCGGCGATCGCGTTCGGGTAACCGTCCCGCCGATGGTACGTATGGACGTTTCGCCCGACCTGACATTCGATGCCTCGCCGATCGCCTTTACGCTTGACGGCAAGGTGGATGTGCCCTGGGCGCGCATCATTGTCCAGGAGGTGCCGGAGAGCGCCGCCGGCGTCTCTTCTGACGAAGTGCTGCTGGATGAAAACCTGAAGCCGATCGCGCCGCAAACGGCGGCTATTCCGATTAACAGTAATCTGGTTATTCACGTTGGCGATGATGTCCGCCTTAGCGCTTTCGGCCTGAAGGCGAAGCTGAACGGCGATCTGAAGCTGGTACAGGATAAGCGTGGGCTGGGTCTGAACGGGCAGATTAATATCCCGTCCGGCCGTTTCCATGCCTACGGTCAGGATTTGCTGGTGCGTAAAGGCGAACTGCAATTTGCTGGCCCGCCGGATCAGCCTTACATCAATCTGGAAGCAATTCGTAATCCAGAGGCCACCGAGGATGATGTGACCGCCGGTTTACGCGTAACCGGGCTGGCGGATGAGCCGAAAGCGGAGATTTTCTCCGATCCGGCGATGTCGCAGCAGGAAGCGCTTTCTTACCTGTTGCGCGGGCAGGGACTGGATGCGGATGGCGACAGCAACGCCCTGACTTCCGCCCTTGTTGGTTTAGGGGTTGCGCAAAGTGGCCAAATTGTGGGTAAAATCGGCGAGACCTTCGGCGTTAGCAATCTTGCCCTTGATACGGCCGGCGTTGGCGATAGCCAGCAGGTGCAGGTCAGCGGTTATGTACTGCCGGGTCTACAAGTAAAATATGGAGTGGGTATCTTTGATTCACTGGCGACTTTAACGCTGCGTTATCGTCTGATGCCTAAGCTCTATTTGGAAGCAGTGTCCGGCGTTGACCAGGCACTCGATTTGCTCTATCAGTTTGAGTTTTAGCAATGCGAATAATTGTCTACGGCAGTTTACGGCGCAAACAGGGAAATAGTCACTGGATGACCAACGCGCAGTGGCTTGGCGATCATCAGATCGCGGGCTACGATCTTTACAACATTGGTCTTTATCCTGGCGTCGTGCCGGGAGACGGCACCGTGTATGGTGAAGTCTACCGGATTGATGCCAGTACCTTAGGTGAACTGGACGCGCTTCGAACCCGCGGCGGAGAGTATAAACGCCAGCTGATTCAGACGCCGTACGGCAGCGCCTGGTTGTACGTGTATCAACGTTCGGTAGCAGGTTTGACGCAGATCCCAAGCGGCGACTGGTTGCAGCGGGACGAGGCTTCATCTGGTGAATAAAAGGCCACCTCCAACGGAGGTGGCCTTACCTATATCTGCCAAAATGAATTTCAACAGCTTCGCTGGCTATCCTGTTTACCAGAAAAGAAGACGTCATCAACCATATTCTTGATAACTTCCAGCGGGTTTAAAGCAGAACGATAAAACCTTCCAGGCTGATAAGGCTTATCAGACAGATTTATGCCTTTTAAAATAGCGGAACACTTTTATCAAAAACGCATAGATAATAATGCTCACCGGGATATTTAGCACTGTAGTTATCAAACTATCAACAAATTCATAAGGTTCCGGGTAGGTCTCACCCAGCACGACTTCTGAAATTTTTATCGCCATATCCAGGCTCATGTTCTTTGTCAGCTGGTCGGTCAGTGCTCCATATGGGACTGCCAGGGCGCAGGCAATAAAGACGACAAGAAACAGAGCGACCTTAAATATAATCCGTAGCAACAGTTTCATAAGCAGTCTTTGGCTCCAGAGTGAATCACGTCGATAATGCCGAATGCCTGCAAACCAGTATTGTGGACTGGTACGGTATGCGCGCGTAACAGCGCATTACGAATAGTCATAAAATCGGTAATATGGGCAAGAGTAATGCAGCCCTCAGATAGTGTTCCGGGATGCAGTCTAAAAGCTCCGCGGCGTACGCTTTCGATCCAGGTATAATCGTCAATTACGCCATCATCCCGATACAGAGCAAACCATTCCGAATGCGGAACGGTATTGTCGCTGTACAAGCTATTAAAAGCGTCTTTCATCCAGGTAATGGCTTTGGATCTTGGGCCGCCGGCAGGACGCGCGACAATCCAGTATTTACCATCAGGGACCGGGCCCTTTTTGGGGATCATTGCGCATGCTCCGTGATTACGGTAAGGTCCTGCTCCGGAGAAAGCCATGAATGTTCCAACCCCATAGAACATTAATGGAGAGTAATCCGCATCATTGATAACAAACTTCCCTTGCAACGCCATAAAAACCTCCCTGCTTTAAAAAAATCATTAAAACATTTCAACGGGTCGGTTGCCAGATTGCCGAAAAAGGGCCAGGCAAAAATCAACTTTTGATCGTGTTAACCACAAATAAAAGCGAATACATGATGCTGCACTACCGCCCGGTCGGTTCAGGCATGCAGGCGGAAATTTTAAGCTGGCAATAAAAAAACACCGCCCTTTTGGGACGGTGTTTTTTGATCTTCTGGTGAGAAAGCGCTCACCCGATGGGTATTACTTCTTCGCTGCGCGTTCGAAAGAGGTACGGATCTCTTCTTTCGCCGCTTCGGCGTTATCCCAACCGTCAACTTTAACCCACTTGCCTTTTTCCAGATCTTTGTAGTGTTCAAAGAAATGGGTAATCTGAGCGCGCAGCAGTTCCGGCAGATCGTTCACATCTTTAATGTGATCGTATTCTTTAGACAGCTTGGTGTGCGGTACGGCAACCAGCTTCGCATCTTCACCCGATTCGTCGGTCATTTTCAGTACGCCAACCGGACGGCAGCGGATTACGGAACCCGGCTGCAGCGGATACGGCGTCGGCACCAGAACGTCAACCGGATCACCGTCCAGAGACAGAGTGTGGTTGATATAACCGTAGTTGCACGGATAGAACATGGCCGTTGACATAAAGCGGTCAACAAACAGCGCGCCAGACTCTTTATCTACTTCATATTTGATCGGATCGGCATTGGCCGGGATCTCGATAATGACATAGATATCTTCTGGCAGGTCTTTACCGGCAGGAACCAGGTTCAAACTCATCTCGCTTTCCTTCATTCATCATAAGTGAGTGACGGCTATTATAGCCAACTGGCAGTGAAAGTATGCCCCCTTTTTCCGCTTTCGGAATGCTCCAGCTGCGGTTATTTATTGAAAATAAACAGCGAAACCAGTCCGGCGGCGATCAGCGGGCCAACAGGCACGCCGCGAAACAGGGAAACGCCGATAATCGTACCGATCAGCAGGCCGCCGACAATCGTCGGCTGGCTGCTCATCAGCGTGACGCCGCGTCCGCCAAGCCAGGAAACCAGGATCCCTACCGCAATCGCTAACAGCGATTTCCAGTCGAGAAACGATTTCATCAACGTGCTGGGCGGCAGAGACCCGCTGACCAGCGGAGACAGCACGCCGATGGTAAGAATAACGATCCCCAGGGTTAGCCCCTGCTTTTCGATATAGGGGAAAAATTGCGACAGCGGCGTTAATTTAATCACCAACAGCGCCGCGACGGAGAGCGTCACGGCGGTATTGTGAACCAACAAACTCAAACCACCGAGAACCAGCAAAATAAATATTGAGGCAAAGGCCGTCATGTAGCGCTCCATGACCCGACAGGAAAGAAAAAACACTATAACAACGGATACCGGCGGAGGCGAGCGGCGGCTACGCCAGAAAAATTAATGCACAGAAATATCATTAGTACGCAAATTAGTAAGTTATGTCCGTTATAGAGTTTGTTAATTATGCCGATATTTATAGAGAACAATAATAATTCACCATAATCTCCAGGCGAAGGAACTCAGCCTTTATTATTTTTAGGGAAAATATCTTATGTTGAAAAATATATCTGTGCGTATGGCATTAATTTGCCTGCTGACATCAGTTACGTTGCTGTTGCTTATCGTCAGCTTTATTGGGCTTGGCGCGGTGCAAAAATCAAATAATTTTCTTGAAGAAATCGATTATATCGATAGCGAAGTCATCGACCCGCTTTATCAGAATAACAGTAATTTGTTTCGTGCCCGTGCCACGGCGGCGACGGCGTTTCATCAACTCAGCACCAATCAACTGGCTGAAGCAGAAAAAAATATTGCCCGCGTGATTGATTATGTCCGACAAGCGCAAGAGGCGATGGACAGAGTAGCGGCCAGCCATATTGAGACAGAAACAGGCAAAGAGCTACTTAAGGCGCTTGAAACCAGCTATCAACGTTACAGGCAACAAGGCATCGACCCTTTATTACGGGCGCTGGAAAATAAAGACGCCAATGCTTATTACCAGCTGGTAGGGCATGTGCTTACCTCCTCTACCGGCGGCTATCAACAGGCATTTGAAGCCTTTGCGCTGGATACTAATCAAATCAGCAATATACGTGTAGAGCAGGCGAAACTGAATGAGAAGATAATGCGGATCAGTATTATCGTCTGCGGCCTGTTAACCCTGACGCTGCTGGTTATCGCATGGATGGCGTTAAAAGCGGTGCTGCTGAAGCCATTGAATCAGGCGATTGAACAGCTGGAACATATCGCCATCGGCGATCTAACGCAGCCGATACCGGATGCAGGCCGCAATGAACTGGGGCGCTTAATTGAAGCGATGAGAAAAATGCAGCAGGGACTGCTTGATTCCGTTAGCCGGGTGATGGAAGCCTCGCTACAGATCGACGTAGGCAGCCGTGAACTCTCGTTGGGCAATCTTAACCTGTCACAGCGCACGGAAGAGTCGGCAACTTCGCTGGAACAAACGGCGGGCAGCATGGAAAAATTAACCCTGACGGTGAAACAGAGCGCTGACAATGCGCAGCAGGCGCATCAGCTGGCGCGCAATGTTTCCACTACTGCCGCAACGGGTGCTGAAGTGGTCAGCAGCGTTACCGGCAAGATGCAGGAAATTGCTGAAAGCGCCAACCATATCGCTGATATTCTGGGCGTTATTGACGGTATTGCTTTCCAGACCAATATTCTGGCATTGAACGCCTCGGTAGAGGCGGCGCGTGCCGGGGAGCAGGGGCGCGGCTTCGCCGTCGTGGCGAGTGAAGTGCGCAATCTGGCGCAGCGCAGCGCGGGAGCGGCAAAAGAGATCCGTCAGTTGATTGGCGAATCGCAAGGCCGGGTGAAAGAGGGAAGCGACATGGCGCAGCGCGCCGGCGCAACCATAAATGCTATCGCTACCGAAGTGAAAGATGTTACCGCCCTGATGAAAGAGATTTCCGACGCATCGCTGGAGCAAAGCCACGATATCGAGCAGATCAATCAGGCGGTGAGTCAGATGGATGAAGTGGCGCAGCAAAATGCCGCATTAGTCGAGCAGGCCGCAGCGGCCACGCAATCGCTGGAAGAGCAGTCGCGTCAGCTGGTAAGCAGCATGTCGCAGTTTCGGGTAAATATAACGAAGTAAGTGCAGCAGGCAGGCGCGTCGGGCCATAATGAAAAAGGCCGCCAGCATGATGCTGGCGGCCTTTTTATCGCTTAAGCCTGATGCTCGTCGGGATATTCGCGCATAAAGCGCTCTACATCCTCTACCATTGCATCGTTGCCGACAAAGAAGGGGCAACGCTGATGCAACGCTTCCGGCTGCAAATCAAGGATACGATTTTTACCATCGCTGGCTTTGCCGCCCGCCTGCTCGGCCAGGAAGGCCATCGGGTTACACTCATACAGCAGGCGCAGCTTGCCGCTTGGGTGGCTGGCAGTGCTGGGATAGAGGTAGATGCCGCCCTTCAGCAGGTTACGGTGGAAATCCGCCACCAGAGAGCCGATATAACGCGAGGTATAAGGACGATGAGTCGCTTTATCCTCTTCCTGGCAGAACTTCAGGTATTTCTTCACGCCCTGTGGGAAACGAATATAGTTGCCTTCGTTAATGGAGTAGGTGTAGCCCTTCTCCGGGAACGTCATACGTTCCTGACTCAGACAAAACACGCCCAGCGACGGATCGTAAGTAAAGGCGTGTACGCCGCAACCGGTAGTGTAAACCAGCATGGTTGAAGAGCCGTAAACCACATAACCGGCGGCGACCTGCTTATTGCCCGGCTGCATAAAGTCCGCTTCGGTGACTGGCGTACCGGGCGGCGTTACGCGACGATAGATAGAGAAAATCGTACCAACGGAAACGTTGACATCGATATTCGACGAGCCATCCAGCGGGTCCATTAACACGACATACTTACCGTTTTCCACGCCTTCGAAGATAACGATTTCGTCCTCTTCTTCAGATGCGATACCGGCCACGATGCCGCGCGCTTTTAACGCCGCCTTCAGTTTTTCGTTAGCGAACAGATCAAGTTTCATCTGCTGCTCGCCCTGAACGTTTTCAACGCCGCTGGCGCCCAGAATATCAACCAGCCCGGCTTTATTAATATCGCGATGGATAATTTTAGCGCCGAGCTTAATAGCGGAGATCAGCGCCGTCAGTTCACCTGTGGCATGCGGAAAGTCGTGTTGCTTCTCGACGATAAATTCGCCTAATGTTTTCATAACACAATCCCTGAATCTTCGATGGAGTAGCAGCATAGGGTACAAAGCTGCAACGTATGCCATCGCAGTTTAACGGAATGAACCACAAAGACCATAGGTCAAATCCGTTTCTTCCCGCGCCGCTCAGCGCTACACTGTGCCCCGAACTTTTTCGAAAACGGACCTTTTATGCGTATTCATATCCTGGGTATCTGTGGCACTTTTATGGGCGGGCTGGCGATGCTGGCGCGTGCGATGGGCCATGAAGTCACTGGCTCTGACGCCAACGTTTATCCGCCAATGAGCGTGCTGCTGGAGAACCAAGGCATTGATTTAATTCAGGGTTACGATGCCAGTCAGCTTGATCCCGCGCCCGATTTAGTCATTATCGGCAACGCGATGACGCGCGGCAACGCCTGCGTTGAAGCGGTACTGGAACGCAATATTCCCTATATGTCTGGGCCGCAGTGGCTGCATGATTTCGTCTTGCGCGACCGCTGGGTGATCGCCGTGGCGGGAACCCATGGAAAAACCACCACCGCAGGCATGACAGCGTGGATTTTACAGGCCTGCGGGCTGGAACCCGGCTTTGTGATCGGCGGCGTGCCGGGAAATTTCTCGGTATCCGCAACTTTAGGAAAAAGCCCATTCTTCGTGATTGAGGCGGACGAGTATGACTGCGCCTTTTTCGATAAGCGATCCAAGTTTGTTCACTATTGCCCACGCACGTTAATTCTGAATAACCTCGAATTTGACCACGCCGATATTTTTGACGATCTGCGTGCTATCCAGAAGCAGTTCCACCATCTGGTGCGTATCGTGCCGGGTCAGGGCAAAATCCTGCTGCCGGAACACGATACCAACCTGAAGCAGGTGATGGCGATGGGCTGCTGGAGCGAGCAGGAAACGGTGGGCGAGAACGGCCGCTGGCAGGCGAAGAAACTGACGCCGGACGCCTCACGCTGGGAAGCCTGGCTGGATGGCGAACGCGTAGCGGAAGTAAACTGGTCGCTGGTGGGCGAGCACAACATGCATAACGGTCTGATGGCCATTGCCGCCGCGCGTCATGTCGGCGTGAAGCCGGAAGATGCCGGCCGCGCGCTGGATGAATTTATCAACGCGCGTCGTCGTCTGGAGCTGCGCGGCGAGGCCAACGGCATTAAAGTGTATGACGACTTCGCCCACCATCCTACCGCGATTCTGGCGACGCTGGCCGCGCTGCGCAGCAAAGTAGGCGGCACCGCCCGTATCCTTGCCGTGCTGGAGCCGCGCTCTAACACCATGAAGCTGGGCGTCAGTAAAGACGATATCGCGCCGGCGCTGGGGCGTGCCGATGAGGTGTTTCTGTTCCAACCGCACCATATTCCCTGGCAGGTGGCGGAAGTAGCCGATGCCTGTATTCAGCCCGCCTTCTGGAGCGCAGATATCGATGCGCTGGTAGAGACGATCGCTAAACATGCGCATCCGGGCGATACCATTTTGGTTATGAGCAACGGCGGCTTTGGCGGTATTCATCAGAAACTGCTGGAACGCTTAGCCAAATAACCGTTAGCCGGACGTTAGGGCGCGAAAGCGTGGCGGGGGAGAGCGGCAGCAAGCCAGCGTTACGCTTAAGAAAAGAGCGTAACGCTGTTACTGCAGGGACGATAGCTTAAGCGGTTTCAGCCAGTTCGCGCAGATACTGGAAGATCTGACGATACGACTTTGGCGGCTTATTGGCGGCCTTTTCTTTTTGCGCGTTACGGATCATGCTGCGCAGCTGTTGACGATCGGCGTGTGGATAGAGGTTCAGCACCTCAGGCATGGCGTCGTCGCCCTGTTCCACCAGACGGTCGCGCATTGCTTCCAGCTTATGGAACAGCGCGACCTGCTGGTTATGCCGGTTTTTCAGCTTATCCAGCGCCTGGTAGATCGGATCGGGATCGCGCGCGCGCAGCAGTTTGCCGATCAGCTGTAGCTGACGGCGGCGGCCCTCTTTCTTAATGCGCTGCGCCAGCTCAATCGCATCGCGCAGTTCTTCGTCCAGCGGCAGGCGATCGAGAGAGTTTTTCCCCAGATCGACCATCTCCGCGCCGAGTCGCTTCAGCTCTTCGGCATCACGTTTAATCTCACTCTTACTGACCCAGATAATCTCTTCATCTTCTTCTTCTTGATTATCCGGTACGTCATCGAGCCACTCTTCGGGGTGTTTCGTCATTATCAGGCTCCTGAAAAAGAGGCTAATGCTAACAGGTTACGCGGCTACTGCGAAATTGTTCTCTGACTCTGTTAGACTCCAGATAAGGATACAACTCGCGCGTTGCCTTGCAATGGCTGGCTGCCAGCAAGGGCAGACCGTACTCATCATATTATGGTAGATCAATGAAAATACTCACTCAGGTTGCAGAACAACGTAAAGTGCTGGAGCAGGCAGTAGCCCAGGCGCTGGAGCTGGCGAAAGCAGGTACCGACGGCGCTGAGGTAGCGGTCAGTAAAACCACGGGTATTGGCGTCAGTACCCGTTATGGTGAGGTAGAAAACGTTGAGTTCAACAGCGATGGCGCGCTGGGCATTACGGTCTACTACCAAAATCGTAAGGGCAGCGCCTCTTCTACCGATCTCAGCAGTGAGGCGATCAAGCGCACCGTGCAGGCGGCGGTAGATATTGCCCGTTACACCTCGCCCGATCCCTATGCCGGGATGGCCGATCGCGAGCTGCTGGCCTTTGACGCGCCGGATCTCGATCTTTTCCATCCGTGGGAGATCGATCCTGACAAAGCGATCGAAATGGCGGCGCGTGCGGAACAGGCTTCGCTGCAGGCGGATAAGCGCATTACCAATACCGAAGGCGGCAGCTTTAACAGCCACGTCGGGATCAAGGTGTTCGGCAACAGCCACGGCATGCTGCAAAGCTACTGCTCCAGCCGTCATTCGCTTTCCAGCTGTGTGATCGCGGAAGCGGAAGGCGATATGGAACGTGATTATGCCTATACCATTGGTCGCGCCTTAGGCGATCTTCAGTCGCCGGAATGGGTGGGTCAGGAGTGCGCGCGGCGTACCCTGTCGCGCCTGGCGCCGCGCAAGCTGCCCACCATGAAGGCGCCGGTAATTTTCGCGCCGGAAGTGGCTACCGGCCTGTTTGGCCATCTGGTCGGCGCTATCAGCGGCAGCAGCGTCTATCGCAAATCCACCTTCCTGCTGGATGCGCTGGGCACCCAGATTCTGCCGGAATGGCTGACCATTGAAGAAAAACCGCATCTGCTAAAAGGGCTGGCCTCCACGCCGTTCGATAGCGAAGGCGTGCGTACTCAGGATCGTGAAATTGTGAAGGATGGCGTGCTGCAAACCTGGCTGCTGACCAGCTACGCCGCGCGTAAGCTGGGGCTGCAAAGCACCGGCCATGCCGGTGGCATCCATAACTGGCGTATCGCCGGTCAGGGCAGCAGCTTTGATGACCTGCTCAAACAAATGGGCAAAGGTCTGGTGGTAACTGAACTGATGGGCCAGGGCGTAAGCGGCATCACCGGCGACTATTCACGCGGCGCGGCGGGATTTTGGGTCGAAAATGGTGAAATTCAGTATCCGGTTAGTGAAATTACCATTGCCGGTAACCTGAAGGATATGTGGCGTAATATGGTGACCGTCGGCAACGATATTGAGACGCGCAGCAATATTCAGTGCGGTTCTGTGCTGCTGCCGGAAATGAGCATCGCCGGGCAATAATAGTTACACAGAGATGCCGGGTGCAATAGCGCGCCCGGTTTTTTTATTTTTTATCATAAGTATTCTCATTATTATTTATGCTAATAAATAATTAATTCTTATTTAATCTTATCCGCTGCTGTTATTCATAATCTTTTCTTATTATTAAGAGCGTCGCCGTTTTTTTCCTGTGCCGCTTCCACAGTTTATTTCTGCTTTTTACGTAAATGGGCGCTATTCCTCGCATGAGATGGCTTCCTTTCGCCATTATTTCGCCCAGAATAACTATTTTGCGACGTTGCGCATCGAGCGCGCTGTTATTTCCACTTTGTGGCGGAAAAATTTAGGCTACAAACCCGCCGGAGATAGCGCTACTTTGTTTTCAACGCGAAACAAACGGATATTCAGGCAATCAGGAGTGGGAAAGGTGAATAACAGTGCGGTACAAAAGCCGGTCAGCGACACTGAGATTGATGCGCTGGCTGAGCGGGTAAAGAAACAAATAGAGCAACTCTTTACCACGGAAGCGATTTATCCCAATGCGGTACAGCAACAAATGCTGGCCTCCCACGTACGCGCGATGGCGCTGCGCTCATTAACCGGCGAGCCGCTGCCGGAAGTTGAAGCCGAACTGTTTGAGGATATCTCTCCTGAATCAATGCGGCTGGCGCAACAGGTGGTCGATCTGTTCGGCAACCTGCCGCGTGAAGAGGCCTGGCTGCTTTCCGTTCATTTTGAAGTGGCGAAATCAAATTAATCAGCGGCAGGCCGAGGCCCGCCAGCAGTAAGCAACCCCAACAGAAGGAACGCAATATGGTAACCGTAGTGATTGGCGATCGTTTAGGTAAAGGACAAAAAGTTGCGGCCGGGATCGAAAAAGCGGGCGGTCGTGCGGTCGTGGTGCCTGGCGTCGCGGCGGATATGAAACTGGGCGATGTGATGAAAGCGGAAAACGCCGACTTCGGCATCTCTTTCTGCGGCAGCGGTGGCGCGGGCGCAATCACCGCATCGAATAAATATGGTTATAAAGCTAAGCACGGCATGCGCTCGATCGATGAAGGCGTAACGGCCATTAATGAAGGCGCCAACGTACTGGGATTCGGCTTTATGGATAAAGAGGAATTGGGCGAGAAGCTGGTGCTGGCCTGGAATAAAAAGTACGGCAGCTAAGCATGAAACAGCAATTTACCACTGCGGTTCTGGTCAGCGGCAAAGGCGATACGCAAAGCAGGGCATTTGCTGATGCGCTCAGCCATGTGCAGCACAAGGTGCTGCAATCCACACAAAAAGTTTTGCTGCGCATCGAGCCACAGGACGTAAAAGTTATTCGTGCGCAGCAGAGCGTCAGAAAAGAGAAGTTTCTGTTTTTCTTTCTGCCGCGTGAGCGACGGAGTTACCGCGTAGAGCTGGAAATTACCGTCAACGTGACCGTGATTGATACCGACCAGGTGGAATTTACGATCGCGCAATAAAAACGTTAGGCGATAAGACATAAGGAAAGACTGATGTTTTTAATTATTTTGCTTAAGTCGCTGGTGATTGGGGGGCTGGTCGGCGTAGGCGTCGGCGCAGGCGCTGCGCGTATGTTTCATGCGCCAACCTCTCAAGGCATGGGCGCATTTCGAACACTGGGCGAACTTAACTCCTGTGAAGGCGATCCCGCTTCTCACTTCTCTTTTGGCCTTGGCTTCTTTTTTAACGCGTGGGCGTCCTCAGTGGCGGCCGGTTCTTTTACCCAGGACGTTGACCACCGCATTATCCCTAACTGGGGCGCGGCAGCGCTGATGATCAAAAACCGCAACGTCGCCGAAACGCTGCACGATCCGAAAAAAATGGCGATTGCCTGCGGCATCATCGGCATGTTTGTCGTGGCCTTCCTTAATTCAACTGCCTCGGCGGTGCCGGAAGCGCTACAGGTCACGGCGGTTAAGGTCCTGGTTCCGGCCGCCAACCTGCTGGTTAATACCGTGATGCCGGTGATTTTCTGGCTGGCGGCGATTGACGCCGGTAAAAAATCGGGCTTTTGGGCCACCATTTTCGGCGGGCTGGCGCAGCTGATTATGGGCAACGCCGTACCGGGCCTGGTGTTGGGCATCCTGATTGGTAAAGGCGTGGAAGAGAGCGGCTGGAACAAAGTCACCAAAGTGATGATGGTCTCGATCGTGCTGCTGTTTGTGCTGAGCGGTTTCTTCCGCGGCTTCGATATGAAACTGCTGGAATCGTTCCAGATGGGCGTGCCGGGCTGGCTTGACATGATCCATAACAGCCTGAGCGGAAAATAACCGGGAGCATACGATGAACGAGACTAAAAGTGGATTTTGGTACGCCGACTGGTCCTTCCCGATCTTTGTTGGCCTGCTTTCCGCCGGCGTGTTCGCCGGTACGCATATGTATTACCTGTACGGCATCGGCGCCTTTAACGAAGTGGCCTTTGTTTCCATGCTGCGTGCCGGAATGGAAACCGGCGCGTACGGCGCGGTAGCCGCCTTTGGCGCCAGCTTCCTGTTCGCCCGCATTATCGAAGGCTCGCTGGTCGGCATTCTGGATATTGGCGGCGCCATTCAAACCGGCGTCGGTCTGGGCGTGCCGGCGCTGCTGCTTGGCGCGGGCATTATCTTTCCCGTGGCTAACTTTGCCGCGTCGCTGGCGACCGGCCTGATTATCGGCGTGGCGATTGGCTACATCATTATCCTGGCGCGTAAATTCACCATTAACCAGAGCGACTCGACCTACGGCGCCGATGTAATGATGGGGGCAGGCAACACCTCCGGACGCTTCCTCGGGCCGTTGATTATTCTCTCTGCGATGGGCGCTTCTATTCCTATTGGCCTTGGCTCGCTGATCGGCGCGCTGCTGTTCTACCTGTGGAATAAACCGATCACCGGCGGCGCGATACTTGGCGCGATGGTGCTGGGCGCTATCTTCCCGGTCGCGCTGTAAACCACAGCGGGCTTGCCGGGCAGGCAGGTCCGCCAGAAGGAGTTGTCATGTTCGATCTGATTATTCGCCGCGCCCGGCTGGTTGATGAACAGCTGGTCGATATCGCCATCCAGGATGGGAAAATCGCCGCCGTTGGGCAGGTATCAGGACAAGCAAAAGATGAACGGCTGTTGGACGGCACCGTTTACCTCAGCGCAGGCTGGATTGATTCACACGTCCACTGCTATCCCAAATCACCGATTTATCACGACGAGGCGGACAACATCGGCGTCGCTACTGGCGTCACCACCGTAGTGGATGCCGGCAGTACCGGCGCGGCTGACGTCGACGATCTCTGGCAGCTGACGCGTAAAGCGCAAACGCAGGTCTATGCGCTGCTGAACATCGCCCGCACCGGTATCGTCACGCAGAATGAGCTGGCCGATCTGAAGCAGATCGATAAATCCGCCGTGCGCGCTGCGCTACAGCGCCTGCCTGGTTTCATCATTGGCATTAAGGCGCGCATCAGCAGCAGCGTGGTGGGGGAAAACGGCATCCGGCCGCTACAGTTGGCGAAAGAGATCCAGCAGGAGAATGGCGGCCTGCCGCTGATGGTGCACATCGGCAATAATCCGCCGAATCTGGATGAGATTGCCGAACAGCTGAGCGCAGGCGACATCATTACCCACTGCTATAACGGCAAGCCGAACCGTATTTTGACGCCGGAAGGCGAACTGCGCCAGGCGGTAAAAAAAGCGCTGCAGCGCGGCGTGCGGCTGGATGTCGGCCACGGCAGCGCCAGCTTCAGCTTTGAGGTCGCGCGTCGCGCCATCGCGCAGGGCATTCTGCCCGATACCATCAGCTCCGATATCTATTGCCGTAACCGCATCGATGGTCCGGTGAAGAGCCTGGCGCACGTGATGTCGAAATTCTTCAGCATCGGCATGACGCTGTCGCAGATTATCGACTGCGTTACCTGGAAAGCGGCGGAGGGCCTGCGCCTGACGCACAAAGGGCGGCTGGAGCCGGGATTCGACGCCGATCTTACCCTGTTTACGTTAAGCAATGAGGCGCGCCCGCTGCTGGATTCAGAAGGTGAAACCCTGGAGGGCCAGACACATTTTACCCCGCTGGCGGCGGTCGTTGCCGGACAGTGGACGGTTACCGATGAAGGGAAAGCAAAAAATGTCTTCGATTTATGAAAAATATAGCCTGAAGCAGGTGATTAACGCTTCCGGGCGCATGACCATCCTGGGCGTTTCCACGCCGGCGGCAGACGTAGTGGATACGGTGAAATATGGCCTGAACCACTATTTTGAAATGAAAGATCTGGTGGATAAAACCGGCGCTTATATCGCTAAGCTGCTCGGCGCGGAAAATGCGCTGGTGGTCTCCTGCGCCTCCGCTGGCATCGCCCAGTCGGTGGCGGCGGTCATTGTTAAAGATAACGCCTGGCTGCTGGATAATTTACACGCCGCGCCGCTGACGGTGCCGCACGAAATCGTGCTGCCGAAAGGGCATAACGTTAACTTTGGCGCGCCGGTAGGCACCATGGTAACGCTGGGCGGCGGTCGGCTGGTGGAGGCGGGATACGCCAATGAATGCTCCGCTGAGCAGCTAGCGGCCGCGATCACACCGCAAACGGCGGCCATTCTCTATATCAAATCGCACCACTGCGTGCAGAAAAGCCATCTGAGCGTTGAGCAGGCGGCCACGGTGGCGCGTAAACATCATCTCCCGCTGATTGTGGATGCCGCCGCGGAAGAGGATTTGCAGCGCTACTATCAGTGCGGCGCCGATCTGGTGATCTACAGCGGCGCTAAAGCGATAGAAGGGCCGATCAGCGGCCTGGTCGTCGGAAAACATCAATACGTTGAATGGGTTAAGCGGCAGTCGTCGGGCATCGGCCGGGCGATGAAGGTGGGAAAAGAGGGCATTCTTGGCCTGACGCAGGCGATTGAAAACTATCTGACGCGTGAAAAAGAGAGCGGCGCGCAGATGGTGGAAAAAATGACGCCCTTTATCAATAACCTGAACGAACTGGATGGCGTTAGCGCGCGCGTGGTATGGGATGCAGCCGGGCGTGATATCGCTCGTGCGGAGCTCCAGTTTGACGAGGCGGCTATCGGACAGACCACCGGCGAGCTGGTGAAGGCATTGAAAAACGGCGCGATTGCCATCTATTTCCGCGGCTACAAAGCTAATGAAGGCATTGTCGAGGCGGACGTGCGCAGCGTCACGCCAGAGCAGCTGAACACCATTTTTCTGAGCATTAAGGCTTTACTCACAGGAGAGAAACAAGCATGACGCTGACACCTAACTTTTATCATCAACGGGTTTGCCTGAACGTGCTGGCAGGATCGAAAGATAACGCGCAGGCCATCTGGCAGGCGGCGGAAGGACACGTGCTGGTTGGCGTATTATCGAAAAACTACGCCAGCGTGGAGCGTGCCGTCGAAGATATGCGTCAGTATGCCGTGCTGATTGATAATGCCCTTTCCGTGGGGCTGGGCGCGGGCGATCCGCGTCAGTCGGCGATGGTCAGCGAGATTTCCCGTGAGGTCCAGCCGCAGCACGTCAATCAGGTTTTTACCGGCGTCGCCACCAGCCGCGCCCTGCTGGGACAGCAGCAAACCGTGGTGAACGGTCTGGTATCGCCTACCGGAACACCGGGCAAAGTGAAAATTTCCACCGGACCGCTGAGCGCCCAGGCGGCAGAGGCTATAGTGCCGGTTGCAACCGCTATCGCCATGCTGAAGGATATGGGCGGCAGCTCAATTAAATATTTTCCGATGGGCGGCCTGAAGGCGAAAGATGAATATGTCGCGGTGGCGCAGGCCTGCGCCGAGCACGATTTCTGGCTGGAGCCGACCGGCGGTATCGATCTGGAGAACTACGAGGCGATTTTACAGATTGCGCTGGAAGCGGGCGTCAGCAAAATCATTCCGCATATCTATAGCTCTATTATCGATAAAGCCACTGGCGATACGCGGCCTGATGATGTCAAAACGCTACTGGCGATAACGAAAAAGCTGCTGAGCTAACCCGGAACGCGGGCGGCGTAACAGCAGACGAATCCAGGATAACTTTATGCGTAAACGAGTGATTGCAGCATTGTCTATGGCTTTACTCAGCGTTGCGCCGCTGGCGACGGCGACGCCTTATGCGTTTGTCGGCACTTATCAGCCGCACGGCGAAGGGGTATATCGCTTTACCATCGCGCCGGACGGCGCGCTGCGTGAGAAAACCCTGGTCAGCCAGTTGCGCAATGCCGCACAGCTGACGGCGAACGCGCAGAAAAAAGTCCTGTACGTCGCCAGCGAAAGCGATCCTGGAATTATCGTCGCTTACCGCCTGGCGGAGGATGGCAGCCTGAGCGAAATTAATCAGGTAAGCTCGGCTGGCAGCGGTCCGGTTTATCTCTCGCTGACGCCCGACGGTCGACATCTGCTGGTGGCTAACTATGTTAGCGGCTCTGTTGCCGTGCTGCCGGTACGCGCGGACGGCGGGCTGGAGCAGGCCAGCGACCAGCGCCAGCATCAGGGCGCGCCAGGCGCCGCACGGCCGCAGGCCGCCGTGGAAGGCAGCTTTGCCAGCAGCGATCATGACGGGCCGCATGCCCATATGATCGCCAGCGATCCGCAGGGGCGTTATGTGTTCAGCACCGATCTGGGATTAGATCGCATTTATCAGTATCGGCTCAGCGAACAGGGCAAGCTGACGCCGAATACGCCGCCGTGGCTGGCCGCCTCCTCTGCGGGCGCCGGGCCGCGGCACTTTGTTTTTACGCCAAATGGCAACGGGATCTATTTGATCAATGAAGAGGCCTCAACCCTGACCTATTATCGGTTTGATACGCGACAGGGCACACTGACCGAGGGCGCGACGGTCTCTTCTCTGCCGCCGGGCTATAAAGGCACCAGCTTTGCCTCCGGCCTGGCGATAGATAAGCGCGGCCAGCATCTGTATGTGCTTAACCGCCTGCATAACAGTATCGGCCATTTTCAGATTGCCGCAGACGGAACGCTGACGCCGATCGAGCATATCTGGACGCGCGGTGACTATCCGCGCACGCTGAGCTTGTCTGAGGATGGCAAAACGCTTTACGTACTGAATCAGCGCAGCGATAACATTACGCGTTTTCATATCGACAGCGTCAGCGGGAAGTTGAGTTTTAGCGATGATTACACCGCGATTGGCGCGCCGTCCCAGATGGTGATGGTGCCATGATGAGTTAATTTGCCGCGCCGAGGCGCTGCCAACAGGGGAGAGCTGCCGTGAGATTTCCAAACCAGCGACTGGCTCAATTATTTGATACGTTACAAAAAGAGACGCTGCCGCAGGATGAGCTGGCGCGCCGCTTTGCGGTCTCTACGCGCACCGTGCGCACCGATATTAATATGCTTAACGAGATGCTGGCCGACCACGGCGCGCTATTTGTACTGTGCCGCGGCGAGGGCTATCAGCTGCGTATTCACGACCCGGCAAGCTATCAGCGCCTGACGCAGCAGTCACCGGCGCATCTGCGCATTCCCCGCACCTCGACGGTACGTATTCATTATCTGCTGACGCGCTTTCTTACCTCCGCCTGGGCCATCAAGCTGGAGGACCTGGCGGAAGAGTGGTTTGTCAGCCGCGCCACGCTGCAAAGCGATATGGCGGAGGTCAGGGAGTGGCTTAGCCGCTATCAGTTGACCATCGAGGCGCGTCCACGCTATGGCATGAAGCTGTTCGGCAGCGAGATGGCGATCCGCACCTGCCTGACCGATCTGCTCTATCAGATCGCCCAGGAAAACAGTGAAAATCCGCTGTTGCAGATGGAAGCGCTCAACAGCGGCATGCTGCTGACGCTTCAGCCGCTGCTGCTGCAATGCTTTGCGCGCTTTAATATTCGTATGACTGACGAAGGCGAGCTTTACCTGCGCCTTTACTGCGCCGTTGCGGTGCGCCGCATTAGCGAAGGCTATCCGCTTTCTGACTTCAGCGCCGATGAGGTGGACAGCGATGTGCAGGCGGCGGCGCGCCATATCATCAACCTGATGCGCCCGATTACCGGTAAAGTTATCTCCCCGGCGGAAGAGGCCTGGCTGCGGCTGAATATCGCCGCCCGACGGGTTGAGGAGATCGCCCCCAGCGCCATCAGCGCCGACGATGGCGATTCGCTGGTGAATTACATCCTTAGCTATATCAACACCCACTACAACTACAACCTGCAAAACGACCAGCAGCTGCGCGCCGATCTGCTGACTCATATCAAAACCATGATCACCCGCGTGCGCTATCAGATAACCATTCCGAATCCGCTGCTGACCAATATCAAACAGCACTATCCGATGGCGTATGACGTGACGCTGGCGGCGGTCTCCAGCTGGAGTAAGTACACGCCCTATGTGATCAGCGAAAACGAGATCGGTTTTCTGGTGCTGCATATCGGCGTTGGGCTGGAACGCCACTATAACGTCGGCTACCAGCGTCATCCGCAGGTGGTGCTGGTGTGCGATACCGACAACTCAACCGTGCGCATGATTCAGGCGATGCTGCTGCGTAAGTATCCGCAGATCGTCGTCACGCGCATCATTTCGCTGCGCGAATATGAGATGCAGGAAAATATAGAAGAGGACTTCGTGATCTCCACCGTGCGGTTAAGCGAGAAGGGCAAACCGATCGTGGTGATGTCGCCTTTTCCCACCGACTATCAGCTGGAGCAGTTGGGCAAACAGGTGCTGGTGGATCGCACCAAGCCTTACATGCTGGAACGGTTCTTCGACGCGCGCCATTTTTGCATTATCGATCGGCCGATGGAACAGGCGCAGCTGTTTAGCCTGCTGTGCCGGCAGCTGGAACAGGAAGGCTTTGTCGACGAGACATTTTACCCGTCGGTTGAGGAACGCGAAGCGATTCTCAGCACCATGCTGGGTGAGGGGATAGCGTTGCCGCACTCGCTGGGGCTGATGGCGAAGAAAAGCGTGGTCTATACCGTGCTGGCGCCGCAGGGCATTGTCTGGGGCGAAGAGACCGCCTATGTCATTTTCCTGTTAGCCATCAGCAAGGATGACTATGAAGAGGCGATGGCGATCTACGATCTGTTTGTCACTTTTATGCGCGAACGCGCAATGACGCGCCTGCGCGACAGCAGCGACTTCGCCAGCTTTAAAAGCGTGGCGCTGGATTGCCTGAGTCGGCTGTAAGCGCTGCGTATTTAACAGAGTTCGCCGTTGTAAAAAGCAAAAACCCCGCCGAAGCGGGGTTTTTTAAAGAGTGAAGCTGACCGGTAAGCCGGGTTCTGTCTTGGACAGTCATTCATCTAGGCCAGCAATCGCTCACTGGCTCAAGCAGCCTACCCGGGTTCAGTACGGGCCGTACCTTGTGAACCCCTATTTGGCCTTGCTCCGGGTGGAGTTTACCGTGCCACGAACTGTTGCCAGCCGCGCGGTGCGCTCTTACCGCACCCTTTCACCCTTACCTGTGCTCACGCATGAGCCATCGGCGGTTTGCTCTCTGTTGCACTGGTCGTAGGCTTGCGCCCCCCAGGCGTTACCTGGCACCCTGCCCTATGGAGCCCGGACTTTCCTCCCCTCTGCCCGTCTCCCCCGAAAGGGGACGGCGACAAAGCGGCGACTGTCTGGTCAGCTTCGGCGCGGATGATAGGGCATTCTGAGCGTTTTGTCATCCTTCTTGCTGTTCGAGCGCGTATTTATACAGCGCGTTTTTCTTCACGCCGTGGATTTCCGCCGTCAGCGCCGCCGCTTTTTTTAACGGCAGCTCTTTTTGCAGCAGCGCCAGGGTGCGCAGCGCTTCGATCGGCAGCGCCTCTTCATCGGCATGGTGGCCTTCGACAATCAGCACCATTTCGCCTTTACGGCGGTTCTCATCCTCTTCAATCCAGGCGAGTAGCTGCGCGACCGGCGCGCCGTGAATCGATTCCCAGGTTTTAGTGATTTCACGCGCCAGCACCACATAGCGATCCGCACCCAGTTCGCTGACTATATCGCGCAGGCTATCCAGCAGACGATGGGTTGATTCATAAAAAATCAGCGTGCGCGGCTCCTGCGCCAGCGCGCGCAGCGTATCGCAGCGCGCTTTGCTTTTGGCCGGTAAAAACCCTTCGTAGCAAAAGCGGTCGGAGGGCAAACCGGCGGCGCTCAGGGCGGCGATCGCGGCGCAGGCGCCGGGCAACGGCACGACGCGGATGCCTGCTTCGCGACAGCGGCGCACCAGATGATAGCCAGGATCGTTGATTAAGGGCGTACCGGCGTCAGAGACCAACGCGATGCTCTGGCCTTCCTGCAGTTTCGTCAGCAGCAGCTCCGCTTTTTGCTGCTCATTATGATCGTGTAATGCGAACAGCCGCGCATTGATGGCGAAATGTTGTAGCAACAGTCCGGTATGACGTGTATCTTCCGCAGCCACCAGATCGACGCTTGTCAGCACCGCCAGCGCCCGCTGGGTAATGTCGCCCAGGTTACCTATTGGGGTGGGGACAATATAGAGCGTGCTGGCAGAAATCTCTGCCCGATCGTGTTGTTTCATTGTTTCATCCGAATTGCCGATTTAATATTGAGCATCCTGAAAAAAACTTACTGGATACAGTATGCTTCCTTCAAAAGTCGTTCGAAAAAAAGCAGGACGCTTCGTGCCTGTTCTCCTGGCGGGGCTGATTTTGGCAGCCTGTACCGGCCAGACGCCGCAGGCTCCCGCGGTAAATATTCAGGGACCGGCAACGGGCACATCCAGCTATTACCTGCAGCAGGTGCAGCAAAGCCCAGATGATAACAAGGCTGACTGGCAATTACTTGCGATACGTGCACTGCTTAACGAAGGGAAGTATCCCCAGGCTTACCAGCAAATCACCCAGCTGCCGCAGCAGCTGAACGATACGCAGCGTCAGGAGCTACAGCTGCTGACCGCCCAGCTGCGTCTTGGCAACCAGGATATCCCCAGCGCGCAGGGAATTCTGGCGAAGCTGGATGTATCCTCCATGTCGAAAGATCAGCAGCAGCGCTACTATGGCCTGAAAATTGCCGCCAATCAGGGGCGGCCGTCGCTGGATCTGGTGCGCATCCTGATCGCGCAGGAGCCGCTGTTAAGCGATAAAGCGCACCAGGATAATATCGACGCCACCTGGCAAACGCTGACACAATTGCCGCCAGAGCAGATGAGTAGCCTGGCGATTAATGCGGATGAAAATACGCTGCAGGGCTGGCTCGATCTGCTCAACGTCTATAAGGCGAACCGTACCGATCCCGATATGCTGAAAGCGGGGATCGGCGACTGGCAGATGCGCTATCCGCAAAACCCGGCGGCAAAAACGCTGCCGACGGCGCTTGGGCAGGTGCAGAATCTACAGCCCGCCTCCACCAACAAGATTGCGCTGCTGCTGCCGTTGAGCGGTCAGGCGCAGGTCTTTGCCAGCGCGATCCAGAAAGGCTTTAATGATGCCAAAAACGGCCTGCTGAATGCGGCGCCGGCGCCCGCCGTCGGCAGCGCGCAAAATCCGATCGCCTTGCCTGGCGACGGCGCGCAGAACAGCGCCGCGCCGACGGACAACAGCGCTGCGCCGGCTAATGCCGATGCGGTCGTCAGCCCTTCCGCCGCACAGGTCGATAGCGCGGCCAGCACTGATAACGCGGCCAGCGCCGAAGCCGCGCCGCCCGCCGCTCAGCCAGCGGCCAGCGTCGCCACGGCGCCGGCTGGCAATGCTGAAATAAAAGTGTATGACACCAGCTCGCAGCCGATTCAGCAGGTGCTGGCGCAGGCGCAGCAGGATGGCGCCACGCTGGTGGTAGGGCCGTTGCTGAAAGAAAAAGTGCAGCAGCTGGCGGACGCTTCCACGCCGCTGAATGTGCTGGCGCTGAATGAGCCGGAAAAAATCCAGAACCATCCGAATCTTTGTTACTTTGCGCTTTCTCCTGAAGACGAAGCGCGTGATGCTGCGCATCATATCTGGCAGCAGGGCAAACGCATGCCGTTGCTGTTGGTACCACGCAGCTCGCTGGGCGATCGCGTCAGCAAAGCCTTCGCGCAAGAGTGGCAAACGCTGGGCGGCAGCACGGTGCTGCAGCAGGGGTTCGGCTCTACCGCAGAATTGAAGCAGGGCATCAACAGCGGCGCGGGCATCAGCCTGAGCGGCACGCCGGTAACGCCAGCGGTCAGCGAGCCGCAGGGCATTACCATTGCCGGCCTGACGATCCCGGCGCCGCAGAGCAGCGCGCCGCCTGAGACCGCCGCCAGTGGCGGCGCAGTGGATGCGGTATATATCGTCGCCACTCAGAGCGAGCTGCAGCTGATTAAGCCGATGATCGCCATGCGCGTCAGCAGCCGCAGCAATGTGGCGCTCTACGCCAGCTCGCGCAGCTTCCAGGCAGGCGCCGGTCCTGATTTCCGTCTGGAGATGGAAGGGCTGCAGTTTAGCGATATCCCGCTGCTGTCAGGCGCGAATCCAGGGCTGATGCAGCAGGCGTCGCGCAGCTTTAACAATGATTTCTCGCTGGTTCGCCTGTATGCGATGGGCATTGACGCCTGGACGCTGGCTAACCACTTTAGCGAAATGCGTCAGATGCCCGGTTTCCGTATTGACGGTAATACCGGTCAGCTGAGCGCCACGGATGAGTGCGTTATCAACAGGAAGTTGACATGGAGCCAGTATCGTCAGGGACAGGTGGTCCCGGCCGGCTAAACCGTCAGCAACAGGGCGCGCGCTATGAACGCATAGCGCGTCGTCATCTGGAGCAGGCGGGGCTGGTGTTTGTCGCCGCCAACGTGCGTTATCGCGTTGGCGAGCTGGATTTAATTATGCGTGACGGGCGACAGTGGGTGTTTGTCGAGGTACGCTATCGTCGCGACGCGCATTTTGGCGGTGCGGCAGTCAGCGTGACCTGGCGCAAACAGCAGAAACTGTTGCGCAGCGCCGCCCTGTGGCTGGCGGCGCGCAACGCCAGCTTCGATACGGTAGACTGTCGTTTCGACATCGTCGCCATTACCGGGCAGCAGCTAACCTGGCTGCCCGATGCGTTTCAAGCCCACATTTAGAACCAGGTGGTAGTGTGCTGGAAAGAATAAAAGCCTGTTTTACGGAAAGTATACAGACGCAGATAGCCGCCGCGGAGGCGTTACCCGACGCCATTTCCCGCGCGGCGATGACCATGGTGCAATCACTGCTGAACGGCAATAAGATCCTTTGCTGCGGCAACGGCACCTCGGCGGCGAATGCGCAGCATTTCGCCGCCAGCATGATTAACCGTTATGAAGCGGAACGCCCCAGCCTGCCGGCGCTGGCGCTAAGCGCGGACAATATTTTGTTGACCGCCATCGGCGACGATCGGCTGCACGTTGAGGTGTATGCCAAACAGGTCCGGGCGCTGGGCCAGACCGGGGATGTGCTGTTGGCGATCTCTACCCGCGGCAACAGCCGCGATATCGTTAAGGCGGTAGAAGCGGCGGTAACGCGTGATATGACGATTATTGCCCTGACCGGTTATGATGGCGGCGAGCTGGCTGGATTGCTGGGCCCGCAGGATGTGGAGATTCGCATTCCATCACACAGAAGCGCCAGAATTCATGAAATGCATATGCTGACCGTGAACTGCCTGTGTGATTTGATTGATAACACCCTGTTTCCTCATCAGGAATAAACAAGGAGATGTAATGAAGGCACTATCTGCACTGGCAGTGATTTTTGCCGCTCTGTTATTACAGGGCTGTGCCGCCGTTGTGGTCGGCAGCGCAGCGGTAGCGACCAAGAGCGCCACCGATCCGCGTACCGTCGGCACTCAGGTGGATGACGGCACGCTGGAGCTGCGCGTCAGCAACGCGCTGGCGAAAGATCAGCAAATCAAAAAAGATGCGCATGTCGTGGCCACCGCCTATCAGGGCAAAGTGCTGCTGACCGGCCAGGCACCGAGCGCAGAAGTGGCGGATCGCGCGAAACAAATTACCATGGGCGTGGATGGCGCGACGGAGGTGTATAACGAAATCCGTCAGGGGCCGAAAGTGACGTTGGGCACCGCCTCTTCCGATACCTGGATCACCACCAAAGTACGCTCGCAGCTGCTGGGCAGCGATCAGGTAAAATCCTCTAACGTGAAGGTAACGACTGAAAACGGCGAGGTGTTCCTGCTGGGGCTGGTAACGCAAAAAGAAGCCAGCGCGGCGGCGGATATCGCCAGCCGGGTCAGCGGCGTGAAGCACGTTACGACCGCCTTTACTATCCTGAAATAATCCTGCCAGGGGCGGCTTGCGCGTCGCCCCTTTTTTACTTAGCTCATCAAATCAACCACCAGCGCGCGTAGCGCTGTTTTCGCCTGCAGACGAATGCTGGTTTCATCACGGATAAACGCGCCGTCGCCGCAGCCCAACGTTTCCCGTTCGCCGTTCGCCGACAGCGCCTGAAACTGGCCGTGAATCGACTGTAGCCAGGCGCGCGCGCCCTGTAACGGCTGCTGCCACTCTTGCCCCGGCTCCAGGGAAATGTGATGGATCCAGACCTGTTGGCGCACCTGCAGGCTGTTGTTTTCGCCATCGGGCGAAGCGATCAGCTGATGCGGCTCCTGCGGCGTCAGCGTCAGTTGCTGCACCAGCGGGTTTTCACGTTGCGGGCAGGCATCCAGCCACAGCTGGATACGCGTCAGCGGCCCATCACGGTTTACGTTCTGCTCGCTCCAGGTCACGCCCGGCTGCGTTGACAGCAGCAGGATATCGCCATCGCTTGCCCGACAGTAATTGCCTTCGCTGTCGCGATATTCCGCCTCGCCGCGCAGGATCAGGTTAAGAATATCCACCCGGGGATAGGTACGCGGCTGGAAAGCGGCGCCGGGCGCGAGCACTTCCTGATTCAGTACCCGCAGCGAGGCATAGCCCAGAAGTTTTGGATCAAAATAGTGGCCAAAAGAAAATGTATAACGCGCCTGCAGCCAGCCGTAATCGGCCTGACCGCACTGTTGCGCGGTGCGTGATCTCATCATGGTTAGATTACCTCTCCTGCGCCTGTCTATGCTGTCAGGTCACCTGTCAGGTTTCTATGGTAAATATCTGGACGGCGGATTGTTAGCCAGTTAATCTGCCAGGCATATTCAAAATTACTGACAGAGACGCGCAATGGCAAAAGATCGGGCCCTGACTTTGGAAGCACTACGCGTGATGGATGCTATCGATCGGCGCGGCAGTTTTGCTGCGGCCGCTGACGAACTGGGCCGCGTGCCTTCCGCACTCAGCTACACCATGCAAAAACTGGAAGAAGAGTTGGATGTGGTGCTGTTTGATCGCTCTGGTCACCGCACCAAATTCACTAACGTGGGGCGCATGCTGCTGGAGCGCGGCCGGGTGCTACTGGAGGCGGCCGATAAACTCACCACCGATGCGGAAGCGCTGGCGCGCGGTTGGGAAACGCATCTGACCATCGTTGCCGAGGCGCTGGTGCCGACCGAAATGCTGTTTCCGCTGGTAGAGAAGCTGTCGGAAAAAGCCAACACGCAAATCTCCTTGATTACCGAGGTGCTGGCAGGAGCATGGGAACGGCTGGAGCAGGGACGGGCAGATATCGTCGTGGCGCCGGATCTGCACTTTCGCGCCTCTACCGAGATCAATACCCGTAAACTCTATAGCATTATGAGCGTGATCGTCGCCAGCCCGGATCATCCGATCCATCAGGAGCCGGAGCCGCTTTCTGAAACCACGCGGGTAAAATATCGCGGCATCGCGGTGGCGGATACCGCGCGTGAAAGGCCGGTGCTAACGGTACAGCTACTGGATAAACAGCAGCGCTTAACGCTCAGCAGCATGGATGATAAGCGCCGTGCTCTGCTGGCGGGGTTAGGCGTGGCCAGCATGCCTTATCCGCTGGTAGAACAGGATATTGCCGAAGGGCGTCTGCGCGTGGTCAGCCCGGAAACTACCCGCGAAATCGATATTATTATGGCCTGGCGGCGCGACAGCATGGGCGAGGCCAAAGCCTGGTGCCTGCGTGAGATCCCGCGCCTGCTGGCTAAAAAAGGCTAACCCATCAGCTAACCCGCAGATTTTACGAGAAACATCGCGGGTGAAGCTGTCGCGGGTCAGGAAAAGCGTTCATCTCGTCCGTGCGGCTCATCCCAGTCAAAGGCCGGCCCCACGGAAATGACGCCGCTGGGGTTAATGGTTTTATGACTGCAATAGTAGTGATGACGGATATGTTGCAGATTTACCGTCTCAGCGATACCGGGCATTTGCCAGATATCGCGTAAAAAGCCGTTCAGATTGAGATAGTCGCCGATGCGATGGCGGTCGCATTTAAAGTGGGTGACATAAACCGGATCGAAGCGCACCAGCGTGGTCCACAGCCGCAGATCCGCTTCGGTAAGCTGATTGCCGGTCAGCCAGCGATGCTGGCCGAGGATCTGCTCCAGCCGATTCAGCGAACGAAACAGCGCTTCTACGGCTTCGTCGTAGGCCGCCTGCGAGGTGGCGAAACCCGATTTATAGACGCCGTTATTCACCGTATCGTAGATCCAGCCGTTCAGCTCATCGATCTCTTCACGCAGGGCCGTGGGATAATAATCACCGGCGCGTGCGCCGACGGCGTCAAACGCGGAGTTGAACATCCGGATAATGTCGGCGGACTCATTACTGACAATGGTTTGCTGCTGCTTATCCCACAGTACCGGCACCGTCACCCGGCCGCTATAGTTGGCATCGGCCTGCAGATAAAGTTGATACAGAAAATCATGCTGATATAGCGTATCGCCGGTCGCTGCCGGAAAATCGGTTGCGAAGGTCCAGCCGTTTTCCAGCATCAGCGGATGCACCACCGAAACCGAAATCATCTGCTCCAGCCCTTTCAACTGACGCATGATCAACGTGCGATGCGCCCACGGGCAGGCAAGGGAGACATACAGATGATAGCGATCGCGTTCGGCGATAAATCCCGCTTTTCCTGTTGGGCCCGCACTGCCGTCGGCGGTCACCCAGTTACGAAACGCGGAATCAGAGCGCTTAAAGCGGCCGCCGTTCGATTTAGTGTCATACCAGGTATCCTGCCAGACGCCATCAACCAGTTGTCCCATAAAGCCTCCAAAATGCAAGGGGCGAGAATGCAGCCATCCTCGCCCGTAGATGATTAAGTATATACCCGTCATACTTCAAGTTGCCTGTGCGTTGGCATTCCTCGCTCACCCCGGTCACTTACAGGAGTAAGCTCCCGGGGATTCCCTGCGTCGCCGACTTCCTGCAACTTGAATTATTTAGCGTATAGTTACCACTTACCACTTTTTCCCTAACAGGCGATCGATGCTGTAAGCGCCAGCGCCGCTGATGCCCAGCAACAGGAAGCCGCCCGCGATAGAGAGATTTTTCATAAACGTCATCGCGTTCACGCCTTCAGCGAAATTGCTGTGGAACAGGAAGGCGGTCAGCAGCGTAAAGACGGCGGTAAACAGTGCGGTAAAACGCGTCAGGAAACCAAACAGGATCGCCAGCCCGCCGCCCAGCTCCAGCAGGATAACCAGCGGTAGAATAAACGCCGGTACGCCCATCGCCTGCATATACTGCGCGGTGGTGTCGTAGCCGGTCACTTTGCCCCAGCCAGAAACGATAAACAGGATCGGCAGCAAAATACGCGCGGCCAACAGGCCAAGATCTTCGAATTTTTTCATGGTTTTCCCCAGTGTTGTTTTTTCCCAGGCGACACGCGCCTGAGCGATTAAACTGTATGATTGCAGGCGATTGCTGGCTGCTCTCGGTAACTGAGGAGGATAATAAGTGGGCAGGAGAAGATTTGTAAGCGAGTTAAACTGTCAAAGAAGTTCAAGAAAATTGATATTGATTGCCTGCACTATTTGCAGGCAATCAGAGGAGGCGCTAGTGCTTACGCGGCAGGTTGGATTTGATCAGGCGCCAGGTGCTCCATGCACCCACGCCGCGCTTCGCCCAACGCATTAAAAAGTTGGGATTGCGTACCGACCAAATCGCCAGGGCGCTGCTGCCGATAGCCAGATAGCTACGCAGGCTTAACAGCGTCATCCAACCGCGATCGTAACGGGCGGTTTCCAACAGCCATTCGCGCCGCGCCATACTCAGATCGAGGCGCTGCTGGTGAATAGTTATTAGCAGATCCGCTTTACGTTGTTCACGGTCAGCTCGCGTCATGGTTGGCGGTCCTCCAGCATTTTACGGTCAGAGGAAAGCTCTTTCCGCGTATGGTGCAACAGCGTGGATTTACGCGACTTACGCAGCGTCCACAGGCCGAAAATAAGCGCCAGTACAAATAGCACGGCGGTAGTAATGCCAATGGTCATCAGGCGATACTGTGCGTCAACCGCCCAGATCACCAGTACCATCAGGCTCATCAGACCAAACGCGGTGAACAGCATAGTCAGGCCAATCATCAACAGCATCTGTATCAGATTGGCCTTCTCCTCTTCCAGCTCGACCACAGCGAGGCGCACACGGGTTTCTACCATGCCAACCAGCGTAGTGACGAGACGCTGTCCGATGTTTATGACCCCTTTGCCTGGGCCGTGGCTCTGCTGAGAATCGGCCATAATTAACGACGCGAAATCAGCATGCCGATGGCCAGCCCGATGGCTGCGCCGATACCGACGCCGTGCCACGGATTTTCACGCACATAATCATCGGCGTGGCTCACCGCTTCACGAGTGGTCTGCGACAGACGATCGCCGGTTTCACCCAAGCGCAGGCGTGACTCATCCAGCGCGGCGCGCGCTTTGCTACGCAGCTTATCCATTTCTGATTTTGATTTATCGGTAGAATGGCTCAGCACTTCTTCCAGCGTATCCGCCAGATTCTTCAGCTCGGCGCGCAGGTGTTCTGACGTAGTATCTTTTGACATGAAACACTCCTTTATTCTCAGGCAATGTACGCTGTAAATGGGTTACCAGGGAGCAGCCTGAAGCGCTTTAAGCTCTTCGCGCTCTTCCTGTAATTTTCGTTGGCGTTTAGCGATTTTTTCCTTATCGCCATCTTCTTCGGCATCTTTCAGATCTTGTTCTCGTTCTGCCACTTCCCGCTTTTTGGCGTTAATGTTTTCCTGATGGGCCGCCGTAAGCTTTTCATCAGTGCAGCTGGCGCGTACTTCCGTGAGCGCGCGTTCGAGGCCGTTCACCCGACGTTGATTATCATGTTGTTTAGCAACTGCGATTTCGTGCTCAATATTTTTCTCTTTCTGCATACAGAGGACGCCAGCGGCCTGGGTAAAGCCGGAAAGGGAAAACAGAGCCAGAAAAAGCGAGGTACGAAATTTCATCCGATCTTGACCTTCCATTGTTAAATTCAGCCGTTCCCTGTGAACGGTTAAGATGCAGCAGCTACAAGGCTGGCCGCCATGCCGCCTCATAACCTTTTGTAAGAATAGACACTCTTTGCGGAAAGCTCAAAAGTGTTAATAAAGAAAGCCGATTTGCGGCAGGGGAAGGGCGCTATGCAGGGTCAGCCAACGAACTGCGGCCGTAGCGAAATTTTATTCAGCCAGCCGCCATGGCTATCTAACTGGGCGATATCAAAACCATGCGGCAGAATTTTAAGCAGGGCGCGCTGAGCCGCCTGGCTCTGCTCCTGCGATTCAAAGCGCAACACCAGCGAGTCCTGGGCGGGCGTGATGCTTTTCACCTGAATGCCCTGCGCATTCAACCTCTGCCAGACGTAGAACCCGTCCGGCAGGGTGACGCCCTGTTCGGCCGCGCGAATTTGCAGGGCGTTTTCATGACGAAACAGGGCCGGCACCAGCGCAAAGGCGATAATCGCCAGCAATCCGATCAGCAGCCAGCGCAGCGGCTGACGTAACAGGGGCTGTAACCATTGCATCAGGGTTGACCTTTTTGCTTGCCGTTACCGTTGCGTTTACGCCACAGCACCACCAACGACCCCGCCAAACCGAACACCAGTAGCACCAGCGGCAGCAGCATCAGACAGAACATCAGCTCATCTTCATAACGGCGGAAAAGCGGCGTTTTGCCCAGCGCAAAGCCCAACACCGTCAGGATGAAGACCCACAGGAAAGCGCTTACCCAGTTAAAGAACTGAAAGCGGGTATTGCTCAGGCCGGAAAGGCCGGCAATGGTAGGCAGCAGCGTACGTACGAAAGCGATAAAGCGACCAATTAACAGGGCGGAGAGGCCATGGCGATGAAACATCTGATGGGCGCGTTGGTGATACTGCGCGGGCAGATGGGATAGCCATTTTTGCACGGTGGGCGTATTGCCCAGCCAGCGGCCCTGAATATAGCTAACCCAGCATCCGAGGCTGGCCGCAGTGGTGAGGATAAACAGGGTCAGCGGGAAATTCATTGTGCCTTTGGCAATCAGTACGCCAACCAGAATAAGCAGGCTATCGCCGGGGAGAAAAGCGGCGGGAAGCAGGCCATTCTCCAGAAACAAAATCATAAACAGCACGCCATAAATTGCCCAGACCAGGGTCGGATCGGACAGGGTCTCAAAATCTTGTTGCCATAAGGCTTGCAACAGCGCTTTTAAAATATCCATTCATTATTCCTGAACTTCATTGTTAACACTGGCCCATCAATAAAGAGGCCGGGGGCAGGCTGGCAGTTTTTGTTAATTGTAGTCGCCGCTACCTCAGGCCGGGTAATCGTCTGTCGCCTTTAGCGGCGATAAAAACGAAGCGTTCTTCTTTCCCGCTGCGAAAGGGTAAGAAAAGGCGGATAACTGTAACAAAATCCACCTTTACGAGACAGGGAAAGTTACCACTGTCTGAGAGTTTTACCGTTGAAAATCATTAGCAGAAAGGAGCTTTACACTGGCTGACACTAAAGTAACTTAGCTGACTTTAGACGCTTTGTTAGGCAAAGCGTCTTTTTTTAGCGGGAAGAGGAGGTATCAGGCAGAATAACCGGGTTTTCAGCAAACATATAGCGGTCGACGTTGAACTCAAAATCGTCAGTGGTGGCATTAAATAACATCTGTCGGGTGTTTTCCAGATGCTGCCACATCGCCAGTTTGGCGGCGGCGGGATCTTTGCGCATCAGAGCCTTCAGGATCAGATCGTGGTCATTGCACCAGCTGCCGATAGAGCGTTCGTCAATATGTTCATGCAGTTTCAGCCAGTAGGGATTGTGGGTGCGATGCAGCCACATTTTCTCAACAATAGCCGCCAGCGCGCTGTTTTGCGTCGCCATGGCAATTTGTACATGAAAACGCATATCCCATTCAGAATCGCGGAAGCGATCTTCTTTGCGCGCCTCCTGCTGGATCTCCATCAGCTGCACGATGTCCTGGCGGGTCACGCGCGTTGCGGCAAATTCCGCCACGTTACTTTCAATCAGCTGACGCGCCTGTAACAGTTCGAAGGGACCGAAATTAGCAAACTCCAGCTGACTGTTAGTCATGACGCGGTGGTTCTGCTGGTTGGAAATCACATGGATACCGGAACCTTTGCGCACCTCAACGTAGCCTTCCACCTCCAACATGATGATCGCCTCACGTACCACGGTACGGCTGACCTGCATCTCTTCAGCGATTAAACGTTCCGCCGGCAGCTTATCGCCTGGCTGATACTGTCCGCCTTCAATGCGATTCTTTAGTTCTGAGGCCAGCTGTTGATAAAGACGACGCGGTTCGCTGATTTCCATAGGTCTGTTTCCTGCAGGGATATTCTGTAAGTTGTTATACCACTTACCGGCCGTCAGGCCAATGACTGCAAAGAGTGAGACGATGGAAATGCGCGCTGCGTCAGCAAAAGAGAAGGGGAGCGAGGCGCGCACCAGCAGATGCGCGCCCTGCGGCAGGTTAGCTGCGTACCGGTTCGGCAACAGGCGTGGCTGGCGTCGGCTCCAGTTCGGCGGCCGGTTTGTTTTTCAATACCGTCCAGATAACTACTGCGCCCAGCAGATCGAATACTGCCAGCGCGGCAAACAGTGGACTGAAGCCCAGCGTATCGGCCAGCGCGCCGACTACCAGCGCGAACATGGTGCTGGCGGTCCAGGCGGCCATGCCGGTCAGCCCGTTAGCGGTGGCGACTTCATTACGGCCAAAGACATCCGAAGAGAGCGTAATCAGCGCGCCGGAGAGCGCCTGATGCGCAAAGCCGCCTACGCACAGCAGACCAATCGCCACGTAGGGGCTGGTAAACAGGCCGATGGTGCCGGGCGCAATCATTAATACCGCGCCCATCGTTACCACCAGCTTGCGTGAAACGATCAGGTTTACGCCAAACAGCCGTTGAAACAGCGGCGGCAGGTAACCGCCGACAATGCAGCCCAAATCGGCGAACAGCATCGGCATCCAGGCAAACATGGCGATCTCTTTTAGATTAAAGCCGTAAACTTTAAACATAAACAGCGGGATCCAGGCATTAAACGTACCCCACGCCGGCTCCGCCAGAAAGCGCGGCAGCGCGATGCCCCAAAATTGGCGGTTACGCAGGATCTGACCGGCGCTCATTTTCTTGCCATTGTCGATCTGGTGCTGCGCTTCCTGGCCGGAAAGAATGTAGTCGCGTTCGTTATCGCTGAGCTTTTTCTGCTGTTTGGGATGTTTATAAAACAGCAGCCAGCATAGCGCCCAGATCATGCTCAGTACGCCGGTAATGATAAAGGCCATTTCCCAGCTGTGGGCGACGATAGCCCACACCACCAGCGGCGGCGCGACCATCGCGCCGATAGAGGAGCCAACGTTGAAATAGCCCACCGCAATAGAACGCTCTTTGGCCGGAAACCATTCGCTGCTGGCTTTCAGGCCAGCGGGGATCATCGCCGCTTCGGCGGCGCCTACCGCGGCGCGTGCTATCGCCAGCCCGCCCCAGCTGTTTGCCAGCGCGGTGGCGGCGCAGAATATCGCCCACATAATCGCGAACACTGCATAGCCGACTTTGGTGCCGAGGATATCCAGGATGTAACCGGCCACCGGCTGCATCACGGTATAGCAGGCGGAGTAGGCGGCCACGATATAAGAGTATTGCTGGGTGGTGATGTGAAGCTGTGCTTCCAGCGTTGGCGCGGCTACGGCAATGGCGTTACGCGTCAGGTAACCCAGCACGGTACCGATGGTCACCAGACCGATCATATACCAGCGTAGCCCTTTTATTTTACGCATGTCATACCTCTTCCAGTTCTGTTTGCGGCCGTGCCGCTGTTGTTTTTTATGGCGGATCCGCCGCAGCCAACTGCGGACAGAGAGCATTCGTGGGCAAAAGCGCATCTTTGCCCTTACCTTTCCTTACCTGTGAGAAAAATTCCTGCTCAGCAAAATCTGACGGGCTGACGATAACTTGTCATACAGATTTAAAAGTTGAATGCCATCACAAAAACCATTTTTGTAATATGGGATACTTAAATCCAAGAAATGTCAGGTGATTACTGGTTTGCAGGGCAGTTGAACGTCAAATCTGCGGCGTGAAGTTGTCTAATATGTGAGCTGTATCGCAAAATAATCGCTGCGGCCGCTTTAATTGGTATGATAACTTTTCCTGCCATCAGGTGAACGCATCGCTAACGTTCATGTAAAAGGAGATCGGAATGTCCCGTTTTATGACCGAAGATTTTTTGCTGGATAGTGAATTCGCCCGCCGCCTGTATCACGACTACGCGGCCGATCAACCGATCTTTGATTATCATTGCCACCTGCCGCCGCAGCAGATCGCAGATAACTACCGCTTTAACAATCTGTACGATATCTGGCTGAAGGGCGATCACTATAAATGGCGCGCCATGCGGGCTAACGGCGTGCCGGAAGCGCTCTGTACCGGCGATGCCAGCGACCGCGAGAAATTTAACGCCTGGGCGCGCACCGTTCCGCATACCATCGGCAATCCGCTTTATCACTGGACCCATCTTGAACTGCGTCGCCCGTTTGGCATCACCAACGTGCTGCTATCGGAAAAAACTGCCGATCGCATCTGGGATGAGTGCAACGCGCTGTTGGCGCAGGATGAATTTAGCGCGCGCGGCATCATGCAGCAGATGAACGTACGTATGGTGGGCACGACCGATGACCCGGTAGACGATTTACAGCATCATCAGCGCCTGGCGCAGGATACGAGCTTTACCATTAAAGTATTGCCGAGCTGGCGTCCTGATAAAGCGTTCAATATTGAAGCAGAAGGCTTTACCGACTACATGCATAAGCTTGGCGCGGTAGCGGATACCGATATCCGCCGCTTCGATGATTTACGGCGCGCGCTTAGCAAGCGCCTCGACCATTTTGCCGCGCACGGCTGTAAAGTTTCCGATCATGCGCTGGATGTGGTGCTGTTTGCCGAAGCGGACGACGCCACGCTGGATGAGATCCTGGCGCGTCGCCTGCAGGGAAGCCTGCCTTCAGAACAGGAAATGGCGCAGTTTAAAACCGCAGTGCTGGTCTGGCTGGGCGCCGAGTACGCCCGCCGCGGCTGGGTGCAGCAATATCATATCGGCGCGCTACGCAATAATAATCGTCGTCAACTGCAGCTGCTGGGGCCGGATGTCGGCTTTGACTCGATTAACGATCGTCCGCTGGCTGAGCCGCTGGCGCGTCTGCTCGATGCGCAAAACCGCAATAATGCGCTGCCGAAAACCATTCTTTACTGCCTCAACCCGCGTGATAACGAAGTGCTGGCGACCATGGCTGGGAATTTTCAGGGTGAAGGCGAGCCGGGCAAGATGCAGTTTGGCTCCGCGTGGTGGTTTAACGATCAGCTGGACGGCATGCAACGGCAGATGACGCAGCTGGCGCAAATAGGCCTGCTGAGCCGCTTTGTCGGCATGTTAACCGACAGCCGCAGCTTCCTTTCTTATACGCGTCACGAATATTTCCGTCGTCTGCTGTGCCAGATGATTGGCCGCTGGGTGGAAAACGGCGAAGCGCCTGCGGATATCGATCTGCTGGGCAATATGGTGAAAAACATCTGCTTTAACAATGCCCGCGACTATTTCGGCATTGAGCTTTAAGGCACGGAGATGTCATGCAAACACTGAATCGCAAAAACTTTCCCGGCGCGCAGTATCCCACGCGCATCATCCAGTTTGGCGAAGGCAATTTTCTACGCGCGTTTATCGACTGGCAGATCGATTTACTGAATGCCCACAGCGACCTGGACGCCGGCGTTACGGTGGTGCGGCCAACCAATCGTCCTGCCGACTACACGCTTAACCATCAGGATGGGCTCTATACCGCGCTGATCCGTGGGCTGAATGCGCAGGGAGAGGTGGTGAGCGAGCCGCGTCTGATCCGTTCGGTGAATCAGGAAATTCAGCCATATCGGCAGTTTGATGCGTTTATCGCGCTGGCGCAGGACGCGCAGATTCGCTTTATGTTTTCCAACACCACCGAGGCGGGCATCGCCTTTAACGCCGACGATCGGCTGGAAGATCGGCCGGCCCGCTCGTTCCCCGGCAAGGTGACTCAGTTACTGTGGGCGCGCTGGCAGCATTTTTCCGGCGCCGCGGATAAAGGCTGGATCATTCTGCCCTGCGAGCTGATCGATCATAACGGCGACGCGCTGCGTGAGCTGGTACTGCGCTATGCCGAAGGCTGGCAGCTGCCCGCAGCGTTTAGCGCCTGGGTTAAACAGCACAATATTTTCTGCAACACGCTGGTGGATCGCATTGTTCCCGGTTATCCGGCGGCGGAGGCCGAAGCGCTGTTTAACTCGCTGGGCTATCGCGATCCGTTGCTGGTGGCGGGCGAGGTTTTTTACCAGTTCGTTATTCAGGGGCCGCAGCAGGTAGCCGATGAGCTGCGTCTAACGGCACTGCCGCTTAATGTCCGGCTGGTGGAAGATATCAAGCCGTGGAAAGAGCAAAAGGTGGCAATCCTGAACGGCGCGCATACGGCGATGGTGCCGGTAGCCTGGCTCGCCGGGCTGGATACCGTCGGCGAGGCGATGAATGACAGCCGCATCGCGGATTTTATCGACGCCATGCTGCGCGAAGAGGTAATCCCCACGCTGGATTTGCCGGCTGAGGATCTACATCGCTTTGCAGATGCGGTGCTGGGCCGTTTCCGTAACCCCTTCATTCACCATCAGCTGTCGGCGATTGCGTTAAATAGCATGACCAAATTCCGTACGCGTCTGCTGCCGCAGTTGCTAACCGGATATCAGCAGAACGGCCGTTGGCCGACGCGCATAACTTTCGCGCTGGCGGCGCTGATCGCTTACTACTGCGGCGAGCGCAACGGCGAGCGTTATCCCCTGCAGGATGATGCGCAGTGGCTGGATCGCTTTGCCACGCTGTGGCCGCAGCAGGCGCAGGGCGCGATCTCGCTGCAGCAGCTGGTACAGGCGGTACTGAGCGATGAGCAGCACTGGCAGTGCGATCTTAGCCAGCAGCCCGGCCTGGTCGATGCCGTTACGCAACACCTGCAAAATATCACCGCTCACGGTATGCGGGCGGCATTACCACAATGAGGAATACCGGCTATGCAACAAGCGATTAAAATAGCGCCGCGCGATAACGTCGCCGTCGCGCTCAGCGATCTGGACGAAGGTAGCGTGCTGACGCTGGATGAGGTTACCGTTACGTTGCGTCAGCCGGTAGCCCGCGGACATAAGTTTGCGCTGCGGCCCATCGCCGTTGATGAGCATGTGATCAAATATGGTTTGCCGATTGGCCACGCCACGCAGCCGATCGCGGCGGGTGAGCATGTTCATGCGCAAAATGCGCGCACTAACCTCAGCGATCTGGATGAGTATCACTATCAGCCCGATTTTATCACGCTGCCGCCGCAGGCCGCCGACCGTGAAGTCCAGGTTTACCGCCGCGCTAACGGCGAAGTGGGAATACGCAATGAACTGTGGATCCTGCCGACCGTCGGCTGCGTCAACGGCATTGCGCGTCAGATCCTGCAACGCTTTTTACGTGAAACCGACGATGCCGCCGGCATTGATGGCGTGCATCTTTTCAGCCATCCGTTTGGCTGCTCACAGCTGGGGCAGGATCATGAGAACACCCGCACTATGCTGCAAAATATGGTGCGTCATCCCAATGCCGGCGCGGTGCTGGTGATTGGTCTGGGCTGCGAGAACAATCAGGTTGATGTGTTCCGCGATACGCTGGGCGACTACGACAGCGAGCGCGTTAGCTTTATGATCTGCCAGCAGCAGGAAGATGAGGTAGAGGCGGGGCTGGAACGTCTGCATCAGCTCTATCAAACCATGCGCCACGATCGGCGCCAGCCAGGAAAGCTGAGCGAATTAAAATTCGGGCTGGAATGCGGCGGCTCAGATGGTTTTTCCGGCATTACCGCTAATCCGCTGCTGGGACGTTTTTCCGATCGGATGATCGCCAACGGCGGGACCACCGTCCTGACCGAAGTGCCGGAGATGTTTGGCGCTGAACGCATCCTGATGAGCCGCTGTCGCGACGAGGCGACTTTCGAGAAAACGGTAGCAATGATCAACGATTTCAAACGCTATTTTATCGCTCATCAGCAGCCGATTTATGAAAATCCCTCGCCGGGAAACAAGGCGGGCGGCATTACCACGCTGGAAGAGAAATCGTTGGGCTGTACGCAAAAAGCCGGGCAGAGCCAGGTAGTGGATGTGCTGAAGTATGGCGAGCGTCTGCGGCAGCCGGGGCTAAATCTGCTTAGCGCGCCGGGCAACGATGCGGTGGCGACCAGCGCGCTGGCGGGAGCGGGCTGCCATATGGTGCTGTTTACTACCGGACGCGGCACCCCTTACGGCGGGTTTGTGCCAACGATAAAAATCGCTACCAATAGCGAACTGGCGGAACGTAAGCCGCACTGGATCGATTTTAACGCCGGTCCGCTGGTGCTGGACACGCCGATGGAGACGCTGCTGGATCGCTTTGTTGATTATATCGTTGAGGTCGCGAACGGCAGGCAAACCAACAATGAGCGCAACGATTTCCGCGAGTTGGCGATCTTTAAAAGCGGCGTCACGCTGTAAGGCATAGAAAAGTGACGCAATGGCCTTCCGGCGCGGGCGCCACTCTTACCAGAGGCGCCCAGCGACAGAGTGCTCCAGCGATCTTTAAAGAAACGTAGTCTAACGAAAGAGGCGGCCCAGTGGCCGCCTCTTTACCGTGCTTTTTACGTGATAGCCACAGGCGCTTAGCTGGGACTCTTCGCTGCCGCGCGCTGCTCCTCCGCCTGACAAACGGCGGCGGTAAACAGAATATCGGTAGAGGAGTTCAGCGCGGTTTCCGCCGAATCCTGCAGTACGCCGATAATAAAACCTACCGCGACCACCTGCATGGCGACATCATTAGGAATACCAAACATATTACAGGCCACCGGGATCAGCAGCAGCGAACCGCCCGCCACGCCGGATGCGCCGCAGGCGCACAGCGAAGCGACCAGGCTAAGCAGCACGGCGGTCGGCACGTCAACGTGAATGCCCAGCGTATTCACCGCCGCCAGCGTCAGTACGGTAATGGTGATGGATGCGCCCGCCATACTGATAGTGGCGCCCAGCGGGATAGAAACCGACCAGGTATCTTCATCCAGGCCTAGCCTTTTCGCCAACGCCATATTCACCGGAATATTCGCCGCCGAGCTGCGGGTAAAGAAAGCGGTCACGCCGCTTTCACGCAGGCAGGTAAACACCAGCGGATAAGGATTGCGGCGAATTTTCCACCACACCAGCATCGGGTTAAACACCAACGCCATCAGCAGCATACAGCCAATCAGCAGGGTCAGCAGGTGGGCATAATTCCACAGCGCAGAAAAGCCGGTAGAGGCCAGAATCGAGGCGACCAGACCGAAAATACCCAGCGGCGCGCAGCGAATCACGATACGCACCATCCAGGTCACGGCGTCGGAGGCGTCGTTCAGCAACTGTTTGGTGCTCTCGCTGCTGTGGCGGAAAGCGATACCCAAACCAATCGCCCACACCAGAATGCCGATATAGTTAGCGTGAATAAGCGCATCAAACGGATTCGCCACCATGCTCATCAGCAAGCCGTTTAAAACCTCAACAATGCCGGATGGCGGGGTAATCTCCGTTTGCGCTGCGCTCAGGGTCAACACCTGCGGATAGAGGTGACTGCAAACCACGGCAACCACCGCTGCAAAAAAGGTACTCAGCAGATAAAGCAGAATAATCGGGCGAATATTACTTTTTTGCCCATGCTTGTGGTTGGCAATTGAAGCAATGACCAGCACCAGCACCAGCAGCGGCGCTACCGCTTTCAGCGCGTTAACGAACAGCGAGCCGAGCAGGCCGACCGCCAGCGCCGTATCTTTTGAGAACCAGGCGAGCGCGATACCGGCCAGCAGGCCAATCATAATTTGTTTTACCAGACTGCCGCCTAACAGGCGCGCAATCAGCGTGGAAGAACTTTTTTCCATCGTCAGAACCAAGAATAGTTATTGTGGACGTCGGGGCCGGGCAGGCCACGTACGGCATGAGTGTTTGCCTGGGGAAGTATAAGGAAATGCGATGGCAGGAAAAGCAGAAATTATGGCTATCAGGACGGGATCGACTTTTTTTATTTCTGTTTATTGGAATTGTGACAGTGATTGCAATTGCTTCATTTCATTTGAGCAGAATAATCAACGGGGCGCTAAGCGCCCCGTAGCATATTGCTTTGTTACTTTGCGTTATTGATTTTATTGCGATCGTTGCGGTGATTAACCCAGGCGTTAATCAGCAGCGTCAGGCCAAGAATGCTACCCACCACGCCGAGGGAAATCGCTACCGGGATATGCCAGATATCAACAATCAGCATCTTAATACCGATAAACACCAGCACAATCGCCAGGCCGTATTTCAGCATCGAGAAACGCTCCGCCACGCCAGCCAACAGGAAATACATGGCGCGCAGGCCGAGGATGGCAAACAGGTTAGAGGTCAGCACGATAAAGGGATCGGTGGTCACGGCAAAAATGGCCGGAATACTGTCGACGGCAAAAATAACGTCGCTCAGTTCCACCATAATCAGTACCAGCAGCAGCGGCGTAGCGTACAGCAGGCCGTTGCGGCGCACGAAAAACTTCTCGCCTTCCAGATTATCCGTCATGCGTAGATGGCTACGCAGCCAGCGCACCACCGGCTTATCGCCGACTGAATGTTCATCATCCTCTTTGCTGAACGCCATCTTGATGCCGGTAAGCAGCAGGAAAGCACCGAACAGGTAGAGGATCCAGCTAAACTGGGTGACCAGCCAGCTACCGGCAAAAATCATAATGGTACGCAGGACAATCGCGCCCAGCACGCCGTAAATCAGTACCCGACGCTGATAAGCCGCCGGTACGGCGAAATAGCCGAACAGCATCAGCCAGACAAAGACGTTATCCACGGCCAGCGCTTTCTCCAGCACATAGCCAGTTAAAAACGCCATGGTTTGCGTATTCGCCGCTTCACGGCCCATAGAACCATCGAGATACCACCAGAATGCGGTGGCGAAAAGCAGGGAAACAGAAACCCAGACCAGCGACCAGACTGCCGCTTGCTTGAGCGTCATGGTTTGCGCGCCGCGCCGTCCCTGTAGAAAGAGATCGATCGCCAGCATGATCAGCACGACAACGGCGAAGCTGCCCCAGAGTAACGGTGTGCCAACGGTTTGCATAAATAATATCCTGTCAGTAAACAAAAACGGCCAACGTCGGAAGACATCAGCCGTGCTGTTTATTGCAAGCAAAGCCCTGCCTTCCGGCAAGGTCTCACTTACAATACAGAAAAAATTCCGCATTGCCCGATGACCGGATGCGTAACGCATCGTAATGACGATCGATCGGCTAACAAGTTACTCCCCTTTGCTGCAAAGAAAGATAGAAGGGCGCAGGGCAATAAGCAACGTATCTGGCGTCATATTTTGAAATATTTACACTAGCTGGATCTGTTTTCGGCGTCTGCCGGAAAAACCACGCCGGTTTGCCGCCGGATTTCAGTTAGCAGGCGCGCCGTGCTGCGTGTCAATGCCAGGCCCGGATGGGCAACCTGCCGTCCGGCGACCAGCCCGGCGAACTGCTCCGCTTCATAACGCATGGTGTTGCTGTGCTGCGCAGGCGTCAGATCCTGGGCAGCGCCGCCGCGTGGATTCAATGTCACGCGTTGCACTTCAGACAGTTTTTCTATCACCAGCGATCCCGCTTCGCCCTGGATCTCGCTGGGAATATACGAGTCGCTGACTTTGGAATGCAGCAGCGTGACGTCGAAATCGCCGTAGTGCATGATTACCGAACCATGCGCATCAACGCCGCTCTCCAGCAGCGTGGCCTGCGCCTGCACCCGCTGCGGCTCTCCCCACAGCGCCAGCGCGCTGGCCAGGCAGTAGTAGCCAATATCCATGATCGAGCCGTTAGACCAGCGCGGATCGAACGTATTGGGATGTTCGCCGTTCAGATAGCGCGGATAGCGGGAAGAGTATTGACAATAATTGAACAGCGCTTTACGCAGCCGGCCCAACTGCGGCAGGAATTGCTGAATTACCTGGAAACCCGGCAGGGCGGCGGTTTTAAACGCTTCAAACAGCACCACCTGATGATCAGCGGCGCAGGCGATCATCCGTTCCGCTTCCTGCAGGGTAGAGGCCAGCGGTTTTTCACAAATTACATGCTTGTGATGACGCATAAACAGCAGCGCCTGTTCACAGTGCAGAGCGTTAGGGCTGGCGATATAAACCGCATCGATCTCAGCGCAGGCCGCCATCTGCTCCAGGGAGATAAACAGATGCTCGGCCGGGCAGGTTTTAGCGAAAGCCAGCGCCTGCTCCAGCGTGCGCGAATAAATAGCGGTCAGTTGCATTTTGCCGGTCTGATGCGCGGCCTCGACAAACTGCCGGGTAATCCAGTTAGTGCCTACAATAGCGAAGCGAATCATAAAAATGCCTGCTCCTGAGCCTGAATAAGGAACAGCAGATTAACATGGGCGCGGGATTGCGCCACGGCAAAGCGCCGTCGCTGATTTGATCCTGCGATCCGCCTTCCAATATGATGGCCTTTTTCCCGCAGGCAGGAACCGTAACAGAAGGATGCGATGTGAGCGTTAAACATGTTCTTAACTGGACCACTATTTTGGTCGCGATCCCGGTAGGCTGCGCGGCATCGCTGGTAACGCTGGGCTTCCGTCATCTGATTGAGCTGATTAACCAGTTACTGTTTCATACCGATCGCGATATCACCGTGGCGATGACCGTCTGGCCCTGGTATTGCTGGCCGCTGATCGTCGGGCTGGGCGGCGTGGTCGCTGGCTTTTTTCTGCGCTATGCCATTAGCCTGGAGCGTCAGCAAACCAGTAAAACCGACTATCTGGACGTGATTAACGCCCGGCTGGACGCGGTGCCCACCAGAACCTCACTGTTTCGCGCGCTTTCATCGATCGCCAGTATCGGCAGCGGCGCCTCAATTGGTAAAGAGGGGCCGATGGTGCAGCTTTCCGCGCTGTGTGGCAGCCTGATGGGGCGCTTTTGCTTTAAATCCGTCGCCATTAATAATAGTGAAATCGTGGCGATGGCCGCCGCCGCCGGGCTGGCCTCGGTTTATCATGCGCCGCTGGCCTCGGCGATTTTCGTGGCGGAGATCGCCTTTGGCATTACGGCGCTACAGCGGCTGATCCCGCTAATTATTGCGGCCGCCACGGCGGTGATGACCATGTGGTCGCTGGGCCTGCGCAATGCGCTGTATCCCTTTGCCGATGTCCAGTTTCAGCTGGAGCCAACGGCGCTGCTGCTGACGGTCTCCATCGGCCTGTTGTCCGGGCTGCTAGGCTGGCTGCTGATTAAAATGATTGGCCGCAGCAGACAGCTTTTCTCTGCTATAGCCTCGCTGCCGCTGCGCCTTGGATTAGGCGGCCTGCTGGTGGGCACGCTGGCGCTGGTCTCTACTGATATCCTGGGCAACGGCTATGAAGTGATTGTAAAAATTATGGCAGGAGACTATCTGCTGCCCGCGCTGTTGTTGCTGCTGGTATTAAAAATGAGCGCCACGGCATTATCGGTAGGCTCGAACGCGGTGGGCGGACTGTTTACCCCTTCACTGTTGGTCGGTGCGCTGCTGGGCGTGATTATCGCCACGCTGGCGCAACAGGCCGGGCTGCCGGTAAGCAATACGCTGCTGTTTGCGGTGGTGGGTATGGGAGCGGTGCTGGCGGCGGTCAGCCAGGCGCCACTGATGGCGATGCTGATGGCGCTGGAAATGACGCTCAATAGCAGTCTGCTGTTTCCGGTGATGATCGCCACCGTACTGGCGGCGCTGGTCGCCTGGCGTCTGCAGGCGACCAGCACCTATCCGGTGGTCACGCAGCATTTTAATCGCGCCGACGCCAAGCTTGAGTTTGATAACAGCATCATTGAGCAGCTTATTGTGCCTGGCGCCGCGTTACAGCCGCATGAGTCGGTCGGGCGCGCGCTGGCGGTCAGCTCGCTGAAAAAAGAGCGCTATGTCTATGTGATTAACGACCTGGGCCATTTTCTTGGCGTGGTTTCGATTCATGATATCTCGCGCAAAATTCTCGATCATGAAATCACGCTGGATTCGCCGGTGATCCTGGTCATGGACGCGCAGTTTCCCTGCGTATTCCGCAATCAGACCATCCGTGAGGGATGGGAAGCTTTTGCGCAGGTGACGCTGGAACGCCTGCCGGTATTGAATAATCCGCAGGATCGTAAATATCTGGGCGTGCTGACCAAAACCAGCCTGATTAGAAAGGCAAAAGAATTTATTTAATCGGCGTTGCCCAGCAGCGCCTGATGGGTCAGCCAGAGGCGGGTATCGAATTCCAGCTGATGGTAATCAGGCTCCATATGGCAGCAGAGCTGATAAAAAGCCTTGTTGTGCTCTTTCTCTTTAATATGCGCCAACTCATGCACTACGATCATGCGCAGGAAGGCTTCCGGCGCCTGGCGGAACAGCGTGGCAACGCGGATCTCCGCCCGCGCTTTCAGCTTGCCGCCCTGCACCTGCGAGACCGCAGTATGCAGACCAAGCGCATGTTTGATGACGCGGATTTTGCTGTCGTAGACCACTTTATTCAGCGGCGCGGCGTTGCGTAAATAGCGGTTTTTTAACGCCAGCGTGTAATCATACAGCGCTTTGTCGCTGGTGATGTTGTGCATGGCGGGATAGCGTTGTTGCAACACCTCGCCAAGGCGCTGCTGATCGATAAGAGTCTGGACCTGGCGCAGCAGCGTTTCAGGATAGCCCTGCAGATAAATTAACGACGACATGACGCGGCTCGAATAAAAAGGCAGTATACTGCGCCCCCGCTTTCGGGGCGAAAAGATGCGCAATAGTACCACGCCGAGGAATCCATGAGCCAATTAGAACTGAGCGAACGCACGCTGACTTTACATCGCTTCCCGCGCATGCAGGAAGAAAACCCACTGCAGGCGTGGGATTCGGCCGATGAGTATCTGCTGCAGCAAACGCTGCCTGCGCCGGAGCAGGGACCGCTGCTGGTGTTTAATGACAGCTTCGGCGCGCTCGCCTGCGCGCTGGATCGCCCGCTCTACAGTATTAACGACTCATGGATTAGCCAGCAGGCGACGCGGCAAAATCTGCGCGATAACCAGCTGGATGAGGATCAGGTTATTCTGCTCGATAGTATGGCGCCACTGCCCGCCGCGCCCGCCTGCGTGTTGATTAAAATCCCTCGCACCCTGGCGCTGCTGGAGCATCAGCTGCGTCAGCTGCGCACGGTGGTTACGCCGGAAACGGTGATTATTGCCGGCGCGCGCGCGAAAGAGATCCACACCTCTACGCTGCAGCTGTTTGAACGTATCCTCGGCCCGACGAAAACCTCGCTGGCGTGGAAAAAAGCGCGCCTGGTTTACAGCACCTTTACCGCACCGGCACTGAAGTCGCAGGCGGAGACGCTGAGCTGGCCGCTGGATGGCACCGCGTATCAGATTCATAACCATGCCAACGTCTTTTCCCGCAGCGGACTGGATATCGGCGCGCGCTTCTTTATGCAGCATCTGCCGGATAATATCAGCGGCGAGATAGTTGATCTTGGCTGCGGCAACGGCGTAATTGGTCTGCTGGCGCTGGAGATGAATCCGCAGGCGGAGGTGCATTTTATCGATGAGTCCTGGATGGCGATCGCCTCCAGCCGTATGAACGTCGAGCTTAACCGTCCGCAGGATATGGCGCGCAGCCATTTTCAGGTCAATAACGCGCTGAGCGGCTTCCCGGCGGATCGTCTGCATGCGGTGCTCTGTAATCCGCCTTTCCATCAGCAGAGCGCGATTACCGATCACATCGCCTGGCAGATGTTTCGCGACGCGCGCCGTTGCCTGCAGTATGGCGGCGAGCTGCGCATCGTAGGCAATCGCCATCTGGATTATTATCGTAAGATGAAAAAGCTGTTTGGCAACTGCACCACCGTCGCGTCAAATAACAAATTTGTCGTGCTGCGTTCAGTGAAGCTGCGCTGACCGGGGCTGAACTTGCCCGTTCTCTCTGCGGCGGACGTTAAATAGCCAGCGCCAGCGCCGTTCCCTGCGCGATGGCGCGGCGCGCGTCCAGTTCCAGCGCTATATCGGCGCCGCCGATAAGATGCACGGTTTTACCTGTCGCCTGTAACGGCGCAGCCAGACTCCGGTCGGGATCCTGACCAGCGCAGATAATCACGTTATCTACCGGCAGCGTCAGCGCCTGGCCGTCGCGCAGAATATGCAATCCTTCATCATCAATGCGCTGATACTGCACGCCTCCCCACATTTCTACGCCGCGCGCCAGCAGGCTGCTGCGGTGGATCCAGCCGGTGGTTTTCCCCAGCCCCGCGCCCGGCTTGCCCGCTTTACGTTGTAACAGCCAGATCTGACGTGGACTACGGCCAGGCTGCGGCGTGGTTATCCCGCCGCGCTGCTGCAGGCTCCGATCGATTCCCCACTCCTGACAAAAAGCAGCAATATCCAGGCTGCTGGCACCATCGCCATGGCTAAGATAGCTGGCGGTATCGAAGCCGATGCCGCCCGCGCCGATAATCGCGACGCGCTTTCCGACCGGCTTTTTATCACGCAGCACTTCCAGGTAGCTCAATACCTTGCTGTGCGTGATGCCCTCGATTGCTGGCGTACGCGGCACGATGCCGCTGGCCAATATCACTTCGTCGAATTCGCGCAGCATCTCCACCTCCGCCCGACAGTGGGTGCGGACCTCCACCTGATAGCGCAACAGCTGAGTACGGTAATAACGCAGCGTCTCATTAAACTCCTCTTTACCGGGGATCTGGCGCGCCACATTAAACTGGCCGCCAACGGTGCTGGCGGCATCAAACAGCGTGACGCGATGACCGCGCATGGCGGCATTGACCGCAAATGCCAGACCGGCGGGCCCGGCGCCAACTACCGCCAGCCTTTTCTGCCGGCCGGCAGGTGTCACCGGCATCAGCGTTTCATGACAGGCGCGCGGATTCACCAGGCAGGAGGTTACCTTGCCGACAAAGATTTGATCGAGGCAGGCCTGATTACAGCCGATGCAGGTATTGATTTCATCGGCCCGGTTGGTCTGCGCCTTTGCCACAAAGGCGGCGTCCGCCAGCAAAGGGCGCGCCATCGAGATCATATCCGCGCAGCCCTCATCCAGCAGCCGTTGGGCCACCTCCGGCTGGTTGATGCGGTTGGTCGCGATAAGCGGTAGCGTGACGTGCTGCCGCAGACGGCGGGTAACCCAGCCGAAAGCGGCGCGAGGAACCGAGGTCGCGATGGTCGGGATACGCGCCTCATGCCAGCCGATGCCGCTATTGATCAGCGTAGCGCCCGCCGCTTCGATCGCCTGCGCCAGCATGATCGTCTCTTCCAGCGTATTGCCTTCCGGCACCAGATCGAGCATCGACAGCCGGTAAATAATAATAAAATTCGCTCCGGTAGCGGCGCGTACCGCCTGCACAATGCGTACCGCAAATTGCATACGTTGTGCGAAATCGCCGCCCCATTGGTCATTGCGCTGGTTGGTGCGCAGCGTAAGGAATTGGTTTATCAAATAGCCTTCCGAACCCATGATTTCAACGCCATCATAGCCCGCCTGCTGCGCCAGCGCCGCGCAGCGCGCAAAAGCCTTAATCAGCTGCAAAATAGCCTCATGGCTCAGCGCCTGCGGTATAAAAGGGTTGATTGGAGCCTGTAGCGGCGAGGGCGCAACCAGCGCAGGCTGATAGCTATAGCGCCCTGCATGCAGGATCTGCAAGGCGATCTTTCCATCGTGCTGGTGGACCGCATCGGTAATGATGCGGTGATGCGCCAGCTGCGTTTCCGCATTAAGCACTGAACCGCCAGCCACCACCACCCCTTCCGGGGAAGGGGCGATGCCGCCGGTCACCATCAGCGCGACGCCGCCCGCGGCGCGCTCGGCATAAAAGGCGGCCAGCCGCTGCGCGCCGTCCGGCCGCTCTTCGAGACCGGTATGCATCGATCCCATCAAAACGCGATTTTTTAGTTGGGTAAAGCCAAGATCGAGCGGATCGAAAAGCGATGGGGTGATCGACATAAACTGCGCACCTGAATGTTAAATTATTGTTGTGTGGTCGGATGAGTTGACTGTAGCGTTCAGACGAAGAAAGAAAAGCGGCAGCGGGTCAGGCTGTGAGGTATATCAAAAAAGCAGCCCGCCTGCCCGGCAGGCGGGGCAGGCGCTAATACCGTCAGGACCGCTTTAACGATTTCAGCCGGGCGAGCAGGGTAGCTTCCAGCACCTGAACTTCGTTAATCACATTCTGACGCAGCTCATCAAGCTGAGTATCGTCGCTTGTGCTGTCTTCTAACTGTTGGCATAGCTTTTCCAGCCGATCGGCATTAAGCAGGCGCGCTCCGCCTTTTAGCGTATGCGCCAGGGTAATGATTTCAGCATGCTGTTGGCATTGCTGCAGTTGAGCGACCAGTTGACGATGACTATCAATCGCGCTGCCGATCAGACTGGCGCAGGCTTGCGGATCGACATCAAGCAGTTGCTCCAGCAGGCCGTTGCCGCTCGCTGACGGCGCGCTCGCAGGGTTGGCGGTGGCGATAACGCTGCTCAGGGTTTCGATATTCGCCGGTTTAAACAAACAGCAATTCATGCCGGCATCGACGCAGCGCTGCTGGATGGTTTTTTCCGCGGCAGCGGTCAGGCCGACAATCGCCACCGGCGGAAAACCCTGTTCCGCTTCACGCTGACGCAGGGTGCGGACAAAGCTAAAACCATCCATATCAGGAATATTGCAATCGGTAATGATTAAATCAATAGCGTTTCTCTGCCGTTCCCACAGCGCCAGCGCCTGGCTTGCCCGCTCCGTTTCAATCACCTGGTGACCCAGGTATTTCAACTGCTGCGTCAGCAACAGGCGATTTGGGGCATGATCTTCCACGACCAGAATGCACATAGCGCGGCCGTGGCCGTGCTGCCCGCCTGGCAGGCCCTCTTTTGCGGTCTCCTCGCATAGCGGCGCGCAAAAGCTAAAGCTAAAAACGGAGCCGGCATCGGACTCACTTTCGACGCTGATCTCACCACCCAGCAAATGCGCCAGATGGCGGCAAATGCTCAGGCCGAGGCCGGTACCCACCTGCTGGCTTTTCCGATCGCCGGCCTGAACGAAAGGATCGAAGATTTTATGCAGTTCGTGAGGGCTAATGCCGCAGCCGGTATCGCTCACCTTCAGAATATAGCTGCCGCGCTTATCCGCCAGCTTGCTGGCATCTGGCAGCTGATAGAGGGCGATCTCGACTTTACCCGCATGGGTAAATTTCAGCGCGTTGCTGAGTAAATTAGCGACGATCTGGTTAAACATGGTGGCATCAAGCAGTACGCAGGGATGCGCCACGCTGATAGCCTTGTTAAATGTCAGGCCGCACGCCTCGGCCTTGCTGTGAAACAGGGCAAAGAGCTGTTCCACTACCGTTACCAGGTTAGTAGGCGTCGGTTCCGGCTCTAAAACGCCCGATTCGATTTTCGATAAATCCAGCACATTGCCGATCAGATTTTGCAGGGTGGTGGCAGATTCATAGGCGGCGGAAATATTTTGCCCAAGCGGCCGTGATGAATCGCGCATCTCCAGCTCCAGCAGGCCAATAATGGCATGTAGCTGAGTGCGTATATCGTGACTGGTATGCGCCAGAAAGCGGCTTTTGAACTCATTAGCGCGATCGGCTTCCTCTTTGGCTTTTTCCAGTGCGGTAAGCAGCTCATAGCGTTCGGTAATATCCAGCCAGCCGCCAATCACGCCGACAATATTGTCCGCATGATCGCGATAGGGCAGCGCCCAGTGCAGCGTGTAATAGTCGCGTCCCTGATAGTGCAGCTGTAGATCCTGCACCAGCGGCTTTCCTTCTACGAAGGTCTGTGCGTAAATTTCCTGAAAGCGCTGATTGATGACAAACCCTGCCGGCAGCGCCTCAAGCGTGGTGCCCAGCAGCTGTTCGCGCGGCCTATCCAGAAAGTCGACGTAAGCCTTATTGCAGTGCAACAGACGCATCTGGCGATCGCGAACATACATCACCACCGGAGATTCATCAAACAGCGTATTGGTAAAGGTTAACTGATTTTTTAACGTCTGTTCTGCGCGGGTGCGCTCGCGAATAACGCGTTGCAGGTGGCGGTTCCACAGTAATACCAATAGCGTAAGCAGACCGGCTCCCAGCGTGATTTTAATAATGGTGCCGCGGTAATATTGCCAGTAATTATTGCTGTCGACGTGGCGGGCGTTTTGCCAGTACAGCACTATTTTTTCCCGCGTCTCGCGCGATATATCCAACAGCGCCTTGTCAATAATATGCATAAGCTCCAGGTTTTCAGCCTGGGTAGCCATAACAAAGCGCGCAGGCTTATCGCTCAGGGTGCGGCTGATCCTAAGATGTCCGGCATAATGATTATTGAGTTGATAATCAGCGATCAGCTTGGGTTGAATAATGGCATCCACTTCGCCCTTCGCCAGCAGCTCAAACGCCTGCTGCGCGCTTTCTGTTAAACGAATTTTATTGCCGGGATAACGTTGTTCTATCCATGCGCGCATGGGGCTGCGTTTTTCAATGGCCACGCTTTTACCCGACATTGCTGACAGCGTCCAGGCTGGATCATCATTATTTCTCTGCACCAGCACCCACGGCGTGACGATATAGGGGCGCGAATAAATCATATGAGGATCGGGACGTTCCGGCTGCAGTTCGCCCAGCTGAAGCGCAAGAACATTACTGTCTCTGGTGGCGAAAGATTCGGGATAAACGAATTTAACCCCGGTTCTTTCACTGATTAGCTGTAGAAGCTCCGCTTCAATCCCGGTTGGCTGATTATCATCATTCATCATTGAAAGCGGAGCGATATGCCAGTTTGGCACCACGGGGATCACCGGATGCTGGCGCAGCCAAATTTCATCTTCTGCATTAAGCAGCAGCGGATTGGCCTTCAGGACAAAGGTAGAGTCGAGTCCCCAGTTGGTGGCGATGCGCAGACGGCCCGCCAGCGGAATATGCTGCAGCGCAATATCAATCGCTTCAGCCAGCTGCGGTTGCGCCGCGGAGACGCCAAAAGAGAGGTCCATATCAGGCACGGAACGGCTGGCGCTCAGGTTAATGCGTCCGCTGTAGCCATAGCGGCGAATAAACTCAATGCTGGCGGCGCTGCCCCACATCGCATCGGCCTGGCCATAGGCGACGGCGGCCAGCGCCAGTTCCGCATCGCGATAATGCTTCAGGCGGGCGTGGGGAAAGTCGCGTTGAAGCTGCTGACCAAATTCTGGCGCTTCGGCCCAGGCGATCATCGGCTGTACGGCGCTGTTAATGTTTACCGGCGCGCGGTCGTTCTGCGCAATAACGGGACGGTCCAGCAGCCAGGAAGGCGTGTTAATAATGCCTTTGGTACCATGCAGATGCGGATTATAAAAGGCCAGCAACTCCAGCTGCTGCTTCCTGAGCGCCTGAATCGCCTCTGCTGGCGTAGCGTAAGGGATAATCTGCAGTTCAACATCCAGCATCTTTTGCAGAGCGGCAAGATAGTCAGCGGCAATGCCGGCTAACTTCCCGGAGTCCATATTGTTATAAACCGGAGGACGTGGAGAGCCCGGCACGCCGACGCGCAGTCGTCGGGGATAATTAATAGTGTTTAATTGTTTTAACTCTTCTTTGGGCGGTAGCACAATGTCCGTATGCACCTGCAGTTCTAATTGTGGTAATTGGGCAAGGGCCGGGCTATTAATAATAAATAATACAAGGTAAAAATATAAATTCCTTTTTATCATTAGCGTCGTCCTGAATGCTTTACATGACAAATATAAAATTGGCGGGAAGTAACTTCTTATACAGGATAGTTTTTTATTTACGACTTTACTGAGGATGATAGGTTTTTTTCCACCTAAAAAACAGGACATTTATCATCTGTTATTTATTTTGAGACATTTCTTGTATTAAGTAGCAATGTTTATTTCTCATGGCATCCTCTGGCGCTGCGGGTGAAACAGGCTATCAGAACCTTTATTTTTATGCTAAAAGTATCAGGAATTGTCTCAGGTTTCCATACCTTGTTTAAGACGTTGCGCCCACAGGGTAAGTTGAGACCAGAGAGCAGAATTAATCTATTACGTTACGGCTATGCGAGTCGACTCAATCAGGGAAGGATAGAAAGCGCATTAAATAATGAAAACGATAACGACAGAGGTTAATAAAATCTGACCAAGCCTTTATGCCGTCTTCTGACGGCGCGGAACATATTAATTTATGCGCGTACTCATCGGTAAATAATTCAAGGAGTGAAGAGATGACGAAAACGATCGCCCGGCCTTTACGGGTAGCGCTACTGGACGATCATCCTATGATTCGCACGGCGTTTGATATTTGTATCAACGCTGAGCCGGATATGATGTTGGTTAAGGCTTTTGGCTCCAGTCAGCAACTGTTTACCGAGCTGCCGGATTTACAGCTTGATGTGTTAGTGCTTGATTTCTTATTAGGCGAAAAAGAGCTGGACGGCCTGGCACTAATCAAACAGTTACGTAATCACTACCCCCGCTTAAATATCCTTATCTCCTCGGCGATGGAAAGCCCGGCGGTAGTAAAAATGGTGCTCAATGCCGGGGTGAAAGGTTTTATTGGCAAGAGCCAGGATATGAACGAAATGATCCAGGCGATTCGTCAGGTCGGCCAGGGGCGGAACTGGCTTTCTCGCGATATGGCCTATGAAGTTGAAGATTTGTATGTCATTCATGAAGAACTGAGAAACCCGCTGACAGGAAATCATCAAAAGGGCACCCTGTATGAAAAGGTGAAGCTGCTCAGTCCGCGCGAAGTGGAAGTGATCCGTTGTTTTCTTAACGGCATGAGCGTTTCGCAAATTGCCGTTAAATTTAAACGCAGCCGCAAAACCGTAAGCGGACAAAAGCAGTCGGCATTAAGGAAGCTGGGACTGCGTTCCGATAGTGAACTGTTTAAATACAGTAACGATTTACTGTCACGATCCTGACCACTTTTCGCATGGGCTAACGCCGCCCAGCGAACCGGGCGCTATATTCGTTTACGCTTTCAAGGCTGCGATGATGCCCGGCGCTGGATCCAGGAATAACGTAGGGCATAGCCGTCAGAAAAATGCCCGTTCCGCCGATAGCTGGATTGCGACTCAGCGCTGCAGTAAGTACACACCGGCAGCACTTCTATTTGTGCTGCCGGGATTTTCATATCCAACAGCATTTGTTGCCCTAACGCCGGCAGATCAAACCAAATCCCCTGATTAGTTGCCCGGGCCTGTGGGCGAACCGCATGCGGGTTAACCGGCTGCGTAGATGACCATTGCGGGGCGGTAACACGCGGATTAGCGGTAATGGTACGCAACATATCCTCACCAAGTTCGTAGCAGCAGGGCGCAATTGCCGGGCCAATCGCCACAAACAGGCTGTCACGGGTAGCGCCTAATGCGCATAACCGATTCACCGCCTGCGACAGCACGCCAGCCAGCGCGCCCTTTAACCCTGCATGTACCGCTGCAACATGATGATGCCGCGTATCGGCAATCAATACCGGCAGACAATCGGCGGTATAAACGGCGACCGGGCGCGAACCCGTAGCGATCACCCCGTCCGCTTCGCACTGTTTACGCGGGAATGCGGCTTCAGACATCACTACTGTCGGGCTGTGTCGTTGATGTCCACAGGCAGCCTCCTCGGGCGGCGCCATTCCCGCCGGCAAAAAAGCATGCTCCAGCCAGCCAAGCGAAGCAAGCAACGCAGAGGTACGAACATTATTGGCATTTTGCATCGATCATCCTTACAGGGAACAGCGTCTGACCAGCGATATCCGTCATTAAACAGGATGCCGCTGGCGATGGCTACCTGGGCTTGCTGATAATTTTTAGCGCGGCTTTAGGTAAATAAACGCAAAGTGTTTAAGGCAACCACCAGGGTTATGGCAAAGGAGAATATGACCTTACATAGCTGAGCGAATAAATGCATTGTAGTTGCGCGCGTTATTATTTTCTGTTGCGCAGCCCAACAGGGCCGCCATTTATTATCCTTTCATCGTTTTTTCTTATGACAAATAAGATGAGATAAAGCTATTAAAAATTGAGATGCAATACTACTAATGAGATGAGCGTCTATTTTTTATAACCTTTCAAACAGCAGATAATTAGTGCTGTTTGATGTATAATGATATTGATTTCAAATGTATGCTATTGTTTTTTATTTGGTTTTTTTATGATTACCTGGCAATGAGTAATAATCTCATTTACCCATATTATACATTGCCTTTAGATAAAATTACATTTTGCTTTCTGGCCTTGTAATTGTTTTTTCGCGATCCGTTAATTATTATAAACAGTGGTACTGCTTATTTTACCGGCGCTTTAATTTAAGCTTTCCGGTAATTCCTGATGAAGTTTAACTGTCGCCCAGGTTTGCCTGTATTTATCCGAATGGAGACGACGATTTTGACGACCCTGAAACCCCTGTTAGCGAAAAACCGTAGTTGGGCATTACAAAAAACGCAGCGTAACCCTCGCTATTTTGAACGCTATTTACATCAGCAAAAGCCACACTCACTGTGGATTGGCTGTTCTGATAGCCGCGTACCGGCGGAGGTGTTAACCGGCGCCGATCCAGGCGAACTATTTGTGCATCGTAATATCGCCAATATGGTGTTAACCGATGACGATAATTTTATGAGCGTACTGCAATATGCGCTGGAGTACCTTGAGGTAAAACGCATTGTGCTGTGCGGACATTATGGCTGTGGCGGCGTACAGGCTGCCGTCGCGCTGCCGGAAAGCCCGCTGGCGCAGGAAGATTCCCCGCTGTCGCGACGTATTGCCGCCCTGCGTAAAGCGCTGGCCGAAGGATTGACGGCGTTTCATGCCGCTGGAGAGACAGACAGCGCGCGCCACAACCAGCTGGTCGAAGCCAATGTGCTGGCGCAGTTTGCTACCCTGGCCGTCAGCGCTCCGGTGCTGCAGGCCTGGCGTAGCGGTAAAGAACTGGATCTGTTCGGCTGCGTTTATGATCTGCAGTCAGGACACTTAACCGAGTTAATTCAGCAATCTGCAGAGGAAACATCGTCATGAACTTAAAGACGCTGCGGCAGGATTTGCCTGCCGGCCTTGTCGTGTTTCTGGTGGCGTTGCCACTGTGTCTGGGTATTGCTCAGGCCAGTGGCCTGCCACCGTTTGTTGGTCTGCTGACGGGTGTGGTTGGCGGGCTGGTGGTTACCTCTTTTAGCCCATCGCGCTTTGCGGTAAGCGGCCCGGCGGCGGGCCTGGTCACTATCGTGGTCTCATCCATTGCGTCATTAGGATCGTTTTCCGCCTTTTTGCTGGCGCTGGTGCTGGCGGGCCTGATTCAGATAGTGCTGGGGCTATTTCGGGCGGGGCGCTTTATTGCGCTGGTGCCCGGCAGCGTGATCAAAGGTATGCTGGCGGCGATTGGTATTTTATTGATTATGCAGCAAATTCCGGTTGCATTGGGGGCCGGCGGCGATAGCGAACTGAGTGCGCTGTTTAGCGGTGAGTTTAGTTTCTCGTCATCGGCGATCCTGGTTGCCGCGGTCGGTCTGCTGATTTTGTGGCTTTGGACGACCCCCGTCGTGAAAAAAGTGAAGGCGCTAAGCTGGATCCCGGGGCCGCTGATCGCCGTGCTGTTTGGCGGGCTGGCCACCGTATTCGGCGAGCGGCTCCAGCCGGAATTTATTACCAACCTGCCGCGTATTTCACTACCGAAATTTGACAGCCTCAGCGCGCTAACCGCCGAGCTGGAAAGGCCTGACTGGCAGGCGTGGCGTAACCCCTCGGTGTATGTTGTCGCCGTTACGCTGGCGTTGGTCGCCAGCCTGGAAACGTTGTTAAGTCAGCAGGCGCTGAATAAACTGCGTCCGCAAAATCCGTCGCCGTCGCCGAACAAAGAGATGGTGGCACAGGGCATCGGTAATACGCTGGCCGGCTTTCTTGGCGCCTTGCCGATTACTGCGGTTATTGTGCGCAGTTCGGTGAACGTCAGTGTGGGCGCGCAGAGTAAAATATCCATCCTGCTGCACGGCGTACTGTTGCTGATATGCGGCCTGTGGTTCAGCGAACTGCTCAACGTGATCCCGCTGGCGAGCCTGGCGGCGGTGCTGCTGTATACCGGCTACAAGCTGGCTACGCCGCGCCTGTTTATCGATCAAATCCGCATGGGCGCCCAGCAGTTTGTGCCCTTTATTACTACCATCGTCGGCATTATCGCTTTTGGCATGCTGGCCGGTATTGGTTTAGGGATTGCCACGCAGATTCTGTACAGCATCTATAAAAGCCATCGTAATGCGATGCATCTTACCCGTTACGATGACCACTACGTGCTGCGTCTACAGCAGAATCTGACCTTTATGCACAATCCGCGTTTACAAAACCTGTTGGATGAAATTCCGGAGAATAGCGTGGTAATTGTCGATCACGATAACGTGGACTATCTCGATCCCGACGTGAAGGCGGTGCTAAAAGACTTCGGTGAAAAAGCGCCGCGGCGCGGCATTCGGCTTAATCAATGGCCGGTGGCGGTGAAATAGCTCGTCTGCCGATCGCAGAAAGAGGCCAAAACCGTATCCCTGACGGCTGTCCCGCGCTATTCGGCGCGGGACGCTTTACTCTTCTGCCTGGCCTCCCTGCTGAGCGCGGAGGCCAGACATTCCCCAGGCACCTGTTTTATTTATCGGCTGAAGAAGATTCATCCTGCCGACGGCACACGCCGTGATAAGATGCGCCGCTGCGCCAGAATGACATTGGCACTACGGATAATCTGCCGTCTTTATCGATCTGCCGATGGATGATCTGACGACGACAAGAGCAACGCAACAGGTACGCTCGGCTATGCGATTCACATTTCTTAATAAAGATAAACCCCTTAAAAACGCGCTTATTCTGTTTATCTTTACTCTGTTCTTTTGTTTTATTGGCAGCCACTTACGTCAGCCTGCGGAGCTGTCGCTGTTCTGGCCGATCAATGCCTTGCTGACCGCTATCTTTGTTCGTTTCTCCTGGCTGCACCGCCTGCGCTACTACCTGGTGTGCTACGGCGCAATGGTATTCAACGACACTCTTTTTTCCGGCTGGGCGCTACCGGCCTTCACCCTGAACGGCGCTAATATTCTGTTTATCCTGGTGGCCGTCTCGATGCTGATCCAGCGTCCCGGGCTGATTAACGCCTCGGGCAGGGTAAAAAGCGCGCTAAGCATCTTCCCGGCCTGCCTGCTGGCCTCAGCCGTGTGCGCCAGCTGGGGCGCTGTGGCTCAGGGGCTGCTGATTAGCGAGCGCTTTCTGCAGGCCTGGAGCGACTGGCTGAGCGAACAGTTCTCTACCGGCGTTCTGCTGTTGCCCTTTCTGTTGACGCTGCCGCGTCGGCCATCGCTGCTTTCAACGCTGCGCCGCTGGCAACAGTGCTTACCGATCGTGGCCCTGATGCTGTCGCTTGGCGCCGCGGTGGTGATAGGCGGCGGCGGCAGCCTCTCGTTTCCCGTTCCGGCGCTTATCTGGTGCGCCATCGGCTATCCGCTGTGGCTGACCAGCGGACTTACGCTGTTAACCGGCATCAGCGAGATCATCCTGGTTGTGCATGGCGTGATGGATATTCAGGGCGACGACAGACTATTGCCGCTGGGCGATCTGGCCTCTGCGCGGCTGGGTGTGGCGACGATAGCCATTAGTCCGCTGATTGTTGCCGTTAGTATGGATGCCATCAGGCAGCTCAATCATCAGCTGGCGCTGCGTGCCAATCATGATTTCCTTACTCGCCAGCTATCACGTTCAGGCCTGTATGAGCGCTTACATCAGCTGGAAAAAAACGGTGAACTGCGCGCGCGTTTGACTGGCGTTTTGCTGATCGATATCGATTACTTTAAAGCCATTAATGATAACTACGGGCATGATGCGGGCGATGCGGTATTGTTTGAAGTTGCGCAGCGTATGCAGCAGGCGGTAGGGCAGGCGGGCTTAGTGTGCCGTTTCGGCGGGGAAGAGTTTTTAGTACTGCTGTTCGATTTAGACGATGGCCAGCTGCTGGAACACGCGGAAACTATCCGCCAACGCGTTATGCAGCAGAAAATAGTGCTGCGTGGGAGTGCCGTGACCGTGACCGTCAGTATTGGCGTGGCCAGCGGTAATCTTGAAACCGATAGCGTAAGCGAATCGTTTAACCAGCTGGTTTCTGCTGCGGATAAGCAGCTGTTTATCTCGAAACGCAACGGCCGTAACCAGACAACGTCGTCGTTGGTCGGCGAAAGTGCGGTAACGGACGCGCTGGCATGACTTTCTGTCGAAAAAACCGCAGCAGCTAACCAGCACTGCTACGGGGTCAGAATTAAGTTAGGGATGGGGCTTAAGAGCGGATATAGGTACGAATCACATCGGCGATAGCTTTATTGGCTTCCCGACCGTTGCGGTGTTCCACTTCAGTGGCCAGGTTTTCCAGATATTTGTTCAGTTTGCCGCCGGTCGGGACATTGCCGAACGTAATCAGCATCTGGACGATTTGACGCAGAGCCATTAGCTCCAGCGACAGGCGTTCAACAACAGGATCTTTCTCAGACATATATACTCCGGCGGACACGTTTCTTTTCTGTGATACATCATACGCCGTTGCGTATTTTTCAATCGGCTAAACAGAGATAATAAGCGGCGGCATTTTGCGCCGCCCGGTAGTGGATTTTCCTGCTGAAGCGTTTTTTTGCTAAGGTTTCGTCAGGCTTCCCCAACAGGACAAAGCATGCAGATCGATTCTCCGCGCCTGACTTATCATCCCATCACGGAAAGCGACTGGCCGTTTTTTCTTGCGCTATATCAGGATCGAAACGTCATGCGGTTTGTGGCCGATCCGCGTGACGTCGATGAGATCCGTCGTGTCGCATTTAACGTGCGTTTACCGCGCTGGCAGCCTGGCAGCAAGCATTGGCTTTGTCTGGTATTAAGGGATAAAACCTCGGGCGAGCCGGTAGGCGTAAGCGGCTTTATCGATCGCGGGCAAAACAGTGCCGAGGTGGGATATCTGTTGAGCGCCGCCTTTCATGGCAAAGGCTACGGCACGGAATCGCTACGGGCTATCTGCCAGGCCGCTTTTGCGTTCGGTTTCAGTAAACTTATCGCAACGGTTACCACCGGCAATCTGGCATCGAAAGCGGTGCTGGAAAAAGTCGGTTTTATGCAGGAAGAGATACTGCGAGAAAGCTACTACCTTAATGGCCGCTGGCAGGATGACTGGATTTTCGCGCTGTTGCCGCCAGCAGGGCCGGCGGCAACGGAGGGCTAAATTCAAACCTGGCGGGACGCCTCCACCCGTTCAAAGCGTTGGGCAATCATCAGATAAGCGATGACCGCCAGCACGCCGTGCGCGGCGACAAACCACAGCGCATCGGCAAACGAGCCGGTAACCGAGACCACGTAGCCAATCACCAGCGGCGTGATGATGCCGGCAATATTGCCGATGCCGTTAAAAACGCCGCCGCACAAGCCGATCATATTTTTGGGCGCCACGTCTGATAACACCGCCCAGCCCACGGCGGCAAAGCCTTTGCCAAAAAAAGCCATCGCCATCAGCAGGATCACCGCGCTGTTGCTATCCACAAAGTTGGCGAACACCAGCAGCGTAGAAAACCCCATCCCAAGCACAAAAGGCGTTTTACGCGCCCGGGAAGGATGTACGCCCCTACGGATCAGCGCATCCGACAGGTAGCCGCCAAGAATGCCGCCGCTAAAGCCGCAGATGGCCGGCAACGCCGCTACCCAGCCCGCCTGCATAATGGTCATGCCGCGTCCCTGGATAAGGTAGATGGGAAACCAGGTGATAAAGAAATAGGTGAGGGCGGTAATGCAATATTGACCGAGATAAATCGCCCACAGGTTGCGGTTATTAAACAGGCATTTCATTTCACGTAGCGATGTCGGCTTTGCGTTCTTTTTGCGATCGGCCTCTAAATCTACCAGCGCGCCGCCCTCTTTCATCAGCGCTTTCTCTTCCGCGCTCAGACGCGGATCGCTGTGCGGCTCACGATAAAAAGCGAACCAGACCAACGACAACGCAATACCCAGCGCCCCCATCCAGACAAAAACATGCTCCCAGCCCAGCGAATGCGTCAGCCAGGCCATGATCGGTGTAAATACCACGACAGCCATGTACTGTCCGGAGTTAAAAAGCGCTGAGGCGACGCCGCGTTCGCGCGTGGGAAACCAGCAAGAGACGATGCGCGAGTTGGCCGGGAAGGCAGGCGATTCCACCAACCCCAGCATAAAGCGCATCAGGAATAGCGTCATGGCCGCCAGCGAGCCGGTGAGGCCTATCCAGCCCACGGTGCCTTGCAGAGCGGTGAAGATTGACCACAACAACAGGCTACAACCATAAACACGGCGGGCGCCAAAACGATCGAGCAGCCAGCCGCCGGGAATTTGCCCCAGCGCATAGGCCCAGGCGAAAGCGGAGAAGATCATCCCGAGCATCAGCGGATCGAGGCCCAGCTCTTTCACCACTGACGTCCCCGCTATCGACATGGTGGCGCGGTCGGCGTAGTTAATAACCGTAATAATAAAAATTAACGCTAATACCCAGTAACGGTGATGGCCTATACGCATCGCATGGTCGGCGGATACATCAAGCTCTTTGCTGCTCATAGCTACCTCGCTCTCTTATTTTTTAGCCAGGGTCAAAGGGGCGCCGCGCCAGGTCAGACTTTATTAGGCGGCGTCTCTCCGTTAAAACAGGCGGCCAGATTGCGCAGGACGATGTTGCCCATTTCCAGGCGGGTCTGCTGAGTAGCACTGGCGCGGTGCGGTTGCAGCGTGACCTGCGGCAGCGTAAAAAAAGCTTCCGGGACATGTGGCTCATTGGCGAACACATCCAGCCCAGCTCCGGCAATGCGCTTATGCACCAACGCATCAAGCAGCGCCGCCTCATCCACCAGCTTCCCGCGGGCAATATTGATAAAGAAGCCGTCGCTTCCCAGCGCATCCAACACCGAGGCGGTGATCATCACCTTGCCGCTGTCCGCCGAGGCGGCAAGCACCAACACGTCCACTTCGCGCGCCAGCGCGTGCAGATCGTCGATAAAACGCCACGGCAGCTCCGGGCGCGGCGTTCGGCTGTGGTAAAGCACTTCCATCCGAAAAGCCTCGGCGCGGCGGGCGATCGCCGTGCCTACCTGGCCCATGCCGACGATCCCCAGCCTGGCGCCGGTGACCTTACACGCCAGCGGCAGCGGGGTTTCCGGCCAGCGGCCGGCGCGCAACACCATTTCCGCCTCGCTCATCCGACGTAAAGTGGCGATCAACAGACCAAACGCCATATCGGCGACATCATCGGTCAGCACGCCGGGCGTGGTCGTCACGGCAATATTGCGACGCGCGGCATGGTTTAAATCCACCGCATCCGTACCGATACCGCTGATGGCGATGATTTTAAGCGCGGGCAGCCGATCCATCGTGGCGTTATCCAGGCCTTTCGCTCCGCCGGTGACCACGCCCTGAATAAGCGGGCCGATGTCATCAAGCAGGGCGCTGGCGTCGGTGGCCTGATAAAGACGATGAAGCTGATAGCGGGCCAGCAGCTGCCGATCAATAGCCTCCGGCAGCGGCTGCGTTAGCAGGATATGAACGGGCGAGGAGTCTTTCATAGGCGTAGTCCATTTAATAAGGTTAGACCCAGCATGGACGGCCTAATAATACCTGTCTAATATAAACCCGGTATGCATTGATATAAGAATTGAATAATGGAACTGCATCAGCTGAACTGTTTTCTGGCGGTTGCCGAAGAGCTTAATTTCAGTCGCGCGGCGGCGCGACTGAATATGACCCAGCCGCCGCTTAGCCGTCAGATCCAACTGCTGGAAAAAAGCCTGGGCGTGATCCTTTTCGATCGTAATAACCGTCACGTTCAGCTGACCGCCATGGGCGCGCAGCTGTTAAAAGAGGCGCGGCTGATATTGAAGCTAAGCGATCGGCTGGCGCTCTCTTTGCAGCAAAGCGCGGCCGGCGAGACGGGCAGTTTGTCGATGGGTTTTACCGCCGTGTTCTCGTGGGCATTTATTCCCAACCTGCTTAAAGAGATGGCGGTGCGGCTGCCAGGCGTGACGTTCGATCTCTATGAACTGGTATCGAATAAGCAGATCGCCGCCTTTCCCAGCGATCATCCTTTAGCTCGTAAACGTAAAATTCCGCTGGCGGCTTTTAACCATGAACCTTTCTTTTTATATGCGAAAGATGAAGCACGCTATTTTTACGATCGCATTACCGATCTATTTGTTTTTCACCAGATAATGCCGGATTACAAATATCAGCTGGCGCAAACCCATACCATTCTGGGAATGGTCAACGCCGGTTTGGGCTGCGCTATTGTTCCCGCCTCTTCAAAAACGCTTGGCTTTGCCAACGTGACCTTTATGACCCTTGAAGATGTGAATATTCAGGCGCTTAATTTCCTGGTGTATGCCAAAGATAATCCCAATCCGGTTTTAGCGCATTTTTTGAAGGCGATAACAGAATGGCATGCGGAAAGCGGTGAGGGGGCTATAGCTCCTACAAAATAATTGCTAATGAGAGGAAACAACCGTTACATAGCAAAGATGCTCAAAACGCACCGCCCGGAAGATAAAGTTCAACGAGGGGATCGGTAAGGTTGAACTCGCTTTTTATCCCAGGCGAGCGATACGTGATCTGGCCTCGTCAAGGTGACGGCGTAATGTATCAAGGCATGGAGCGAATCCCATAGGCAGAATATCGTAGGCCGGCGCGAGATGATACGGGCGACCTCCGCATCAAGCGCCCGCAGCGAGAAGACGCCGATACAACCCAGTGGGCCAACGCGGTCGAATCGGGGGATCTCAAGGAAACGTTGACCATCAAAATCCAATACCTCTGTTTCCACACCAAGCACTCTCAGCGCCAGCGCGGGGTACACAGTAGCGCGCTTAACTGGAGTAGGTCCGGCATCTTCAGGAAACGATCTCGTGCTTGTTCCCCTACCAGCAGGTTGCCGATAGCATCGTGCCCCTGTGCAAGCAACGCCCTGATTACATCGGCGTCTGCCCATTGCTCTGGATTCGCCGACAGGCCGAGCTCAGCCGCATACGTTGATGCATAGGCTCGCCCGAGATACCCCTGTGGTCGCATGTCAAACAGCCACCACGGCAGCCCGTCGCTATGGAGACTCACGTTATCAGTCTGTACCATGACAAATCCTTCTGGACGAACCGGAATTAGCTCGCCAAAAGGCTTAACGCATCCTTCATCGGTAATGCGGTAAATGGGCGCAGATCTGAATCCGCGATAGGCATCGCGTAGAGCATATTGAATAGATGGGCCAACCCCGATTCGAACAATGTCATCGCCGATCTCTCACAATGCACGTGACACCGTTGGCTGGCTAACACTTATTACTTCAATCAGTTGCCGAGCATGCATCGGCCCCAGGCTAAGCAACCGGCGTATCGTATCAGAGCGAGTAGGCATAATGTTGAATCGCTTTTTGAATAGATAAATGAATAGATAGGTGAATGCCTACCCTGCCATTTAATTGGTAACGGGTTACCCGCAGAGAGAACTGGCGAACGGGTAGAATCACCGGTGTAGATGAAATGAATGCGCTGGAGTTGGACCTGCTGTTAATGCTGTATTAATGCACTTGAGATTGCTGGGTGTTGTATGAATAGGCCTGCTGCCATTTTGCTGCCAATCACTATCAAAGGTTCAGCGAGCTAATATCTGCATCCAGTCGGGGTTGTTTAGAATGCGATAGAAGGGAAACAGGCGATCTTTAACCTGCTCTAAAAGCTTATCTTCACTCATTTCCGAAGCTTTAGAACTAAACACCGGAATCGCCTCATCGTAGAGCTCCCAATAAAAACTTGATAAAACATTTGTTATACGGGCGAAAGTTCTTGGTGGGTAGTCTAAAAAGTAATGTGTAAAAAAAGAAAGCCGGCTTTCGACTTCATATGCGGATGAGGATGCTATCAACTGACCCAACTTCAGACGAAGCCAGACAAGAGCACTGAAATGAGGGGGCGGATTTTGAATGTTCTGCTCAAGTTGGTAAATAAGCAGATATTTCTCCACCTCAAAATTATCAAGTACAGAGTCGAGTCCCAGCGAGGCCAGTATTAGAAGTGTTTCAGAGTTTGTTCCAGACATAATCTCGCTTTCGGCCCATGTAACGACAGCTCTACAGAACGCGTCCGACTGAATTACTTCCAATGTATTGCTGAATACTTTCAGGCAAAGCAGTTCCTGCAAGCTGTATTTGTATTCTGGGTTTTCCATATTGAATACCGATTAATCCATATTTGTTAGTGGGTTAAGTAAAATAGCATCATTGAGATGGTCCGGTGCGAAATGAGCATAGCGCATCGTCACCTTGATATCAGTGTGTCCAAAGATACGCTGCAGTACAAGAATGTTACCCCCGCGCATAATAAAGTGGCTTGCAAATGTATGCCGTAGTAGGTGTGACAACTGCCCGTCAGGCTGTGCAATTCCTGCGCGTTTACGGCTTTTACCCGATCAGAGCGTGTGATTTTCTCCCTCAAACGTTGTTCGCGGTAGGTTGCAAAAAGCTTGGCGTTAAATTCAGTAGCGAGAGGGTTGCCCAGGGCAAAGCAGGCAAATTCCATCGCCCCCTTACGCTTGAGGCCGTCAGAGAGTGTGACTCCATGGGCATTGAACCAGGTTTCAACAAGGTCAGTAACTCGCTGCTTATCTGCTTTCTCTCCTAACCAGGGCTTATCCTGTGCCTGATCCTTGATGTGGCGCTCAAAAGCCATGGCTTCCCCCTTAGTGGCGAATTAGCGACGGATACGCCGCCCATCTCTACCATTGGGAAAGTCCTGAGCCTGCCACTTGCCATTAGCGAGTTCTGAAAAAGCCATAATCAGTTTTTTGTGCAAATTCGTTTTGATTTACTGATAGTGCCGTCATTGCAAACAAATTTGCCATCAGATGTGCAGTGTGAGACGCCACCTTTTTTCCCAGAACATGGGTAATTGCGTGCATATGATGGCTGTGTTGCCAAAAAGACTAATACTAACGTTATTATTGCCGTTAATTTTTTCATGCTCGTAGCCTCAACTTATTTCTGTATAAAGTCGTATTTGTTCATTCTGTAAATGCTGTTTTGCTGATTACGCTACTGTTAAGCTCAATATCTGATAGGGTGCATTCAAAGGATACTGGGCCATTCTCTACACCTAAGCGTCCGCCAGGAAGGCGATAAACTTGCCTGATGTTCAGAAAATATTATATTTTAATCAACCAGATACCATCGTTGGTTTCTCCCTTGAACTCATCCACTAGATAGAAAGCTTTTTCAAACTTCACAAGGAACGGGGCTGCGGCATCCTGGGGTATAAGGCAGGAATTATAGCAGGCCTGTTTAGAGGATGAGTAAATCCCGTTTGAGATTTCTTTCAATTGCAAAAGCAATCCGCAGTCATTGATTACTTTTGTGGAGTGTGTGCCTTGCACTGTAGTGAGCCAAAGCACAGATGCACTGGTATCAAGATGACATGCAATAAGCCAGTCTGATCCTACCCACGTAATGTGGACACGGCCCTAAGCGAGATTCAGATTTTCAAATTGTTCCGGGCTGAGTCCGCCACAGGCACTGTGGCGGCGCCACCGATTGTAATCACACACGATATAATTAAACACCGTCGTCCGCATCATTTCCCGGCTGATAAAGCGTTCACCGTGGATACATTCGACTTTCAGTGAGTGGAAGAAGCTTTCCGCACAGGTATTATCGTAACAACAACCCTTTGCACTCATGCTACCGCGCAGGTTATGCCGCTTCAGTAGCGCCTGATAATCCGCTGAGCAGTACTGCCCACCACGATCTGTGTGAACGATGACATTTTCCGGGCGCTTACGTCGCCACAACGCCATCTGTAGCGCATCACAGGCCGGCTGTGCCGTCATGGACAGCAATGATGCGCATCAGGAGATGATGATGCAGTACCTGTCGAACCCGGAGCTTGCCAGAGGCTTTGCACGCGTAGTGTTTGATATGTTGAAAGGGGGATAAAGACTTACCGCTTTGGTCTGGTAAAGGGATAATTAGTTCGATGCAGGTGTATTTGGAAAAAATCCATATTAAATAATAAACATATAATTGACGGCTATACGGCCGTCAACTACATTAGACTTACGTTCAGGCTGTGTTAGTAAATGCCCAATAGATATCAATACCATTTATTGTATTTTATATATATAAAAGAAACCAAAATAATCCAAATAAAACTAAGAGGTGCCGCATAACCAGGGATAAAATGCACAAAAACATAAACGCCGGCCAAAATAATAACAGCAGGTATTAAATAAAAAAATGACTGAATAATCCATAAGATTGCGCGCTTCATTTGCGTAAAAGCTCATATAAAGCATCTGCAATTTTTTCTTCGTTGTTATCTCCTGAATTTACCTGGTAAATTATTTCAGACATTTGAGGCTCAATGAGAAAGTAAAGCATTTCGATGTTTTCTTTGCACAAAGCTTGATAATATGAATGATCCAGAAATTTTAGTGTGTTAGCGGCTGATGCGGCTACTTGTGCCTTAGCATAAAGCGTAGTTCCGTTCACAAACCATGTTGAGAAAGAATTGACAAGTCTAATATGATTTTTTTAAATTCTGCGCTGCTAAGCACTAAGTTAGCAATTGTCATTGATAAAGCTAATTTGCTGGCTTTGGTCGAAGCGTGCTCTGCTGCTTTACCTAACACTTTTTGGATGTGAGATACAAGATTTTTGCTTTTTTGATCGCCAAGCTTTGTTAGCGTTTTACGAAAATAAATTTCGACCATATCCAGGGCTACATCATTTCTTTTATAAATTTCACCCAAAGCAAGAACTAACCTTTTATCCTCTCTCCATGTGTCACGACAAGAGCTGCGATAATATTCATTTGGGACAAGACATGAACCATAATTGATAAGACGCTGTCCACCCAACTTTATCTTTTCAATGGTAGATATATGATCTGCATGAATATCTTTCAATGAATGAGTTAATGCGATAGCTAATTGCTTATTAGCCTGCATCTTCAATTGCAAATAGGTCTGTGACATACCTCAGCTCCTTGCTGTATCATTTACTCAATTTTTGATCATGTTCGCCAACGAGGGCAAGAAAGAAGATGGGGAAAACTAAAAAAACGCTGATTTATGTTACTGCAGTGATTATTTTCTTTCTAATTATACCGGAAATTATTCTCCGAGTATTAACCTCCGGGCAGCTCGCCAGGGTTAGCGATTTCACCAGTTTAGGAGGTTTATTGAATCCTCTACTTTCGTTGCTTATTTTTCTGGGCCTTTTCTCCATCATTCTGGCCGTTATTACCGTTTCTGTTACAGGCAAAATTTATCGAGCGCTATCACGACCTAAGTGAAATTGAAGCTTTTTAATCGTGTTGGTCAACTCTCATAAAGCTATACATGCATAGAATGCATATTCTTGCATGCGTTCCCTATCCTTGGTCTGATGCTGCTGGCCTGAGTGGCGTGGTTTTGCTTCTGGCGCCAATCTGGCGCCACGTATAAAAGCCCAACAAAAAAGCCACTCCTAAGGGTGGCTCTAAGCTGCTGATTTAACAGCTAAAATCTGGTGGCCCCTGCTGGACTTGAACCAGCGACCAAGCGATTATGAGTCGCCTGCTCTAACCACTGAGCTAAGGGGCCTGTGAGGCGGGATTATAAAGGAACTTGGCGGGGCAATCCAGCAATCGCTAACCGGTTGGTGCTTTTTGCAGCAATTTAATTGATTGAAAAATCTTCATTTCTTTTTCTGTTGGTTAGGCAACAAGCCTGGTCGCAAAAAAGCATCTCTTCCCGACCTGGTTGATAATAATAAGCCACAATAAATGGGTACCAATGAATAACAGGAGAGCAGGGATGAGTGAACATACCATTACCGATATTATCGCGCCCGGTCTGCGGGTGGTGTTCTGCGGCATCAATCCAGGTAAATCTTCGGCTCACACCGGCTATCACTTTGCTTACCCCGGCAACCGTTTCTGGAAAACGCTCTGGCTGGCCGGTTTTACCCGACAGCAGCTAAAGCCGGAAGAAGAGCTTCAGCTATTGGATACCGGCTGCGGTATCACCATGCTGGTAGAAAGGCCAACGAAAGAGGCCAGCGAGCTTTCTACCGGTGAGCTGCGCGAAGGCGGCAAGACGTTGATTGAAAAAATCCAGCGCTACCAGCCTGCGGCGCTGGCGGTACTGGGTAAGGACGCGTTTAAAAAAGCGTTTCGTCAGAGCAAAGTAGAGTGGGGCAGGCAGAATATAACCGTAGGCGATACGGAAATATGGGTATTGCCGAATCCCAGCGGGCTTAATCGCGCTACGCAGGAAAAATTGACGGAAGCGTATCAGGAACTGGAGCAGGCGCTGGCGATGCGTGGACGGTAATCGTCGCCGTGTGCAACAGGTAACGTAAACGCGCCATCGACTCCTTTTAATGCCTGAAGATAAATGCTGCCTGACGCGTAACCAATAAAAAAGGCCTCCCGATGGGAGGCCTTTTTTGCCGTCAGCTTGCTTAGTCGTCCAGGAAGCTGCGCAGCACTTCAGAACGGCTTGGATGGCGCAGCTTACGCAGCGCTTTCGCCTCGATCTGACGAATACGCTCACGGGTAACGTCAAACTGTTTACCCACTTCTTCCAGCGTATGGTCAGTGTTCATATCGATACCAAAACGCATACGCAGCACCTTCGCTTCACGTGCGGTCAGGCCAGCCAGAACGTCATGCGTTGCTGAACGCAGGCTCTCTGACGTAGCAGAGTCCAGCGGCAGCTCCAGAGTGGTGTCTTCGATAAAATCACCCAGATGCGAATCTTCATCATCACCAATCGGCGTCTCCATAGAGATCGGCTCTTTAGCGATTTTCAGCACCTTACGGATTTTATCTTCCGGCATCAGCATACGCTCAGCCAGTTCTTCCGGCGTCGGTTCGCGTCCCATCTCCTGCAGCATCTGGCGTGAAATACGGTTGAGCTTGTTAATGGTCTCAATCATATGCACCGGAATACGGATGGTGCGCGCCTGATCCGCGATAGAGCGGGTAATCGCCTGACGGATCCACCAGGTGGCGTAAGTTGAGAACTTATAGCCACGGCGATATTCAAACTTATCTACCGCTTTCATCAGGCCGATGTTGCCTTCCTGAATCAGATCCAGGAACTGCAGGCCGCGGTTGGTATATTTTTTAGCGATGGAGATAACCAGACGCAGGTTAGCCTCAACCATCTCTTTCTTCGCACGGCGCGCTTTCGCTTCACCGATTGACATGCGACGGTTGATATCTTTTACCTGTTCAATCGTCAGGCCGGTCTCTTCCTCAATCTGCATCAGCTTTTGCATGCTGCGCTGCACATCTTCTTCAACGTCGCGCAGTTTTTCAGACCAGGGCTTGTTCATCGCCAGCGCCGCCTGGAACCAGGTTGGGCTGGTCTCATTACCGGTAAACAGGGTAATGAAGTTTTTCTTCGGCATTTTGCACAGTTCAATACACAGCTTCATGATGATGCGTTCTTGCGTACGCACGCGCTCCATCATTTCACGCATGTTGTTGACCAGATAGTCAAACTGCTTCGGCACCAGACGGAACTGTTTAAACACTTCAGACAGCTTCTGGATCTCTTCAATCGCATCCGCGTGGCTACGACCTTTCGCTTTGATCGTCAGACGCGTCGCTTCATACTGATCGCGCAGCTCGATGAATTTTTCACGCGCCAGTTCAGGGTCGATGCTGTTGTCATCGTCACTGCTGTCGCTGTCATCATCTTCATCTTCGTCATCTTCATCGGCACGCTCTTCTTCAGACAGCTCAGAGCCGACATGCGTCGCGGTCGGCGCCAGATCTTCTTCTGCGTTAGGATCGACAAAGCCGGTGATCAGATCGGAAAGGCGTGATTCGCCCGCCTCAACGCGATCGTACTGTTCCAGCAGATAGGTAATCGCTTCCGGATATTCGGCTACGGAACACTGCACCTGGTTGATACCGTCTTCAATACGTTTGGCGATGTCAATTTCGCCTTCGCGCGTCAGAAGTTCTACGGTACCCATTTCACGCATATACATGCGGACAGGATCGGTGGTGCGTCCGATTTCAGATTCTACGCTGGATAACACTTGAGCTGCCGCTTCAGCCGCATCTTCGTCCGTGTCGGCGCTGTTTTCGTTCAGCATCAGATCATCGGCATCAGGCGCTTCTTCTACCACCTGAATGCCCATGTCGTTGATCATCTGGATGATGTCTTCGATCTGATCGGAGTCGACGATATCTTCCGGCAGATGGTCATTGACCTCGGCATAGGTCAGATAGCCTTGCTCCTTACCACGGGTGACAAGTAGCTTAAGCTGTGACTGCGGGTTTTGCTCCATAAGACGGTATCCACACTTCTGTTAATTTGATTGGTGTCGGGTCGGCTAGTAAGAAGCCAACAATAACAGTGAGGGCGTTTGGATTATTGCCGCTGCCCTCGTAGCGGCTGTCAGGGTCTGCCTGAGTATAAATCGGCACTTAAGCCGCTGAAATTTGCTGTTGAGACTGTAATGCTTATCCTTTTGCACGCCGACCCGAAAACACATTCTCACCGTGGCGGGCAGAATGAAATGCATCGGCGGCGCCAGTACGTCTCTTAATACTGGCGCGATCGCGTAACTATTTTTTTGCCAGCGCCTGACTTAATGAGCGGACTTCTTCGCGCTCTTCAGGGCTCAGTCCATGCGTTCTGGAGCGGGCGATCAGGGCTTCCAGCCGCTGCTCCAAAGCGGAGTCATACATTTTTGCCAGGGAGTCCTGGAACATGGCCTCTACTTCTTCATCAACGATCATGTGGTTCCATGTCGCCAGAGTTTCAAGGTGCTGGCTAAAATTTGTGCCGCGATATAACTCTAGTAGCTGGCCAGTGGTCAGGCCAGGATTTGCGATGCAACTCTTCACTAACTCCATAAAAAGCGGCAATCCCGGCATGTTTAACTGTTCCAGCCCCTGCAACGAAGGCACCATCGTCGCCAGCTGCGGATTCTGCACCAGCAGTCCTACAAGTATACGCATTGTTGTGCGTTTTAGCTGAGGAGCCGCAGGCTGGACGCCGCTTTCCGCCTGTTTTGGCATCAGCTTTTCCAGCTGGCTATCATCCAGAATGCCGAGCATATTGCCCAACTCCTGGCGCATATAAATGCGCAACGTTTCGCCTGGGATCTGACTAATCAACGGCAGCGCCAGGGTGCTTAAACGCGTCCGCCCGTCGCGGGTACTCAAATCCACCTGCGGCAGCAGCGTGTCAAACAGAAAGCTGGAGAGCGGCATCGCCTGCTCCATCCGCGCCTCGAAGGCCGCTTTACCCTCTTTACGGATCAGCGTGTCCGGGTCTTCCCCGTCAGGCAAGAACATAAAGCGTAGCTGACGTCCGTCGTTCATGTAAGGCAGCGCGGTTTCTAATGCGCGCCAGGCGGCTTCACGACCGGCACGATCGCCGTCATAACAGCACACCACGGTATCGGTGCTGCGAAACAGCAGCTGAATATGGTCGGCGGTCGTTGAGGTGCCTAACGACGCGACGGCGTAATCAATGCCAAACTGCGCCAGCGCCACCACATCCATATAGCCTTCGACAACCAACAGCTTTGCCGGTTCAGGATGCTGCTTTTGCGCTTCATACAGGCCATACAGCTGGCGGCCCTTATGGAAAATATCGGTTTCCGGCGAGTTCAAATACTTCGGCGTGCCGTCACCCAATACGCGCCCGCCGAAGCCGATAACGCGGCCACGCTTATCGCGGATAGGAAACATCACGCGGTCGCGGAAGCGATCGTAACTGCGGCCCTGATCGTTGGTGACCAGCATGCCCGCATCCGTTAACGATTGCCGATCGTCAGGATTGCGACCAAAGCGCTTCAGCGCGTTATCCCAACCGGGCGGCGCGAAGCCGATAGCAAAATGCGCGATAACCTCATCGCTTAATCCGCGTTGGTTAAGATAGGTGCGTGCGGCGGCGGCCTGCGGCTGAGTCAGCGCCTGTTGATAGAACTCGGCCAGACCCGTCATCAGCTGATATAAACTTTGGCGCTGATGGCGTTCCAGCTGGCTGGGACCGCTGCCCGCTTCATAGGGCACTTCCAGTCCGTGTTGCGTCGCCAACTCTTCAATGCTTTCGACAAACTCCAGACGATCGTAATTCATCAGGAAATCGATGGCATTGCCGTGAGCGCCACAGCCAAAGCAGTGATAGAACTGTTTCTCACCGTTAACGGTGAAGGAAGGGGTTTTCTCGTTATGGAAAGGACAGCACGCGTGGAAATTCTTACCCTGTTTTTTCAACTTAACGCGGGCATCAATCAGATCCACAATGTCCGTGCGGGCAAGTAAGTCATTAATAAAAACGCGTGGAATTCGTCCGGCCATAAGCCCCGTTTTCTTCGCTCATAAACGAAAATAAGCCGCGCTTCCTTCCGGAAAGCACGGCCTCTAACTTGACTCTGTCTGCGTTTAACACGCGGTGGAAGCGCGAAGCCTCCGAAGGAAATTAGTACAGACGAGTGCGGCGTGCGTTTTCGCGAGCCAGTTTCTTGGCATGACGCTTAACAGCAGACGCTTTAGCGCGCTTACGTTCAGTAGTCGGTTTTTCATAAAACTCACGACGACGAACTTCAGCCAGAACGCCTGCTTTCTCGCAGGAACGCTTGAAGCGACGCAGTGCTACGTCGAACGGCTCGTTTTCACGTACTTTAATTACCGGCATGTAACTCTCACCTCGATAAATTCGGTCTTTTGCTGACGTCAGCGTCAGCTCATTTCAAAATGGTGCGGAATTTTACAACAATCGCGGCTGCGTTGTAAAGCAACATTGCGCTTTTCAAACCAACAGAGCCCCAGGCGGCTGCCGGTTTTTTGCAGGCGAAGGAGTATAGCGTATAGCGCAAAGCTGCGTTCACTATTTTTTCATTTTCCGCTCACAAAACAGGCGAACGTTCCAGAAAATCGCCTCGGAGTGCTGGCTGGCTGTGGTACACTGCGCGCCGCAACAGAGAGGTAAAGCAACCATGCGCGTTCTGGGTATTGAAACATCCTGTGATGAAACCGGTATTGCTATTTATGACGATGAAGCCGGTTTGCTCGCTAATCAACTCTATAGTCAGGTGAAAGTCCATGCCGATTATGGCGGGGTGGTGCCGGAACTGGCTTCGCGCGATCACGTGCGTAAAACGGTTCCGCTCATCCAGGCCGCGCTGAAAGAGGCGGGTCTGCAGGGCAAAGATATTGATGCGGTGGCCTATACCGCCGGTCCTGGGCTGGTTGGCGCCCTGTTAGTCGGCGCGACCATAGGTCGGTCGCTGGCGTTTGCCTGGCAGGTTCCCGCCGTGCCGGTACACCATATGGAAGGGCATCTGCTGGCGCCGATGCTGGAAGATAATCCGCCTGAATTTCCATTTGTTGCGCTGCTGGTCTCGGGCGGGCACACGCAGCTGATCGGCGTAACCGGCATTGGCGAATATACGCTGTTGGGTGAGTCGATTGATGATGCCGCCGGCGAGGCGTTCGACAAAACGGCCAAACTGCTTGGGCTGGATTACCCAGGCGGACCGATGCTGTCACGCATGGCGCAGCAGGGCACGCCGGGGCGCTTTACCTTCCCACGCCCAATGACCGATCGCCCAGGCCTGGACTTTAGCTTTTCCGGCCTCAAAACTTTTGCGGCGAATACCATTCGCGAGAACAGCAATGATGCGCAAACGCAGGCGGATATCGCGCGCGCTTTTGAAGATGCGGTGGTGGATACGCTGGCGATTAAATGCAAGCGGGCGCTGGATCAAACCGGCTTTAAACGTCTGGTTATGGCTGGCGGCGTCAGCGCTAACCGTACGCTGCGCGCGAAACTGGCTGAAGTGATGCAGGCGCGAGGCGGCGAAGTGTTTTATGCGCGGCCTGAATTTTGCACCGACAATGGCGCGATGATCGCCTATGCCGGCATGGTGCGTTTGAAAGGCGGTACGCGCGGCGAGCTTGGCGTTAGCGTCCGTCCACGTTGGCCGCTGGCTGAGCTGCCGGCCATCGCATAATCATGCTGACAGATGCTGTTGTTTAACAACAGCATCTTTAATTTACCGTTTTAGTTGCCCATGATTTTATTAATGAGGCCGCCAAATATCGGGATCATACTGCCAATAAATTCGATTCCATTGCCTATCTGCTCCCCGATGCCTTTACCAATATCCGAGCCAAGTTTTGGAAAGCTTTTTCTGATATCAAAATCGCCCAGAAACGGGATTTTTATTGTCAGGGCGGGCACAAAGGAATAAACCGTGTCGCCCACAAAATCGCCTACCAGCCCGCCGATCTGGCTGATAAAACCGCTGCCGCTGACGGCTAAAATCTCAGGTTGAATTAATTCTCTCATTGTTGTGTCCTCTTTTTTCTTCCGTTGAATACTCATCGCATGATGAGGTGACCTGTTATGCTTTATAAAATCAGGGAGATAGTAGCCGTGTCGTTGCTCAGCAGACAGATGCGGATATAACCAAGCATGGAGAACCGCTATTAACATGGGTTTGCAATAAGGGTTATTCCAGAAAAGGCATATTATTTTTACAAGCGCGACAGTAACGATTAATTCTATTTCACGCGCCGTTCTGCCCTGGAAAAGTTACAGGCAGCGTAATTGTAATAGTAATGCGTTTGCGCGAAGAAATATCTCAGACAGGACTCTTTTCCTTTACCCAGGCCGCAGAAAAATAGGCCGCGAAGTTAATAAGATTTTGCCTGCGGAAAGCGCTGACACAGAGCGTGGCTACGCCCTGTGTTATTTTTTATTTCTTTTTTTCCAGATTTTCGTCTCCTGCCCACGCCATAAACGCTGAATATTATCGTGATGGCGTAACAGGATCAGACAGGAAAGCATCGCTACCGGGAAGGTGAACTGGGGTTTAAACCACCAGACGTAGAAAGGCGCAATAAGTGCGCTAACAATAGCGCCTAAAGAAGAGTAACCGCTGAGCAGCACGGTAAGCAGCCAGGTGCCGGTCATCAAGCCGGTTAAATCCCAGCCGATAGGCGCGATGGCGCCAAAGGCGGTCGCCACGCCTTTACCGCCGCGAAAGCGGAAGAACACCGGATAGATATGTCCCAGGCAGGCGGCAATGGCGGTCAGGCCCAAATAGATTGGCGAAATGCCCAGCGTCCAGGCAAGCCAGACGGGCAACATGCCTTTAAGAACGTCAAACACCAGTACGGCAGCTGCGGCACCTTTGCCGCCGATCCTCAGCACATTGGTCGCGCCGGGATTACCGGAGCCGTTATGACGTGGATCGGGAAGGCCTGCGAGCCGGCAAACTAAAATAGCGCTGGAAATGGAGCCGCACAGATACGCGAAAATAATCATACCAAGCGCGATTGCACTCATAACACCGTTCCGTTTCGTAAGGGTCGTTTTATTCTCATCATCTGTGGATAATACGCATAATTCGCCGGAAGTGGTATCCGGTTAACGCAAAAACAGAGAGTGCCATCATGGATATCGTATTTATTGAACAGCTGTCGGTGATCACTACGATTGGCGTTTACGACTGGGAACAGACCATCCAGCAGAAGCTGGTTTTCGATGTCGAACTGGCATGGGATAACCGCAAAGCGGCAGCCAGCGATGATGTTAACGATTGCCTTAGCTACGCGGATGTCGCTTCTGCCATCATCGAGCATGTCGGGCAGGGGCGTTTTGCCCTGGTGGAACGGGTCGCAGAGGAGGTGGCTACGCTGCTGATGAGCCGCTTTGCCTCTCCATGGGTGCGCATTAAGCTCAGCAAGCCAGGCGCCGTCGCGCAAGCGGCGCAGGTTGGCGTGATCATCGAACGCGGAACGCGTCAGCGTTAGCGTTAGCGGGGACAATTCTGAAATAGATCCAATGTGATTGCTATCACAATGAAACCGAACCACATTATGGCTGTCAAAAACGCGGCGTTACGCTGAGTTGGCGCATTTTCTGGCGGCTACGTTCCTGACGTCCGCTTTTTTAATGGTTCAAACATTAGGGTAGAGGACATTTGATGGCAGATATTCATCAGCTTTGGGTGGCTGCAATCCTTGGCATTGTTGAAGGATTGACGGAGTTTCTCCCAGTTTCATCCACCGGGCATATGATCATTGTTGGACATCTGCTGGGTTTTGAAGGAGATAAAGCAGAAACCTTTGAGGTTGTTATTCAGCTTGGCTCCATTCTTGCCGTAGTCTTTATGTTCTGGCGGCGGCTGTTCGGCTTAATCGGCATCCATTTCGGCGAAGTTAAGCATGAAGGCGTGGGAACCGGGCATCTCACACTGATCCATATCCTGCTGGGCATGGTGCCGGCAGTGGCGATCGGCCTGATCTTTCACGATCAAATCAAAACGCTGTTTAACCCGATCAACGTGATGTATGCGTTAATTGTCGGCGGCGTGCTGCTGCTGGCGGCGGAGTTCTTTAAGCCGAAACAGCCAAAAGCGGCAGGTATCGATGATATTACTTATCTGCAGGCGTTTATGATCGGTTGCTTTCAGTGTCTTGCTCTGTGGCCGGGCTTTTCCCGTTCGGGCGCGACTATTTCCGGCGGGATGCTAATGGGCGTGAGTCGCTATGCGGCTTCTGAGTTCTCTTTTATTCTTGCCGTTCCGATGATGATGGGCGCTACCGCGCTGGATCTGTATAAAAGTATGGGTTTCCTGACGCTGGACGATCTGCCAATGTTCGCAGTAGGCTTTGTCACCGCCTTTATCGTGGCGCTGCTGGCTATTAAGCTGTTCCTGCATATCATCAAACGTATCTCTTTCGTGCCTTTCGCCATCTACCGTTTTATCGTCGCGGCGGCGGTTTATATGGTGTTTGTATAACGCCCTTGCCAGCACGAAAAAAGGAGGCGTATGCGCCTCCTTTTTTATGGCTTAAAGCGGGCGTTGCTGATTTTTTTGCCACTGCTCCAGCGCCACGATGCGGCGACGGGTCAACTCCTCACGCACCTGCAGCCCCTGGAACCCGGCCTCCACGACCTCTTTGGTCGAAACCGCCTGAACAATGCGAAATGCCTCGTTCAGATAGCGTCCCTGTGGATAATCATTGTTTTCCCATCCGGCACGTCCACGCGCATCCGCCTCGCTGGTTTGCGCCAGCTGGTTAACGCGCTGCGGCTTACGCCAGGCATCCATACGATCGAACAGAGCCACCAGCCGCTCTGCGGTCTGTTTTTCAATGGTATGCACCACATCGTGAAACTCCGCCACCAGCATCGACAGATCGCGGATAGCGTTCGGCACGCGCAGACGACGGCAGATATCTTCCACCAGCGGCACGCCGGCGAGGCCGTGGCCTGGATGGCTGGGCCATTTTTCCGGCGGCGTAAGTCCTTTGCCAACATCATGACAAAGCGTAGCGAAGCGCACATCTACTTCCGGCGTCAGCTGAGCGGCGATAGCGACGGTCATCAGCGTATGAATGCCGGTATCAATTTCCGGATGCCATTTGGCCGGCGCCGGTACGCCAAACAGCCGATCGATTTCCGGAAACAGAACGGCCAGCGCGCCGCAGTCGCGTAATACCTGGAAATAGACATGCGGATTCGGCGTGCATAAGGCATTTTCCGTCTCTTTCCAGACGCGCTCGGCGGTTAAATGGGTCAGCTCGCCGTCGGCGGTCATCTCACGCATCAAGGCCAGGGTTTCATCGGCGATACGAAAGCTTAAGTGCGCATAGCGGGCGGCAAAGCGCGCAACGCGCAACACCCGCAGCGGATCTTCAATAAAGGCGGCGGAGACATGGCGCAGCAGGCGTTTTTCCAGGTCTGCGCGGCCCTGATAAGGATCGATATACTGGCCGTTTTCATCCTGCGCGATGGCGTTAATGGTCAGATCGCGCCGTTGCAGATCCTGCTCCAACGTAACATCTGGCGCGAACCAGGTGACAAAGCCGGTATAGCCGCTGCCTGATTTACGTTCGGTGCGCGCCAGGGCATATTCTTCCCGGCTGTCAGGATGCAGAAAGACCGGAAAATCGCGCCCTACCTGCTGATATCCCTGCTCCAGCATCATTTCAGGCGTAGCGCCCACCACGACCCAATCTTTGTCTTTGACCGGCAGCTTCAGCAAACCATCGCGAACCGCGCCACCGACAAGGTATGTTTTCACTACGGGGTTTCTCCAGAGTTCAGCAAATTAATCATCAGGCGTGCCGGCGCCAACCTTCCAGACCGGCAAAAAGAGATATCCAGAAGGAATATTCTGACACAACAATAGCAGAATTACGGGCACGACAGCAGCAGGGCGCGTTATTAGCCCTGCTGCTGTCGTCGTTAGCCAAAAAAGCGTGACGGCTTGTTAGTTCATCCAGCGATTATTCTGCTTGCGCCGTGGGATCATATGCGGCAGCAACAGGCCCAACAGTAAGCCCACGCCCGCGACGCCGCCGCCATACATAAACCACTGCATAATAATGGTGCGCTGTTTGTCATCAAGCTGCACATTGGCGGCATTGACCTTTTTCTGCGCCACGATCAGCTGGTTGCGTAGCTGCTGATTTTCATCCTTCAGACCGTTAATCACGGTATCGCTGGCCGCCACTTTTTTCTGCATATCCGCCGTGCGCTGGTTCCAGCTACCGTCGATATTAGCCAGCTTATCGGTCAGATCTTTCACCTGCTGTTCAAGCTGCGGTACGCGCGTACGCAGGCTGGGTTCGATACTCAGCTGCGCCAGCGGGATCCAGTTGGTTTTACCTTCCGCATCGCGGATCTGGCCATACTGGGTAGCATTATTGGTTTGCAGCAGCGTGACCTGCTCGCCCGCGTTCAGTTTGCCGACCAGGCGATACTGATCGCCCGGGCCGCTACGAACCCAGGTGGATAATTCATCGGAGATATACCGTTTCTCTTCGGCGTGGGCGGGGACAGTAACGCTGAAAGCCAGCAAAGTCAGGCCAATAAAGTGTGATTTTTTCATTCGATATTGTTTTTTCATCTGTTCCGGAAAAATTTTAGGGCACAGTCTGGATAGGCTACGCAAAAATCTGAATGAGAACTATCCTGGTCTCAGACTGATGCAGCCAGGCTCGCGAAAGCATAATAAAGCAGAGACAGCAGCAGGTTATCTGCATTACTCTTCGGTTTATTCCTGATATCTGTGCCAGTGAAAGATTGAATGAAAAATTATGACCATTGAAATCGAGTTAAAGTTCATTGCCACGCCGCAGGCGGCAGAAAGACTGGGTAGCCAACTGGCGGCCTTTCCCCATCAATACAGCGCGCCGCTGGCGTTGACTAACATCTATTATGAGACGCCGGATAACCAGCTGCGCCGCTGGGATATGGGCCTGCGCATCCGCGGCATCGGCGCATCCTGGGAAATGACGCTGAAAGCTGCCGGGCAGAGCATGGGCGGCCTGCATCAGCGCCCGGAATATAACGTTGAGTTAACCCAACCCGAGCTGGACATCGCGCGTCTTCCTGCCGAGATTTGGCCTGAAGGTTGCGATCTGAACGCCTTACAGCAACAGCTTAAGCCGCTGTTTACTACCCATTTCAATCGTGAGCGCTGGCTGGTTACCTGGGGCAACAGTCAGATAGAAGTGGCTCTGGATCGCGGGGAGGTAAGCGCTGGCGAATTCAGCGAGCCGCTTCAGGAGATCGAACTGGAGCTGAAGCAGGGCGAGCTGGCTGATGTGCTGGCGCTTGCCGCTGAATTAGGCAAAGCAGAAGGGTTACGTCTCGGCAGCCTGAGCAAAGCGGCGCGCGGTTATTGGCTGGCACAGGGGAAACCGCAACAGTCGGTGCGCCCGCTGCCGATCCTGCAATTCAAACCCAAATCCACCGTGGAAGAGGGGATGCAGGCGGCATTAACCCTGGCGCTTAAGCAATGGCAATACCACGAAGAGCTTTGGTTGCGCGGTGAGCCCGCGGCGCGCGACGCGATTCTGGAAGCGCTGGAAGCGGTACGCCAGACCTTTTCCCTGTTCGGCGCGCTGGTGCCGCGTAAAGCCAGCAGCGCGCTACGGCAAAAGTTAACCGACCTGATTGAAACGCTGGAAAATGAGTCGCCGACAGCGCAAGCATTATGTTACAGCCCGCGCTGGCTGGATGCTCAGCTTACCTTTTCCGGCTGGTTGATTAACGCGGGCTGGCGTCCTTTTATCGATCAGAAGAATGCCGACCGGCTCCAGGGTTCTTTTAAGCGCTTCGCTGATATTATGCTGGGGCGCGTGGCCGCCGATCTGAAGGAAACCTTCATGACGATACGCCAGCATAACGAGTATCTGGATAAACTGACGCGTCTGTCACGTCAGCTGTTGGCCGTTCGCCTGCTGGCTGGGGCTTATCCGCAGCAGGATGTAGAAAGCTGGCTGTTGTCCTGGCAGCAACTGGCGCAGGCCATTCACGCGGGCCATTATCACCAGCTGGATATGCTGTGCCGCCAGGCGCTTAAGCAGCCGGCATTTTGGCTTAACGGCAATATCTGATCATATTTCAGGGAGAAGCTATGCTGCCAACCTTAACCGCACCGCTGCCCGAACTGTTGCAGCAACAGGCAGAGAAAACGGCGGAGCGGCTGGATTGTACGCTTGCGTCACTAAGCCTGCAGCAGCAGGCCCTGCTGGCCTTCAGTGATTTTGTTGCCGATAGCCTGCAACAGCATCCGGAGTGGTGGCAGCAGCTAACGGAACAGACCCCGCAACCGGATGAATGGCAATGCTATGCCGACTGGCTCAACCAACAGCTGCAAACGGTAACGGATGAAACGGCGTTAATGCGTCAGCTGCGTCTGTTCCGGCGGCAGATGATGGTACGTATCGCCTGGATGCAGACCACGGGGGAAAGCGCTACCCAGGATACTCTCCAGCAGCTAAGCGTGCTGGCCGAAACCTTGATTGTCGCCGCGCGAGACTGGCTGTGGCAGGCCTGTTGTAACGATTTCGGTACCCCGTGCAACGCCGCAGGTGAGCCGCAGCCGCTGCTGATTCTCGGTATGGGCAAGTTAGGCGGCGGCGAGCTGAATTTCTCTTCTGATATCGATCTAATTTTTGTTTGGCCGGAAAACGGCTCGACCCGCGGCGGACGACGCGAGCTGGATAATGCGCAATTTTTCACCCGGCTGGGGCAACGGTTGATCAAAGTGCTCGACCAGCCGACGGCGGATGGCTTTGTTTATCGCGTCGATATGCGGCTGCGTCCTTTCGGCGACAGCGGGCCGCTGGTGATGAGCTTTGCGGCGCTGGAAGATTATTATCAGGAGCAGGGACGCGACTGGGAGCGTTATGCGATGGTGAAGGCGCGTCTGATGGGCAACAGCGACGATCGCTGGAGCCAGGAGCTGCAGCAGATGCTGCGGCCCTTTATTTATCGCCGCTACATTGATTTCAGCGTTATTCAGTCGCTGCGCAATATGAAAGGCATGATTGCGCGTGAAGTTCGACGACGCGGCCTGAAAGATAATATCAAACTGGGTGCTGGCGGGATTCGTGAAAGCGAGTTTATTGTGCAGGTGTTCCAGCTTATTCGCGGCGGGCGCGAGCGCACGCTTCAACAGCGCGCGCTATTGCCAACGCTCTCCGCCATTGAAGAGCTACATCTATTGACGCAGCCGCAGGCTAATGCGCTGCGCGAAGCCTACCTGTTTTTGCGCCGTTTAGAGAACCTGTTACAGAGCATCGCCGATGAACAAACGCAAACGCTGCCGACGGATGCGTTAAATCAGGCGCGCCTCGCCTGGGCGATGGGGTTTGCCGACTGGGCGACGCTACATCAGGCGCTGGAAAACCAGATGGCGCAGGTGCGGCTGATTTTTAACGAGCTGATCGGCGAGGATACGCCGGATAGTGCGGAAGAACACGAAAACCAGGGCATGACCGAGCTGTGGCTTGATAAGCTTGAGCAAAGCGATCTGCAGGCTCTGCTGGCGCATCTTGAGGAGTCGGCCCGTCAGCATCTTGCGCGTACGCTGCAGGCGTTTCGTCAGGATGTGGATAAACGCACTATTGGTCCGCGCGGTCGGCTGGCGCTCGATCAGCTGATGCCGCGTTTGTTGCATGAAGTCTGCATTCGCGCCGATGCGGATATCACGCTACAGCGTTTGATTCCCTTACTGCTGGGCGTGGTAACGCGCACCACCTATCTTGAACTGTTAACGGAATCCCCCGGCGCGCTGAAGCAGCTTATTCGGTTGTGCGCCGCCTCGCCGATGATCGCCAGCCAGCTGGCGCGCTATCCGCTGTTGCTGGATGAGCTGCTCGATCCCGCCACGCTGTATCAGCCCACCGCAACGGATGCCTACCGTGATGAGCTGCGCCAGTATCTGCTGCGTATCCCTGAAGATGATGAAGAGCAACAGCTGGAAGCGCTGCGCCAGTTTAAGCAGGTACAGCAGTTGCGTATCGCCGCGGCGGATATCGCGGGCACGCTGCCGGTGATGAAAGTAAGCGATCACCTCACCTGGCTGGCCGAAGCAATTATTCAGGCTGTTGTGCAGCAGGCCTGGAATATGATGACGCAGCGCTACGGCAGACCATCGCATCTGCAGCAGGGCGATCGCGGCTTTGCCGTAGTCGGCTATGGCAAGCTGGGCGGCTGGGAACTGGGTTACAGCTCCGATCTCGATCTGGTTTTTTTGCATAACTGTCCGCCTGATGCGGTGACCGATGGCGAACGCGCTATCGACGGCCGCCAGTTTTATTTACGCCTGGCGCAGCGGGTGATGCACCTGTTCAGCACCCGTACCTCATCCGGGATTCTGTATGAAGTGGATGCGCGCTTGCGGCCTTCCGGCTCGGCCGGAATGCTGGTCAGCACGCTGGACGCGTTTGAGGAGTATCAGCGTAACGATGCCTGGACCTGGGAGCATCAGGCACTGGTCAGGGCGCGAATCGTTTATGGCGAGCCGGCGCTCAGCCAGCGCTTTGACGCGATCCGCCGCCACATCCTCTGCTTACCGCGCGATGCCGCAACGCTGCAAACCGAAGTGCGCGAAATGCGCGAAAAAATGTATGCTCATCTGAGCCATAAACACAAAGGCCGCTGGGATATTAAAGCGGATGAGGGCGGCATTACCGATATTGAATTTATTACTCAATATCTGCTGCTGTGTTATGCGGCGCAGGAGCCTAAGCTAACGGCATGGTCAGATAACGTACGCATCCTCGAACTGCTGGCCCGGCACCGCAAAATATCCCAACAGGAAGCGGATGCCTTGACGCAGGCCTACGTTACGCTGCGCGACGAGTTGCATCATCTGGCGCTGCAGGAGCAGGCCGGGCACGTGGCGATGGCGTTGTTTATGCGTGAGCGGCAGGAGGTGCAGGCGAGCTGGCAGCGCTGGCTGCAAACTATGCCAGCGGAGCGCTAAAAGAACCGCAATGGGCGAATCAGCGTTTTAACGCAGCTGTGTTATTATCGCGCGCAATATTTTTACTGCAGTCTGGAGTCTCTGTAATGAAAGTGACACTGCCCGAATTTAACCGTGCAGAAGTGCTGGTCGTCGGCGATGTGATGCTGGATCGCTACTGGTATGGCCCTACCAGCCGTATTTCGCCGGAAGCGCCGGTGCCGGTAGTGAAAGTGGACAATGTCGAAGAGCGTCCTGGCGGCGCGGCTAACGTGGCGATGAACATCGCTGCGCTGGGCGCATCGTCGCGTCTTATCGGCCTGACGGGCATTGATGACGCCGCCCGCGCGCTGGGCGTCAGCCTGCAAAACGTTAATGTAAAATGCGATTTTGTGGCGTTGCCAACGCACCCGACGATCACCAAACTGCGCGTGCTTTCCCGTAACCAACAGCTGATCCGTCTCGATTTTGAAGAGGGATTTGCCGGTATCGATCCTGAGCCGCTTCATCAGCGTATCGCCGCCGCGCTGCCGCGCTCCGGCGCGCTGGTGCTCTCTGATTACGCGAAAGGGGCGCTGGCCAGCGTACAGCAGATGATCCAGCTGGCGCGCGTGGCGAACGTGCCGGTGCTGGTGGATCCGAAAGGTACTGATTTTGAACGCTACCGTGGCGCAACGTTGCTGACCCCGAATCTCTCTGAGTTTGAGGCCGTGGTAGGTAAATGTCAGGATGAAGCGCAGATTGTTGAGCGTGGCATGCAACTGGTGGCGGACTATGAACTCTCGGCGCTGCTGGTAACCCGCTCTGAAAACGGCATGACGCTGCTGCAACCGGGCAAGGCTCCGCTGCATTTACCTACGCAGGCGCAGGAAGTTTATGACGTGACCGGCGCAGGCGATACCGTAATTGGCGTGCTGGCCGCCTCGCTGGCGTCTGGCGACGATCTGGAAGCGGCCTGTTTCCTCGCTAATGCGGCGGCAGGCGTGGTGGTCGGCAAACTGGGCACCTCAACCGTATCGCCGGTTGAACTGGAAAACGCTATCCATGCCCGTCCGGAAAGCGGCTTCGGCATTATGGATGAAGCGCAGCTGAAGGATGCGGTGGCGCTGGCGCGTCAGCGTGGCGAAAAAGTGGTGATGACCAATGGCGTTTTTGACATTCTGCACGCCGGTCATGTCTCTTATTTATCAAATGCCCGTAAGCTGGGCGATCGCCTGATTGTGGCGGTTAACAGCGATGCGTCAACCCGACGCCTGAAGGGCGACAGCCGTCCGGTCAATCCGCTGGAAAACCGTATGATTGTGCTGGGTGCGCTGGAATCGGTCGACTGGGTGGTCTCTTTTGAAGAGGATACCCCGCAACGACTGATCGCGGGCGTTCTGCCCGATCTGCTGGTAAAAGGCGGCGACTATAAACCGGAAGAGATTGCCGGTAGTGAAGAGGTCTGGGCTAACGGCGGAGAAGTGCGCGTGCTGAATTTTGAGGACGGTATTTCTACCACCAATATCATCAAGCGGATTCGTTCATAAGCACGAGTAACCCACAACGGCAGGCTAAAGTAATTTTAGCCTGCCGATAGCATTAGCGGTTAGGGTCTTCTGTTTTCACCGCATCATCTGAAGCAGGCGATGCCGGGGTGGCCGGAGTCGCTGCCGCTGATGCCGGAGTGGCAGCAGGCGATGTCGGCGGTGCGGTGACCGTATTAGTCTGCGAGCTCTGCATGGTAGAGGTTACCGGCGTGCTGGACGCGGTGGCGGACGCCGTATTTCCGCTTTGGCTTTCCAGGGCCGCCAGGCGCTGTTCCAGCACCGCGAGCTTTTCACGGGTGCGCAGCAGTACCTGCGTCTGCACATCAAACTCTTCGCGGTTTACCAGGTCCATACGCGTCAGCTGCGCCTGCAGGACCTGGCGAATTTTCTTCTCAACATCATCGCCAAATTCGCGAATGCCTTTCGGCATTGCTTCATGTACCTGACGAGCAAGTTGTTCAATTTTTTTCGGGTCAATCATGGCCGTTTCCTGGTCGCAACAAAGTTAACTTAAGTGTAATGCCTGTCTGAAAAAGGATAAACCTAAAATGGCAGTTGCCTGTGTTGCATAAGCATATGCTGCTATTGCACGTTGCCGCAAAGGATGTTTGGCGCTATAGTAAATTCGCTTATTCTCAGGGCGGGGCGAAATTCCCCACCGGCGGTAAATCAGCATCAGCTGAAAGCCCGCGAGCGCTTCCGGTTTCATAACTGGAAGGTCAGCAGATCCGGTGCAATTCCGGGGCCGACGGTTAAAGTCCGGATGGGAGAGGATAACGGTTCTGTCGAGCCCTGGCTCGCCTCGCGTTATTTTTATGCACTCCTCAAGCACGCCCTGATTCTGGTAACCACAATATTGATAAGGTTAATTTACCATGAATCAGACGCTACTTTCTGAATTTGGCACGCCGGAACAGCGTGTAGAACGCGCCATCGCCGCTTTACGCGAAGGTCGTGGTGTAATGGTCCTCGATGACGAAAATCGTGAAAACGAAGCAGATATGATTTTCGCGGCGGAAACCATGACCGTTGAACAAATGGCTTTAACCATTCGTCATGGCAGCGGCATCGTCTGTCTGTGTCTGACTGAGCAGCAGCGCCAGCTGCTGGATCTGCCGATGATGGTAGAGAACAATACCAGCTCTTTCGGCACCGGTTTTACCGTGACCATTGAGGCTGCGCAGGGCGTAACCACCGGCGTTTCCGCGCAGGATCGTCTGACCACTATTCGTACCGCCATCGCAGACAACGCCCGCCCCAGCGATCTCAATCGCCCGGGCCACGTTTTCCCTCTGCGTGCGCGTGACGGCGGCGTATTAACACGTGGCGGTCATACCGAAGCGACCATTGATCTGGTTTCGCTGGCAGGTTTTAAACCGGCTGGCGTGCTGTGTGAGCTGACCAATGACGACGGCACCATGGCCCACGCGCCAGAAGCGATCGTCTTCGCTAAACAGCATAATATGCCGCTGGTAACGATTGAAGATCTGATCGCTTACCGTCGCAGCCATGAGACGCGCCAGGCTAGCTAAAACGCGCTGCCGCTATCAGCAATAAAAAAGCCGGGATAATTATCCCGGCTTTTTTTATCGCTTTGCATAGAAGATATGGTTGCCAATGGTTGCGGTTTGCGAAAATGCGCTGCGCCAGGCGGGCGTGACCGTTTGATTGTGATAGTAGGTTGCGCCATTAGTCACATCAGAAAGCTCGCCGTTAACAATCTGGTGAGCTATCTGTTGTGCCCGCTGCCAGCTTTTATCATTTTTTGCTGGATAGCTGAATGCGTTTTTCTTTAAGTGAGTCCATGAAAACTGTTTTGGTGCGTAAACGACCGGACAAATTTGTGTCACATCCCAGTTAGCACGATTCATTGTTACCGATGCTACGGCTATCTGTCCTTTTAGCGGTTCCCCACGCGCTTCATGATATATATTCATAGCCAGGCAAAGAATGGCACCTTGAACCAGCATAGTAATTCCGTCATTAATCAGAGGTGACGGGAGTTTACGAAGCGGCAGAGAGCAAACATAGCAGACAGGTCTTGAAAATTCCTCCGAGGAACTATGTTATTGATATATCATTGCCCGTGTGATTATTTTCAGATTAAGATCATTAGCCTATCCCGCTGGTTTGTAGCAGTGTCAGACTAAAACCCATCACCGTCATGCCACATAAAACGCCATAGCTTGGATTACTGTGTGGATCGATATCACGCGCCAGCGGCATCAGCTCATCAACGGACAACGCCACCATAATACCGGCTACCGCTGCCATAATCGCTGCAATCAGCACCGGTGAAATCGCCGGGCCGAGCAACCAGAACGCCAACACGCCGCCCAAAATCTCCGCCATACCGGAAATACAGGCCCAGAAAAGCGCGCGTGCTTTTGACCCGGTTGCGGCATACATCGGACCGGCAACCGCCAGGCCTTCCGGGATATTATGAATCGCAACCGCTAAGGCGATGCCCAGCCCCAGCTCCAGATCGCTGCTGGCGGTAACAAAAGTCGCAATGCCTTCCGGGAAGTTATGCAGACTAATCCCCAGCGTCAGTAAAATCGCCGTACGCCGTAGGCTGCGCGGCGGCTGGTTGGGCGCCATCAAATCTTGTGGATGCTGATGCGGCAGCAAACGATCAAGCGCGAAATAACCGAGCAGACCCAGCAGAAACATGCCGTAGCCTAACAACGGCGACATACCCGGCGTATGTAACGCAGCAGGCAGCATCTCCATCAGCGAAATGAGCAGCATAATGCCCGCCGCAAATCCCAGCGCAAACGCCAGCATACGGTTGGAAGGTTTCTGGCCTATCACGCCTAAAAACGCGCCAACGAACGTTGCCGCGCCAGCCAAAATCGTCAGCAGTAAAGGAACTGACATTACAATCTCCCGAATGATAATAATTCTTATCAAGACTATTTAAATTCTGACAAAAAGCGAGAGGGTATTAGGTAAAGTTTTGTCTGAGTAACCGTCAAAAATTTTGAAAATGATCGTCATGCTTATCCGCCAGCATTAGGCTGCTAAAACGCGTAAGGTATTTTTCAACCGAATCACCGCCTGTTGAGGATGCGATGACCCTCTTACGCATGCCCGCGCTGTTTTTGGGACACGGTAGCCCAATGAACGTGCTGGAAGAAAATAACTATACCCGAACCTGGCGCGAGCTGGGCGCAACGCTGCCAAAACCGCAGGCTATCGTGGCTATCTCTGCCCACTGGTATACACGGGGAACCGCAGTGACCGCCATGAACAATCCACGCACCATCCATGATTTCGGCGGTTTTCCGCAGGCACTGTTTGATACCCGTTATGACGCGCCCGGCTCACCTGCGCTGGCGCAGAAGGTGGCCGAGGCGTTGGCGCCGTTAGCGGTACATCTGGACCAGAGCTGGGGGCTGGATCATGGCGCATGGGGCGTTTTAATCAAAATGTACCCCCATGCAGATATTCCGGTGGTGCAGCTGAGTATTGATGGGACACAGCCGACGGCGTGGCATTTTCAGCTGGGGCAAAAGCTGGCGGCGCTGCGCGAGCAGGGCGTGATGCTGGTCGCCAGCGGCAACGTGGTGCATAACCTGCGTATGGCACGCTGGCAGGATGATAGTGAAGCGTATCCGTGGGCCAGCGCTTTTAATCAGTATGTACGCGATAATCTAAACTGGCAGGGCCCGGCGACAGAACATCCGCTGGTGAATTTTATGCAGCATCCGGGCGCTGCGCTGGCTAATCCAACGCCGGAACATTATCTGCCGCTGCTGTATATATTAGGCGCGCGTCAGCCAGACGAGGCGGTCACCGTGCCGGTAGACGGCGTCGTGATGTCGGCGCTGAGCATGTTATCAGTGCGGGTAGGATAAAGCTGGAACGATAAAACGGGCAGCCGCGAGCCGCCCGTTTCCGTTATTCAATAAAAGCGTGCGGGTAGAAGCGCGACAGATCCTGGGTGATTAACGCCCGATCTTCACGCAGACCGATACCGGCAGGCTGATCGTTCACCAGCCAGCTGCCGATCAGCGTGTAGCTGTCGCCGAACTGCGCCAGTGGATGAAACTGCTGCACAATCATGCCTTCTTCGCCATACGGGCCATCAACGCGGGCGATTTCCTGCCCATTGTCCACGATGCGGATATTGGCGCCTTCGCGGGAAAATAACGGCTTCACCACGTATTTATCCATGGCGGGCACATTATCTTCAGCAAAGTAAGCTGGCAGGAGATTCGGGTGATTAGGGAACATCTGCCAGAGCATGGGTAGCAGCGCTTTATTAGAGAGAATGCTCTTCCAGGCTGGCTCCAGCCAGCGCACGCCGGCATCGTTGAGCTTGGTTGAGAAGACCTCGCGCAGCATAAATTCCCACGGATAGAGCTTAAACAGATTACCGATTACCTGATCGTTGAGATCGGTAAACTGACCTTTCTCGCCCAGCCCAATCTCATCAATAAACAGGAATTCGCTCGGCAGCCCCGCCTCGCTGGCGCAATCCTGCAGATACTGCACCGTGCCGCGATCTTCTTCGCTATCGCGATAGCAGGTAAAGTGCAGCAGACCAAAGCCATGCTGCTGATGCAGTACCGCGAAACGCTCAATCAATTTTTCCTGCAAACTGTTGAACTGATCGCTGCCCGCCGGCAGTTTGCCCGCTTTAAGCTGATCCTCCAGCCACAGCCACTGAAAAAACGCGGCCTCATACAATGAGGTGGGCGTATCGGCATTGTTTTCCAGCAGCTTTGCGTCGCCGCTGCCGCCCCAGGCTAAATCGAGACGTGAATAGAGCGAGGGCTGCGAGGTTTTCCACGAGGTGCGAACAAAGTCCCACGTATGTTTAGGGATACGGAATTTCGCCAGCAGCTCTTCGCTGTTGACCACCTTATCCACCACCTGTAAGCACATCTGGTGCAGTTCGGCGGTGGTCTCTTCAAGGTAATCAATTTGCGCCAGGGTAAACTGATAATAAGCTTCCTCGCACCAGTACGGCTCGTCATACATGGTATGAAAACCAAAACCGTACTCGGTCGCGCGGGCGCGCCAGTCAGGACGTTCTGCAATAGCAATACGTTTCATAAGGCCGGTTAGCCCCCCAGCGAGCGGCTGCTGGTGCCGGTAGCGCTGCTGCGCTGCATGCTCGACTGTTTCGCCACGGTTTCGCCAAAGCCGCCACGCGTCACGGTGCTGGTGGTGGCTGGTTTCGGCGCCAGCGCGGTTTTCGGCACCGTCATGGTGCGGCCCGGCGTCGCGGCGCCGTAGTTGCGGCCGCTGGCGTCGACGAACTTACCGTTCATCGGGCTGGCCGGGTTTTTCGAGCTAAACAGCGGCTGGGCGGCAAAACCTGCGCCGCCGCCCATCATGCGGCCCATCATATAGCCCGCCATCAACGGCATCCAGAAACTGCCGCTCTGATGTGCTTCCGCATTGGTGCCAGCCTGAGCTGGAGCCTGCTGACACTGCGCCTCGCCAAACTCGGCTACGCACTCTTCACGCGAAGCATATTTCGGCGCGGTTTTTTCTGCCTCTTTCAGCGCATTGTTGTAAGCGGTGGTGCACTGTTCGCTCTGGCCTGGATTGGCTTTGGTACAGTCATCGGCGTTTTGATAAAGCGAAACCGTTTCATCTGCCTGTTCACAGCCGGCCAGCATAAAAACGGCAGTAACGGCCAACGCCACTGGCGTCAGATGACGAGCGCGCCAGCTCTTACGGAAGGCGTCGCGATTAATATTTTTTGTCCGTTTCATGGGATAGTCCTCTGCCCAAAGGTAGCGCAAAGGATAGGTGAAACCGGTTTAAAAATGAAGCAACAGACAGCGCTGTGCCTGTATCTTTACGTAGCTATACGTTCAAATGCGAGAAGGGATTAAAACAGGGAGGAAACGGCTGCAAAAGTGAGGAATACGGCCACGAAATTAACTGACTTCGTGGCCGGGATTCAGGCTTAGTGGCTAAACGGATTGCCGCTCTGACGCGCCGCTGCGGGACGTGCCGCCGCTGGCGCTGAAGCGCCGTTTGGGCCGGCGGCAGCCTGCAGGTTGGTGCCCCGATCGGCTGCCGCATCCTGCTGCGGGTTTTCTGGCGCTACCGTTTCCGGCGAAGTCGGGATTTCTTTGCCCAGGCTGGCGTTCAGCGCGGTCAGATCCTCTTCGTTCAGCGTGCCGAGCGCAGATTTGATGTTCAACTGATTAATCAGGTAATCGTAACGGGCATCCGAAAGCTGCTGCTTGGCGTTGTACAGCGTGGTGGTGGCATCCAGCACATCAACGATAGTACGCGTACCCACCTGATAACCCGCTTCCATCGCATCCAGAGAGCTCTGAGCAGAAACCACGGCCTGCTCGTAGGCTTCAATGCTGCTGATAGAGGCGTTAACGTTGTTAAAGGAGGAACGCACGGTCTGTACGGCTGAGCGATGCGCGCTTTCCAGCTGCTCGCTGGCGCTGACAAACGCGTACTGCGCCTGCTTCACCTGAGAGGTGACCGCGCCGCCGCTGTACAACGGCAGGTTGAAGCTCAGGCCAACCTGATTATTTCCGCTAATGCTGTCGTTTTGTACCGCACGGCTGCCGCCATATTTATTGTTGGAGAGGCCGGTAGAAGCGTTCAAATCCAGCGTCGGCATATGACCGGACTCATAATAGCGGATCTGTTCGCGCGCCAGGTCCTGCGACAGGCGAGCGGATAACAGGCTCAGGTTGCGGCTTTCCGCCTCTTTCAGTAAAGCGCTCACCGGCTGCGGCTTATCGGTGCGGAAGCGGTCGATATTCAGCGATGCCAGCGTCGGGTAGTAGTTGCCGGTCACCTGGCGCAGCGTCTCTACCGCGTTATCCAGGGCATTACGCGCCGTGACTTCGTTCGCCAGCACGTTATCATACTGCGCGCGGGCGTTTTGCACGTCGGTGATAGCGACCAGGCCGACGTTAAAACGCTGGGTGGTCTGATCAAGCTGACGGTAAATAGACTGTTTCTGCGCTTCAATATAGGAAAGCGCATCAATGGCGCGCAGCACGTTGAAATAGGCGGTGGCGGTGTTCAGCATCAGGTTCTGCTGAGCCGTCTGCCAGGTGACGTCCTGAATGCCCGCATTCTTTTCCTGCAGCGTCAGGGAGCGCCATTTGCTCATATCAAAAATAGTTTGTGTTAACTGCAGCGAGCCGCTGGTGGTATTCGAATGGGTATCACGCGCATCGCGGTAGCCGCTGTTATAGGTATAATCGACGCCAAGGCCCAGCTGAGGCAGCAACGGACTACGCGCTTCGTTAATCTTTTCAAATGCCGCGTCACGATCCGCCGCAGAGCTGCGCAAATCAGGGTTAGTCAATCGGGCCTGTTGATAGATCTGCAGCAGGTTCTCCGCCTGACTCGCCATGCTGAAGCCGCCCAGGCTCAGGCCAATAAGTAAAGGGAGCAGTTTCTTCATTTGCATTCCTTGTAGTGCAGCAAAGTTGCTATGGTAGCGCTGACATAAGCTAAAAAAATATGCGCCGATTCTAGCAGAGTGTGCCAGAGTGATAAGTTGGCTGAACGTGCCATCTTCCGTTAATTTACGTAAATAATTCATAAAGAACCACCCTCCCGGGCGGAGTCTGGTTGAAACCATTCACCGCGCCCCCCACTGTAAAGGACACCGGCTTTATGGTTAAAAACGCAAAATACCCTGTGACTTTCAGCAAAAACGATGTAGAAATTATTGCACGCGAGCCACTGTATGAAGGTTTTTTTTCTTTAGTACGCTATCGTTTCCGTCACCGCCTGTTTAACGGTGAAATGAGCAAAGAAGTCGTGCGCGAAGTTTTTGAGCGCGGACATGCCGCAGTCCTGCTACCCTATGATCCCCAGCGCGATGAAGTGGTGCTGATCGAACAGATCCGCATTCCCGCTTATGATACCAGCCCAACGCCCTGGCTACTGGAATTAGTGGCCGGGATCATTGAGCCTGGCGAAAACGTTGAGCAGGTGGTGCGTCGCGAGGCGATGGAAGAAGCGGGTTTAACAGTAAAACGTGTAGAACCGGTGATTAACTACCTGGCCAGCCCAGGTGGCACCAGCGAGCGCCTGTCGGTGCTGGTGGGAGAAGTGGATGCCAGCGTGGCGCAGGGATGCCACGGTCTGGAGGAAGAGAATGAGGATATTCTTGTTCATGTGGTGAGCCGCGAACAGGCTTACCGCTGGGTGGAAGAGGGGAAAATCGACAACGCGGCCTCCGTCATCGCGCTGCAATGGCTGATGCTGCACTATGAGAAATTGCGAAAAGAGTGGAATCCAACATGATCAAGCGCTACGTCCCTGATTTTCCCGAAATGATGCGGTTGAGCGAAACGAACTTCGCCCAGCTGCGTCGGCTACTGCCGCGCAATGATGAAGCGGGGGCCTCGGTGACCTATCAGGTAAACGGCGCCAGCTATAGCATTACCATTATTGAATCTACGCGTTACACCACCCTGGTTGAGATTCGTCAGACCGCGCCTGCCGTCAGCTACTGGAGTCTGCCTTCAATGTCTGTCAGGCTATATCACGATGCGATGGTTGCTGAAGTGTGTTCAACACAGCAGATCTATCGTTTTAAAGCGCGTTATGATTACCCGAATAAAAAATTGCACCAGCGTGATGAAAAGCATCAAATCAACCAGTTTCTTGCTGACTGGCTGCGTTATTGTCTATCGCACGGAGCCATGGCCGTCCCGGCCTGGTAAGCCGCAATAACCTTGATATGGCGTAGAGATTAAGGACATTTTTTGGATAGCCTGCTAAAACTTCCTGTGGTGAGTGGGGCCAATATCAGGATATTACAAATCACGGATACCCACCTTTTTTCAGGCAAGCATGAAACGCTGCTGGGCGTGAATACCTGGGCCAGTTTCAATGCGGTGCTGGAAGCCATTGAGGTGGAGCAGCGGCCGATCGATCTGATCATCGCCACCGGCGATCTGGCGCAGGACCACTCGCCTGAAGCCTATCAGCACTTTGCTGAGGGTATTGCGCGTCTGCCGGCGCCCTGCGTCTGGCTGCCGGGCAATCACGATTTCCAGCCCACCATGTACGATACGCTGGCGCATTCAGGCATTGCGGAAGCCAAGCAGGTGCTGCTGGGCGAGCAGTGGCAGCTGGTGCTGCTCGACAGCCAGGTGGCGGGCGTGCCGCACGGCATGCTTAGCGATTATCAGCTCGACTGGCTGGACAAAACGCTGGCGCAACATGCGCACCGCCATACGCTGGTGCTGCTGCATCATCATCCGCTGCCGTCGGGTTGTACCTGGCTGGATCAGCATAGCCTACGCAATGCGCACGCCCTGGACGCGGTGCTGCAGTCATGGCCGCTGGCGAAGACGCTCATTTGCGGCCATATTCATCAGGAGATGGATGTGGACTGGCACGGACGGCGGTTATTAGCCACGCCGTCAACCTGCGTTCAGTTCAAGCCGCACTGCACCAACTTTACCATTGATGCCGTCGCGCCGGGCTGGCGCTGGCTGGAACTCGACGACAGCGGCGCGGTGCAAACGCAGGTCCAGCGCCTGTCGACCCGCGCCTTTACGCCCGATCTTGATTCCGAAGGTTACTAAGCATGGCGACGCTGCTCTATCTGCACGGTTTCAACAGCTCTCCCGCCTCGGCGAAGGCGACGCAACTGCAGCGCTGGCTGACTCAACATCATCCAGCGGTGACGATGCTGGTGCCGCAGCTGCCCGCTTTTCCAGGCGAGGCGGCGCAAATGCTGGAAGAGATGGTGATGGCGCGCGCCGGCGAACCGTTGGGCGTTGTGGGCTCCTCGCTGGGTGGCTACTACGCCACCTGGCTGTCGCAGTGCTTTACCTTACCGGCGGTGGTAATCAACCCGGCGGTGCGTCCTTTTGACCTGTTGCTCAATTATCTTGGCACCAACGAGAATCCATACACCGGCCAAAAATATGTGTTAGAGTCTCGCCACATTTACGATCTGAAGGTCATGCAGATTGACCCGCTTGAGTCGCCGGATTTGCTTTGGCTACTGCAGCAGACGGGTGATGAGGTGCTCGATTATCGTCAGGCACTGGATTACTACCAGGCCTGTCGCCAGACGGTCGAAGAGGGCGGCAATCACGCCTTTACCGGATTCGAACGCTTTTTCCCTTCGATTCTTGACTTTATCGGTCTGAATCGCGCCTGATGCCAGGATCGTATAACTCTTTTTTCACCCACCAATTCAGAACGATACGATGACTCAATCCAGCTATAACGCTAAAGACATTGAGGTACTCAGCGGCCTCGAACCCGTTCGTCGTCGTCCGGGAATGTACACCGATACCTCGCGCCCTAACCATCTGGGACAGGAAGTTATCGATAACAGTGTTGATGAAGCGTTGGCCGGCCATGCAAAACGCGTGGAGGTCATTCTACACGCCGATCAGTCACTGGAAGTGATCGATGACGGGCGCGGTATGCCGGTCGATATTCATCCGGAAGAGGGCGTTCCGGCGGTTGAGCTGATCTTCTGCCGCCTGCATGCCGGCGGCAAATTTTCCAATAAAAACTATCAGTTTTCCGGCGGTCTGCATGGCGTCGGGATTTCCGTGGTTAACGCCCTGTCGAAACGCGTCGAAGTCACGGTGCGCCGTAATGGCGAAGTGTACGATATGGCCTTTGAAAACGGCGATAAAGTGCAGGATCTGACCGTTACCGGCACGGTGGCTAAACGCAATACCGGGACGCGCGTGCGTTTCTGGCCGGACGGCAGCTTTTTCGACAGCCCGCGCTTCTCCGTTTCACGTCTGTCGCATCTGCTGAAGGCGAAAGCGGTGCTTTGCCCAGGCGTTGAGATCGTGTTCAAAGATAAGGTCAATAATACCGAGCAGAGCTGGTGCTATCAGGATGGCCTCACCGATTATTTGAGCGAGGCGGTAAACGGCCTGATCACGCTGCCGGAAACCCCATTTGTTGGCAGTTTCGCGGGTGATGTCGAAGCGGTGGACTGGGCGTTGCTGTGGCTGCCGGAAGGCGGCGATCTGCTGGCGGAAAGCTATGTTAACCTGATCCCGACCATGCAGGGCGGCACTCACGTCAACGGCCTGCGTCAGGGCCTGCTTGATGCGATGCGTGATTTCTGTGAGTACCGCAATATCCTGCCGCGCGGCGTGAAGCTGTCAGCGGAGGATATCTGGGATCGCTGCGCTTACGTGCTATCGGTAAAAATGCAGGATCCGCAGTTCGCCGGGCAAACCAAAGAGCGTCTCTCTTCCCGTCAGTGCGCGGCGTTTGTTGCCGGCGTGGTTAAGGATGCCTTCAGCCTGTGGCTTAACCAGAACGTGCAGGCGGCAGAGCAGCTGGCGGAGCTGGCTATCTCCAGCGCTCAGCGTCGTATGCGCGCAGCGAAAAAAGTGGTGCGTAAAAAGCTCACCAGCGGTCCGGCGCTGCCTGGTAAGCTGGCCGACTGCACCGCGCAGGATTTAAGTAAAACCGAACTGTTCCTGGTAGAAGGGGATTCCGCAGGCGGCTCCGCCAAGCAGGCGCGCGATCGCGAATATCAGGCGATCATGCCGCTGAAAGGTAAGATCTTAAATACCTGGGAAGTCTCTTCAGACGAAGTGCTGGCGTCGCAGGAAGTGCATGATATCTCCGTCGCCATCGGCATCGATCCGGACAGCGAAGATCTTAGCCAGCTGCGTTACGGCAAGATCTGTATCCTGGCGGATGCGGATTCAGACGGCCTGCATATCGCCACGCTGCTGTGCGCGCTGTTTGTTAAGCACTTCCGCTCGCTGGTTAAAGGCGGCCACGTTTATGTGGCGATGCCGCCGCTTTACCGCATCGATTTGGGTAAAGAGGTGTGGTACGCGCTGGATGAAGAAGAGAAGGATGGCGTGCTGGAGCAGCTGAAGCGTAAGAAAGGCAAGCCGAACGTGCAGCGTTTTAAAGGCCTGGGCGAGATGAACCCGATGCAGCTGCGCGAAACCACGCTCGATCCTAATACGCGTCGCCTGGTGCAGCTTACCATTGATGATGAAGACGTGGACCAGACGCTGGCGATGATGGATATGCTGCTGGCGAAAAAGCGTTCAGAAGATCGTCGCAACTGGCTGCAGGAAAAAGGCGATAAGGCAGAGATCGAGGTATAAGTCTCAGATTGCCGATATGCCGCAATAAAAAACCGCCCGTTCATCGTCGATGCCCGGGCGGTTTGCATTGATAGCAGATTATTTTTTTCTTGCGCGCTTACGGTACGACAGGATCCGGCACGGCGTCCGTCGGTTTTTCCATCACAAAGATCTTCACATCCAGTACATCATCTTTGATGCGTTCGCGATGGGCTTCCATATGCGGCTGTTGCTGATGCTGTTCCAGATGGCGCAGCGACTGCCAATATTCCAGCATAAAAATGGAATCCGGCAGGTTCTGCTTCCACGGTACCTGCGCCTGATGATCGACCAGCGCCTGATATTTATGGCAGCCTTCTTCTTCTAACACCCGCGGCGTAAGATCGTGAATGGCTGCCAGCACCGCCTCCCGGCGGCCAGGCTTAACGCAAATTTCGGCTACAACTGTCAGCATACTCGCTCCCTGGTAAGAGTTTCAGAGCGTTAAGTTAAGCAAAGATTTTAGCCAGGTGCTCACGGTAGCGCTCGATATCACGCGGGATGTCAGGCTGTTTAATCACGTCATTACAGATAAAGGTCGGCAGGCCTTCCATTCCCAGGAACTGGTTAGCCTTATGGAAATGGAGATAAAGCCCGTCCACGCCTACGCCTTCAAAGAACTGCTGCGGATCGGTAAAGGCTTCCAGCGGCGCGTTCCAGGTTAACGACAGCATATATTTTTTGCCCTGCAGCAGGCCGCCGGAACCATATTTCTTGCTGGCGTCGGAACGGGTGCGGCCATCGCTGGCATACAGCGCACCGTGACCTTCGGTAAAGACTTCATCGATATATTTTTTCAGGATCCACGGCTCGCCCATCCACCAGCCTGGCATCTGATAAATCACTACGTCGTTATCAAGGTACTTCTGCACTTCCTGCTGGATATCATAGCCGTCGTCAATGCGCGTGACCTGCACTTCATGGCCCCGATCGCGTAAAAAGGTTTCTGCCACTTCGGTCATCGTGTGGTTCAGTTCACCGTTTGAGTGGGCGAATTGTTTGCCCGCATCAAGAATTAAAATCTTACTCATCTTCTTTGTCGCTCCGTTGAAAATTCTGAGGTCAGTTTACGTGCGTAGCAGGCAAAGAAAAATGTACGTTTGATCATAACACTTTTGCGCATAACGCAATAATCAGCGCGTAATGTGAAAGAAAATAGCTGAATCTCAGGCGCCGCTCAGCGTCGATAATGCGCCGCGGCAACCGCGACTAAACTGTGACATCGCCGCATCAGATAAGGTACTATCCTCGCCAAACAGATCGCCACGCGGCGCGCTGACGCCCGCCGCAACGTGAGGAATCATAATGAGTGACTTGACGCAGGATGGTGCAGAGCGTCTTGCCCTGCATAAATTTACTGAGAATGCCTACCTGAACTATTCCATGTACGTCATCATGGACAGGGCGCTTCCCTATATTGGCGATGGCCTGAAGCCGGTGCAGCGCCGTATCGTCTATGCGATGTCGGAGCTGGGCCTGAACGCCAGCGCAAAATTCAAAAAATCGGCGCGTACCGTGGGTGACGTGCTGGGTAAATACCATCCGCACGGCGACAGCGCCTGTTATGAAGCGATGGTATTAATGGCGCAGCCGTTCTCCTACCGCTATCCGCTGGTGGATGGGCAGGGGAACTGGGGTGCGCCGGACGATCCGAAATCCTTCGCCGCCATGCGTTACACCGAATCACGCCTGTCGCGCTACGCCGAGGTATTGCTGGGCGAGCTGGGCCAGGGCACGGTGGATTTCGTACCGAACTTTGACGGTACGTTAAACGAGCCGAAAATGCTGCCGGCGCGCCTGCCCAATATTTTGCTGAACGGCACTACCGGCATCGCCGTGGGCATGGCGACCGATATTCCGCCGCATAACCTGCGTGAAGTGGCGCAGGCAACCATGGCGCTGATTGATAATCCGAAGACCAGCCTGGACGATCTGCTGGATATCGTGCAGGGGCCTGATTTCCCGACCGAAGCGGAAATTATCACCCCGCGCGCCGAGATCCGTAAGATCTACCAGAACGGTCGCGGATCGGTGCGTCAGCGGGCGGTATGGAAAAAAGAAGATGGCGAAGTGGTGATCACCGCGCTGCCGCATCAGGTTTCCGGCGCGCGCGTGCTGGAGCAGATCGCCGCGCAGATGCGCAATAAAAAGCTGCCGATGGTCGAGGATCTGCGTGACGAATCCGATCACGAGAACCCCACGCGTCTGGTACTGGTGCCGCGCTCGAACCGTGTCGATCTCGATCAGGTGATGAACCATCTGTTCGCCACCACCGATCTGGAAAAAAGCTACCGCATCAACCTGAACATGATCGGGCTGGATAACCGTCCTGCGGTGAAAAACCTGCTGGAAATTCTCAGCGAATGGCTGGTGTTCCGACGCGACACGGTACGCCGCCGTTTGCAGCATCGTCTCGATAAAGTCCTGAAGCGCCTGCATATCCTTGAAGGTCTGCTGGTCGCTTTCCTCAATATCGACGAAGTGATCGAGATTATCCGCAGCGAAGATCAGCCGAAGCCGGTGCTGATGTCGCGTTTCGATATCAGCGAAACCCAGGCGGAAGCGATCCTGGAATTAAAGCTGCGTCATCTGGCGAAGCTGGAAGAGATGAAAATTCGCGGCGAGCAGGATGAGCTGGCCAAAGAGCGCGATCAGCTGCAGGCCACGCTGGCTTCCGAGCGCCGGATGAATACGCTGTTGAAGAAAGAGCTTCAGGCGGATAGCGAAGCCTATGGCGATGAGCGCCGTTCGCCGCTGCACGAACGTGAAGAGGCGAAAGCGATCAGCGAAAACGAGCTGGTGCCTTCCGAGCCGGTCACGGTGGTGCTGTCGCAAATGGGCTGGGTGCGCAGCGCCAAAGGCCATGATATTGATCCTGCCGGATTAAGCTACAAGGCTGGCGACAGCTATCTGGCCGCCGCGCGGGGCAAAAGCAATCAGCCGGTCGCCTTTATCGACTCAACTGGTCGCAGCTACACGCTGGATCCTTCCACGTTGCCGTCGGCGCGCAGCCAGGGCGAGCCGCTAACCGGCAAGCTGACGCCGCCGCCGGGCGCGGTAATGGAACAGGTGCTGATGGAGGCGGAAGAGCAGCGCCTGCTGATGGCCTCTGACGCGGGCTACGGTTTTGTCTGCACCTTCGCCGATCTGGTCTCGCGCAACCGCGCCGGTAAAGCGCTGTTGACGCTGCCGGAAAACGCCAAAGTGATGACGCCAATGGCGATCCACAGCGATGACGATATGCTGCTGGCGATTACCGCGGCGGGCCGCATGCTGATGTTCCCGGTGGGCGATCTGCCGCAGCTGTCGAAAGGCAAGGGGAATAAGATCATCTCTATTCCGTCGGCGCAGGCCAGCAGCGGTGAAGACCGTCTTGCCTGGCTCTATCTGCTGCCGCCGGGCAGCGCCATTACGCTGTATGTGGGCAAACGTAAGCTGACGCTGCGTCCGGAAGAGCTACAGAAATTCCGTGCCGAGCGCGGACGTCGCGGCACGCTGTTGCCGCGCGGCCTGCAGCGTATCGACCGCGTTGAGGTGGATGCGCCGGCACGCGCCGTTTCTGACGATAGCGAAGCCTGATAGCGCAGGGAATCCGCCGCGCCGCCGGTTAACCGCGCGGCGCGGCGGTGCAATACCGGTGTGTTTTCACATAAAGCCGGTATACTTAGGCGGAAGCCACAATGAGGTCGTTATGCTGCTAATTTTACGTGTCTTTTTGGTTGTTATTTATTCAATTCTGGTTTGTGTATTTGGCTGCATCTGGTGCCTGTTTTCTCCGCGTAATCCGCGCCATGTCGCCACGTTTGGCCATCTGTTCGGCGCGCTGGCGCCGCTGTTTGGCGTCAAGGTTGAGCTGCGTAAGCCGGCAGGGGCTGAGAACTATGGCAATGCGATCTACATCGCCAACCATCAGAACAACTATGACATGATTACTGCGTCGAATATCGTGCAGCCCTCTACGGTGACGGTGGGTAAAAAAAGCCTGCTGTGGATCCCTTTCTTCGGCCTGCTCTACTGGCTAACGGGCAATCTGCTGATCGACCGCGATAATCGCACCAAAGCGCATACCACCATTGGTAAAGTGGTGGATGAGTTTAAAAGAAAACGCATCTCTTTCTGGATGTTCCCGGAAGGGACGCGCAGTCGTGGACGCGGTCTGCTGCCGTTTAAGACCGGCGCTTTCCATGCCGCCGTCGCCGCAGGCGTGCCGATTATTCCAATCGTCGTCTCGACCACGCATGATAAAATTAAGCTCAACCGTTGGAAAAACGGTCTGGTGATTATCGAAATGCTGCCGCCGGTAGATGTGGCCGCCTTTGAAAAAGAGTCGGTGCGTAAGCTGGCGACGCACTGTCGTGAGCTGATGCAGGCCAAACTTAACGAACTGGATGCGGAAGTCGCCGAGCGGGAAGCCAACGGCAAGGTATAATTCATACGGGCCACAGCCGTGGCCCCACAGCAATCTCTGAACAACAATAAAAACGGACCGCGTCAGCCTGGCGCCGCGCGCCGCTATGGAGTCGTTATGTCTTTCAGTCGACGTCAATTTATACAGGCTTCGGGCATAGCCCTGTGCGCGGGCGCGCTGCCGGTTAGCGCGCAAGCGGCAAGCAGTGAAACGCCATTGCCTATTCCGCCGCTGCTGGAGTCACGCCGCGGGCAGCCGCTGTTTCTGACGGCGCAGCGCAGCCACTGGTCTTTTTCTGGCGACAGAAACAAGGTGCCGGTATGGGGAATCAATGGTCTTTACCTGGGGCCGACGGTGCGCGTCTGGAGCGGCGATGACGTTAAGCTGATTTACAATAATCGGCTGAATGAGCCGGTGGCGATGAGCGTCGGCGGTTTACAGGTGCCGGGTGCGCTGTGCGGCGGAGCGCCGCGCATGATGTCGCCGGGCGTGGACTGGGCGCCGGTGTTGCCGGTGCGTCAGCGCGCGGCAACCTGCTGGTATCACGCCAGCACGCCGAACCGGATGGCGCAGCACGTCTACAACGGCCTGGCGGGCATGTGGCTGATTGAGGATGAGGTGAGTAAATCGCTCCCGATCCCTAAACACTACGGCGTTGATGACTTCCCGCTGATTATTCAGGACAAACGCCTCGATAACTTTGGCGTGCCGATCTACAACCCGCCGGAAAACGGTGGACTGATCGGCGATACGCTGCTGGTGAACGGCGTACAGAGCCCGTTTGTCGAGGTATCGCGCGGCTGGGTGCGCCTGCGACTGCTGAACGCCTCTAACGCGCGACGCTATGAAATGATCCTGAGCGATAATCGACCTTTCCATGTCATCGCCAGCGATCAGGGCTTTTTGCCGGCGCCGGTGGCGGTGCAACAGCTTTCGCTGGCACCCGGCGAGCGCCGCGAAGTGCTGCTGGATATGTCGCAGGGCGAAGAGGTGTCGATCACCGCTGGCGTAGCGGCAGGCATTATGGATCGTCTGCGCGGCCTGTTTGAACCCTCCAGTATTTTAACCTCGACGCTGATTTTGACGCTGCGGCCGACCGGCCTGCTGCCGTTGGTGACCGATAATCTGCCGATGCGCCTGCTGGCCGATCAGCTGCTTGACGGCACGCCGGTTCGCACCCGTGAGCTACGGCTGGGCGATGCGCAGCCGGGCATTAACGGCGCGCTGTGGGATATGTCGCGTATTGATATTCAGGCGCAGCAGGGCAGCTACGAGCGCTGGATTGTGCATGCTGATACGCCGCAGGCGTTTCATATTCAGGGCGTGAGCTTCTTAGTCAAAAGCGTCAACGGCGCGCAGCCGTTCGGCGAAGATCGCGGCTGGAAAGATACCGTTTGGGTGGATGGCGAAGTGGAGCTGCTGGTGGCCTTTAACCAGCCCTCCTCGGAGCATTTCCCGTTTGTTTATTACAGCCAAACGCTGGAGATGGCGGATCGCGGCACGGCGGGGCAGCTGCTGGTGCAGCCGAGCCAGGTCGGCTAACGTCGGGCGTTAAACGCCAGCGCGGATGCGCGCTAACGCTGAATATAGCAGGCGCTGAAAACCATTAAGTTAACAGTTTAGGCTGTAAGCGGACGCAAATAAAAGCGATACAATGCCAGCGCAGGAAGCGCGAACATAGCCAGGTTTTAAAAACCATTTAATTAATAGTGCAGATGGTGAGCGAACATAACTAAAAGCAATGTCGAAAGCTAAAGCGTGGGGAGACCGGGCAGAAGAGTAAAGCGTCCCGCGCCATGGACGGCGCGGGCCGAGCTGTCAGGGATGACGTGGTTTGCGTCTTTACGATCGGCCCGGTCTCCCTGCGCGGGCGCCAGACCCACAGCGGGAGGCTCCAGAACCACAGCGGGAGACGCCAGAACCACAGCGGGAGACGCCAGACCCACAGCGAGTAGCGCCAGACCCACAGCGATGAGCACCAGATCCACCCGACGAACATCTGATCAATCAGTCCCGTTAATTCAGCTCATCCGGGTGCGGTCCCAGACGCGTACCGCTATCCATCTTAGCGATTTCACTGATCTCCGTTTTCTCGAGACGGAAATCAAACACATGGAAATTCTCCTCAATGCGCGATGGCGTCACCGATTTCGGGATCACGACCAGGCCGCTATCCAGATGCCAGCGAATTACCACCTGTGCCGGCGTCTTGCCATATTTCTTCGCCAGCTGCTTAATCACATCCTGATCGAACACACCTTTACCGCCCTGCGCCAGCGGACTCCAGGACTCCGTTTGAATCTGATGCATGGCGTTCCAGGCGTGCAGCTCACGTTGCTGAAGCATTGGATGCAGCTCTATCTGATTGATCACTGGCGTCACGCCCGTTTCATCAATTAAGCGCTTCAGGTGCTTCTCCTGGAAATTACATACGCCGATGCTTTTCGCCAGCCCCTGCTGTTGCAGTTCGATCATCCCTTTCCACGCCTCAACGTAATTATCCTTTTCCGGGCAGGGCCAGTGCATCAGATAAAGATCGACAGACTCCAGCTGTAATTTCTCCAGGCTGCTCTCCATTGCCTGCTGCCAGTTCAGCTGATCCTCATTCCACAGCTTGGTAGTGACGAAAATATCCTCACGCGGCACGTCAGTCTGCTGTAAAGCCTGGCCAATGCCTTCCTCATTTTTATAAATGGCGGCGGTATCGATCGAGCGATAGCCCACTTCCAGTGCCTTCAGCGCCGCATTGCGCGCCTCTTCAATCGTGGCCTGCCATACGCCCAGCCCCAGCTGCGGCATCATACTGCCGTCACGCAGTTTAATAATCGGTTGGTCTGCCATAACTTCTCCTTACTGGTTAGTTGGACCCGATAACGCTTAAGTCTAGTCGAGATATACGGCGGCGGCTGAACCGTCTAAAGCCACGGTAAAAAAGCCCGTGCTTATTTCTGCAGGAAACTTGCCTGATTCTCCAGACGGCTGGAGAATTTCGCCAACTACGGGCAAACTGCCGGTGGGTTAGTCAACGCGAGTAGAGAAAATGGATCGGGAAGCGATCAGCGCCACCCTGGCGCAAAAAGTGATTCAGCTGCGTCAAGCCGGACGCGCCGCCTTGCCTGAACTGCCAGAGGTGCAGCTGCTTTATGCTGATAAAACCTGGGCCCGCACACCGGTAATGTATCGACCCGGCATCGTTATTCTGTTTCAGGGCAAAAAAGTGGGTTATATCGGCACCACTACCTTTAACTACGATGCCAGCAAATATTTAATGCTGACCGTGCCGCTGCCGTTTGAATGCGAAACCTTCGCCACGCCGGAAAGCCCGCTGGCAGGTATCATGCTGCATGTGGATATGCCCAGGCTGCAGGACTTACTCATCGAACTCAATAATGATGAAAGCTTCCAGCCCAGGCCGCTTAATCAGGGCATTCACTCCGCTTTCCTCTCTGAAGAACTGCTCTGCGCCACCGAACGGCTGCTGGATGTGATGCATAAAGATCGGGATGCGCGCGTGCTCGGGCCGCAAATCGTAAGGGAAATCCTCTATTATGTACTCACCGGCCCCTGTGGCGGCGCACTACTGTCGCTGGTCAGCCGTCACACTCAGTTCAGCCAGATAGCACGAGCGCTGCGGCGCATAGAAAGCTGTTATACCGATAACCTCAGCGTAGAGCTGCTGGCGGCGGAGGTGAACATGAGCGTCTCGGCGTTCCACCATAACTTTAAGGCGGTCACCAGCACCTCGCCGCTGCAGTATCTGAAAACCTATCGGTTGCACCAGGCGCGTAATATGATGCTGCAGGAGGGACTAAAGGCCAGCGCGGCGGCAATGAAGGTGGGTTATGAAAGCGCCTCGCAGTTCTCGCGCGAGTTTAAGCGCTACTTCGGCGTCACGCCGGGGGAAGAGATCACCCGAATGCGGCTGGCAGGATAACGCCCCGCCAGCCGGGGCAAATCAGGCGCGCTGACGGCGCTTTTTCCACAGCAGCGCGACGCTGCCCGCCAGGCCGAGGAACAGCAGGGCGACCGGTAAAATAATCAAAATCGCCATCACCTGATCTTCATGGCGCTTGATAAACGGCACCTGGCTGATGCCATAGCCAAAGGCGGTTACAATTGTTACCCACAGCAGGCCGCTCAGCCAGTTAAACAGCTGAAAACGGCCGTTTTGCAGGCCGGAAATGCCCGCCATGGTTGGCAGCAACGTGCGCACAAACGCCAGAAAACGACCGACCAGCAGCGCCATCAGGCCGTGGCGGTTAAACAGATGCCAGGCGCGTTGATGATATTGCGCCGGCAAATGCATCAGCCAGCTTTTCACCAGGCGGGTATTGCCCAGCCAGCGCCCTTGCAAATAGCTCAGCCAGCAGCCGAGGCTGGCGGCGGTGGTCAAAATGAGCAGCGTGGGGACAAAATCCATTACCCCTTTGGCGATCATTGCGCCCGCCAGCAGCAGCAGGCTATCGCCCGGCAGGAAAGAGGCGGGCAGCAGGCCGTTTTCCAGAAATAGCGTAAGAAACATAATGCCGTAAACGATCCAAACCACATCTGGATTGGCCAGCGCGGCAAAATCCTGATGCCATAGCGCCTGAACAATCTCATGTATCACACCCATGTGCTTCCTCGTTGACTGTGGTAATCGTTTAAGTGTAACTGCAAAGCGTCGCCCGCATCCTGTCTGCTAAATAACCGCGGGCGACCTGTTAAGCGTCTGTTTAAGGTTAGCCTGATTTTTACCGCTTATGGCTGGGCGATACGCGCAAAACCGGCGGCCAGATCGGCAATTAAATCATCGATATGCTCCAGGCCGATATGCAACCGGACCAGCGTCCCGCTAAAATCCACGCCGTTAAGCGGACGAATCGCCGCCAGCTCTTCCGGCTGATTGGCCAGAATCAGAGACTCGAATCCGCCCCAGGAGTAAGCCATGCTGAAGTGGTGAAAACCATCGAGGAATTGTGCCAGTTTTTCATCGCTCAGTTTTTGCGCCAGCACAAAGGAAAACAGGCCGCTGCTGCCGCTAAAATCACGCTGCCAGGCCTGATGACCAGAGCACTGCGCCAGCGCCGGATGATTAACGCGCGCCACTTCGGGACGCGCTGCCAGCCAGTTAGCCACCGCCAGCGCGCTCTCCTCATGCTGACGCAGGCGCACCGCCAGCGTACGCAGGCCGCGACTGGTAACGTAGGCGGTATCCGCATCCACCATCTGCCCCATCAGATAAGAATTTTCACGCAGACGATCCCAGCAGCGCGCATTGCTGACGGCCGTGCCGATCATCGCATCGGAATGCCCCACCAGATACTTGGTGCCCGCCTGAATCGAGATATCCACGCCGTGATCCAGCGGACGAAACAGCAAACCGGCAGCCCAGGTATTATCCAGCATAATGATCGCCTCGGGCGCTTTACTGCGCACCGCCTGCACGATGGCGGGCACATCCTGCACTTCCATGGTAATGGAAGCCGGAGACTCGAGGAAAACCACTTTGGTATGAGGCTGCACCAGATCGACGATTTCAGCGCCGGCGAGATGATCGAAATAGCGCGTAGTGACGCCCAGCTTAGCGAGGATCTTATTGCAAAAATCCTGCGTAGGCTCGTAAACCGAGCCGGCCATCAGCACCTCATCGCCCGCCTCGACAAAGGCCAGTATTGCATTTGATACCGCCGCCGCGCCGCACGGATAGAGCGCGCAGCCCGCGCCGCCTTCCAGCTCGCACATCGCTTCCTGCAGCGAGAAATGCGTCAGCGTACCGCGACGGCCATAAAAGAGTTCGCCCTGCGCGCGTCCGGCGGTGGCGCGTTTCTTATCGGCGACGGTAGGGAAGACCAGTGAAGAGGCGCGTTGAATAACGCTATTAACGGAGCCTTGAGTGTAACGTGGTTGTCTTCCTGCGCTAATCAGTGTGGTTTCAATATTTTTTTTCGACATGCTGCAAGCGGTCCTGCCTTACCTGTAGTGAGGCGTTAACTTACCACGTTTAGCGGGCCGGGGTTGAGAGCGATTTGCCACTATCAGACAGTGACCAGAAAGGTGAAAAAAGCGGGCGGCAGCGGAAAAGGCGCCGTCGCCCACCGGGGAGTATCAGCGCTTACGCGACGCCCGTCACATCACTCCCATCACATGCGGTAGCCACAGGGAGATCGCCGGGACATAGGTGATCAGTATCAGCACCACAAACAGCGCGCAGTAAAACGGCAGCATTGCCTTGACCACCTGCTCAATTTTCTGTTTGCCGACCGCGCTGGCGACAAACAGCACCGTGCCTACCGGCGGCGTAATCAGGCCGATCCCGAGGTTGGTCATCATGATCATACCGAAGTGCACCGGATCGATGCCCAGCGAGGTCGCCACCGGCAGCAGCACTGGCGTCAGGATCAGGATAATCGGCGCCATATCCATCAAGGTGCCGATCACCAGCAGCAGCAGGTTGATGCACATCAGAATCACGTACTTGTTATCCGACAGCGTGGTAAAGGCATCGGTGATAAGGGTCGGCAGCTGCATAAAGGTCATTACCGCGCCAAAACCGGAGGCGAAGGCGATCAGCACCATCACGATGGTGACGGTTTTTATGGTGCGGAACAGCAGGATATGCAGTTGATTCCACTTAAAGTCGCGGTAGATAAACATGGTGACGAAGAAGGCCCAGAGACAGGCGATAGCCGCCGACTCCGACGCGGTGAAGATGCCGGAGAGAATGCCGCCCAGAATGATCACGATGGTAAAGAGGCCCCAAAAGGCGTCGAAGAAGATTTTTACCGCCTGGCGAAACGGAATGCGTTCGCCTTTGGGATAGCCGCGCTTGCGTGCGAAGGCGAGGCACATCACCATCAGGCACAGCCCCAGCAGCAGACCAGGAAAGATCCCGGCGACAAACAGTGAGGAGATCGTCACCACCCCGCCGGTGGCCAGCGAATAGATCACCGAATTATGGCTGGGCGGCGTCAGCACCGCCTGCACCGATCCGCTGGCGGTGACCGCCGCGGCGAAATCACGCGGATACCCTTTCTCTTCCATCTGCGGGATCATCACCGAGCCGATAGAGGCGGTATCCGCTACTGACGAACCGGAGATCGCGCCAAAAAAGGTCGAGGCGACGATATTCACCAGCGACAGCCCGCCACGGATAAAGCCGACGAAAATATAGGCGAAGTTAACCAGCCGTCGGGCGATGCCCCCTTCGGCCATAATCGCCCCGGCCAGAATAAAGAACGGAATGGTCAGTAATGAGAACTTATTCACGCCATTGGTAATCTGGATAACTACCGCCTCCAGCGGCAGGTCAATCCACCAGGCGCCGATAAAAGCGCTGAGGCCGACGGCAAAAGCGACCGGAAAACCTATCAGCAACAGGAGCATCAAACTGCCAATTAAGATCAGTGCGTCCATCATAAGCTCCGAATCAGTGGGTGCCGCCAAGGCTGACCAGCGGGCGCTCGGACTGATCGCCGCACAGCAGGCGTTCAATCACAAACAGAATAGTCAGCAGCGCGCCGACCGGGATAGGCAGATACATCTCACCAAAGGTGATAGCTGGCAAGGAAGCCTGCGGCTGCTCCCACATCGCTTCGCACAGCGCATAGCTCGCCTGAAAAATAATCAGGCAGGCGGCCAGCATCAGCAGATTGCTTAACAGCAGCGCGATTTTTTGCCCGCGCGGCGACAGGCGATCGGTCACCATTGAGACGCAGATATGGGTGCCCGCCCGAAACCCGACCGGCGCGCCGATAAAGGTAAAAATAATCATGCAGACAATGGCGACCGGCTCCGGCCACGAGAGGGCATCGTTCATCACATAGCGGGCAAAAATACCGATGGGGATCACCGTCACCATTAACAATAAGGATACGGCGGCGATCGTCATGCACAGCAGGTAGACCGCATCCATCAAACGTGAATATGCAGACATAGTGTGTTACCTGGTTAGCGGCGCCACGAGAAGACGTGGCGCAGGAAAGAGAAAAGGTTATTTCACCGCAGCGATTTGCTGCATCAGATCCTGATAATCCTTACCGTATTGATCGCGGACCGGCTGCGTCGCTTTCATAAAAACATCGCGATCGATCTGCTGAAAAGTTACGCCGCCCGCTTTCATTTTATCCAGCGACTGCTGGTTATAGGCTGCCCATAGCTTGCGTTCATCTTCCTGCGCTTCTTTGCCCAGCTTGCGCAGCAGCGTTTGATCTTCCGCTGACAGCTTGTCCCAGCTGCGTTTAGAGAACAGAATCATCTCCGGCTGGATAAAGTGTCCGGTCAGGGTGTAATACTTCGCTACCGGCAGATAGTTATGGGCAACAAAGGTTGGCGGGTTGTTTTCCGTGCCGTCCACCACGCCGGTTTGCATTGCGCTAAACACCTCGCTGACGCCCATCGCCACTGGATTGGCGCCCATTGCCTTCAGCGTCGCCAGCGAAATGGCGCTGTTCTGCACGCGAATTTTCATGCCTTTCAGATCTTCCGGCTTGGTTATCGGATCTTTCGTGATCATGTTGCGCACGCCGGCGTCGGTCCAGCCAAGGAACACCATGCGCGATCGGGGATTCTGCTCGAACTTTTCGACGATCGCTTTGCCGGGTTCGCCGTCCAGCACGTGGTGCATATGCGCCTCATCGCGGAAAACATACGGCAGCGTCAGCACGCCGGTTTCTGGCGCAATAGTCGAGACCGGCGCCAGCGAAACGCGAATCATATCCACCGCGCCGAGCTGTACCTGTTGCAGCGTTTGCTCTTCATCGCCCAGCGTGCCGCCAGCATACACACGCATCTCCAGTCGGCCATCGGTTGCCTGCTTCAGCTTTTCCCCCATATGTTCAAGTGCAACGACGGTGGGATAACCGGCAGGCTGAACTTCCGCCACCTTCAGCACCTTTGCCGAGGCGACTGTCGAGGCAAACAGCGCGGTGGATGCCAGCGATAACGCCAGCAACAGTTTTTTCATTTTCATTTGATGATCTCCTGCGCTTAAAGGGAGCCCGATTCCTGGTCTGAGGGAGGGGAGGGCAAAGGTCAGATGCCAGCGGGGCTGATTCACTATAGATAAATTGTGCTGGCGAAAAATTGGCGCAGCTGAATTGAATGAATCGCATCACATAATTAAAACGATGTTTTAATAAATTTATACGCAGCGTCACAATTTAAAAACTAACCGGTTACATCATTTCGCTGTCTTGCCCGGCTGGGGAGAAAAGCACGAGAATTCTTTGTAAATAGTAATGAGAACTAGTATCAATTCGCTCTTGTTTTGGTATGATCCGGAACTGTTTGAATGACTCTTCTTAAGGTTGGAGAACTAGCGTGGTGACCAATGAACTGATGCAGACGGATCTCTCTGTCTGGGGCATGTATGAACATGCGGACATCGTAGTAAAAGCGGTAATGATCGGGCTGCTGTTGGCGTCCGTTGTCACCTGGACCATCTTCTTCGGCAAGTTTACCGAGCTGACATCGGCGCGTCGGCGTTTGAAACAGGAACAGCAGGCGCTGGCGGAAGCGCGTTCGCTGCGTCAGGCCGCTGAGCTAAGCGACAATTTTCATGCGCGCAGCCAGAGTACGCTACTGCTGCAGGAAGCGCAGAACGAACTGGAGCTTTCCGCAGGATCGGACGATAACGAAGGCATTAAAGAGCGTACCGGCTTCCGCCTGGAGCGTCGCGTCGCGGCTATCAGCCGCCATGCCGGTCGCGGCAACGGCTTCCTGGCGACTATCGGTTCCGTCGCGCCCTTTATCGGCCTGTTCGGCACCGTATGGGGCATCATGAACAGCTTTATCGGCATCGCGCAAACGCAAACCACTAACCTGGCGGTTGTCGCGCCGGGTATCGCCGAGGCGCTGCTGGCCACCGCCATCGGCCTGATCGCCGCTATTCCGGCGGTCGTCACCTACAATATTTTTGCCCGCATGATCGCCAGCTATAAAGCGGGCCTGGGCGATGTAGCGGCGCAGGTGCTGCTGCTGCAAAGCCGCGATCTGGATCTGGCGCGCAGCAAAAGCGACGCGCAACCGGTACAGAGTGCACATAAACTGCGGGTAGGTTAAGCGCTATGGCGATGCGGTTAAATGACGATGTAGACAGTAACGGTGAAATGCATGAGATCAACGTGACGCCGTTTATCGACGTGATGTTGGTGCTGCTGATTATCTTTATGGTCGCCGCGCCGCTGGCCACGGTAGATGTCAGGGTTAACTTACCTGCCTCAACCAGCGCGCCGCAGCCGCGACCAGAAAAGCCGGTTTATCTTTCGATTAAAGCCGATAAGCAGATGTATATCGGCAACGAAGCGGTCAACAAGGATAAGCTGATCGACGTGCTGAACGCCCAAACCGAAGGCAAAAAAGATACCACCATCTTTTTCCAGGCGGATAAATCTGTGGATTATGAAACGCTGATGAGCGCAATGGATGCATTACGCGGCGCAGGCTATCTTAAGATTGGCCTGATGGGGATGGAAACCGCGCAAAAATAATCGTGCTGATCGCTAAGTATAAAAAACCGGGGCTTTCGCCCCGGTTTTTTTGTGCCTGCATCTGGCCTGTATTTTAACCCAGGTGTTCGCCACCGGTTACGCCATGCACTTCCGCCGTCACATAGCTGGATTCCTGCGAGGCCAGGTAGACATAAACCCCTGCCAGTTCCGCAGGCTGGCCGGCACGCTTCATTGGCGTCTGCTTACCAAACTCCGGCAGTTTCTCCTGCGGTTGTCCGCCTGCGATTTGCAACGCAGTCCAGATGGGGCCTGGCGCTACGCTATTAACGCGTATGCCTTTCTCTGCAACCTGCTTCGCCAACGCGCGGGTATAGGCGAGGATCGCCGCCTTGGTGGAGGCGTAATCCAGCAGGTGCGGGCTGGGCTGATAAGCCTGAATCGATGAGGTAGTAATGATCGAGGCGCCTTCCGGCAGCAGCGGGATCGCAGCCTGGGTGATCCAGAACAGGGAAAACACGTTGGTTTCATAGGTTTTACGGAACTGCTCGGTTGTCAGTTCAGCAATTTGCTCCACCGCAACCTGCTTACCGGCCACCAGCGCCAGGATATCCAGCCCGCCCAGCTCTTCATGTGCCTGAGTAACCAGCTGTTTACAAAAGGCTTCTTCACTAATATCGCCCGGGATCAGCACAACCTTACGGCCCGCTTCGCGAATATAGTTTGCCACTTCTTCCGCATCGCGCTGCTCAGCGGGCAGATAGTTGATGGCGACGTCGGCGCCTTCACGCGCATAAGCAATAGCGGCGGCGCGGCCAATACCGGAATCAGCGCCGGTTACCAGCGCCTTGCGTCCTTCCAGACGCTGACTGCCGCGGTAGCTTTTTTCGCCGCAGTCCGGCACCGGCTGCATATCCTGCTGGATGCCTGGCGCGGGTTGACGTTGTTTCGGGTATTCACCGGCGTAGTACTGGGTGAGAGGATTCTGCATTTTATATTGGTCTGCCATGTTTCCTCCTGATGTATTTAATGAAATTCACTGTAAAGGCTAGGAGAAACTGAGCGGATGTCGAGGCCGGTAACTGTTTGGATCAGTCAAGTAGCTGACCTGGCTGCAAAAAAACGCAGCGGGAAAGTATAAGAAAATATTAACAAATATGAATAATTACCGGCTAATGGCGTTTTTCGCCGAGTAAAATAGGCCAATGGCGACCTTGTTAAATAAAAGTTACTAAACCGATCGTTTTGTAAACTGAAATGGTGACAGTAATCACGTTATAATGGCAAAAATCGGGCTACAAGAGGGAAAAACACAAGGAAGCCGGTATGAACGTAGCCAGAAATTTACAAAGCCCACGCCGCAGCGCTGCTAAAACCATTTTTAGCGTAACCAGCGGCAATTTTCTCGAAATGTATGATTTTATGGTGTTCGGCTATTATGCCAGCGCCATCGCTAAAACTTTCTTTCCCGGCGACAACCCATTCGCCTCGCTAATGTTGACGCTGATGACTTTCGGGGCAGGTTTTCTGATGCGCCCGCTGGGCGCGATCGTGCTGGGTGCCTATATCGATCATCATGGCCGCCGCAAAGGACTGCTGCTTACGCTGGGGCTGATGGCGTTGGGCACGCTCACCATCGCCTGCGTGCCGGGCTACGCCACCCTTGGCGCCGCCGCGCCGATGCTGATCCTGCTGGGGCGCCTGCTGCAGGGTTTTTCCGCTGGCGTCGAACTGGGCGGCGTCTCGGTCTATCTTTCTGAAGTTGCGCCGAAAGGGCGTAAAGGTTTTTATGTTAGCTGGCAGTCCGGCAGCCAGCAGATCGCGGTGATTTTTGCCGCGCTGCTTGGCCTGCTGCTTAACCATCTGTTAGCGCCGCAGCAGGTGACCGAGTGGGGCTGGCGCATTCCGTTTGTCGTGGGCTGCCTGATTGTGCCGTTCCTGTTCTGGATCCGTCGCATGCTGGAAGAGACGGAGGCCTTCAGCCAGCGTAAGCAGCATCCTTCTATGGGTGCCATTGTACGCACGGTCGCCAGTAACTGGGCGCTGGTGCTGGCGGGCATGCTGATGGTGGTCACCACCACCGTGATGTTTTATATGATCACCGCCTTTACCCCGACCTTTGGCAAAACCGTGTTGATGATGAGCGATAAGCAGAGCTTCCTCGTCACGCTGTGCATCGGTCTCTCTAACCTAATCTGGCTGCCGCTAATGGGTGCGTTGTCCGATCGGGTGGGTCGTCGTCCGTTATTGATTACCTTTACCCTGTTGATGATATTAACCGCCTGGCCGGTGCTGCACTGGCTGGTGGGATCGCCTTCCTTCGCCCATCTGCTGGAGGCGGAATTGTGGCTCTCTTTTCTGTATGCCAGTTACAATGGGGCGATGGTGGTCTATTTGGCCGAGGTGATGCCCGCTGAGGTGCGCGCCAGCGGCTTCTCGCTGGCCTATAGCCTGGCGACCGCGCTGTTCGGCGGCTTTACCCCGGCCGTCTCCAGCTATCTTATTCATGCCACCGGCGATAAAGCGATGCCCGGCGTCTGGCTGACCTTCGCCGCGGTCTGCGGTCTGCTGGGTACGCTGCTTATCAAACGTTTGCTGAAGCAATATCAAATGCGTCAGCAGCACGTAACCGCCACCGCCCTCTGATCAGAACGCTAAATCCACTACCACGCTGTCGGTATAGTTTCCTGCCGGCGGCGTGTTTTGCGTGCTTAAGATACGCGCCGTGTAGGGGAAAGTCCGCGTGAGGCCATTGCTGCTCACGCTGGCGGCATTGACGCTCGACTGGCGTTCCGTACCGGCAGGTCCCCAGCGGTTGGTGCTGCTGCCTTTATAAATCTCATAGCTCAACCGATTTGTGCCGTTCGCCATATTGCGCATGCTGCCATTGGCGTTATTGCCGTTGCTTAATCCCACCGTGTAGGTGCTGCCTTTGGTACACACCACGCTGATCGACTGCGATATGGCAGAAAAGCTGCTGACCAGCGGCGCGCTGCCGAAGCTGATATTAGGCGCGGTAATAGTGGTGCAGTCGTTAGTGACGGTCAGGGTAACCGTAATAGGAATAGTGCCGGAGCCGTTTTGATCCTGACCCGCCAGGCAGAGGCCGAGCGCCGCAATGCCGGTACAGATACGGTACGTTACCGCCAGGTTCAGCGTACCGCTGTAGGTGCCGGCGGCGACCACCTGCCCGGGCACGGTGCGTAAATAGAGCGGAATCGAGAAGTTAAGCCCGCCAAGCAGGCCGATCAGGTTTACCAACTGTGCAGGGCTGTAGGTGATAGCCGCAGCGCCGATGGTCATCTCCGTGGCGCAGGTTGAGGCTGTACAGAGCTGTAGCGGAATGTTATCGCCGCCGCTGGCGCCCGCCAGCGTCAGCGTGCCGCGTGTGCCGGACACGTTAGAAGCGCTGGCGAGGCGCAGCGTAATATTATTGCCCGACAGTAACGACAGCACACTACCGGCGCCGCAGTTAACGTTAGCCGTAGTTGAGCTGGTGCTGGCGGTGCTGTTAATGGCGAAAGAGGTGACCGAACCGAAGCTGGCGGTAGACGCGGGCAGGGTACAGGCCGCATGCAGCGTCCCGCTAAAGCCGCCCAGCAGCAGAGCTAAAAACAGCGCTGGCCGTATCGTCATGGCAAAATTCCTGCGGTTGAGTTAGTAGATGAGCTGTCCGGCACGTCGTCTGGCCGTTCCGGCAGCGGGCAAATCACCGGGCCGTAGACTTTCAGCGCCTGCGGTCGCCCCTGCGCCAGCGAGAGGTGGGTGATGCAGTGCCGTCCGTCGGGCGTGACTACCGTGATAGCGTTCTCGCTCTGAAGATTATCCAGCCAGGCCAGCCCGTCCCAGCCGACATACTCTGTCGGCTGGCCGGAACGTAGCACCTGACTGGAAACCGGCAGCGGTTCGCCGTGCTGGTTGTACAGAATTACGCTTGCGGCGCGCAGCGGCTCAATCGAGAAGCGCAGCAGGAAGCCGCTCTGACGTTTCACCGCAAAGCGCTGCTCCACGCGCGGCACCGTCATATCTGCCGGTAAATCGAGCGCGTCGATATCATACTTCGCCGGATAGTAAGAGCTGATACGCGGCACCAGCAGGTAGCCGTCGCGGTCCGTGCGGCCCATCACCTGGTTTTCATAGCGCACCGTCACGTCCGGATAACCGGTTTTGACCAGCACAAACGCATCGCTCACTTCGTTGGCGGCAAACAGGCGGCTATCCATCAGCACCAGCGAACCGGTAACATCTGCCCATTCGGTGCGGTTATCGCTGTCACCGTAAAAGCCGGTAGAGGTATCGATCTTCTGGTTGCGCCAGCGCAGGCTGCCCTGGCGATAATCGCCGCCGCTGTTCTGATTGGCCCAGGAGGCGTCCCAGGCGAAGCCGCCGTCGCTGGGCATCGCCCGCGACAGATAAACGCGCTGCGCATTACCGCCCTGCTGATCGCGTTCAAAACTGAGGCTGGCGTTGCTGTGCTCGCCGAAGGGGATAATCAATGAAACTGCGCCGGTCCATGCGCCGCTGCTAACATCACGCGTGGCGGCCACGTACAGGCTGCTATTACCCCAAAGGTTTTTGCTCCAGGAGAGGTTCCAAAGGCGCGTGCGATCGCCGCTGCCGCTGGTGATGTCAATAAAGGCGGCGCCAAGACTGCCGAGGCGGTTTAGCGACACGCTGGCATTGTACTGGGCGCTACGACGGCTTAACGACCAGGTAATATCGTTGGTATTGGTACTGCGGGTGCTATACAGCGCCAGATCGGCGAAATCCGTGCTGCGGATAGTATGCTGGGTGCCCAGGCTAAACCAGCGGTTGTTATATTGATAGCCCCAGCTGTACTGCGCTCCGCTGGTGCCATCCATCCGGCTTTGCGCCAGCGCGCCGTTTACCACGCCGAAAGCGCCCAGCCTGAGCTGCACGCCGCCGCCGCCCAGCGCCAGGCTGTCGGCACCTTCCGCATGGGTTTCCAGCGTCAGCCAGTTGGCCACGCCATAACGATAAGATCCGCTGGCGGCCGCCGTACCGTAATCAAAATTTTTGATACCGTAATTATTACGCAGCGCCCCGGCGGAAAAAGAGAAGTCGGAAAGGCCGGATTTGAGCAGATCGCTGGAGACATAAAACGGCAGGGACGTGCTGACCTGACGCCCTACTGCGTCAGTGGTCACTACTACCGCATCACCGGCACCGTTAACGAACGGCATATTATTCATCGTCCACGGGCCGGGCTGAACCTGATTACTGCTGGTGCGATAGCCATTGACGAACAGATCGACAGTGGAAGGTACCGCCGCCTGTCCGGCAAAGCTTGGCAGCGGCCAGGTCACCATATCCGGCCGTACGCTAAAATCACGCGCCAGCTGAATACCGCCCAGCCGGACGCTGCTGCTCCAGCCCAGCGCATCGGTGACCAGATCGCCAACGCGCCAGCTCAGGGCGCGGGTTTCATCTTCGTAGCTCCATCAGGTGTCGTAGCGCAGGTAACCATCGTTAAGATAGCCATTGCCGCTAAGCTGCTCTTGCCAGACGCCGTTAGAAGAAAACTGGCCCGCTGCACCGAACAGACGAAACTCATTCCACGCCGAAAGCCGGCTGCCCGCCTGACTGTTATGGCTGGTATAAAAATCGTAATTAAGCAGCGCGCCGGTACTGCTTTGCGCCGGATAGCGCTGGGCGTTATCTCTGCCGTTAAAGGTCTGTTCCGGCAGCCAGTCGGCGGGAACGGTCAGCAGCAGGCGCTGCCGCTGACTGTCATACTCCGCCTGAATTTTCGGCATGGCGGAGATATCCACCTCTGCGCCGTTGAGTTTTTCCGCAGGCAGCCCGGCCCGCCGTAAATCTCCGGCGCGCAGCCAGTAGTGCCCGTTGCGAAAGATCACCGGCACCACCTGGTCGCTCTCCTGCTGGTTCACCACCAGCCCCAGCATATATTGCGGGCTGGCGTTCTGTTGGCTGGACGCCGACGGCGGCGGCGGCAAAGAGGAAAAGGTTTCCGCGCCGCCGCTTAAGGGTAAAAGGCAGCCATAAAGGCCGACGACAGCCAGCGAGCCGCAGCGCAGCGCTGGCCAGCGAAGCAGGTTCATAAATTAATGGGCGCTGCTGGCGCTGCGCCAGCTTTTATTGTTTACCTCCGCGGAGAGCTGTGCGCCGGAAGCGGGAGCGAAAGAGAGCGGCCAGCGGTGACGGCTATTCGCCAGCACGTAACCAAACAATCCATCCCCCAGGGCGCGCCCGTTTAATGAGACATTGCTGAGCCGGGCGTGAATGGCGCCGCGGTTGTTCATTTCCAGCCAGCGCTGGCCGCCTTCCATTACCGTCCGCCAGCTCAGCTGTGGCAACGAGCTATCCGGCGACAGTCCGCTACCATACACGAACAGCGGAACTGAATAGCGCATCTGAAAGCGCAGCCCGGCCTGATTTTCTCCCGGCTGCTGCGGCGTCGGGATCTCATCCAACACCACGCGGTAAGCGACCTCTTGTCCGGCTGCGGGCGGCGTCATTTTAATCAGGCGCACCAGCTGTTTTTGCCCCGGCTCGATTCTCACCACCGGTGGGCTGGCCAGCACCTGCTGCTGGGTTTGATACTGTTCACGGCCCTCTACCTGTTGCCAGGCGAAGATGCGCACTTGCATGAGCGTGGTCGCTTTGCCGCGGTTCTCCAGCCACAGTTCGCTGGCCTTATCTTCGCTGATTATTTTGGGATCGATAGGCCAGATCATAACCGAATTGGCCGCATGGGCCAGCGGAGCGAGCAGCATAAAGAGAGCCATCATAAGCGTGCGAAAGAGCGTCATACCTAAATCCTTGTTATTTATTACCAGCTTAGCGTCACCGTTAGCGTATCGCTGTAACTACCGGGGCGTTGAACGCCGCTGAGCTGTAAACGGCCATAAATTGGCAAAGTAATGTTATTGGCATTGCTGTAGCTCAGCGCTACATTCTGATTAACCGGAATTTCGCTGGCGGCGCTGTAGCTGGCATTGGTATAGAGACGATAAGCCACCGTATTGTTAAAATTCGCCAGCTTCAGATTGCGCGTGGTGGTGTAATAGCTGCCGCCGTTAATGCTCATCGACAACGAGGTGCCGGGCGTACAGGCGATATTAATATTGCTGCTTTGCACATAGCTGGCGCTGATGGTGTTGGTTTCTACGCCCGATCGCGTCCCAAAATTAAGCGCGCCGAATACGCCGGTATTGGTGCCGGAAACCACGCAGCCGGCCACAATTGCCGCGCTCACCTGAAAGGTTTGCGTTGGCAATGCCAGAGCATAATTACCCGTTATCAGCGCCAATAGAATCGGCGGGCCATAACGGCCCGCTGCGCGCAGCCATTTCCACGACACGTTGCTTTTCCTGGCGGCGGTCTCAGTAGTTCACGGCAACGCTGATGGTATCGGTATAGGTGCCAGCCGGAATGGTGGCGTCAAATCCACCGCCAACAATGCGGCCAAAAATTTGGTAATTCTCACCCAGCGTAGGATCGGCCGTGCCGTTGGCGGGCAGGTTAGTATTATTCGCAATGGCGTTGGCAAAGCCTGCATCGCTGTAGAGGGTGTAAGAGATGCCCTGAGTATTATCGGATCCCAACAGCAGATAACGCGGCTGACCGGTCACTTCGCCATACACGGTCGCTGGCGCGGCATTGCTGCTGGTGACCTGCACATTATAGGTTTGGCCGGTGGTGCAGCGTACATAAATACCGGTGCCCGCCGCGCCGACCAACGTGGCGTTTAAGGTATCAAAGGTCGCAGCGCTGCTGCCAAAGTCCAACGTACCGAAGTTAACGCCGGTGGTGCCGGGCTGGCCGTTAACCAGACAGCCGGTGGTTAGCGTTAATGTTGCATTAATGGTGCCGGTGGTGGTGGCGGCAAAAGAGGATGTAGCGATAAGCGGAAGCGCGCAGCCGGCTACAGCCAGCAATAACTTCAGTTTCATAAATTTTCCTTACTGATAGCGATGGCGTAATGACGTTATCACCTGGTGTTCAGTAAAGAGCGTTACCCAAAAGCAATAAATACAAGAAAAAACCAAACGAAAAACAGCTTATCATCCAGAAAGTATGCTGGATTTAATTTTAAACCCTTTATATTAGCCACTTTTACTATATAGCAAGCTTCAGCAAAGCGGTAACCAGAAAGTTAAAATTTTAACGCTGCGGTTTTGTTGACAACCGGAAAGCCGCGTCACAAGGCTTATCTTCTCCCCTGTGGCTGATAATGAAAAGATCTCTTCTCGTAACATCTATCCGAAAGGAGAGATCAATGCTATTTTCTTTGATCGTTTGAGGGAATTCTCATTTTTATAGGTATAGATGGCGCTGTAACCCTGGAAAAACGGCGGTTATATTGCCTTTTTCTCAGTACAAAAACCGCTAAATTATAGTATGCGCAGTTAAAATTAACGTAATAATTCCCCAGGGAAACAAAAGTAAGTCTTATGTATTTGGGTGGCAGAAAAGCATGCCCGAGCCAGGCAGGGTGGCGCTCAGGCTGGGGATAATGCTGCTGTTCCCGATAAACTCTTTTATTTATAAAAATGGTAATAAGCATCGGGCTAACGTTGCCGATAATTTAGCCATAGCAAACCGTATAACGCTTGCTGTTGCTTTTTCACTTCCGCGCCTGCTGTAGGCGTTAACTGGCGGGTAGGCCTATGTTGGTAACTTCTTACGATACGGTGATGGTGATCGTCTCGATAATCGTGGCTTTCCTGGCGTCATATACCGCGCTGGATATGGCAGGTCGAGTGGTCAACAGCACCGGCAAAGCGGCGCAGGTATGGCTGCTTGGCGGTGGGTTTGCCATGGGTATCGGCATCTGGGCGATGCACTTTATCGGCATGCTGGCGATGCACATGCCGATGATGATGAGCTACGACGGCCCATTAACGCTGCTGTCGATGATTATCGCCATCGCCGCCTCGCTCTTTGCCTTGTGGATCGTCTGCTACGGCGATCTGCGCTGGTTGCGCTTAAGCTATGGCGCGCTGGTGCTGGGCAGCGGCGTGGCGGCGATGCATTACACCGGCATGGCCGCGCTGATGTTCGAGCCGGGAATTATCTGGGACTGGCGCTGGGTAGTTCTGTCGGTGCTTATTGCGCTGCTGGCGTCAGGTATCGCCCTGTGGCTGGCGTTCCGGCTGCGTAACGGCGCGGGCCGGCTGGCGTTGCTGCGTGCCGGCGCAGCGGTGGTGATGGGCTTCGCTATCGCCGGCATGCACTATAGCGGTATGGCCGCCGCCAGCTTTCCCACCCAGGGACATATGATGCATCATGGCGTCGACAGCGACTGGCTGGCAATTCTGGTAGCGGTGGTCACGCTTTCTATTCTAGGGATTACGCTATTGGTTTCGATGCTGGATGCGCGTCTGCAGGCACGCACTTCCATGCTGGCCTCTTCACTGGCGGAAGCTAACCGCGAGCTGGCGCAGCTGGCGTTGCAGGATAACCTGACGCGTCTGCCGAACCGTATTCTGCTGGAGGACCGGCTCGATCAGGCGATTAATAAGGCGACGCGGGAAAACACGCGTTTTGCGCTGATGTTTATGGATCTTGACGGCTTTAAGGCGATCAACGATGCCTTTGGCCATCATATCGGCGACAGCCTGCTGGTGGCGGTGACGGAACGTATGACCACCAATATCAGCGGACACTATACGCTGGCGCGATTGGGCGGTGATGAGTTTGTCCTGTTAATGGAGATCGAGGAGCCGAACGATGCCGCGGTTACTGCAGATGCGCTGGTTAAGCTGATTGAGAAGCCCTTTAACATTTCACGCTATGAACTGAACGTTTCGCTGAGTATCGGCATTGCGGTTTATCCGGGAGATGGTGTGGATGAACGTGAACTGATGTTTAACGCCGATGCCGCCATGTATCACACCAAAAATAACGGGCGCAACGGTTATTATTTCTTCCAGCCTTCAATGAACACCATTGCGCAAAACCAGCTTCAGCTGATCAACGATTTATGGCTGGCGCTGGATAGCGATGAGCTGCGCCTGTTCTACCAGCCGAAATATACGGCGCCAAGCGGGCCGATTGTCGGCTTTGAAGCGCTGCTGCGCTGGCAGCACCCACGGCGCGGCCTGCTGACGCCGGATCTATTCCTGCCGCTGGCGGAAAAAAGCGGCCTGATTATTAGCGTTGGCAATTGGGTGATTAACGAAGCGTGCCGCCAGCTGCACGAATGGCGTCAACAGGGCCATAAAAACTGGTCGGTGGCGGTTAATCTGTCGGCGCGGCAGTTTGAACAGAACAGCCTGGTGGATACCGTAGTGACGGCGCTGGAAAAACATCAAATCCCACCGCATCTGCTGACGCTGGAGGTGACGGAAACTACCGCGATGCTCAATCCCGACGAAAGCGTACGCATTCTTACCGCGCTGACCGACCTCGGCGTAAACGCCTCGATTGATGACTTTGGTACCGGCTATTCCAGCCTGCTTTACCTGAAACGTCTGCCCGCCAGCGAGTTGAAAATCGATCGCGCCTTTGTCAACGAACTTAGCGAGAACAGCGGAGACGCCACTATTGTCTCGGCGATCGTGGCGTTGGCGCAGTCGCTTAATCTTAAGGTGGTGGCGGAAGGGGTAGAGACGCCTGAGCAACAGGCCTTCTTAACCCATCTCGGCTGTGACAGTTTGCAGGGCTACCTGCTGGGGAAACCGATTCCTCCCGATCGCATTAATGAGCTAAAGGAATATATTAAAACTACCGATTCCACTCCGGTCGCCTGAGGCTGACCGGCAGTGAGAAAAGCGCGGCTGACATATCGGCCGCGCGCCGAAAAAACTATAATAGTCGTCCTTTATTCTTCCGGGACCTGTAACAGTTTATGGCGAAATACCTTCAGCTGGTGGAGCAAATCCAGGCGCAAATTGATGCCGAAGTCTGGCTGCCAGGCGAAAAACTTCCTTCGCTACGCGATCAGGTTAGCCTGAGCGGCATGAGTCTGATGACGGTAATGCATGCTTATCAGGTGCTGGAAAGTCAGGGCACCATCGTTTCACGTCCGCAATCCGGCTACTATGTCGCGCCGCGCGCCGAATTTCTTAGCCAGCCGGTTAACCATCAAAAGGTGCAGCTGGCGGAAGCGGTCGATATCAATTCCTTTATTTTCGACGTATTACAGGCCTGCCGCGATCCGTTGATGATCCCGTTCGGCTCCGCCTTTCCCGATCCGGAGCTTTTTCCGCAGCGGCAGCTGATGCGTGCGCTGAATAATGTTTCCCATAGCCTGACGCCGGGCGACGCCATCAATAACCTGCCGCCGGGCAATGAAGCGCTGCGCAAAACGCTGGCGCGCCGCTATGCGCAGCAGGGCATCGCCGTCTCGCCGGATGAAATTGTGATTACTAACGGCGCGATGGAGGCGCTCAACCTGAGTCTGCAGGCGGTTACCGAACCGGGTGACTGGGTGGTGGTGGAAAACCCGACCTTTTATGGCGCGCTGCAGGCCATTGAGCGCTTAAAACTGAAGGCGGTGGCCATCGCCACCGATCCGCAGCACGGCATGGATTTAAACGAGCTGGAGCAGGCGTTAAAACGCTGGCCGATTAAAGCCTGCTGGTTGATGACCAACCAGCAAAATCCGGTGGGTTTTACCCTAAGCCGGGAGAAAAAAAGATCGCTGGTAGCGCTGCTGGCGACGCATCAGGTGGCGCTGATCGAGGATGACGTTTACAGCGAACTTTACTTCGGCGCCGATAAGCCGTTGCCGGCAAAGGCGTTCGATCGCCATGGCAGCGTACTGCACTGCTCATCCTTTTCCAAAAATTTAGTGGCGGGTTTTCGCGTGGGCTGGGTGGCGGCAGGCAAACAGGCGCAGCGTATTCAGCGTCTTCAGCTAATGAGTACGCTTTCCACCAGTGCGCCGATGCAGCTGGCGTTGGCGAATTATCTGGGAACCCGTAGCTATGACAGTCATCTGCGCAAGCTGCGTCAGGTACTGGAACAGCGTAAAAATCTGGCCCGGCAGTCGCTTAAGCGTCATTTGCCGTACGGGGCTAAAATCAACGATTCGCGCGGCGGCTACTTTCTGTGGATTGAACTACCGGGGCAGGTAAATGCAACGCAGCTCTATTACCGCGCGCTGGAACATAATATCAGTATCGCCCCGGGCAGCATGTTTTCCTCGGGGCAGCAGTATGCCAACTATTTCCGCTTTAACACATCCTGGCCGTGGGACAGCGCGCAGGAAGCCGCTGTGGCCATCCTGGGAGGGTTGATCGCCGCCATGATGTAATGGCGGCAAATCAAGATCACACGCTGTCGGCGGGCTTATTGCCCCAGGTCAGATGATAGACATCATAAAAATCGACTTCGTCTTTCAGCGTCATCAGCTTATGAATGCCCGCTTTAACGTGCTCCGGCGTAGAGGGATGGTTAAGAATATCGTTCACCGCTGCGTCTGGCAGGGTACGCACGTAATACCCTGTGCCGTTGTAGCGTTAATTTACGACGGGTAAAGAGCCAGGAAAGCCATTTCCAGCCGGATGGGATAAAAATTTGAGTTAAGTATTGAAAATAAAAGATTTTTGTGAGGTGGAAGCCATTCTTGCTATTGCAAAGTCATGGGCTTTTGCCACAATCAATTAACATTGCGACCAACAGGAGGCGTAGTATGTTTCCCTCATCGTGCAGTCTTTTGGCTATGATGTCATTTGCGGCAGGCACTCTGTTTGCAGGGACGTCCAACAACCCGCAGCATCTTATGCTGGCTATGCCTTCAAACGGTATTCCAAATAATCCGTTGCCGCTGATTATCTATCCGCGCGTGGTGCCGAATGATGTCGAGGATATTGCGGCCTGGTTCGAACAGCGTTTTGCAGAGAACCACTGGCCGCCACGCTGGCGTTCACCCATATTTCCTTATACTCACTATCACTCTAACTGCCATGAACTGCTGGGCGTCGGCGCTGGCTGGGCTGAAGTACTGTTTGGCGGCGAAAGCGGGCGAATGGTAACGCTGCGTATGGGCGATGCGGTGCTTATCCCTGCGGGCGTGGGTCATCAACAGATTGCGGCCAGCGAAGATTTCTTCACCGTTGGCGCTTACCCGGCGGGCATGGAGCCTGATACGTTGCGTGATGACAAAAATATTCTGGAACGCTCCCTGAACACAATTAAACGGGTGCCGTTACCGCAGTTCGATCCGCTTACCGGCGGCGAAGGCGCGGTCACTGACTTTTGGCATCCCGTCGCGCAACAACAAACTCATCACAGCTAAACCACGGGCGGGGCGGCATAACGGGCTGCCCGCTCGGGTTAAATTTACCGAAGACATGGCGTGGTGTTATCGTAAGAATTAAAGCGAATCTTGTGCGTTATTTACCGGTTAAACCAGGTAGTTTCTTTTAGCGACTTCATTAATATCAACCACGCTTTTGATACCCAGCTTACGCAATATTTTAATTTTATAAGTGCTGATGGTTTTATTGCTAAGTGAAAGCTGCAAGGCTATTTCTTTATTGGAGTAGCCTGCGGCCAGTTTCCTGAGCACCATTAACTCACGGCGGGAGAGCGTCATTAATTTTTCGCTTTCCGGATGCAGCGATTTTACTTCGGTATTATGCGAGCAGGGATAGAATTTAATGCCTTTCTCCATGCTGCGGATTGCCTGTAGCAGTTGCGTAATATCATGGTTTTTACACAGGTAGCCGTCAACGCCCAGCAGCAGACAGCGTTGCATATGGAACTCGCTTTCGGAGGCGGTTAATACGATAATCTTCTGTTGTGCGTTAACGCGTTTCAGGCTTTCAATGACCTGCATCCCGTCCCTGCCGGGGATATTGAGATCCATAATAACCAGGTCGGGACGATGCAGGCCGACATCCGCAATCACCGACACGCCATCCTGCGCGATACCGGCAATGGTATAGCCATTAGCACGTAAATAAGCCTTAATGCCGGAGCAGATAAATGGGTGGTCATCCACAATAAATACACTGTTAATCATAATTAATCCTGAGTGATATTATAAAACCTATAAAAATAATATTTATTAGTGCGTTTTTTAGCGTAACCAGTGAAGCATTATAGCGACCTGGATAATCCATCAATGTGAGAATTGTCTCTAATTAAGCCGCAGTGCTGATGCGCAATAATTGCCTATTCTTAACCACTAAATACAATAATTAGTGAGATTTTGTCGATGATAAGGCTTTTTCCTTCTGATAGGATTAAAACCCTTGTGAAATCAAATTAGAGAAAAATGGGAACTATTTCTTTCTTGCCAGATATTGATTGACAACAGTATTCAAAGAAAATAAGTAAGTCTTTAACGCTCATCTATAAAAGGTATTATTAATTGTGCCTGGATAATTTAACTCAGAGTGGATAATAAATATTATGCCTGCGGTTATTTTACCTCTGGTAAGGAGAGAGGCGAGTTATCAACAAATAATTGCGCCAGTCCGGGGAAGGCGGAAGGCGCGTCAGCAACCCTAAAGCGGTTACACTTAAGCCTTGGCGATCTTACTGGAAAAATCTTTACGCTGCGCTTTTATGAGGCATAGCCGTTTAGCGTAATGATTCTGTGAATTCTACCCAGTGAGCAGAGGAGACAGAGCAATGATGCTGGTAAGGCAGGTAAGCTATTAACGTTATGTGTGTTAGGCAGATAACGTTAATACCCCAACGGTTAGCAGGGTTAAAAGCGTTATAACCCGTTTAAGGTACACCAAACGCGGAAAAATTCCATTACTCTCAGGCTAATGTTTTAACGTCCGCCTTAATTGATGCTTCTGCCCAACAGGCAGAGACTTTCCCCTGTCGATTTTAGTTAAGTCACTATCAAGCCAGGAGGTTAGCCATGTTGCCTGAAGCATCGGCAGGCCGCGTCTGGGATACGCGTCGCACTGAGAAACAACGACGCATCGCATCACTCTCTATCCCAGGTAAAGTTCTGCCCACCCATGATTTACCCACCGTTCTGGAAAAACTGATTGCCCCCGGCGACCGCGTGGTGCTGGAAGGGAATAACCAGAAACAGGCCGATTTTTTGTCACGCATGCTGGCAGAGGTTAATCCGCAAAAGTTACACGATCTGCATATGATTATGCCGAGCGTGAGCCGCAGCGAGCATCTGGATCTTTTCGAAAAGGGCATCGCCCGTAAGCTCGATTTCTCTTTTTCCGGCACGCAAAGCCTGCGTATCTCGCAGCTGCTGGAAGATGGGCAGTTGGAAATCGGCGCTATTCACACCTATATCGAACTCTATGCCCGCCTTTATGTTGATCTGGTGCCGAATGTCGCGCTGGTTGCCGGCTTCAAGGCGGACCGCCAGGGCAACCTGTACACCGGTCCCAGCACGGAAGATACCCCGGCGCTGGTCGAAGCTGCCGCCTTCCGTAACGGTATTGTTATCGCTCAGGTCAATGAGCTGGTGGATGACGTTAGCGATCTGCCGCGCGTCGATATCCCCGGTTCGTGGATCGACTATGTAGTAGTGGCTGACCAACCGTTCTTTATTGAACCGCTGTTTACTCGCGATCCGCGCCTGATTAAACAGGAACATATCCTGATGGCGATGATGGCGATTAAAGGCATCTATGCCGAGCATCAGGTATAGTCGCTGAACCACGGCATCGGCTTTAATACCGCCGCCATTGAGCTACTGCTGCCGACCTACGGCGAAAAGCTGGGGCTGAAAGGCAAAATTTGTAAACACTGGACGCTGAACCCGCATCCAACGCTGATTCCGGCCATTGAAAGCGGCTGGGTGGACAGCATTCACAGCTTCGGCAGTGAACTGGGGATGGAAAACTACATCGCCGCGCGTCCCGATATTTTCTTTACCGGTGCCGACGGTTCAATGCGCTCTAACCGCGCCTTCTGTCAGCTGGCTGGCCAGTATGCGGTCGATATGTTTATCGGCTCAACGCTGCAGGTCGACGGCTATGCCAACTCGTCAACCGTTACCCGCGGCCGTCTTTCCGGCTTCGGCGGCGCGCCGAATATGGGACACGATCCGCACGGACGTCGGCATGCCACACCGGCCTGGCTGGCGATGATCGATAAGCCCGACCCAATGGTGCGCGGCCGCAAACTGGTAGTACAGATGGTAGAAACCTTCCAGGCAGGCGGCAAGCCGACCTTCGTTGAAAAACTGGATGCCGTTGATGTGGCGAAAGCCTCGGGGATGCCGCTGGCGCCGGTCATGATTTACGGCGACGACGTTACCCATGTTCTGACCGAGGAAGGTATTGCTTATCTCTACCGCGCCGAATCGATGGAAGAACGTCGGGCAATGGTGGCGGCGGTTGCCGGGATTACCGACATCGGTCTGGGCGTTGATGCCCAGCGCGTCGCGAAACTGCGTCAGGGAGGCAAAATCGCCTGGCCGGAAGATTTAGGCATTCGCCGTAGCGAAGCCAGCCGTTCGCTGCTGGCCGCAGGCAGCGTGGCGGACCTGGTGGAATGGTCCGGCGGCCTTTATAACCCACCGGCTAAATTCCGGAGCTGGTAATGGCAACCCAACCGCAACTCTCACCGCAGCGTGCCGAAACGCTGGCCTTACGGCTGGCAGAGCAGGCGACCGCCGCCCTGATCGCGGAAGCGCGATTGACGCCGAAGCCGGGTCTGGTTGACGGGCGCGGCAGCGGGGCGCATCAGGATTTAAACCTGGCGCTGATGGAGCGATCCGCCCACGCGTTGCAGCCGACCTTTTATGCGCTGGCGTTATACAGCTGGCTGCGACCAGCAGATGTTGCGCTGCGTCAGCAGGTCGGCGAGCTGGGGCGTAGCGGCGAAGCGCAGATGATGGCCGCCACGCAGGGGGTAAACACCCACCGCGGCGCTATTTGGGCGCTGGGGCTATTGGTCAGCGGCGCGGCCATGCTGAACGGCAAAGCGACCGCCACGGCGGTTTGCCAGGCTGCCGCCGCGCTGGCCCGTCTGCCGGACGAACGCGCCCCGCGCAGCTTCAGTAAAGGGTTGCGGGCCACGCAGCGTTATCGGGTGCCCGGCGCGCGCGAAGAGGCGCAGCAGGCCTTTCCGCACATTATCCAGCTGGCTTTACCGCAGCTGCGGCGCAGCCGGGCGGCAGGCGCCGCGGAAGCGGAAGCGCGTATTGACGCCCTGATGGCGATCATGACCTCGCTGAGCGATACCTGCGTGCTGTCGCGCGCCGGCCTGACCGGGCTACAGACGATGCAGCAGGGCGCGCAGCAGGTGCTGGACCTCGGCGGCTGCGCCACCGCTGCCGGAGGCCAGGCGCTGGCCCGTCTTGATGCCGCGATGCTGAAGCTGAACGCTTCGCCGGGCGGCGCGGCCGATCTGCTGGCGGCCACGCTGTTTCTCGATGGTATTTGCTTACCTACAGATTGAGGATGTTATGGAACAAATCACACTTTCTTACCCCGCCACTCGCACCCTGTATGGCCGTGCGCTGGCTGGCGTTGTGGGCTCCGGTGATATGGAAGCCCTGTTTGTCGCCGATCAAGGCGAAAGGCTGGAAGTCAGCATCACGACTTCGATTGTTAATTTTGAAGCACGCTGGCGCGCGTTGTTTGACCGTCTCAGTACGCTGACCGAGCTGCCGTCAGGTCAGCTGACGATCCATGATTTTGGCGCTACGCCGGGCGTTGCGCGTATTCGTATCGAACAGGTATTTGAGGAGGCGGCTGATGCGTAACGATAGCAGTTTTATTGAACTGCGGGCGCGTGAACGTGCACGCCTGCTGCTGGATGAGGGTAGTTACCGCGAACTGCTCGATCCGTTCGACGGCGTTATGTCGCCGTGGCTGCCGATGCAGGGCATCGTGCCGCAGGCCGATGACGGCATGATCGTCGCCAAAGGCACAATAGAGGGCAAGCCCACGGTGGTGATCGCTATCGAAGGCACCTTTCAGGGCGGCAGCATGGGTGAAGTCTCCGGCGCGAAAATGGCGGCGGCGTTAGAGCTGGCGGCGGAAGATCATCGTCGCGGCGTACCGACGCAGGCGGTGCTTTGTCTGGAAACCGGCGGCGTACGCCTGCAGGAAGCTAACCTGGGCCTGGCGGCGATTGCGGACATTCATGCAGCGATTGTCGATCTGCGTCGCTATACCCCGGTAGTGGGCGTGATTGCCGGTACCGTGGGCTGCTTTGGCGGGATGTCGATTGCCGCTGGCCTGTGCAGCACGCTGATCGTGACCCGTGAAGCGCGTCTGGGGCTGAACGGTCCGCAGGTTATCGAACAGGAAGCGGGCATTGAAGAATATGACTCGCGCGATCGTCCATTTATCTGGCGGATGACCGGCGGTGAGGCACGCTATCGCAGCGGGCTGGCCGACGTGCTGGTTAATGATGGCGTACATGCGGTGAAAGAGGCGGTAACCCAGGCGCTGATGCGCGGCGTTCCGGCGCAGCACCGCACCGATAACTATCAGGACATGCTGGCGCGGCTGAATAAAGTGGATACCACTCAACAGCCAGAAACTGAACAGATTCAACAATTTTTTGCGGGGGATGCGCTATGAAAACCAACAGTCGTGGCGAGATTTGGCTATCGCTGCTGAGTCAGGACGCGCCGCGTTTAGGCGGCCTGTGTCCGTCGGTGCAGGTGGCGGATGCCGAGCTGGACGGTGAAAGCGTGCGTTATATCGCTGTGGTACCCGATGAAAACAACCATTTTCCGCGCGCAGCGGGAGGGGAAGTCGGCCTGCTGGAAGGCTGGACGCTGGCGAAAGTGGTGCATGAAACCATTGCCGCCGATGAGCAGGCGGAACGTAAACGCCCAATCGTGGCGGTGATTGATGTGCCGAGTCAGGCCTATGGCCGTCGTGAAGAAGCCTTTGGCATTCATCAGGCGCTGGCAGCCTCGGCGGCGGCCTGGGCGCAGGCGCGTCTGGCCGGCCATCCGGTCATTGGTCTGATCGTCGGCAAAGCGATGTCCGGCGCGTTTCTGGCGCACGGCTATCAGGCAAACCGGCTGATCGCTTTTAACGATCCCGGCGTAATGATCCACGCCATGGGGCAGGCGTCAGCGGCGCGTATCACGCTGCGCAGCGTGGAAGCGCTGATCGAGCTGGCCTCTACCGTGCCGCCGATGGCATATGACGTCAAAAACTTCCAGACGCTGGGCATCCTCGATGAAATGCTGAATATCGCCAAACCTGATGCCCCGGGCGAACAGGAAAAACAGCAGGTGACCGAGTCGCTGACTCGCGCCATTAAAGATGCGCGTGCGGGCGATCGCACTCTGAAGCATCGTCTACGTGGCGACAACCGCCGCAGCTCTGCGCTGGTGCGCGAACGTATGCGCGCGCACTGGTAATCATGTTAAGACAAACCTGCCAGGTCGATAGTGATGGGCACCTGTTGCCCATCCATATAAGTAGCCTGTAAAAATAATAAACCATCGCACCTGTGCTAATTACAACTCTTTGTTATACAGGTGAAATATGACTTACATTATTCTCCACGCACTTGCTCCTATATTCATCATTATGCTGTTAGGCTTTATGGCCGGTAAGGCAAAAATGGTGGATAACAAGAACGTCGCTTTACTGAATATTTTTGTAATGGATTTTGCTCTGCCGGCGGCGCTGTTTAGCGCTACCGTGCAGACACCATGGAGCGGTATTGTCGAACAGATGCCGCTGGTGGTGGTCCTGACGCTGGCGATGTGGATTACCTACGCTGTTATCTACTTTATCTGCATCAAGTGGTTCCATAAGTCGCCGCAGGATGCCGCCGTGCTGACATTGACGGTCGCGCTACCGAACTATGCCGCGCTGGGTCTGCCGATTTTGGGCAGCGTGTTGGGCGAAACCGGCGCCACTTCGCTTTCGGTTGCGGTCTCTATCGCCTGCGGCTCGGTGCTGATGACCCCCTTCTGCCTGCTGATTCTGGAGCGTGAAAAAGCGCGCACGGCGGGTACCGTACAGGGTTCTTCGTTGACTATGCTGCCGGTATTAATGTGGCGTTCAGTGAAAAAACCGATCGTCTGGGGTCCGTTGCTGGGCGTGGTGCTGTCGGCGCTGGGTGTTCATATGCCCGATCTGGTACTGACGGCGATCAAACCGCTGGGCCTGGCCGCAACTGCCGCTGCGCTGTTCCTCACCGGGCTGATTCTGTCGGCGCGTCAGCTGAAGCTGAACGGCGCGGTTGCGCTCTCCAGCGTGACTAAACTGCTGATCCAGCCGCTGATCGCCTGGGCGCTGGTGCTGATGATGGGCCTGCACGGTTCGCTGGCGATTACCGCGATCCTGATGATTGCGCTCTCTGCCGGTTTCTTCGGCGTAGTGTTCGGCAACCGGTTTGGCGTGCAGTCTCCTGATGCGGAAGCCGCCTTGCTGATCAGTTCCGTGCTCTGTATTGTCACATTGCCTTTATTTATCTCTTTAACTGCAGGAATGTAATTGATGTTACCGCGTCCCCACGACCTTATCTGGCTTAACGATCCGCAGGCGCTAACAGGCGATCTGCCTGAATGGGTCGCGCAGCAGTGGCGGCCCGCGCTGCCGCTGGTGGTGCGCCGGGACAGGCACCCGGCCGGATTGATCGCCGTGGGGATCCGCGGTATGGGACGTGAACGGCGCGCCGCAGCCTGGCTGCCCGCCGAGGCGATTGTACGCTGCGTGACGCCGGAATCGCTGGTGGATCTGGCACAGCTGCTGCGTTCCGCTTTTGTTTCGCAGCAGCCGGTTCAGGCGGCGATCCTGCTGGCGCAGCAGTCATGGCCGTGGCCGTGGGGCGTGACCGGCAGCTGCGGCTATGCGCTGGCCACCGATGTGCCGGTGCTGCACAGCGCCAGCGATCTCGATCTGTTGATTCGCGCGCCGCAGCCCTTGCCGCCCGCCGCGTTTCAGCGCTGGCAGCAGCAGGTTTCGCGCCTGCCGTGCCGGGCGGACACCCAGGTAGAAACGCCCAACGGCGCTTTTGCCCTGAATGAGTGGCTGCGCGATGGACGGGCGCTGCTGAAAACCAACCGGGGGCCGCGGCTGGTGAGCAATCCCTGGCAGGCGAAAATGGAGGAATCAGACCGATGAAAATAATGTTTATGTTTCCCGGGCAGGGGCCGCAGCGTGTAGGCATGCTACAAGGATTGCCGGACAACGATCGCCTGCTGCAGGAAGCCAGCGCAGCGCTCAATGAAGAGGCCGCGCAGCTGGATAGCGAACAGGCGCTGCGTCATACTCGCGCCGTCCAGCTTTGCCTGCTGATCGCCGGAGTCGCCTGGGCGCGTGAACTGGCGCGTCAGGGGCTGGAGCCAGATATGGTTAGCGGTCTCTCCATCGGCGCTTTTCCGGCGGCGGTGGTGGCTGGCGCCCTGGATTTCGCCGATGCGCTGCGGCTGGTGGCGCTGCGTGGCGAACTGATGGAGCAGGCGTATCCTTCCGGCTACGGCCTGACGGCGATTACCGGTCTGCGCCAGCGGGAGATTGAGCCGTTGCTGGGCGACTGTTATCTGGCGAACATCAATGCCGCTCAGCAGATGGTGATCGCCGGTAGTGAGACAGCGATGCAGCAGGTGGCGCAGCAGGCGGTAGCGCACGGCGCGCAAAAAGTTCATCGGCTGGCGGTTAGTGTGCCTTCGCACTGCGCGTTGCTGGACGAGCCAGCGCGTCAGCTGGCGCAGGCCTTTACGCAAGTGACTCTGACGCGTCCGCGCTGCGCTTATCTCAGCGGCAGCAGCGCACGTCTGCTGTGGCAGCCAACACAGATTGCCGATGATTTAGCGATGAATATGGCGCGCACCGTACGCTGGCATGAGGCGATGGAAGCCGCCAACGAACGCGACGTAGGACTGGCGCTGGAAATGCCGCCCGGTGCGGTGCTGACCGGGCTGGCGCGTGAACCGCTAACGCGTGGCGATGCGTTGTCGCTGGAGCAAGGGGGCGTCGCGCTGGCGCTTAAGCTGGCGCATCAGGCGCGCGTTCAGCGTTAGCCAGCACCTCGCGGGCGTACATCCGTCCTTCGGCCACCAGCGGCAGCAGATTGGGATCGTGTTCGCGATTGCGATCGAACACAATAGCGATCGACTGGCGCATCTGGTAAGGCTCCGCCAGCGGCAACAGCCGTACGCTGTTTTCATATACCCGTCGCATTCTGCCCGGCACCAGCGCAAAGCCGACGCCCGCCTGCACCAGGCTCAGCATGGAAAAAATATCGTTAACGCGCATCACGATATCGGCATCAAACCCCGCCACGCCGAACGCCTCCTGAAAGCCGTGGAAAGTGGCGAATCCTTCGGCCAGCGAGACAAATTTTTGCTGGCGATAATCTCGCAGGTCGGCGCTGGCGCCGTCCGTCAGTTTTGCCTCCCTGGGGGCGGCGAGAAAAATATTATCCTCAAACAGCGGCAACACCTCATGGCGCCGCCGGTCGATCTGGCTGTCGGTGACTGAGAGTAAAATCGCATCCAGCTCGCCCAGCTCCAGTTTCTTCAGCAGCAGTTGGTTAGAACCCATGGTCAAATCCAGCTCCAGTTCAGGGCGGCGCAGCTTCATGCCCATGATCAGGCGCGGCACGGTTTCCATCGTCAGCGAATAGAGCGTGCCGATACGCATGCGCTTTTGCCCCAGCCCGGCGGTCTGACGCGCGTCAAAGATCCCTTTCTCCATGGTATCTACCGCCTCCAGCGCATACTCCAACAGAGTATGGGCGGCAGGCAGCGGCTTCAGGCTGCGGCCCTGATGGATAAATAGCGGACAGCGTACATTCTCTTCCAGCGTGTGTAGAGCACGATGGACGCTAACACTGCTTAAACTCAGCTGTTCGGCGGTACGGGCAATATTGCCGCTGGCCATAAAGGCGATAAAAATTTCCAGTTTGCGAAAGCTAATGTCTGCATCAATTTTCATGCGTTGCCCTGTCTGGTCAATAAGTCAGTGTAAGCTGAAACAGCATAACGCGTTTAACCCGGCGGATTTTGATTTCCCCTGTGAAGGGTTGGGGATCGCGCTGGCGATTTAGCCCAACATAATAATGCATCCGCATTGCGGCAATCTGGCTTAAGTCTTTTTGTTAAGATCATTTCATCTGTAAATCACTGAAAATTTTATCAACCTTGCCGATATGAATGGCAAGAGTTCGCCCCCTAATGTGATAACGGGCAAATTGTTAAGTTTTCCTTTAGCGTAGCGCTGATCCGCCAGACGCACTACGTTGCCACGTCCAACCCACCCAGAGCGTTTATTTGGGCAGCAACCGGGCAACATGATGAACGAGAACCCAGATACACTTTATCGGCTACTGGTGCAGAGCGTGGTCGATTACGCGATCTATATGATTCGGCCCGATGGTACTATCGCCAACTGGAATGCGGGCGCTAAGCGGATCAAAGGTTATTTGCCGGAAGAGATCATCGGTAAAAACATCGCCATTTTTTATGACAAAGCCGAACAGATAAAAAACGTTCCAGCCAACAATTTGGCTATCGCCGCCAGCCGGGGCAGGCTGGATACGGAAGGCTGGCGTTATCGTCATGATGGCAGCGCTTTCTGGGCGCACGTGGTGTTTGACGCCATTTACGCTGATGACAATGCGTTAATCGGTTTTGCGGTAATCACCCGCGACTGCACGCAACAGCAGGCGCAGCTTAACCAGCAGCGCGAGCAGCAGGAAAAATTCCGGCTGCTGGTAGAGGGCGTGACCGACTACGCCATCTATATGCTGGATACGGAAGGGTTGGTGGTTAACTGGAACGCCGGCGCCCAGCGTGCGAAAGGCTATACCGCGGATGAGATCGTTGGAAAACATTTCTCCACCTTCTACAGCATGCAGGAACGCATGGCCTATATCCCGGAGAAAAATCTCCAGACCGCTTTCCGCACCGGACGTTTCGAAAATGAGAGCTGGCGCTATCGAAAAGACGGCAGCGCTTTCTGGGCTCACGTCATCATCGACGCCATCCATGATGATAATGGCCAGCTGATCGGCTATGCGAACATCACCCGCGACTGTACCGAACAGCGCGAGCTACAGCGCGAGCGGCGCGCAGAGGAAGAGACGTTCCGGTTGTTGGTAGAGAGCGTCACCGATTATGCCATTTATATGCTCGATCCCGGCGGCCACGTAGTGAACTGGAATACGGGGGCGCAGCGTGCCAAAGGTTATACGACGCAGGAGATCCTCGGTCAGCATTTTTCACTGTTTTACAGCTCGCAGGAGCGGCAGAACAAAACGCCGATGATTAATTTGAATATCGCGCGCACCACGGGCCGCTTTGAGGATCAGGGCTGGCGCTATCGCAAGGATGGCAGCGCCTTCTGGGCGCATGTGGTGATCGACGCGATTCATGACGAAAACGGCAAGCTGGTTGGCTACGCAAAAATCACCCGCGATATTACCGAGCGGCGTGAATATGAGCAGCAAATCCTGCGCGCCAAAGATCTGGCGGAGGCGCAGAGCGAACGCATGACCTCTATGTCGCGCTTTCTGGATACTATCATCACTAGCATTCCCTCCTGCGTGCTGGTGGAAGATGCGGTTTCACGTGAGCTGTTGCTGGTAAACCGCAAAGCCGAGCAGCTGTTTGGCGTCGAGAAAAATAGCATGCACGGCAAAAAACCGCATGAATGCCTGCCGCCGGAGCTGAGCGACTATTTTAACGTGCTGGCGGATGCGGCGCTGCGTAGCGAAGGCGTCCACCAGAGCGAGCGTCAGCTGATCACCGCCAGCGGCGAGCGCATTTTGCATACCCGGGCGGCGACGGTACGCGGCAACGATGCGCGTACGCAATATGTGATGCTGATCGTTGATGATGTGACCGACCAGCGCGCCGCCGATGCGCGGATTCATCATATGGCGCATCACGATTACCTGACCAGCCTGCCGAACCGCATTCTGTTTCGTCAGCGGTTAAACGACGCGCTGCGTCAGGGAGAGCGGCATGAGCGGCAAACGGCGGCGCTCTGTCTCGATTTAGATAACTTCAAAAACGTTAACGACGCCCTGGGACACCAGATGGGCGACGAACTGCTGCGCGTTATTGCCAAACGCCTGCGCGCCGTGCTGCGGGAGCAAGATACCCTGGCGCGTATCGGCGGCGATGAATTCGCTATTGTGCTGCCCAACCTGAATCATCAGCAGGAGGCCAGCATGGTGGCGCAGCGGCTGATTGAGGTAGTGCGCCCGCCGGTCAACGTGGACGGACACAATTTAACGGTCGGCCTGAGCATCGGTATCGCTTTTGCCGATATTGAACTGGCTTCTCCGGAGCAACTATTGCGCTGCGCCGATATGGCGCTGTATGAGGCCAAACGCAACGGGCGTAATCGCTATGAATATTTCACTCAGGAGATGGACGCGCAGGCGCGCACGCGGCGCTGTATGGAAAACGATCTGCGCGAAGCGATAACGGGAAACCAGATGCGACTCTATTATCAGCCGATCACCGACAGCGATCAGCAGGCGATTATCGGCTATGAGGCGCTAATGCGCTGGCATCATCCGTCAAAAGGGCTGATTATGCCGAGCGAATTTATTCCGCTGGCGGAAGAGACCGGACTAATCCATAGCCTTGGTGCCTGGGCGCTGTTTGAAGCGTGCCATGAGGCAAAAAACTGGGCGGGCAGGCAGACGGTATCGGTAAATCTCTCTCCGGTCCAGTTTAAAAACAGTGCCCTGGTCTCGGTGGTTGAGGGCGCACTGCGTGAATCGGGGCTGGAGCCGTGGCGGCTGGAAGTAGAAATCACCGAGTCGGTATTGCTGGATGATACGCTGGGAAATATTCGCACGCTGCAAAACCTGAAGGCGCTGGGCGTGCTGATCGCGTTGGATGATTTCGGCACCGGCTACTCGTCGCTAAGCTATCTGCGATCTTTCCCGTTCGATAAGATTAAAATCGACCGTTCGTTTATTAATGATATGAACGACAGTCGGGAAGCCCTGGCGATTATCCGCGCGATTACCGGCATGAGCCGCAGCCTGGATATTCAGATTACCGCGGAAGGCGTCGAGAACCGTGAGCAGTTCGACAGGCTAAAGGATGAGGGATGTACCCTGTTTCAGGGCTACTTCTTTGGCCGACCACAGCCTTCAGAACTGCGCTTAACCATACTTTAATTATGATTCCCGACGCGCCGAGGCGCGTCGGGAAAGCGCTGATTAAGCGGTTGGACCGTGGTTTTCACCGTCCATTTTTGCCAGATCTTTATCCACGAAGAACAGGCCTTTACCACTGTTGCCGACCAGAGCCAGCTTATCCAGCACCGCTTTAAACAGTTTTTCTTCTTCATGCTGTTCCGCCACGTACCACTGCAGGAAATGAAAAGTAGAGTAATCCTGCGTGGTCATTGCCGCATGGGCCAGTTCGTTGATTTTGCGCGTAATCAGCTGCTCATGCTCATAGGTTTGCTCAAACACATCCGCCAGAGAGTTAAAGGCGACCGGCGGCGCAGCGATACTGCCCAGTACCGGCATTGCGCCCGTATCACTGAGGTAATCAAACAGGCGCTGCATGTGCTCCATCTCTTCACGCGAATGGGATTTCAGAAACGCCGCTGCCCCTTCAAAGCCTTTATCGCTGCACCAGGCGCTCATTTGCAGATAGAGATTAGCAGAATAGAATTCCAGATTTAACTGCTCGTTTAAACGTGCGGTCATATCGTTAGTCAGCATAGCGATTCCTCAGGTAGTGGCAAATAAAAGATGGCGTGCTGAATTATGCAGCAAAGTTTGTTAAAGGAGTATGCTTTTTTACGCATTTTATCTTTTCAATTGCCTGATTTTAAAGATAATTAATTCGCTATCTGAATGCGGCTTATTCGCATTTTCACCCGCATTTCCCCACCTGACAGCCGCGCTTATCATGCTTTCGCGCCGTTATCTGTTACATCCTCATTAAATGTCACACTTTTAGCGGTGGATATGCATCTTTTCGCTAGTTTGACCAGGCGACCTCTTTATCATGAACGGCAAAATGAGAATGAGAAAAATAGTCGTTTATTAATGAAAATTCGTGATTTTGCCGCTGAAGAGAAGCTCTTTGCCCGGCGTGCGCTCGCCGCTTTTTGCCTGGTGATAACCTGTTTTGCCATCTTAGTGGTCAATCTTTGGCGCTTACAGGTAAAGCAGCACGGCTATTACCAGACGCGATCCGATCAAAATGACATCAAGATGATCCCCATCGCCCCCCGGCGCGGCATTATTTACGATCGTAACGGCACGGCGCTGGTAAAAAACATCACCTGGTATGACGTAACGGTAATGCCTTACAAAATCAAAAATATGCAGGCGCTACTCCAGGCGTTGACGCCGGTGATTGGTCTGACGCCGGAAGAGATCGCCGATTTCCGTCAGGCACTGAAGCAGAGCAGCCGCTATCGGCCGGTGGTGTTAAAAAGCGCGTTAAGCGAGGAGCAGGTAGCGCGCTTTGCGGTCAACCAATACCGTTTTGACGGCGTGGAGATCGATAGCTATCAGGATCGGCAATATCCTTACGGCGCGGCGCTGGCGCATGTGGTGGGCTACGTATCGAAGATCAATGACCGCGACTATCAGCGGCTGAATGAAGAGGGTGAGGCGGAAAACTACGCCGCCGACCATAACATCGGTAAACAGGGGATCGAGCGCTACTACGAAGCGTTGCTGCATGGCAAAACCGGCTACCAGGAAGTGGAAGTGGATAACCACGGGCGTATCGTCCGGGTGCTCAAAGAGGTGCCGCCGGTGGCCGGAAAAAATCTCTGGCTTACCCTCGATCTGCCGTTGCAGCAGTATGTGGAGAGCCTGTTAAAAGGGCAGCGCGCGGCGGTGCTGATTGAAAATCCGCGCGACGGCGCAGTACTGGCGATGGTCTCCAGCCCCAGTTACGATCCCAACCCTTTTGTGAAGGGCATCGGCTATCAGGCTTATCAGCAGCTGCTACAAGATAAAAATTTGCCGCTGATTAATCGTGTCACGCAGGGGCTCTATCCGCCCGCCTCAACGGTAAAGCCCTATATGGCGATGTCGGCGTTGCTCAGCGGCGTGATCGCTCCGCAAACCACCTTTTACGGCGCGCCCACCTGGACTCTGCCGGGAACGCAGCGGCGTTACCGCGACTGGAAAAAAAGCGGCCACGGCATGCTGGATGTCACCAAAGCGATTGAGGAGTCTGCCGATACGTTTTTCTACCAGGTCGCTTTTGAGATGGGTATCGATCGTATACATCAGATGCTGAGTCAATTCGGCTACGGCAAATCCACCGGCATCGATCTGCAAGAGGAGTACAACGGGCTGTTGCCGGATCGCACCTGGAAACAGCGGGTGCATAAACGGGTCTGGTATCAGGGCGATACGGTATCGGTCGGTATTGGGCAGGGATACTGGATCGCCACGCCGATACAGATGGTCAAGGCAATGGATGCGCTGATTAATAACGGACGCGTGGTCACGCCGCATCTACTGTATGCCGCGCAGCGCGGTAAACGCTTTACCCGCTGGCGACCGAAGCAGCCGCAGCCGCAGATAGCGGACGCGAACTCGCCTTACTGGGCGCTGGTGCGACGCGCCATGTTCGGCATGGCTAACTCGCCCAACGGTACCGGCTATAAATATTTTCATACCGCGCCTTATGGCATTGCGGCCAAAAGCGGGACGTCGCAGGTGTTCAGCCTGAAGCAAAATGAGGTTTATAACGCCAAAATGATCCCGGTACGGCTGCGCGATCATGTGTTTTATACCGCGTTTGCGCCCTATAACGATCCGCAAGTGGCGATGGCGCTGATCCTGGAGAACGGCGGCAGCGAGGGCGTGGTAGCCGCCCCGGTAGTCAGGCAGATTCTGGATCATATTTTTCTGCCTGACCCACCCTCATAAGGCGCGCTTATTCCTCTTTTAGCGCCTCGGTGACATGACTGATAGCGCTAACCACCGCGGCGGCGCTGTGGCGGATTTCGGCAATCACTTCACCGGTTTCCTGCGCCAGCGCCACGCCGCGATCGGCACGCTGGAGGTTGGTTTCGATGCTGTTCAACGCTTTGTCCGCCAGCTGGTTGTTATCCCGCACCATTTTTTCGATTTCGCTGGTGGCCTGGTTAATATTCGCCGCCAGCGAGCGCACCTCATTCGCCACCACGGCGAAGCTGCGACCGTGCGCGCCGGCGCGTGCGGCCTCAATGGCGGCATTCAGCGCCAGCAGGTTGGTCTGGCTGGCGATATTGCGAATGGTATCGACAATCAGACCGATCCGATCTGACTGGGCGCTCAGGCTGGAAATATCGCCGGAGATGCCGTGCAGCTCGCCCGCCAGCGCATTGATATTTTGCACGCTGCTTTCCACTACGGTAGCGCCGACGCGTGTGTTTTCATCGGTGCGCAGCGCGGTTTCATACGCTTGCTGCGCGGCGTCGCGCTCTAGCTGGCTTTTTTCCATCTGGGCCGTGACGTTAGAGGCGAACTTAACGATTTTATACAGCTGCCCCTCTTCATCAAACACCGGGTTATAGGTCGCGCGCAGCCACAGTGGGCGGTCCTGTTTATCGATACGATGGAACAGACCGGAAATAAAGTCGCCGTGATTCAGCTTTTGCCAGAAATCTTTATATTCCGCGCTGTTGCGCAGTTCGGGACTGCAGAACATACGATGATGCTGGCCAATCACCTCATGTTCGCGATAGCCGGTGGCCTGCAAAAAGTTAGCGTTAACTTTCAGCACTTCGCCTTGCAGGTTAAAAGCGATCACCGCCATTGAGCGATTGATGGCAGTAGTTAGCGCGCGCTGCTCCTGCGCATCCAGAATATCGGCGGTAATATCGGAGGCCAGCTTGATGATTTTTACCACGTTGCCGCGGCGATCGCGTACCGGAACGTAGTTCGCCTCCAGCCAGACCGGGTTTCCCTGTTTGTCCAGGCGCAAAAATTTATTGCTGAAGCTTTCGCCGCGTTGCAGACGCTGCCAGAAAGAGAGGTATTTCGGCGAGTTAACTAACTCGGTCGGGCAAAACATACGATGATGCTGTCCGATGATTTCATCGAGACGATAGCCCATCCGTTGCAGAAAAAGATCGTTGGCGGTAAGGATGGTGCCGTCGGGCTTAAACTCAATCATCGCGATCGCCGCATTTAACGAAGCGAGGGCGGAGGAGCCCCGTTGTTTGGTGGCAAAAAGCGAAGCCATTCCTGATGCAATAGTACTGAACATGGTGAACCTTTATTGTGTTATGGGGGTTTCACCATGGGTTATCGACCTGGAGGGTTAAAGGTTAAGCGTCAGGAACCTCACCAAAAGCCTTTTTAGCCTGGTTTTTACCTATTGCTGCAAAAGAGCGCAATCAGTAAAAAATCAGTGAAAAGCATTTGACGACTTCACGGCTTTACGGTTTAATGCGCCCCGTTGCCCGGATAGCTCAGTCGGTAGAGCAGGGGATTGAAAATCCCCGTGTCCTTGGTTCGATTCCGAGTCCGGGCACCACTATTTAAAGAACCCGCCCATAAGGCGGGTTTTTGCTTTTCTGCGTACGGATCCGCTGTTGAACTGCGTTCGATTATTCGCCTCTTTCTGCCAGCCCATAGGTCAGCAATCTGACCGTTCTGCCATTACCATTGCCAAAGGGATGTATCCAGCCAAAGCGGTGGTGTGCCAGTGCAATCTTCATCAGATCGTACTTTGGCTTATCGTTACGCAACTCGCGGATAAAAGATTCTGTTATGTCATCGCCGTTGTTCAGGTATTCGTCAATAAACTCCATCGCGGCTTCAATATTATTGATTTCTTTGAGCTGGTCCGTCGAACTCTGCGTTCCTTCAACATAGTCGGCAAGCGTGGTGTGGTTTCCTCAATCCTTGCGGAACCGAGACTCTCCTGCATGTAGAAAACGGCCTTCAACTGCGTAAATAGAATAGGGTGAACGTTAGTTTCCAGTCGCAGATGCCGGAGTAACTCCAGCTCCGCCAGCGCGTCAGCCAAAGGTGAGTCAAAGACAGGTTCAGAAGCGAGAGTTCAACGTGATTAAATTGAGCCATGATATTTAGTTATCTCAACTGGCGCATGACGGCATCTCAAAATTATAGAGAAAATGCTAATGGAATCTGACAGTTAAAAGGATGGTTATTTCTGATTATCTCAAAACTGCTGTTCCAACATATCAAATGTAAGTTTGGAAGATGTTTAATGCGAAGGCTCAAAGGCTACCCGCAGACACTTCTGTTGATCGCGCTTAATACCTTCTTGATCGATCCAGGGTAAAACGTCACCGTTCTGTACCCCATCATGACCATTTACGCCTTATCAGTATCGTTGGTTATTCTGTATGTCAGGAAAACGTATCCAGAGAGAAAAGCGCACCATCGAGAAGATGATTGCCCTGTATCAGACGAATTGTCCGCAGGCCGACAGTGACACTGAGCGCTACCGGTCGCTATATCACTATGCGGTGAAACGCCTTGACCGCTGCGCCTTCGGCGAAGAGAAGCCCGCCTGTAAACAATGCCCGATTCATTGCTATCAGCCGGCCAAACGCGAAGAGATGAAACAGATTATGCGCTGGGCGGGGCCGCGGATGCTCTGGCACCATCCCATTCTCGCCATTCGTCATCTGATTGATGATAAGCGGCCGGTGCCGCCGATCCCGGAAAAATATCAGCCGAAGAAAAAACGTTAACCCACCAGTCTGGCGGCTCGCTGACGCCGCTTCGCGGCGCGATTTAACCGCGCAGGAGCCGGTCAACGCTGCCCATTATCTTTCAGCCGGCTTGCTGCACCAACTGTGCAGCCAACGCATCGGCGTCAGCGAAGCCAGCGCCTACCGCACAGGTAATCAGCCGCGCAGGATAAGTGCGCACCAGCTGCGGCAGGCAGGCGTCGTGAAAGCGTTTCAGATCGAGAAAATAATCCAGCGTGTAAGCGGTTTCGCCAGGGCGTGCGCGCTGCATACAGCTCTCAAAGCAGGCCTGTGGGCAGCGATCGATATACAACACGACGTCAATCGGCGGATAATCGCTCAGGCACGCTTTGATCTGATAGTAATAATCCATATAGGCGGCATCGGGGCGTTCGGTATGCAGAAAGTTGGCGTGACAAAACACCACGTCGCTGTAAAGCGAACGCTCAATCAAATAGTTGCCGTCGGGCAGATCCTTTAACAGCTGCTGGCGCATCAGGGTGATATAGAGCTGGAAGCGTATCCGGGCGTTGGCATCGCCGGGGCTGCTGGTAAAGGCCTGCAGCAGCGCCAAAAACTGCGGATCGGCATCAACCGGTTCCACCATCACCTGCCAGCTTTCGCCGCTCAACGCGCTGAGACGTTCAGCCAGCGGCCCAATCAGCGAGCTTTTACCGGCGGCGATATTGGCTTCAATCGTCATTATTTTCATTTACTTCAACTTGCTATAGCAAAAAGCGTCATCGTTGCCGTGCGCCATCAACCGGAAGCGGTAAGCGGAATAAGCGCTGGCGTAGCGCGTTAAAAATGCCTCTGCGTCGCGGTAAAGCATAGCTTTCATTATGGGCCATTAACGCTGCTACCTCGATTTCGCCCAGCAACTCGCGCAGCGCAGGCTCGCTGCTGGCGCATATTTCTACCTGACGCTGTAAATCATTATATCCGGGCATGGGTGGCTCCTTTAACGGTGAACGCAGCAGCCGGAAAGCGGCTGTCGTCCGGTTTATTGCAAGCCGTATGCCATGATTAACTCAATGAATTTCTTAAGTTAAAATAATAAGCGCTGTCATTTTGATGCCACTCAGGAATGTCAAAATGACTCAGGCGTGTCATTTTGACGGGGCGCACTTTATGAAGGCCAGCAAGGTTAAGTTTGTTTAATGCTGCCTGCTACACTCGGTTCAGTGTAGTCAGTTACTTCATCACTCCTATCAAGGACACCACATCATGTCAGAGAATAATTATCAGCCGCCGAAGGTCTGGCAATGGGATCAGCAGGGCGCGGGAAGCTGGTCAAAAATAAACCGTCCAATTTCTGGCGCAACGCATGAGGCGGCGCTGCCGGTGGGTAAACACCCGTTGCAGCTTTATTCAATGGGGACACCGAACGGACAGAAGGTGACTATTCTGCTGGAAGAGTTGCTGGCGCTGGATGAAAACGGCGCGGAGTATGATGCGCATCTGATTCGTATTAGCGAGGGCGATCAGTTCTCCAGCGGCTTTGTTGCGGTGAATCCTAACTCCAAAATACCGGCGCTGCTGGACCGCTCAGAAAACCCAGCGGTGCGCGTATTTGAGTCCGGTAATATTCTGGTTTATCTGGCGGAAAAATTTGGCCACTTTCTGCCGCAGGAGCGCGCTGCGCGCGCCGAAACTCTAAACTGGCTGTTCTGGCTGCAGGGATCCGCGCCCTATATTGGCGGCGGCTTCGGCCATTTTTATCACTACGCGCCACTGAAAATCGAATACGCCATCAACCGTTTTGCGATGGAAGCCAAGCGTCAGCTGGATGTGCTGGATCGTCAACTGGCCCAGCATCGTTATATCGCCGGTGAGGAATATAGCATCGCCGATATCGCTATTTGGCCGTGGTATGGCGTGCTGGTACAGGGTGGCCTGTATGAAGCGGCGGAATTCCTTGATGTCTCTTCATACAAAAATCTGCAGCGCTGGGTACAGGAGATCGCCGAGCGTCCGGCAGTACAGCGCGGGCGCATCGTAAACCGTACCTGGGGTGAGCAGCAGCTGCCAGAGCGTCACGCCGCCGCCGATTTTGACCAGGTTGGCCTGAACCAGGCGCGTTAATGGATAGCCACGGCGCAGAGCCGCCGTGGTTCTAAGCATGTGACTTCTCCTCTGATGAATACCGACGCTCAAGCCGATCACTGCGGCGCCACGATTATTCCCCGATGTTGATTAACGGATTAGATAAGCGTAATCCGCACCGAATAAGACCGATGAATTGGGATAAATGTAGTATGGCTGATATTTGAATAAGCGATGTGCAGATTAATGTTTAATTTAAATGCTATTTAATGCGTATCTCATGATGAGTTAATTAACTAAACGCAACGGTTAAAATAAAAATTTATAAAGCCTGCCGTGCCGCGTTAAAATCCCCATCGCCGTAATGGTGAACGTCATAGGGATAATGATATCCGTACGAATTAAGGTTGACGGAAGCTAATTAAAGATTGACGCTAACTGTCCATAATATTAGTGATGCCCTTTTTCGCTTTATGTGAAACCGCACCCATTTTAAATGGTCAGGAAAAGTGAAAGTAATGGCCGAGGAAGTATTTGCATTAAAATGACTTGTTATGGCATTGAATAGGGCTGGCTATGAAAGGGAAATTTCAACATATTATCAATAATCAAGGCGCCTTTACCACGCTGCGCCGCGATCTGCATCAACATCCTGAGATTGGGCTGGAAGAGTTGCGCACCAGTAATATCGTCGCCGAGAAATTGCGCTCATGGGGCTATCAGGTGCATCGCGGCATGGCGAAAACCGGGGTGGTGGGCACGCTAAAGATCGGGCGCGGCGGTAAAACATTGGGCCTGCGGGCAGATATGGACGCATTGCCGATGCAGGAAGAAACCGGCAAATCATGGAGCAGCAGAACGAACGGGAAATTCCACGGCTGCGGTCATGACGGCCATACGGCGACGCTGCTGTGCGCTGCGGATTACCTGGCGAAAACGCAGAACTTTAACGGTACGCTGCATCTGATCTTTCAACCAGCAGAAGAGCTGCTGTATGGCGGCAAACTCATGCTGGAAGATGGGTTATTCCAGCAGTTTCCCTGCGATGCGATCTATGCGCTGCACAATATGCCGGGCTTAAAAAAGGGCCATTTTTATTTTAAAACCGGCGCAATGATGGCCTCGTCAGATACCTTGCATATTGAGGTCAGCGGCAAGGGTGGTCACGGCGCTTTTCCGGAGAAAACCACTGACGCTACGCTGGTGGCCTGTCAAATTGTGCTGGCGCTGCAAACTATTGTCTCGCGCAACGTCTCGCCGTTTTCCTCTGCGGTGGTCACCGTCGGCAGCCTCTGCTCAGGAGCCGCGCCCAATATTATCAACGCCAGCGCCATGCTGAAGCTAAGCGTGCGCGCGCTGGATAACAAGGTGCGGCAGCTGCTGCTGAAGCGCATCGGCGATATTGCCCATGCGCAGGCGCAAAGTTTTGGCGCGAAGGTGAAAATTGAGCATGTAAACGGCAGCCCGGTATTGGTTAATGATCCTACGGCGACGGAGTTTGCCATCAACGTAGCGTGTGAGCTGGTCGGTGAAAGCCGGGTCTGTACAGATACCACACCGGTGATGGGTAGCGAGGACTTCGCCTTTATGCTGACGGAAAATCCGCACGGCAGCTATCTGTTCTTAGGCGCAGGCGATGAGCCGGAAAGATGCATGGTGCATCACCCCGGCTACGACTTTAACGATGAATTAATTATTCCGGGCGCAATGTTCTTTAGCCATCTTGCGGAACGCTTTTTAAATTAACTGCGCAGAATGATATTCGCGTCGGAGTGACGTCGAATAATCACTGTTATGCATTGTATAACACAGAGGGAATCTGGATGCCCGCGACAGAAGACAATCAAAATCAACCCGTAGCGGTTCAGGGAAGCGGTCGATTAATTATTGGAATTATGGCCGGCGTGCTGACGTTTTGGCTATTTGCTCAGTCGGTGGTGAATATTGTACCGGCTATTCAGCAGGATGTGGCTATTCCGCTGGGATCGTTAAATTTAGCCATTAGCCTGACTGGATTATTTTCCGGCTGTTTTATTGTGGTGGCGGGCGGTGTTGCCGATCGCGTTGGCCGGGTGAAAATAACCCAGCTGGGGTTTGTATTAAGTATTATTGGCTGCCTGTGTCTGATCGTGGCGCAAAATACCCTGTTGTTCGCTATTGGGCGTATTATTCAGGGACTTTCCGCCGCCTGTATTATGCCGGCTACGCTGGCATTAATAAAAACTTGTTATCAGGACGCGGCGCGGCAGCGGGCGCTGAGTTACTGGTCAATCGGCTCCTGGGGCGGCTCCGGCCTCTGCTCCCTGGCGGGCGGCGCGATAGCCACTTACTGCGGCTGGAATTGGATATTCATTCTGTCGATCCTCTTTGCGCTGGCGGGGATGCTGCTGATTCGCGGCACGCCGGAAAGCAAGGTCACCACCACCGCTAGCCATCGCTTTGATTATTTTGGCCTGTTGACCTTTGTCGTGATGCTGGTCTGCCTGAACTGGGCGATTACCAAGGGCAACGCCTTCGGCTGGACAAACAGTCTGATCCTGATCCCCAGCGGGATATTTTTGCTGGCGGCGATGCTATTTTTCACCGGCGCGCGACGTAAAAAAAGCGCCAGCTTTATCGATTTCGCCCTGTTTAAGCAGCGCGCCTGGAGCGGGGCGACGCTCTCTAACTTTTTACTGAACGCCGTTGCCGGTACGCTGATGGTCGCCAGTATTTATGTGCAGCAGGGGCGCGGCTTCAGTGCCTTTCAGTCGGGGATGCTGACCGTGGGCTACCTGATTGCGGTACTGGCGATGATCCGCGTGGGGGAAATGCTGCTGCAAAAGGTAGGGGCGCGTAAACCCATGCTGTGGGGTACTGCGATTACCGGCAGCGGCGTGGCGCTAATGGCGCTAACGCAGCTGCCTGACAGCCTCTACGTAGCGGCGGTGTTTGTCGGCTATATCCTGTTTGGCCTCGGACTGGGTTTTTATGCCACGCCCTCTACCGATACCGCTATTTCCAACGCGCCGGAGGATAAAATCGGCGTAGCCTCCGGCATCTACAAAATGGCTAGTTCGCTGGGCGGGGCGTTCGGCATCGCCATTTCCGCCTCGGTCTATGCGGCTATGCTGCCGCTGGGCGCGGCAACCGCTGCGACGGCAGGCCTGCTGGTGAATGTGGCGTTCTGCGTGATTTCTTTTATGACCATAGCGCTGATGGTGCCGCGCCAGGCCTGAGACAGGGCGGCAGGCATCCCGCCACCCGGGTTGTAAGCCAGACTGTCAGGGCGACGTTTTCTCGCCGCCCGGCTGCGGTGGCGGATAATTATAATCGATGCGCAGCGCTGCGGCGTAGGGGCTGTCCCACAGCTGCTGATAAAGCTGCTTTAGCCGCTGTGCCATGCGCTCGTTATTTAACACCAGCTCCAGGTTTCGCGAGTTATCCAGATAGCCGCCGCGCCAGTTGCTGGTGCCGACCCAGGCGAGGCGATCGTCAAGGATCATTATTTTGCTGTGGATCACCCGGGCATAGGGAATAAAGCCGCCGCTGGCCGGGGGGATAGTAACCACTTTGATCTGCACGCCGGGTACCAGCGCCAGGCTTTTTAGCCAGTCGATATCCGGTCGGTTGGTGTTCCAGTCAGCCACCATCAGTTCAATTTGCACGCCACGCGCTGCCGCGCTGCGTAAGGCATTATCGATAACCGGATAAAAAGGGCGGCTGCGTTGCGGCCCGTAAGAGAGCGGTGCATAGTCCATTACTTGAACGCGTACCGTCTCCGTCGCCGACGCCAACAGCTGTACTAAAGCTGCCTGGGAGTCTGCCACCCCTGGCGGATTCCAGCTGCGTGGGCTGGCGACCAGGTAATTGCCGCTGCGCAGATCGGCGCGAGGTTCACTTTGCGGCAGAGGCGGCACCGGGCGATGGTCAGCCAGCAACGATTGCGCCTGCCAGTCCTGATTAAAAATCGCGGCGATCTGCGCCACCACTGGCGCATCGCTGATGCGTAGGCCAGTTTCCTGAATATGCTCCAGCGCGCGCCAGTCAAAGTTCTGGCTGCCGACAAAGGCCTGCTGATTGTCCACCACAAAATATTTAGCATGGATGATGCCGCCGCTGAGTTTGCCAAACGGCATCAGGCGCAGCTCAAGGTTGGGAATGCTTTTTAACTGTTCCAGCGTCTCTGAGGTACTGTTGCGTAGCCCTTTCTCTTCCATTAAAAAGCGGATTTTCACCCCGCGCTCGCCCGCGGCGCGCAGCGTTTGCAGCACCTGATCCAGTCGCGATCCTGACTGACCGGCAACATAAAACTGTGCAATATCGATGCGCTGTTGCGCGGCCGCAAACATTTCGCGCCAGACTTCGTCGCTGCGACGCAAATCTTCCGCCTGCAGTTGGGTTTCCGTCGGCGCGCTATACACCAGCTCATAACCATCGATTTCAAAACGCGCGCTGGCGTTGGGGCTTAATATCAACAGAGTGCTGCTCCAGAAGAAATAAGGCAGGCGGCGTAGCCACCTGCGCCAAAAAATATCAGGCATAGCGCTGCGCTCCGCTTTCCATCCAGGCCTCGGCGGTTGTTGGCTGCGGCGGCGCCGAGCCAGCGGCCCGGATCAGCAGCACCTTTAACAGTTCACCAATGCGGTCCATACGGCTTTGCAGATAATTATTGCCTACCAGCGCAATCAGCGCGATGGCGATGCCGAGGCCGGTGGCATACAGCGCGGTGCCCATGCCCGCCGATACCAGGCTCGGTTCAGAAACGCCGGAGGCGGAAAGCGCCTTAAAGGTATCGATAATTCCCATCACCGTGCCCAACAGGCCGAGCAGCGGCGCGGCGGTGACGATGGTTTCCAGTAGCCACAGCCCGCGGTTTAACCGCGGTTTGCTGAGCAGATACTGGGTCTCTACCAGGTCATTTAGCATCTGCGCGCTATGCTGGTTTTTATGCAGCAAAATCGGCTGGATCATCGTCAGCGGTAGGCTGCTGCGGCGCAGCAGATCGGCGGGCAGGGCGTCAATCTGGCGCGTCTGCGGCGTCAGCGCCCGCTCCAGCTGTCGCGCCTGGCGCCAGGTCCAGGCGAAGCTGATAGCCCGCTCAATAATGATCACCAGCGCGATAGCCAGCGCAAAGTACATGATATAAAAGATAATGTCGTGAAGTAAGGTCGCGTTCATGGGGTTGATTCCTGTTTAATCAGAAAGTGGCTTCCAGCGAGACGCTGAAGGTGCGCTCCTCGCCGACGTTGTAATAAGGCGTGGCGGCGTCCAGCCCGTTACGCGCGCTGGCGTTAAACACGGTGGTGCGTGCCGAAGTGAGATACTCTTTATCAAACAGGTTATCGATGCCGAAACGCAGCGCGGCGCTTTTCACTATCTTCTTATCGACCGGCAGATGAACGCCTGCCGCCAGATCAAAGACCGTGCGGCCACCCACTTTTTCATCATTGGTCAGATCGCCGTAAAACGCGCCGACATATTTAGCGGTGACGCCGCTGTACCACAGGCCGTCATCGTAGCCCAGCGTCATATTCAACAGGTTTTTCGGCACGTTAGGCAATGTTTTGCCAGAAGTGGGCAGAGTAACGCCATCGCTGGTGAGATCCTCTTTCTGCTCCGAATCGGTGAAAGTGTAAGAGGCGTAATAGTTAAAGTGGTGCGGCAGCTGGCCGCTCCACTCCAGCTCGATCCCGCGGTTTTCCACCTTACCGACGTTCATCATTTCATAATCGCCATCGCTATTGGTGGTGGATACCTGTCGATCGCTATAGCGCAGGTAGAACAGCGTGGCGCTCAGCAGCATATCTTCCTGCTGGAAACGCCATCCCAGTTCATGGTTCCAGCTCAGCTCGGGTTTGGTGCTGATCGAATCGCCGACGTTGTACAGCACATAGTTGGGCGGGGTACGCATATTGCGCGACAGGCTGTAGAACAGCTGGTTCTGCTGGTTCAGGCGATAGCTGGCGCTGAAGTTGGGCAAGAATTTATGGTAGCTGGCGCGACGATCTTCCGGGCTGTTATACAGGCTGCCATTGTTTTCGCCGCGCCGTTCCACGTGCTGCCAGGCCAGGCCGCCCACCAGCGTCCAGTCAGGTGAAAGGTACCAGCTATCCTGTAGCCAAATTTTTTGCGCGGGCGTAACGGTATATTGATCGCGACCCTGTACCGTATTGCCGTTAGCGTCTTTTACCTGATGCGACCCGCCTGGCTCGCCCCACAGCTCCGCCGGATTACCATCTGCATTAATGCTGATAAACGGCTGCGTCTGGCGCTGGCGCGCGCGTTCATACCAGTAGCCGACATCAAGGCTATGCTGCTCGTTAATGTCCCACTTTAATTTCGTCGTAATGCCGGGACGCCAGGTTTGCGTCCATGAAGGACGATAGTAGGTATTGCTGCTCAGATTGCTTAAATCGTACTGTCCGGCCTGGTCAGAGGTGGACGAAAGGGTTGACGCGCTCTGGCTACTAAAGCTGCCGCCGTTGCCCCAGTAATAGTAAGGTTGGATGGTCCAGCTCAGGTTATCACGCAGTTGTAGCTTCTGACTAAAGCTAACGGTCAGGTTTTCAAACGGGTTACGATTCAGCTTGTAATAGCGGCTCAGCTGGCCACGGCTGTTGTACTGTGGTGAGGAGGGAAAATCACTGTCGCGTCCTTCCTGCTCAAACTGCGCCTTGCTGATGGAGTTGTAGTTGCTGTTTTCCTGACGGTTATACTTTACGATCAGGTTGCTGACATTGCCGTTTTCCGCCTCAAACAGCGAATTCATTTCAAACTTATCGGAATAGAGACGGCCTTCGCCACGCCACTTTTTCGCTTCGGTATGGGAATAAGAGAGCCAGTTGCTGAAGCCGTTGTATTCACCGGTTTCCAGACGCGCAAAGGTTTTGCTGAGATCGTTACTGCCCAGCGTCTGTTTAACGAAGCCGCCAAACGCTTTCGCCGGACGCCGGGTCACCAGCCCAATATTGCCGCCGCTGGAGCCAATATGCGGGCCGTCCGCCTCGGAGGCACCCTGCGTCACAAAGATCTCCTGCAGGTTTTCCGCATCGCCTAACAGGTTAGGGTAAACCGCATAGTTGCCGGAATCATTAATCGGAATGCCATCCATCGACAGACCGATCTGATCGGAATTCATCCCGCGCATGGTGTAGTCAACGCCGCTCAGACCGCTGGCGTCGGTGCTGTTAACGTTTAGCCCCGGCGTATACTTCAGCTTATCGATGGCGTTGGCGGCGGAGGGCATTTTATCCATCGCCTCTTTGGTGACGGTGGATCGCGCTTTGGGCGTCTCCTCCTGAACCATCATCCCGCCGCCCAGAGAGACGCCCTGCACATCAATGGTGCCGACATCACTGTTTTCTTCCGCCTGCGCCAGGCCGGGCAACAGCGCAGCCATAACCGCAAGATAAATTCCAGAACGTTTAAAGGTGGTCATTTTCTTTTCCTGTGGTGCGATGAAAGGTTCCGGGCATCAGGGCGCCCGGTAATTGAACGTGGCGGTAAAACGTTTACGGCTTTGACCGGCGAAAGCGCCTTCGGGGAAAGGCTTAAGCTGGCTGATGCTTTGCAGGCTGCTGCTGGCTGCGCGGTTTAACAGCATGCTGCGCGCTTTACTGACGATGCCGGAGGCGATAACGCGGCCGCTGCGATCGACTTCCAGCCAGATCTCGACGCTACCTTCCGGGCGCTCAAGCGATGCCTGGCGGCCGGTGGGATAACGCTTACGCTGTTCCAGATCGCGGCGCAGCGCCTGTAAATAACCGTTTTCCAGCGCACCCGCATTAGCGGCGTTGCTGCTGGCCGCCGACGGGCGCGGCGCGGCGGCGGAAGGCGCCTGAGCGGCGGTGCGCGTTTGTGTCACGGGCGCCGGCTGTGAGCGGGGCGTAGTCTGTGGCCTGGGTTTTGGCTGCGCCACCGCTTTGGGCTTCGGCTTTGGTTGAGGCTGCGGCGGTACAACCGGCTGCGGCGCGGCAATCGGCTCTGGTAGCGGATCGGCTACCGGAGGAGGTTCTGGCTCCGGCTGTGGCGTCGGCTCAGGTTCCGGTTCCGGCTCGGCGGGCGTTTCTGACACTGGCGGCTCCGCCAGCACCAGTTCCATGGTGGATTCATCGTAACGAGGCTGAACTTTTAGCGTGACCTGCTGGTTAATCCACAGCATCCATCCTGCTGCCGCAAGGGCAGGCAGCCAGCTCAACATATGGCGGGAACGATAGAGCGCGTACATATCACAGTTTCCGTGTGGCGATAGAAACGGAGGTGAAGCCGCCCTGGCGCAGGTTATCCATCACGGCTACCAGTCGCTCTACGGCGACGCCTTTATCGCTGTTGAGGATAATGGTCAGCGGTTCGTCACGCTGCTGCTGCTTCAGCCTCCCCACTAAATCTTGCAGGGCGATCGGTTGCCCATCCAGCTGTAGCCGATCGTTATCACCCAGCGTCACAATCGCTTTCTTTTGCGGTTTCAGCTGTTGCGCGCTTGCCGCGCCCGGCAGCTGCGTTTTCAGTCCCTGTGCCGGTATTACATTCAGGCTAATCAGCACAAAGAACACCAGCAAAAACATCATCACGTCGATCATTGGGATCAGTTCAATATGCGCTTTGTTTTTCTTCGGTTCGTTCCAGCTTCGCATGGCGCCTCCTGGGTGAAAGAGCAGCCACTATAGGCAAGATTTGTTTATTTTTTGTTACGTTTAAAAGACAAAATTTTCACAATGTCGGTAATGCCTTTGCACGTTAAATCGCGAAATTAATCATTAATATTTAACATTAAGAGGGGCATTGGCTGAAGAATAGCGGCGACGGCGAAAAGAATTTATGGCAAAAAATTCACGCAGGGAACGTTGATTCGCGCAGCTGGTTATCGCTGAACGCCGATGATGGGTGCTTAATAAGTGGCGCAGGTGAAGCCGAGAGAAAGCGTTAGATTATTTAAACGGGAGAGCGATAGGCTGTGACAAGGTAAATATTAACAAAATTAATTTATAGCATGGCGAGATGGAGATGACGTTACGCGGATAAGCAATGGACAACGTTTGAGCGAACAAATTTTACCCGCCTGCCTGTTTATTGTTCGTCTGTACCCTTTTCATTGTGATTCCTGTCACGGAAACAGGCGGTTTCAGCGAAGCCGGTTTAGACTTATCTTTACCTTTCTCTCTTTCGGTGGAGCAAATCCCTTTAGTTTCAAACAACAACATCTGCACAAAACATTACAAAATTAATAACAGGGAGCACTATGACCGATTATCCATCTGAGCCGTCATCCGTACAGGAGACGGAAACTAAAGACACTGTGCGACAACGCATTTTTCTGGTGGTGCTGGTCGCAACCATGGGCGCGCTCGCCTTCGGCTACGATACCGGCATCATTTCCGGCTCTTTACCCTTTATGTCCGCTGCGCCTTCGCAGGGCGGGCTGGGGCTGAACTCTTTCACTGAGGGGCTGGTCGCCTCATCGTTGATTTTCGGCGCGGCGCTGGGCTCGTTCCTTAGCGGCTTTATGTCGGATCGTTTTGGTCGCCGCATGACGCTGCGCAGTCTGGCGCTACTGTTTATCGCCGGAGCGCTGGGCACCGCCGTTGCGCCGTCGGTGCCGGTGATGGTGGCGATGCGCTTTGTGCTGGGGATTGCCGTCGGCGGCGGCTCTGCCACCGTGCCGGTGTTTATTGCCGAAATCGCCGGGCCTAAGCGCCGCGCGCCGCTGGTTAGCCGCAACGAGTTGATGATTGTCAGCGGTCAGTTGCTGGCCTATGTGGTGAGCACCATCATGAGTTATACGCTGCACGATCCGCATATCTGGCGCTATATGCTGGCGTTGGCGATGGTGCCGGGCATCCTGTTGTTTATCGGTACCTTCTTTGTGCCCGCCTCGCCGCACTGGCTGGTGGCGGAAGGTCGCTTCACCGAGGCGCTGAAAGTACTTAAAAAACTCAGGGAAACGCCGCGCGAGATCCGCAAAGAGATGGCAGAGATGCGCAAGCAGGAGAAACTGGCGCGTAAAGGACCTTCGGTGAAGGAGTTGCTCAAAGAGCGCTGGGTGATCCGCCTGCTGCTGACCGGCTGTGGTCTGGGCTTTGTTGCGCAGTTTACCGGCGTAAATGCCTTTATGTATTACACGCCGATTATCCTGAAAACCACCGGAATGGGCACTAATGCGTCCATTGCCGCCACCATCGGTAATGGCGTGGTATCGGTGCTGGCGACGCTGGTGGGGATCTGGGCAGTAAGCCGTTTTAGCCGTCGACGCATGCTGATGACCGGTCTGATCATCGTTATCCTGACGCAGGTGGCGCTGGGCCTGACGCTAACTTTGCTGCCGCAGAATCTAATGCAAAGCTATCTGGCGCTGGGCTGCATTCTGGTATTCCTGTTTTTTATGCAGATGTGCATCTCGCCAGTTTACTGGCTGCTGATGTCAGAGTTGTTCCCGATGAAAATTCGCGGCGCGCTGGCCGGTACCGCTGTCTCGTTTCAGTGGATATGTAATGCCACCGTAGCGTTCGCCTTCCCGCTGATGCTGAACCTGATCGGTAACCAGACTTTCTTCCTGTTTGTGCTGCTGAATATCGGTTCCTTCATTTTCGTTTACTTCCTGCTACCGGAAACCCGCGGCAAAAGCCTGGAGGAGATCGAGAATATGATGCGTAGCAAATACGGTGAAGTTTAAAAAATAGGGGCGGGCTATTATCGGTCTTCTGTCTGGGCCGATCGGCTCGGCCATATTCATTTTTCCTGAACGCAAGAGGTTTAAATGTCAGGTTTATTTTCACCGTTTTCTTTGAAAGACGTGACGCTGCGCAACCGCATTGCGGTTCCGCCGATGTGTCAGTACACCGCTACCGACGGTCTGATCAACGACTGGCATCGCGTACACTACAACGGCCTGGCGCGCGGCGGCGCGGGTCTGGTGATTGTCGAGGCGACGGCGGTAGCGCCGGAAGGGCGTATCACCCCCGGCTGCCTGGGTATCTGGAATGACGAGCAGGCGGAAAAGCTGGCGCAGATCGCCCGGGATATTAAAGCGGCAGGCGCCGTACCGGGCATTCAGATCGCACACGCCGGACGTAAAGCAAGCGCCAACCGTCCGTGGGAAGGCGATGATCATATCGCTGCCGACGACGGTCGTGGCTGGGAAACTATCGCACCTTCCGCCGTGGCCTTTGGCGCTAACCTGCCGCAGGTGCCGAAAGCGATGACGCTGGACGATATCGCCCGCGTACGTGAAGACTTTGCTACGGCCGCCCGTCGCGCACGCGATGCCGGTTTTGAATGGCTGGAGCTGCACTTTGCGCACGGCTATCTGGCGCAGAGTTTCTTCTCCGTGCAGGCTAACCAGCGCCAGGACCAGTACGGCGGCGACCTTGCCGGACGCAGCCGCTTTATGCTGGAAACACTGGAAGCGGTGCGTCACGTATGGCCGGAAAACCTGCCGCTGACCGCACGCTTTGGCGTGATTGAGTATGATGGCCGTGATGAAGAAACGCTGCAGGAATCGATCGAAGTGACGCGTCAGATGCGTGCCGGCGGTCTGGATCTGCTGAGCGTTAGCATCGGTTTCTCTACGCCGGATGCCAACATTCCGTGGGGCCCGGCCTTCCTGGCGCCGATCGCGGAACGCGTGCGCCGTGAAGCACAGATTCCAGTCGCTTCCGCCTGGGGCATCGATGCGCCGGCGATTGCTAACCGTACCGTGGAAGAGCAGCAGCTGGATCTGGTGATGGTGGGCCGCGCTCACCTGGCGGATCCGCACTGGCCTTACAAAGCCGCACTGGCGCTAAAAGAAGATAAAGCGTCATGGGTGCTGCCTGCGCCGTACGCGCACTGGCTGGAACGCTATCGCACCAGCGATTAATCGCTATTCACTCGCCTCCGGCCCTGTCGGCGGCGAGTTTCCTTTCGGCTAACTGCGTTCGATCTTTTTCGCCGCTTCATCCAGCACATCGATAATCGCGTATAGCGACTGCTGTGAGATATTCTCTTCAGCCAGGCGGGTATTCAACGCGGTGCGCATATTATGAATGGCACGCTGTACCTCTGGCAGGCTGCGATTATTTGCCAGCACCGCCAGCGATTGCATGCGAGCGATCACGCTTTGCAACTGAGTCTGCTGCTGCTGAAGAAAATCTTTCCCCTCGGCAGTAATCCCATGGTTTTTTTTGTTGTTCTCTTCCGTTTCCGCGTTGACGTAGCCCATCTCTTCCAACAGCGTCAGGTTAGGGTAAATCAGGCTGGGGCTGGGCGTATATTCACCGCGCGACAGTTCTTCAATCGCCTTAATAATCTCATAGCCGTGCGCCGCTCGTGTCTTTAAAATGCTCAGGATAAGCAGGCGCACTTCCGTAGCATCCAGCAGCCGTTCTTTACGTTTTTTATAGGCAAAAAAAGCAGAACTGTTTTTATCTTTCATCAGGCATTTCCCTTTAATACGGTATTCAATCTGTAACTATTATCCCGGCATTCCCTGCCGGGCAAAAAGCTTATTTTTGATGCCAGTAGGCGACGCCGCGTAGATAGTTTTCATTGATCTGACGTTCCCCGGTGAGATAGTCAATCAGCGTTTTTACCCGGTCGCCTTCGCCTGTCAGCCATAGAAAATAGCCCTGCTGCGGAATGGGCAACTGTTGCAGCGCCTGCTGCGCGGCATCCACATCGCCTGCCGGCAGGAAGTGACAGGTTACGCCCGTCAGCGACGGCAGATAAGTTCTGCTCTGCGCTTCATCCGCCATGATCATCACGTGAATCTCTGCCTCTACCTGTGCTGCTGCGATCTCCGCCAGACGGCGGTTCAGCGCCGGCAGGCTGGACTCATCGCACAGATAGAGCTGAAACGCATAGTCCAGCGGCATACAGAAAGAGCCACGCGGGCCGCCAATCACCAGCGGATCGCCGGGCTGCGCCTTTTCCGCCCAGGCGCTGGCAAGACCGCCAGGATGAATAAAGAAATCGATGGTCAGCGTATTGGCCCCTGCGTCCCAGCACAGCGGCGTATAGTCGCGCGACTGCGGACGTTTGCCTTCCGGCCACACCACGCCCTGATCGCTGATTTCCGGCAACACCAGTTCGCCGCTGTCGGCATCCGGGAAAAAGAGTTTGATATGGTCGTCGAAGCTGTGGGAGATAAAGCCCTGCAGGTCTTCGCCGGTTAAGCAAATACGATAAAAGCTGCCAATGTGCGTCTTATGCAGAACGCGCAGCTGGCGCAGCCTGAGCTGATTTTTTTTACGGGTGGGGAGGGGCCAGTCCTGAGTAAACGTCTCTGCGCTCATAGTGATAATCTCATGGTGAAGTAAGAGCAGAAACATATCTAAGACATATCTTTGCCACAAGGGCCTTTCGTGCGCATTAGGGTTAATGTTGCCTATTTTTGCCGGATCCTTAACCGAAAGGGGTTATTTTTACTACGCTTTTTCAGGATAGCGCGACGGCAGTAGATCCCTTGCTGCCGATCTTTTTCGTTACCTCAGGAGCCTGCTAATGAACCCCTTTGCTACCAGACGTCACTCTGCGCTTGCAGTGGCGTTGTATGAATTACTTAATCCTGTTCCGCTGGGCTTTTTCGCCGCAGCCTGGATTTTTGACATTATTTATCTGAATAGTTACAACCCGATGTGGACCAAAAGCGCCAGCTGGCTTATCGCCTTTGGATTGATTATCGCCATCATTCCCCGGCTGATTAATCTGGTGCAGGTTTGGGTCGGTGCCTCATGGGCGCAAACGTCGCCGGTAAAAATTCACTTCTGGGCCAATCTCGTGGCGATCGTACTGGCGATTTTTAATGCCTTTGTTCACAGCCGCGATGCTTACGCCGTGGTGCCCGCGGGCGTGATCCTCTCAACGCTGGTGGTGGCGCTACTTTGCCTGGCCAATATTCAGCTGGCCTTGCGCCTGCGTACGACAGAAGGAGCAGCACGATGAAAAAATTACTGTTGCTCGCCGTCTCTTCCGCGCTGCTGTTAAGCGGCTGCGATGAACAGGCTTCGGTCGATCCCAGCCAGCAGATGGGGCCCGATCCGGTATTGCCGAAGGCGCAAGACTTTTTGATGCCGCCGATGCAGGTGCCGAAAGGGGTGGCCTGGAAGCAGGGCGAGGCGCCGAAGGTCGCCAGCGGCCTGCAAATTACTAAAGTGGCGGAGGGTTTAATGCATCCTCGTCAGGTCTATGTTCTGCCTAATAACGATGTGCTGGTGGTGGAGGCCAACAGTCCCGGTACGGAGCCGGTAAGTATGCCGAAACAGCTGGTGATGGGCATGGTGCAAAAATCGTCCGGGAAAGGCGGCAAGGGCGGCAACCGGATTACGCTGCTGCGTAATACCAGCGGCGATGGCGTCACCTGGGAGAAACATATCTTCCTGGAAAACCTGCATTCGCCGTTTGGCGTACAGTTGGTGGGCGATACGCTCTACGTGGCTAATGCCGATAATATTATGCGCTATCGCTATCAGGAAGGCGCGACGCGTATTACCGACCCCGGTAGCGAACTGACCGATCTGCCGGGCGGGCCGTTGAACCATCACTGGACGAAATCGTTACTGGCCAGTCCGGATGGCAGCAAACTCTATGTGGGCGTCGGCTCCAACAGTAATATTGTTGAAAATGGCATCGGCGCAGAATATCGTCGGGCGGCGGTGCTGGAAGTGGATACCGCCACCGGCGGCAGCCGGATTTACGCCAGCGGCCTGCGTAATCCCACCGGGCTGCAATGGGAGCCGCAGACCGGCAAACTCTGGGCGATTGTTAACGAACGTGACGAGATCGGCGCCGATCTGGTGCCCGACTATTTGACCTCGGTACAGGAAGGCGGATTCTATGGCTGGCCCTACAGCTATTTTGGTCAGCATATCGATCATCGTGTGATGCCGCAGCGCCCTGACCTGGTGCAAAAGGCGATTAAACCGGACTATGCGCTTAGCTCGCATGTTGCGCCGCTGGGCCTGATGTTTTATACCGGTACCAGCCTGCCGGAAAAATATCACGGCGGGGCCTTTATTAGTGAACATGGCAGCTGGGACCGCACGCCGCTGAACGGCTATCGCGTGTCGTTTGTCGCTTTCCAGAATGGCCGCCCGGTAGGCAAGCCGGAGCCGGTAGTGACCGGATTCCTGAGCGATGACCATAAGGAAGTCAGGGGGCTGCCGGTTGGCCTGGCGATGGATAAGCTGGGCGGCGTGCTGATTGCGGATGATGCCGGCGATACCGTCTGGCGGGTTAGCGCCGCACGATAAAGAAAGTTCCCGGAACGCCGCTGGCGCTCCGGGAACATCTTAATCGGCGAGGAGAGGATAATCGGTGTAGCCGCGGTCGTATGGCGGCTCCATCCGATAGATATTCTCATTGTCTAACGGGTTTAACGGCGCCTGATGAGCAAAGCGCGCCACCAGATCCGGATTCGCGATATAGAGTTTGCCAAAGCTTACGGCATCGGCCCGGCCTTCCGCGATCAGCTTTTCCGCTTCTTCACGCGTAATACCGTCATTGGCAATAAACGCGCCGCTAAACTTCTCACGCACTAACGGTCCGATTGGCTCCGCCTGAGTTAACGCTTCACGGGCAAAAATAAACGCCAGCTGACGCGCATTGAGCTGCTCTGCGACATAGCCAAACAGCGCGCGCGGATTGGAATCGGACATGGAATAGCTATTAGACATCAGGTTAAGGTGCACCCCGACGCGGTCGGCAGACCAGACCTGTAGGATCGCATCAATCACTTCCAGCAGGAAGCGGGCACGGTTTTCGATCGGACCGCCGTATTGGTCATGACGCTGGTTAGAGCCGTCATGCAGAAACTGGTCGATCAAATAGCCGTTGGCGGCATGCAGATCGATGCCATCAAAGCCTGCTCGTTTGGCGTTTTCCGCCGCCCGGCGATAATCTTCTACGATACCGGCAATTTCCTCGGTTTCCAGCGCACGCGGCGTGACATAAGGGCGCTGTGGACGCACCAGCGTGACGTGGCCTTCAGGCGCAATGGCCGATGGGGCTACCGGCAGTTCGCCGTTAAGATGAATGGGATCGGAAACGCGGCCAACATGCCACAGCTGGATAACGATTTTGCCGCCGGCCTGATGCACCGCATCGGTGATATCGCGCCAGCCCGCCACCTGTTCTTCGCTCCAGATGCCCGGCGTGTTGGGATAGCCTACGCCCTGCGGCGATATCGACGTGGCTTCGGTAACGATCAGTCCTGCGCTGGCGCGCTGTACGTAGTGCTTAAGCATGATCTCATTCGGGGTGCGCGCTTCCACCGCGCGCATCCGCGTCAGCGGCGCCATAACGATACGGTTTTTCAATTCCAGCGCGCCGATTTTTACCGGCTGGTACAAGCTTGTCATAGTTACCTCATCTATTCAGTGAGCGTCAGACTTCAGTAAAAACATCATGCGGAGCGGTGAGCGCAGCGTCAATGAATGTTAAAGCAGGGGCGAGATGTGCAGCATATTCTGTTAAAGCTAAATGGTCAGCGCGATGAATAAAACATCAAAATTATGATGATAAAAAACAATGATTATTTATTATTCCCTTATTTATTAATGATTTTATATTTTTCATGTTGATTAATTATTCATTCGGTAGGGTTGTTCGCGGTAATAAAAAATGACATGATGTCGCCTCTTTTATCATCCATTGTTATCGCGGGGTTATCGCTATGTCCGGAACGCTGCTGGCCCTGCGCCGCTGCTCTCCTCACTGCCGCTCGCGGCGTGGACGCACCTCCTTTTCCCTTTCGGCACGCGCGTTGTTCACCATGCGGTGAAGCTAATTTACGCTCCCTGTTGGACATGAGTAAAAACAGATGCGCTCTGGTTTTACTGATGTCTATCGGTTGCAGCTGAAACTCATTCTGCTTTGCATCCTCCCGACATCTTTCGCCGGGAAACTGCTTCCCATTGCCGTGCCTTGCGCACCCGCTCATCCTTGAGGCCTGAGGATTTGTGTTATGACACCATTGAAAATAGCTGCCAGCGCCGCGCTGGTGCCCTCACTTACCGTCGGACGCGAGATCGTTACGCTCGATAAGACCGATTTTACCGATGTGGCGGCGGTTGTCGTCTCCGTTGCGGACGCGCGCAGCGGCGTGTTGGGGTTATTACGTCATACCGGCTTTACGTTTCCGGTTTTTATCGCGACGGCACAGGCCAGCGAGGCGGCGGATTTGCCGCAGGTGAGCGGCCTGCTGGATGGTAGCGCTGAATCACTAACAGAGCTGACGCTGGCGGCGGATAATTATGAAGCGACGCTGCTGCCGCCGTTCTTTGATACGCTGACAAAATATGTCGCCATGCGTAACAGCACCTTCGCCTGTCCTGGGCATCAGGGCGGCGCGTTTTTCCGCAAGCACCCGGCGGGACGTCAGTTTTATGATTTTTACGGCGAGAACCTGTTTCGCTCTGATATGTGTAATGCGGATGTCAGACTGGGCGATCTATTGATTCATGAGGGATCGGCGAAGGATGCGCAGAAATTTGCCGCCAAAGTGTTTAACGCCGACAAAACCTATTTTGTGCTGAACGGCACCTCCAGCGCCAACAAAGTGGTTACCAACGCGCTGCTAACGCGTGGCGATCTGGTGCTGTTCGATCGTAATAACCATAAGTCCAACCATCACGGCGCGCTGATCCAGGCAGGCGCTACGCCGGTTTATCTGGAAGCGGCGCGCAACCCCTTCGGTTTTATCGGCGGCATAGACGCGCACTGCTTTGATGAGGCGTACCTGCGCGAGCAGCTGCGCCGCGTTGCGCCGCAGCGCGCCGGCGAGGCCAGACCGTTTCGTCTGGCGATCATTCAACTGGGCACCTATGACGGCACGGTCTATAACGCCCGTCAGGTAATCGATCGCATCGGTCACCTGTGTGATTACATTCTGTTTGATTCCGCCTGGGTCGGCTATGAGCAGTTTATCCCGGTGATGGAGCCCTGCTCGCCGCTGCTGCTTGAATTGAATGAAAACGACCCGGGCATTTTCGTTACCCAGTCGGTACACAAACAGCAGGCCGGCTTTTCCCAAACGTCGCAGATCCATAAAAAGGATAATCATATTCGCGGGCAGCGGCGTTTTTGCAGCCATAAGCGGCTTAATAATGCGTTTATGCTGCACGCTTCAACCAGCCCCTTTTATCCGCTGTTCGCCGCGCTGGACGTGAACGCTAAAATGCATCAGGGCGCGGCAGGGCGACGGCTCTGGCATGAATGCGTTACGCTGGGCATTGACGCACGTAAAGCGATCCTGACCCATTGCAGCCTGATTCGTCCCTTTATACCGGAAAGCGTGGATGGGCAGCCGTGGCAGGCGGCATCTACTGAACAGATCGCCCGCGACGCCCGCTATTTTAGCTTCGCGCCGGATGAATCATGGCATGGATTTGCGGGTTACGCAGCGGATCAGTATCTGATCGATCCTTGTAAGCTATTGCTCACCACGCCCGGTATCGATGCCGCCAGCGGCGAATATAGCGGCTTTGGCATTCCGGCAACCATTCTGGCTAACTACCTGCGTGAAAACGGTATCGTGCCGGAGAAGTGCGATCTGAATTCCATTCTTTTCCTGTTAACCCCGGCGGAAAGTGCCGAAAAGATGGCGCATTTGGTAGCGATGCTGGTGCGTTTTGAGCAGCATATCCGCAATGATTCGCCCATGAGTGAAGTGTTGCCGGTCCTATACAGCAAGCATGCCGAACGCTATAGCGGCTACCGGCTGCGGCGTTTATGTCAGGAAATGCACGATTTATATGTAAGCCATGGCGTAAAAGATCTGCAAAAAGCAATGTTTCGTCAGGCCAGTTTGCCGCAGGTCAGGATGAATGCGCAGGATGCGAATCAGGCATTTATTCGGGGAAACGTTGAGCTGGTGCCGGTCGCGCAGGCGGAGGGCTTGATTGCCGCAGAGGGCGCATTGCCTTATCCCCCCGGCGTGCTGTGCGTGGTGCCAGGCGAAGTGTGGGGCGGAGCAGCGTTACGTTACTTTCTGGCGCTGGAGGCGGGGATCAACCTGCTGCCTGGTTTTTCACCGGAATTGCAGGGAGTGTATACCGAAACGGATGATGAAGGAGTAAAACGGTTATATGGATATATCATTACAGAATGAGGGATTACCTTGACGAGATATAGTTAACTGTATGATAATTTTTAAATAAATTTTCCCTGGTGTTGGCCAAATGGCAACCTGATCTCATATGGTCAGGTTTTTTTTTGCTTAAAATTTATTCTTTGTCTTTTACTTTCATACACTTTACGATACATGTAATATAGATGTAAGTTAGACTTTAGTATAGGGTCCTGCATTAGCGGGCAGATTAAGGACGATACAACGTTATTTTGAGGTTATGGATGTCACTATTTTTTTCAGAAAATCAGGCGATCATCGACACCGCACAGCACTATTTCGATAGCGAACTCAGTCAGCTTGGTGATTTAAAATATGCCTATATGGTTTTGAATAAAAAGAACCCAGCTGACATGGTGATTATTTCAAACTACCCCAAAGAGTGGGTGGAGATTTATAAAGAAAATAATTATCAACAAATTGATCCGGTCGTTATTGCCTCTTTCACCCGGATTTCGCCGTTCTCATGGGATGAAAATATTACCATCAATAACGAGCTCAACTTTTCCAAAATTTTTAATCTCTCTAAAACCTATAAGATTGTTAATGGTCATACATTTGTTTTACATGATTATTACAATAACCTGGCATTGCTTTCGATTTTAATGAATGAAAACCGTGTGCATGAAACCGAAGAGATTGTTGCGCAGCATCAGGCCAACTTACAGATGTTATTGATCAATGCGCATGACAAAGTGATCTCGTTATATAAAGAGAAGGAAGATAACGCTGCCAGTAAAAAACAGGTAAGTAAAGATATGTTCTCACCGCGTGAAAATGAAATCCTTTACTGGGCCAGCGTTGGAAAAACGTACCAGGAAATAGCGCTTATTCTGGATATCAAAGTAAGCACCGTAAAATTCCATATTGGCAATGTTGTTAAAAAACTGGGCGTCATGAACGCAAAACATGCCATCAGAATGGGTATTGAACTGCAGCTAATTAAACCTGCTGCCGGTTAGGCTGAAAAGCCAGCGGCCAGTTAGCTAACTCTTTGTCATCAAAAAGTTTATCCTGGTTTGATTTCTCAATAAGTATATCGCGGTTTTTATCGTCAATCGGTAAAAACACGATATAAATTTTCTCTTTTTTCTCGGAAAGCGTTTGCGCAAAAACAGAGATTCCCCAGCCGGAGCGTTTTAATATACGCAGCATCGCGTGGCTGACCAGAGTATATATCCCTTCATAACCGTAATGGCGAGCATAATTGACCATGGCTAAAAAAAGCATGCTGCTGACTGGATATTGATAAAGCTCAGAAGAGCGCGCACGGTCTTTGTCTACAAAGAAGCGGCTGGATTCAATATAGTTCCCGGCAGGTAATTGTACATTATCAAACCATGGCGCAAAGGTATGGCTGATCATATTAGGATAGCGGGTTTCGATAAATCTTACGCTGCATAATACGTTATCGTTATGAATACCGAAGACATAGGTTGTATTTTCGTTATCATATTCATCAAACTCCATGCCGTTGATGCAGTTAACTGCCCAGTCCAGGCGATCTTTGAAGGTTTCCTTCCTCAGGATAAATAGTTCGCTGGACCTTTGCTCTGATAGCTTTTGGTAGTTGATATCAAGAAAATTTATCATGCTGACTCCATTTCGATGACGTTGTTTTGCATCTGAATTACAAAACCTAACCCGGAGCGTAAAACTAATCCGGTAAAATCCTGTCCTGATTTTCGCTTTTTCCGAGGCGCTTGTACAGCGTACAAAGAATGTGTTGTGAAGAGAGGATAAAAATGAAAGCGCGTATCCCGGCAAACATAAGGTAAGGGCTTCCCATGTTGCTGGCAAGCATTTAGCGCGCAAGGTAATAACGTTTTAGTCAGCAATAAGCGGCGTAATATTAACCGACTAAGAATTAACCTATATCTGACTGGTTCGCCTACCGGACAAAACGCAAAGCGTTTTAAACCACGCTTGCGCAGGCTCGACGGGGCGAGGCTAAAGCTCAAATCACGCGGCGACACAGTAATCCCCAGCAGCTTACAGCAGTAAGTGACTGGGGTACGCACGAAAACTAACGCTTAGTAGCGTGATGTATGGCAGGACGAAGGTTTGCCCCGCTGTCAGCTGCCTGCCAGGAGTCCGATATCATGGGCGGTAAACCGGATTATTTTCCCGTGCTCGCTTCCAGCTGCGCATCCTCGCGCGCCTGACGTATGATAGCTTTGGCAATCCAGCGCGCCACGCCCTGCAGTGAATCATCATCACAGCCCCAGATATCTTTCATCACCAGAAAGATTTCAGATCCATACACCAGTGATAACGCATACAACACCTTCTGCAGCAGCTCGGGGGAAAGCTCCGTTCGCAGCGGATCAACCACGCGCTGCAACGTTTGCTTACGGTTGCCGCGTACCAGTTTCTCTTTCACCAGCGGGAGATCCGTAGAGCGCGATTGTGCCCACTGCGTCAGAGATAAGTGCAGCGCCGCACGGAGCGTGCCTTCATGTTGCAACATACGTGGAAAAGCGAAAGCCAGCAGTTCATCAATACGGTCGCTAACATCGGGCTGCGTCGGCTGGAAATTTTTCATCGGACTCAGCGTTTCAGTGACAATGGCTGAAACCAGCGCGCTTTGAGTAGGGAAGTAACGGTATGCCGTAGCGCGCGACAGCTGCGCTGCCTGGGCCACTTCGGTAATAGAAGGAAAGCTACCGCTATCAAACATTTTCATTGCCGTTTCAATTAATAGCCTGCGCGTACGGGCGCGCGTGGACGTCATCGGCATGTCTGCCTGGGTGTCCCTTTCAACCACTTTAACCCCTTGTTTTCTCTGTTCGGACTCAGGGTCCGCTGATTCGCCAAGCTCTATTGGCACTATAGCAGAACTACTAATATTAACAGCCAACATTCGTTCTGTTTAATCATCAGTTTTTTCTCATTATTGTTGAGACGTGCATTTCATTCACTTGATTTAACAATCAGGAGGGTGATACTGTTGTCTCGAACGGACGGCTTCCCATCCGCTTATAAAGAGTATTTTGGTTTTTATTTCAGTTTTATCAAGCCTTTAATGGCTTTTGTGACAGGAATGGTTAACAGAAATGAAAGAAGAAACCGGTTACATCTATATTGCTGCTACAGCGGATACTAAAGGGCGGGAACTGTTTTACGTTCGGGATTTGATTAGCAAAACTGGCCTGCGGACGCGTACGGTTGACCTGTCAACACAATCACTTAGCGCCAGTTCTGCCGCAGAAGTGAAACCGGAAGAGGTGGCCGCTTTTCATCCACAGGGCGCGCAGGCCGTTTTTTGCGGTGACCGTGGACGCGCTATCGAAGCGATGGCGATCGCTTTTCAGAATTACCTCAAAACACGTCAGGATGTCGCCGGTCTGCTCGGTTTAGGCGGCTCTGGCGGTACTGCGCTGATTACGCCCGCCATGCAGGATTTAGCGATCGGCGTGCCGAAAGTGATGGTCTCTACCATGGCCTCAGGCGATATAGCGGGCTATATCGGCGCCAGCGACATCAGCATGCTCTATTCAGTTACCGATGTGGCGGGCCTTAACCGCATTTCGCGTCGAGTACTGGGCAACGCCGCGCATCAAATGGCTGGCGCCGTACTGTTTCAGCCGGAAGCTTGCGCAGAGGATAAACCGGCGCTTGGCTTAACCATGTTCGGCGTTACCACGCTCTGTATTCAGGCGGTAAGCCAACAGCTGGAAGATGAATTTGATTGTCTGGTTTTTCATGCCACCGGTAGCGGCGGCATGGCGATGGAGAAACTGGCGGATAGCGGCATGCTGGCAGGCATGTTGGATCTGACCACCACAGAAGTTTGCGATCTGCTGGCCGGCGGCGTACTGGCCTGCGCGGAAACGCGCTTTGATGCGATCGCTCGCTCACAGGTGCCTTATGTGGCTTCCTGCGGCGCGCTGGATATGGTCAATTTCGGCCATCCCTCAAGCGTGCCGGAAAAATATGCGGACCGGCTGTTTTACCACCATAACGCCCAGGTCACGCTAATGCGCACCACACCAGGGGAAAATCGCGCGATGGCAAAGTGGATTGCCGCCAAGCTTAATCGTTGCGAAGGGGAAGTACGGTTTTTGATTCCGGAAGGGGGATTTTCCGCACTCGACGCGCCGGGGATGCCATTTTGGTCGCCCGAAGCGAATGAGGCATTTATCTCTACGCTGGAAGCGGAACTGATACCGACCGAAAAAAGAAAAATAATACGATTACCTTATAACATTAATGATGCAAAGTTTGCTGACGCTGCCGTTGAAGCGTTTCGTACCATCAACACCAGGGAGTTTTAAACATGCCTGCGTTAAACCGACAGGAATTGCTGGAAAATTTTCGCGCAATGATTGCCCGGCGTGAACCGATCATTGGCGGCGGAGCGGGTACCGGCCTCTCCGCCAAATGTGAGGAAGCGGGCGGCATCGACTTGATCGTTATTTATAACTCAGGGCGTTACCGTATGGCGGGAAGGGGGTCGCTGGCCGGGCTGCTCGCCTACGGCAATGCGAATGAAATCGTGGTTGATATGGCGAAAGAGGTGCTGCCGGTGGTGAAAAAAACGCCGGTGCTGGCAGGCGTCAACGGCACCGATCCTTTCTGCCATTTTGATAAGTTTCTTGACGACCTGAAGGCGCTTGGCTTTTCCGGCGTGCAAAACTTTCCTACCGTGGGCCTGATAGACGGTAATTTCCGCGCCAATCTGGAAGAGACTGGCATGGGCTATGGGTTGGAAGTCGAGATGATCCGCCTGGCGCATCAGAAAAATATGCTCACTACACCGTATGTGTTTAGCGAGCAAGATGCGGTGGCGATGACCGAGGCGGGCGCAGATATTATCGTGCCGCATATGGGATTAACCACCGGTGGAAGCATCGGCGCAGAAACCGCGTTGAAACTGGAAGATTGCGTGCCGCTGATTACGGCATGGGCCCAGGCGGCGAAAGCGGTGCGTGAAGATGTGATCGTGCTGTGCCACGGCGGGCCGATATCTACTCCGGAAGATGCGCAATTTATTATGGATAACTGCCCGCTGTGCGACGGTTTTTATGGCGCCAGCTCTATGGAGCGGTTACCAACAGAAGTGGCTTTAACCGATACCACTCAGCAGTTTAAAAATATTCGGCGTTAATTTTTAGCGCCAACACCAGGGATTTACCTAAAAAGCCAGCCGATGTTCAGGCTGGCTTTTTTATGCGCGTTAAAAGCGGTTATAGCTGCGCTGGGCGTGGCTAACTTTATACAGATAACGGCGTGACTCTGCGGAGGGATGGCGGGTGGTCAGAGTTTGATAGACATCATCCGGCGACAGCGCGTTGATCTGAGCAAAAGCCCGATCTTTATCGCTGGAGAAAACGCGCAGCACGCTGCCCGCGCCGCCGTTATAGGCGGTAATCACCGCATAACGACGCGATACCGGATTAGCGATACCCGCCAGATAATTATCCTGCAGAATCGACAAGTAGGCGGTGCCGGTATCAATATTGTTTTCCGGATCGAACAGATAGCTGCGGCTTGGTTTGCCCCATTTGCCTTTCATTCTGAAAACATCAAGGCCGGCAGAATGCTGCACCACCTGCATCAGACCCAGCGCGTCAGAATGGCTGACCGCATAGGGGTTAAAGCTGGATTCGATTTGCATGATCGCCAGAATCAACGACGCATCGACGTTATATTTCTCCGCCGCCTTACGCACCATCGGCAGATATTTGTGTGCACGCTTGTCGAGATGGTTAGGCACCATAGGTATGGTCACGGACCAGATTACATGCAGGCCGGAAACGCGACGCTGCAGCTTATTCTGAATCAGGTAGTCAGCGAAGCTGGCGGCGCGGCCCTGCCAGCGAATCGGCTGGCCGGTATTATCCAGTACCTGACCATACAGCAGCGGCTCTTTGCTGAGCTGCACATCGTTGGCGTCGGAATAGAGATCGACATTGCCGGGATCTTCACCAATCAACAGGGTAGTGATAATCGCCTGACGCAGGCTGGCCGCCGGATCGGTGCCTGAAATGGTCTCAATGGTGATCGAGCCTTTTTCGAAGTTGATATGGCTGCGGGTGTAGTAGTTATCGCTGTATTTAACGTAGTCTTTCGGCCCGGCGATCAGAACTTCATTGATACCCCAGATATTCTCAATGTTATGAGCGAACTGGCCCATCAAAATGTCGAAGCCGTTGGTATCTTTTACCCATTCCTCATGAAAGGCCTGTTTTTTACTTCCCGAGCAGGAAACCAGCAGCGGTGCTATCACTAGCAAAGCAATAAATTTTTTTTTCATCGTATTTGCGCTGAACCCAAAACAAGGGGCCTCAAGTGAGGCCCAAAATGTTATTTCTCTGGTGGGGTATAACCTTCGATATGCACATCTTTGCCTTCGAACAGGAAATTAACCATCTCCTTCTCCAGCACTTTGCGATCTTCCGGGTTCATCATGTTGAGTTTCTTTTCGTTAATCAACATGGTCTGTTTACTCATCCACTTTGACCAGGCCTCTTTTGAGATGTCATTGTAGATGCGTTTTCCCAGTTCGCCTGGGTAGAGCTGAAAGTCTTGTCCTTCAGCTTCGCGTTGCAGAAACGTACAGAAAATGGTGCGGCTCATTACTCTTCCTCTTCAGAAACGCGCATATGCAGCGATATTTGCTGGGGATGCCGCAATTCTTGCAGCAGGCGTTCGACCGGTGCGGCTAAACCCACGGCCGGTGGTTGCGCTAAGTTATACCAGAGACCCGCGTCTTCATCCATCGCCGCGCCCGCAGATGACAGTTCCAGCCACATTGGCACAATATCCAGGTGGAAATGGCTAAAAGTATGGCGAAAGGCGGTTAACTGTTGAAGCGCCGTGCTACCGATGCCGCGCGCAGTGAGCCAGGCGCGTAATTCTTCTTCATTAGCAAACTGCGGAAAGCAGAACAGACCGCCCCATAGTCCAACAGGCGGACGCTGCTCCAGCCAGACGCCGTCGCCGCGCTGCATCAACAGCATATAGCCGGTACGTTCCGGCAGCGTCTGCTTTGGCTTTTTACCGGGATAGCGGGCCTGGGTTCCCTCGGCGTAGGCCATACAGCCATTATTTAACGGACAGATTTCACATTTGGGCTTTGAACGCGTGCAGACCAGCGCGCCGAGATCCATCATCGCCTGATTAAACTGGCTGACCCCCTGCGCAGGCGTAACTTCCTCGGCAATTTGCCACAAACGCTTTTCCACCTCTTTTTTGCCCGGCCAGCCATCCACCGTATAGCAACGCGCCAGCACGCGCTTGACGTTGCCGTCCAGAATCGGATAGTGCTGCCCAAGCGCCAGCGATAACACTGCGCCAGCGGTAGAACGGCCCACGCCGGGCAGAGCGGCAACCTCTTCGAAGGTTTGTGGAAAAACGCCCTGATGACGATCGGCGATGGTCTGCGCCGCCTTATGTAAATTGCGCGCGCGGGCGTAGTAGCCCAGCCCGGTCCAAAGATGAAGTACTTCATCCAGCGGCGCGGCAGCTAAATCGGTAACCGCAGGAAAGCGCGCCATAAAGCGTTCGAAATAGGGGATTACGGTGGCGACCTGGGTTTGTTGCAGCATGACTTCGGAGAGCCAAACCTTGTAAGGGGTTTTGGCCTGTTGCCAGGGCAGGGTTTTACGTCCGAAGCGCTGATACCAGTCCAGCACCTGCTGCGCGAACTGTTGCGCTTGCATCATGAGAAGGAAAATTTCCGTTATTGCTCTACACTCAGGCAGGCATTCCAGCATAGACATTGCGTGGAGTAAACCGGAACTTTGCAAGTGCTTGCTTCTGTCCGGTAACTTTGCATAATGCCCGTTTTCCTGAATATGCAGACAGGCAGGCAACGACATGATTAATGACGTCATCACACCGGAATTTGATGAAAACGGGCGCCCATTGCGTCGTATCCGCAGCTTTGTGCGTCGTCAGGGTCGCCTGACAAAGGGCCAACAACAGGCGCTTGATACCTTATGGCCGGTAATGGGCGTAGAGTACCAGGCGGAGCCGGTTGATCTGGTGACGTTATTTGGCCGGGAAGCGCCGGTGGTGCTGGAAATCGGTTTCGGTATGGGCGCCTCGCTGGTGGCGATGGCCAGCGCCAACCCGGAGCAAAATTTCCTTGGCATTGAAGTGCACGCGCCGGGCGTGGGGGCCTGTCTGGGATCGGCTCAGGAAGCTGAGGTTAAAAACCTGCGCGTGATGTGCCACGATGCGGTTGAAGTGCTGGAAAAGATGATCCCGGATAACTCGCTGCGGATGGTGCAGCTGTTTTTTCCCGATCCCTGGCATAAAGCGCGCCATAATAAGCGCCGTATTGTGCAGGCGCCTTTTGCCGAGCTGGTATTGCGTAAGCTGAAGCTGGGCGGCGTATTCCATATGGCCACCGACTGGCAGGAATATGCTGAGCACATGCTGGAAGTAATGAGCAGCGTGGCGGGCTATCAGAATCAGTCTGTAACCAATGACTATGTGCCGCGTCCCGAAACGCGTCCATTGACGAAATTTGAGCAGCGCGGGCAGCGACTGGGCCATGGCGTATGGGATTTAATGTTTGAGAGGATTAAATAATGGCAACACAGCGTAGCCGCCGTTTACGTAAGAAGCTGCATATCGACGAGTTTCAGGAGCTGGGCTTTTCCGTTGCCTGGAGTTTTCCGCAGGGCACGCCGGTAGACGAGATCGACGCGACCGTTGATGCCTTTATCAATGAAGTGATTGAGCCTAACGGGCTGGCTTTTGACGGCAGTGGTTATCTGCAGTGGGAAGGGCTGGTTTGCCTGCAGAAGATCGGTAAATGTACCGATGAGCATCGTGAACTGGTGCGTCAGTGGCTGGAAGTCCGCAACATGGAAAGCGTAAAAGTCACTGAACTGTTTGATGTCTGGTGGGACTAAATATCAGGGTTAACGCGCATACTGGCACGCCAGGTGCGTTAGCGCAGCGCCCGGGGCTGGCCGACAGCAATAAAAACGCGGCAGGCTTACGGCAGCGTCTGTTCAGACGTACGGGAACATGATGTTCTATAACCAATGCAGGAGTCTTTATGATGCGTAAAGCGCTGACGGGCGCCCTTTTTTTGGCTGCGGTGCAGGCGCACGCGGCTTATGAGTGCCCGGTGAAACCGCAGGATGACGTGGTGATCACGCCGCAGTCGGTGCAGGTGGTGGGTGCCAGCGGAAATCTGGTTATCTCCCCGGTGGGCGATCTGCAGTACAACGGCAAACAGATTCAGCCAGATACGGCGACCCGACAAAAAGCGGTAGATTATCAGGCGGCGCTGCGTCGCGATCTGCCGTGGGTTGATCAGGGCGCATCGCAGCGGCTGGAGAAAGGCCGCGTGGCGCTGGATAAGGTAGTTGTTGAGAAGCTGGGCGCGGACAGCAACGTACGCAACCGGCTCACTACGCTGGATAAACAGCTGAAGCAACAGATGAACCGTATTATTGAGCATCGCAGCGACGGCTTAACTTTCCATCATCAGGCTATCGATCAGGTGCGTACTGATGGCGAGCGTCTGGTGCAAAGCAGTTTGGGCGGCGTGGTGCAGGATAGCCTGAACGAAATGGGCACCAAACAGGCCAGCCAGGGCAATAACCCCCTGCAGGCGATTATGGGCAACCTGGGCGGCCTGCAGCAGGCGATTCAGGCTGAATGGAGCAATCAGGAACAGGATTTCCAAAACTTCGGTCATGAAGTCTGTAACCGCGTAAGCGCGCTGGAAAATCAGCGTAAGGCGTTGTTAGCGGGCCTTAAATAATCATACGCCCTGATAGCCAGCAGGCGGTCAGGGCGCTTAGCATGGTTCGCAGGTGCTGGCTGAAAGCATAATGTTAATTCAATGGCTCAACATCGCTAAATTTTATATAACCTCTTTTATCGCTTAGCAAATCAGGTTTTGTTAGATCATATAGTGAGACGTACATCCATTCTTTATTAATGGTTTTAATTTTTACCACGCTGTTATCATGTGTAAAGGTATAGCTGGTTTCAGCGTTATCATTGGGCTCACGCTTGAGTTGACCGCTTTTCGCATCTGATTTAAGGGTATATGAGGTTAGGTAGGGGTATCGGCCACCGTAACCACAGTTGGTATACCTGTTTTCTCCTTGTGTATTAGTGTTTTCATTAAATAAAGACGGGGTGAACGAAATTAACTCCGCTTCATAGTTAGAGGCGTTACATAACATATACTCCTCTACTTTTTTTACATTAACAGTGCCTTGCTGGTTAACATACCATTCATGATAATCTAAAAAATTACCAGGTATATTAGCGAAGTTTTTTTTAACAAAAGCTATTTTTTCCTCATCACTTCCTTTGAATATTATGTCTATAATGTATTTTTCGTAAGAGGAACCTTCCGCAGGGAAATATCTGAAATTCAGTTCAGGCGTATTGATTGTTGCTTCAGCGTTCCATGCTGCCCGCCAGTAAGCCTGTAGCGTACCACCAGTTAGTTTTTCCTTTGCAAAAACAGTTATACTAAAAAATAGTAGAGAAAAACTAACAATTGCTGATTTCATAATCTTTATTTGCATGATTGGTTCCCATGGTCAACGTAGCAAGACATTATAAAAGCCTTAAAGTTATGTATCCCTTTTTTAATCATCAAAGATTTTAGTTTATCGTATAAAATAACACTTTGTGTTACTTCATTAATATTTCTTTTTGTACCTGGCAACAGGCATCCTTCAGTATCATCGGGCTTATTACCAGGATGAATAAGTATCAAACGGCTCGATGGTACTTGAGCGTTAAAGAGTAGCGGTGTCGGGGCGTGTTTTTTAAACCTCCCGCTATTATGCCAAATGAGGCTATAACTTCCTTCAGGTATTCGTTTCTTTAAATCTGGCATAGCCGTATCCGGGCCAGGGCACTCCAGAAAATAGCCTTTAATATCTGTCCCTGATACAGCGAATTCACTCACTGTAGATGACGGCGTTTGCCATTTCCTTTGGATGAAAATCGTGTAAGCCATAGCAATAACCTCCTGTTATTGGAATTAAATAATCCTTTAAACAGCCCGCTCTTTTTCTGAAGTCTCGATGACATCCAGAATGCGACCAGAATGGGGCAAGCACCATAGCACTTTGTGCAGTAAGTTATTAACCAACAGGAAATTATTATAGAGAGTTATAATTAATAAGTTATCAAAACATTATGCTGAAACTCACGTCAATATAATTAGCGTTAACCCTGAGCCGCACGCTGCCTTTTGATGAGGCGGCGCTGGCGATGTGGCAGGCGATCAAGGCAGGTTTTATCCCTGCTGAGGCCGGGGAGGCCTGAGCATGGCGGATGAATTAATTGCCGCAAGGATGGACGATCTGCTGGTACACAGCTCGGCGTTGGCTGATTTCGCCAGCGGCCTGGTTGAGGGCGCCGTTTATTTAGGCATTTTCGCGGCTGCGACCGCCGTCAGCGCTACCGGTATTGGCGTGGCGGTCGGCCTTGCCCTGACCGTCGGGGCAATGGCCAGCGGTATTCCTGAACAGATCGGCAATAAGGCTGGAGAGCTGGTTGATTCCGCTCTCGATTTTTTTGGGCTGAAAGGCCCGCCGGATGCCAAAATCACCAGCGGCTCGGATAATGTGCATATCATGGGCAAGCCGGCGGCACGGGCTGCCGGTACCGTCGATCATGCCTTTCTGAACTCGCCTGCGGCAGATCAGGATGACAGCCTGTCGGCAGAAGATGTGGTGATGATGGTGGCGGCAGGCATCTCAGCTACCGCCTCGGCAGTGCTGCATCCGGGCAAAACGCTGCAGGCGCTGGCGGAAGGCATCAGCCATATCGACGGCGATGACGTTAAAAACCACTTCAGTAATATCTGGAAGAATCTGACACAGCCGATAGTGGAAAGCGCCAGTCCTTACGCCACGCCTGCGCCGAAAGATACCATTCTCTGCTCTAAGGGCCACCTGGCTGAAAACGCCAACTTTCTGGCGGAAGGATCGCGCAAGGTATTAATTAATGGGCAGCCTGCGGCGCGCAATGGAGATCGCAGCACCTGCGAAGCCAAAATCGAGGTGGCGGAGAACCCGCGCGTACGCATCGGTGGCGGCAGCATTGTGGTGCGCGATATCCGCAGCGGGAAAAACGCCATGATGTATATGCTGGGCGGGCTGATGGGTTCCGGCCTGCGTGAAGGCATGCGTCTGCTGCAAAACGTCTATCAGGAAATTAAGTTTGTACGCATGCTGCGTAAAGCCGTCTGCCCGCTGGCTGCGGCTGGCGCGCAGGCGGCGGCTACGGAAGGCGCGGTAGAGGCGGCGGGCCTGATCGCCAGCAAAGCGGTACAGACGGCGCATCCGGTGAATATCGCTACCGGTGCCAAGATCCTTGCCGGGCAGGAGGATCTTGATTTCTCACTGGCGGATCGCATTCCGCTTCTCTGGCAGCGCGTTTATCACAGCCGTAATAGCGCAACCGGGCTGCTCGGCACCGGCTGGATGCTGCCGTTTGAAACCCGTCTGCTGCAGCGTATAAACGGCGCGACCAGCCTGTTTTTCTGGCGTGATATTACCGGTCGTGAGCTGACCATTGGCGCGATAAATCCCGGAGAAGTGATCCACTGCCAGGAAGATGGCATGACCCTGTGGTACAGCGCGCAGGGATCCATTGTGCTGCAAAGCGATCCCGGTGAATTCCAGCTCTATGAGCCGGATCCGCAGCGCGCCGGCGAGTGGCGTATCACGCGTATCTGCGATCGTCATGAAAACTGCCAGCACTATGCATACAACGACGCGGGTCAGCTTGTCACCATTTCCGGCGATAACGAAGCGCTGACGGTCACGCTGAGCTATGAGTCACGGCATGGCCGTCTGGCCGCCGTGCATCAGCTGTGTGGCGAAGAGCGTTATTTACTGGTGGGCTACCGCTATAACGACGGCGGACAGCTGATCGCCGTGGAAGATGCGGATGGCATCGTGACGCGCCGGTTTAGCTGGGATCGGGCCAGCGACTGCATGGCATCGCACAGCTACGCCACCGGTCTGAGCGTGGAATATGAATGGCGTCCGGAAGCCGGCGGCACAGCGTGGCGCGTGGCGGAATACCGGGTGTGCGACGGTCAGCAGAACGTGCTGGAGCACTGGCTGATCGATGCGGACGAGCAGGCCAGGACTGCCACGGTCACCTGCCTGTCCGGCGGCTCAACGGAGCATCACTGGGATCATCTTTACCGCATTACCCGCTACACCGACAGTTACGGCGGTGAATGGCATTATCACTGGACCCCGGACGGCGAGCTGCTGAAGGCGACGATCGATCCCGACGGCCACCGCTGGGAATATAACCACGACCCGCGCGGCAACCTGACAATGGTGCGCGATCCGCTGGGGCAGGCCACCTTAACCACCTGGCACCCGGTGTATGCGTTTCCGCTGAAAGAGGTATTGCCGGACGGCGCGGTGTGGCAGTACAGCTACAACAACCGGGGCGACGTCATTGAACTGACCGATCCGGCAGGAGGCGTCACCCGTTTCGCGTGGAACGATCAGGGCGATCTGACGGAGCGCACCGACGCGCTGCAGAACACCAGCCGCTACGGGTGGGATGAACGCGGTCAGCTGCTGCGCGATGAAGACTGCTCCGGCCATCAGCGCCACCATATGTATGACGAACGCGGGCGGCTTATCAGGCTCAGCCAGCCCGGCGCGGGCAGCGAGCAGTGGCAGTGGACCACGGCGGGCAGGCTGGCGGCGCACATCCGCGCCGACGGGCGCGAGACCCGCTATGACTATGACCGCGCGGGCCTGCTGACCGGCAGCAACACGGACGGTTTTTCAGAGCGCAAAGTAACGCGCAACGCCCGCGGGCAGGTGGTGACGGAGATCGATCCGGCCGGGCATCAGGTGCGCTATCGTTACGATCGTTTTGGCCGTCTGCAGACGCTGATTAACCCGAACGGCGACAGCTGGCGTTTTGAATATGATAACGGCGAGCGGCTGCTGGCGCAGTATGACTGGGCGGGACGGCGCACCGCTTACCGCTATACGCTGCAGGGCCAGGTGGCTGAGGTCACGCACGAGCCGCTGCCGCAGGCGGACGGCACGCCACCGGCGCAGGTCACGCGCTATGACTATGATGCGCTGGGTCGCCTGGTTCTGAAACAGACGGCGGAGAACCACACGGAATATCTCTACGGCCCGCGTGAAGTAAAAATACGCCGGATAACCCTGAGCGCCTGGCAGCAGGCAGCAGCAGACGGTGAAGTGCCGCAGTGGGCGGAGACGCTGAGCTTCAGCCGTGACGTGCTGGGGAACCTGACGGTGGAAGAGAACCACAGCGGCCGCTGGCAGCACGCGTATGATGCACTGGGCAATCTGCTGGTGACCACCGCGCCTGACGGCAGCGCACTGCACCATCTGCGCTACGGCACCGGGCACCTGCTACAGATGCATCTGCATCACGACGGCCTTAACACTGATATTGCCGGTTTTGAGCGCGACAGCCTGCACCGTGAAATCCGCCGCAGCCAGGGGGCGCTGACGCTGGAGACGCGCTACGACGCGGCGGGGCGCATCACGCTGCGCGACAGTCGTCGGGGACAGGCGCTGATTTTCGGACGGCGCTGGCGCTGGGATCGTCTTGACCAGATTATTCAGGAGAACATAACCGAAGGCGACGCGGGCGAAGGGAAGTATCGTCAGCAGCTGTGGGGCTATGATGCGGCCGGTCAGGTGACGCGCAGCGCAGGCGCGACGCAGGAGGAACGTTTCAGCTGGGACGCGGCGGGCAACCGCTCGGCGGCACCGGGCGAAACGGTGTGGCATAACCTGCTGCAGCGGCTGAACGGCATCCGGCTTGCGTATGACGGCTTTGGCCGGCTGGCCGAACGGCGCGACACGCGGCGCGGGCTGACGCAGCATTTTGGTTACGATGAGGAAAACCGCCTGACCACGATGGAACTGGAAGGGCACCGCGAGTACCGTCGTGCGGAATACCGGTATGACCTGCTGGGCCGCCGCACGCACAAGCTGCTGTACCGTCACGACAGCGCGGAGCCGGAGGTGATTACCTTTCAGTGGAACGGGCTGCGGCTGGCGGGCGAGGCAGGCAGCCACGCGCCGGGAAAAAAAACGCAGTACGTTTACAGCGAGGGCTCATGGGAGCCGCTGGCGCGGGTGGACAGCAGCGCGGCGGGCAGCGGGGTGTACTGGTACCACACGGCGCTGAACGGTCTGCCGGTGCGCATGACGGACGCGCAGGGTGAGACCGTCTGGCAGGGCACATTCAGCACCTGGGGCGAAACGCAGCGGGAGCAGAGCCACACGCCGCTGGCGGTGCCACAGAACCTGCGTTTTCAGGGGCAGTACCTGGATAGAGACAAATCTGCCGGGAGCTGATTTGAACAGCGCTTCAGCGCTGGCCCCGAAGGGGCGAGCCTCATGGATGAGGCGAGTATTCCGGGCTGCACTACAATCTGTTCCGGTATTACGACCCGGCGACGGGGCGCTACACGCAGCCTGACCCGATAGGGCTGGCAGGCGGGCTGAACACCTATGCGTACGTCAGCGACCCGCTGGTATGGGTGGATCCGTGGGGGTTAAACGGCTATGGAATTACTAAAAGTGCTAATGTTACTGCTGAAGTTGTTCAAAAGGCTTTGAAGGGGAATACTTTAGAAACAGTACAAGGGACGGTTTTTCTTCCGGCTATCCAGCGTTATGTAGATAGATTATTAAAGGGCAATGTTGCGCCTCTAATAAAAATAGATGGTAATGTAATTGTCGAAGGAAATCATGGCTATGGTCTATATAAGGTGGGTTCGGTAATCTTGATATAGATGATGCTATTTTCATCTCCTCTCCGCTTCATGATTTGCACTACTGGTAATAGAAACGGTAGCGGTAGAACTCTGTAGGAGCAGGGCACTATACCCGGCAAGGTTATAATCGCATGGATAATAACAAGGGCAGAATAAAACCCACCCGCCCTTGATATTACATTAATTCTCCACCAGAGAATGGACTTAACCTTATTTTTTAAATACAGGTTATTCCGCCAGGAACAGTTCCAGCAGCGAATTAAGGAATAGCTTGCCTTTCTCCGTCACCTGCCAATATTCCGGCGTTTCCGTCAGGTAGCCTTTCTCCAGCGCATTATCCAGCTGCGGGCGAATAATGGCTTCTTCCAGACCGGTATAGCGCGTGAAATCCTGACGCGGCGCAGGCTCCAACAGGCGGAAACGGTTCATAAAGAACTCAAACGGCTTATCCTCATCCGCTACTTCGTACTGTTTATCCAGATACTCTCCCGCCATAAAGCCGCGCGGATGGCGCGTTTTTACCGTACGTACAATTCGGCCATCCGGCTGCGTTAGCTTGCCATGCGCCCCACAGCCAATGCCCAGATAGTCACCGAACCGCCAGTAGTTGAGGTTATGCTCACAGCGATAGCCCGGCTTCGCGTAGGCCGAGGTTTCATACTGCTGGTAGCCTGCCGCCGTCAGAAGCTGATGGCCCTGCTCAAAAATATCCCACAGCGCGTCATCATCCGGCAGCACTGGCGGGCGTGACGCAAATAGCGTATTCGGCTCAATGGTCAGCTGATACCAGGAAAGATGCGGTGGATTAAGCGCAATCGCCTGGCGCAGATCGTCCAGCGCTTCGGTCAGCGATTGATCGGGCAGGCCATGCATCAAATCAAGGTTAAAACTGCGCAGGCCCAGGCCGGCGGCCAAATGCGCGGCGCGTTTGGCCTCTTCCGGGCCATGAATACGGCCAAGACGCTGTAGCTTAAGCGAGTCAAAGCTCTGCACGCCGATGGAAATACGGTTGACGCCTGCCGCCTGATAGGCGCTGAAGCGATCGGCTTCCACCGTGCCGGGATTGGCTTCCATGGTGATCTCTGCCCCGGCCGCTAACGGCAGGCGTGCCCGCACGCCATCCAGCAGCTGTTGCATGGCAGCGCTGCTTAACAGGCTGGGCGTACCGCCGCCGATAAAGATGGTGGCGACTTCGCGTCCGCTGGTTAACGGCAGATCGCGATCCAGATCGGCCAGCAGATGGTTAACATATTCCTCATGCGGTACCTCGCCTTTTAAGGCATGCGAGTTGAAGTCGCAGTAGGGGCATTTTTGTACGCACCAGGGAATATGAATATAGAGACTGAGCGGGGGAAGATTAGCCATTACGCATCGCTTCCAGCAACAGAGCCAGCGCCTGGCCACGGTGAGAAACCGCCTGTTTCTCCGCTTTGCTCAGCTCCGCTGCGGTCTTACCCAGCTCGGGCAGATAAAAAATCGGATCGTAGCCAAAGCCGCCAGCGCCTGCCGGCGTACGGATAATTTCGCCGTGCCAGCTGCCATGGCATACCAGCGGCGTCGGATCGGCTGCATGACGCAGATAAACCAGCACGCAGTGGAACTGCGCCTGACGCTGGCCTTCCGGCGTATCATGCAGCGCCTCCAGCAGCTTTTCCAGGTTCTGTCGATCGCTGGCCGCCTCGCCGGCGTAGCGCGCCGAGTAGATCCCCGGCGCGCCGTCAAGCGCATCTACCGCCAGACCCGAGTCATCGGCAATCGCCGGCAGTCCGGTTATCTGTGCGGCATGACGCGCTTTCAGAATGGCGTTTTCAATAAAGGTTAAGCCGGTTTCCTCTGCGGACTCCACGCCTAAATCGGTTTGCGCCACAATATTCAGGCCAAAATCAGCCAGCAGATCGGCCAATTCACGCACTTTGCCCGGGTTACCGGTGGCGAGGACAACTTTTTGCATATCAGTTCCAGAAACGTTTACGGCAATAAAAACAGTTACAGCTGCGCCCAGCCAGGAATGAAATCCATACCCAGGAAATTCAGCATATAGAGGATCAGGATCACCACCATCGCGGAGAAATCGATGCCGCCCATCGCCGGCAGAATACGGCGTACCGGGGCCATCAGCGGTTCGGTCAGTTGGATCAGTACATAATCAACCGGATTGCGGCCCTGACTTATCCAGCTCATCAGCGAGCGAACAATAATGACCCAGAACACCAGCACGCCAGCCGCTTTCACCAGCGAGACGAGGCCAAAATAGAGGAATACCGGATCGAACAGGAAAACGCTGCTTTGTAATGCGAACACCAGGGTAAACATCAGCACGCTAAGCACATAGGCCAGCAGCAGCGAGGCGGTATCCACCGGACCGATAGAAGGGATAACACGACGCAGCGGCTTGATAACCGGCTGGGTAATTTTGACCACAAACTGGGAAAACGGGTTATAAAAATCGCATCTTGCCCACTGCATCCAGATGCGTAGCAACAACACTTTCACGTACAGATTAATCAGCGTCGTTACCAGAAAAGTCAACGTCAGCATGAGGTTCCTCAATTATTGTTGTGGGGGAGTGGTACCGTAATCGCGCGCGCCGAAAATAGCGGTGCCGATACGAACCATGGTACTGCCTGCCGCAATTGCGGCCTCCATATCGTCGCTCATTCCCAGAGAAAGTGTATCGACGGATGGATAATGCTGTTTTAGCGAAGCCAGCGCGTCCGCCATCTTCTGACAGACCGCCAACTGACGCGGGTAATCTTTTTCCGGCGCCGGAATAGCCATCAGTCCGCGCAGCCGCAAATGCGGCAGGGCAGAAACCGCCTGCGCCAGCTCTGGCAGCGCCTCAAGCATAATGCCCGATTTGCTGTTTTCGTCACTGATATTTACCTGAATTAACACATTCAACGGCGGCAGGTGCGCCGGACGCTGATCGTTCAGGCGCGTAGCGATACGTAAACGATCGACCGTATGGCACCAGGCGAAATTTTCCGCCACCAGACGGCTTTTATTGGATTGCAGCGGACCGATAAAGTGCCATTCAGGCTGCCAGGCGTCAGCTAATAGCTGAATTTTATCCACGCCTTCCTGCACGTAATTCTCGCCGAAGGCGATTTGCCCGGCCTGTAGCGCTTCTGCGACAGCGCTCGCAGGTTTGGTTTTACTGACGGCAAGCAGCGTAATTTCTTGTGGATCGCGGCCGCAGCGCGATGCCGCCGCGGCGATCCGCTGGCGAACTTCCTGTAAGTTGTGCTGAATAGAAGTCATAGTCAGGAGAAGATCATGGATGTGGAGGAAATCGTGGCCCTTAGTGTAAAGCATAATGCCGCCGATCTGCACCTTTGTAGCGGACATTTGCCGCGCTGGCGTCTGGATGGCGTATTACAGCCGATCCCGGAGCAGCCGCCGACCAGCGCGCCGGCGCTGGAGGCCTTGTGCCATCGCTGGCTGGATGCTGAACAGCAGGCCAGCCTGAAGCGGGAAGGGCATGCGGATTTTGCCATTACCACCGCCAGCGGGCAGCGCCTGCGCGCGAATGTATTTCACCAGCGGCAGGGCATATCGCTGGCGTTGCGCCTGATTGCCAGCCGTTGTCCCACGCTGGAGGCATTGCGACTGCCCGCCAGCGTGCCGGCGTTGCTAAAACAGCAGGATGGCCTGATTCTGATCACCGGCGCGACCGGCAGCGGCAAATCCACCACGCTGGCGTCAATGGTAGACGCCATTAATCAACAGACGGCGCGTCATATCCTTACCCTGGAAGATCCCATCGAGTTTATTCACTGTGGTTGCCGCTCGCTGATTCAGCAGCGGCAAATCGGCCAGCACTGCAGCAGCTTCCAGCAGGGATTACGGGCGGCGCTGCGCGAGGATCCTGATGTGATTCTGCTCGGCGAGCTGCGTGATTTGGAGACGATTCAGCTGGCGTTAACCGCGGCGGAAACCGGGCATCTGGTACTGGCGACGCTGCATACGCGTGGTGCAGCGCAGGCGGTGGATCGCCTGATCGATATCTTCCCGGCACAGCAGAAAAATCTGGTGCGCAGCCAGTTAGCCTCCAGCCTGAAGGCGGTCATTGCGCAGCGGTTAGTCGCGGCGAAGGAGGGAGGACGCGTGGGGCTATATGAGGTGCTGATCAATACCCCGGCGATTGCTAACCTGATCCGCGAGGGGAAAACGCATCAGATCGCCGGTCTGCTACAAACCGGTCTGCAGTCAGGTATGCAGACGTTTGAACAAAGCTTGCTTCAGCGGCAGCAGCAGGAGCTTATTAGCAGGCCGGCAGATTCTCAAACCAGCTTTCCAGGATAATCACTGCCGAAAGCGAATCGACGCTGCCTTTAGTCAGCGCTTTATAGCCGCCGCGGGCAAACAGATCGGCGCGCGCCTCAACCGTGCTGAGCCGCTCGTCATGCAACACCACCTGCACGCCGAAGCGACCATGCAGCCGGTTAGCAAACTTGCGCGCTCTGGCGGTTAATGGCTGCTCGGTGCCGTCCATATTCAGCGGCAGTCCAACTACCACCTGCTGCGGCTGCCACTCCTTTAGCAGGCGTTCGATCTGTTCCCAGTTAGGCACGCCGTCCTGCGCCTTCAGGGCGGTTAAAGGACGAGCGGTGCCGGTAAGCGGCTGTCCGACCGCGACGCCGATGCTTTTGGTGCCAAAATCAAACGCCAGAAGGGTCATGTTGCTCATCAGGCGTGGCCTGCCTCGCTGGTAATATTATGGATATCTACGCCAAGGCTTTTTGCTGCTTCACGCCAGCGTTCGGCAATCGGCGTCTGAAACAGGATATTGCTGTCAGCGGGCGTGGTCAGCCAGGCATTTTCCAACAGTTCGCCCTCCAGCTGGTCTTTTTCCCAGGCGCAATAGCCCAGCGCCACCAGCACCTGCTCCGGCTGCTCCGGCGTGCCCAGTGACTCAAGCACATCGCGTGAGGTGGTAATAACGGTGTTATCAGAGATACGAATGCTGGAAGCGAAAGTGCGCTGGGCCGAGTGCAAAATAAATCCGCGGTCTTCGGCCAGCGGGCCGCCGGAAAAAACCGGCTTGTCCAGCTTAACCTGCGGATCGCGCGGAGAGGGGGCTATTTTAAGCTTGGTCAGAATGCCTTCAACCGTCAGGTTCTCCATCGGTTTATTGATAATTAACCCCATGGCGCCGTCCTGATTATGCTCGCAGATATATACCACCGAACGTTTAAACAGCGGATCCTGTAGGGTGGGCATCGCAATCAAAAAATGGTGCTGTAAATTCATTCTCACTCGTCTGAATATGGGGTAACGGCTAACGGCGGGTGACCGAAGGGGCCATTAACAGGTTGAAGACGGGGCTGTTGCCCCGTTCAAATTTATGCCAGGCGCTTCTCAATAGCATCCATCAACATACCGGTGATGGAGACCGGGAAGGCGGCTTCGATTTCACGAATGCAGGTTGGGCTGGTTACGTTTATCTCGGTCAGTTTGTCACCGATAATATCCAGGCCCACAAAAATCAGGCCTTTTTGTTTCAGCGTAGGCCCAACGCGACGCGCGATTTCCCAGTCGCTTTCGCTAAGCGGGCGCGCTTCACCGCGTCCACCGGCGGCCAGGTTACCGCGCGTTTCGCCCGACTGGGGAATACGCGCCAGACAATAAGGCACCGGCTCGCCATCCACCACCAGCACACGCTTATCGCCATCTTTAATCGCGGGCAGATAGTTTTGCGCCATACAGAAAAACTTACCGTGGTTGGTCAGCGCTTCAAGGATAACCCCAACGTTAGGATCGTCCTGCTTCACACGGAAAATAGAGGAACCGCCCATGCCGTCCAGCGGCTTCAGAATAATATCGCCGTGCTGCTGCCAAAACTCACGGATACGCTTCCCATCACGCGTTACCAGCGTATCGGGCGTCAGTTCGGAAAACCAGGCAGTAAACAGCTTTTCATTACAGTCGCGCAGGCTCTGCGGTTTGTTAACGATCAGCACGCCCTGTTCTTCCGCACGTTCCAGCATATAGGTGGCGTAAATAAATTCTGTGTCAAAAGGCGGATCTTTACGCATCAAAATCACGTTCAGCTCAGCCAGCGCGATATCCTGCTCACTGCCAAACTCAAACCATTTATCGTAGTTCTGCTCAACGCTTAGCTGACGGGTGCGGGCACGCGCTTCGCCGCCGCGTAAATAGAGATCGTTCATCTCCATATAATGAATTTCATAACCGCGGCGTTGTGCTTCCAGCAGCATTGCAAAGCTGGAGTCTTTTTTAATATTGATCGTCGTAATCGGATCCATGACGATGCCAAGCTTAATCATTCTGTTCTCCTCGATCGGGCGGTCAGTATGCCGCTTGCCGCAGGGTGGCATAAATTCTTGTTACAGGCTTAACGCAATGGGCCGCCTGGTTAGCTTAACCCAGATCGCCAAACCTGACCTGGAGTGCCGTAATAGCCGTGAGCGCGGTGGTTTCGGTGCGCAGCACGCGTGGGCCAAGCAAAATATCGGTAAAACCATGGCGGCCGGTCATGGCGATCTCTTCTGCGGTTAATCCACCTTCCGGGCCTATCAGCAGACGAACCCGCTGCACCGGCTGCGGCAGCGTATTAATACTATGCTGCGCGCGCGGATGTAAATTCAGCTTCAGCGCATCATCCTGCTCGGCGCACCAGGCTTCCAGCGACATTGCCTCACGTACTTCTGGCACCACATTACGTCCACACTGTTCGCAGGCGGCCACGGCGATTTTTTGCCACTGTTGGATTTTTTTCGCCTGTCGCTCGGCATCCAGCTTTACGCCACAGCGCTCAGAAAACAAGGGGGTAATCACATTAACCCCCAGTTCGATCGACTTCTGAATGGTGAATTCCATCTTTTCGCCGCGCGACATAACCTGCCCCAGATGCAGATGAAGCGGCGATTCTCGGCTATCTTCGCGGCTTTGCATAACTTTTACCGTTACGCTGCGCTTATCGGCGCGTACAATTTCCGCGTCAAAAACCAGATTACTGCCATCAAACAGTTCCAGCGCCTGGCCGCTGCCCATACGCAGCACCCGGCCAACGTGATTGGCGGCATCTTCACTAAGCGCGACGTCCTGACCGACCGTTAAGGTTTCGGGATGATAAATGCGGGGTTTTCGCATGAGGTTCCTGATAATCACAGACCGCGCCGGGGCACGGCATAAAGTACTTTCGTGTGACCGACGCGCAGCCGGTCACACGGTTATGTAAAGTGTAGGGCAGCGCTTTTAACGCTGGCAAGCGCGCTCAACGTATGGGTTATGGTTGCCCTGAATTTTTGCGATGCGTTTATCACGTTCGCATTCCCAGGGCGTTACCGGGTATTGCTTATCCCATACCTGCATCAGTTGCGTCTGCTGACGAGACAGGCGCAGCTGGTAACGATCGCGCATATAAAAATAAGTGCGGGCGATAATGCCGCGCGCACGCGCCGGCGGCTCGGCCAGTTTATTTTTAAAATCAATTTTCATTTCGCACTGGCCGTACTGGCGTTCGCTGCCATTCCATTGACTGTACATAAAGTTGCCGCGATCGCCGTTCACTTCGCCAATTGCTGGCTGCAGGTTATGCAAATCAGATTCTATCTGGCGATAGCCATCATCCTTACTGCAGTTTTTACGGCCGCCGTCCTGCCAGCACTGGCGCTGGTGGCCGAATTGCCAGGCGGGGACCACATGCTCCCATTCTATACGGCTGGCGCGGTTGGCGTTTTTACGCACCTGGTAGCCGCAGGACGCCAAATCGGGCACGCCTTTTTTTCCCTGCCAGTTAATTTTACAGCCGCAATAAAAAGAGCCAGGCGCATCGGCGTTGATTTGCGCAGAGACTTTCTTCGCCTGTTGAAAATTATTTTGATGATAAGCGTTTCCGCTCAGGCTATGTGCGGCTAATGGCGCAAGCAGGGCGGAAAAGGCAACGGTAAACAGAATTTTGCGAGACATATTCCATTTTTCAACTGATGAAAAAGAGCGCGCAGCGTACCAGATTGCAGCGTTTGTCGGAATGCTAAAGGGACGATCGGCGGGAAATGCGCGCTGATCAGGCGGCTTAGCCGCCTGGCGCAAGGTAATCGCCCGCCACCAGCAGATCGCCGCACTGAACGCAGCGGTATTCTGTTTCACCGCGCACGACGCGATTATGGCGACGCACCGTCAGATAATGTTGCTGACAGCGGCAGCGGTAGGGCCAGGATTTGCCGCGTACCGAGGCGACTTCAAACTGATGAGTGCGGCGCGCCGGTACCTCCAGAATGGTCTCCATCATCCATTTCCACTCTTTGCCATGCGGCGCGACGCGACCAAAGTGGCGCCATACCAGCAGGTGCGCCAGCTCATGTGGCACCACCTCTTCGATAAACGCCTGCTGGTTTTCCAGCAGCAGCACGGGATTAAGGCGAATCTCCCAGCTTTGTAGCCAGGCGGTGCCCGCAGCGGTACCGCGCTGCTGATAAACCAGCTGGGGTTCCGGATAATTACGCGCCAGGCGCTGATTAGCCAGCTGCAGTTTGTCACGCAGCGCACGCATAACGGCCTGCTGTAGGGTGCCAGGGAGGCGAATGGGTTTCATAGCGGCAAAGAATACGGCGCGGATGATAAGAAAACAATGGGGCGCAATGATCGAGCGGCTCCCGGGAACCAGGGCGAAAAAAAAAGCCGGGGCGGCAGATGCGGCCCCGGCTGTTATCAGACGACAGAATTACTCTTGCGAGCCGATATCGCGCAGTTTTTTGCCCGACATCAGGTTACGCTCGATATGTTCCAGAGAGATGTTTTTCGTCTCGGGGATCAGCATCACCGTCAGGATAATAAACAGGATATTCAGGCCAGCGTACACCCAGAAGGTGTTGGCGTTGCCCAGCGTATTCAGCATCGTCAGGAAGGTTGCGCCGACGATCATATTCGCAATCCAGTTCGTGGTGGTGGAAACGGTAATCCCGAAATCACGCCCTTTCAGCGGCTGAATTTCAGAGCACAGCACCCAAATCAGCGGACCGGCGCTCATCGCAAAGCCGATAATAAACATCAGCAGCATGGCAACGGCAAAATATTGCGCGCCCGGCGATTCGATACCCATATGCAACATGGTGCCCAGAATACCCATACCGACCGCCATTACCAGAAAGCCCAGCGTCAGCGTCGGTTTACGGCCCCAGCGATCCACCAAACCGATAGCGATAAAGGTGGCCAGTACGTTGATCAGACCGACAATGACCGTGCCCCACATCTGCTCGGTGGTATTAGTAAAGCCAGCGATTTCAAAGATTTTCGGCGCGTAATACATGATGACGTTCATACCGGTGAACTGCTGCATCACCTGCAACAGCACGCCGAGGAATACTGCGCGACGGAAGTTGCTGTTGCCGCGGAACAGGCTCCAGCCGGTCTGTTTGATTTTCAGGCTTTCGCGGATCTCATCCAGCTCACGCTTTGCCTGCTCACTGGTATCACGCAGGCGATCCAGGACACGCTGCGCATCACGGAAGTTGCCTTTTGCCGCCAGCCAGCGCGGACTATTCGGCAGGAAGAAGACGCCAATCAGCAACAGAATGGCAGGAATAGTGATTACCCCCAGCATCCAGCGCCAGTTACCGGTATAGCTAAAAGCGGTATCGGACAGATAAGCGCCTAAAATACCGATAGTGATCATCAGCTGATAAAGAGAGATCATGCTGCCGCGAATTTTTTCCGGCGCGATCTCTGACAGATAAAGCGGCGCGGTATAAGAGGCGACGCCCACGGCCAGGCCAAGCACCACGCGCGCGGCGATCAGCATTTCCGGGTTAGGCGCCATGGCCGACCAGAGAGAACCGATAACAAACAGGATCGCACCGGCCATCAGGCTTTTTTTACGGCCGAGGCGGGAAGACATCCAGCCGCTGCCGATGGCGCCGATGGCGGCGCCAAACATCATTGAGCTAACGATCCACTCTTGTTGATGGGCGGTGACGTTAAAATCTTTGGCGATAAAAGGCAGGGCACCGGCGATAACGCCAATATCCAGGCCAAACAGCAGGCCAGCAAGTGCAGCAAGAAAGCAGACGAATAAGGTCATCATCTTATTCGAGGTTCTGCTTTTGTGGGTATTACCAGGCATAGTGCCTCCGAATAGTATCCATCGTTGTAGTTATCAATGTTAAGAAACCTGAGCGTGACGAAAAGTGAGACGGATCACAGAGGTGTAATCGGTTACACGCGCCAGAACCCTGAAAACCAGCATTTATCACCAGGCCCAGATTACATAACCAGTAAGGTATAGCACCTGTTAAGTTTCTGACAGTTGGATGTTAATCAGCTATCAGACGACGCTGAAAATAACGCATTTCCCGGCAAAATACATCCGCGATTAAATCCTAAATAGCAGAAATATAAGGCCTTTCAATTTGTAAACGTTATCATGCCAACGGTAAATACAGGCAACAAAAGTGTAGCTGGTGAAAAAAAACATGAGGAATAAAAAAGGGAGCGATTAATGCTCCCTTTTGCTATGAGCGCCGCCGACGAAAGTGGCAGCGTGCAGGATTTACAGACCAGCCGCGTCGCGCAGCTGTTGTGCTTTATCGGTTTTTTCCCATGGGAAATGCTCGCGGCCGAAGTGGCCATAGGCTGCCGTTTCACGGTAGATCGGCTGCAGCAGATCCAGCATTTGGATCAGACCGTACGGACGCAGGTCGAAGAACTCACGTACCAGCAACGTCAGCTGTTCGGTAGAGACTTTCTCGGTACCGAAGGTTTCAACCATGATAGAGGTCGGTTCTGCTACGCCGATAGCGTAGGAAACCTGAATCTCACAGCGATCGGCCAGGCCGGCTGCCACGATGTTTTTCGCTACGTAGCGCGCCGCATAAGCCGCTGAACGGTCAACTTTAGACGGGTCTTTACCAGAGAAAGCGCCGCCGCCGTGACGCGCCATGCCGCCGTAGGTATCAACGATGATCTTACGACCAGTCAGGCCGCAATCGCCCATCGGGCCGCCGATAACAAAGCGTCCGGTTGGGTTAATGAAGAATTTGGTTGCGGAGCTCAGCCATTCGGTGGGCAGAACCGGCTTGATGATCTCTTCCATCACCGCTTCCTGCAGATCGGACTGGGAGATATCTTCCGCATGCTGGGTAGAAAGTACTACAGCGTCGATACCGACAATTTTGCCGCCATCGTACTGGAAGGTGACCTGGCTTTTCGCATCCGGGCGCAGCCACGGCAGGCTGCCGTTTTTACGCACTTCAGACTGACGCTGCACCAGACGGTGCGCATAGGTCACCGGCGCCGGCATCAGCACGTCGGTTTCATTGGTGGCGTAGCCAAACATCAGGCCCTGGTCGCCCGCGCCTTGCTCCAGCGGGTCGATGCGGTCAACGCCCTGATTGATATCCGGCGACTGCTTGCCGATAGCACTCAGAACGGCGCAGGAGTTAGCGTCAAAGCCCATATCAGAGTGAACATAGCCAATATCACGCACGGTCTGGCGAGTGATTTCTTCGATATCAACCCAGGCGCTGGTCGTGATCTCACCACCGACCAGGACCATACCGGTCTTCACATAGGTCTCGCAAGCCACGCGCGCTTTCGGATCCTGAGCGAGGATCGCATCAAGAACGGCGTCCGAAATTTGGTCGGCGATTTTATCAGGATGTCCCTCGGATACGGACTCTGAGGTAAAAAGGTGTTTAGCCATTTTATTCTTTACCTTACTAAAACGGTTTAATGAACAACTGCCCGACGCAGGAAAAGGGCTTAGCCTGGTCCAACGCCCCTTCAGGCAAAGCCGCGTGCAGCACAGAAGTTAACCAGTTTAGACGGATTAACATCTGGACGTCTATTTTAGGTTACTCTGTAAGCGAATTGCCAGCCCTTTTTTGTCGGGCGGTGCTTTCTAATATCGGCAGCGCGGCCAATATCCTGACGGCAACCTCAGCTTACATAATTTGTTTTTGCATTTTGCCCGCGCGAGCGGTATAAAACGCGGCTGCTGTTTTCAGCGAGAAATCAGGACGCTTACGGCGTCTGGCCCGTCAGATGAGATATCTGATTTTCACCCTCAGGCCTATTTTCCACATGCCCAACATGTGTGGAGGTGATACGAGTAATGAACCAGGTTTTCACCCTTTCTTCCGGTTCGCTCCGCTGCACTGATGTGCATTCGTCTCTTTCCGTTTGCTCCTCCGCCAGCCTTTTCCGCCAACGCTTTCTCTGTTTCGGTCATCATCACGACACGAGCGCAGGCTAACTTGCTACAGTTTTGACTGGGTGCCTTCAGTTTTAGCTGAAGGTGAGCTGATGCTTTTTTTTATCCCGCAACACGGAGTTCGGCGACGTGTTTTACACTGAATCAATGACGCAGTGGGCTGAGGCGACAGTTCAGCATTTTATGCTGGCGACCTCGCTGGAAGGTGGCTTGTTCTGGCCGCGCCAAACTGCGATAGTTGTTAATTATTCTGCAACACTAATTAATGTTGAGGTTCGCAATGTCTGACGACATAAAGAATATCAAGGGTTCGTCAGCAGGCGAACAGGGTGGACTGCGCTCGATGCAGGAGGTGGCGATGAGCGATCAAGAGGCGAGCAGAATGCTGCGCACCTATAACATTGCCTGGTGGGGCAACAACTATTACGACGTCAACGAGCTGGGGCATATTAGCGTCTGTCCCGATCCGGATATGCCGGAAGTGCGCGTAGACCTGGCCCGCCTGGTGAAAGAGCGTGAAGCTGATGGTCAGCGTCTGCCGGCGCTGTTCTGCTTTCCGCAGATTTTACAGCACCGTCTGCGCTCCATTAACGCCGCCTTTAAACGCGCGCGTGAGTCCTACGGCTATAAGGGCGACTACTTCCTGGTTTACCCGATCAAGGTTAACCAGCATAAGCGCGTAATTGAATCGCTGATCCATTCCGGCGAGCCGCTGGGCCTGGAAGCGGGTTCGAAAGCAGAGCTGATGGCGGTGCTGGCGCATGCCGGCATGACGCGTACGGTGATCGTCTGCAACGGCTATAAAGATCGCGAATATATCCGTCTGGCGCTAATTGGCGAAAAAATGGGCCATAAGGTTTACCTGGTTATCGAAAAAATGACCGAGGTGAAACTGGTGCTGGAAGAAGCGGAACGCCTGAATGTGATACCGCGCCTGGGTATCCGCGCCCGTCTGGCTTCGCAAGGCTCCGGTAAATGGCAGTCCAGCGGCGGTGAAAAATCGAAGTTCGGTCTGTCCGCTTCGCAGGTGCTACAGCTGGTGGACATTATGCGCAACGCCGGGCGTCTCGACAGCCTGCAGCTGCTGCATTTCCATCTCGGCTCACAGATGGCCAATATCCGTGATATCGCCACCGGCGTGCGTGAATCTGCGCGTTTCTATGTGGAACTGGCGAAGCTGGGCGTTAATATTCAATGTTTCGACGTCGGCGGCGGCCTGGGCGTGGATTATGAAGGCACGCGCTCGCAGTCGGACTGTTCCGTTAACTACGGCCTGAACGAATACGCCAACAACGTCATCTGGGCGATTGGCGACGCCTGTGAAGAACATGGCTTACCGCATCCGACGGTGATTACCGAATCAGGCCGTGCGGTGACCGCGCACCACACCGTACTGGTTTCCAATATTATCGGCGTTGAGCGCAGCGAGTTCAGCAAGCCGTCCGCGCCGGCGGAGGATGCGCCGCGTCCGCTGCTAAGCATGTGGGAAACCTGGCAGGAGATGCACGAGCCGAATACGCGCCGTTCGCTGCGTGAGTGGCTGCACGACAGCCAGATGGATCTGCACGATATTCATACCGGTTATTCGCAGGGCACCTACGATCTGTCGCAGCGCGCCTGGGCCGAGCAGCTCTATCTGAGTATCTGTCACTATATTCAGCAGCATCTCGACCCCAGCAACCGCGCTCATCGTCCGATTATCGATGAGCTGCAGGAACGCATGGCGGATAAGATTTACGTTAACTTCTCGCTGTTCCAGTCCATGCCGGACGCGTGGGGCATTGACCAGCTGTTCCCGGTACTGCCGCTGGAAGGGCTGAATAAGACGCCGGAGCGCCGCGCCGTGCTGCTCGACATTACCTGTGACTCCGACGGCACCATCGATCACTACGTTGATGGCGACGGTATTGCTACTACCATGCCGATGCCGCAGTACGACGTGGATAATCCACCGATGCTGGGCTTCTTTATGGTGGGCGCTTACCAGGAAATCCTCGGCAATATGCACAATCTGTTCGGCGATACGGAGGCGGTGAACGTTTACGCTTTCGCCGACGGCAGCGTGGAAGTAGAGCTGTCCGATGAAGGTGACACCGTGGCGGACATGCTGGAATATGTTCAGTTGAATCCGCAGGAGCTGTTGGATCTGTTCCGCAATCAGGTCAAGCAGACCGATCTTGACGATGAGCTGCGCGCGCAGTTCCTTGAAGAGTTCGAGGCGGGCCTCTACGGCTATACTTATTTAGAAGACGAATAAGCGGCAATGCGGCGGCACGTCAAAAATGACATTGCCGCCTGCGTGCCGCGCGGCGATAATCGCCGTCAGCTAGCTCATCAATCCCTTCCTCGTCGGGTTTAACGACGCGGAGGGGATTTTTTTCATCTGAACAACCATGCCGGCCGCGCCGTCATGAATAAAAGGAGTTGTAATGAATAACACCAACACCTTAGGTCATCAGTACGATAACTCGCTGGTTTCCAACGCTTTTGGCTTTCTGCGTTTACCTCTGAACTTCCAGCCGTACGACAGCGATGCTGAATGGGTCATCACCGGCGTGCCTTTTGATGCCGCAACCTCTGGTCGTCCCGGTAGCCGCCTTGGCCCGGGCGCGATTCGCCAGATCTCGACTAACCTGGCGTGGGAAGGCTGCCGTTGGCCGTGGGATTTCGATCTGCGCGAGCGTTTGAACGTGATCGACTGCGGCGATTTGGTGTACGCATTCGGTGATTCTCAGGATCTGACCGACAAGCTGCAGGCGCATGCTGAGAAACTGCTGGCCAGCGGCAAGCGTATGCTGACTTTTGGCGGCGACCACTACATTACGTTACCGTTGCTGCGCGCCCATGCGAAGCATTTCGGTAAGATGGCGCTGGTCCATTTCGATGCGCACACCGACACCTATTCCAACGGCCCGAAATTTGACCACGGCACCATGTTCCACCATGCGCCGAATGAAGGTCTGATCGATCCGCAGCGTTCGGTACAGATCGGTATTCGTACCGAGTTTGATAAAAACCTTGGCTATCAGGTGCTGGATGCGGCGCAGGTTAACGATCGCGGCGTTGACGATATTCTGGCGCAGGTGAAGCAGATTGTCGGCGATATGCCGGTATATCTGACCTTCGATATTGACTGCCTGGATCCGGCGCACGCGCCTGGCACCGGTACGCCGGTAATTGGCGGCCTGACCACCGATAAAGCGCTGAAGCTGATTCGCGGTTTGCAGGGGCTGAATATCGTCGGTATGGATCTGGTTGAAGTGGCGCCAGGCTACGACCAGTCCGATCTGACCTCGCTGGCGGCGGCAACCATCGCGCTGGATATGTTGCACGTTCAGGCGGCGAATAAAGCTAATAAAGGCTAATCGATCGCGTCCTGGCAGGCCTGGGCGAAAGCTTGCCGCAGGCCAACCCGCGCCGTTCAGGCGCGGGATATCAGCCAATCTGCTATATGGCGTAAGCCGCTTATTTGTTATCGGCCGCGATACGCTCTTTGATATGTTCGGCGCGCGCTTCAGAAGGCGGGTGATCGTCAAACATTGAGCTTTGGTGGGTGCCTTCCAGCTTCGCCAGTTTTTCAAAGCTGGTAACCAGACCGTTCGGGTTGATGCCGCGTTTTTTCAGCAGGTCGTAAGAGTAGTCATCCGCCTGCGACTCCTGCGTTTGCGAGAACTGCGCGTTAACCAGTTTTTCGCCCAGCTCGCCCAACTGCGACTGCGACAGCGTAGCAGCGACGCCGCCTATCGAGGCTACCGCGGTGCGCGCCGCCGTAGTGGCGTAGGCCAGTTGCATCGCTTTACGCGAGTGGCCCAGCGCAACGTGGCCCATCTCATGACCCAGCACCGCCTCAACTTCGTTGTCGGTCATCATATCCATCAGGCCGCTATAAACGCGGATGCAGCCGTTGGCCATCGCCCAGGCGTTAACATCTTTGGTGATATAGACCTTATAGTTAGCCGGCGTGCCATTAATATTATTGCCCAACGCGGCGGCGATTTTATCCAGACGCTGCTGGTAGGTGCTGCCGGACTGCGCGATCTGCGCTTCGCTGTCCATTTGCTGGCAGGACTGGTCACTCAGCGTCTTAACCTGCTCTTCGCTGAGGGTGGCGGCCTGGAAAGCCTGCGCGCCAGACTGCATCAGCGCGGAGCTGTCAATATTCTGACAGCCTGAAAGTAAAGTGGCGACCGACAGGGCCATCAAAGAAGCACGGATTTTCATTCCATTCATATCCCATCACAGTAACAAGGTAGTAAAAATAATCGGTCCTGAATAAAAAGGCGCGTGGCGCTCTTCCCAGGAAGGTTCTCTTATAGCGGTTTCAATATACAAAGCCCAGTAGACAACGCTTAAAGCGCGAATTGTCCCTGATATTTCGCATCTCACGCCATGTACTTCCACCCCGCTTTTCATGTACATTGTTTGGCGACTTTTCTCTGGCTTTGCCTGATAACTCATTAATTACAATAGGTTAAGGACGGCGAAGCATTAATCCGACCTGGAGTAACACATGTCTTCTCGTAAAGAGCTTGCCAACGCCGTTCGCGCCTTGAGCATGGATGCAGTACAACAAGCGAAATCTGGTCATCCGGGCGCCCCGATGGGCATGGCGGATATTGCCGAAGTGTTGTGGCGTGATTATCTGAACCACAATCCGACCAACCCGCTGTGGGCCGATCGCGATCGCTTCGTGCTCTCTAACGGTCACGGATCTATGCTGATCTATAGCCTGCTGCATCTCACCGGCTACGATCTGCCGATCGAAGAGCTGAAAAACTTCCGTCAGCTGCACTCTAAAACGCCGGGTCACCCGGAATATGGCTATACCGCAGGCGTGGAAACTACCACTGGTCCGCTGGGGCAGGGTATTGCTAATGCGGTAGGCATGGCGATCGCGGAACGTACCATGGCGGCGCAGTTCAACCGTCCGAATCATGACATTGTCGATCATCACACTTACGTGTTTATGGGCGACGGCTGCATGATGGAAGGCATCTCTCATGAGGTCTGCTCGCTGGCCGGTACCCTGAAGCTGGGCAAGCTGGTTGCGTTTTACGATGACAACGGCATCTCCATTGACGGTCATATCGAAGGCTGGTTCAGCGACGATACCGCGGCCCGTTTTGAAGCCTACGGCTGGCACGTGGTGCGCGGCGTAGACGGCCACGACGCCGACGCGATTAAAAAAGCGATTGAAGAAGCGAAAGCGGTAAGCGATAAGCCGTCACTGCTGATGTGCAAAACCGTTATCGGTTTCGGCTCGCCGAATAAAGCCGGCACCCATGATTCACACGGCGCGCCGCTGGGCGATGATGAAATCGTCCTGACCCGCAAACAGCTGGGCTGGGAACATGCGCCTTTTGTTATCCCGCAGGATATTTATGCCGAGTGGGATGCGAAAGAAGCGGGTCGCGTAAAAGAAGCCGCGTGGCAGCAGAAATTTGATGCCTACGCGCAGGCCTATCCGGAACTGGCCGCTGAGTTTACGCGCCGCATGAACAACGAACTGCCCGCCAACTGGCAGGAAGAGTCGCAGAAATTTATTGAACAGTTGCAGGCCAACCCGGCCAAAATCGCCAGCCGTAAAGCCTCGCAGAACGCTATCGAAGCGTTTGGTAAACTGCTGCCGGAATATCTGGGCGGTTCTGCTGACCTGGCGCCGAGCAACCTGACCATGTGGTCCGGTTCTAAAGGCATCAACGATGATGCGGCTGGTAACTATATCCACTACGGCGTACGTGAATTCGGTATGACCGCTATCGCTAACGGCATCGCGCTGCACGGCGGTTTCCTGCCTTACACCGCCACCTTCCTGATGTTTGTGGAATATGCCCGTAACGCGGCGCGTATGGCAGCGCTGATGAAGATTCGCCAGGTGATGGTCTATACCCATGACTCAATCGGTCTGGGCGAGGATGGCCCGACGCATCAGCCGGTGGAACAGATCGCCAGCCTGCGCGTTACGCCGAACATGAGCACCTGGCGTCCGTGCGATCAGGTTGAATCCGCCGTGGCATGGAAATATGCCATTGAGCGTCAGGATGGTCCGACCGCGCTGATTTTCTCCCGTCAGAATCTGGCGCAGCAGGCCCGTAGCCCTGAGCAACTGGCTAACATCGCGCGCGGCGCCTATGTGCTGAAAGCGTGCGAAGGTCAGCCGCAGCTGATCCTGATCGCTACCGGTTCCGAAGTGGAACTGGCGGTTGCCGCCTGGGATAAGCTGACCTCTGAAGGCTATCAGGTACGTGTGGTTTCTATGCCATCTACCGATGCGTTCGATAAGCAGGATGAGGCTTACCGTGAGTCCGTGCTGCCGAAGGCGGTCAGCGCGCGCGTCGCGATCGAAGCGGGCATTGCTGACTACTGGTACAAGTATACCGGCCTAAACGGCGCGGTTATCGGCATGACCAGCTTCGGTGAATCCGCTCCGGCTGAGAAACTGTTCGAGCTGTTTGGTTTTACCGTTGAGAACGTCGTCGCAAAAGCGAAAGCGATTCTGTAAAAGGCCCGCCCGTTCAGGCGGGCGAAACGGTATTTCCTATGGCGCGCGGTTTAATCAATCGCGCGCCATTATTATTGTGCGCGATGCGTCGCGCCTGATAATTCACATTTCCCGTTAGTTCATATGATTAATGCGTCAGTTAATCGATAATGCGCTACCACAATATCGTTCCTGTATACATATTTACTGTCAGTCAGGTTAATAATGTTTCCCGTTAAAGGTTGATATTTATTTAATTCGTCTCGGGATAGGGTAAACAATAAACGATGAGTTTGTTGTGCAACGGCGATGATTATTATTTATCCGGCACGTTATCCAGCACCTGTTGAATAATAGTGAGTTTTTCATCGCTATTCTCTTTATGGCTAACAGGCGGTTTTTCCGACGGGCTGGTTTTTATCGCCAGCGGTTTAGATATGCCGTAGAAGCGCCCGTTTTTGTTGATTGAGAGATCATCGCTTTCAATGGTGCCGTCAATAAACCCGCTGGCGTTAATTTCTACTACCGCGCTGGCGCACACGCCGGTTACTTTACCATCCACCACCACTTTCGCGGCATAAATCTCTCCATCCACAGAGCCCTTGCTGAGTATGTACACGGTCTTTTCTGCGGTGATGGTGCCATCGATAGAACCATTAATTTTCATATCGCCGGAGGCCTTTATTTCGCCGTTAATATAACAACTGGAGGGAATAATGGTCGCTTCTTTATCTACTACTATCGCCGCCGAGACGGTTTCGCTAAAATTCTGCGCAGGCTGGGGTGGCGTTACGGATTCCTGCGGTTCCGCAGTATAATTATTGACAGGCATTTTTTCTTTACGTTTAAACATAGTCAGTCCTTTGTTAGATTTCAGATGGCGAAGTAAAGATAAAATAACGAAAGTGGTTATTAACGCTGGCGTTATTTTTAACAGGTGGGTTAATAGCTGCCGGATGCTTTCTCCTTCAAGAAAATAAGCCAGCAAAGCCGTCGCCCAGATAAACCAAACGCCCCAAAGCAGGTTATAGTTCATAACGTTTTTACCGAACCCGAAAAACCAGCCGTGCAACCGTAATGAATGCGCATGAATAAGCTGATACCGATCTGTCGGTCACCTATTCACGCGTTAAAACAGCAGGGCGGGCCTGCGATACGCATCTTAAGAGGGTCAATGCCTTTCCCTGCGAGACAGGTTGAAAAACGCGCTTACATCGCCTCACCATACTATGCGCATCAACGCAAGCGGGGAGGACCGACAGGACTTTTATTCAAATTTGTGATCTGTGTCAGAAGTTTGCTGTAAGGGTTGATCGCTATCATTTTAATTATTCCTGGTAACGAATATTCTCGCTGAAGCGTTTCAGTAGAGGCAGTTACCCTGTTTTACGGTGGATTGCACTGGCGGAATTTTCCCTGTACAAATCGTAACGGCTGGCTCAGTCTATCGGCACGTTTTTATCAGGTTCTGACGCAGGAGATTTATGACCCTTCGCGTAGCGATTAATGGCTTTGGCCGTATTGGACGCAGCGTATTACGTGCGCTGTACGAAACCGGCCGTCGGGCAGAAATTAGCGTTGTCGCTATTAATGAGCTGGCGGAATCCGCCGGTATGGCGCATCTGCTGAAATATGATACCAGCCATGGCCGCTTCGCCTGGGAAGTGCGTCAGGAGCGCGATCTGCTGTGGGTGGGCGAAGATACTATTCGTCTGCTGCATCAGGCGCATATCGCCGATCTGCCTTGGCGTGAACTAAACGTTGACGTGGTGCTGGACTGTACCGGGATTTGGGGCAGCCGCGCGGATGGCGAAGCTCATCTGCGGGCTGGCGCGAAGAAAGTACTGTTTTCCCATCCCGGCGGTAACGATCTGGACGCCACGGTGGTCTTCGGCGTAAATGAGCAGGCGCTTAAACCCACCGACCGCATTATCTCCAACGCCTCGTGCACCACTAACTGTATTATTCCGATTATTAAGCTGTTGGACGACGCTTTCGGCATCGAATCCGGTGCCATAACCACTATCCATTCCGCGATGCACGATCAGCAGGTGATCGATGCCTATCACAGCGATCTGCGCCGTACGCGAGCCGCCAGCCAGTCGATCATTCCCGTTGATACGCGGCTTGCTGCGGGTATCGGGCGCATCCTGCCGCAGTTCCACGATCGCTTCGAAGCGATCGCCGTGCGGGTGCCGACGATCAACGTTACCGCGATGGATCTGAGCGTCAGCGTACGCGCCGCAGTCACGGCCTGCGAGGTAAACGCCGTGCTGCAAAATGCCTCAGCGGGGTCTTTTAGTGGTATAGTTGACTATACGGAAATGCCGTTAGTCTCGATCGATTTTAATCACGATCCGCACAGTGCCATAGTGGACGGCACGCAAACGCGGGTCAGCGGTCACCACCTGGTTAAGACATTAGTCTGGTGTGACAATGAATGGGGCTTTGCTAACCGGATGCTCGACACCACGTTAGCCATGGCCGCAAGTGGTTTCAGGTAAGACGCGGATGCGTCTGACAAAACTTATGAGAATCAACGAGAGGGTTCACCATGTCTGTAATTAAGATGACCGATCTGGATCTTGCTGGTAAACGCGTTCTGATCCGTGCCGATCTTAACGTGCCGGTTAAAGAAGGGAAAGTGACGTCAGATGCGCGTATTCGCGCTTCGCTGCCGACTATCGAAGCTGCTCTGAAACAGGGCGCGAAAGTAATGGTGACTTCCCATCTGGGACGTCCGACCGAAGGCGAATATAACGAAGAGTTCTCTCTGCTGCCGGTAGTTAACTACCTGAAAGAGAAACTGAGCGGTACCAACGTGACCCTGGCGAAAGATTACCTTGACGGCGTAGAAGTCGGCGCGGGCGAGCTGGTAGTGTTGGAAAACGTGCGTTTCAATAAAGGCGAGAAGAAAGACGACGAAACCCTCTCGAAAAAATATGCCGCTCTGTGCGACGTGTTCGTTATGGATGCATTCGGCACCGCGCACCGCGCACAGGCTTCCACACATGGCGTAGGCAAATTCGCGCCGATCGCCTGTGCCGGTCCGCTGCTTTCCGCCGAGCTGGAAGCGCTGGGCAAAGTAATGAACAACCCGGCCCGCCCGCTGGTGGCGGTGGTAGGCGGTTCTAAAGTGTCTACCAAGTTCGACGTGCTGAACTCACTGGTTAAAATCGCTGACACCGTGATCGTCGGCGGCGGCATCGCCAACACCTTCGTGGCGATCGACAACAACGTGGGTAAATCGCTGTATGAGCCAGATTTCGTTGAAGCCGCGAAAGGCCTGCGCGATCAGTATGGCATTCCGGTGCCGACCGACTCGCGCGTAGGTACGGAATTCTCTGAAACTGCACCGGCTACGGTGAAAAAAGTTACCGAGATCGCCGACAACGAAGAGATTATGGACTTCGGCGATGAAACGGCGCAGGCGCTGGCGAAAGTGCTGAAAGAGGCGAAAACCATCCTGTGGAACGGCCCGGTAGGCGTGTTCGAATTCCCGAACTTCCGTAAAGGCACCGAAATCATCGCTAACGCGATCGCTGACAGCGAAGCGTTCTCTGTTGCTGGCGGCGGCGATACGCTGGCGGCAATCGATCTGTTTGGCATCGAAGATAAAATTTCTTATATCTCTACCGGCGGCGGCGCGTTCCTTGAGTTCGTGGAAGGCAAAAAACTGCCAGCGGTCGCTATGCTCGAAGAGCGTGCTAAACAGTAACTTTTAGGGCAGGGCGTCACGCTCTGCCAGAACGTATTGCCCAGCTTACTTAAATGGGCGTGAATCCGTAACACGGCCGACGAAACAGGACAAAACAGATGTCTAAAATTTTTGATTTCGTAAAACCAGGCGTTGTCACCGGTGATGACGTACAGAAAGTATTTCAGGTAGCGAAAGAGAACAAATTCGCCCTGCCAGCAGTTAACTGCGTAGGCACCGACTCTATCAACGCCGTACTGGAAGCCGCGTCTAAAGTTAAAGCGCCGGTTATCGTACAGTTCTCTAACGGCGGTGCAGCCTTTATCGCAGGTAAAGGCTTTAAATCTGACGAGCCGCAGGCTGCCGCTATCGCCGGTGCGATCGCTGGTGCCCATCATGTGCATCTGATGGCGGAAAAATATGGCGTGCCGGTGATTCTGCATACCGACCACTGCGCGAAGAAACTGCTGCCGTGGATCGACGGTCTGCTGGACGCGGGTGAAAAACATTTCGCTCAGACCGGTAAACCGCTGTTCTCTTCCCATATGATCGACCTCTCTGAAGAGACGCTGGAAGAAAACATCGAAATCTGCAGCAAGTATCTGGCGCGTATGGCGAAAATGGATATGACGCTGGAGATCGAACTGGGCGTAACCGGTGGTGAAGAAGATGGCGTAGATAATTCCCATCTCGACAGCTCCGCGCTGTACACCCAGCCGGAAGACGTGGATTACGCGTACACCAAGCTGAGCGAAGTGAGCCATCGTTTCACCATCGCCGCTTCCTTCGGTAACGTACACGGCGTTTACAAGCCGGGTAACGTGGTTCTGACGCCGAAAATCCTGAAAAACTCTCAGGAATATGTGTGCCAGAAACATAACCTGCCGCACAATGCGCTGAACTTTGTGTTCCACGGCGGTTCTGGTTCTTCTGCTGAAGAGATCAAAGAATCTATCGATTACGGCGTAATCAAAATGAATATCGATACCGACACCCAATGGGCGACCTGGGACGGTATTCTGCAGTACTACAAAAAGAACGAAGGCTATCTGCAGGCGCAGCTGGGTAACCCGGAAGGCGACGATAAGCCGAACAAGAAATTCTACGATCCACGCGTTTGGCTGCGTGCTGCACAGGCTTCCATGGTTGTGCGTTTAGAGCAGGCGTTTAAAGAGCTGAACAACATCAACACGCTGTAATCGCGTATTGGTGATAAAAGGCCCTACGGGGCCTTTTTTTATGGCGTTTTGGTGCAAAAGTGTAACCTTTATCGTCACTTATTTGGCGAAGCGGATTGTTATTGTTTACCCTTGGTGGAGGGCGCATCAGCGCTTAGCGATAGTTTTGACGATTTTTTTTGAGGAAAGATAACAGGGTGGATAGATGGAAGATTTAAATGTGGTACACGGGATAAGCAGCGCAGGCGGCTGGCTGGTCCATAATCAGGCGTTGCTGATCGGTTATGCGGTTAATATCGTGGCGGCCTTTGCCATCCTTATTGTCGGGATGATCATTGCGCGCATCATTTCAAACGGCATCAACCGTCTACTGGTTGCGCGGCATATTGATGCCACCGTGGCGGATTTTCTGTCAGCGCTGGTGCGTTACGGCATTATTGCCTTTACCCTGATCGCCGCGCTGGGACGCGTCGGTGTACAAACGGCTTCGGTTATCGCCGTATTGGGTGCGGCAGGTTTGGCGGTAGGCCTCGCGTTGCAAGGCTCACTCTCTAACCTGGCTGCGGGCGTACTGCTGGTGACGTTCCGTCCGTTCCGTACCGGTGAGTTTGTCGATCTGGGCGGCGTGATGGGTACCGTGCTGCACGTGCAGATTTTCTCTACCACGCTGCGTACCGGCGACGGCAAAATCGTCGTGGTGCCGAACGGTAAAATCATTGCCGGCAATATCATTAACTTCTCACGCGAGCCGGTGCGCCGTAATGAATTTATTATTGGCGTCGCCTACGACGCTGATGTCGATCAGGTCATTTCGCTGCTGCGTGAAGTGGTGGATGCCGATCCGCGCGTACTGCAGGATAAAGGCGTGCAGATTGGATTGAATGAACTGGCGGCCTCCTCGCTGAATTTCGTGGTGCGCTGCTGGAGCAATAGCAGCGATCTGCAGGATGTTTACTGGGATCTGATGAAAAACTTTAAGCGTACGCTGGATGCGCACGGCATCGGCATCCCATATCCGCAGATGGATGTTCACTTGCATCAGGTAAAATCTTCTGACGAGGAAAAAGCCAAAGCTGAAACGGCCAACGTCTGATCAGCAATGACCTGGGCTTAGCCAGCATTGGCAAAGCAAAGTCAGCAGCGGGCGAGGTTAAACCTCGCCCGCTGCTGTTATTAGCCCTGCTGATATTCCATTAATTCTTTCCATTTCACCCTCTGCCTTGCGCGCTATACACTGCCCGCCATTATCATTATCGGGAAGGAATTTATGCTATCCGTATATTTTCAGGGGCTTGCTCTGGGCGTAGCCCTTATTCTGCCGCTGGGGCCGCAAAACGCGTTCGTGCTTAACCAGGGTATCCGTCAGCAATACCATTTGATGACCGCCGCTCTCTGCACGCTAAGCGATATTATTCTGATTTCCGCCGGCGTTTTCGGCGGCAGCGCGCTGCTGAATCAATCGCCGCTGCTGCTGAACCTGGTGACCTGGGGCGGCGTCGCGTTTCTGTTGTGGTATGGGTGGAGCGCGTTGCGTACGGCGCTGAGCGTTGATATCTCCCTGGCCAGCACGCAGCTAAAGCAGCAGAGCCGCTGGCGCATTATCGCTACGCTGGTGGCGGTCACCTGGTTAAACCCACACGTCTATCTGGATACCTTTGTCGTGCTGGGGAGCCTGGGCGGTCAATTGCCGGCCGAGGCGCGCCGCTGGTTTGCGTTGGGCACCGCCAGCGCCTCTTTTATCTGGTTCTTTAGCCTGGCGCTGCTGGCGGCCTGGCTGTCGCCGCGTCTGAACACGGTGGGCGCGCAACGCATCATTAATTTATTCGTCGGCGTAGTGATGTGGTTTATTGCGTTAAAACTGGCCTGGCAGGGGCTGGCGGGCTTTTAAGGCGCGGCCGACAGCATTAAGTGCGGCGGGGCGGCAAAAAAAGAAACTTTTGCCACAATAAAAACTCAGAGGAACACGCATGTCGCCCACGGCTGGCTTATGGCAGGCTTGCGTGGCCGTCATGGCAACTGCCAATACGGCGCCCCGTTAATTTGTTTTGTCTTCAAGGAGGACCTTTCGTGAAACTGAAAGCACTGGCTCTGGCCGCAACGATGGGATTAAGCACCGCGCCATTGATCGCCCAGGCGGATGAGCTGCCCAACGGGCCGCATATTGTCACCTCAGGACAGGCGAGCGTGGATGCGCGCCCTGATATCGCCACGCTGGCGATAGAAGTCAATGTTTCTTCAAAGGATGCCGCGGAAGCGAAAAAACAGGCGGACGATCGCGTGGCGCAATATTTCGATCTGTTGAGTAAAAACGGTATCGAGAAAAAAGATATTGATGCGGCGAACCTGCGTACCCAGCCGGAGTATGACTATACCAAAGAGGGCAAGTCGGTGCTGAAAGGTTACCGTGCGGTGCGCCAGGTACAGGTAACGTTGCGCCAGCTGGATAAGCTGAACGATTTATTGGATGGCGCGCTGAAGTCGGGGCTGAATGAGATCCGTTCGGTAGAATTGGGCGTAGCGAATCCGGATGATTATAAAGCGAAGGCGCGTCAGGCGGCGATTGAAAACGCCACACAGCAGGCGGCGGCGCTGGCAAAAGGATTTAACGCCAAGCTGGGACAGGTTTACAGCGTGCGCTATCACGTAGCCAACTATCAGCCGATGCCGATGGCGCGCATGTATAAAGCCGCCGACGCCGCGCCCATGACCTCCGCTGAGCAAACCTATGAGCAGCAGAGCATACATTTTGACGATCAGGTCGATGTGGTGTTTGAGCTACAGCGCAACTAGTTGCACCCGGCAGAGATGCCACCTGAATAGCCTAACGTACTCCACACGCCTTAGGTTGCGGGAGCAGGGTGCCTGCACGGGAAGTGCAGGCCGATCGTAAAGACGCAAAAAACGTCATCCCTGACAGCTCGGCCCGCGCCGTCCATGGCGCGGGATGCTTTACTCTTCTGCCTGCACTCCCCGCGCCTTAGGCTTTGGGTGTTAAAGCATCTGCAACAACGCAGGCACGTTGTTAATGCGCAGGCAAACATGACTTTCACCGTGCCCTAACCGCTAAGCGCTTCCTCTTCCTGACGCAGCACGCGATGACCGTGCGCCAGCAGCGCATCGGTAACTTTGCGCATCAGGCGGCTTTCCGGCGCAAAGCGGTGCCAGTAAAGCATCCGGCGTTGGTAAAGACCGGGCGTCAGATCGATAAGCTCGCCGCTGGTCAGCTCTCTTTCGATTTGCAGATGCGGGATCATACAGCAGGTCGAACCCTGGCGCGCCAGCTGCACAAACGCCTCAGACGAGTTAACGATATGGCAGGGAACGCTACCGGGCGACAGGTCGAAGTTCTGCTGTAAAAAAGCCTGATGCATATCATCAAGATGATCAAACGCCACCGCTGGCGCTTTCAGCAGCGCCGAACGCGTTACGCCGTTAGGAAAATAGCGTGCGGCAAACTCAGGCGAGCCAACAAACAGGTAATCCAGCGCGCCAAGCCGATCTACCAAACAGCTGGGCAGCGGCTGCGGCTGAATACTCACGGCGCCCACTACCTCACCGCGACGTAAGCGCTCCTGGGTGCGGGTTTCATCTTCCACCTGTAAATTCAGGCGTACCGGCGAATCGGTCAACACCTCTTTTAGCGCGGGCAGCAGCCAGGTCGCCAAACTGTCGGCGTTTACCGCCAGCGACAGCAGCAGGGGCGTGGTGCCGCCGTTTTCATCGCCCAGCCACTCATCCTCCAGTAGCTCTACCTGATGCAGCAGGGCCAGCAGCTTTTGTCCTTGCTCGGTCGGGCGGGGCGGAATAGTGCGCACCAGCAACGGTTGGCCGAACATATTTTCCAACTGCTTAATACGCTGCGAGACCGCCGACTGGGTAATGCAGAGCTTTTGCGCCGCGCGCTCAAAGCCACGCTCGCGAATCACAGCGTCCAGAGCCTGAAGCGTTCGATAGTCGGGTCTTTTCATTGTTATTCTGTTCTCCTTCAGGAATGCCGGGACACTATGCCATAAAATTAGGATCTTGCCGTGGCGGATAGCGACAGCAGTTTGTGCACTGCTTTGCAAAGCGACAAAACGCCGCGCATCCAATACGCATTTTAGCCAGAGCTTGTTTTATACTACGCGCACACCATTAGCATAGGTTTTAAACATACCATGACGCAGGATGAACTGAAAAAAGCAGTAGGCTGGGCCGCGCTGGATTATGTCACGCCAGGGACGATTGTCGGCGTCGGCACCGGATCGACCGCCGCCCACTTTATCGATGCGCTCGGCTCGATTAAGCATCAAATCGAGGGCGCTGTTTCCAGCTCGGATGCCTCTACGCTGAAGTTAAAAAGTTTGGGTATTCCGGTATTCGATCTTAACGAGGTAGATTCTCTGGCGGTGTACGTTGACGGCGCCGATGAGATCAACCCGCAAATGCAAATGATCAAGGGCGGCGGCGCGGCGCTGACGCGCGAGAAAATCATTGCGGCGGTAGCGGATAAGTTTATTTGTATCGCTGACGCCTCCAAGCAGGTAGATGTTCTCGGCGGCTTTCCGCTGCCGGTGGAAGTGATTCCGATGGCGCGCTCTTATATCGCGCGCGAGCTGGTGAAGCTGGGCGGCCTGCCGGAGTATCGTCAGCATGTGGTCACCGATAACGGCAACATTATTCTCGACGTGCATAATCTGAGTATCGTTAACCCGGCTGAGCTGGAACGCGCCATTAATGCGTTGCCTGGCGTGGTAACGGTAGGTCTTTTTGCCGCCCGCAGGGCTGACATTGCGCTGATTGGCGGCCCTGACGGCGTAAAAACTATCACCAAATGATCTGGCTGGCGCGCGCGCCGCGCCGGTTATTTCTTGTTAAAAAACATCTTTTCTGCAGAAGGCTTAATTTGGTGACTTATGTCACATAATGGTAAGCCGCAACGTTATCATTCTGTCGGTAAGGCGCTTCCCATCATAATCTGTTGTCTCCAGCCCCATCCACATTTGCCCATGCTAAGCACCAGGCAATCGTTTGTATTGCCGCGCGCGTAAATTTTGATATTTTGACAGAAGGCTGGCTTATTACAGCCTCTTCTGAAGTCTGCAAAATAGGGTCGGGAAATGGCAAAAGTATCGCTGGAGAAAGACAAGATTAAGTTTCTGCTGGTGGAAGGCGTTCACCAAAGCGCGCTGGATAATTTACGTGCGGCAGGTTACACCAATATTGAATATCACAAAGGCGCGCTTGATAGCGAAGCGTTGAAAGCCTCCATCCGCGATGCGCACTTTATCGGTATTCGTTCCCGTACTCAGCTGACTGAAGAGATCTTTGCCGCGGCTGAAAAGCTGGTGGCCGTAGGCTGTTTCTGTATCGGCACTAACCAGGTGAATTTAGACGCGGCGGCAAAGCGCGGCGTGCCGGTCTTCAATGCGCCGTTCTCTAATACGCGTTCGGTGGCGGAGTTGGTTATCGGCGAAATGCTGCTGCTGATGCGTGGCATCCCTGAAGCGAATGCCAAAGCCCATCGTGGCATCTGGAACAAGCAGGCTGCCGGCTCGTATGAGGCGCGCGGTAAAAAACTGGGCATCATCGGTTATGGCCATATCGGCATGCAGCTGGGCGTGCTGGCGGAAAGCCTGGGCATGCATGTCTTTTTCTATGATATTGAAAACAAGCTGCCGCTGGGCAACGCGACGCAGGTAGCGCATCTGTCCGATCTGCTGAATATGAGCGACGTGGTCAGCCTGCATGTGCCGGAAACTCCGTCGACCCAAAATATGATGGGCGCGGAAGAGCTGGCGCTGATGAAGCCGGGATCGCTGCTGATTAACGCTTCACGCGGAACGGTAGTGGATATTCCGGCGCTCTGCCAGGTGCTGGCGAATAAACATCTCTCCGGCGCGGCTATTGATGTTTTCCCGGAAGAGCCGGCGACCAATAGCGACCCGTTTAACTCGCCGCTGTGCGAATTCGATAACGTCATCCTGACGCCGCATATCGGCGGCTCGACGCAGGAAGCGCAGGAAAATATCGGCATCGAAGTGGCCGGGAAGCTGGCAAAATATTCCGATAACGGCTCTACGCTCTCTGCCGTTAACTTCCCGGAAGTTTCGCTGCCGACGCACGGCGCGCACGTGAGCCGCCTGCTGCATATCCATGAAAACCGACCGGGCGTACTAACCGCCATTAACCAGATATTTGCCGAGCAGGGCATCAATATCTCCGCGCAGTATCTGCAAACTACGCCGATGATGGGCTATGTGGTGATCGATATTGATGCGGAACTGGATGTCGCCCATAAGGCATTGACGCTGATGAAGGCGATTCCGGGAACGATGCGCGCCCGCCTGCTTTACTGATTACGCGCTTTTATCACCCATCACGCCGCCCTTGTAAGGCGGCGTTTTACTTTTCCCACTGCCACAGGCGGGAAGGGGTTAACATCGCTGGCAGCGGAATATCCCAGCTTTCGGTCGGCAGCGTATCGACCTGCTGGCAGTCGTGCGCCAGGCCAATGGGAAGAAAGCGATGGCTGCGCCAGTGCTGTAAAGTGCGATCGTAAAACCCGCCGCCCATCCCCAGGCGCTGTCCCTGCTTATCAAACGCCACCAGCGGCACAAACATCACATCCAGTTGGTCGAGTGGAATAATCTGTCGGGCATCCAGCGGCGGCTCCGGAATACGTAAGCGATTAGGGGTTAACAACGTTTCCGGCGTATAGCGGATAAATAGCAGATTCCCCGCCGAAAACGGGTGCAGCACCGGAAGATAAACCTGTTTATGCTGCTGCCACAGACGGGCAATCAAGGGACGGGTATTGAGTTCGCCATCAACTGAAAGAAACAAGGCGATATGCTGCGCCCGATCGATCGATGCGACGTTTAAGGCACGCTCAGCCACGCTATTTGCCGCCAGCGTTTGCTGTTCAGCGCTCAATCCACGCCGTAAATGGCGTACGTGGGTACGTATGGCTTGCCGTTCGAGTGATAAAGACATGGGGATACCTGAGCCAGCGGGAATGGTGCGAATATAGCACAAAGCCGGCTAAGGGTTTATCTCCAAAGCGATACGTTACCGCTGAGGAAAAGAAAGGAATCTCCGAGATGCCGCCGTAGGCTGTAACCCTTGAACCCTTGGTTCAAGGTGAATGTGTCGTCGTAACCATTAGGCTTCCCGGACGGACCGGGCATGCACACAGGCTGCGGAGCGCCACACTCTGTGGTTTTGAAATATCGGCTCAGGGGACTGGCCCACTTGCAAACATCTCAGAGAAATTGTACTTCACCGCCACTGTATCACAGCAGGCCGTAAAGTGTTATTCGAACTTCGCACCCTGGCGTTCAGTTATGCGACCTTGCTCAAGCAATGCCTGTTCAATGGTCTGCTGCAGCATGCGTATGCGTTGTTCCATATTAGCAGCGTAGTCACGGGTTTTCCCCTTTTCCTGCGCCAGCTCATGGCAAATGTTCAACGCAGCGATGAACACCAGCTGCTCTGTATTTGTGACTCTAGTGCGAACTTTCAGATCTTGCAACCGCTGATTGAGATCTTCTGCCGCCGCGTTCAGCGCATCTTGCTGTTCAGGCGGACAATTCACGCGTAACGAACGTCCAAAAATCTGAATATCTACCGGTTGTGCAGACATGCCACCTTCCTGACTGATTACTGCGCCCGCATCGTTCTGAACCTGCTCCGGCTCAGAAGGGGCGCCACTATATCTACCCTTGCGTGAAGAAACAAGCCCTTTCTGGAAACCTCAAGGCACCTGGTGGTAGCATAACACGAACTTACTCCGCCAACGATGATAATGCATATGTCTACAGATAACACACAGCCGGGCTATCAGGCGCTGGCATCCCTCCTGACCCAACAGGGGGTAGGAATGACGCCGGCTGAAATGCACGGCTTGATCAGCGGCATTGTCTGTGGTGGCAACAAAGATCACAGCTGGAAAGCGCTGGTACACGATCTCACAAACGAAGGGCTGGCCTTTTCACAATCGCTCTCGCAGCCGCTGCAGGAACTGCATGCGCATATCCAGGATACGCTGGAAGAAGAGGGCTTTATGTTCCAGCTGATGCTGCCGGATGAAGACGAAAGCAGCGTCTTTGAACGTGCCGATGCGTTAGCGGGATGGGTGAACCATTTTCTGTTAGGGCTGGGCGTAACGCAGCCTAAACTGGATAAAGTCAAAGGCGAAGCGGGCGAGGCGATCGACGATCTGCGCACCATCGCGCAGCTTGGCTATGATGAAGAAGACGATCAGGAAGAGCTGGCTCAATCAATGGAAGAGGTTATCGAGTATGTACGCGTAGCCGCCTTGCTGTGCCATGAAACCTTTAACCCGCCGATGCCGCCGGGCGCGCCGGAAGTCAACAAGGTGACGCTGCACTGATTATTTGTCAGCGCCGCGCGGCGGCCTAACTCAGGGAGAAGATACGGATGATTACGCTGGATACTTTTTTGCAGCGGCGCCAGGCGCTGTTGTCGCGTATGGCTGCGGGCAGCGCGGCGTTAATTTTTGCGGCGCCGGAAGTTACGCGCAGCGCGGATAGCGAATATCCCTTTCGCCAGCACAGCGACTTCTGGTATTTCACCGGCTTCAACGAGCCTGAAGCGCTGCTGCTGCTGATTAAAAGCGACGAAACCCATAACCATAGCGTGCTGTTCAACCGCATACGTGATAAGCAGGCGGAAATCTGGTTCGGTCGGCGTTTAGGTCAGGAGGCCGCGCCGGAAAAGCTGGGCGTCGATCGCGCGCTGCCCTGGGATGACCTGAAGGAACAGCTTCATCAGCTGCTGAACGGGCTGGATGTGGTTTACCATGCGCAGGGTGAATATGAGTTTGCCGATCGTATCCTGTTCAGCGCGCTGGACACGCTGCGTCGCGGCTTTCGTCAGAATTTACAGGCGCCGAATACGCTAATTGACTGGCGCCCCTGGGTGCATGAGATGCGTCTGTTTAAAGGCCCGGAAGAGCTGGAAATATTACGCCGCGCCGGAAAAATCAGCGCCCAGGCACATACGCGCGCCATGCAGGTCTGCCGCCCAGGCATGTTTGAATATCAGCTGGCGGGCGAAATTCATTATGAATTTACCCGTCACGGCGCGCGGCATCCTTCCTATAACACCATCGTTGGCGGCGGCGAAAACGCCTGTATCCTGCACTACACCGAAAATGAGAGCGAACTGCGCGATGGCGATCTGGTGCTGATCGACGCCGGCTGCGAGCTGCACGGCTATGCAGGCGATATTACACGCACCTTCCCGGTTAACGGAAAATTCAGCGCGCCGCAACGGGCAATTTATAACATCGTACTGGCTTCGCTGTACAAAGCGCTCGCACTGTTTCGTCCCGGCATCAGCATTCGCGAAGTGAACGAAGAAGTGGTGCGGGTGATGGTGAGCGGGCTGGTAGAACTGGGCATAATGCAGGGCGATATAGAGCTGCTGATTGCTGAAAACGCCCATCGACAGTTCTTCATGCATGGCCTGAGCCACTGGCTGGGACTGGATGTGCATGATGTTGGCCATTACGGTACCCCAGACCGCGGACGCCTGCTCGAGCCGGGCATGGTGCTTACCGTCGAGCCGGGGCTGTATATCGCGCCGGACGCGGACGTGCCGGCAGAGTATCGCGGAATCGGCATTCGCATTGAGGATGACATCGTGATTACCGAACAGGGAAATGAAAATCTTACCGATAGCGTGGTCAAAGACGTTGACGCTATCGAAGCGCTGATGGCGGCAGCGCAGCAGGGATGAGCGTGATCATCGCCGGAGGCGGCATGACCGGCGCAACGCTGGCGCTGGCGCTCTCACATCTGACGCAGGGTTCGCTGCCGGTTACGTTAATCGAGGCGATTGCGCCAGGCGAACGCGCGCATCCGGGCTATGATGGCCGGGCGATTGCGCTGGCGGCGGGCACCTGTCAGCAGCTGGCGGCGATTAATCTCTGGCCTGCGCTCGCCGACTGCGCTACGCCGATTACTCATGTCCACGTGAGCGATCGCGGGCACGCCGGATTTGTTAACATTGATGCCGCTGACTATGAGGTTAAGGCGCTGGGCAATGTGGTGGAGCTGCATGAAGTGGGAAACCGCTTATATCAGCGCTTACGTCAGGCGCCTGGCGTGACGCTGCGTTGTCCGGAGCAGGTAAGCCGCATTGAGCAGCATCAGGATCATGTCAGCGTCACGCTGGGCAGCGGGGAGCAACTACAGGGAAGCTTGCTGGTGGCGGCGGATGGTTCCCATTCCCGCGCGGCTGCCGCCTGCGGCGTTCAGTGGCAGCGGGAGGATTACCAACAAATCGCCGTTATCGCCAACGTGACCACGCAGATAGCCCCACAGGGGCGCGCATTTGAGCGCTTTACCGAGCATGGTCCGCTGGCGTTACTGCCGATGTCGCATGGTCGCAGCTCGCTGGTCTGGTGCCATCCGCCGATGGCTAAATCCCGTATCGATAGCTGGAGCGACGCCGAGTTCTTGGCAGAGCTGCAGCAGGCATTTGGCTGGCGACTGGGGCGCTTTACGCAGGTGGGACAGCGCACCAGCTACCCGCTGGCGCTGCAAAGCGCCAGTCGAACGGTTGCGCATCGCCTGGCGCTGGTGGGCAATGCGGCGCAAACCTTACATCCGATTGCTGGTCAGGGGTTTAACCTCGGCATTCGTGACGTGATGTCGCTGGCTGAAACGCTGGCGGTGGCGCAACGCCAGCAGGAAGATCCCGGCAGCTTTGCCGTACTACAGCGTTACCATCAGCGGCGGGAGCCGGATCGTGCCGCCACCATCGGCGTGACCGATGGACTGGTGCGGCTGTTTGCTAATCGCTATCTGCCGCTGGCAATAGGGCGTAACCTTGGTCTGATGACAATGGATAATTTACCCTGGCTGCGCAACCGCCTGGCGGAGCGTACGCTTGGCTGGGTAACGCGCTGAAAAGAGGATTTTAATGCAAACTTATGATGTGGTGATCGCCGGTGGCGGTATGGTAGGGCTGGCGGTAGCCTGCGGATTACAGGGCTGTGGTCTGCGTATCGCGGTGCTGGAAAAATCGGTGCCGGACGCCTTTAACCCCAGCGAACCGCACGGATTGCGCGTGTCGGCGATTAATGCCGCCAGTGAACGACTGCTGCAACATCTTGATGTCTGGTCGGCGATTTTGGCGCAACGCGCCAGCGCGTATCACGGCATGGAAGTGTGGGATCGCGATAGCTTTGGCCGTATTGAGTTCGATGAGCCGCAGGGCGTCAGTCATTTGGGCTATATCATTGAAAATCAGGCAATTCACCAGGCTTTATGGCAGCGGGCGCAGCAGCTAAGCGATATTACGCTGCTGGCGCCGGCGCAGCTGCAGCAGGTGGCTTTCGGCGATAACGAAGCCTTTATCACTCTGCAGGATGGCAGCATGATGAGTGCCCGCCTGCTGATCGGCGCAGATGGTGCGCACTCATGGCTGCGTGAAAAGGCGGATATTCCCTTAACCTTTTGGGATTACCAGCATCACGCGCTGGTGGCGAACATCCGTACCGAGCAGCCTCATCAGGCGGTGGCGCGGCAAGTTTTTCACGGCGAAGGGATTCTGGCCTTTCTGCCGCTGAACGATGCGCATCTTTGCTCGATTGTCTGGTCGCTGCCGCCGCAGGAAGCCACCCGGCTGCGCGAGATGCCCGCTGCGCTGTTTAATCAGCAGCTGTCGGTCGCTTTTGATATGCGTCTTGGCCTGTGCGAGCTGGAAAGCGAGCGTCAAACCTTCCCGCTAACGGCGCGTTATGCCCGTCAGTTTGCTGCGCATCGGTTGGCGCTGGTGGGCGATGCGGCGCATACCATCCATCCGCTGGCCGGGCAGGGCGTTAACCTGGGCTTTATGGATGCCGCTGAGTTGATTGGCGAAATCCGCCGTCTGCAACAGCAGGGCAAAGATATTGGTCAGCATCTTTACCTGCGCCGCTATGAGCGCAGCCGTAAACACAGCGCGGCGGTCATGCTGGCGAATATGCAGGGCTTCCGTGATCTGTTTGCCGGTAATCATCCGGCGAAAAAGCTGCTGCGCGATGTGGGGCTGCGGCTGGCGGATCGGCTACCCGGCGTTAAGCCGCGGTTGCTGAAGCAGGCCATGGGTCTGCAGGATCTGCCGGAATGGCTGCGCTAAGCGCAGCTTGTAACAGGGGCGTTCAGGCGATCTTTCGTTAAATGTACAGCGCATGCTTACCTCAGGGCCGTTCGGCCCTTTTTTTGTGCCGTTAAGGGCTGTTTATCCATGGCTTCGGGCCTTTTTTCCCCTCTTGCACCAGTTTGAGGCAGCTGCACGCTTTTAGTCTGCTCGTTTGAATTATTCTAATTTTACCTGCGTATTCGCATTAGTTTTTCTAATTTCATGGCGTGCTTATCAACGGCTTTTTTTAGCGTCATTAAGCGGCTGTCTGGTTTTTAAACGGCTTTGTTACGCTTTTGTTGTTGGTTATGTGCCTTGCCACGCATTTTTTCAGTGAAAAATTCTGCACAATTCATTCGGTTCCGGCCAGGGACACACGTGATTCGCCCTTGTTTAGCTTATGGTTAATCAGGCCATTCGGTGATAACGTCAGGGCAGAGAGAACGTTTGCGTCGGACGTTTTAGCCTCATTTAGCGTCCAGTTAACCCGTTAACGCACAGGAATGTTATGAAGCAGACTCCGTTGTACCAACAGCATCAGGCGTGCGGCGCCCGTATGGTGGATTTCCACGGCTGGATGATGCCGCTGCACTATGGCTCGCAGATGGATGAACATCATGCCGTGCGTACCGATGCCGGCATGTTTGATGTCTCTCATATGACCATTGTCGATCTGCACGGTGAGCGCACCCGGGAATTTCTGCGCAGGTTGCTGGCTAATGATGTCGCCCGTCTGACGCAGCCAGGAAAGGCTCTGTACAGCGCCATGCTGAACGCATCGGGTGGCGTGATTGATGATTTGATTGTTTACTTTATGAGCAATGACTGGTTCCGGCTGGTGGTCAATTCCGCCACGCGCGAAAAAGACCTGGCGTGGATCAGCGAGCATGCGCAGCCGTTTAGCGTCACGATACAGGTTCGCGACGATCTGGCGCTGATTGCGGTGCAGGGACCGAATGCGCAACAGAAAGCGCAAACGCTGTTTAGCGATGCGCAGCGTCAGGTCGTCAGTGACATGAAGCCCTTCTTTGGCGTGGAGTCAGACGGATTTTTTATTGCCACTACCGGCTATACCGGTGAAAGCGGTTATGAAATCGCGCTGCCGGGCGAGCAGGCCGCCGAGTTTTGGCAGCGGCTGCTGCTGGCGGGCGTGAAGCCTGCCGGGCTGGGCGCACGCGACACGCTGCGTCTGGAGGCCGGGATGAATCTCTACGGTCAGGATATGGATGAAGGCGTCTCGCCGCTGGCGGCGAACATGGGCTGGACCATCAGTTGGGAGCCTGCCGATCGGCAGTTTATCGGACGCGAAGCGCTGGAGCATCAGCGTGAAAAGGGCACCGAAAAACTGGTCGGCCTGATCATGACGGAAAAAGGCGTGCTGCGTAACGATCTGCCGGTGATGTTTACCGATGCGCAGGGCAACCAGCAGCAGGGCATTATCACCAGCGGCTCTTTTTCCCCCACTTTAGGCTGCAGTATCGCGCTGGCCCGCGTTCCGGCGGGGATTGGCGAGCAGGCCATTGTACAGATTCGTAATCGGGAAATGCCGGTCAACGTCACTAAACCGATTTTTGTTCGCGCCGGTAAACCGGTCGCTCAGTAACCAGTGCAGGAGAATGCAGCGATGAGCAATGTGCCAAATGAATTAAAATATCGTGAAAGTCATGAGTGGGTACGTAAGGAAGCGGACGGCACTTATACCGTTGGCATTACCGAACATGCGCAGGAACTACTGGGCGATATGGTCTTTATCGATCTGCCGGACGTGGGCAGCAGCTTTGCCGCCGGCGATGACTGCGCCGTGGCGGAGTCGGTCAAAGCCGCTTCTGATATTTACGCGCCGTTAAGCGGCGAAGTCGTGGCGGTTAACGATGCGCTGGAAGCCTCGCCGGAGCTGGTTAACAGCGAGCCGTACGCTTCCGGCTGGCTGTTTCGCCTTAAAGCCAGCGATGAATCTGAACTGGAGCAGCTGATGGATGCGGAAGGCTATCTGGCCTCCATTGATGAATAACCTCCAGCAGGCTGTCAGCGCCACGGTGATGCGCTGACCTCCAGGTATTAGCGGTCGGCTGCGGCTGGCCGCTTGTGTTGATAGCGATAGCCGCCCCTCAGGATTGACGATTCATGACTCAGACACTCAGCCAGCTTGAACATACTGGCGCCTTTATCGAACGCCATATCGGTCCCTCTCTCTCACAGCAGGAAAGCATGCTGCAGGCCATTGGCGCCAGTTCGCTCAAAGAGCTTATCGCCAGTATCGTTCCAGCCGACATTCAGCTGCCTGGCCCGCCGGCCATTGGCGATGCGGTGACGGAACATCAGGCGCTGGCGGAGCTAAAAGCGATCGCCAGCCGTAATCAGCGCTGCAAATCCTATATCGGCATGGGCTATACGCCGGTACTGACGCCGCCGGTTATTTTGCGTAACCTGCTGGAAAATCCGGGCTGGTATACCGCCTATACGCCTTATCAGCCGGAAGTTTCGCAGGGACGTCTCGAGGCGTTACTGAACTTCCAACAGCTGACGTTGGATTTGACCGGCATGGATATCGCCTCCGCCTCGCTGTTGGATGAAGCCACCGCCGCCGCCGAAGCGATGGCGATGGCAAAGCGCGTCAGCAAGCTTAAAAATGCCAACAAATTCTTTATTGCCGACGATATTCACCCGCAAACGCTGGACGTAGTGAAAACGCGCGCGGAGACATTCGGCTTTGAGATCCTGGTGGATAAAGCAGAGCGCGCGCGCGATCATGACGCACTGTTTGGCGTGCTATTGCAGCAGACCGGCACTACCGGCGAAGCCCATGATTACGGCGCGCTAATTAGCGAACTGAAAGCCCGCAAGATCGTGGTCAGCGTGGCGGCCGACTTTATGGCGCTGGTGCTGCTGGAAGCGCCGGGCAAGCAGGGCGCAGATATCGTTTTTGGTTCCGCTCAGCGCTTTGGCGTGCCGATGGGCTACGGCGGTCCGCATGCCGCCTTCTTTGCCGCCCGCGATGAATTTAAGCGCTCGATGCCGGGACGTATTATCGGCGTATCGCGCGATACCGCCGGCAACACCGCGTTGCGTATGGCGATGCAAACCCGTGAGCAGCATATCCGGCGTGAAAAGGCGAACTCCAACATCTGTACTTCGCAGGTACTGCTGGCCAATATCGCCGGCTTTTATGCGGTGTTCCACGGTCCGCAAGGGCTGAAGCGTATTGCCAGCCGCATCCATCGGCTGACGGATATCCTGGCGGCCGGGCTGCAAAAAGGCGGCCTGACGCTGCGTCATCACAGCTGGTTTGATACCCTGACCGTTGAGGTGGCGGACAAGGCGGCAGTGCTGGCGCGCGCGCTCAGCTTTGGCGTTAACCTGCGTACCGATATTCATCAGGCGGTAGGCATCACGCTGGATGAAACCACCGGCCGCGAAGAGGTCGCCACGCTGTTCGCCATTCTGCTGGGCGACGATCACGGGCTGGATATTGATGAACTGGACGCCGCCGTTGCCGCTGACAGCCGCTCCATTCCGTCGGCGCTGCAGCGTCAACAGCCAATTCTGACCCATCCGGTGTTCAATCGTTATCACAGCGAAACCGAGATGATGCGTTATATGCACAGTCTGGAGAAAAAGGATCTGGCGCTGAATCAGGCGATGATCCCGCTCGGCTCCTGCACCATGAAGCTTAACGCCGCTGCGGAAATGATCCCCATCACCTGGCCGGAATTTGCCGAGCTGCATCCGTTCTGTCCGGCAGAGCAGGCGGCAGGTTATTTGCAGATGATTAGTCAGCTCTCGCAGTGGCTGGTGCAGCTCACCGGCTACGATGCGTTGTGCATGCAGCCTAACTCCGGCGCGCAGGGCGAGTATGCCGGTCTGTTGGCGATTCGCCGCTATCATGAAAGCCGCAACGAAGGTGAACGTCATATCTGTTTGATCCCCAGTTCAGCGCACGGCACCAACCCGGCCTCGGCGCAGATGGCGGGCATGTCGGTGGTGGTGGTTGCCTGTGATAAACAGGGCAATATCGACCTGCATGATTTACGGCAGAAAGCAGAGCAGGCGGGTAGCGCGCTCTCCTGCATTATGGTGACCTATCCTTCCACGCATGGCGTATACGAAGAGACGATCCGTGAAGTTTGCCAGATTGTTCATCAGCATGGCGGGCAGGTCTACCTTGACGGCGCCAACATGAACGCGCAGGTCGGGATCACCACGCCGGGCTATATTGGCGCGGATGTTTCTCACCTGAACCTGCATAAAACTTTTTGTATTCCACACGGCGGCGGCGGCCCGGGGATGGGGCCTATCGGCGTGAAAGCGCATCTGGCGCCGTTTGTGCCGGGTCATAGCGTGGTGCAAATTGATGATTTGCTCACGCAGCAGGGCGCGGTCTCCGCCGCGCCGTTTGGCAGCGCCTCGATTCTGCCGATTAGCTGGATGTATATTCGTATGATGGGCGCCGAGGGGCTGAAGCAGGCCAGTTCGGTGGCCATTCTGAACGCCAACTATATCGCCAGCCGCCTGCAGTCCGCTTATCCGGTGCTGTATACCGGGCGCGATAACCGGGTAGCGCATGAATGTATTTTAGATATTCGTCCGCTAAAAGAGCAGACCGGCATCAGCGAGCTGGACATCGCCAAGCGCCTGATTGATTACGGTTTCCATGCGCCCACCATGTCATTCCCTGTTGCCGGAACGCTGATGGTAGAGCCGACCGAATCGGAAGGGAAAGCTGAGCTGGATCGCTTTATCGATGCGATGTTGGCGATTCGTATGGAGATCGATCGCGTGGCGGACGGCGAGTGGCCGCTGGAGGATAACCCGCTGGTGAATGCGCCGCATACCCAACAGGAGCTGGTGGGCGAGTGGACGCATCCTTACAGTCGTGATCTGGCGGTGTTCCCGGCAGGCTGCGCCAATAAATACTGGCCGACAGTGAAGCGCCTGGACGACGTATTTGGCGATCGTAATCTGTTCTGCTCCTGCGTACCCATCAGCGACTACCAGTAAGCCTGTTGCCGTAATAAAAAAGGCCGGATAGATTCCGGCCTTGCTTTTATACAGGTAACGCTAAAGCGCAGGCTTAAAGCTGCTCGCCGTTGCTGGCGATCACTTGCTGATACCAGGCAAAGCTTTTTTTCTTCGAGCGCGCCATGGTGCCGGTGCCGTCATCATTTTTATCCACATGGATAAAACCGTAACGCTTATTGTACTGACCGGTAGTGAACGAGACGCAGTCAATGCAGCCCCACGGGGTATAGCCCATCAGATCGACGCCATCTTCCAGCACCGCTTTTTTCATCTGCTCAATGTGCGCGCTCAGATAATCGATACGGTAATCATCCTCAATAAAGCCGTCGGCATTCGGCTTATCGATAGCGCCAAAGCCGTTTTCCACGATAAACAGCGGCTTTTGATAACGCTCATACAGGATATTCAGCGAGTAACGCAGGCCGACTGGGTCAATCTGCCAGCCCCAGTCAGACGCTTTGACGTGCGGGTTCGGCACGCTGCCTTCGAAACCGGTAATGGAGTCGCCTTCGCCTTTGGTATTCGCCTGCACCGCGTTGCTCATGTAATAGCTGAAGCCGATATAGTCACAGCAACCGTTGCGCAGGGTCGCTTCATCTTCCGCTTCCATTTCAATGTGATAGCCTTTGCGCGCCCATTCGTTCAGCGTATAAGCGGGATAGTAGCCGCGCATCTGCACATCGCTGAAGACATAGCGACGGTGCATCGCTTCCTGAGCAAACATCACATCATCCGGATGGCAGGAGAAGGGATAAATCGGCACCATGGCGATCATGCAGCCAATCTGAAAGTCAGGATTGATGCGGTGACCCAGCTCCACCAATTTGGCGCTGGCGACAAATTGGTGGTGCATCACCTGATACATTGCCTGCTCAGGTTTTTCATGATCGGTAAACACCACGCCGGAACAGCAGTAGCCGAACAGCGGATAGTTCCAGGTGCGCTGGTTATTGATCTCGTTAAAGGTCATCCAGTATTTCACTTTATGCTGATAGCGGCGTAATACCACTTCGCTAAAACGCACAAAGAAATCGACCACTTTACGGTTCAGCCAGCCACCGTACTGTTTTACCAGATGCCACGGCATCTCAAAGTGAGACAGGGTGATAACCGGTTCGATGCCATGTTTTAGCAATTCATCGAACAGATCGTCATAAAACTGTAGGCCCGCTTCGTTCGGTTCCAGTTCATCGCCGTTAGGGAAAATACGCGTCCAGGCAATCGAGGTGCGGAAGCACTTAAAGCCCATCTCGGCAAACAGCGCCACATCTTCTTTATAGCGATGGTAGAAATCAACCGCCTCATGGTTCGGGTAGCTATAGCCGGGCTGTACGCCATCGGTCATCACGCGATCGACGCCGTGCGAACCGCCGGAAAGCACATCGCAAATGCTGATGCCTTTGCCGCCCTGATCCCAGCCACCCTCAACCTGATGCGCGGCAACGGCGCCGCCCCAGAGAAAATCCTGCGGAAATTGCTGCTGTGTCATAAAGATCCCTTACTGTTGCAGTAAAATACGGTCTGGTTTACGCAGCGCCCGATGATATTAAGCGGCGGCAGGAAATAAGCGTGCAGCCGTCATTGAGGGCGCGGGAAAATATAACGGTTCGATAGCAAACGTTGACCGGAGTGTAGCAAAGCGTGGAAGAATGTCACGTTATAACGAAACGTGACAAACGTGATTTGTTACCTGAGAAAAACAGGCTGTTTTATTTCGCCTGGCGACTGGCGAGTTTACGGCCAATCGTCTCGATAATATACATCGTAGGCACCTGGCTGGTAATATCAAATCCGCCGTTCATGCGAATTAACGGCATATGGCAGGAGATATTAAAATCCGCCAGTTTAGCCAGTGAGCTGGTTTCGCTATTGGTAATGGTAATAATTTTACAGCGGTGCAGGCTGAACTGGCTGGCAAGTCGCAGAATTTCCTCGGTTTCACCCGAAACAGAAAGAATAATCGCGACAGCATCCTTATACATATCGCTGCTGACCGGATAATAAGGGTCATCGATATAGTTGCTAAATTTACCGACGTTAGAGAAAAAGCGTGCGCCATATTTTCCCAGCGTGCCGGATGTGCCCGCGCCAACAAAAATAATGCGTTGCGCCGCTAAAATATGCTCTACCGCCTGGATAATTAAATTCTCGAATTCATCGTTATTAATGCTTTTAAAAAAGCTGACAATTTCATTGACGCCATAATTAACCGGCCGCTGCTGTTCCTGCTCCAGATATAATTTAAAACGAATACGAAACTCGGAATACCCGTCACACTGCATTTTACGACAGAAGCGCAATACCGACGTGGTAGAGACGCCAGCGGCATCGGCCAGTTCACGAATAGTCATATACATCACCTTGTCGCCGCTTTTAATTACGGTGTTGTATACCATCATCTCTGTGTCATTGAGCGTTGAAATTATGCTGTGAGTAAACATGCTGTATCCGCCAGTGGTTCCCGCGGCATACCTTACCAGATTTTGCTCTGCGCGCCGACGCGCGCGTCGGGTTACAGATTGACATAAATTTATTTAAGCTTACACGTGTACACTGAAATGGTTGTTAGCTAGTCTGTGAACGGACCAGGTTTAACAGGCGAGTCGATAACGATTCCCTTTTATGCACAAAACATTAACCGGACATCAGGAGGGAAACATGGCGAATAAAAACGGATTAGCGCCGGGATATTCCCTGGCGGAAGAAATTGCTAACAGTATCAGTCACGGCATTGGCTCTGTTTTTGGCATCGTTGGGCTGGTGCTGCTGCTAAGCCAGGCGATGGAGGCGAATGCCGGGGCGCTCGCCATCACTAGCTACAGTCTGTACGGCGGCAGTATGATCTTGCTGTTCCTGGCCTCTACCCTGTATCACGCGGTACCGCATCCGCGCGCGAAGTTTTGGTTAAAAAAGCTGGATCACTGCGCTATCTATCTGTTGATTGCCGGCACCTATACGCCGTTTCTGCTGGTAGGGCTGAAGTCGCCGCTGGCGCACGGTTTGATGGTGGTTATCTGGAGCCTGGCGCTGGCCGGGATTGTTTTTAAGCTGGTATTTATTCATCGCTTTAAGGTGCTGTCGCTGGTGACCTATCTGCTGATGGGCTGGCTCTCTGTTATCGTGATTTATCAGCTGGCGATTAAGCTGGCGCCCGGCGGCGTTTGGCTGTTGGCGGCGGGGGGCATTATCTATACGCTGGGGGTGATTTTTTATGTGGCGAAACGCATCCCCTACAATCATGCCATCTGGCATGGCTTTGTGTTGGGCGGCAGCATCTGCCACTTTTTAGCGATCTATCTTTATGTATTATAACCTTTTAAAGATAAAAAAGGCGGCTGTGCGGCCGCCTTTAACTTTTTGTTTTAATCAGGCTTCTGCCAGCGAATAGGGCAGCGGCTGAATAGCCAGCTGGCCGCCTTCATCACCCTGCACGCGCAGCACGCTTTCCGCTTCCAGATCGTTATTCAATACCGCCTGAACCCAGACATCCCCCGATTCCAGCTGGACAGCCGCCAGAATGGTGCCGGTGCGTCGCCAGTTTTCACCCATTTTCAGCTCCAGCGCATCGCCCGCTGCGGGAACGCGACCTGCTTTTCCCGCCAGCCAGTAAAGGGCGCGCTTGTTGGCGCCGCGGAATTTGGCGCGCGCCACCATTTCCTGTCCGGTATAGCAGCCTTTCTTGAAGCTGATCGCCTCCAACGCCTGCAAATTGGTCGCCTGCGGGATCAGCTGTGCGCTGGTTTTTTCATCCAGCACCGGCAGGCCTGCTTCAATATCCAATGCCAGCCACTGCTGGCTATCGTTCAGCTGCGCCTCGCCTACCAGCGCCTGTTTCAGCTCGCTGGCTTTCTCGACGTTGGTTACCAGCAGAAAACGCTCGGCAGGAGTAGCAAACCACAGCAGCGTAGAGTCTCCATCCTGCACCACCGGCGTTTGCGCATCCGGCAGGGCGGCAAAACGGTTGGTCAGCGCTGCTCTGGCCTGAAAGCCCGCCACGCCCAGTAGCACCACATTGTCATCGGCAGCGATGGTTACTTTAGAAAACACGGCGTATTTTTTCAGTTCGGCAATCTGCATATCGCGCAGGCCGCGTCGTACCAGATAGGCGTAGCCTTCGCCGCGATGGAACAGGCGCAGGTTGCTCCACATTTTGCCTTTGGCATCGCAGTGCGCGCAGGGCAAGTGCTTTTCAGCCGGCAGAGCGGCGACATCCAGCGTTACCTGGCCTTGTAAATAGGAGGTGCTGTCCGCGCCCTGCACGGAAACCAGCGCCCAGTCTTCCAGTGAAACTAAAGTCAGCGGCAGCCGGGATGAAGCGACAGGCTGGCGCGGTGGAAAAGTAAAGTCAGGCATAGCGAAATCCTGAAGAGTCAGTGAATACCAAGAGTGACTTCATATTAAAAGAGCAAAAGGGCTTTGCAACCAGTTTCCCGAAACGGACGCACAAATCGCGTGATAACCCTGCAACTTGTGATAGCGCTATGCGGCACTCCGCGCAGGGAAGGAATTTGCCTGTAACAGGCCGGAAAAAAAGCGCTACACTAGCCAACATATTTACGCTAACCGATGACGGAACACATGGATATCAACGATAAATCCCGTATTCACTGGGCATGCCGCCGCGGCATGCTGGAGCTGGACATCGCCATCATGCCTTTCTTTAAATATGAATATGATGCGTTAAGCGATGACGATAAGGCGCTGTTTATTCGTCTGCTGAAAAGCGACGATCCTGATCTGTTTAACTGGCTAATGAACCACGGGGAGCCGGCAGACGCAGAGCTAAAACGCATGGTGCAGCTGATCCAGACACGTAACCAGCAGCGTGGCCCGGAACGTGGCGCGGTGGCAATCTGAGCTTCATCCTTCAGCCTTAGCCCGGCGCGTTACCTTTGCGCTTTATATCGCTCTTATCGCCGGGCTGCTGCTATTGCCCTGGCCGCCGCCGCTGATCCCGGCGATTGGCGGGTTGTTGCTGCTATTGCTCATTGAGCTACGGTATCGCCTGCGGCTACAGCGGTCATTGCACGGGCAGTTAACCGCTGATGAAAGCCGCTATTGGCATTGGCGGCAGCAAAAGGCCAGAGTAACGCGCCCGCCCTTTGTCCTGCCGTTTGGCATACTGCTTTCGCTGCGTACGCAGCAGGGGAAACGCCTTTCGCTGTGGCTGATGCGCGATAGCATGAACGAGGCGAGCTGGCGCGCCCTACGCCGTTTGTTAAAGGGCCAGCGTTGACCGGATCATCCCAGGCAACCGGCGCCCGGAATGATGGAATAATCGGGAGCACTGGGAGGAAATTACCCGCATCACAGTAGCGACGCGGTTTCCGTCAGGATCTGTTCACACCACTGCGCGATGCGCTCATCGCTTTCTTCAAACTGATTGACGTCATCCAGCGCCAGGCCAACAAACTGTTTGCCGTCGGAGGTAAGGGGTTTCGGGCTGGTAAATTCATAGCCTTCAATTGGCCAGTAGCCGACAAACTGCACGCCCATCGGCATCAGCAAATCATGCAACATGCCCAGCGCATCAAGAAACCACTCGCCGTAGCCTAGCTGATCGCCCATCCCATATAACGCCACCACTTTACCGCGCAGGTTAAGCGCCGGGATCTCCTGCCATTTCGCTTCCCAGTCTTCCTGTAGCTCACCGAAATCCCAGGTGGGGATGCCGAGGATCAGCATATCGTACTGCTCCATGAGCGTCGGAGAATCATCTTTCAGGTTGTGCAGCGTCACCAGCTCCTCGCCGATAAAATCACGAATTTTCTCGGCGGCCATTTCGGTGTAACAGGTGCTGGAACCGTAAAAAAGGCCAATCTTCATACGGAACATCTACTCATAAATAGCTCAATAGGCGCAATTGTATCAGAAGGGCGCTGCTTTCAGGCATAATGAAGGCAAAATCACACGTTTGCGCAAAGAGGCAAAAGTGCAGGATAACGATCTTATTGAACAGTTTCTGGATGCGCTGTGGATCGAACGTAATCTGGCGCAAAACACCCTGGCCTCCTATCGGCAGGATTTGCAATCGCTAACTGCCTGGCTAAAACACCATCAGCGCACGCTGCTGCAGGCAGAGGCGACGGATTTACAGGCTTTTCTTGCCGATCGCATAGCGGGCGGTTATAAAGCCACCAGTTCCGCCCGTCTGCTGAGCGCCATGCGGCGTCTGTTTCAATACCTTTATCGGGAAAAACTGCGCGATGACGATCCCAGCGCGCTGCTTGCTTCGCCGAAACTGCCGCAGCGTCTGCCGAAAGATCTTTCCGAAGCGCAGGTCGAACGCCTGCTTCAGGCGCCCAGCGTCGAGCAGCCGATTGAGCTGCGTGATAAGGCGATGCTGGAGCTGTTATACGCCACCGGACTCCGGGTTTCGGAACTGGTGGGATTAACGGTAAGCGACGTCAGCCTGCGTCAGGGCGTGGTACGCGTAATCGGCAAGGGCAACAAAGAGCGGCTGGTGCCGCTGGGGGAAGAGGCGATACACTGGCTGGAACAGTATCTGGAGTATGGACGTCCCTGGCTGCTGAACGGACTGGCGATTGATGTGCTGTTTCCCAGCAATCGGGCGCAGCAAATGACCCGCCAAACGTTCTGGCACCGGATTAAGCACTACGCCGTGCTGGCGGGTATCGACAGCGAAAAGCTTTCGCCGCACGTGCTGCGCCACGCTTTTGCTACGCATCTGCTGAACCATGGCGCGGATCTTCGTGTCGTACAGATGCTGCTGGGGCACAGCGACCTCTCCACCACGCAGATTTACACGCATGTCGCCACCGAGCGCCTGCGTCAGTTACATCAACAGCATCATCCGCGCGCCTGATGCGGCGGAATAATAAGGGAACAGGATGAAAAAAACATTTGCCATCGTCGCCTTGCTGGCTGCTACGGTTACCGGCGTCGCGCAGGCCGACGACGCTGCGATTCAGCAATCGCTACGTAAGCTGGGATTACAGCAGACGGAAATCCAGCCCTCGCCGCTGCCGGGCATGAAGACAGTGCTCTCTGAAAGCGGCGTGCTGTACGTTACCGAAGATGGAAAACATTTTATTCAGGGTCCGCTGTATGACGTCGGCGGCGCGCATCCGGTTAATGTCACCAACCAACTGCTGCAGAAGAAAGTCGATGCGCTAAGCAAAGAGATGATTGTTTACAAAGCGCCAAAAGAGCAGCATGTGATTACCGTATTTACCGATATCACCTGTGGCTACTGCCGTAAGCTGCATCAGGAGATGAAGGATTACAATGCGCTGGGCATCACCGTACGCTATCTGGCGTTCCCGCGTGAAGGGATGAACGGTCAGGTGGCGAAAGAGATGAAATCTATCTGGTGCGCCGCGGATCGCAATAAAGCCTTTGATGCGGCGATGAAAGGCGACGAAATTTCCCCTATCGACTGCAAAATCAATCTCGACCAGCACTATAAGCTGGGCATCCTGTTCGGTATCCAGGGCACGCCGGCCATTTTGCTGGAAAATGGCATGATGATCCCTGGCTATCAGGGCCCGCAAGAGATGAAACAGCTTCTTGATAAACAAAAAAGCGGTAATTAATCAGCAGTGAATAAACCGACGCAACTCCGCCGCCGTAAGGCGGCAAACGATACGGCGCTGCCAGCGGATCTTCATCCGCTGTTGCGCCGTCTGTATGCCCAGCGTGGCGTAAGCGATGGGCGCGCGCTGGAGCGCGGCGCGAAGTTTCTGCATCCCTGGCAGGGATTAAGCGGCATGGAGCAGGCGGTTTCCCTGCTGCATCAGGCGCTGCGCGATGGGAAGCAGATTATGATCGTCGGTGATTTTGATGCCGACGGTGCCACCAGCACCGCGCTGACCGTGCTGGCGCTGCGCAGTATGGGCGGCCGTAACGTGCAGTATCTGGTGCCTAACCGCTTTGATGACGGCTATGGCCTGAGCCCGGAAGTGGTGGAACAGGCGGCGGCGCGCGGCGCGGAGTTAATTTTGACGGTGGATAACGGGATTTCCTCACATGCCGGCGTCGAGTGTGCGCAACAAAAGGGAATTCCGGTACTGGTAACCGACCATCATCTGCCGGGCGAGACCCTGCCTGCGGCAGAGGCAATCGTGAACCCTAACCTTAACGACAGTACCTTTCCTTCCAGGGCGTTGGCCGGGGTTGGCGTCGCGTTTTACCTGATGCTGGCGCTGCGGGCGCATCTGCGCGAGCAGGGCTGGTTCGACAACGGACTGGCCGTGCCTAACCTGGCGGAGCTGCTTGATCTGGTGGCGTTAGGCACGGTAGCCGACGTGGTGCCGCTGGACGCCAATAACCGAATTCTGGTCTGGCAGGGGATGAGCCGTATCCGCGCAGGCAAATGCCGTCCGGGCATTCGCGCCTTGCTGGAGATCGCTAATCGTGATGCGCGCCAGCTGGCGGCCAGCGATCTTGGCTTTGCGCTGGGGCCGCGTTTGAATGCGGCGGGCCGTCTGGATGATATGTCGGTGGGCGTGGCGCTGTTGCTAACGGAAGATTTGGCGCAGGCGCGCATGTTGGCCAGCGAGCTGGATGCGTTAAACCAGACGCGTAAAGAGATCGAGCAGGGGATGCAGGCTGAAGCGCTGACGCTCTGCAATCAGCTGGAGCGCAGCAGCGAAGCGCTGCCGTTGGGGCTGGCCTTCTATCATCCTGAGTGGCATCAGGGCGTCGTCGGCATTCTGGCTTCGCGGCTGAAAGAGCGTTTTCATCGTCCGGTCATTGCCTTTGCTCCGGCGGGCGACGGCACGCTGAAGGGTTCCGGGCGTTCCATTGCTGGTCTGCACTTACGTGATGCGCTCGAACGGCTGGATACGCTGCATCCCGATTTGATCCTGAAGTTTGGCGGCCATGCGATGGCTGCCGGGCTGTCGCTGGAAGAGGCGAAGTTTGAACAGTTCAGCGCCTTATTTAGCGAGCTGGTGGGCGACTGGCTGGATGCGGACGCCTTGCAGGGCGTTATCTGGTCCGATGGCGAGCTGATGGCGCAGGAGCTGACGTTGCCAACCGCAGAGATGCTGCGTGATGCCGGCCCGTGGGGACAGGCGTTCCCGGAGCCAGTTTTTGACGGCAAATTCAAACTATTGCAGCAGCGGCTGATAGGCGAGCGTCATCTGAAGGTGATGATTGAGCCGTTAGGCGGCGGTCCATTGCTGGACGGCATCGCATTTAACGTAGATACGCGCCTCTGGCCGGATGCCAGCGTGCGCCACGTAGAGCTGGCCTATAAGCTGGATGTAAATGAGTTTCGTGGCAACCGCAGCGTACAGCTGTTAATTGAGCATATCTGGCCGCTATAAGCGTAAGCTGGCATCGGAGAAGGCTTTCGCTGTCAGCTTTTAATTAGCATACAATGCGTTAACCGTTTTCCTGACGATCTAAAGCGTATCCAGACTCAGGTTTACGCTTTGCACTGACCGCAACGGGATTCAACGGTATTTCTCAGGCACCAGTTTGATCAGGATGTAGACAGCCAGCAACGTCAGGCCAATATAGATACCACGCTCCCTCCAGGTCTCAAAATGGAAAAACCAGTAGGCGCATAATAAAAAAACCAGAGTGCCGAGCAGCGAACCCAGGTAATGCAGGAGCGTGCGAATCACCGTCTCGCATTTCGCATTATCTTTTTTTGAATTCATTATCTACCGCATCAAGGATTTGGTTAAAAGCTGACGTTCCGTTAGTCCATCTGACGCGTAACGCCTCTACAAAAGGCTGGAGAGCCGGTTCAAGTAAAAAGTAGAGGAGATCATAATTGTGAGGCCGTAGAGCGTTATATACCTCTGGAACATGAGATTGAAGCCGACGGGAGGTATAAATGCAGCGTTCTGCCATTCCTCCAGCCAGCAACGCATTACCGATAATACTGCCACGTATACCGATAAAGAAGCTACTCTTCTGCGCAATATTCTGCGCGATACGTCCAGAAATCAACGTGTTAGCTGTAGCCCTGCCAGCCACAGAGAACAGCGTTTTACTGTAAATGCTGTTCTGTTTCTCTTCCGGTACATATTGATTGAAGGCTTCGAAAACGATCTCTAACGTTTTAATGAAATTATGATTTTTCAAAATACCGTAGCGGATCGCTGTTACCATCCTTATCCGTTCGTTTTCCCTGGCGGAGCGTGAATCGGTGTCTATAAACCCGTAGGCCAGATAACCAACATCTTTTGGTACTGAAGTCACGCCATTCCAAAAGCCGAATACTGATTCAGGCGAAACCAATATTTTTACTATCCGCTGAGCTATTTCCCTATAGTTACTCATATCCTTAATTCCCTTTAGGCAACCCGAATCAAACTTAATTAACGCGTTTTTCAGATCCAGTAAGTATAAAAATTAATTTCCCAAAATTTAATTGTCATTTGGTTAATGTGTGTTTTTATACTCATTGTCGAAAATGGAGCCGCGACGATGATCAGAGTAGCGCTTTTGTTATTAGTTACATCATCCTCAGCTCATGCAATGAGCCTGGAAGAAGACCTTGCGAAAGCCACATACTTCTCCTGGGGGAATGATGGCTTTATCGCGCAACAATCTGAAGGTAAACGCCTCTATGAAAAAATTTTAGCTTCCGAAAATAATGAGGATATTTTTCTAAAAATAATAAATTCAGCCAGCGCCACAAACGAAAGTAAACTCTATGCCGTATGTGGATTGTCAACTATTGATAAAAAGTGGCTTGGTGAAGTTGCTATAGCAAAAGGTCCTGTTACGGTGCTTCAGGGCGATGTTTTACGCAAAGAAGATTTTGCTACCCAACTTGCCAAAATAAAAGAAAAAGGGTGCGAAAGGTAAATACAAGGCGCTTATTATAAAAACGGAATAAAATATCCCTGCAAGTTAATGCCGAGGCAGAAAAGCGGCGAACAGATTATCGCTGCATTCCGGGAAGCGACAGGCTTTTCTCCAGGGATGGATGCACGACGACTTTACGGAACGGCCAGCCTGTTGCTGACGCCGCCGCTCTCAACATCAACGCCAACCCGCCGCGCCCTCACCAACCCAAACGCCAACGCCAACCCGCCGCCACCAATCCAAACATCAACGCCAACCCGCAACTTCCCGCACAAAACTACAATCTCAGCGCCTTTTCAGTTAAACTCCCCTGTTATATCTAACGTCACTTCTTAAAAGATCCTAAAGCCATGTTTGAAATCAATCCGGTGAAAAATCGTATCCAGGACCTCACTGAGCGCAGCGACGTTCTTAGGGGGTATCTTTGACTACGATGCCAAGAAAGAACGCCTCGAAGAAGTAAACGCCGAACTGGAACAGCCGGACGTCTGGAACGAACCAGAACGCGCCCAGGCGCTGGGTAAAGAACGCTCTGCGCTGGAAGCCATCGTCGACACCCTCGACCAAATGGCTCAGGGCCTGGAAGACGTTGCCGGCCTGCTGGAACTGGCGGTTGAAGCGGACGATGAAGAAACCTTCAACGAAGCCGTTGCCGAACTGGATGTGCTGGATAAAAAACTGGGCGAACTGGAATTCCGTCGCATGTTCTCCGGCGAATATGACAGCGCCGACTGCTATATCGATCTCCAGGCGGGATCCGGCGGTACGGAAGCACAGGACTGGGCCAGCATGCTGCTGCGCATGTACCTGCGCTGGGCGGAGGACAAAGGCTTCAAAACCGAGGTTATCGAAGTCTCTGACGGCGAAGTCGCGGGCGTCAAATCCGCAACCATTCGTATTTCTGGCGAGTACGCCTTTGGCTGGCTGCGCACCGAAACCGGCGTGCATCGCCTGGTGCGTAAAAGTCCGTTCGACTCCGGCGGCCGTCGTCATACCTCCTTTAGCTCCGCCTTCGTTTACCCGGAAGTAGATGACGATATTGATATCGAAATCAACCCGGCTGACCTGCGTATCGACGTCTACCGCGCATCCGGCGCGGGCGGTCAGCACGTTAACCGTACGGAATCTGCGGTGCGTATCACCCATATTCCAACCGGCACCGTAACCCAGTGCCAGAACGACCGTTCTCAGCATAAAAACAAAGACCAGGCGATGAAGCAGATGAAAGCCAAGCTTTATGAACTGGAAATGCAAAAGAAAAATGCCGAGAAGCAGGCGCTGGAAGATAACAAATCTGATATTGGCTGGGGCAGCCAGATCCGCTCATACGTGCTGGATGATTCACGCATCAAAGATTTGCGCACCGGCGTAGAAACGCGGAACACTCAGGCGGTACTGGACGGCGATCTGGATCGTTTCATTGAAGCAAGTTTGAAAGCAGGACTCTAAATATGTCTGAACAACAACCGCAGGGCGCTGATGCCGCGCTGGAACTTAACAACGAACTGAAAGCGCGCCGTGAAAAACTTAGCGCACTGCGTGAACAGGGCGTAGCATTTCCTAACGACTTCCGCCGCGACAGCGTTTCCGAACAACTGCACGCGCAGTATGACGATAAAGAAAACGAAGAGCTGGAAGCGCTAAATATTGAAGTCAGCGTGGCGGGTCGTATGATGACGCGCCGTATCATGGGTAAAGCGTCATTCGTTACGCTGCAGGACGTGGGCGGACGTATTCAGCTTTACGTTGCGCGTGACGATCTGGCGGAAGGCATCTATAACGAACAGTTCAAAAAGTGGGACCTGGGCGATATCCTCGGCGCGCGCGGCAAACTGTTTAAAACCAAAACTGGCGAGCTTTCTATTCATTGCACCGAACTGCGTTTGCTGACTAAAGCGCTGCGTCCGCTGCCGGATAAATTCCACGGCCTCGCCGATCAGGAAACCCGCTATCGTCAGCGCTATCTTGATCTGATCGCTAACGAAGAGTCACGTAACACTTTCCGTATTCGTTCGCAGATTATGGCCGGCATCCGCCAGTTCATGGTTGGCCGCGACTTTATGGAAGTAGAAACCCCGATGATGCAGGTGATCCCTGGCGGCGCCTCCGCCCGTCCGTTTATCACCCATCACAACGCGCTCGACATCGATATGTATCTGCGTATCGCACCGGAACTTTATCTGAAACGTCTGGTGGTCGGCGGCTTCGATCGCGTTTTCGAAATCAACCGTAACTTCCGTAATGAAGGCATCTCGCCGCGTCATAACCCTGAGTTCACCATGATGGAACTCTATATGGCCTACGCGGATTACAAAGATCTGATTGAACTGACGGAAAGTCTGTTCCGTACGCTGGCGCAGGATGTGCTGGGCACTACCGAAGTGCCTTACGGCGAGCAGACCTTTGATTTCGGCAAGCCGTTTGTCAAACTGACAATGAAAGAAGCGATTCAGAAATATCGTCCGGAAACCAACCTCGCCGATCTGGAAAACTTTGATAAAGCGGTAGAGATTGCCCGTTCGCTAGGGATCAAAGTAGAGAAAAGCTGGGGCCTGGGCCGCGTCGTCACCGAAATCTTCGAAGAGACGGCGGAAAGCCACCTGATTCAGCCGACCTTTATCACCGAATATCCGGCGGAAGTCTCTCCGCTGGCGCGTCGCAACGACACCAACTCGGAAATCACCGATCGTTTCGAGTTCTTTATCGGCGGTCGTGAAATAGGCAACGGCTTCTCTGAGCTGAACGACGCTGAAGATCAGGCCGATCGTTTCCGCCAGCAGGTAGAAGCGAAAGATGCCGGCGATGATGAAGCGATGTTCTACGATGAAGATTACGTCACCGCGCTGGAGCACGGCCTGCCGCCGACCGCCGGTCTCGGCATCGGTATCGACCGTCTGGTCATGCTGTTCACCAACAGCCACACCATTCGTGACGTTATCCTGTTCCCGGCGCTGCGTCCGTCCGCGAAGTAATTTCGTTACGCTCAGTAAAAAAGGGACGCTCAGGCGTCCCTTTTATGGAGACGATCGTATGCAGCCAAAAGAGAGACCGGCTTTTATTCGTCACTGGCAAGAACTGGAAGAGCCGGACGAATCGCATTACCGTGACAGTAATGAGCATATGGGTATTGGCGCGCCTCTGGGGCGGGCGCTGGGACTAACGCGTATCGGTATCCATCATGAGCGCCTGTTGCCAGGGCGTCGCCTTTCTTATCCGCATGCTGAAAGCGCAGAAGCGGAATTTGTCTATGTATTGGATGGACATCCTCATGTCTGGATCAACGGTGAACTGCATGCCTTGCAGCCGGGCGATGCGGTGGCCTTTCCCGCAGGGACCGGTATTTGTCACACTTTTATCAATAATGGGACAGAGGAAGCCAGATTATTGGTGATAGGCGAAGCCAATAAAGAGGAAAACCGCATTCACTATCCGCTTAATGCTGACTATGAGGCGACCCGAAAAGATCGTTGGCATAATCCACCAACGCAACCACTGGGTCCGCATAATGGATTGCCGGACAAGCCGCAGAAGTAATGTGTTTTAACCGCCGGGCTGACGTAATAATAGCGCTTACGATTTTATTTCAGTGGTCAGCCAGTTTGAAAACTGCGAATAAGGTACATACAGCGCGGCATTCTTATACAGGGTTTTGCCGCTTTGCTTATCGTTAATCTCGGCGCTGTAGCCGACAATTACGCCGGCGAGCGTATCATCAGAGGCATTATATACCGCGCCGCCGGACATTCCCTGAACCACGCCGGCATCCGCTGCCACTACTACGCAGCTCTGTTTATTCCAGCGGTTTTGCAGGCTGCTGTTTACCAGATTTTTACCGGTTGATGCGACTGGCATCGCGGTATAAAAGCTGTAGCCGTACAGATTTACCCGATCGCCCATAAAGCCGTTACGAAAGCGCGGCGGTAGATCTCGTGCATCATTTTTATGATAAACGATGGCCAGATCGCAGGAGGGATGCCAGGCCTTTACCTTGTATAAGGAGAATTTCGCAACGTGGGCAGCGGTCAGACTATAGTCAGCGGTCAGAGGAATAGTGGTACCCAACGTGCCCAGGCCCAGCACCGTAGGAATACCGGTCACGGTCAGGTCAACGCGCTGCTGGGCTTCTTTACTGTATTCATAATGACCGACCGAACAGCCGGTCAAACTTAAAACCAGCAGGGCGAGCATCTTACGCATGGTATCTCCCCGATGTTAATTATAAGCGCTGTTAATCCCTTATTATGATATCGGCAGCCACCTTGCTTTCTTTAACGCCTTGTTTATCCCCAAAACCCAGGCTGTTATGGCATTTTTCAACGCCGTAAGCTGGGGAGGGCAAACTTTAACAAAATATCCCAGCTAATGGTTAAGTAAAGGTAAAGGAAAATTCTTAAAGCAAAGCGCGCTTTGTACTAAATCGACGCAGGATTATTGCGCATAGCGCAATAAACCCTTGTCAGTTTCGGGGTGTTTGTCACATTAATGCTGTGCTTTAATACCTGCAGTGGCGCAATAAAGAGATGCAGCAGCACAACGCGTCACCCAATCCGCTGCTCGACGGCGGCCTGCCTGGAGTCTGCAACCATCGTTTCTGGAGAATGTTATGCCTGTTTCATTACTGGCGTTGGCGCTGAGTGCGTTTGCAATCGGCACTACTGAGTTCGTTATTATGGGATTACTGCCGGAGGTGGCGGGCGATCTGCGCGTGTCGATCCCTTCCGCCGGCTGGCTGATTAGCGGCTATGCGTTGGGCGTAGCGATCGGCGCGCCGGTCATGGCGTTGCTGACCGCCAGGCTGCCGCGCAAACGCACGCTGATTCTGCTGATGTCGATTTTTATTATCGGCAACGTACTGTGCGCCCTGGCATACAGTTATAACCTGCTGATGCTGGCGCGTATCGTGACCGCGCTGTGTCACGGCGCCTTCTTTGGCATCGGCTCGGTGGTGGCCGCCAGCCTGGTAGCGCCTAATCGTCAGGCATCAGCGGTTGCGCTGATGTTCACCGGCCTGACGCTGGCGAACGTGCTGGGCGTGCCGTTGGGTACCTGGTTTGGTCAGCTGTTTGGCTGGCGCGCCACCTTCTGGGGCGTTGCGGTGATTGGCGTGCTGGCCTTTGTTGCCCTGATCGTCAGCCTGCCGACCAATAAAAATGAGAAGCCGGTACACCTCGGCAGCAAAATCAGCGCGCTGGCGAACGGCAAGCTTTGGCTGTCGCTGTTGATGACGGTCTGCTTTGCGGCGGCGATGTTCGCGCTGTTTAGCTACATCGCTCCGCTGCTGTTACAGGTTACCGGCATCAGCAATCGCGGCGTAAGCTGGACGCTATTCCTGATCGGCGCGGGCCTGACGGTGGGCAATATTATCGGCGGCAAGCTGGCGGACTGGAAAGTTTCCTTCAGCCTGATCCTGAGCTTTGCGCTGATTGCGCTCTTCTCACTGGCCTTTAGCTGGACCAGCCACGGGCTGTGGCTGGCGGAAATCACCCTGTTCCTGTGGGCGATGGCCACTTTCGCCACCGTGCCTGGCCTGCAAATCAACGTGGTACGCCACGGTAAAGATGCGCCGAACCTGGTTTCTACCCTGAATATTTCCGCATTTAACGTAGGGAACGCGTTGGGCGCCTGGGTTGGCGGAGCGGTTATTGAAGGCGGCTACGGCCTGACCGCCGTACCGGTGGCGGCTGCGCTGTTAGCCGCGGTCGGCCTGATTGTCTGCCTGATCACTTTCCGCCGGGCCGGTGGCGAAAGGCAGCCGGTACACGCTTAATTCAGTAACGCGCTGGCGGTATAATCCCGTGCCGTCAGCGCATCCATCACGTTCTCTTTCATTTCTGCCAAATTATGACTAATTACGTACTAAAGCGTGCGCTTATTCCCCATTAGGTTATTAACACTCTATGTTACCTTAGCGGTTTTATATCAGAGCGTTAATCTATGAAAATACGCAAAATTATCACCCCGAACTTTTATAAAAAGTTTAGATGTGTGGGACCGGAATGCTTAAATCATTGTTGCCATGGATGGGTTATTAACATAGATAAAAAAACCCATAATAAATATATTAATTCCTCAGATGAAGAAATAAGAAGCATAGCAAAAGAAGCCCTGAGGTTAACCCGAAAGGGAAAAAAAAGTTATTCCATGATTAAGTTTAATGACGAGGGTACATGTCCTTTCTTTACAGCTGACAAGTTATGTAGGGTACATCAAAAATTAGGCGGTGACGCTCTCTCTCCAACCTGCGCGATTTACCCCAGACAAGAGCATATTCGGGGCGATCAGTTACGCTATAATCTGACGATGTCCTGCTCTGAAGTCGCCCGTCTGGTGCTGTTTGATGAAGACAGTATGCTACAGCACCAGGAAGTCAATCTTCTTGCTTCGGCGGCTAATAATAAACTAGTTCATGAGATTGCCTTCGGGCAAACCAATCAGATTATTCACCTGTTTGCCTGGAACCTGCTCGCTGCGCAAAGTAACGATATTGAGGCCAACTTATACGCGCTGGCGCAGTTTATTTTATATCTGCAACGCATAAACTTTGATTTATCCCATCGGCTTTCTGAAGCTGAATCTTTTTATGAAGAATTGCTTACGGCGCTTCACACTGACCAACTATCAGTGAATAACGGCGAAAGTGAGCAGGCGGCATTGCTGAAGCTTCGTGTGATTATGGCAATCTATAAAGATCATATAAATATTACGCTACGTAATAGCGGGCTGCGCGCTGATTATATCTATATTGCAAACTATTTAGATGAGGAACTTTCTGATATTACTGAGCTGAAAAAGAAATTTTCCATTATTAATCAGCAATGGCAGCAGCTTTGCGCCACGTCCTGCCTGAAAGAGCCATACGTATTGCGTAATTATTTACTTTATCAGCTCTACAGCAACTACTTTCCCGGCAAAGATCTTTCTCTTATTATGCGGCATTTTTACCGCATAGTGATGGATTACTTCTTCCTCAAGGTTTCACTTTCGGTGCAATCGTTGCATCAGGAAATTAAACAGGACGATGTGCTGCATCTTTTTGCCGATTACTATCAATATGTCGGTCACTCCGCCTCAATAACGGATAAGCTTAATAAAGCCATTAACGAAATAAACGGCGGAGACGATTTATCCTGCCTGCTGCTGTTAGGCTAACGATGCGGCTGGCTAACCAAGCAGGGCGTTAAGCTTTACCCGGAATTGTCCGGCCTTGTGCTGCAAATGCTGACTAAAAGCATTAACCAGCGCCGAGGCCGGACGATGCAGCGGGCGAATCAGGCTCACCGTAAAGGGCACCTCCACGCTGAAACGCCGGATCGCGACGCCGCTGGCGGCATAGTCAAGCGCCGTCAGCGGATTCACTACCGAAATACCTACGCCTGCCCGTACCATGGCGCATACCGACGCCGCGCTGTGGGTTTCCATCACCATCCTGCGCTGGACGTGCTGTTCATGAAACAGCGCGTCCAGCAGTTGCCGATAACTGTCGCTACGCGACAGGCTGATATAACTTTCACCGGCAAAATCCTGCGGCGTTAGCTGTCTGCGTGAGGCTAACGGGTGATCGGCCGGTAAAACACATACCTCATTTAGCGTTAATAGCTCGATGCGCTCGGTGCCAGCGGGCGTAACGTGGGTTTCGGTCAGGCCGAGATCGTGGCGTTGGGCTGACAGCCACTCCTCCAGCAATGGCGATTCCTGTGGGATAATATTCAAACTGAGATCGGGATAGCGCTGCAGGAAAGGCTGACAAAGGGACGGCAGCAGCGACTGGGAAAAAACCGGCAGACAGGCGATGGAAAGTTCGCCCTGACGAAACTGGCGCAACCCTTCCGCCGCGCTGATAATGCGATCGAGACCGTACCAGGATCGCTGAACTTCTTCAAACAGGCGCAGCCCCTGAACAGTGGGCTGCAATCGGCCGCGTACGCGCTCGAACAAACTGAGCCCGGTTAGCTTTTCAAAGCGGGCCAGCTCGCGGCTAACGGTTGGCTGTGAAGTATGCAGCAGCTCAGCGGCGGCGGTCAGGTTGCCGCTGGTCATCACCGCGTGAAAAATCTCAATATGCCGATGGGTGATGTTAGCCATGATCTCTCCGGTAGCGAAAGCCATATCATATTTGCATAGACTCTGCAGAAACAGATATTTTTCACACTAAAAGCGCTGTGGCGTAATGGAGAAAATGTAAAGGAGATTGCTCATGCCACGCCCGCTTAATCAGTCTGACAGCGCTCTGACCGCCGCTAATTTGTTGCCGCTTACCGAACGTTATGATGGTCCGTTCTGGGCCTACGATGCGGAGATTATTCGCCAGCGCATCGCTCAGCTACAGCAGTTTGATGTAGTGCGTTTTGCACAAAAGGCCTGCTCGAATATTCATATCCTGCGTCTGATGCGCGCCGCGGGCGTGAAAGTTGATTCCGTTTCACTGGGCGAAATTGAACGCGCGCTGGCGGCAGGCTATGTTGCCGGCGGCGATGAGATCGTTTTTACCGCAGATGTGCTGGATAAACCTACGCTGGCACGCGTCGCCGAGCTGCGCATTCCGGTGAATGCGGGTTCGGTGGATATGCTGCTTCAGCTGGGCGAGCGCTCGCCGGGCCATCCGGTCTGGCTGCGGGTCAACCCAGGTTTTGGACACGGGCACAGCCAAAAAACCAATACCGGCGGCGAAAACAGCAAGCACGGTATCTGGCACGACGATCTGCCGCAGGCGCTACGGGCTATTCAGCAGTACGATCTGCAACTGGTGGGCATTCATATGCATATTGGCTCCGGCGTGGACTATGCCCACCTGGAACAGGTATGCGATGCGATGGTCAGCCATGTGATCGCGCTGGATAGGGATATCTCAGCAATCTCTGCTGGCGGCGGGCTGTCAATTCCGTATCGTTACGGCGAAGAGGCGATCGATACGCAACACTATTACAGCCTGTGGCACAGCGCGCGCGAACGTATTGCGGCGCATTTAGGCCATGCGGTGAAGTTAGAGATCGAACCGGGGCGTTTTTTGGTGGCCGAGTCGGGCGTGCTGGTTGCGCAGGTGCGGGCGGTGAAAGAGATGGGCAGCCGTCACTTTGTGTTGGTGGACGCAGGCTTCAGCGATTTAATGCGTCCTTCTATGTATGGCAGCTATCATCATATTTCGCTGCTTGCGGCGGATAACGCTGCCGCACAACGGGAACTGCATGAAACGGTAGTAGCGGGACCGCTGTGCGAATCGGGCGATGTATTTACTCAGCAGGAGGGCGGTAAGGTGGAAACGCGTCTGCTGCCGGCAATGACGACGGGCGAGTATCTGGTATTCCACGATACCGGCGCGTACGGCGCATCCATGTCCTCTAATTATAACAGCCGACCGCTGATCCCTGAGGTGCTGTTTGATGGCGGCGAGGCGCGCGAGATCCGCCGTCGCCAGACCATCGAAGAGCTGCTGGCGCTGGAGCACTAATCGACGGGCTGTTCCTGCCGCCACGGCGGGCGCAGCCCACGCGTTACGCCAGCAGCTCTTTGCGTAGCAGCACAATCTCTTCCGCCAGATCCCGGCATAGCATGGCATTCATCAAATGATCCTGGGCATGTACCAGGATCAAGGTCACCGGTAATTTTCCTTCGCCCTCATCGGCGCCGATCAGCTGCGTTTGGATACGATGCGCCGCCTTTGAGGCCTCCGCCGAAGCGGCCAGCGCCTCATCCGCCTGCTGCCACTCTCGTCTGCGGGCTGACTGAATGGCGCTCATAGCATGCGATCGCGCCTCGCCAGCGTTAATCAGCAACTCCATGATGACTTGTTCAAAATCCATACTCACCTCGATTATTGGTATACCAGATTTGAGTTAATTATCTTATTGGAATACCAAATAACCGAACTGCGCTAAAGCTCACAGAAAAAAGCGCTCATTCAGCTAATTTTGGTATGCCATATCAGGGAAGGGTTGGGTTGTCACAACAGGACGCTTACTCACTTGCCCTGGGGTTTTGCTTATGTCTCTACAGGATCGACTCATTGACTCGCTGGGAAGCTTCGCCACGCGCTTTAACAGCTATCGCTACATCATGGCGATCAAAGCTTCTTTTATTACGTTGATGCCGGTTATTATCGTTGGCGCCTTTTCGGTACTGATCTCCAATATGGTGCTGGATGCTAAAAACGGCCTCGCCAGTTTCCAGGCGCTCTCTTTCCTTGCCGATCTCAAGCCGATTACCACCAGTATTAACTATGCCACGCTGAGCTTCCTGAATATCGGCGCGGTGTTTTTAATTGGTATTGAGCTGGGCAGAATTAACGGCATCAAAACGTTGTTTCCCGGCCTGCTGGCGGTGATCTGCTTTATCGCCGTTACGCCGACCACGCTGGAAATGATGGTCGACGGGCAGATGCGGCTGGTGACCGACGTGCTGGCGAAGCAGTTTTCCGATACGAAAAGCCTGTTCCTCGGCATGTTTATCGCCATCCTGTCGGTAGAGATTTATTGTCGGCTGGAAAATGTCGATCGGCTCAAGATCAAAATGCCCGATACCGTGCCGCCAAATGTGTCCGCCTCTTTTTCGGCATTGATCCCGGCGATCATTACCGTGTCGGCTATCGCCACTTTCGGCTTTATTTTCCATCAGGTCAGCGGCATGTATCTCTATGATGCGGTTTACCGCGTGGTGCAGCAGCCACTGGAGTCGGTGGTGCAAAGCCTGTGGGGCATTCTGCTGCTGATGTTTGTCGCCCAGCTGTTCTGGGTGATTGGCATCCACGGCAACCAGATGATTAAACCGATCCGCGAGCCGCTGCTGTTGGGAGCGATCCTGGTAAATATGAGCGCCTTCGAGCAGGGAAAAGAGGCGCCCAATATTATTACCATGCCGTTTTGGGATGTTTATATGAGCATCGGCGGCTCTGGATTGACTATCGGCCTGCTGACGGCGGTGATGCTGGCGACCAAACGCAAAGAGATGCGCGAGATTGCCAAACTCTCGTTTGGTCCGGGGCTATTTAATATCAACGAGCCGGTTATTTTCGGCATGCCGATCATGCTGAATCCGATTCTGGCGATCCCGTTCATTATTACGCCGCTGGTCACCGGCTCCATCGGCTATTTCGCCACGCTGACCGGCTTTGCCGGCAAAGCGGTGGTGATGGTGCCCTGGACCACGCCGCCGATTGTTAACGCCTGGCTTTCTACCGCCGGGTCGATGGGCGCTGTGGTGACCCAGCTGGTGTGTATTGTGGTGTCGGTGCTGATTTATCTGCCGTTTGTCAAAATCGCCGCTCGCCGCGCCGAAGCCGCCGAGGCGAAAGCCCTGCAGCAGCCGGAGCTGGCGCAGCCTTAAGGAGTTGGGATGAGCAAAGTCACCATTGATATTCCGCCCGATTTTATTCTGGGCGCGGCGGCGTCTGCCTGGCAAACTGAGGGCTGGCACGGCAAGAAAGCGGGTCAGGATTCTTATCTGGATGCGTGGTATCAGCAGGATCGTCATGTCTGGCATAACGGCTACGGCCCGGCGGTGGCGACCGATTTTATCAATCGCTATCGGGAAGATGTGGCGTTAATGAAGGCCTGCGGGCTGACGCACTATCGCACCTCCATTAACTGGTCGCGCTTTCTGCTTGATTATGAAACGGCGCAGGTGGATGAAGAGTACGCCAGCTATTACGACAGCCTACTGGATGAGATGGCGGCCAACGGCATAGAGCCGATGCTCTGCCTGGAGCATTACGAACTGCCGGCGATACTGTTGGAAAAGTATGGCGGCTGGGGCGCGAAGAAGGTGGTGGATCTGTTTGTTCGCTATGCGGAACAGGTATTTGCACGCTATGCGCATCGGGTTAAGCGCTGGTTTGTATTTAACGAGCCGATTGTGGTGCAAACCCGCGTTTACCTCGATGCGCTGCGCTGGCCCGGGCAGCAAAGCACCGCAACCTGGATGCAGTGGAATCACCATAAAAATCTGGCGACTGCGCGAGTGGTGGCGCTGTTTCGCGCCGGAGGCTGGGCGGGCACTATCGGGACGATTTTAAACCCGGAGGTAACCTGGCCGCGATCCAGCGCGCCGCATGACAGAAAAGCAGCAGAGATGTATGACCTGTTTTATAACCGGGTATTTCTCGATCCGGCGATCAAGGGCGAGTATCCGCCCGCGCTGCTGCAGCTGTTAGCGCAGCATCAGATTGCATGGCAGTACAGCGAGGAAGATTTGGCGCTGATCGCGGCGCATCGCGTCGATGAAGTAGGTTTGAATCTTTACTATCCGCATCGGGTAAAAGCGCCGTCGCGCGCCTGGCATGCGGATACGCCGTTTCACCCCGCTTACTACTATGAGCCTTTTGAGCTGCCGGGCCGCAGGATGAATCCGTCGCGCGGCTGGGAGATCGAGCCGCGTATCGTGGCGGATATTGCCCGCCGGATGCGCGACGAATATGGCAATTTCCCGTGGTTTATCGCAGAAAATGGCATGGGTATTGAAAACGAAGCGCGCTTCAGGGATGCCGACGGAGAAATTCAGGATGATTATCGCATCGCTTTCATCGCCGAACATCTTTATCAGGCGCTGCTGGCCCGCCAGGCGGGCAGTAACTGTCAGGGGTATATGCTGTGGGCGTTTACCGATAACGTGTCGCCGATGAATGCGTTTAAGAATCGTTATGGTTTGATTGAAATCGATTTAGAGCATCAGCGCCAGCGGCGCATGAAAAAGTCAGCGCACTGGTTTCGTCAGCTGCGCGTCAGTCGTCAGTTAACTCTGACGCTGGACGATCAACCTAAATAAGGAGCCGCAAATGAAACGTATCGTACTGGCCTGCGCGGCAGGCATGTCGACCTCAATGGTGGTGACGCGCATGGAGAAAGAAGCGGCGGCGCGTGGCCTGAGCTATAAAATTTACGCTATTCCGGAGCAAAACCTGCGCGAGGAGCTGCAAAACTATCCCGGCGAGGTGGCGGTGGTGCTGCTGGGGCCGCAGGTGCGTTTTAAGCTGGAAGAGAACAGGAAGCTGACCGATAGCCATCAGATTCCGATCGCGGTGATTGATACGCTGGCCTACGGCACGCTCAATGGCGCAAAAGTACTCGATCAGGCGCTGGCTTTGATAAACTAGCGGAGTGTCGCCATCAGTTGTTACCGGTTAATCAGGCGCTACGGGATGGTGTGGTCAACGGGCTAAGGGTGATGAAGTGGATAAGGGCGCAGCGCCGCAAGAGAGAAAGCAGTATCAGGAGATTGGCGAGCATTTGCGCCAGCAGATCGTCGCCGGGCTTTATCCGGTGGGTTCACGTTTACCGCCGGAGCGCAATCTTGCAGAAACCTGGGGCGTGAGCCGTACCATCGTCCGCGAAGCGTTGCTGATGCTGGAGCTGGAGGGGACGGTCGATATTCGTCAAAGTTCGGGCGTGTATGTGATGCGCATTCCCAGCGCCAGCAGCGACGAGGAGGAGGCATTTTTCCGCAGCGATGTTGGACCGTTTGAGATGCTGCAGGCGCGTCAGCTGTTGGAGAGTAATATAGCCGCTTTCGCCGCGCGCATGGCGACCAAAGCCGATATCGAGAATTTGCGGCGTACGCTGGAGCAGGAGCAGCGCGCGATTGCGCTGGATGATACCAGTCAGGATAACGATCGTCTGTTTCATCTTTTGCTGGCGGGCGCGACGCAGAATCAGATGCTGATGGATACGGTAAAGAGTATCTGGCGGCATCATGAAAATAATCCGCTGTGGCAGCAGTTGCGCAGGCATATTGAAACGCGCAGTTACCGGTTGAAGTGGCTGAGCGACCATCAGACGATTCTGGCAGCTTTACGCCGCCGTGATGTGATGGGTGCCTGGCAGGGGATGTGGCAGCATTTAGAGAACGTGAAGAATACGCTGATGGAGCTGTCGGATGCCGACGCGCCGGATTTCGATGGGTATTTGTTTGAATCGGTGCCTATTTTTCAGGGGAAACTGGTATGAGCCGTTGGCATATTGTTCCTTTGTCTGAGGTGCCGCACTGTCAGCCGCAGCTGGTGGAGTGGTTGTGGCGCGCGTTTGGCGATGAGAAGAGCGGGGGGTTTTTCACCAGCGTGATAGAGAGCAGTATGCAGGGAGCAGATTTCCCGCAGACGTTTGTAGCGCTGGATGGCGAACGTCCGGTGGGGACGGTAGGCGTTTGGCGTTGTGATTTGATTAGCCGTCAGGATCTGTTTCCGTGGCTGGCGGCGCTGTATGTCGATGAGTCAGCTCGCGGCTCCGGCCTTAGCGCGGCCCTGCAGGCGTATGCGGAGGGCTGGTGCCGCGCGCGCGGTTTTGCCGATCTTTATCTGTATGCGCTATGCGCAGATTATTACGAGCGCTTTGGCTGGCGCTATATCGGCGATGCATTGGATTATCCCGATGTCGTGGTTCGGTTGTATCACAAGGCGCTGGGATAAGGTTACGCTGGTGTAATACGTTCTGCGGCAGGGATGGGTTTATGCCGTCCCGCCGGAACTGCCCGTCCTTCTTGTGACCGGCACTCGTAAACTGTCTCGTGACCGGCATCAATCAATTTTTTCGTGATGGGAAAATATCGCATTGGATATATCGGCGCGCCAGTCTTAGGTTTGGTAAAAATTAATATTTATTACAACCGATATGGTTGATTTTAATATGCGTGCTGGATTGGATTTTTATATAAACGGCAAGCGTTATTACTTGTTGTAATTGTATAATTCAACCCATTATCCTGAAAGTGTGTTCGGGTTAAAATAATGGATTGTTCTGGCTTGAAACAGGTCTAATAATTATGTAATGGTTGATGCTGCGATAGTCATCATAAGGATATGATGTATGAGTTTCAGCCTGCCCGGAACCGATCTTTATTACCTGCCGCGTGACGATTTGGCGCCGGAAAGATACGAGGAAATAACCAGCCCTGTTTTTGCCTGGTCCCGAATTGAAGATAAATATGTTTTTGATGATCGCCAGAGGCTGGATTTTAAGCTGATTAATATGCATGAGCGCGCCTTTAACGGTTACAACAACCAGCCGCCGCCGCACGGGCCACGGGAGCGGGAAAAGCTGAAAAGAATGCTCTTCAGCGGCGAGGTGGTGATGCTCGGCGGCTATTCTTTCTCAAAGGGATCGTTGTTTTATATTGATGAGCGCGGCGCACTGATTTGCCGCGACCGGCTGGCGTTTAAGTTTGACGGGGCGCGGGATATTATCCGGGAATATAACCGGTCAGTTACCCGCCGCGACTACAGCAAACGGGGCGGAAAACCGCGTCCCACAGCGTTACCTGCCCGCCAGGCGCAAATATCACAGCCCGCGACGCTGAGCGTTATCAACAGCAAAGCCGCCGGACGGCTGCTGGCGGCAGGCGGAATGTATAACGGCAACCCTGACGGGTTCAGGCAGACCGCAGAACAGCTGGGAGGCGAGGCGCCCGCCGGTTATGATCAGATGATGTCGGATCAGGCCAAAGGCTTGCTTATTGCGGGCGCTTCGATAGCCGCTGGTTTAACGATGGGGAAATTAAAGTTTCCCGATCTTAACGAACTGGAAACCTTAGGTGCCAAAGGCACTTATACATCAAGACCGTTTGATCCTGAACAGGCAGGTGGTCCCATTGAGTATCTAACAACGGAGGGGGTAACAATCACTCACAAAGGGATAGCTATTGTTGAAAAACATATATCTCGCTTTGATCCAGGTAACGAATTTATGGTCAACAGGTTAAAGAAAATTGCTGATGGTAAGATTTCCGTAGAGCAGGTAGATTTAAATTTTTATACTCATGAATGCAGAGAGTATCAACGTTACTGTAATTTAGGATGGGAAACGGGTAGGCCAGGCGATAACATTGAGGCCTATGATTTATGGAACAATACACATACTGCTACTCTCGAAGAGTACAGAATAACTGGCGATAAACTTTATCATCCGGATGCTCCCTTATGGTAAATAGTACAGAACTGAATATTTTGAAGTTGTTAGCCTCCAGAAACGATGTAAATTGGACCTGGTACAATCTTGATCGTGCTCTGACTCAGCGGAAGCTGGATGGAGGAGGCCATGTTGCAAAAATTATGGATAATCTGGCTAAATCGGGTTTAGTTGATATAGTGCCCAGAAGCCCCGAAGGTATGGATTATTATTGTGTATCTGCACAAGGGGTTGAGTTGCTGAATAATATACAAAAAAGCACTGAGTAATGCTTATTAATAAGTATTTTAAGGATGCCAGATTTCGTTGTTTTTTATAAAGGATACGTTGATTTATTGAGTGCTTGTATTATTTTTGCAGTACTCTGTTTTTGGTCGCTGGCTCCTGCGTTTGTTTGCTGTCGCTTTGCTGACTTTTGTGCCCGATGCTGTCGCCTTACTGATTTTGACTTTTAGAAGGTTAAGTGACGTTAGTGAGATCTCAGGGGAAGGAGAGGGACGGGCAGGGTAGGCGGGCGGAGGCCCCAGGGATAGGTTTATGCCGTCCCGCCGGAACTGCCCGTCCTTCTCGTGACCGGCACCCGTAATGTCTCATATAACCGGTGCCCGTAGCCTCTCTCATCGCTGGCACCCAACAAGCCTAACCTCAACCCGGCGGACTAACCGAATGTCTGCGTACCAGCGTGGGGTTAAACGTATTCGTTACCTCCGGCAGCGGCTGATTATTCGCTAACGCTAACGCCAGCTCGGCGGCCTGCTGCGCCATCGTCACTATCGGATAGCGAATGGTGGTTAAACGCGGGCGCACATAGCGTGACACCAGCACATCGTCAAAGCCGATTAACGACATCTCCTCCGGCACGCGAACACCATTATCGCTCAGCACCGCCAATGCACCGGCCGCCATCGAATCGTTATAACAGGCGACGGCGGTAAAATTTCTGCCGCGACCTAACAGCTCTGTCATCGCTTGCTCGCCGCCGACTTCATCCGGCTCGCCAAACGCCACAAGGCGATCGTTACAGGGCAAACTGTGCTCTCGCAGCGCATCGTAATAGCCCTGTAAACGCTCCTCGGCGTCGGAAATCGTATGCGTAGAGCAAATATAAGCAATCTGATCGTGACCCTGCTGAATCAAATGCCGGGTTGCCAGCCAGGCGCCGTAGCGATCGTCCAGCGCGATACAGCGCTGCTGAAAGGCGGGCAGAGAACGGTTAAGTAGCACCATACCCGGCATCTGCTGCATCAGATTCTCCAGCTCGTCATCGGCGATCTTCTTGGCATGCACCACCAGCGCCGCGCAACGATGGCGCATCAACTGCTCAATCGCCTGCCGCTCTTTCACCTCGTTATGATAACCGTTGCCAATCAGCAAAAAATTACCGGTCTGCCAGGCTATCTCATCGACGGCCTTCACCATAGCGCCGAAAAACGGATCGGAAACATCACCGACCACCAAACCAATGGTTTCCGTTGATTGCTGAGCCAGCGCGCGCGCGTTGGCGTTCGGGTGATATTGCAACTGTTCCATCGCGCTAAACACCGCCAGACGAGAGTTCTCACTGGCCTTAGGAGAATCGTTGATTACGCGCGAAACGGTGGCGACAGAAACGCCGGCCAGTTTGGCGACATCCTTTATCGTTGCCATGAATAGAGTACCTTCCGGGGTAAACGTTTACACATAAAGAGAGTGTTGCGGAAAAGACCTGCAAGTTCAACCGCACAGAATGCCAGCCCCGTCGCAAAGCGCGCCGAATATTGCACTTTTATTTTCCTGGCGGGAAAGGCTACCATGCCCGTCTGTCTCTTTCGCTGGCTTTTGCACCCGCACCATGACCATCAAAAAAGTTCCGCATCTCGCCCACTGGGGCGCTTTTACCGCCGTCACCGAAAATGGCCGACTTACCGGTTGTGAACCCTTTTTTGCTGACAGCAATCCCTCGCCTATGTTGCAAACCATCCCGCAGCTGGTCTATTCGGATAAGCGCATTCGCCAGCCGATGGTGCGGCGTTCCTGGCTAAAAGCGCGGGAAAACAGCGATCGTACGCTGCGTGGGCGTGAAGACTTTATCGCCGTGGATTGGGAAACCGCACTTGATCTGGTCGCGCAAGAGAATCAGCGCGTGCGCGAACGCTACGGCGCTGACGGTATCTTCACCGGTTCCTATGGCTGGTCTTCGGCAGGGCGGGTAAACCATGCGCGCACGCTGGTACGACGCTTCTACTTTAACGGCGGCGGCGGCGTAGATCAGCTGGGCAACTACAGCTGGGGCGCAGCGCAGTTCTTCCTGCCCTATGTTATCGGCACTTATATGCCGCTCACCGGACGCGTAACCGACTGGCCGAGCGTAATTGAACATGCGGAAGTGGTGCTGGCCTTTGGCGGCCTGGCGCTGAAAAATGCGCAGGTGGCATCGGGCGGGGCGGGCGAACATACCCTGAAACCGGCGCTGGAACAGCTGGCACGCAAAGGTACGCGCGTAATTAACGTCAGCCCGCTGCGCGATGATTGCCCCGCCTTTCTGAATGCCGACTGGATAGCGATTCGCCCGAATACCGATGTCGCCCTGATGCTGGCGCTGGGATATGAAATAGAACGCCAGGGCGCGGCGGATTATAACTTCCTTAACAGCCACTGCGTCGGCTATCCCCAGCTGCGCGATTATCTGCTGGGACAAAGTGACGGCGTAGCGAAAACCCCGCAGTGGGCTAGTACAATCACCGGCATTACGGCGGAACGCATCAGCGAACTGGCGCGTCAGCTGACGGGTAAACGCAGCTTTATCACCTGTTCCTATGCGGTACAGCGTGCGCATCGCGGCGAACAGCCCTACTGGATGATGATTGCGCTTTCCGCCATGCTGGGGCAGCCGGGGCTGCCGGGGGCGGGGTTCTCGTTTGGACATGGCTCGATGAACAGCGTGGGCAACCCGCGCATTGATACGCCTGCGCCGCAGCTGCCCACCGGACCCAATCCGGCCGGGTTGGCGATTCCGGTGGCGCGTATCTGCGATATGCTGCTGCAGCCCGGGGAAAGTTACGCTTTCCAGGGCCAAACGCATCGCTATCCCGATATTCATCTGATGCACTGGGCGGGCGGTAACCCTTTCCATCATCATCAGCAGCTTAACCGGCTGGTGGAGGGCTGGCAGCGGCCGGACACGGTTATCGTACAGGATATTGTCTGGACGCCGGCAGCGCAGATGGCGGATATCGTACTGCCGGTCACCACTACCCTGGAACGTAACGATATTGGCGGATCCTCACGCGATCGCTTTGTTTTCGCCATGCATCAGGCCATCGCCCCGCAGCATCAGGCGCGTAACGATTTTGATATTTTTGCCGATCTGGCCGAGCGCCTCGGCTATCGCGAACGCTTTACTGAAAACCGCAATGAGATGCAATGGATCGCCCATCTTTATCAGCAGTGCGGCGAGGCGCAGCAGCGCAAAGGCGTCGAGTGGCCAGCGTTTGAGGCCTTCTGGCAGCGCGGCTATGTTGAGCTGCCGGCCAGCGAGCGCGACTATGTTTTTATGTCCGACTTTCGCGCCGATGCGCAGGCCAGCCCGCTAAAAACAAGTAGCGGGAAAATCGAGCTTTTTTGTCAAACTATTGCCGATTATCAGCTGAATGATATGGCCGGACACCCGGAATGGCGCGCGCCGCAGGAATGGTTGGGCAGCGAGCAGGCAGCGCGTTTTCCGCTGCATTTGATCTCCATTCAACCCGCCGACCGCTTGCACAGCCAGCTTGATGCCACGCCGAACGTCCAGGCGAACAAAACCGCCGGTCATGAAACCCTGTGGATGCATCCGCAGGATGCCGCGGCGCGCGGTATCAGCGATGGTAGTGAAATCGAGGTATTTAATGCGCGCGGCATAATGCTGGCGGGCGTTAAGCTGAACGAGGGGCTAACGCCGGGCGTGGTGGTGACCTCTACCGGTGCCTGGTTCGACCCTGGCTTTGGCGGCGCCTGGCAGCCCTGGGATCGCGCCGGTAATCCCAATGTTCTGACGCTGGATATCGGTACTTCATTATTAACGCAGGGGCCGAACGCCATGTCCTGTCTGGTCGAGATTCGTCAACGGCAAACATTGCAAAAGGGCTGATAAATCACATAGCTGGTTACATTTTGCGGGTAACTGTTGCGAATCATTGATAGCCGCCCCTCGCTGCCGCTTGGTACATTTTAAGTCCCAGAGGTATTGATGGGTGAACATCAACAAGTTTATTGATTACACCAACCTGCGCAGATGCGCAGGTTTTTTTTGCCCGCATTAAGGTCATGGACCATGCCCCGCATACAGAAATTTCTTGGAAAAGACCAAATTAAAGCGTCGTTCAACCCGTTTCGGTTTCGCCTTATTTGTCTGGGCGTGGTGGGATGTTTAGCTGTTCTGCTGGCCCGCGTCGCCGATCTGCAATTAATCAATCATCCGATGCTGGAACACGAGGCGGATCAGCGTTCGCTGCGTACCGTTACTCTGCCAACCAACCGCGGCACCCTGCTGGACCGGAATGGCGAAACGCTGGCGCTAAGCGTCCCCTCACGCGACATCATTGCCGATCCACAGCGCGTCATGGAGGCAAACCCCGATTTCACCAATCCCAAGTGGGAATATCTGGCCAACGCGCTTAACCAGCGCCCGGAACAGATCCAGCAGCAAATTACCGCCAACCCGCATCGCCGTTTCCTTTACCTGGGGCGCAAAATCGAGCTGGGCATCGCTAAAGATATCAGCAAGCTCCATCTGAAAGGCATCAGTACGGTTTATAACGACAGCCGCTTCTATCCAATGAGCGAGGCAGCCGCGCCGCTGATTGGCATCGTCGGCGCCGATAATACCGGACTGAACGGGCTGGAGAAGGGCTACGACAAGGTGTTACAGGGGCAGCCGGGCGTGGAGAAATATCGTCAGGATCGCGAAGGCAATATTATCGCCATGATCGATTATCAGCCGCCATCGCTGCCGCCTACCGTGCAGCTGAGTATCGATAAATTCGATCAATACACTCTTTACAGCAAGCTGCGCGATGGCGTGCTGCTAAATAAAGCCGATTCCGGCGCGGCGGTGTTGGTGAAGATCGACACCGGGGAAATTTTGGGCATGGCTTCTTACCCTTCCTTCAACCCGAACAACTATGCGGACGTCTCGCCTGGGCAGATGCGTAACGTAGCGATCAATGACAGCTTTGAGCCAGGATCAACGGTAAAACCGCTGGTGGTAATGGAAGGGCTGGAGCGCGGTCTGGTAAGGCCGGACTCGGTGCTGGATACCACCCCGTATCGGGTTAACGGTCACCTGATCCGCGACGTGGGCCACTGGCCGCGCCTGACCATGACCGGCATCCTGCAAAAATCGAGCGATATCGGCGTATCGCATATTGCACTGGCAATGCCGGCGGAGGCGCTGGTCAATACCTATCACGCTTTCGGCCTTGGTAAGCCCACCGGGCTGGGGCTGACCGGCGAAAGCGTCGGCTATTTTCCGCTGCATCGTCAGCGCTGGGCGGATATTGAACGCGCTACCTTCTCGTTTGGTTATGGATTACGCGTCACGCCGCTTCAGATCGCCCGTGAATATGCCACGCTGGGCAGCTATGGCATCTACCGTCCGCTTTCCATCACCAAAGTTACGCCGCCGGTCATTGGTAAACAGGTCGCCAATCCGGAAACGGTCAAAACGGTGGTGCATATGCTGGAAAGTGATGTGCTGCCGGGCGGCACCGGGATCCGCGCGGCTGTGCCGGGCTACCGCTTAGCCACGAAAACCGGTACGGCGGAGAAGATGGGCGCCAGCGGTAAATATGACGGCGGCTACGTAAACTATACCGCCGGTATCGCCCCGGCCAGCGATCCGCAGGTGGCGCTGGTGGTTATGATTAACCATCCGACCGCAGGCGATCATTTTGGCGGCTCGGTCGCCGCGCCGATCTTTGGCAACATCATGGGGCCGGTCCTCAAACATATGAACATCGCGCCCGATGCGCTGGTAAGCGGCGCGCCGCATTAACGCATTTCAAAGATAAAAGCCGCGCTGGGCAATCCCCCGCGCGGTTTTTTAACCCGTCAACGTTGAGTTCAGCGTGCCTTTGCTGCATGGTTATAGCCAGTTTTTTGCTGCTAAGGAGCTGGCATGCTGTTTAACCTTTTCCGTTTTCTGTTTCGTCTACTGTGGCGCGTGCAGCTACGCGGCGATCTCTCCGGGCTACGCAAAGAAAAGGTGCTGATCGCGCCTAATCACGCGTCGTTTCTGGATGGCGCTCTGCTGGCGCTGTTCCTGCCGGTAAAGCCGGTATTCGCCGTTTACTCTAACATCAGCGATAAGTGGTTTATGCGTCTGCTTAAACCCATCGTGGATTTTGTTCCGCTCGATCCCACGCGGCCGATGTCGCTTAAATACCTGGTGCGCACGCTGAATGAAGGGCGGCCGGTGGTGATCTTCCCGGAAGGGCGCATAACCATCACCGGCTCGTTAATGAAAGTCTACAGCGGGGCGGGCTTTGTCGCGGCAAAATCGCAGGCGACGGTAGTGCCGATGCGCATCGAAGGCGCGGAATATACGCCGTTTGGTCGCCTTGGCGGCACCTTTAAGCGCCGCCTGTTCCCGCGCATCACCCTGACGGTGTTGCCGCCCACGCTGATCCCTATGCCTGATGCGCCACGCGCCCGCGATCGCCGTGCGCTGGCTGGCGAGCATCTGCATCATATTATGATGGAGGCGCGCATGGCGGTGCGCCCGCGGGAGACGCTGTTTGAAGCCTTTCTCAGCGCGCGTACCCGCTACGGTTGGTTTAAGCGCTGCATCGAAGATATTAACTTTGCGCCGGACAGCTACAGCAGCCTGCTGAAAAAGTCGCTGGGCGTAGGGCGTATTCTGGAGCGCTACAGCCAGCCGGGCGAATATGTCGGCCTGCTGCTGCCGAATACCACGGTAACCGCCGCCGCCATTTTCGGGGCTACGCTGCGCGCGCGCGTCCCGGCGATGCTCAACTACACCGCTGGGGTCAACGGCCTGGCCAGCGCGGTCACCGCCGCTCAGATAAAAACCGTTTTCACCTCGCGGCAGTTCCTGGAGAAGGGCAACCTGTGGCATCTGCCGCAGGGCATCCCGCAGGTGAAATGGATCTTCCTTGAAGATCTGAAAGAGACCCTTAGCGGCAAGGATAAGCTGTGGATCTTCGCGCATCTGCTGGTGCCCCGACGCGCGATGCTGCCGCAGCGGGCGGAAGATGCGGCGATGGTGCTGTTCACCTCCGGCTCGGAGGGTTATCCGAAAGGGGTGGTTCATTCGCATAAAAGCCTGCTGGCGAATGTAGAGCAGATTCGTACCGTCGCGGACTTTACGCCGCGCGATCGCTTTATGGCGTCGCTGCCGTTGTTCCATGCCTTTGGTCTGACGGTGGGCCTGTTTACGCCGCTCTTTACCGGCGCACAGGTCTTTTTATATCCCAGCCCGCTGCACTATCGCATCGTGCCGGAGCTGGTATATGACCGGAACTGTACCGTGCTGTTTGGCACCTCGACCTTCCTTGGCAACTATGCCCGCTTCGCCAACCCTTATGATTTTGCGCGCCTGCGCTATGTAGTGGCCGGCGCGGAGAAACTGCAGGAAGGGGTACGTCAGCTGTATCAGGATCGTTTCGGCATCCGTATCCTTGAAGGGTATGGCGTAACCGAATGCGCGCCGGTGGTGGCGATTAACGTGCCGATGGCGGCCAAACCGCATACCGTTGGCCGTCTGCTGCCGGGCATGGATTCGCGTTTAATGTCGGTGCCGGGTATTGAGCAGGGCGGCAGGCTACAGCTGCGCGGGCCGAATATCATGAACGGCTATCTGCGCGTGGAGCGTCCTGGCGAGCTGGAGCCGCCGATGGCCGACAATGGCGAGGGCGTGCTGGAGCCGGGCTGGTATGACACCGGCGATATCGTCAGCTTTGATGAGGGCGGTTTCTGCCAAATTCAGGGCAGGGCGAAACGCTTTGCCAAAATTGCCGGTGAAATGGTCTCTCTTGAGGTGGTCGAGCAGATCGCTTTGAAAGCCTCACCGGAGAAACAGCATGCCGCCACCATTAAGCCGGACGGCAACCGCGGCGAAGCGCTGGTGCTGTTCACCACCGACCGCGAGCTGCAGCGCGATAGTTTACAGCAGGCGGCGCGTGAGCTGGGCGCGGCGGAGCTGGCGATCCCGCGCGATATCCGTTTCCTGCAACAGCTGCCGCTGCTGGGCAGCGGTAAACCTGATTTCGTCACGTTGAAAAAAATGGTGGAAGAATGAGACTCCCGGTTGGTGGCTCCTCATTAATGTCGCGCGGCATGCTGGCGGTGATCGTTGCGCAGTTTTTCTCTGCTTTCGGCGATAACGCGCTGCTGTTCGCCACGCTGGCGGTGTTGAAAAATCAGCACTATCCCGACTGGAGCCAGCCGGTGCTGCAGATGGTGTTTGTCGCTACCTATATCCTGCTGGCACCGTTTGTCGGCCAGCTGGCGGATAGCTTCGCGAAAGGACGCGTCATGATGCTGGCGAACGGCCTGAAGCTGCTGGGCGCGCTGGTGATCTGCTTTGGCTTCGATCCTTTCGCCGGCTATGCGCTGGTGGGGATCGGCGCGGCGAGCTATTCACCGGCCAAATACGGCATCCTCGGTGAAATCACCGATGGCGAGCAGTTGGTTAAAGCTAACGGCCTGATGGAAGCCTCTACCATTGCGGCGATCCTGCTGGGATCGGTAGCGGGCGGCGTGCTGGCGGACTGGAGCCTGCTGGCGGCGCTGATCGCCTGCGTCGTGACCTATGCGCTGGCGGTGGCCGCCAACCTGCTGATTCCAAAGCTGCAGGCGGCGCGGCCTGGTCAAAGCTGGCATCCGTGGGCAATGGCGCGCAGCTTTCTCCAGGCGACCCGGCTGCTGTGGCGCAACGGTGAAACGCGCTTTTCGCTAGTGGGCACCAGCCTGTTTTGGGGCGCAGGCGTAACGTTGCGCTTTTTGCTGGTGCTGTGGGTGCCGGTGGCGTTAGGCATCACCGACAACAAAACCCCGACGCTGCTGAATGCGATGGTAGCGATTGGGATTGTGCTTGGCGCGGCGGCGGCGGCGAAGCTGGTTACATTGAAGACTGTCGGACGCTGTATGCCTGCGGGCGTGCTGATTGGCGTTGCGGTGGTGATTTTTGCGCTACAGCATACGCAGCTGAACGCTTACGCGCTGTTGATTATCATTGGCGTGCTGGGCGGCTTTTTTGTGGTGCCGCTTAATGCGCTGCTGCAGGAGCGCGGCAAACAGACGGTCGGCGCAGGCAACGCGATTGCGGTGCAGAACCTGGGCGAGAATGGCGCGATGCTGCTAATGCTGGGACTCTATTCCCTGGCGATTAAGCTGGGCGCGCCGCCGGTTGCGACCGGTATTGGCTTCGGCGCGCTGTTTGCGCTGGCGATCGCCATACTGTGGGGCTGGCAGCTGGCGCAAAAACGCCGCGCATAGCCGCGGACGGCGGATAAGGAAGAACGGTCCGCCTGAAAGCTAAACCGCCGCCGTCTTCTGACGGCGGCGTTCTTTTTAAGGCGCGGGATAAGTATAGCGCCGGTGAATCGCTTCCAGCTGCTCCAGCAGTTCGCTGCTAAGCGTCAGCTGATAGCTATCGATATTGCTCTGCAGCTGCTCCAGCGTGGTCGCGCCCAGCAGGGTACTGGCGACGAAGGGCTGTTGACGCACAAAGGCCAGCGCCATCTGGGCCGGATCGAGGCCGTGGCGGCGCGCCAAATAGACATATTCCGCTATCGCCTGCTGCGATTGCTCGCCGCTGTAGCGCGTAAAGCGGCTAAACAAGGTATTACGCGCTCCGGCCGGACGCGCGCCGTTCAGATACTTGCCGCTCAGCGTACCGAAAGCGAGGCTGGAGTAGGCCAGCAGTTCCACGCCTTCATGCTGACTAATCTCCGCCAGGCCAACCTCAAAACTACGGTTAAGCAGGCTATAGGGGTTCTGGATAGAAACGATCCGCGGCAGTTCATGCTTCTCCGCCAGCTGCAGATAACGCATCACGCCCCACGGCGTTTCGTTCGAGACGCCGACATAACGGATCTTACCGGCGCGCACCTGCTCGGCCAGCGCCTCCAGCGTTTCCAGCAGCGTAACCGGCACGCTGACATCGGTATACTGATAGCCCAGTTTACCGAAGCAGTTGGTTTGACGCTGCGGCCAGTGAACCTGATAGAGATCGATATAGTCGGTGTTCAGGCGTTTCAGGCTGGCTTCCAGCGCGACGCGAATATTTTTGCGATCCAGCACCTGAGCCGGACGAATGCCGGCGTCACTGCCGCGCGACGGCCCGGCAACCTTGGTCGCCAGCACAATCTTGTCGCGGTTGCCGCGCGCCTTTAGCCAGCTGCCGATATAGCTTTCGGTCAGTCCCTGCGTTTCCGGGCGTGGCGGAACGGGATACATTTCCGCGGTGTCGATGAGATTAATGCCGCAACTAACGGCTAAATCAAGCTGGGCATGGGCATCGGCTTCGCTATTTTGCTCACCAAACGTCATGGTTCCCAATCCCAGCTGGCTGACTTCCAGCGTACTGTGGGGGATGCGGTGATAGTGCATTTGCCGGCTTCCTTTTGTCATTATTGGGAGAGTCTTGGCGGTGCATTTCAAACAACACCATTCCGACTATAGCGGGCGCTGACGAGAGGGGGAAGAGGAGAGTTGCGGTTCAATTTATCGATAAGCGCCGAGGGCTGTGGCAGGGTCGGCGCTTATATCTGGTTAGCGCTCAATGATGGAAGAGACCTCATCACCATTAATCTGCATTTCATTACCGGCCTGATCGGTATATTTGACCAGCCCCGTTTCCTTATCAATTTCCGGCTTGCCGTCGGTCATAATCATATGACCATCTTTAGTGGACATGACGTAATTGCTGCTGCAGCCGCTTAACAGCAGCATCAAACCGATAGCAGCCACGTGGGTTATCCGTTTCATTGCCTGTGTTCTCCTGGATGGTAATTTCAACTACACAGTGTAGTAATAAAATATTTGCTGCCCAGGATTAATCGCAGGAATCTGAAAAAAAGGTCGGAAAGGAAATATCCGGCCGCAGCCGGATATTTACCAGGGGAAACTACTGAGCGGATTTCTTGCCGCGCAGCAGATTAAGGCTCTCTACCGCCATGGAGAAGAACATCGCGAAATAGATATAGCCTTTCGGCACGTGGATATTGAAGCTTTCCAGAATCAGCGTAAAGCCGACCAGAATCAGGAATGCGAGCGCCAGCATTTTCACTGATGGATGACGATCGACAAACTCCCCGATGCCTTTCGCCGCGAACATCATCACGCCAACCGCAATCACCACCGCCGCCATCATAATGAACAGGTGATCGGACAGCCCTACTGCGGTAATCACCGAGTCGAGACTGAAAATAATATCCAGTACCATGATCTGCACAATGGCGCCGAAAAAGGAGTGAACGTTAGTTTTATGCTCCTCATCATTGCCCTCAATGCTCTCGTGGATCTCCATACTCGATTTCCACAGCAGGAACAGGCCGCCGCCGAGCAAAATAAGATCGCGTGCGGAAAAAGGGTGATCCAGCAGGGTAAACAGCGGGTTGGTGAGTTTAATGACCCACGCGATAGAGGCCAGCAGCCCTAAACGCATTAGCATTGCGCCCATCAAACCAAGGCGACGAGCGCTATTTTGTTGATGTTTAGGCAGTTTTGCCACAACCAGGGAGAGAAAAATAATATTATCGATGCCCAACACGATTTCCAGTATGGTCAGCGTGCCGAGGGCCAGCCAGGCATTGGGATCTGCAATCCAGTCAAACATTGTAACATTGCATCCTAAACGAAAGTTAAACGGTGATTATACGCATCGCCTCCCGCACTGGAAAAGGTTAAAGCAAAAAATGACGCGCCAGCAGCGGGGCGGTAAAGCTCTTCTTCAGATAAAAACCGCGCGGCAGCGTCATGATCGGCTGGCCATGCTCGCCGATGCCTTCCGTTAACGCCTTGCTGTTGGCCGCTTTAGGGCGGATCTGCAACACTTCGCCGTGACGGGCCGTGATGCGCTCCACCTGGCCCAGAACGATCATATCCATCAGCTCTTCCCAGTCGCGCTGCAGTTGCTCTTCTTCCTGCGGCGTAGGGCTCCACAGCAGTGGTGCGCCAACGCGTCGCGTCGCCAGGGGAAGCGCGCGATCGCCTTCTACCGGGATCCACAACACCCGCGCCAGCTTATGACGTACGTGGCTATTCTCCCAGGTGACGCCGCTATTGCCGGTCAGCGGCGCAACGCAAACAAAGGTGGTTTCCAGCGGGCGGCCCTGCGCATCAACCGGGATGGTTTTTAGCTCCACGCCAAGGTGGGCAAAATCACGCTCGGGTTTGCTGCCAGCGCTGGCGCCCAGATGCATCTCCAGCAGCATGCCTACCCAGCCTTTATCACGTCGTAAATCCGCAGGCGTGGCGATGCCGGCCTGCAACGCCAGTTCGCCCAGCGAATAGCCTGCCAGCGCCTGCGCGCGTGCCAGTAATGTCGCCTCATCAGGGGGCGGCGGAGTGAGAAAACGCGGCTCCATATGTCTCTCATTCATTGCTCAAAAAATGAACACCCACAGTCGGCAGGTGAGTTGCGCTCTGACGTACATAACAACCGGGGAATAATAGCATGATAAATCATAGGATTTTATTTGGCCGCGCAGCGGATGGGCAGAATCGCCCTGACGTTTTACCCACATTGTCACCGACAATGAACAGGATCTTACACCCAGTTATCCACAGAAACATGGGATAACTCGACTTTTTCTCCCATACTGTTTCCATTTACAGCCTTGACGGCGCCCTTTTTTGCTGGGTGCGACCATTTTGTGCATAACTTTATCGCATATTCTGTGGATAAAATCAGCGGTGTGCGATCTTTCGCCAGTAAAGGATCTTTGCAGGTATAAACAGTGCGATCAACGGCCAAATAGCCGCTAATAACGGGCGTAATTCTTTTCAAATAAAGGGGTTATGAATTTATGAGCGGCGCTGGATTAGTATGGATTTTGCCGCTTTTCCCACGTGGTTACCATGTTCTGCACAAAGCTATCCACAGAAAAAGTGAATAAAATTGCCCTTTTTGCCTGCTCGCTGTTTATAACTATGATGAACTCTGTGAGTTATCCCCCTGTTATGCGTTATTCACAGCCGCAAGCAGTGGTTTACCGCCTGTAAGGAGTATGAAACAATCAGACTATCTGAATTTCAGTTTGAGGTAGTCCCGTGATCGACGATGATGGCTACCGCCCAAATGTTGGTATTGTAATCTGTAACAGACAGGGACAGGTATTGTGGGCCCGGCGTTTCGGACAGCATTCCTGGCAGTTTCCTCAGGGTGGGATCAATCCTGGCGAAACGGCGGAACAGGCCATGTACCGCGAACTCTTTGAAGAAGTCGGCTTGCACCGTAAAGATGTGCGCCTGCTCGCCTCTACCCGAAACTGGTTACGTTATAAGTTGCCGAAACGTTTGGTGCGTTGGGACACGAAGCCGGTATGTATCGGCCAGAAACAGAAGTGGTTTCTTCTGCAGTTGATGTGCAATGACGCGGATATCAACATGCAAACCAGCAGCACGCCGGAATTTGACGGCTGGCGCTGGGTCAGCTTTTGGTATCCGGTTCGTCAGGTTGTCTCCTTTAAGCGCGACGTTTACCGCCGCGTGATGAAAGAGTTTGCCGCTGTGGTCATGCCATTGCAGGAGAGTGCAACGCAGCGCAATACGCCTGCTTATCGACGGAAGAGAGGTTAAGCCACGCTGATGATGCTGACTCAGTTGCGTGAGATTGTAGAGAAAGTGGCGGGCGCACCGCGCCTTGAAGAAGCGCTTGAGATCCTGGTGAACGAAATCTGTTTCGCCATGGAGACGGAAGTTTGCTCCATTTATCTCGCCGATCACGATCGTCGTTGCTATTACCTGATGGCGACGCGCGGACTGAAAAAGCCGCGCGGTAAGATCGTCACGCTGGCATTTGATCAAGGCATCGTCGGGCTGGTTGGTCGGCTGGCGGAACCGATCAACCTGGCGGATGCGCAAAGCCATCCCAGTTTTAAATATATTCCTTCGGTTAAAGAAGAGCGTTTCCGCTCTTTTCTCGGCGTGCCGATTATTACCCGACGTCAGCTGCTGGGCGTGCTGGTGGTGCAGCAGCGCGAGCATCGTCAGTTTGATGAAAGCGAAGAGTCTTTCCTGGTCACGCTCGCCACCCAACTGGCCACGCTGATCACCCAGTCTCAGGTTAGCCAGCTGTTTGGCCACTTCCGGCAAAAACGCGTGCGTGCGCTGGCAGCGGCGCCGGGCGTGGCGGTCGCGCCTGGCTGGGTCGATACCACGCAGCCTTCGCTGGAGCATGTTTTCGCCGCCTCGACGCTGGATGTTGGGCGCGAGCGGGAACGGTTGTCGCAGGCGATGAGCGAGGCAAGCAACGAATTTCGCCGTTTTAGCAAACGCTTCAGCGCCAGCGTGCAGAAAGAGAGCGCGGCGATCTTCGATCTTTACTCCCACCTGTTAACCGACGCCCGCCTTAAACAGGATCTGTTTGCCGAGATTGACGGCGGATCGGTAGCGGAATGGGCGGTGAAAAAGGTGATCGAGAAATTCGCCGCGCAGTTCGCCAGCCTGCAGGATACTTATTTGCGCGAGCGCGCCGGCGATCTGCGCGTGCTGGGCCAGCGACTGCTGTTTCATCTTGACGATACGCTGCAGGGCACCAACACCTGGCCGGAACGGTTTGTGCTGGTGGCGGATGAGCTAACGGCGACCACGCTGGCGGAGCTGCCGCAAGAGCGGCTGGCAGGCGTAGTCGTGCGCGACGGCGCGGCCAACTCGCATGCGGCGATCCTGGTGCGGGCGATGGGTATTCCAACGGTGATGGGCGCGGATATTCTGCCTGAACTGCTTAATAAGCGCTTGCTGATCGTGGATGGTTATCGCGGCGAATTGCTGATCGATCCGGAGCCGGTGCTGATTCAGGAATATCAGCAGCTGGTCAGCGAAGAAAATGAACTGAGCCGGCTGGCCGAGGATGACGTTGAGCAGATCGCCAGGTTAAAAAGCGGCGAGCGCGTTCAGGTGATGCTGAACGCCGGTTTGAGCGCTGAGCATGAGCAGGCGATGGATAACTGGGTGGATGGCATAGGCCTCTACCGTACCGAAATCCCGTTTATGCTGCAAAACGGCTTCCCTTCGGAAGAGGAGCAGGTCGCGCAGTACCAGGGCATGCTACAGCTGTTTCTGAACAAGCCGGTGACCCTGCGTACGCTGGATATCGGCGCGGACAAACAGCTGCCCTATATGCCCATCAGCGAAGAGAACCCCTGTCTGGGCTGGCGCGGCATCCGCCTGACGCTTGACCAGCCGGAGATTTTTCTGGTGCAGGTGCGCGCGATGCTGCGCGCCAACGCCGCCAGCGGCAATCTCAGCATTCTGCTGCCGATGATCACCAGCATTGATGAAATCGATGAAGCGCGCCGCTTGATCGATCGCGCCGGAAAAGAAGTAGAAGAGATGCTCGGCTACGCCATTCCTGAACCGCGCATCGGCATTATGATCGAAGTGCCCTCCATGCTGTTTATGATCCCGCATCTGGCTTCGCGCGTTGATTTCGTTTCGGTTGGCACCAACGATCTGACGCAGTATCTGCTGGCGGTGGATCGCAACAATACCCGCGTCGCCAATCTGTATGACTCTCTGCATCCGGCAATGCTTAAAGCGTTGAAGTCGATTGCTGAAGCCGCGCGCGAAGCGCATATCGACCTTTGCCTGTGCGGTGAAATGGCGGGCGATCCGATGTGTGTGGCGCTGTTGATCGGGCTAGGCTATCACCATTTGAGCATGAACGGCAAAAACGTGCCGCGCGTGAAATATCTGCTGCGACATATCGACCACGAAGATGCGCTGTCACTGGCCGAGCGCAGCCTGAAGGCGCAAACGGCGAGCGAAGTACGGCATCAGGTGGCCGCCTTTATGGAACGGCGCGGCTTAGGCGGGTTGATCCGCGGCGGTCGCTAGAGCATTTATCCACGTTTACATTTCGATGAACCCGCCAGAAAACGGCTATGCTATCATGCCTGGCCGGTTTTTCCTGGCTGAGAGGCGCCGCGTATTGCGTGGCGCGCAAGGAGTGAACTATCCATCGTCCAGTCTGTGGACGGATGACATCAATGGTGAAAGATGAATAGCTATCTGGCTTTCCCTCAATTCGATCCGGTGATTTTCTCCATCGGACCTATCTCCCTGCACTGGTACGGCCTGATGTATCTGGTTGGGTTTGTTTTTGCTATGTGGCTGGCGGTACGACGGGCCAACAAGCCCGGCAGCGGCTGGAAAAAAGAGGAAGTGGAAAACCTGCTGTATGCGGGCTTCCTCGGCGTATTCCTTGGCGGTCGTATTGGCTATGTGCTGTTTTACAATCTGCCGCTGTTCCTCGATAACCCGCTATACCTGTTCAAAGTCTGGGATGGCGGCATGTCGTTCCACGGCGGGCTGATTGGTGTGATCGTGGTCATGCTGTGGTTTGCTCACCGTACCAAACGTCATTTCTTCCAGGTCGCTGACTTTATCGCGCCGCTGATCCCGTTCGGGCTGGGCGCTGGCCGGCTTGGCAACTTTATTAATGGCGAACTGTGGGGCCGCGTTGCGCCTGACTTCTCCTGGGCGATGTTGTTCCCCGGCTCGCGCAGCGAAGATGTGGCGCTGGTCGCCACGCATCCTGAGTGGCAATCGCTGCTGGCGACCTACGGCGTGCTGCCGCGCCATCCCTCCCAGCTGTATGAACTGGCGCTGGAGGGCATCGTGCTGTTTGCCATTCTTAACCTGTTTATTCGCAAGCCGCGCCCGATGGGCAGCGTTTCCGGCTTGTTCCTGATTGGCTACGGCGCCTTCCGCATTATTGTGGAATTTTTCCGTCAGCCGGACGCCCAGCTGGGGCTGTTTAGCGGCATCAGCATGGGGCAAATTTTGTCGGTACCGATGATTCTGGCCGGCATCATCATGATGATTTGGGCGTACCGTCGTCGCCCGCAGCTACAAACAGGTGAACAGAAATGAAGCAGTATCTGGCATTAATGGAAAAAGTGCTGAACGAGGGCACGCCGAAAAACGATCGCACCGGAACCGGCACGCTGTCGATTTTTGGCCACCAGATGCGTTTCAATCTGCAGGAAGGCTTTCCGCTGGTCACCACCAAGCGTTGCCATCTGCGCTCAATTATTCATGAGCTACTGTGGTTCCTGAACGGTGACACCAATATCGCCTATCTGAAAGAAAACAACGTCTCAATTTGGGATGAGTGGGCCGACGAAAATGGCGATCTGGGACCGGTGTATGGCAAACAGTGGCGCAGCTGGGGAGCGGCTGACGGCCGTCAGATCGACCAGCTGGCTAAGGTACTGGAGCAGCTGAAAAACGATCCCGATTCGCGTCGCATCATCGTTTCCGCCTGGAACGTCGGCGAGCTGGATGAGATGGCGCTGGCGCCGTGCCACGCTTTTTTCCAGTTCTACGTGGCGGACGGCAAACTTTCCTGCCAGCTTTACCAGCGCTCCTGCGACGTATTCCTCGGCCTGCCGTTTAATATCGCCAGCTACGCGCTGCTGGTGCATATGATGGCGCAGCAGTGCGGCCTGGAGCCGGGCGATTTCGTCTGGACCGGCGGCGATACGCATCTCTACAGCAACCATCTGGAGCAGGCGCGCCTGCAGTTGACCCGTGAACCGCGTCCGCAGCCGAAGCTGGTTATCAAACGCAAGCCCGCCTCGCTGTTTGATTACCGCTTCGAAGATTTTGAAATCGAAGGCTACGATCCGCATCCTGCCATTAAGGCACCGGTGGCGATATAAGCCCGGGACGCCAGCAGCGCACGCCCGCGCCGCTGGCGTCCATTATTAACGGCTGCGGTTGACGGCAGCCCTCTGTTGCCAGCGGGCAACGGTCATGAAAATAGCAGCCCTGCGGCAGCTGTCGATTTCCCGGCAGCTCGCCCTTTTTATCTTCCAGCTCTCCTTCCAGCGAACGATCGACGCGCGGCACCGAATCCAGCAGCAGACGGGTATAGGGATGACGTGGCTGGGTTAATACCTGTTCCGTTGCGCCCAGCTCCACAATCTGCCCCAGATACATCACCGCCACCCGATCGCTCATATGGCGCACCACCGAGACGTTATGCGAAATCAGCACATAGGTCAGCTGACGCTCACGCTGCAGCTTAACCAGCAGGTTAAGAATTTGCGCCTGTACGGAGATATCCAGCGCCGAGGTCGGCTCATCCAGCACGATAATATCGGGCTGTGCGGACAGCGCGCGCGCGATGGCGATGCGCTGACGTTGCCCGCCGGAAAAAGCGTGCGGCAAACGGTCAAGATATTCAGGACGAATGCCGGTCAGCAAGGCCAGCGACTGCGCCAGCTCGCGCCGCTGCGCCTCGTTGTTATGTTTTTGAATCCACACCGGCTCGGTAATAATGCGCCATACCGGCAGGCGTGGATCGAGGGAGGAGAGCGGATCCTGAAACACCATCTGCATACCGCTGCCCAGCCATGAGTTAGGGCTGCGGGCGTGATGACAGGCACCGCTGGCGGGTTTGATCATGCCCATTAGCAGCTGCGCCAGCGTGCTTTTACCGCAGCCCGATTCACCGACGATGCCCAGCGTTTCACCGCGGGCAATCTGCAAATCCAGCCCGTTTAGCGCATGCACGCGTTCGGTAACCTTGCCGCGCCAATTGGTACGCGCCGGGAAATTAACGTGAACATTCTCCAGCTCAAGCAATATTTCAGACATGGCGATGCTCCAGTTGCGGATGCCAGCAGGCGGCCTGGCGAGCGCCGCCGCCGCACGGGCTAAGTGAGGGCGTTTGCCGACAGCGTTCATCAGCGGCGAAGCAGCGTTCGCGGAAGGCACAGCCAACGGGCAGCTGCGTCAGATTCGGCACCGTGCCGGGAATTGCCGGCAGTTCGGCGCGGGGTTCGCTGGCCTCAGGCGTGCAGCGCAACAGCCCCACGGAATAGGGATGCGCCGGTTGGGCAATGACCTGCTGCGTGGCGCCGCTTTCGATTACCGTCCCGGCGTACATCACATACAGGCGATCGCATAGCTGTGAGACCACTGCCATATCGTGGCTGATAAACAGCACGGCGGTGCCGCTGGCGCGCGCCTTTTGCTTTAGCAGACGCAGGACCTGACGCTGTACGGTCACATCCAGCGCCGTGGTGGGCTCGTCGGCAATAATCAGCTCCGGCTCGCAAGAGAAGGCTAACGCAATCATCACTCGCTGGCGCATACCGCCGGAAAGCTCGAAGGGATAGCGGCGCATGACCTGCGGCGCATCGGCAATTTGCATCTCCGTTAGTAATGCGATCGCCTTTTGCTGCGCCTCGCGTGCGGAAAGAGACTGATGCTGACGGATCACTTCGGTCATCAGCTGACCGATACGGCGCGTAGGATTCAGGGCGGTCATTGGCTCCTGAAAAATCATCGCCACCTTTGCGCCGCGCAGCTGGCGCATCTGCTTTTCACTGGCGTGAAGGGCGTCCTCGCCCAGCAGCCGTACGCTGCCGCCGTGAATACGGTAGCTATCGTTGGGCAGCAGGCGCATCGCCAGCATCGCGGTAACCGATTTGCCGGAGCCCGATTCACCCACCACGCCGACGATCTCGCCGCGATGGATCGCCATCGATACGCGGTTAAGCGCATGGACCTCGCCCTGAAAAACGGGAAAACTGAGCTGTAAATCCTCAATGGCTAACAGGGGGTCATTCATCAGTGCCGTCCTCCGCTTTTAGGATCGAGCAGGTCACGCAGTCCGTCGCCAAACAGATTAAAGCCGACGGCGGTGATCAGAATCGCCGCGCCGGGAAAGGTGCAGTACCACCATTGATCCAGCACATAGTTACGGCCGTTAGCCACCATTGCGCCCCATTCAGCGGTCGGCTGTTGCGCGCCAAGACCGATAAAGCCGAGCGTGGCGGCCATTAAAATGGCGGTGCCGATATCCAGCGAGGCCTGCACCACCAGCGGCGGCAGGGCGTTACGCAGCACATGCCAACCGATCAGATGCCAGCGCGATGCGCCGAAGGTGCGCGCCGCCTGAACGTAGGCAAACTGGCGCACCACCAGCGTTTGCCCGCGTGCCAGGCGCACGTAAAAAGGAATACGCACAATGGCGATAGCCAGCATGGCGTTGAACAGGCTTGGCCCAAGCGCGGCTGCCAGCGCCATGGTCAGCACCAGTGACGGGATCGACAGCATAATATCCATCACCCGCATAATCAGCGCGTCCGCCCAGCCGCCCAGCACGCCGGAAAAACAGCCAAGCAGCGAGCCGATGCCGCCCGCCAGCACCACCACAGCCAGCCCGGCGGCGATCGACTGCTGGCTGCCAATCAGCACCCGACTGAACAGATCGCGGCCCACCTCGTCGGTGCCGAACCAGTGGGCGGAGGAGGGCGGCTGCAGACGCGTCGTCAAATCAACGGCGTTGGGATCCAACGGCGTCAGCCAGGGAGAAAACAGCATCAGCAGCAGCATCAGCAGCATAATCGCGCCGCCAATTAAGGTCAGCGGGCTTTGCTTCAGCAGCCAGAATACTTTACTGACGCGCCGCCCGACGGGCGTTTTTAGCTGAGTCAGTTGAGCTTCACTTAGCATCATGCATTGCCTCCACGACCGATACGCGGATCGATCCACAAATAGAGCAGGTCTACCAACAGGTTTACCAGCACATAGGCAAATGACACCACCACTGCGAATCCCATCACCGCCGGGAAATCGAGCGCCTGAATCGAGGCCACTACATAAGCGCCCATGCCGGGCCAGGAAAAGACAGTTTCCGTCAGCACCGCGCCATACAGCAAATCGCCCAGCGCCAGGCCCAGCACGGTTATCGAAGGGATTAGCGCGTTAGGCAGCGCATGCGTCATAACGATGCGCCAGCCGGGCAGTCCGCTGGCGCGGGCGGTACGAATATAATCCTCGCTAAGCTGTTCCAGCATCGCCGAACGGATCTGGCGCGCCACGATGCCGAGATGAACAAACGCCAGCGTCAGGGCGGGCAGAATCAGGTGCTGCAGGCTATTGAAGAAAGCGTCGCTATCTCCGGCCAGTAAGGTATCAATCAGATAAAAACCGGTGACGTGGGCGGGCGGATCAAGCCAGTCATCCAGCCGCCCGCCGCCGGGCAGTAAGTTAAGGTGCCCGTAAAACAGCACGATAACCCCCAGTCCCAGCCAGAAGGCGGGAGTAGAGATGCCGGTAATCGCCAGCAGGCGTACCAGGTGATCAAGCCAGCGGTTACGGAACACCGCCGACAACACGCCAAGCGGCACGCCAATCAGCAGCGCCAGCAATAGCGCGCACAGCGCCAGCTCCAGCGTAGCCGGGAAGAACAGGCGAATATCCGCCAGCACCGGCCTGCCGGTACGAATCGAGGTACCAAGATTGCCATGCAATAGATCGCTGACGTAGTGGATAAACTGCTGCCACAGCGGCAAATCCAGCCCCAGTTGATGACGAATATGCTGTACCATTTCATCGCTGGCGCGATCGCCTGCCAGCAGGCGCGCGGGATCGCCGGGGATAAGATGGGAAATAATAAAGGTAATGACGCACACGCCTGTCATTACCAGCAGCAGCCCCCAACAGCGCTGCCGCAGAATGCTCCACAGGGTCATAGTCCTGGCCTCATATCAGGCGACGCACAAAGAGCGCCGTTACTTGCTCATGGCGGCGACGTTATAAACCTGTTCCAGCATCGGGTTATAAACAAAGCCTTGTACCGCCTTATTCATCGCCACCTGATAGTTTTTCTGGAACAGGTAAACGTAAGCCGCGTCATCAATCACTTTCTTTTGCGCCGCCTGATAATCGCGGGTGCGCGCCGCCTGATCGGTCGTCGCTACCGCCTGTTGCAACAGGGTATCCACCTGCGGATTGCTGTAAAAGGCGCGGTTGCCCGGCAGACCTTTTTTATCCGACTGGAACCAGTAGTTCATATACATATAGGGATCGGCGAAATCGGGACTCCAGTTACCGATGGCAATGTCATAATCGCCTTTGCCGACGCGATCGCGCATGGTAGCGTTCGCCAGCTTTTCCAGTTTTACGCTAATCCCCAGCGCGCCGAGGCTGGCCTGGGTGGCGAGCGCAATCGGCTCCCAGTTAGGATCGCTGTCGGAATAGAGGAAAGAGAGCGATTTCGGCTTATCGGCTACCTTGTCCCAGGCGGCTTTCGCCTGAGACGGATCGTTACTGTACTGCATGGCCTGCGCATCGAAGCCCCACATGCCCTCCGGGATCGGCCCGCGCATCTGTTTGCCGTTGCCCGCCAGAATGCCTTTCACTATGCCCTGATAGTCGGTTGACCAGGAGATAGCGCGCCGCAGCTCCACCTGATTCAGCGGCGCTTTCGCATTATTTAAATAGAGGTAGGTCACGCGTAGTGAGGGATATTCCGCCACGCTCACCTTATCCTCTTTTTTCAGCGCGCTAAGCTGATCCACGGGCAGCGATTCAGCAATGTCGATATCGCCGCGCGTCAGCTGCAGACGGCGCGAGGCGCTTTCGCCGATGATTTTGATGGTGACGCGCTTAAACGCCGGACGTTTGCCGTTGTAATGCGGGTTGGGAACCAGCACCAGCTGCTGACCTTTTTGCCAGCGCTGCAGCATAAAGGGGCCGGATCCGGCGGTATGCTCCGCCAACCAACCACGGGCATCATCGCCGGCGTGCTGCGCCAACACCGCTGGATTAATAATGGCCGCGCCGTCGTTAGCCAGGGTATAAAGAAAAGGCGCGAAAGGGATGCTGAGCGTAAAGCGCACGCTGTGAGCATCCAGCGCTTCAACGCGGATATCTTTGGGGAATGCTTCCGACGGGCCCTGCGCCACCTTTATCAGGCGCTCAAAAGAGACTTTTACCGCGTCGGCGGTCACCGGCGTGCCGTCGGCAAATTTTGCTGTCGGATTAAGTTTAAAGGTCCACACTTTTTGGTCTTCCGAGGCCTGCCAGTGGGTAGCCAGATCCCCCACAATCTCCGTCGAGCCTTTTCCGCCCTCGGTTTTATACTGCACCAGTCGTTGATAGGCCGGGTAAGTGACCGCCCAATCGTTATTATCAATAGTGACGGCCGGATCGAGCGTTTGCGGATCGGCAGCCTTACCGATAACCAACATCTCTTTAGGCACCGCCGCCAGCGCAGGCATCGTCGCGGCGCTAATGGCAACGGCAAGCAGCGCCGGACGCAGCAGGTAACAGGCAGTAGATTTTTTCATGGCGGGCTCCTGGTTAAAATGAACGGGCTGTTGTTATAGAAGGAAGCGCGGGGCAGCTAAAACGATCGCTGAGCAGCGGATAGCGAACAGAATCAGGCAGCTCGAAATGCCACCACTCGCTGTTGATGCCAACAAAGCCGCCAGCCTGCATAATGGCGCTCAGCAGCAGACGGTTACGGTGCGCCGGGGCAGAGATATCGGGACTCCAGAGATGCGAACGCGTATTCATCTCGTCAAAGGCGCTGCCCATATCCAGCAGATGGCCCGCCTCGTCGCGCAGCGTAACGTCGATGGCAGTGCCGCGGCTGTGGTGAGAGCCCAGCGAAACGGCCATTACATATTGCGGGTCCGGGCAGGCCAGCCAGAGATGCTGCTGCGCCAGCTGCGGACGCCACGCGTCATAGACCACCAGCGTCAGACCGGCCAGACGCGCCGCCTCAACGCTGCGGGCCAGCGCTTTCGCCGCGTCGGGATGCAGCAAACAGCGCGCCTGCTGATAGATGGCGTAGCCGGTAATGTTGTCCGGAGTGGCATATTTCAGGTCGATCTCCAGCTGTGGAAACGTCTCGGCCAGATCGACCAGTTCTACTTCCTGCGTCATGCGTATCCCCTGGTTAGCGTTCAAATTGTCCAAACTCCTGCTGTAGCTGACGATTAATCGCCAGTCTGTCAGCCAGCCGATCGCCAAGCTGTTCAACCACGGCGGAAAGCAGCAGATTAAACAGGCAGCTCAGCGGCGCCAGCGAATCCCAAAAATGGCCGGTATCGGTTTTAACCTGCAGTAAATCCAGCGGATAATCGCGCGCCCACGGACACCAGAGGTCGGTGACCAACGCCAGCGACATCTGACGTTCGCAGGCGACGCGGCAAAAATGTCGGGCAATGGCGGAATAGGCGCGCGTATCGGTCACCACCACATAGGGTGAGGCGAATGCGGAATTAAGCGTCTCGATCCAGCTTCCTGACAGCCCGTCCACATAGCTGACGTGCGGACGCAAATACTCCAGATGGCTAAAAAAGGCGTTGGCGATGCCGCGCGTGGACTGGATGCCCAGCACAAATACCGCCTCGGCGTGAGCCAGCCGCTGGCTGATACGGTTAAACGCCTCGCTTTGCGCCAGCTGATAAACCTGCGTAATCGCATCCAGCTCCAGCGCCAGCGACTGGTGATAGCGATCGGGCTGCTGCTGCTGCTGCTGCCACGAGTCGAGGCGATCGACCACGCCCCAGGGCTTGTAGATTATCTGCGGCGTGTCACGCAGGCTTTGGCGAACTTCATCAAGATTGCGGTAGCCCAACCGGCGTAAATAGCGGCCAACGGTAATGCCGCTGGTTCCGGTAGCGCGGGCGATGCTGTCGGCGGTCTCGAACGGGATTTGCGGCGTATGGGCCAGCAGCCAGCCAGCAATGCGTTTGCCGCTTGGCGTTTGCTGCGCAAAAGTGTTCTCAATGCGGGCAATTAACGTCGGCTTATCCATTCTCGCCACCTTAATGTTATTACGCTGTCAGCGTAGGTCATGCTGTTATTGGTTTAACAAAGCAGAAGTCATGCCAGGTTTAAGCGGCAGGCAACGCCGCGCTGTGGCAGGAAAAACGCGCGATGACGTTGATTATGTCTTAACAAAAGCTCAACAAATGTGCAGCATGGCGCATTTTTGGTGCAGCCGTAGCCGGGGAATACGCAGGAATACGGTATGCGGCAAGTCTCGCAGCGCTGCGCAAGCCGCTGCAACCACATGAAAAAAACGGGAAGCGCGGCTGCAATCCTCAGATAACGCGCTGGCGGCTCGTCTTCAGCGCGGCACAATAGCGTGATGAAAAAAACGCGAACGGATGGATACACTCTGGTGGAACTACTGCTGGTGCTGGCTATCGCCGCTCTGCTGAGCCTTGCTTCATTGCAGGGTTGGCAAAGCTGGCAGCAGCGTCAGCGCATGCAGGAGACCGCCCACCAGCTGCTGCGCTTTTTACATGGCGTACGGGCGTGGGCCAACTGGCACAACCGGGAGCAGCCGTTGTGGCTGCTGACGGGCGAGCGCTGGTGCCTGGGCAGCGGAACCGTGCCTGCGGCAGGCTGCGAGCGCGGGCGCCGTTTACAGCTGCTGGCGCCGCATGCGCAGGTGGCTATTATCGCCATCGAGGGCGATCCGGGTTTTTACGGCAAACGCAACGTGGCGAAAGCGGGACACATTATCTTTGGCGAAGGCGCGCTGCGCTGGCGCGTGATTATCTCCTCACGGGGCCGCATCCGTCTTTGTCAGGTCGCGCCATGTCGCTAAAAGCCGCCGGGTTTAGCCTGATGGAAATGCTGATCGCGATGGCGCTGAGCGGCATTTTAATGTTGGGAGCGCTGCGTCTGCTGCCGCATCTGCAGCGGCAAAACCTGCAGCTGCAAAGCCAGGTAAGGTTACAGGAAGATCTCCAGCAAATAATGAACCTGCTGGAAAAGGCGATTCGGCGTGCCGGCTACTGTCACGGACTTTGTCAGGGAACGCCGCTCATCATTCAACAGCATTGCCTGCTGGTCAGGTGGGATGAAAACAGCAACGGCCGCTGGGAAGGGCCAGAGCATGAGGAGAGCGAATGGTACGGATACCGACTGCGCAATCAAAGGCTGGAGATGCAGCGCGGCGTGAGCAGCTGCAACGGCAGCGGCTGGGAGAGCCTTTCCGAACCGGCCATGCTCACCATCAACCAACTGGTTTTTACCCGCGACGAACGGCAGATAAGGATAACGCTCGGCGGCGCATCCTCGGCTCTTCCCGCCAGCCCGCTTCGGCTGCAGAGCGTGGTCAGCGCCCACAATGCGCCGTAAAACAGGATGGCGGCGTAGCGATAGCGATGGTGCTCCTGATCCTGCTGCTGGGCTCAGGCCTGCTGCAGGCCACTCGTCAACAGCTGGCGGGAGCGCTGTCGCTGGTGGCGGATGAGCGCCAGTTTCTGCTGGAGCAGCATCAGGCGCTTTCGGCGCTCGCCTGGGGCGCACGGCTTGCCTGGCCGGTCCATCAGGGCTGGCATTGCCAACGGCAGCCGCAGTTTGGCTGGCGCGCCTGCCTGCTGCGGCTGAGCCGCGATGAAGCGCTGTTGCGCAGCGCCGGCACCACATCCGGCGGCGAAACTCTGGCGCTATGGCAGTGGCTGACGCCGGGAGAAGCGGGGCGCTGGCAAACACGCGCACACGGTTGGCTCGACTATTGTCCGCTCTCGCCGCCTGCACACTGTTTTCCTGATGAAAAGTGAAGGCGGCTTTAGCCTGGTGGAAACGCTGCTGGCGCTGCTGCTGTTTGCCATCAGTTTAACGGCGTTGCTTCATTATCAGCAGCGCCTGACGGCAGGCTTTTATCAACAGTGGCAGCAGCGCGAAGCGTGGCGCGTTGCGGCAAGGCGTCTGCAAGGGCAGGAGAGCGTAGGCTGGCAAACCACGCTACGCTCGCTGCCAGCGGTGGAAGGCTGCCTGTTATGGCAGGCTACAGCTTCCCGGCCCGGCCTGTTACCTGTTACGCTGAGCGAGCTGCGCTGTAATAAATAAGGTTTCCCAGTGCGAAATTTCCCGACGGGCGCCTTTCATTAATCGTAATTTTGCGCTTTTTTTGCGCGACGGTTGCATTAGCGTATTTAAGGGGTAGAGTGTCCCCGCGCTAACGCGCAGTAGCAGCACTGAACAGGAGCCAACATGTTTACGGTTTATCACTCCAACCAGCTCGATATTCTTAAATCGCTGGCGGCGTATCTGATTGAAAACGAACCGTTACGCGATCCTTTTCAGTCCGAAGTGGTGCTGGTGCAAAGCCCGGGCATGGCGCAGTGGCTACAGATGCAGCTGGCCCAGCAGTTCGGCATTGCGGCGAATATCGCTTTTCCGCTGCCCGCTTCTTTTATCTGGGATATGTTTGTGCGCGTCCTGCCCGGCATCCCCAAAGAGAGTGCCTTTAATAAAGCCAGCATGAGCTGGAAACTCATGACGCTGCTGCCTGACCTGCTGCGGCAGGAGGCGTTTCGTCCGCTGCAGCACTATCTCAACGACGACGACGACAAGCGTAAGCTATTTCAGCTGGCTTCGCGCGTGGCCGATCTCTATGACCAGTATCTGGTCTACCGTCCTGAATGGCTGAACAGCTGGCAGCAGGGAAAAATGATCGAAGGGCTGGGCGAGGCGCAGCAGTGGCAGGCGCCGCTGTGGGCCGCGCTGGTGGAGTATACCCGCGACCTCGAACAGCCGGAATGGCATCGCGCCAACCTCTATGCGCGCTTTATTCAAAAGCTGGAAAGCAGCGAGTCGCGGCCGGCGGGCCTGCCGGATCGCGTCTTTATCTGCGGCATCTCCGCGCTGCCGCCGGTCTACCTGCAGGCATTGCAGGCGCTGGGCCAGCATATCGATATTCATCTGCTGTTTACTAACCCCTGTCGGCACTATTGGGGCGATATTCAGGATTACGCTTTTCTGGCGAAACTCCAGAGCCGCCGCCGTCGTCATCATCAGCAACAGCAGGAGATCGCCCTGTTCCGCGATCCCGAGGCCGCCTCTTCTCTGTTTAACGATGCCGGCGAACAGCAGCTCACTAACCCGCTGCTGGCTTCATGGGGCAAGCTGGGGCGCGATAACCTTTATCTGCTGGCGCAAATGGAGGCGCGGGAAATCGATGCTTTCGTTGAGGTGCCGGAAGATACGCTATTGCAGGCGTTGCAGCACGATCTGTTAGAGCTGGAAGATAACGCCGTCATCGGGCTGGACGCAGAAGAGCTGCAAAGCAGCCATAAAAAACGCGGTCTCGATCCGCAGGATCGTTCCGTAGTGGTGCATGTTTGCCACAGTCCGCAGCGCGAAGTGGAAGTGTTGCAGGATCAGCTGTTGGCGATGATGGAGGCGGACCCCTCGTTAACGGCGCGCGATATTATCGTGATGGTGGCCGATATCGATGCCTATACGCCCTATATTCAGGCGGTATTCGGCAACGCATCGTCAGATCGCTATCTGCCGTTTGCCATTTCGGATCGTCGCGCCAGCTTTGCCCATCCGGCGATCATGGCTTTTATCAACCTGCTGGCGTTACCTGATAGCCGCTTCGCCTGTGAAGAGGTGCTGGCGCTGCTGGAGGTACCGGCGCTGGCGGCGCGCTTTGCGATTGATGAAGAGGGGCTGCGCCGCTTACGCATGTGGGTAGAGGAGTCCGGCATTCGCTGGGGGTTGGATGATGATAATGTGCGTGAGCTGGAACTACCGCCGACCGGCCAGCACACCTGGCGCTTCGGCATTACCCGCATGCTGCTCGGTTATGCGATGGAAAGTGCCCACGGCGACTGGGACGGCATCCTGCCTTACGATGAATCAAGCGGGCTGATTGCCGAGCTGGCGGGTAATCTGGCCGAACTGTTGATGCAGCTTAACCACTGGCGACAGATCCTGGCCCAGCCGCGTACGCTTAGCGACTGGCAGCCGCTGTGCCGTGAAATGCTGCAAACCTTTTTCGCTGCCGATGTAAATACCGATGCCGCGCTGATGCTGATTGAAGAGCAGTGGCAGCAGGTAATGGCTTATGGCCTGCAGGCGCGCTATGTCGATAGCGTTCCGGCCACGCTGCTGCGCGATGAGCTGGCCGCGCGCCTCGATCAACAGCGTATCAGCCAGCGTTTTCTGGCGGGGCCGGTTAACTTCTGTACCCTGATGCCGATGCGTTCGGTGCCGTTTCGCGTGGTTTGCCTGCTGGGCATGAATGATGGCGTCTATCCGCGCACGCTGCCGCCGCTGGGGTTTGATTTGATGGCGCAGCAGCCGCAAAAAGGCGACCGCAGCCGCCGCGATGATGACCGCTTCCTGTTTCTGGAAGCGCTGCTTTCGGCCCAGCAGAAACTCTATATCAGCTATATTGGCCGCTCGATTCAGGATAATACGGAACGATATCCCTCGGTGCTGGTCACTGAACTGGTGGATTACATTGGGCAAAGTTTTCATCTGCCGGGTGACGAAGCGCTGGACGTTGACAGCAGCGCCCAGCGGGTGCTGGCGCACCTGCACTGCCTGCATAGCCGGATGCCGTTTGATCCGCAGAACTTTGCGCCGCAGGCGGAATACCGCAGCTTTGCGCAGGAGTGGCTGCCCGCGGCGCGCGGCAGCGGCGAGCCGCATCCGCCATTTATACAACCGCTACAGCCGCTGGAAATAGATGAGCTGAGCTTTGAGCAGTTGCTGCGTTTCTGGCGTCACCCGGTACGCGCTTTCTTTACCATGCGCCTTGGCGTGAGTTTCGCGCTGGAGCAGACCGAGTTGCCTGATGCCGAGCCGTTCGTGTTGGATGCGCTCGATCGTTATCAAATCAACGCTCAGTTGCTCAACGCGCTGATTGAAGAGGAAGATACCCAGCGCTTATTCAATCATCATCGTGCGGCGGGGGTATTACCGTACGGCGCCTTCGGCGAACTATTCTGGCAAACGCAGCAGGAAGAGATGACGCCGCTGGCGGAACAGGTCAGAGAGCTGCGCGCTGAAAGCCGCAGCGTGGAGATCGACCTGACTATCGCGGGCGTTAAACTGAACGGCTGGCTGCCGCAGGTGCAGGAAAGCGGCCTATTGCGTTGGCGCCCTGGCGTGCTGAACTTTACCGATGGGCTGGCGCTGTGGCTGGAGCATCTGGCCTGGTGCGCGCTGGGTGGAAAAGGGCAGAGCCGTATGCTGGGACGCAAAGAGAGTAGTTGGTGCTTTGACGCGGTCGATGCGCAGCAGGCGCAGACGTGGCTGACGCGCTATGTCGAAGGCTATCGTGACGGCATGTGTTCGCCGCTGCTGCTGCTGACGAAAACCGGCGGCGCCTGGCTGGAAGCGAGCTACGACGCCAAAAACGACGTCATGCTGATGGATGAGGCTACGCAGGCCAAAGCGCGAGCGAAGCTGTTGACCGCCTGGCAGGGCAACTATCAGCTGGAGGGCGAAGGCAGCGATCCCTATCTGCAGCGCCTGTTCCGTACGCTGGAAGCGGCGCAGCTGGATGCCATTTGCGCCGCTGCCGAGCAGTGGCTGTTGCCGCTGCTGCGTTTTAACCGCAGCGATACGCAGAAAAATGATGAGTAGCTGATTTGACCCGCATCAGAAGTGGCTGGCGGAGGATTGATCCGCCAGTTTGTAGTGATATGTGTATTGACCAGCGACACCGCGTTGGAGAAAAGGATAAAACTCAAGGGGACTAAATGCGAAAGTACGCTGTCTGGACAGCCAGTCTGTTACTGATATTTACCATGTTCGCTCATGCGGCCAGCGCTGAAAAAGGCTGGCAACCGATCGATCGAGTCATTCAAAAAAGTGATAAAGATCCGCGACATTATCAGGCGGTTCGTCTGGATAACGGAATGACGGTACTGCTGGTTTCCGATCCGCAGGCAACGAAATCGCTGGCCGCGCTGACGCTGCCGATCGGTTCGCTCGACGATCCCGATCGGCAGCTGGGCCTGGCGCACTACCTTGAGCATATGGTGCTGATGGGATCGAAGCGCTATCCGCAGCCGGATAATCTGGCGGAGTTTCTGAAAAGGCATGGCGGCAGCCATAACGCCAGCACCGCCTCTTATCGCACCGCTTACTACCTGGAAGTGGAAAATGATGCGCTGGCTCCGGCTGTCGATCGCCTGGCGGACGCCATCGCCGAGCCGCTGCTCGATCCGGTTAACGCCGATCGCGAGCGCAATGCCGTTAATGCTGAGCTAACTATGGCGCGCTCTCGTGACGGGCACCGTATGGCGCAGGTGGGCGCGGAAACGCTGAACCCGGCGCATCCGGCGGCGCGCTTCTCCGGCGGCAACCTGGAGACGCTGAGCGACAAACCGGACAGCAAGCTGCACGATGCGCTGCGCCAGTTTTATCAGCAGTACTACTCAGCTAACCTGATGAAAGCGGTGATCTACAGCAACAAGCCGCTGCCGGAACTGGCTGCGATCGCCGCACAGACCTTTGGGCGGGTGAGCAATCATCAGGCCAGCGTACCGGCCATCAATGTCCCGGCGGTCACCGAACAGCAAAAAGGCATTATTATCCATTATGTGCCGGCCCAGCCGCGTAAACAGCTGCGGGTAGAGTTCCGTATTGATAACAATGCCGATCGCTTTCGCAGCAAAACCGATACTTTAATCAGCTATCTGATCGGCAATCGCAGTAAAGATACGCTTTCCGACTGGTTGCAAAGCCAGGGGCTGGCCGATTCGGTTGATGCCGGGGCCGATCCGGTGATCACGCGTAACGGCGGCATTTTCGCGATTAACGTCTCGCTGACCGATAAAGGCCTGGCGCAGCGCGATCGGGTGGTGGCGGCGATTTTTGACTATCTGGCGATGCTGCGCGACCAGGGCATCGATAAACGCTATTTCGATGAAATGGCGCATGTGCTGAACCTGGATTTTCGCTATCCGTCGATTACGCGCGATATGGACTATATCGAATGGCTGGTGGATACCATGCTGCGGGTGCCGGTCGAGCATACGCTGGATGCGCCCTATCTTGCCGACCGCTACGATGCGGCGGAAATTAATGCACGCCTGCAGGACATGACGCCGCAGAACGCACGTATCTGGTATATCAGCCCCGACGAGCCGCACAATAAAGTCGCTTATTTTGTCGATGCGCCTTATCAGGTCGATAAGATCAATGCCGGGCAGTTCGACAAGTGGCAGCAGGAGGCCGCTGGGATCAAGCTGGCTCTGCCTGAGCTGAACCCCTACATTCCCGATGACTTTAGCCTGATCCCCGCCGCGGAAAAGCCGATAACGCATCCGCAGCCGCTGATTAATGAGCCGGGGCTGCGCGCCTTTTATATGCCGAGCCGCTATTACGCCAGCGAGCCGAAGGCCAATATTATGCTGGCGTTGCGTAATAAAGCGGCAATGGGTAACGCCCGCAATCAGGTACTGTTCGCCCTGAATGATTACCTGGCGGGCGTGGCGCTGGATGAGCTGAGCTCGCAGGCGTCGGTGGGCGGCATCAGCTTTTCCACCAGCGGCGACGATGGCGTTACCCTGAGCGCCAGCGGTTTTACCCAGCGGTTGCCGAAACTGCTGATTACCCTGCTGCAGGGCTACGTTAACTATGTTCCGACGGAAGATCTGCTGGCGCAGGCGAAGTCCTGGTATAAACAGCAGCTGGATGCGGCGGAGAAAGGTAAAGCCTTTGAACAGGCGATTCAGCCGGTACAGATGCTGTCGCAGCTGCCCTATACCGAACGCAGCGAGCGCCGCGAACTGCTGGATTCCATCACCCTGAAAGAGCTGAACGACTACCGCCGTATGCTGGTGGGACAGGCGACGCCGGAACTGCTGGTAGTGGGGAATATGTCGCCGCAGGCGGTGGAATCGCTGGCGCATGAGGTGAAACAGCAGCTGAACTGCCAGGGTAAAAGCTGGTGGCACAACGAATATGTCACTATCAAACAGCCGCTGCGCGCCAATATTCAGAAAGCGGGCAGCAGCAGCGACTCGGCGCTGGCCGCTATCTATGTTCCCGTTGGCTATAGCGAAGATCAGGGGATTGCCAACAGCACGCTGTTGAGTCAGATTATACAACCCTGGTTTTATAACCAGTTACGTACCCAGCAGCAGCTTGGCTATGCGGTATTTACTTTCCAGATGCCGGTTGGCCGCCAGTGGGGCATCGGTTTCCTGCTGCAAAGCAACAGCAAACAGCCCGCGCTGCTGCTACAGCGCTATGAAGCCTTCTATCCTGAGGCTGAAAAGCGCCTGCGGGCGATGAGCCAGCAGGATTTCGCACAGTACCAGACGGCGCTGATTAATGAACTGCAACAGCGTCCGCAAACGCTGGATGAAGAGGCGGGACGTTATGTGAAAGATTTTTATCGGGAAAATTACGCCTTTGATACCCGAAAAAAAGTCATTGAACAAATTAAAACGCTGACGCCGCAGAGCCTGGCGGATTTCTTCCACCGGGCGGTGATCGCGAAGCAGGGCCTGGCTATGCTGTCGCAAATCTCCGGCAGCCAGCATGGAAAAGCTGACTATGCCGCACCGCAAGGCTGGAAAACCTGGCCAAACGTCAGCAGCCTGCAGCAATCGCTGCCGGTAACAAGCGAGAAGAAATGAGTGACAACAATCCGCAGCGGCTCGATCCGCTAACACTGCCGCTCCATGGGGAGCGGCTTATCGAGGCGTCAGCGGGAACCGGAAAAACCTTTACTATCGGCATACTCTACCTGAGGCTATTACTCGGCCTCGGGCGGGATAATGCTTTCCACCGTCCGCTATCGGTTGAAGAGATCCTGGTGGTGACCTTTACCGAGGCGGCCACCGCTGAACTGCGGGGACGTATTCGGCAGAATATCCACGAGCTGCGGCTGGCCTGCGTGCGCGGTAGCAGCGCTAACCCGATGCTGGCGGCGCTGATGCAGGAAATTAACGACCCTGCCGATGCCGCCGCGCTGCTGTTGGCCGCCGAGCGGCAAATGGATGAGGCGGCGATATTCACTATCCACGGTTTTTGCCAGCGCATGCTGAATCTCAACGCCTTTGAGTCCGGCATGCTGTTTGAACAGCAGCTGATTGAGGATGAGTCTGCGCTGCGCCGTCAGGCGGCCGCAGACTTCTGGCGTCGCCACTGTTATCCGCTGCCGCTGACCATCGCTAAGGTGATTGCGCAGGAATGGACCGGGCCGGAGCAACTGCTTGGCACCTTAACGCCGTGGCTACACGGCGAATCGCCCGCGTTAAAATATGCGCCGGATGGCGAAGAAACCCTGGCGCAGCGCCATGAGAAGATCGTGGCGCGCATTGATAACCTCAAGGCTCAGTGGCGCGCGGCGGCGGCGGAACTGCGTGAGCTGATTGAAAAATCCGGCGTCGATAAGCGAAGCTACAGCAGTAAGCATTTACCTGCCTGGCTGAATAACGTTGCGGCCTGGGTTGACGAAGAGACGCAAAGCTACGCGGTGCCGAAAGATCTGGTGCGCTTTCGGCAGAGCGTGCTGCTGGAAAAAACCAAAAAGGGCGAGCCACCACGCCATCCGCTGTTTGTCGCGGTAGATGACTTTTTCGCCGAGCCGCTGTCACTGCGCGATCTGATTATTGCCCGGGCGCTGGACGAGATCCGCCTGGCGACCCGTAGAGAGAAAAAGCTGCGGGCGCTGCTCGGCTTTGATGATCTGCTTAGCCGCCTGGATGAGGCGCTGCAGCAGCCTGGTGGCGATCTGCTGGCGGAGGCTATTCGCGCCCGTTACCCGGTAGCGCTGATCGATGAATTCCAGGATACCGACCCGCAGCAGTATCGTATCTTCCGGCGGCTTTATATTGCGCAGCCGGAAAACGCGCTGCTGCTGATTGGCGATCCCAAACAGGCGATTTACGCCTTTCGCGGCGCGGATATTTTTACCTATATGCGCGCCCGTAGCGAAATTAGCGCTCACTACACGCTGGACACTAACTGGCGTTCATCGCCAGCGATGGTTGCCAGCGTCAACCAGCTGTTTTCCCGGCTGGAAAATCCTTTTCTGTTCAGCCAGATCCCTTTTATTGAGGTTAACGCCGCGCCGCCTAACGAAACGCGCGGTTTTCAGCTGGACGGCGCAGAGCAGCCAGCGCTGCGCTTCTGGCTGCAGCCCGGTGAAGGCGTTGGCGTGAGCGAATACCAGCAGTGGATGGCGCGCCAGTGCGCGGCGGAGATACTGCACTGGCTGCAGGCCGGCCTGCGCGGCGAGGCGCAGGTGGGCAAGCAGGGCGCCCAGCGCGCGGTCAGAGCCTCAGACATTACCGTGCTGGTGCGTAGCCGCAGCGAGGCGGCGGTAATTCGCGATGCGCTGGAAAGCCTGAATATTCCCTCGGTCTATTTATCCAACCGCGACAGCGTATTTACCACGCCGGAAGCGCGCGAGCTGCTGTGGCTGCTGCAGGCGGTGCTGGCCCCGGAGCTGGAGCGCACCCTGCGCAGCGCGCTGGCTACCAGTATTTTAGGACTGGATGCGGTCACTATCGATGCTATGAGTCAGGATGAAGAGCGCTGGGATGCGCTGGTGGAAGAGTTCGCCGCCTATCGTCAGCGCTGGCAACAGCGCGGCGTATTGCCGATGCTGCGTGAGCTGATGACCCGGCGCAATATCGCCGAAAATCTGCTGGCTTCCGAAAGCGGCGAACGGCGTTTGACCGATCTGCTGCATCTTGGCGAGCTGTTGCAGGAAGCAGCCGCGCAGCTGGATAGCGAACATGCGTTGGTGCGCTGGCTGGCGCAGCAAATCGCGCAGCCTAACCATCAGTCCGCCAGCCAGCAGCTGCGTCTGGAAAGCGACCGCCATCTGGTGCAGATTGTCACAATCCACAAATCCAAAGGGCTGGAATATCCGCTGGTCTGGTTGCCATTTGCCGCTAACTTCCGTGAAGCAGCGCAGGGGCTTTATCACGATCGCGAGACATTTCAGGCGCTGCTCGATTTGAGCGACGACGAAGAGAGCCTGGCGCTGGCGGAGCAGGAGCGGTTGGCGGAGGACCTACGTCTGCTGTATGTCGCGCTGACCCGCTCGGTTTATCATTGCAGCATCGGCATTGCGCCGCTGATTAAGGGCAACCGTAAAAAAGAGGGTAACAGCGACCTGCATAAAAGCGCGGTGGGTTACCTGGTCCAGCGGGGCGAGGCGCTAAACGCCAGCGGATTGCAGGAAGCGCTGCATAGCTTAAGCAACGACGCGGTAGAGGTAGTGATGCCGGATGAGGCCCCGGAAGGGCGCTGGCAGCCGGAGGGCGATCGTATGCCGGAGCTGGATAGCCCGGTGATTTCCCGTCCGCTGCAGGATCACTGGCGCGTGACCAGCTACTCTGGCCTGCAGCAGCACGGCCCGACGGTGGCCATCGATCTGGCGCCGCGTTTTGATATTGATGCGGCGGGCGAAACCGCTGAGGTTGCCGCGCCGGCGCTAACGCCGCATACCTTTCCGCGCGGCGCTTCGCCGGGCACTTTTCTGCATGGCCTGTTTGAAACGCTGGATTTTAACCAGCCGCCGGATGAAGCGTGGCTGGCGGAACAGCTGCAGTTGGCCGGCTTTGGCGAACAGTGGCTGCCGATGCTTTCCGACTGGATTAGCCGGGTATTGCAAACGCCGCTGAATCAGGAAGGCATCCACCTGGCAGGGCTAACGCCGGGCCGCTATCTGGTGGAGCTGGAGTTTTATCTGCCGATGCATCAGCTGCTGACCGCACCGGCGCTGGATGCGGTTATGCGTCAGCACGATAGCTTGTCGGCTCGGGCGCCAGAGCTGAACTTTCAGCAGGTGCAGGGGATGCTGAAAGGCTTTATCGATTTGGTGTTTTGCTGGCAGGGAAAATATTACCTGCTGGATTACAAATCTAACTGGCTGGGCGAAGAGAGCGCAGCCTATACGCCGCAGGCGATGGCGGAGGCGATGATTAGCCACCGCTACGATCTGCAGTATCAGCTTTATACGCTGGCGCTGCATCGCTATTTGCGTCATCGTGTAGCGGATTACGATTATCAGCGCCACTTCGGCGGCGTGTTTTACCTGTTTTTGCGCGGAATGGACGGCAGCGCCAGTGAAAATGGCGTGTTTCATCACCGTCCGTCTGCAGATTTTGTCATGGCGCTGGATCGCCTGTTTACCGGAGACAAGGTGGAAGCGGAATGAGAAAAATGAGCGAGTTGCTGCGCGAGGCGGTGGATAAACGCCTGATACGCGCGCTGGATCTGCAGTTCGCCCATATGCTGGCGGATGATGAACAACCCGCGCTGATGCTGGCTGCGGCCTGCGTCAGCGCCGAGGCGGGAGAAGGGCACGTTTGCCTGCCGCTTGATCATTTTCGTGACGGCCAGCTGTTTGCCGGACGTCAGCCGGAGCTGGCGGCCGAAATCTGGCAGACAATAGGGCAGCCGGAAGACTGGCAGCGTTTGCTGCTGCAAAGCCACGCGGTAAGCGATGGCTCAAAACCGACGCCGCTGGTGGTGGCGCAGCAGCGGCTCTATCTGCATCGCATGTGGCGCGGAGAAGGTCATGTGGCGCGCTTTATCGCTACCGAGCAGGCCGTACCCGCTTTTAACGACGCCGATTTACAACAGATATTAAATGAGTTGTTCGGCGATCGCCCTGATGACTGGCAGAAAATTGCTGCAGCCGTGGCGATTACCCGTCACATTTCAGTAATTTCCGGCGGTCCCGGCACCGGCAAAACTACCACCGTGGCGAAACTACTGGCGGCGCTGATTCGCCTTTCTCCACAGAAGCTGCGTATTCGCCTGGCGGCGCCCACCGGTAAAGCCGCGGCGCGCTTAACCGAATCGTTGGGCAAAGCGCTGCAGGCGCTGACGCTCAGCGATACAGAGCGCAACGCCTTTCCGGAAGAGGCGACTACGCTGCACCGTTTACTGGGCGCTCAGCCCAACAGCCAGCGCCTGCGTTACCATGCGGGTAACCCGCTGCATCTTGATGTGCTGGTGGTGGATGAAGCCTCAATGGTGGATTTGCCGATGATGGCCAACCTGATTGCCGCTCTGCCGAAGCAGGCGCGGGTGATTTTTCTTGGCGATCGCGATCAACTGGCTTCGGTCGAAGCGGGCGCGGTGCTGGGCGATATTTGCCGCTGCGCCGAAGCGGGCTATAGCTCGGCGCGCGCCCGGCAACTGGCGCAGCTGACCGGCTGTCAGCTGGATGGCGCGGACGGCGAGGAGATGCCCAACGTGCGCGACAGCATTTGCCTGTTGCGCAAGAGCTACCGTTTCGATGCCCGCTCCGGCATCGGTCAGCTGGCGCAGGCGGTAAACGCTGGCGACGCCAAAGCGGCGGAGAAGGTATTTGGCGCGGGCTTTGATGATATTTGCCGCAGCGAGCTAAGCAGCGCCGAGCATTACCAGCAGCTGTTAGAGCAGGGCATTGCCGGCTATGAAGAGTATTTGACGCTGTTGCAGCGCAATGCGGATGCGCAGGAGGTGTTGGCGGCCTTTGCCCGTTATCGGCTGCTGTGCGCGCTGCGCGAAGGGCCGTTTGGCGTGGCGGGGTTGAATGAGCGTATCGAACGTCAGCTGCTGAAGCAGCGCCGAATCCGGCGGCCGCAGGCGCAAAGCCGCTGGTATGTTGGTCGACCGGTAATGATTGCGCGCAACGACAGCGCGCTGGGGCTGTTTAATGGTGATATCGGGGTCGCGATGAACGACGCCAGCGGGGCATTGAAGGTGTTTTTCCCGCTGCCGGATGGCTCGATTAAAGCAGTACAGCCAAGCCGCTTGCCGCCGCACGATACTGCCTGGGCGATGACGGTGCATAAATCGCAGGGCTCGGAGTTCGAGCATACGGCGCTGGTGCTGCCGAATCACTATTTGCCGGTGCTGACGCGGGAGCTGGTCTATACCGCCATTACCCGCGCACGCAGCCAGTTAACGCTCTATACCGATCGGCAAATCTTTGCGCGCGCGGTCGCCGTGCGTACCCAGCGGCGCAGCGGGTTGGTGGAGCGCCTGAGCGCGCCGCATCAGGAAATAGACTTTTAAGATCAGGTCAAGTCCGCCATCAGCACTTTAGAGCGGCGCTGGTAGTTATACATCTGCTTTTTGCTTTCCGGCAGCAGTTCTATATCTACCGGCGTAAAGCCGCGTTCCTGGAACCAGTGAATGCTGCGGGTGGTTAACACGAACAGCTTTTTCAGTCCCAGCTGACGCGCCTGTAACGCGACACGCTGCAGCAGCATTTCGCCGCGTGAAGAGCTGCGATAGTCAGGGTGAACCGCGACGCAGGCCATTTCGCCGATCTGCTCATCCGGAAAGGGATAGAGTGCCGCGCAGGCGATAGTCAGGTTATCGCGCTCAATAATAGTGAATTTATCAATCTCCATCTCCAGCTGCTCGCGCGAGCGGCGCACCAGAATGCCCTGCTGTTCCAGCGGACGGATCAGCTCCAGAATCCCGCCGATATCATTAATGGTGGCGCGGCGGATTTGCTCAGCGGATTCCATCACGATTTGCGTACCGATGCCATCACGGGAGAAGAGCTCCTGTAACAGCGCGCCATCTTCCTGATAGCTGATCAGGTGGCTGCGCCGCACGCCGCTGCGGCAGGCCTTTACGGCGCCGCGCAGAAAGCGCACCGTCCCGGAGAGGTAGTCACCGCGCTGCTCCAACGTTTCAATGCGCGCCTGCGCATCGTTGGGGAACAGTTCGGAAATAATATTGCCTTCATCGTCCGTCGCGCCCTGCTCAGAGCAGAAGCCGATCATCTTTTCCGCCCGCAGCTTGATCGCCAACTGGGTAGCAACCTCTTCCGACGTCAGGTTAAAACTTTCGCCCGTCACCGATACCGCCACCGGACCAATCAAAACAATCGCGTCACTATCGAGCTGGCGGTGAATCGCCTCTTCATCAATGCGGCGAATGCGTCCGCTATGGCAATAGTCGATGCCATCATCCACGCCCAGCGGCTGAGAAATAATAAAGTTACCGCTGACAACGTTAATATGCGCGCCCTGCAGCGGCGTATTGCTCAGGCTCATCGACAGGCGAGCGGTGATATCCAGCTGTAAACGTCCGGCGGCCTGTTTGACCAGCTCAAGAGATTGCGCATCGGTTACGCGGGTATGCTTGTGATAAATTGGCTCCAGCTGATGTTCCGCCAGGCTGGCGTCAATCTGCGGACGGGCGCCATACACCACAACCAGCCGAATGCCGAGACTATGCAGCAGACCGATATCGTTAACTATGCTGGAAAAGTTATCATGCTCAATCGCCTCGCCGCTGAGCATAATGACAAAAGTCTTACCTCGGTGGGCGTTGATATAGGGCACGGAATGGCGAAACCCCTGAACCAGTGCGGTGCTACGTTCCTTCACGGCAAACCCTCTTTTGCATGAATATTCGGTTTTTGTGTATTTTTATTCTTTTGTTGCCTGAAGTGCAAGCGGCTTTTATCATCGCTTATCATTTTTCACAATCGTTTAATAAGCTTAACAGGCTGCATTTAATGGTTTTTTCCGGATGACAGCATAAAAGCGATTGGGTTAAAGTTTTCGCCACATTTTTTTCTGGCTTTTTTTTAGACACAACACAGTATCTGGAGCGGCATGTCCGAATCTCATCCCGTCATCAGCCGTCGTCGGCTGTTACAGGGCGCTGGAGCACTATGGTTACTGAGCGTTAGCCGGGTTGGGCTGGCGGCCAACAGCCATATTGTTGCGGTGCGCATCTGGCCTTCTTCCAGCTATTCCCGCCTGACCATTGAATCAAGCGTGGCCCTGAAATATAAACAGTTTGCCCTGAGTCATCCCGAGCGTGTGGTGATCGATATTGAAAATTTGCACCTGAATCGGGTGCTGAAAGGGGTAGGGCAGCTGGTACAAAAAAACGATCCCTATATCAAAACGGCGCGCGTGGGCCAGTTTGATAAAAACACCGTGCGCATCGTGCTGGAGCTAAAACAGAATGTCGCGCCGCGCCTGTTTACCCTGACGCCGGTTGCTGGTTTTAAACACCGTTTGGTGGTCGATCTCTATTCGGCGCACGACACGCAGGATGATCCGCTGCTGGCGTTGCTGAAAGATTATAACCAGGGGGATCTGGAGCGTACGCAGCCCGCCGAGGCGCCGCTGCCTGGCAAAGCAGGGCGCGACCGCCCGATTGTTATCATGATCGATCCGGGACACGGCGGCGAAGATCCCGGCGCGCACGGCCTGCATAAGACTCGTGAAAAAGATATCGTGCTGAAAATCGGCCGCCGTCTGAAAGCGCTGATTGATAAGGAGCCGAATATGCGCGCTTATATGACGCGCAATGAAGATGTCTTTATTCCGCTAAAGGTGCGCGTAGCGAAGGCGCGTAAGCAGCGAGCCGATCTGTTTGTTTCTATTCATGCCGATGCGTTTACCAGCCGGGCGGCGCGCGGTTCTTCAGTGTTTGCACTCTCTACCAAAGGCGCAACCTCGGCGGCGGCGCGCTTTCTCGCCCAAACGCAGAATGAATCGGATTTAATTGGTGGTGTGAGCAAAAGCGGCGATCGTTATCTCGACCATACCATGTTCGATATGCTGCAAAGCCAGACCATCACCGATAGCCTGAAGTTTGGCAAGGAAGTGCTGACGCGCATCGGCAAGATTAACCACCTGCATAAACGCAGCGTGGATCAGGCGGGGTTCGCGGTGCTCAAGGCGCCCGACATTCCCTCGATTCTGGTGGAAACGGCGTTTATCAGTAACCCAGCGGAGGAGCGCAAGCTGCGTACCGCGCGCTATCAACAGCAGGTGGCTGAAGCGATTCTGGGCGGCATCAAAGCCTATTTTTCAAAAGGGGCGGCGCTGGCGCACCATAAATAATGCGGGAACCGGGGAGCGCGCGCTGGCGGGCGAACCGGTTTGTTAAACGCCAGATACAAAAAAACACCCTTGAGGGTGTTTTAATGATTGGTTGCGGGAGCCGGATTTGAACCGACGACCTTCGGGTTATGAGCCCGACGAGCTACCAGGCTGCTCCATCCCGCGTCCGGATGTTGTCGCTTCCGTCACGACAATCTATTGCGTACTGCTTAATTGGTTGCGGGAGCCGGATTTGAACCGACGACCTTCGGGTTATGAGCCCGACGAGCTACCAGGCTGCTCCATCCCGCGTCCGTGGAAGCGCACTATACTCTTACCGGATTTTGATGCAACCCCTTTTTGAAAATTAATTGGGATAACCGCGCCGGTTGTTGAATATCTCCGCGCTATGATGATTTATTAAACAAAGCACGCGACTCTTTTTCCGGTAACGCATTTCATTCTTATAACCCCTTTGCTATCTTGCCCTGCAAGCAGCTGAGGTGAGAATACAATGAACGGACGTTGGACAAAGTATTGGGTAACGGGCGCGCTGCTAGCGCTGCTGGCGGGATGTTCCTCTAAGCCGACCGATCGCGGTCAGCAATATAAAGATGGCAAAATTGAACAGCCTCTGACGCTGGTGAATCAGCCGAATGCCAAAGGGCGTCCGGTTAATGGTAAAGACTTTGGCGATCAGGTTAGCGAAATCCGCTTCGCCTCTTCTTCTTTATATGCACGTCAAAATAACACCTATAGCGCTATTGAAAACTGGCTGTTGGCGGGGGGCGATACGCGCCAGCTAAGGCTGTTTGGTCTGGATGCGTACCAGATGGAAGGCGTGGATAATTACGGCAACGTCCAGTTTACCGGTTATTACACGCCGGTTATCCATGCACGCTATACGCGCCAGGGCGAATTCCAGTATCCGCTATACCGCATGCCGCCGCGCAGTAAAGGCCGTAAATTGCCGAGTCGGGCGCAGATTTACAGCGGCGCGCTGGATGAGCGCTATGTGATTGGCTACAGCAATTCGCTGATGGATAACTTTATTATGGACGTGCAGGGCAGCGGCTACGTCGATTACGGCGATGGGCGCCCGCTGATGTTCTTTGGCTATGCCGGTAAGAACGGCTGGGCCTACCACAGCGTCGGCAAAGAGCTGATCGATCGCGGTGAGGTGAAACGCGAAGAGATGTCAATGCAGGCGATCCGCAAGTGGGCCGATGAGCACAGCCCGGAAGAGGTGCGCGCGCTGCTGGAAACCAATAACTCTTTCGTATTCTTTAAGCCGGAAGATTTTACGCCGGTGCGCGGCGCCAGCGCGGTGCCGCTGATCGCGAAGGCGTCGGTAGCGGCGGACCGTTCGCTGATCCCGCCGGGAACGGTATTGCTGGCTGAAGTGCCGCTGTTAAATAACGACGGCAAATTTACCGGCAAGTATGAGATGCGTTTGATGGTGGCGCTGGATGTCGGCGGCGCGATCAAAGGCCAGCACTTTGATATTTACCAGGGCATCGGGCCGGAAGCGGGGCATATGGCCGGCTTCTTTAACCACTATGGCCGCGTTTGGGTGCTGAAGAGCGCGCCGGGCACCGGCACCACGCTGTTCAGCAACGCGCAAAACAACCAGAATGGTTCAATGCTGGTCAGCGCCAGTCAGTAAACTAGCGGATGGCGGACCGTTCTGGTTCGCTATCGACTATCAACAAAGGTTATTTCATGAGAGTTCTCTCTGACGCCTGGCGGCAGCGCTTTGGCGGCACGGCGCGTCTCTATGGTCAGGACGCACTTCAGTTGTTCGCCGATGCGCATGTCTGTGTGATCGGTATCGGCGGCGTCGGCTCGTGGGCGGCGGAAGCGCTGGCGCGTACCGGCATCGGCACCATTACGCTGATCGATATGGATGACGTTTGCATTACTAACACCAACCGTCAAATTCATGCCCTGCAGGGCAATGTTGGCAAGGCGAAAACGGAAGTGATGGCCGAACGCATTCTGGCAATTAATTCGGAGTGTACGGTTAATTGCGTAGATGACTTTATTACGCCTGATAATACCGCCGAGCTAATGGGCGCAGGCTACAGCTATGTGATCGATGCGATCGATAGCGTGCGGCCAAAGGCGGCGCTGATTGCCTGGTGTCGACGCAATAAGATCCCGTTGGTGACTACCGGCGGCGCCGGCGGCCAAATCGATCCCACGCAGATCCAGGTTAGCGATCTGGCGAAGACCATTCAGGATCCGCTGGCGGCCAAGCTGCGCGAGCGGTTAAAGCACGATTTTGGCGTGGTGAAGAACAGCAAAGGCAAGCTGGGTATTGATTGTGTGTTCTCTACCGAAGCGTTGGTTTATCCGCAGCCGGACGGCAGCGTTTGCGCTTCACGCAGCACGGCGGAAGGGCCGAAGCGGATGGATTGCGCCTCCGGTTTCGGCGCCGCTACCATGGTCACGGCCACCTTCGGCTTTGTCGCCGTCTCACACGTGCTTAAGAAAATATTGGCGAAGGCGGCGCGTCAGGGTTAGCCGCCGCTGCGCGTACTGCTTGCGCCAGCGCATCCAGCCCGCTGCTGCGTGAGGCGCTCAGCTGTTCGCGCAGGCCCAGTTCATCAAATAGCTGCAGCGGATCCTGCTGCAGCAATATTTCCGGCTGCTGTCGCTCTACGGCGGTCAGCAGTACCGCCAGCAGCCCACGAACGATCCTGCCTTCGCTGTCGCCATAAAAGTGCAGCGATCCATCATGTAAGCGCTGATGTCCCAGCCAGACGCGGTTCTCACAGCCGCTCAGCTCAATATCCGTGCTTTTCAGCGCCTCCGGCAGCGGTGGCAGCTGTTTGCCCAGCATGATCAGCTGACGATAGCGTTCTTCCCAGCCGGGGCAGGCGGCAAACTTTTCTTTTAATGATGCAACGGTAATCAGTTCCGCAAAAGGATGTGGGGCGATAAGCGTCATAGTTGTTACTCGGCCAGTAAAGTGATGGCGTTATGGATGGCGCGCACCAGCGCATCGACATCCTGCAGGCTATTATAAGGCGCAAATGAGGCGCGCAGCGTACCGCTGACGCCCAGCGCCGCCATTAGCGGTTGAGCGCAGTGCTGACCGGCGCGTACCGCCACGCCGCTTTCCGCCAGCAGCGTTACCACATCGCTGTGATGAATGCCGGCGATATCAAAAGAGAGCAGGCTGGATTCGCCGCTGCGGAAGCTGCGAAAACCGGGAATCGCCTGTAGCTGCTCTTCCGCCAGCGTCGCCAGGCTGCAGCTCCAGCGTTCCGCCGCGTCGATATCAACCGTTTCCAGCCATTCCAGCGCCGCGCTCAGGCCGATTACGCCTGCAACGTTTGGCGTGCCCGCCTCAAAGCGCCAGGGCACCGGCTGCGGGGTAAAGCCATTAAAATCAACATGGCTAAGCATTTTGCCGCCGCCCTGCCAGGCGGGCATCGCCTCCAGCAACGCCGGTTTGCCATACAGCGCGCCGATGCCCATCGGCCCGTAAAGTTTGTGACCGGAAAAGGCATAAAAATCGATATCCAGCGCCTGAACGTCGGGCGGGCAATGCACCACGCCCTGCGCGCCATCGACCATTACCAGTGCACCGGCGGCATGCGCCAGCTGGATCGCCTGCGCCAAATCGGGGCAGCCGCCGGTAACGTTGGACATCTGCCCCAGCGCCAGCAGGCGCGTTTTACCGTTCAGGAGCGTGGGCAACAGCGCCATATCCGGCAGATGATTCGGACCCAGCGGCCATTTCACTATCCGGGCGCCGGTCTGCTCGGCCACCATTAGCCACGGCACCAGATTGGCATGGTGTTCTGCTTCGCTGACAATAATTTCATCGCCGGGCTTCAGGGTAGGGCGAAATGCGCTCTGCGCCACCAGGTTGATCGCTTCGGTAGTGCCGCGCGTCCAGATAATCGTCTGCGGCCGTGGCGCATTAATCAGGCTGGCCACCTGCGCGCGCGCGCTTTCATAACGCTCGGTGAGCTTGCGCGCTGCGGCATACTGGCTGCGATGAACGGTTCCGGCGCTCAGGCTGTAATAGTGCTCAGTGGCCTCAATTACCGCCTGCGGCTTTAACGCCGTGGCGGCGCTGTCCAGATAAACGCCCGCGTTTGCCAGCGCCGGAAACTGCTGACGGAACTGGGCGGGATTAAATAGGGTCATGCGGTTCTCATTACAATAAAGGTTTAGCCTCCAGGGCCAGGAACAGGTTGAAAATCTCCTAAGCCACTGGCGAAGCAGCAAATCCGCGTTATGCTGAAAAGGCAAGGTTTAAACTGTTTACCGTCGGCTTATCCGGCTGGATGTTGTTATTCAGCACCCTTGATGCTGGCTGACCGCGACGGTTGGTTTATCGCATTTCATCTGCAAGGAGATAGAAAATGAAAAAACTCGCCGCAGTATTGGCCGCCTGTGCCATGACTTTTACTTTAGCCGCTTGTTCCAGCAATTATGTCATGCATACCAATGACGGCCGCACCATTGTTACCGACGGTAAGCCTATGGTAGACGATGATACCGGTATGATCAGCTATAAAGATGCTCAGGGCAACGAGCAGCAGATCAACCGCTCTGATGTAAAAGAGATGGTAGAGATGGGCCAGTAATTTCAGGCAAAAAAAAGCACCGCTTTTTGCGGTGCTATTAAAATCACTATGGACAGACAGGGTAAATCTACAGGAATAAACGGTAGCTGAGCTACCCGATCTGAAAAGCGTCAGATCAAATTGCAAACACAACATCACGACCACAAGCCAAAAGCTCCCCTGAAATCAGTAGTTTCCCACTTATTCTGAAAAACTTTTCGTTCCGGCTCAGGAAGTGCGGCAACTATAGGTATTTGCTGGAGCTTCCTCAACGGACAATTTATAATGTCTCGGATAAAAAAATCTAATACGTAACGCGCTACTGTCGGGTTGCGTCAAAGTGTTTCAGCCAAGATTTGGATACCATGTCAAAACGTCTTCCACCACTGAATGCTCTGCGCGTTTTTGATGCAGCAGCGCGTCATCTCAGCTTTACCAAAGCGGCTGAAGAGTTATTTGTTACCCAGGCGGCTGTAAGCCATCAGATTAAATCTCTGGAGGATTTTCTCGGTCTGAAGCTGTTTCGGCGGCGTAATCGTTCGCTATTATTAACCGAGGAAGGTCAAAGCTACTATTTGGATATTAAGGAGATTTTTTCAGCGCTCAATGATGCGACGCGTAAGCTGCAGGCGCGCAGCGCCAAAGGGGCGTTGACGGTTAGCCTGCTGCCGAGCTTCGCGATTCAGTGGCTGGTGCCGCGCCTTTCCAGCTTTAACTCAGCTTATCCGGGAATTGATGTGCGTATCCAGGCGGTGGACCGTGAAGAAGAGAAACTGGCCGACGATGTCGACGTGGCGATTTTTTATGGACGCGGCAACTGGCCGGGGCTGCGCGTTGAAAAACTGTACGCTGAATATTTATTGCCGGTTTGCTCGCCGTTGCTGCTTACCGGCGATAAGCCGTTAAAAATGCCTGCCGATTTAGAACATATGACGCTGTTGCATGACGCTTCGCGCCGTGACTGGCAATCCTATACGCGCCAGTTAGGCTTGCAGCATATCAATGTGCAGCAGGGCCCTATTTTCAGCCACAGCGCGATGGTGCTGCAGGCGGCGATTCATGGCCAGGGCGTGGCGCTGGCGAATAATGTTATGGCGCAAAGCGAGATTGAGGCAGGCCGCCTGGTTTGCCCGTTTAATGATGTGTTGGTCAGTAAGAACGCTTTTTATCTGGTTTGTCATGACAGCCAGGCAGAACTGGGTAAAATAGCCGCCTTTCGACACTGGATTCTGGCAAAAGCCGCAAGCGAGCAAGAGAAGTTCCGTTTCCGCTACGCCAATTAACCTATTTATCCGCGACGGAGTGACCCGGCGCGTTATGTTACGAGGATCGTTCGATGTCCAGTCGTGCAATGTTAATTTTTTCTGCCATCAGCGGCTTTTTCTTTGTCGCTTTTGGCGCATTTGGTGCGCACGTCCTGAGTCAGTCTCTGGGGCCGACGGAAATGGCCTGGATTCATACCGGGCTGGATTATCAGGCCTGGCATACGCTGACCATTATTGGTCTGGCTGCGGCGATGCTGCGTCGCGCCAATATCTGGTTTTACTGGAGCAGCGCGTTTTTAGCGCTGGGCGTGGTGCTGTTTAGCGGCAGTCTTTATTGTCTGGCGCTGTCGCATTTGAAGATGTGGGTGTTTATTACGCCAGTGGGCGGCACCTGTTTTCTGATTGGTTGGGTTTTAATGTTAATCGGCGCGCTGCGTCTGAAGAGAAAGGCAGATCGCCATGAATAAAGTGTTGTTGTATTGCCGTTCCGGTTTTGAGAAAGAGTGTGCGGCAGAGATTACGGATAAGGCGGCGCAGCGTGAAGTCTATGGCTTCGCACGGGTAAAAGAGAACTCGGGCTATGTGCTGTTTGAGTGTTATGAAGCCGCCGATGCCGATAAGCTGGCGCGCGAGCTGCCTTTTAGCGAGCTGATTTTTGCTCGTCAGATGGTGGTTGTGGGGGAGCTGCTGCGCGATTTGCCGCCGGAGGATCGTATCTCTCCGGTGGCCGGCATGCTGAACGGCGTGGTAGAGAAGGGCGGTGACTTAAGGGTTGAGGTGCCGGATACCAACGAAGCGAAGGAGCTGCTGAAGTTTTGCCGTAAGTTTACCGTTCCGTTGCGTGCGGCGCTGCGTCAGCAGAAGAGTTTACTGAATTATGAGAGCGCCAGCCGGCCGGTGATCCATGTCTTTTTTATCGCCTCTGGCCACTGTTATGTGGGGTATTCATATCCTGGTAATAATTCGCCGTTTTTTATGGGTATTCCGCGCCTTAAGTTTCCTGCCGACGCGCCGAGCCGCTCTACGCTGAAGCTGGAGGAGGCGTTTCACGTGTTTATTCCGGCCGATGAGTGGGATGAGCGTCTGGCAAGCGGAATGTATGCAGTGGATCTTGGCGCCTGTCCCGGCGGCTGGACATATCAGCTGGTGAAACGCAGCATGATGGTGCATGCGGTGGATAATGGTCCGATGGCGCCCTCTTTGATGGATACCGGGCAGGTGATGCATCATCGTGAGGATGGTTTTAAGTATCGGCCGACGCGCAGCAATATCAGCTGGGTGGTATGCGATATGGTGGAGAAACCGGTGCGCGTGGCTAACCTGATGGCGGAGTGGCTGATTAACGGCTGGTGTCGTGAGGCGATTTTCAATCTTAAGTTGCCGATGAAGAAGCGTTATGAAGAGGTATCGCAGAATCTGGCGATGATTCAGGAGAAGCTGCAGGAAAATGGTATTAACGCGCAAATTCAGGCGCGCCAGCTTTACCACGATCGTGAAGAAGTGACGGTGCATATCCGCCGTATTTGGGGCGCGACGCCGGGCCGCCGCGACGAGCGATAAAGTCGGCGAGGTCATTGTTGAGTGTTGTCAGCGGCGGGTTGGTGTGGTCTGGCTGTTTACTGAGTTGTCAGCGGCTGGTGGCCTTTCCGTAAAGACACAAAAATGTCATCCCTGACAGCCTGTCCCGCGCCATCCCCGGCCGCGGGACGTTTTACTCCTCGCTCCGCCTGCCGCTTCCCTGGGCGCTGGATTGTCTGCACGCAGCTTCCCAGATTGCTGAGCTGCCGGCTTGCCAATCAGATTGGGTTTTCTGAGGTCCGCTAATCAGACAACCGCATCGGTATAAAGCTATTTATTAAATATTCCTTTTTAGCTGGAGAATGATAATTGCCACGGATAGCGTTATAAACAGCGTTGCATAATTATCGCAATCTACTTTTATCAAATAAAATATAAGACCCGCTAACATTAGCTATTGAGCAATATTCGTTTTTATTGACAGCTTTTTATATTTAGGGTTGTATTAGATCCGATACCATTCGCATGGTATCGCTCTGTATTAAAAGGAACGTTTAATTCAAAAGGAAATTACAATGAAAAAGGCATGCAAAATCGCCATTTTGGGCGCTTTTTTAGCGACACTTACCGGCTGTACCGGTAGCGTTTATAATAAAGAAAAAAACTGTGATTATGATTATTTGCTGCACCCGGCCATCTCTGTTTCTAAGATCATTGGCGGCTGTGGCCCAACAGCAAAATAATAACGGTTTTGTTATAGCGCTCAATGCTGGTCTGAATTGACCAGCATTTTTAATTTGAAGAAAGCCAACGCGCCGGCAATTTAATGTCTGATGGGTATAAAACTGAAACAGGCTAATTTCCCTGTAGCCGTAAATCTTTCAGATTGCCGTTAAGATGGAGATCGGTGCGCAGCGTTGCGACGCGCTGACTAATAAATGCCATCTCGCGCTGTTCAATTAGCTTCTTGCGCCACTTATCCGGCACCGCATCAAGTTGCTGATACAATACTTCCAGCGAACCGAACTGCTGTAATAACTGGCTGGCGCTTTTAGCACCAATTCCCGCCACGCCGGGTATCTTGCTGCTGCCGATGCCGGCCAACCCCCAGAAATCAGGCAGCCGCTCTGGCGCGACGCCAAACTCTTGCTCAATAAACGGTAGATCCAGCCATCGCTTCTGAAAATAATCGCGAATGCGGATTTCAGGCGCCAGCAGCTGACAATAGCCTTTATCCGTTGAGACAATGGTCGCCTGATGGCCGCTCTGCGCTACTTTCACCGCCAGCGTAGCGGCCAGATCGTCCGCCTCATCGCCTTCTGCGGACCAGCAGGGCACGCCAGCCTGACGAAACGCCGCCTGCAACAGGGGCATTTCCCGCTGCAAATCTTCCGGCATCGGCGGACGTCCCGCCTTATAGTCAGGCAGCAGCTGATGCCGCCAGCCTTCACGACGCAGCTCATCGTCAAATACCGCAACGGCATGAGTAGGCTGTGTATGGCCCAATAGCTGCTGCAAAGCCGCGACGCAGCGATCCTGACAAGGTGTTCCCTGTACCGCATGAATACGGCGAATAAGATTCAGCGCATCAACAATTAATAAATGAATAGTCATGGTTAATGACGGGCAGCATGATGCCGCCCGTTTACGATTATTTGATGATTTCGTAGCACGGAATATAGGCCGTACCCGGTAGCTTCATGCGGTGCTGAGCCACGAAGCCCTGCAGCAGATCGTCCATGCGGCGCATAATGGCCGGATCGCCATGCAGTTTATACGGTCCTCTCTGCCGAATCTCGCGGATGCCCATCTCTTTCACGTTACCAGCAACAATGCCGGAGAAGGCGCGACGCAAGGCGGCGGCCAGTTTTTCCGGCGGCTGATTGGGATAGAGATTGAGGTTCGCCATATTCTCATGCGTTGGCAGGAAGGGAACCTGTAAATCGGGTTCAATGCGCAGCGACCAGTTAAAGCTGTAGGCATCGCCGCTTTCACGACGGTTCTCTTTAACCTGCGGCATCGCTTTTTTCATCTGACGCGCCACTTCGGCTGCATCGTCAATAATGATGGTGTAATAACGACGCGCCTGCTCGCCGACGGTATTCACGATAAACTCATCCAGCACGCGGAAATAATCGGCGCTCTCTTTCGGCCCGGTCAGGATCAAAGGCAGCACCTGATCATTATTCTCTGGATTCATCAGAATACCCAGCAGATAAAGCAGCTCTTCTGCGGTACCGACGCCGCCCGGGAAAATGATAATGCCATGCGCAATGCGCACAAACGCTTCCAGACGTTTTTCAATATCCGGCATGATAATCAGTTCGTTAACCAGCGGATTCGGCGGCTCTGCGGCAATAATCGATGGCTCGGTCAGGCCGATAAAACGTCCTTCGCGGTAGCGCTGCTGCGCATGACCCACGGCGGCGCCTTTCATCGGCGCTTCCATCACGCCCGGCCCGCAGCCGGTACAGATATTCAGTTCACGCAGGCCCAGCTGAGTGCCGACGTTGCGGCAATATTGATATTCGGTCGCGTTAATTGAGTGGCCGCCCCAGCAAACCACCATATTAGGATATTCGCCGACGTGCAGCGCGCGCGCGTTACGCAAAATAGAGAAAACCAGATTGGTGATATGCGCGGAATTATCCAGGTCGCGCTGCTGAAAACGGCCAACTGTCTCAAACTGACCGGTAACAAACAGAATGTCGCGCAGTACGGCAAACAGGTTAGCCTGCAAAGAACGGATAATGCGCCCATCAACAAAGGCTTCTTCCGGCGGATTAATCAGTTCCAGCTTTACGCCACGCTCGCGGCGCAGCACATTAATATCGAAGTTTTCAAAGCGGGAGAGCAGTTCATGGCTGCTGTCGGTCTGGCTACCGGAATTAAGCACGGCGAGAGAGCAGTTGCGAAACAGCTGATAGAGATCGCTGCTGGCCGTACGCTTCAGCATGTCGACTTCTAACTGCGAAAGCAAATCCATCGAGCCAAGTGGGCTGATATGTGTAATCAAGTGAACTCCTTTACACCCGCCAGGGTGATAAATGACACCGTGTCGTTACGGCAACTGCACGGTGACGAGAAAATCCCTGAGCGGTGGTATATCGCCACCGCTGCTTCTCAGAGTAGCCTTCTGTGCTGAAGTTCCTCAACCGATTCCTGTAACAGAACGTAGTCCTGCGAGGAGCTCCGCAGTTTACTGGCGCACCAGGCGTGAATGGCTGGGCGAAAAATCAGTATTGCTGCGCCACGGATTAATATCCAGTCCGCCGCGTCGCGTATAGCGAGCATAAACCGACAGCATTTCCGGCCGACAGAAGCGCAGCAGATCGTTAAAGATACGTTCTACACATTGCTCGTGAAACTCATTGTGATGACGAAACGAGACCAGGTAGCGTAGCAGTGCCTCGCGCTTGATGCGCGGCCCGCGATAGCGAATTTGTACCGAACCCCAGTCAGGCTGATGGGTAATCAGACAGTTCGATTTCAGCAGATGGCTAACCAGCGTTTCTTCAACGATTTCGTCACCTGCGGCATCGGCCAGATAATCGGCATTGAACTGATACTCATCAATGCTGATATCCTGCTCATCAATACAGAAACCGTCGAACTGACCAATCGGCTGTCCTTCTATTTCCTGCAGGCGGAACAGCGCTACGCTAACATCGCCCTGCGCGCAGGCGCGCAAATCACGTTCCAGCGTCTGGCGCACCTCGCCCCAGTCGGCAAAGCGCGTCTGGTTAAAGCTGTTAAGATAAAGCTTAAAGCTCTTTGACTCGATCAGATTAAGGCTATCCGCCTGTAACACCACCTCGCCCACGGCGACCTGAGGAACACCTTTGGCATTCAGCCAAGAGAGTTCATACAATGTCCAGATATCGGCGCCGTGAAAGGGCAGATTGGTGGGATAAAGGCCTAAAGGCTCACGGTTAAGCGAACGCGGTACCGCCTGTAGCAAGGCTGGCTCGTAGCGATCCTGCCAAGCGGTCGGCTTGCCCAAAGTCAGGTTGGCAAGCGACTGATGTTGTTCATAAGAAGACATAACGTAACCTCACGCCCGTCGGGAATGACGAGCAGTGTCTTTTCCTGTGATAAAGAAACGGTAAATAAGGCTGTAAGTGTAACTCACTCAGCCTGGAGTAAAAAAAGATGAATGATCTTATTGCCGCCGCGTTGCGTGACTTCACTCAGTATTACTGTCAGCAATGGCAGCAGCGCTATGGGCATCCGCCTGCCAGTGCAGAGCTATATGCGGTTCCTTCACCCTGTGCGGTAGAAAACCGTGGCGAGCGCGTGCTTTGGCAGCCGCAGCCTTTTAGTGCCGAGCCGCATCTCGCAGCGGTAGAACGGGCGCTGGAGCTTCAGTTGCAGCCTGCGGTGGTGAGCTATTATACAACGCAATACGCTGGCGATATGCAGGCGACGTTCGAACAGCAGCCGATCACTTTACTTCAGGTATGGAGCGAAGCCGATTTTGTGCGAGTGCAGGAAAACCTGATTGGGCACTTAGTAATGAAAAGGCGTTTAAAACAAACTCCGACATTATTTATTGCCACCACCGCTTCTGATTCAGAGGTTATATCCGTGTGCAACTTAACCGGGGAAGTGATTTGTGAAACCTTAGGAACGCCGCGCCGCGAAAAACTGGCGCCGGATCTTAGGATTTTTCTTAAGTCATTACAACCGGTTACTGAGCTTGCTTAAGTGATTCGCCCGTAATGTTGTAGGAGATCTCTTACATGGACTGTGAGAGATCGCCAGAATAAATCATCAGGAAATGAAAACTTTTTTTGTGAAAATAATGTAAATCATAAACTTAGTGAAATCTGTCTTTTAAGATTTTTGCCAGGTTAAATGATTAACGGAAAAGGTAGCTTGTTTCCTTTTCTGGCTAAGGCAAACTGCAAATTATCGGAAAGGAAATCCGTGGAATGGATAACGTCAGGGAAGGCGTACATCAGGATGATGCGTCGCACAGGGAGAGGCGTTAACGGATAGCTTCAGGATGAAGCCGAACATTCCAGGCTGGAATAAAAGGACACCTCCAGGACGGAGAATGAGAGCCAGACAGGATGTCTGGTGGGCCAGGAAAGCCGATGGAGTACCGCCATGAAGGCGAGTTTGTCAGGATGACAGCAGGGAAAAGTTTTCATGGATGAGCAGGGAGCAATAAAGTAGCTGGATTGCTGCAAACGAACCGGGGGCACTGTTAATACAGTGCCCCTTTTTTTATGCTGCGCGTTTTCCCATCGGCCCACCGGTGCTATGCTTGCCGCCCTTAAAATTACACCCGTTGTGAGGATGCCCATGCACCGTGAACATCAGGTTCGCCAGGGGTTGCTGGCGGTCGAAGCATTACTGAAAGCGCATGCGCTATGGCAGAGCGAAGCGCCTGAGTCGGCAGCGTTCAACAGCACGCAGCCGTTTTTCCTCGATACTATGCGGCCGCTGGAGTGGTTGCAGTGGGTGTTGATCCCGCGTATGCACGCCTTGCTCGACGCTGAGGCGGAGCTGCCGCAAAATTTTGCTATCGCACCCTATTATGAAATGGCGCTGGAAGCGGAAATTCCCGCACGCCGCGAGCTGCTGGTTCACCTGAGCGCGCTTGATGCGCTATTTATTGTCCCGGATCGCTGATGCTGGAAATTATTTATCAAGACGAATGGCTGGTGGCAGTCAATAAACCCGCTGGTTGGCTGGTGCATCGCAGCTGGCTGGATCGTAAAGAAAAAGTGTTTGTGATGCAGACGGTGCGCGATCAAATCGGCCAGCACGTCTTTACCGCTCATCGGCTCGATCGGCCTACCTCCGGCGTGCTGCTAATGGGACTTTCCAGTGAAGTCGGCCGCCTGCTGTCGCAGCAGTTTGAGCAGCATCAAATGACGAAAACCTACCATGCCGTGGTGCGTGGCTGGCTGCAGGGCGCGGAGCGGCTCGATTATCCGCTGACCGAAGAGCTGGATAAAATCGCTGATAAATATGCCTCGGCGGATAAAGGGCCGCAGCCGGCGGTAACCGACTGGCGCGGGGTGGCGATCACGGAACAGCCGGTGGCTATCGGCCGTTATCCCACCGCCCGTTACAGCCTGATGGAGCTGCAGCCGGCGACGGGCCGCAAACATCAGCTGCGTCGTCATCTTTCCCATCTGCGCCATCCGATTATTGGCGATACCACGCATGGCGATTTACGTCAGAACCGCGGCGTAGCGCAGCATTTCGGCTGCGATCGCTTGATGCTGCACGCCAGCTGCCTGGCGCTGAGCCATCCGGTCACCGGCGAGCTGCTTACTCTGCGGGCCGGGCTCGATCATGACTGGCAACGCCTGATGCAGCAGTTTGGCTGGCAGCATCATCTCCCTGATATTCCCAGGGTTGAGTTTGCACAGTCGCCAGGCCAGGATAGAGACACACAATAAGGGAGAAGTTTATGGCGCAGATAGGTATTTTCGTCGGAACGGTTTACGGCAACGCGTTGCTGGTTGCGGAAGAGGCCGAGCCGATCCTGCAAGAGCAAGGTCATCAGGTGCAGATCTTTGAAGATCCCAGCTTTAGCGACTGGCAGCAGTACGGCGATAAGGTTGCGCTGATTGTTACCTCGACTACCGGTCAGGGCAATTTTCCCGACAGCATCGCCGGGCTCTATCACGACGTAAAAGATAAGCTGGGCCATCAGCCGCAGCTGCGCTATGGCGTGATCGCGCTGGGAGACAGCAGCTACGATCACTTCTGCGGCGCGGGGAAAACCTTTGACGCGCTGCTACAGGAGCAGCAAGCAACGCGCATCGGCGATATGCTGCTGGTGGATGCGATGGAATCGCCAGAGCCGGAAAGTGTCAGCTCACCCTGGGTTGAAAGCTGGGGCAAGCTGCTGTAATGCTTCCGGCTCCGTCGGCCATCAGGTAACCGGAGCCGGATTAAACACCGCCAGCGCATTGCGAATGCCCCAGCGATCGGACCAGGTTTGCTGTCGGCCGCTGGCGATATCCAGTATTAAAGTAAATAAGCGCCAGCCCACCTGTTCAATAGTTTCTTCGCCAGTAGCGATGGTGCCGGCATTAATATCCATTAAATCATGCCAGCGGTTGGCTAACGCGGTGCGCGTCGCCATTTTGATTACCGGAATGGCGGCGAGGCCATACGGTGTGCCGCGTCCGGTGGTGAAAACCTGCAGCGTAATACCGGAGGCCATCTGCTGCGTGCCGCAGACAAAATCGCTGGCGGGCGTGGCGGCGTAAATGAGCCCGCGCTTCGTTGGACGCTGGCCGGGCGACAGCACTTCAACGATGGCGCTGCGTCCTGATTTCGCAATCGAGCCCAGCGCTTTTTCCACCACGTTTGCCAGTCCGCCTTTTTTGTTGCCCGGGGAAGGGTTGGCACTACGATCGGTTTGCCCCTGACGCAGATACTCATCATACCAGGCCATCTCTTCCAGCAGACGTTTACCGGTTGCCTCATCTACCGCCCGCGGCGTTAACAGATGGATCGCATCGCGCACTTCAGTTACTTCGGAAAACATTACCGTGGCGCCGCAGCGCACCAGCAGGTCAGAGGCGTAGCCCACCGCCGGATTCGCCGTCACGCCGGAGAAAGCATCGCTGCCGCCGCACTGCATGCCGACAACCAGTTCGGACGCGGGGCAGGTTTCACGTTGACGCTGGTTCAGGCGCTGCAGGTGCCGATCTGCTACGCGCAGGATCGCCTGCACCATCGCCTCGAAGCCGACATGGCGTTCATCCTGCAAACGTACAATATCCTCGTCGCCAAGAGAAATTGCCTGCACATCATCGCCGTTAGCGGCTAACAGCCGCTCCGGCTGCAGCTTTTCACAGCCAAGGCTCACCACCATTACCTCGCCGCCAAAGTTGGCATTCAGCGCCAGGTTATGAATAGTGCGGATGGGAATAATGGCCGCCGGCGCGTTGATCGCCACGCCGCAGCCGTAAAGATGGTTAAGCGCCACCACGCCATCGACGTTGGGGTAACGCGGCAGCAGTTCGCGTTCAATGATGCCGACCACATAATCCACTACGCCGGCCACACAGTGTACGCTGGTGGTAATCCCCAGCAGATTACGCGTGCCGACGCTGCCGTCGGCGTTGCGGTAGCCTTCAAAGGTGTAACCTTCCAGCGGCGGCAATGATTCCGGTACGCGCGTCGCCAACGGCAGGCTTTCCAGCGGCGGCGCTTCGGGCAGCGCCACCAGCGACTCTTCAATCCAGCTGCCCTGGGCGATATCCCGCAGCGCGTAGCCAATCACTTCGCCGTAACGGCGAATGGTTTCGCCGCGCGCAATGGCGCTAAGCGCGACCTTATGCCCCTGGGGAACATGTTCCGTAAGGCGCAGCCCGCAGGGAAATACGCTGCCGGCAGGCAGTCCGTTGTCATTCACTACGATAGCGACGTTATCGTCTGCGTGTACCCGAATATAGCGCGGCGTCTCTTCGAATATTTTCATTGCTTTGGTATCCAGTAAATGGAAAAGCTTGGAAAGCGGGATGGCGTCGGTGAAAACCGCGTCTTATGTTTTTGCTGTGAAAAGTATAAGAAGCGGCAATGGTGTGAGCATTATGCAAATGACCTGGTTTATGTTTTCCGTTCACTTCATTTTCAGGCTTTAGAACAAATGCAAGTGAAGAGGCTCACAAACCCCATCCGCACTGTGCGTGGCCCGCAGCCGATCGGCCTGAAAAAAACGATTCCGTGAGCCGGGCCGCAGCGAATTAGGCAAAAGCCATAAAATAACCGTTTTTCAACACAAAATATCGGGCTTTATTCCAATGAATTGCCCCGGTGCGCTCCATATACTTTTCCCCAGGTTTGACAATGGTTGAGACAGCTGAGCCGCGTAGTAGATGTTTTTGCTAACAAATAATCATCGCCATGTTTAACCCAACCTCATTCTGATACTCAACAAAATGTGTATGCAGTCAGAGTGGAAAGTAGCGTAACGCTATATTTCAGGAGTGCATCATGAATTCATTCAGCCAGGCGGAAAGCGCCGTAGAAAAAAGAACTAACGCACGATACTGGATCGTCGTGATGTTGTTTATCGTGACGTCCTTTAACTATGGCGGCCGTGCCACGCTTTCCATTGCCGGTTCCGAGATGGCGAAAGATATCGGTCTCGATCCGGTCGGCATGGGCTACATCTTTTCGGCATTCTCATGGGCCTATGTGATTGGCCAAATCCCCGGCGGCTGGCTACTTGACCGTTTCGGCTCGAAGCGCGTCTATTTCTGGAGCATCTTTATCTGGTCGCTGTTTACCCTGTTACAGGGCTTCGTGGATATTTTTGAAGGCTTCACGGTTATCGTCGCGCTGTTTATGCTGCGCTTTCTGGTCGGGCTGGCGGAAGCGCCTTCTTTCCCCGGCAACAGCCGCATCGTCGCCGCCTGGTTTCCGGCGCAGGAGCGTGGAACCGCGGTCGCGATTTTTAACTCGGCGCAATATTTCGCTACCGTTATTTTCGCCCCGATTATGGGCTGGCTGACCGCTCAGGTTGGCTGGGCGCACGTCTTCTGGTTTATGGGCGGGCTGGGCATCATCATCAGCTTTATCTGGCTAAAAGTGATCCACGATCCCAACGATCATCCCGGGGTGAATAAGGCCGAGCTGGAGTATATGGAGCAGGGCGGTGCGCTGATTAATATGGATGCGAAGAAAGCGCAGCAGAAAATCAGCGGACGTGAAAAATGGGGCCAGATTCGCCAGCTGATTACCTCACGGATGATGATCGGTATCTATCTCGGGCAGTACTGCATTAATGCGCTGACCTACTTTTTTATTACCTGGTTCCCGGTTTACCTGGTACAGGCGCGCGGTATGTCGATTCTGAAGGCAGGGTTTATCGCCTCTATTCCGGCCATCTGCGGGTTCCTTGGCGGCGTGCTCGGCGGCGTGATTTCCGACTGGCTGATGCGTAAAACCGGCTCGCTGAATATCGCCCGTAAAACGCCTATCGTTCTCGGCATGCTGCTTTCCATTTCGATGGTCACCTGTAACTACGTCGATACGGAATGGGTGGTGGTGTTCTTTATGGCGACCGCCTTCTTCGGTAAAGGCATCGGCGCGCTCGGCTGGGCGGTGATGGCGGATACCGCGCCCAAAGAGATCAGCGGGCTTAGCGGCGGCCTGTTCAACATGTTCGGCAATATCTCCGGCATCATTACCCCTATCGCTATCGGCTACATCATCGCCTCCACCGGTTCGTATAACGGCGCGCTGATCTACGTCGGCATTCACGCCTTCGTCGCGGTGCTGAGCTACCTGGTGCTGGTGGGCGATATCAAACGTATCGAACTGAATAAAGTAGCGTAAGGAGAGGCGATGAATACGCAAAGCACGCCCGTGATTACCGATATGAAGGTTATTCCGGTCGCCGGTCATGACAGCATGCTGCTTAATATCGGCGGCGCGCATAACGCTTACTTTACCCGCAACATCGTGGTGTTGACCGACAGCGCCGGGCATACCGGCCTGGGAGAGGCGCCGGGCGGTGAAACCATCTTCCAGACGCTGAGCGCGGCGATCCCGCAGGTGGTGGGGCATGAAGTCGGCCGCATGAATCGGCTGGTGCAGCAGGTGCACCAGGGTAACCAGCACGCTGATTTCGATACGTTCGGCAAAGGCGCCTGGACATTTGAACTGCGGGTGAATGCGGTGGCCGCGCTGGAAGCCGCCCTGCTCGACCTGCTGGGCCAGTGCCTGAATGTGCCGGTCGCTGAGCTGCTGGGGCCGGGTAAACAGCGTGATGAAGTTACCGTGCTGGGCTATCTGTTTTATATCGGCGATCGGGAAAAAACGGATCTGCCTTATCTGAGTGGCGAGCAGGCGACGCACGACTGGTATCACCTGCGCCATCAGCAGGCGCTGGATAGCGCGGCGGTGGTGCGATTGGCAGAGGCTGCCCAGGATCGCTACGGCTTTAAAGACTTTAAATTAAAAGGCGGCGTGCTGCCGGGCGAGGATGAAATAGAGGCCGCGCGCGCGCTGAAAAAACGGTTTCCGGAGGCGCGCATCACCGTTGACCCTAACGGCGCCTGGATGCTGGATGAGGCGATCGCCCTCTGTAAAGGGCTGCAGGATGTGCTCAGCTATGCGGAAGATCCGTGCGGCGCCGAGCAGGGCTACTCCGGGCGCGAAGTGATGGCGGAGTTCCGCCGCGCCACCGGCCTGCCGGTCGCCACCAATATGATCGCCACTAACTGGCGTGAAATGCAGCACGCGGTAATGCTGAATGCGGTCGATATTCCGCTGGCCGATCCGCACTTCTGGACCTTAAGCGGCGCAGTGCGCGTTGCGCAGCTGTGTGACGACTGGGGCCTGACCTGGGGCTGCCATTCCAATAACCATTTCGATATCTCTTTAGCGATGTTTACCCACGTCGGCGCGGCTGCGCCGGGTAAGCCCACCGCCATCGATACGCACTGGATCTGGCAGGAGGGCGAGCAGCATCTCACCAAAGCGCCTTTGCAGATCCGTAACGGCAAAATTGCCGTTCCCGATAAGCCCGGCCTGGGAATTGAACTGGACTGGGCACGCCTGCAGCAGGCGCATGAGCTGTACAAAACGTTGCCGGGCGGCGCGCGTAACGACGCGACCGCGATGCAGTACCTCATTCCCGGCTGGACATTTGATCGCAAGCGCCCGGCGTTCGGGCGCAGCAAAGCATAAGGAATCGACCATGAGCCAACAGAACGCCACGCCGAAAATTACCGCTATGCAGGTCATCCCGGTTGCCGGCTACGACAGTATGCTGCTCAATTTGAGCGGGGCGCATGCGCCTTTCTTCACCCGTAATATTGTGATCATCAAAGATAACGCAGGCCATACCGGCGTGGGTGAAATTCCCGGCGGCGAGAAAATCCGCCAGACGCTGGAAGAGGCAGCGGCGCTACTGGTCGGCCATACGCTGGGCGAATATAAAAACCTGCTCAGCCAGGTGCGTACTACCTTTGCCGATCGCGACGCCAGCGGGCGCGGCACGCAAACCTTTGACCTGCGCACTACCATCCACGTGGTGACCGGCATTGAAGCGGCGCTGCTTGATCTGCTGGGGCAGTTTCTGGGCGTTAACGTCGCCAGCCTGTTGGGCGAAGGGCAGCAACGCGATCGGGTTGAAATGCTGGGCTATCTGTTCTACGTGGGCGATCGCCGCAAAACCACGCTGCCCTATCAGAGCGAGCCATCGGCCCGCTGCGACTGGTATCGCCTGCGTCACGAAGAGGCACTGACGCCGGAAACGGTGGTCAGGCTGGCTGAGGCAGCGTATGAGAAATATGGTTTTAACGATTTCAAACTGAAGGGCGGCGTGCTGGCTGGCAGCGAAGAGGCGGAAGCGGTAACCGCGTTGGCGCAGCGTTTTCCGCAGGCGCGCATTACGCTTGATCCCAACGGCGCTTGGTCGCTGGAAGAGGCGATTAAGCTGGGCAAACAGTTGCGCAACGTGCTGGCCTACGCAGAGGACCCGTGCGGCACCGAGCAGGGCTATTCCGGACGTGAAGTGATGGCGGAGTTCCGCCGCGCCACTGGCCTGCCCACCGCCACCAATATGATCGCCACCGACTGGCGTCAGATGGGACATACCCTGTCGCTGCAATCGGTCGATATTCCTCTGGCCGACCCGCATTTCTGGACCATGCAAGGTTCGGTGCGCGTGGCGCAAATGTGTCATGAGTTCGGCCTGACCTGGGGTTCCCACTCCAATAACCACTTCGATATTTCGCTGGCGATGTTTACCCATGTCGCCGCCGCCGCGCCGGGCAATATTACCGCCATTGATACGCACTGGATCTGGCAGGAAGGCAACCAGCGCCTGACGAAGCAGCCGCTGGAGATCAAAGGCGGCATGGTGCAGGTGCCGCAGAAGCCGGGCCTGGGCGTCGAGCTGGATATGGATCAGGTGATGAAGGCGCATGAACTTTATCAGAAGCACGGGCTGGGCGCGCGCGATGATGCGCAGGCGATGCAATTCCTGGTGCCTAACTGGAGCTTTAATAACAAACGTCCGTGCCTGGTGCGCTAAGCGCGCTTAACCGAGAGGAAACAGAATGTCTTATCCTAACCGTTTTCGTCAGCGTCTTCTGAGCGGTGAAACGCTGATCGGCAGTTGGTGTTCGCTGGCGAACCCTATTACTACGGAAGTTCTCGGCCTGGCGGGTTTTGACTGGCTGGTGCTGGATGGCGAACATGCGCCGAACGATATCACCACCTTTGTGCCGCAGTTGATGGCGCTGAAAGGCAGCCCCAGCGCGGCGGTGGTGCGCCCACCCAGCAATGAGCCGGTGATTATCAAGCGTCTGCTGGATATCGGTTTTTATAACTTTTTAATTCCGTTCGTTGAAAGCGAAGAGGAGGCGACGCTGGCCGTTGCTTCGACACGCTATCCGCCCGCCGGGATTCGCGGCGTCTCGGTTTCGCATCGCAGCAACATGTACGGTACGCTGCCGGACTACAACCTCGATATCAACAGTAATGTCAGCGTGCTGGTGCAAATTGAAAGTCAGCAGGGCGTGGACAATCTTGACAGCATCGCCAGGGTAGAGGGCGTGGACGGCATTTTTGTCGGCCCAGGCGACCTCTCCGCCGCGCTTGGCTATCTTGGGCAGCCCGCCCATCCAGAAGTGTTAAAAGTCATTCAGCATATTTTTGCGCGGGCGAAAGCCGCCGGCAAACCGAGCGGCATTCTGGCGCCGGTCGAGGCTGACGCACGCCGTTATCTTGAATGGGGAGCAACCTTTGTCGCCGTGGGAAGCGATCTGGGCGTCTTCCGTAATGCCACGCAGGCGCTTTGCGATCGTTTTAAAAAATAGCTTAACAAGGGGAATAACAATGAAAGTTGGATTTATTGGCCTGGGCATCATGGGCAAACCGATGAGCAAAAACCTGGTGAAAGCGGGTTATACGCTGGTGGTTCGTGATTCCAATACGCAAAACGAGGCAGAGCTGGTTGAACTGGGCGCCACCACGGCGAAAACGCCGAAAGAGGTGGCCGAACAGTGCGACGTCATCATTACCATGCTGCCGAACTCGCCGCATGTCAAAGAGGTAGCGCTGGGCGAAAACGGCATCATTGAGGGGGCGAAACCCGGCACGGTACTGATTGATATGAGCTCTATCGCGCCGCTGGCCAGCCGTGAAATCCATCAGGCGCTGACGGAAAAGGGCATCAACATGCTGGACGCGCCGGTAAGCGGCGGCGAGCCCAAAGCGATCGACGGCACGCTGTCGGTAATGGTAGGCGGCGATAAAGCGATTTTCGACCGTTATTACGATCTGATGAAAGCGATGGCCGGCTCGGTGGTGCATACCGGCGATATCGGCGCAGGCAACGTCACCAAACTGGCGAACCAGGTGATTGTCGCGCTGAACATTGCCGCAATGTCCGAGGCGTTAACCCTGGCGACAAAAGCGGGCGTCAACCCGGATCTGGTCTATCAGGCTATCCGCGGCGGGCTGGCGGGCAGCACGGTGCTGGACGCTAAAGCACCGATGGTGATGGATCGCAACTTCAAGCCGGGCTTCCGTATCGATCTGCATATTAAAGATTTGAGCAATGCGCTGGATACCTCACACGGCATTGGCGCACAGCTGCCGCTAACCGCCACCGTTATGGAAATGATGCAGGCGTTGAAAGCGGATGGCATGGGCACCTCCGACCACAGTGCGCTGGCCTGCTATTATGAGAAGTTAGCGAAGGTTGAAATTTCACGCTAGCCATCCGCACCGGTTACAGAGCCGGTCAGGCTGACCGGCTTCGTTCTCTGGCTGCGGCCAGCTCAACAGCGCTCGGACTATTTATGAAAATCGTTATTGCACCGGATTCGTACAAAGAGAGTTTATCCGCCCTGCAGGTCGCTTCGGAGATTGAAAACGGCTTTCGTGCAATCTTTCCCGATGCTGAATATGTCAAGCTGCCGGTTGCGGATGGCGGTGAAGGCACCGTAGAGGCGATGGTCGCGGCGACGCAGGGTAAAATCGTCAGGTTACGGGTCACCGGTCCCCTGGGCGAGCCGGTGGAGGCTTTTTATGGCTTGTCTGGCGATGAAAGCTGCGCGTTTATTGAGATGGCGGCCGCCAGCGGCCTGGAGCTGGTGCCGCCTGCGCGCCGCGATCCGCTGGTGACCACCTCCTGGGGAACCGGGGAGCTTATCGCTAACGCGCTGGATCGCGGCGTACAGCATTTTATTATCGGCATCGGCGGCAGCGCGACCAACGATGGCGGCGCCGGAATGGTACAGGCACTGGGCGCCAGGCTGCTTAACGCTCAGGATGAGCAGATCGGCTACGGCGGCGGCGCGCTGCCGCAGCTGGCGCGCATTGATATCAGCCAGCTCGATCCGCGTCTGCGTCAGTGTCGCTTCGAGGTGGCCTGCGATGTGACCAATCCCCTGACGGGCGATGAGGGCGCCTCGGCGATTTTTGGCCCGCAAAAAGGAGCGACGCCGGCGCTAGTGACCCAGCTTGATAACGCGCTGGCGCACTATGCGAAGATTATTCAACGCGATCTGGATATCGACGTACTGCATATTCCCGGTGGCGGCGCGGCGGGGGGCATGGGCGCCGCCTTGCACGCTTTTTGCCAGGCGGAACTGCGGCGCGGTATTGAAATTGTCACCGAAGCGTTAGGCCTTGATGCGTTAGTGAAGGATGCCACGCTGGTGATCACCGGCGAAGGGCGTATCGACAGCCAGACCGTGCACGGCAAAGTGCCGATTGGCGTGGCGAAAGTGGCAAAACGTTATAACAAGCCGGTGATCGGTATTGCCGGCAGCCTGACGGCGGATGTCGGCGTAGTTCATCAACACGGGCTGGATGCGGTATACAGCGTGATCTATTCCATCTGTACGCTGGAAGAGGCGCTGGATAACGCGGCGCAAAACGTGCGCATGACGGCACGCAATATCGCCGCGACCCTGAAAATCGGTCAGGATGATACTCAGGACTGACTCAGAATGTGGCGCGCCGCCTGCGCCACATTTTCCATCTCATCCAGCAGCTCCAGCAATTCAGGCTCTAGCGCCATGACATCGCCATCCAGCCGTAGGCTATGCTCAATCTGCCGACACAGCTGTTTCATGCGCGGCACCCCGCTGTAGCTGGCGCTGCCGTGCAGCTTATGAATAATTTCCCGTAGCCCGTTTTGACGATTTTCCGCCAGGCTCAGTTCCACTTTCGCCTGCACCTCCGGCAGAAAATCCAGTAGCATGCGCAGCAGATCGCGCGCCAGATCGGGCTTGTTCGCCGCCTGACGCAGCGCCAGCTGCCAGTCCAGCGAAGGCGAAACGGCGGGTGCTTCCGGGGTGCCCGGCAGCAGGGTGGGAGAGTAACGCGCCAGCAGGTGACTCAGTTTCACCTCATCAATCGGCTTGGCAAGATAATCGTTCATGCCCGCTTTAATAAGGTGTTCGCGCTCGCCATCAATGGCATGGGCGGTCACCGCGATAATCGGCGTATTGGCATGCTGAGGCAGTTCCCTAATCAGCTCGCTGGCGCGAATGCCATCGATTTCCGGCATCTGAATATCCATCAGAATAATATCCAGCGCCTGCTGTCGGGCGACCTCAATCGCTTTTTCGCCACTGTCGCATAGCACGATATTTTCTACCTGCTCCTCCAGCAGCGCGCCAATTAGCTTCAGGTTCGCCGGATTATCATCTACCGCCATGACCGCCAGCGGCAGTCGGGCGCGAGCGGGCAAATCATAGAGTTTGCGCGCATGCAGATCGAGCATAATCGGCAGTAGCCGCGTGCGGGTCACCGGCTTACATAAACAGGCATCAATTCCGCGCGTTTTTAACAGCTCCGCCTGTAACAGCATCTGGCTGGGCATCGCCATAATGACGCAGTCGGCGCGCGCCTTCAGGCTGTTAATAAACGCCTGCGACAGCACGCTGTCGGTACTTTGGCTTACCGGCAAACTCACCAGCAGCATATCGTAACGCGCCTCGGTTAGCCCTTCGAGCGTCAGGCTATAGCTGACGCTAAGCGGCATGGAGCTCAGGATATCCAGCGCCGCCTGCGCTGCGGCCGGATTCGCCTCCACATAGGCAATGTGCTTGCCGCGCAACCCATCCAACGCTCGGGGATCGCTGGCGGCGTTCGGATTCAACGCCAGGCTGACATGGAACCAGAAGGTTGACCCCTGACCAAGGCGGCTATGAAATGCGATATCGCCGCCCATCTCTTTTACCAGCTTCTGCGTAATGACCAGCCCAAGCCCGGTGCCGCCATGACGCCGGGAAATACTGGCGTCGGCCTGGCGAAAAGCCTCAAACAGCTGCGACTGCTGCTTTTCGGCGATGCCGATTCCGCTATCGTGCACCTGCACTTCCAGCTCGACGCTGCTGTTGCTCAGGCCGCGCTTTTCCACCCGAATATCGATATTGCCACGCTCGGTAAACTTCACCGCGTTGCCTATCAGGTTGGTTAAGATCTGCTGCAGACGCAGCGGATCGCCGATCACATTATCCGGTACCTCGCCCTGAACATTAATCGTTAGCTCCAGCCCTTTATCATGGGCAGAGGGTGCCAGCAGCACCAGCGTTTCATCCAGCGTGGCGCGCAGCGGGAACGGAATAGATTCCAGCACCAGCTTGCCGGCTTCCAGCTTCGAAAAATCCAGCACATCGTTAATGATGCTAAGCAGATTATTCGCCGATCGCTCGATGGTAAGCAGGTAATCGCGCTGGGTAGAGGTGAGCGGGGTTTTTAAGGTCTGGCGCGTAAAGCCGATCACGCCATTTAGCGGCGTGCGCAGTTCGTGCGACATATTGGCAAGGAATTCCGACTTAATGCGCGCGGCCTCCTGCGCCCGGCGCTTGGCCAGATCCAGTTCGACGTTCTGAATCTCCATCTGCTCCAGCGTTTCGCGCAGGTCGGATGTCGCCTGATCGATATTCTGCTGCATCTCTTCATGGTAGGCGGTTAACGACATCGCCATGGCGTTAATGCCGTTTTTCAGCATATCCAGCTCGCCGAGCATATAGCCTTCAACGCGGCTGTCGAGCTGGCCGCGACGAATGCGATCCACCGTGCTGACCATATTGCGAATTGGCCCGGTCACGTCGCGCATCAGACGATAGGCGAACATCATGGCGATACAGAGGCAAAACAGCAGCAGCAGCGTAGAGACAAACACCTCTTTATATTGCTGAAGCCTGACCGATTGCAGATCCAGCTCAATCGCCACGTAGCCCAGCGGATTGCCGGTGGGCTTGGCATCCTGTCCTGGCGACTCATCGGGATAATAACTTTCCGAGACCACCGGCGTACGCAGCACCATGAGATTGCCGCGGCGCTCAATCGCCGTCAGATTGGGCAGCTTAGCGCCATCCGCCAGGCGTAGCAGTTCCTGGTTCAGATGATAGTTAGAGGTGACAAATACCTGGTTTTTATCATCAAAGACCGTAATGGCGCGCACAATATCGGAGTGGCGGCGATGCAGCAGGCTAACCAGCTGGCGCACCGATTCGCGGCTGTGAAACGTCATGCCATATTCACTGGAAACCGCCAGCGGCTCGATAATATTAGCTCCGGCATCTACTAACTGACGCTGCAGCTCGTTATAGCGATGCACCACAAAAAACGTACTGAGCAGCAGGCCAATCATTAAGGTCGGCGCCAGTATTAAAATCATCATCCTTGCCCGCAGGCTGTATTTGGTCATGGTAGTCCGGTATGAGACAATTATGCCGGGCAATAACGCCATCCAACTGGCGTTACTTCGCATAGCAATTATTCAGAGATTCGATTCCACTATGGCGCAATTCTACTCCGCAAAACGACGTGTGACGACCCGACAAACAATTACGGTCACTATTCACGATCTTGATGCCTTCGGTCAGGGGGTGGCTCGCCATCAGGGCAAAACGCTGTTTGTCAGCGGCGCGCTGCCGGGCGAGCAGGTTGAGGTTGAGCTACAGGAGGATAAGCGCCAGTACGCACGCGGGCGCGCACGGCGGATTTTACAGCCCAGCGAGCAACGCGTTACGCCGCGCTGCCCTTATTTTACCGTTTGCGGCGGTTGTCAGCAGCAGCACGCCTCGCAGGCTCTGCAGCAGCAGAGCAAGGCCGGGGCGCTGGCCCATCTGTTGACGCGGGAAACCGGGCAACCCACCGCAGTGGATGAGATTATCGGCGACAGCGCTTATGGTTATCGCCGCCGCGCGCGCCTCGGGCTGCAATATCAGGCAAAAACGCAGACGCTCACGATGGGCTTTCGTAAAACCGCTTCCAATGAGCTGGTTTCAGTTGATTGTTGCCCCATTTTGAAGCCCGAACTTGAGGCGTTGCTGGTGCCGCTCAAAGCGTGTCTCTCTTCGCTGCAGGCGGTACGGCGTCTGGGGCATGTCGAGCTGGTGCAGGCGGATAATGGTCCGGTGCTGGTGTTGCGCCATCTTGATCCATTAAGCGCCGACGATCGGCAAAAGCTGGAACGTTTTTCGCATGAACACCGGCTGGCGCTGTTTTTGGCACCGGATAGCGAACAGCTGGAGCAGGTGAGCGGCGAAGCGCCATACTATATGTCACATCAACTGAAGCTGAGCTTTAGTCCGCGCGATTTTATTCAGGTTAATGACGCGGTAAATCAAAAAATGGTGGCAAAGGCGCTGGAGTGGCTCGATCCCCGGCCAGGCGATCGCATAGTAGATCTGTTTTGCGGCATGGGAAATTTCACCTTACCGCTGGGAAAGTTCGCACAAAATGTTGTGGGTGTGGAGGGCGTAGCAGCTTTAACCACGCAAGGTGCGTATAATGCCAGCCAGAATTGTCTCGAAAACATCACCTTTTTTCATGAGAACCTGGAAGAAGATGTGACGCGTCAGCCCTGGGCGGCGCACGGTTTTGACAAGGTATTACTGGATCCGGCCCGGGCGGGCGCAGGCGGCGTAATGCAGCATATTGCTAAACTTGCGCCACAACGTATTGTTTACGTTTCCTGTAACCCGACTACACTTGCCCGCGACAGCCAGGTACTGCTGTCGTCCGGTTACCGTTTGGAAAGGGTGGCGATGCTCGATATGTTTCCTCATACCGGTCATCTTGAATCCATGGTGCTATTCAGTAAAACATAAGTATCTTTACAGGTTGCCAGGAGAGGTTATGGTTGCGGTAAGAAGCGCACATTTGAATACGGCGGGTGAGTTCGCGCTCGATGAATGGATCACCAGTTTGGGGATCGTTAACCCGCAATCAAGTGAACGACTGGCCGATACCTGGCGCTACTGTGAGGCCGTAACCCAGGCGCATCCCGATCAGGCTTTGCTGCTGTGGCGCGGCATCGAGATGGTCGAAATCCTGTCGATGCTGAGCATGGACAACGATACGCTGCGCGCTGCGCTGGTTTTCCCGCTGGCAGATGCCGACGTGGTGTCGGAAGAGAAGCTGGAAGAGACCTTCGGCAAAGCGATCGTGTCGCTGGTGCATGGCGTGCGCGATATGGATGCGATTCGCCAGCTGAAAGCGATCCATAACGATTCAATGGCTTCCGAGCAGGTGGATAACGTACGCCGCATGCTGCTGGCGATGGTGGAAGATTTCCGCTGCGTGGTAATCAAGCTGGCCGAGCGTATCGCCCATCTGCGTGAAATGAAGGATGCGCCGGAAGATGAGCGCGTGCTGGCGGCGAAAGAGTGTACCAACATCTACGCCCCGTTGGCCAACCGTCTCGGCATCGGGCAACTTAAGTGGGAGCTGGAAGATTTCTGCTTCCGCTATCTTCATCCTGACGAATATAAACGTATCGCTAAGCTGCTGCATGAGCGCCGTATCGACCGCGAGCAGTATATCGAGACCTTTGTCGAAAGCCTGCGCACCGAAATGACGCGCGAAGGCGTAAAGGCGGAGGTTTACGGCCGCCCCAAACATATCTACAGCATCTGGCGCAAGATGCAGAAAAAGTCGCTGGCGTTTGACGAACTGTTTGACGTGCGCGCAGTGCGCATTGTCGCCGAGCGTCTGCAGGATTGTTACGGCGCGCTGGGGATTGTGCATACGCTGTATCGTCATCTGCCGGATGAGTTTGATGACTACGTGGCTAACCCGAAACCAAACGGCTATCAATCGATTCATACCGTGGTGCTCGGCCCCGGCGGCAAAACGGTCGAAATACAGATCCGCACCCGTCAGATGCATGAAGACGCCGAGCTGGGGGTGGCCGCCCACTGGAAATATAAAGAGGGTTCCGGCGGTCAGGCGCGCGGCGCACATGGCCATGAGGAACGTATCGCCTGGCTGCGTAAATTGATCGCCTGGCAGGAAGAGATGGCGGATACCGGCGAGCTGCTGGAAGAGGTGCGCAGTCAGGTATTCGACGATCGCGTGTATGTGTTTACGCCGAAGGGCGACGTGGTCGATCTGCCGGCGGGTTCGACACCGCTGGATTTCGCCTATCATATTCACAGCGATATCGGACATCGCTGCATCGGCGCCAAGATTGGCGGCCGTATCGTGCCCTTTACCTATCAGCTGCAGATGGGCGATCAGATTGAAATCATCACGCAAAAACAGCCTAACCCAAGCCGCGATTGGCTCAACCCTAATCTCGGCTATGTCACTACCAGCCGTGGGCGTTCCAAAATTCATGCCTGGTTCCGCAAGCAGGATCGCGATAAGAATATCGTGGCCGGCCGTCAGATTCTGGATAACGAGCTGAATCAGCTGGATATCAGCCTGAAAGAGGCGGAGAAGCTGCTGCTGCCGCGCTATAACGTCGGCACGCTGGATGAATTACTGGCGGCGATCGGCGGCGGTGATATTCGCCTGAATCAGATGGTTAATTTCCTGCAGGCGAAGCTGAATAAGCCGAGCGCGGAAGAGGAAGACCGTGAGGCGCTGCGCCAGCTGACGCAGAAAACCCATACGCCGCAGCGCTCCGGGAAAGAGAGCGGCCGCGTGGTGGTGGAGGGCGTGGGTAATCTGATGCACCATATCGCCCGCTGCTGTCAGCCGATTCCGGGTGATGATATCGTCGGCTTTATTACGCAGGGGCGGGGGATTTCCATTCACCGCGCCGACTGCGATCAGTTGGCGGAGCTGATGTCGCACGCGCCGGAGCGCATCGTCGATGCGGTGTGGGGCGAAAGCTATTCCAGCGGTTATTCGCTGGTGGTGCGCGTAACCGCCAACGATCGCAGCGGGCTGCTGCGTGATATCACCACCATTCTCGCCAACGAGAAGGTGAACGTGCTGGGCGTATCCAGCCGCAGCGATACGCGTAAACAGCTGGCAACCATTGATATGGATATCGAGATTTATAATCAGCAGGTGCTGGGACGCGTGCTGGCGCGCCTTAATCAGGTTCCCGACATCATCGACGCCCGACGTCTGCATTAATCATCCGGCATGCCGCGCTGTTGCGGTATGCCGGTCCCGCTTCCTGATATTAAGGTTTTACTATGACTGCTCTTGATCGTCTGCTGACTATTATGCAGACCCTGCGCGATCCGCAGCACGGCTGCCCATGGGATCGTCAGCAAACTTACGCCACCATCGCCCCTTATACGCTGGAAGAGACCTATGAGGTGATCGACGCCATTCAGCGCGAAGATTACGAGGATCTGCGCGGCGAGCTGGGCGATCTGCTGTTTCAGGTGGTCTTTTATGCCCAGATGGCGCGTGAAGAGGGGCGTTTTACCTTCGATGATATTTGTCATGGCATAGCCGATAAGCTGGAGCGCCGTCATCCCCATATTTTTGCCGACGCGCAGGTAAAGGATAGCGCCGAGGTGCTGCATAACTGGGAACAGATTAAGCAGCAGGAGCGGGCAGAGAAAGCGCAGCATTCGGCGCTGGATGATATTCCGCAGGCGCTGCCGGCGCTGATGCGCGCGCAAAAAATACAAAAGCGCTGTCGCAGCGTAGGCTTTGACTGGCATTCGTTAGGCCCGGTAGTTGATAAAGTGCATGAAGAGATCGATGAGGTCATGCACGAAGCGCAGCAGGCGGTGGTGGATGAGGCGAAGCTGGAAGAAGAGGTCGGCGATCTGCTGTTCGCGACCGTGAATCTGGCGCGTCATCTCGGCACAAAAGCGGAGACCGCGCTGCAAAAAGCCAATGTGAAATTTGAGCGTCGTTTTCGTCAGGTCGAACAGATTATCGCGGCGCAGGGCATGAGCATGAGCGACGCCTCGCTGGAGCAGATGGAATCCGCCTGGCAGCAGGTAAAAGCGGGTGAGAAAGCGCTTTAGCTTACTCGTTTCAGCTTTTGGCGAAAAATGTCGGCGCATCATGACTCAAATCAACCCTTGCGGCGCCTTACCCGGTTAAGGTAGGCCGTCATCAGGTATGGCGACGGCGGCAATGATCAATTGTGGCTGAAGGGCGAATCCGGTATACTGTTTTCCCGTCCTGGTTATTCCACCGTCTTTAAACCTCAACTCTCAGGTTCAGCATGACAACGAACTATATTTTTGTGACCGGCGGGGTCGTATCCTCTCTGGGTAAAGGCATTGCCGCAGCCTCCCTCGCAGCCATTCTCGAGGCGCGTGGCCTGAACGTGACCATCATGAAGCTGGACCCGTACATCAACGTGGATCCGGGTACCATGAGCCCGACGCAGCACGGTGAGGTATTTGTTACCGACGACGGCGCCGAAACCGATCTCGATTTAGGTCACTATGAACGCTTTATCCGCACTCGGATGACGCGTCGCAATAACTTTACCACTGGCCGCATCTATTCTGAGGTGCTGCGCAAAGAGCGCCGCGGTGATTATCTTGGCGCTACCATCCAGGTTATTCCGCATATCACTAATGCTATCAAAGAGCGCATTATCGAAGGCGGCGAAGGCCACGACGTGGTGCTGGTGGAAATCGGCGGTACCGTCGGCGATATCGAATCGCTGCCTTTCCTGGAAGCTATCCGTCAGATGGCGGTGGATGTCGGCCGCGAACATACCCTTTATATGCACCTGACGTTAGTGCCTTATATGGCCGCGGCGGGTGAAGTCAAAACCAAGCCGACTCAGCACTCCGTTAAAGAGTTGCTCTCTATTGGTATCCAGCCTGACGTGCTGATCTGCCGTTCCGATCGCGCCGTACCGGCCAACGAACGCGCAAAAATCGCGCTGTTCTGTAACGTGCCGGAAAAAGCGGTTATCTCGCTAAAAGACGTTGATTCCATTTATAAGATTCCTGGCCTGTTGAAATCACAGGGGTTGGACGATTATATTTGTAAACGATTCAGCCTGAACGTGCCGGAAGCTAACCTCTCTGAATGGGAGCAGGTGATTTACGAAGAATCTAATCCGGGCGGTGAAGTGACCATCGGCATGGTCGGCAAATATGTCGAACTGCCGGATGCCTATAAATCCGTGATTGAAGCGCTGAAGCATGGCGGCCTGAAAAACCGCGTCACGGTTAACATCAAGCTGATCGATTCACAGGATGTGGAATCACGCGGCGTTGAAGTGCTGAAAGGTCTGGATGCGATTCTGGTGCCGGGCGGCTTTGGTCCGCGCGGTATCGAAGGCAAAATTCTCACCGCTCAGTATGCGCGTGAAAACAATATTCCTTATCTGGGCATCTGCCTGGGTATGCAGGTTGCGCTGATGGAATTCGCTCGTAACGTTGCGGGTATGGCTGATGCCAACTCAACGGAATTTGTGCCAGACTGTAAATATCCGGTGGTGGCGTTGATTACCGAATGGCGCGATGAAAACGGTAACGTTGAAGTGCGCAGCGAGCAGAGCGATCTCGGCGGCACCATGCGCCTCGGCAGCCAGCAGTGCCAGCTGACCGAAAATAGCCTGGTGCGCCAGCTGTACGGCTCCGACACTATCGTTGAGCGTCATCGCCACCGCTATGAAGTCAACAATATGCTGTTGAAACCTATCGAAGCGGCGGGTCTGCGTATTGCAGGCCGTTCAGGTGACAATCAGCTGGTTGAGATTATCGAAAACCCGAACCACCCGTGGTTTGTTGCGTGTCAGTTCCACCCGGAATTTACCTCAACGCCCCGCGATGGTCACCCGCTGTTTGCCGGCTTTGTCAAAGCCGCCAGCGAGTACCAGAAGCATCAAGTGAAGTAAGCATTTTTATAACAATGCGCGAACTTTTCGCGCATTGTTTGTCAGAGTTTTAGCTTAACTTGTACTGAGGAAAAACTAATGTCCAAAATCGTTAAAGTCATCGGTCGTGAAATCATCGACTCACGTGGTAACCCGACTGTTGAAGCTGAAGTTCATCTGGAAGGCGGTTTTGTAGGTATGGCTGCCGCGCCGTCAGGGGCTTCTACCGGCTCTCGTGAAGCACTGGAACTGCGTGACGGCGACAAGTCTCGTTTCCTGGGTAAAGGCGTGACCAAAGCAGTGGCTGCCGTTAACGGCCCGATTGCTGAAGCCATCCTGGGTAAAGATGCAAAAGATCAGGCGAACATCGACAAGATCATGATCGATCTGGACGGTACCGAAAACAAATCTAACTTCGGTGCTAACGCGATTCTGGCCGTTTCTCTGGCAAGCGCCAAAGCTGCTGCCGCAGCGAAAGGCATGCCGCTGTATGAGCACATTGCTGAACTGAACGGTACGCCGGGCAAATTCTCTATGCCGCTGCCGATGATGAACATCATCAATGGCGGTGAGCACGCCGACAACAACGTCGACATCCAGGAATTCATGATCCAGCCGGTTGGCGCTTCCAGCGTGAAAGAAGCGATCCGCATGGGTTCTGAAGTGTTCCATCACCTGGCGAAAGTGCTGAAAGCGAAAGGCATGAACACTGCGGTGGGTGACGAAGGCGGCTATGCGCCGAACCTGGGCTCCAACGCCGAAGCGCTGGCGGTTATCGCTGAAGCGGTAAAAGCAGCAGGCTACGAGCTGGGTAAAGACATTACTCTGGCGATGGACTGTGCGGCATCTGAGTTCTACAAAGATGGCAAATACGTTCTGGCCGGCGAAGGCAATAAAGCGTTCACCTCTGAAGAGTTCACCCACTTCCTGTCCGATCTGACCAAACAGTACCCGATCGTTTCTATCGAAGACGGTCTGGACGAATCTGACTGGGAAGGCTTTGCTTACCAGACTAAAGTGCTGGGCAACAAAATCCAGCTGGTGGGCGACGACCTGTTCGTCACCAACACCAAGATTCTGAAAGAAGGTATTGAGAAAGGCATCGCTAACTCCATCCTGATCAAATTCAACCAGATCGGCTCTCTGAGCGAAACGCTGGCTGCAATCAAGATGGCGAAAGATGCAGGCTACACTGCCGTTATCTCTCACCGTTCTGGCGAAACTGAAGATGCCACCATCGCTGACCTGGCGGTAGGTACTGCGGCTGGCCAGATCAAAACCGGTTCTATGAGCCGTTCTGACCGCGTAGCTAAATACAACCAGCTGATTCGTATCGAAGAAGCGCTGGGTTCTAAAGCACCGTTCAACGGTCTGAAAGAAGTGAAAGGTCAATAATCAACCTTTCCTGGGCCGCGTCTGAACGATGCGGCCTACGTATTATCTGAAAAGCCCCGTCTTGTTACGGGGCTTTTTTATTATACTGTTGATAATGAGTCACTTACCCTGTAAAAGCCGGTTTCCAGAACTGTCTGATTTGGCTTAACTCAGGGTTAATTACTGATAAAAATATGTAAACCTTACGTCATTAATTGTAATGAGACGGAAGGTTCAAAATGAAATATCGCGCTGATATTGACGGTCTTCGCGCACTTGCCGTGCTGCCTGTGATCGCCTATCACCTGGGCGTGTCCGGGATACCCGGTGGTTTTACCGGGGTTGATATCTTTTTCGTGATATCTGGCTACCTGATTTGCGGCATTATTTACCAGAGCGCCATGAAGGGTGAATTTTCTTATCTGGAATTCTATAAGCGCCGCTGCTTACGCATTTTGCCGCCGCTGTTTGTTGTACTGATCGCCACATTGCTGTTTGGCTATCATAATCTGCTGCCGGCGCAGTTTACTGAACTGGGCAATAGCGCTGTTGCCACCACGCTTTTCTCTTCGAATATCTTCTTTTGGCAGCAAACCGGCTACTTCGCCGGACCGGCGGAGCTAAAACCGCTGCTGCATACCTGGTCGCTGGCGGTTGAAGAACAGTTCTATATTCTGTTCCCGATTGTGCTGCTGTTTGCCGTACGCTGGTTCCGTCATCGCGTAACCCAGGTGATGCTGGCCATTATTGCGGTTTCCTTCCTGCTGAGCGTTGTCGGCGTGCTGAAAAAGCCGGACTTCACTTTCTATATGTTGCCTACGCGCGCATGGGAACTGGCAATCGGCGGGCTTATCGCGGTTTCCACGCTGGAAGCGCGTATGGCAGCGGTGCGTCAGGAGATTAAGCACCTGATGAGCCTGGCCGGTCTGGGCCTGATTTTGTTTGGCTTTTTCTGGCTCAGCACCAGCAAGCCATTTCCTTCGTGGAACGCGCTCTGGCCCTGTGTGGGAAGTTTCCTGCTGATCCTGGCGGGCCGGGAAGCGGTGGTAAACCGCATTCTGGCGCTGAAGCCGGTGGTGTATGTCGGCATGATCTCTTACTGCCTCTATCTCTGGCACTGGCCGCTTATCGTTTACAGCAAAATGTTCCTGAATATGAGCGAAGGCATGCGCGATCTGCTGGTGCTGGCGCTGACTTTCGCCCTGGCGATTGCTTCCCGTTATCTCATTGAAATTCCTTTCCGTTACAAACTATCGAACCTGAACCCGGCGATGGTCTCCGCCTTCTCGGTCGTAGGCCTGGTGATTATCGCCTCAGCCACGCTGTATAAAAGTCATGTCAGCAATGAGTCCGGTAAGTTTTCCGATCAGGCGCTGGCGGTGGCGAAATTCTCGCAGTATCGCGGTACCGAAGAGTACTTTTATCAGTTCCGTTTAGGGAAATGTTTTATCGATGGCAACAATGAGGCGAAAGGGCACTACGACCGTGATTTCTGCCTGAAAACCTCCGCCACGGAAAAAAATTATCTGCTGGTCGGCGACAGCCACGGCGCGCATCTTCGGCGTGCGCTTAGCCTGGCGGCAGGTGAGAGCGTTAATCTAATGCAGGCGACATCCGCAGGATGTAAACCGGTGGCGCACCAGTCGATTAATAATAAATGCAGTGAGCTGATGGATTATGTCTATCAACAGTGGCTGCCGAAACATAAAGTAGATGGCATCATCATCTCAGCTCGCTGGCTGCCGGAAGATATTGCGCCGCTGAAAGCGACGCTGGAGGCGCTGAAAAAAGTCACCAACAATATTACGGTGATGGGGCCGACCATCGAGTATGCCGAGGCGCTGCCCGATCTGCTGGCCTATCAGGAAAACGGGCGGAAAGATTTGGTCACCAGCTCTCTTAATCACAATATTAAAGGGATCGATCTGCGCATGCAGCAGGCGGTAGCCGAAGAGAAGGTGGGCTATATCTCGGTTTACAATATCATGTGCCCGAATGATGTTTGCCATGCGCTGGCGTCAAACGGTCAGCCGAGCGCGTTCGATTATGGTCACTTTACGCTAAGCGGCGCGAATGATGTTGCGCGCCAGGCGATGGTGAAAATGCACCACGATAAATTCATGTAACCCTCTGTGCCGCCCGGCTCGCAGCCGGGCGGCTTGTTTTCTTCAGTTTGTGCCTTTTCTGCCCGCGACATTTGGCGTCACTCCCTTCATCTGCCATAATCTGCGCCCTTATTTCTCCTGACGTGAGTGTGTAATGCAGTACCCGATTAATGAAATGTTCCAGACGTTGCAGGGCGAAGGTTTTTATACCGGCGTTCCGGCAATTTTTATCCGCTTGCAAGGATGCCCGGTTGGCTGCAGCTGGTGCGATACCAAACATACGTGGGATAAGCTGGCCGATCGGGAAACCTCGCTGGGCGACATCCTGGTGAAAACGGTGGAAAGCGATGCCTGGGGCGCCGCCGATGCCGATGCTTTACTGCAAACTATCCACCAGCAGCAGTGGACTGCCCGCCATGTAGTGATTACCGGCGGCGAGCCGTGCATCCATGATTTGACCCCGCTAACGGATGCGTTGCAGCAGGCAGGTTTTAGCTGTCAGATAGAGACCAGCGGTACGCATCCGGTGCGTTGCACGGCGCAAACCTGGGTGACGGTATCGCCTAAAGTTAATATGCGCGGGGGATATGACGTGCTGGATCAGGCGCTGGTGCGGGCTGATGAGATCAAACATCCGGTGGCGCGTCAGCGTGATATCGAGGCGTTAGATCAGCTGCTGGCGCGCATAGCGGATGACAAAGCGCGCATTATTGCGCTGCAGCCAATCAGTCAGAAAGAGGATGCGACCCGTCTCTGCATCGCCACCTGCATTGCCCGTAACTGGCGCCTTTCGATGCAGACACATAAATATCTCAATATTGCCTGATTAACGCCCTTGCCTGCGGGTGGTACACTTCTGTTTTTGGAATGACCACACCAGAGGAAGGGTTATGCATCATCTGCCGCTTAATCAAAATATCTCCGGCTGGCTTAGCCAGCATCCGCAGCCGCCTATTTTCCCGGCGTTAACCGCGACGATCGATGCTGATTGGGTGGTGATTGGCGCCGGCTATGCCGGACTGGCTTTCGCCCGGCGGCTGGCGCAGTTAAAGCCCGCCTGGAAAATCGCGGTGCTGGAGGCCGGCACCGCTTATGACAGTGCATCCGGCAGGAACTCTGGTTTTATCATCGGTCTGCCGCACAATATCGGCAGCTCAACCGCCGAGCTAAAACAAGCCCATGCTTATCGCCAATTGTTGCAGGCGGGGATGCAACGATTAAAGGGACTGGTGGATGAGCATCGCATCGAATGCGGATGGGAAGCCGCCGGAAAATATCACTGTCAGGTGGCGGCCGGACAGGAAAAGATTCTACGGCACTACTGCGCCAGCCTGGAGCAGATGGCGGAAGATTATCAGCTGCTGGATAGCGACGCCTTACAGGAGAAGCTGGGCACCCGCTTTTATCACAAGGCGATCTTTACGCCGGATACGGTGCTGGTGAATCCGGCCCTGCTGATTGCCGGCCTGGCCGCTACGCTGCCTGAAAATGTCTCGCTCTGGTATCACAGTCCGGCGCTGGCGATCGATTATCATCAGGGCGTGACGGTTTATACTGCTACGGGCGCGGTGCGGGCGCCAAAAGCGATGCTGGCGACCAATGCCTTATCGGGCCATCTGCTGCCCGGCCTGCGTCGACAGGCGGCAATGGCAACTTTCGCCAGCCTGACGCCGCCGCTTACCGATCGGCAACTGGCCCGGCTGCCGAAAATGGCTAGCTGGGGATTGACGCCAGTGAATGCCATTGCCGGCGCCACGCTACGCTTTACCGAAGATCGCCGTTTCCTTATCCGCCAGCATGTGATCCCGGCGCTGCGTGGCACCGTTAGCGCACGTCAGACACAGCGGGCGGCCCGCCTGCATCATCAGCTGTTTCGCAAAGTTTATCCGCAGCTTGAAGAGGTGACGTTTAGCCACTGCTGGTCGGGAACCATTAGCGTGACGCGTAACGGCGCGCCGCAGTGGGGTAAAATAAATAACGCTTTATATACGGCTGGCGGTTGTAACGGGGCGGGGATCTCAAAACAGACCATTGCCGGCGAGCTGCTGGCGGATTATGCCGTGGGGCAGGATAATCCGCTGCTGGCAGAGATGCAGGCGCTGGGCAAAGCGAACTGGCTTCCCCCATCGCCTGTACTGGATATTGCTATTAACGGCGCGTTACAGAAAGAACGCTGGCTGGGCAAGAAAGAGCGTTAAGCACGCTTACTCGCCGCGGTATACGCAGCCGGCGGTGCAGGTTTCTTTGATCATCACTGCGCTAAGCAGCGGTACGACCGGTTTCATCTGTTGCCAAATCCACTGCGCCAGCACTTCGCTGGTAGGATTTTCCAGACCGGGGATATCGTTCAGATAATAGTGATCGAGACGATCGTATACCGGTTTAAAAGCGGCCTTCAGCTCGGCGAAATCCATAATCCAGCCGGTATAAGGGTCGACATCGCCGGTGATTTCAAGACGCACCAGGAATGAGTGACCGTGCAAGCGTCCACACTTATGGCCTTCAGGCACGTGCGGCAGACGGTGAGCGGCTTCGAACTGGAAATCTTTAAAAAGCGTGGTTGCCATAATCGGTATCTCAGTTGTTGCAAAAACCGCCGAAGTCTACCGGAAAAACAGATTTTTCGCACCCGTTTCCCCTGTTACCGCCATTTTTGCCCATGCTCATTAAATACTCGCTAGCTAACCCGCTGATAAATAGGATTTTTTAAAAGAAGCTAAAGCGTTAAGCGTTATCGGAAAAAGTGTTTAGGCGTTTTGGTTATTTATTATTTCTAACCCTTATTTACCGGTTAATATGCGACTCGGTAACCTCTACCCTATCTTCCGTCTCTGAACGGTTTGGCTCCACTGATACTGGAATTATCAAGGCAATGACGACTCAGGCACCCCCAGGTTCTTTGCTCCCGCTCGATCCGGAGCAGCTCGCCCGCTTGCAGGCGGCGACTCATGATTTATCAACGACGCAGCTGGCATGGATTTCCGGCTATTTCTGGGGGGTGGTAAACCAGTCGCCCGGTGCTGTTGCCGTTTCACAGAATGCGCCCGCGCCTGCCGCTGAGGCGCCGGCCATTACGCTGCTTTCCGCTTCGCAAACCGGTAATGCGCGCCGGGTGGCGGAACAGCTGCGTGACGATCTACTGGCCGCTAAGCTGAATGTAAAGCTGGTTAACGCCGGCGACTATAAATTCAAACAGATCGCCCAGGAGAAACTGCTGCTGGTGGTGACCTCAACGCAGGGCGAGGGCGATCCGCCGGAAGAGGCGGTCGCGCTACATAAGTACCTGATGTCGAAAAAAGCGCCGAAGCTGCCGGAGACCGCCTTCGCGGTGTTTGGCCTGGGCGATACCTCCTATGAGTTTTTCAGCAAGGCGGGGAAAGATTTCGACAGCCGCCTGGCGGAACTGGGGGCGGAGCGGCTGCTCGATCGCGTTGATGCCGACGTAGAGTTTGCTGCCGACGCAGAAAAATGGCGCAAGGAAATTGTGGCGCTGCTGCAAAAACGCGTACCGGCTGAGACGCCAGCGCAGGCCGCCGCTACCGCCACCGGCACCTTTAATGAAGTGTTCACCACGCCTTATACGCGTGACGAACCGCTGGTGGCAACGCTTGCGGTTAACCAGAAGATTACCGGCCGCGCCTCTGATAAAGATGTGCGCCATATCGAAATTGATTTAGGCGATGCCGGGCTGCGCTATCAGCCGGGCGACGCGCTTGGCGTCTGGTATGAGAACGATCCGGCGCTGGTGAAAGAGCTGACTGAACTGCTGTGGCTGCGCGGCGATGAAACGGTTGAGGTGAAAGGGCAAAGCCTGCCGCTTTCCCAGGCGCTGCAGCAACATTTTGAGCTGACGGTGAACACGCCGCAAATCGTTGAGCAGTACGCCAAACTGGTGCGCAACGAGAAGCTGCTGGCGCTGGTGGCGGATAAGGCCCAGCTGCAACACTATGCGCAAACCGTCCCGATTGTGGATATGGCGCGTCAGGCACCCGGCGAACTGAATCCGGAGCAGCTATTATCGCTGTTGCGTCCGTTAACGCCGCGTCTCTATTCCATCGCCTCTTCCCAGGCCGAGACGGAAAACGAAGTGCATATTACCGTCGGTGCGGTGCGTTATGAGATTGACGGTCGTCCGCGCGCGGGCGGCGCCTCCAGCTATCTGGCCGACAGGCTGGAAGATGAGGGCGAAGTGCGGGTATTTATTGAGCATAACGATAATTTCCGTCTGCCTGCGAACCCGGATGCGCCGGTGATTATGATCGGGCCGGGCACCGGCATCGCGCCGTTCCGCGCTTTCATGCAGCAGCGTGAGAACGACGGCGCCGGCGGCAAGAACTGGCTGTTCTTCGGTAATCCGCATTTCACCGAAGATTTCCTTTATCAGGTGGAATGGCAGCGCTATGTAAAAGAGGGGCTGCTGACCAATATCGATTTAGCCTGGTCGCGTGATCAACAGCATAAAATATACGTACAGGACAAAATCCGCGAGAAAGGCGCGGAAGTGTGGCGCTGGTTGCAGGAAGGCGCGCACATTTATGTCTGCGGCGACGCCAACCGTATGGCGAAAGACGTTGAGCAGGCGTTACTGGAAGTGGTAGCCGAACAGGGCGCAATGGACCTTGAATCGGCTGATGAATTTTTAAGTGAGCTGCGCATTGAGCGCCGTTATCAGCGAGATGTTTACTAATGAGTGAAAAACACCCTGGACCGCTGGTCGTCGAAGGAAAACTCTCCGATGCGGAGCGCATGAAAAAAGAGAGCAATTTTCTGCGCGGGACGATTGCTGAAGACTTGAACAATGGCCTGACCGGCGGCTTCAGCGGCGATAACTTTCTGCTGATCCGCTTTCACGGCATGTATCAGCAGGATGACCGCGATATTCGCGCCGAACGCGCCGAGCAGAAGCTGGAGCCGCGTCATGCGATGATGCTACGCTGCCGTCTGCCGGGCGGCATCATTACGCCGAAGCAGTGGCTGGCGATTGAGAAATTCGCCACAGAAAATACCCTGTACGGCAGCGTACGCCTGACCAACCGTCAAACGTTCCAGTTCCACGGCATCCTGAAAAAGAATGTTAAACCGGCACATCAGATGCTGCACGAAGTGGGGCTGGATGCGATCGGCACCGCCAACGATATGAACCGCAACGTGCTGTGCAGCTCTAACCCGGTCGAGTCTGAACTGCATCAGGAAGCGTACGAGTGGGCGAAGAAAATTTCCGAGCATCTGCTGCCGCGTACCCGCGCCTATGCCGAGATCTGGCTGGATGAGAAAAAGGTCGCCACCACCGAAGAGGAGCCGATCCTCAGCGCCACCTATCTGCCGCGTAAGTTTAAAACCACGGTGGTAGTGCCGCCGCATAATGATGTGGATCTGCACGCTAACGATCTGAACTTTGTCGCCATTGCCGAGAACGGCAAGCTGGTAGGCTTTAACCTGCTGGTGGGCGGCGGTTTGTCGATTGAGCATGGCAATAAGGAAACCTACGCCCGCACCGCCAGCGAGTTTGGTTATCTGCCGCTGGATAAAACGCTGGCGGTCGCCGAAGCGGTGGTCACCACCCAGCGTGACTGGGGCAACCGTACCAATCGTAAGAACGCCAAGACCAAATATACCCTTGAGCGCGTCGGCGTAGAGACTTTTAAAGCGGAAGTGGAACGACGCGCCGGCATCACCTTTGAGCCGATCCGTCCGTATGAATTCACCACGCGCGGCGACCGCTTTGGCTGGGTGAAGGGGATTGATGATAAATGGCATCTGACGCTGTTTATTGAGAACGGCCGTCTGCTGGACTATCCGGGGCGCCCGTTGAAAAGCGGCGTGGCGGAGATCGCCAAAATTCATCAGGGCGATTTCCGTCTGACCGCCAATCAGAATCTGATTGTGGCGGGCGTACCGGAAAGCGAAAAGGCGCGGATCGAAGAGATCGCCCGTTCACATGCGCTGATGGAAAATGTCACCGCGCAGCGTGAAAACTCGATGGCCTGCGTGGCGTTCCCAACCTGTCCGCTGGCAATGGCGGAAGCGGAGCGTTTCCTGCCTGCTTTTGTAACCCGCGTGGAAGAGATCATGTCAACGCACGGCGTCGGCAACGAGCATATCGTATTGCGCGTAACCGGCTGTCCGAACGGCTGCGGCCGTGCGATGCTGGCGGAGGTGGGTCTGGTAGGCAAAGCGCCGGGACGCTATAACCTGCATCTTGGCGGTAACCGCAGCGGCACGCGTATTCCGCGTATGTACCGTGAAAATATCACCGAAGATGAGATTCTGACGCATATCGACGAACTGGTTGGCCGTTGGGCGCAAGAGCGCACCCCGGGCGAAGGCTTCGGCGACTTCACCATTCGCGCCGGCGTGGTAAAACCGGTGGTCGATCCAGCCCGGGATTTCTGGGAATAACGGAGGGGATAATGTCTGTACTCGATCTCGCAGCACTGAATGAGTTACCGAAGGTTGAGCGCATCATGGCGCTGGCTGAGGTGAATACGCAACTGGAAGCGCTCTCCGCCGAGGATCGCGTGATCTGGGCGCTGGAAAATCTGCCGGGTGAGTTTGTTCTCTCTTCCAGCTTTGGTATTCAGGCGGCGGTATCGCTGCATCTGGTGACGCGCCAGAAGCCAGACATCCCGGTGATCCTGACCGATACCGGCTATCTGTTCCCAGAGACCTATCGCTTTATCGATGAGCTGACGGAGAAGCTGGATCTGAACCTGAAGATATTTCGTGCGGAGCAGTCGCCGGCGTGGCAGGAAGCGCGCTACGGCAAGCTGTGGGAGCAGGGCGTGGAAGGGATTGAGCGCTATAACGAAATTAATAAGGTTGAGCCGATGAACCGGGCGTTGCAGACGCTCGGCGCGCAGAGCTGGTTTGCCGGTTTGCGGCGCGAGCAGTCTGGCAGCCGCGCTAATTTGCCGGTACTGGCGGTGCAGCGCGAGGTGTTTAAAGTGCTGCCGATTATCGACTGGGATAACCGTCAGGTTTATCAATATCTGCAGCAGCACGGCCTGGGTTATCACCCACTGTGGGATGAAGGCTATCTTTCCGTGGGCGATACGCATACCACGCGTAAGTGGGAGCCAGGCATGGCTGAGGAAGAGACGCGCTTCTTCGGCTTAAAACGCGAATGCGGGCTGCACGAGTAAGGCTCTGTAGCGGATTAAAAAGGCGACTGAGAGGTCGCCTTTTTTGCATCGTTGATTAGGCGTTGTCTGTTGGCTAACTCTCGGCCAGCGCCTTTAACGCCTCTGAGGTCAGCGAAATATTCACTTTGATCACCTCGTAATGGGCAACTGCGACAAAAGGATCTTCAGCCAGAATGGTATCCAGACGGCTGCGATCGATATCTTTCGCCATAATCACGCCGCCGCTGCGTGGATCTTTACGGCCCGCGGCGATAAAAACGTCAGCGTCGAAGTAGCGTTTCAGCCAGCTAAGATGCGCGTCGGTCAGGGCTTCAACTTCTTCAATCGGGCGATGGTAGCTCAGGTTAATAATATACATTACGACTCCTTCTTCGCTGCGGGTGGATTAGCCAGCTCGTTAATCAGAGGAAACAGAATACGCACGCTGTCGCGCGTGCGGGCGCTGATGCGTCCGGGCAACCAACGGTCAAGATAGTTTAAATTATCCCGCTCGGTTTGGTGATGGCTGATGCCCTGTGGGAAATGACGTGACGCGGCCCGCTGCTGCGTGCCATCTTTCTTGCCCAGATCCCAGTTAGCGGCGCGTACCGTCAGCAGTGGAAAGCCCGCATCGTCAAACGCGTTTGGCAGCGGATAAGCCGCGCTATGGGCAGGGCGCGTGGCGGCGTTGATCCCATAACGATGAGCGATATCCAGCGCACGATCGCGCGTTTGCTTGATTACCGCCGAGGCGGTATTTTTCCCGCTGTTAAAATAGAGCCGGTCGCCGACAATTAAACTATCAAGATCGATCACTAACAGGGTATTTTTGCGATCGGCCGCTTTCATCCGGGCGATATAAGCCTCCATGCCGTGCAAATCTTGCTGGTGCGCGCTAAGCGCCACAAAGCGAACGCCGTAATGCAGCGGCTGATGGCTAAGCTGCTGCGCCAGCTCCAGCATGACGCCAAGTCCGGAGGCGTTATCATCCGCTCCCTGAAGGCGCAAACCGCCGATATCTTTCTGGGTTTCTTCTTCGCTTAACGGCCGCCAGGTATCCAGATGCGCAACCACTAAAATTTCCTGCGGCACTTCGCCAGCATGTGCGGCGATCACCGACGTGGCGGTAAGATTGCGCCAGTGCATCTTGCCATTATTGTCGCGCCATGGCGCTTTGGTTTTGAAATCGCGTTTATCGCTCTTATAACCCATCCCGACAAACTGTTGCTGGAGATAGTCGGCGGTAAGCAGCTCTGCCGGGCTACCCGCCATGCGACCGGGAAACCAGGTGGCGATATGACGTAGCTGCTGTTCGGCAAACTGGCCGGGAACCGGAGAGCTGGCGCTAACCGGCAAACTGATGCCGCAGCTGAGCAGCGCGGCCAACGCGCTCAGGCGGAGCAAGGAAAACATACCATAGTCCTTAAACGTCATCCGGTGACGCTGAAGCGAAATAATTTTGCGTAGATAGTATGAAATTGTGATGCGGATTGCACAATTTCAATTGCTCTTAAATACCCGAAATATCATCTGTTAAGCATCTTTTATGCAAAGCTTTGCCGGGGCTTTATTCCATTCAGTAACTACTCATTCCAATTCGTAATTTCATCTGCCGGAAGCAGCAGTCGTATAGTCGCGTTAACTTTTTGTTATTTAATGTAAGGTCGACGTGGATTATCTCCCTATATTTGCCGATCTAAAAGCCAAACCGGTACTGGTTGTCGGCGGCGGCGACGTGGCGGCGCGCAAAATCGAACTGCTGCGCCGCGCTGGCGCGCAGGTGCAAATTGCCGCGCGCGCGCTCTGCCCGGAACTTCAGGCGCTGGCGGATAACCAGCAGGTTGAGTGGCTGGCGACGTATTTCGAAGAACCGCAGCTTGATCGGGTTTATCTGGTGATCGCTGCGACCGATAACAGCGAGCTGAACGCCCGGGTTTTTGCAGCCGCCAGTGAGCGTCGGCTGCTGGCCAACGTGGTCGACGATCAGCCGAAATGCTCCTTTATCTTTCCCTCGATTGTCGACCGATCGCCGCTGGTGGTCGCCATCTCTTCCAGCGGTACCGCGCCGGTGCTGGCGCGCATGCTGCGTGAAAAACTGGAAACCCTGCTGCCTGCCAATCTCGGCGCGATGGCGCAGGTGGCGGGCGAATGGCGCGACAAAGTCAAACAGCGCTTCAGCAAAATATCCGATCGCCGTCGCTTTTGGGAGCGTGCCTTCAACGGTCTGTTTGCCAGCCAGATGGCGGCCGGCAACGTGCAGGGCGCAAAGCAAACGCTGGATGCGCAGCTAACGGAAGAGACGACCCATCAGGGCGAGATTATTTTAGTCGGCGCCGGGCCGGGCGATGCTGGTCTGCTGACGCTGCGGGCCCTGCAGGTAATGCAGCAGGCGGATGTGGTGCTGTATGACCATCTGGTTAGCGACGAGATTCTGGATCTGGTGCGACGCGACGCCGATCGCCTGTGCGTGGGGAAACGCGCCGGCGCGCACTCGGTGGCGCAGGAAGAGACCAATCGCTTACTGGTTTCGCTGGCCAGCAAGGGCAAACGCGTGGTGCGCCTGAAAGGCGGCGATCCCTTTATTTTTGGTCGCGGCGGTGAAGAACTGCAGGCGGCGGCGGAAGCGGGCATTCCTTTTCAGGTGGTGCCTGGCGTCACCGCAGCCTCTGGTGCAACCGCCTATGCCGGCATCCCGTTAACCCATCGCGATTATGCCCAGAGCGTGCTGTTTATTACCGGACACTGCCGTGCCGACGGTCAGGCGATTGACTGGCCGTCGCTGGCGCGTGCGCATCAAACGCTGGCGATCTACATGGGTACGGTAAAGGCGGCGGAAATCGCCGAACAGCTTATCGCTCACGGGCGCGCGGCCTCCACGCCGGTTGCCGTTATTGGCCGCGGCACGCGACAGGATCAGCAGGTACTGACCGGGACGCTGGAACAGCTGGAACAGCTGGCGCAGCAGGCGCCGACGCCGGCGCTGCTGGTGATTGGCGAAGTGGTTAATCTCCACGCACAGCTGGCCTGGTTTCAACATTCAGCACAGCAGGCCGGACGCGATTCCGCCGTTGTGAATTTGGCTTGAGGAAAAATCATGGATCAAAAACGACTGACTCATCTGCGTCAACTGGAGGCGGAAAGTATCCATATTATCCGCGAAGTGGCGGCGGAATTTGGTAATCCGGTAATGCTTTACTCCATTGGTAAAGATTCATCGGTCATGCTGCATCTGGCGCGCAAAGCTTTCTACCCGGGTACGCTGCCGTTCCCGCTGCTGCACGTTGATACCGGCTGGAAATTCCGTGAAATGTATGAGTTTCGCGATCGCACGGTAAAAGAGATTGGCGCGGAGCTGATTGTTCATCGCAACCCGGAAGGGGTAGCGATGGGGATTAATCCCTTTGTGCACGGCAGCGCCAAGCACACCGATATCATGAAAACCGAAGGTCTGAAGCAGGCGCTGAACAAATATGGTTTCGATGCCGCTTTTGGCGGCGCGCGGCGCGATGAAGAAAAGTCGCGGGCGAAAGAGCGGATTTACTCTTTCCGCGATCGCTTCCACCGCTGGGATCCCAAAAACCAGCGTCCGGAGCTGTGGCATAACTACAACGGGCAGATTAATAAAGGCGAAAGCATTCGCGTCTTCCCGCTTTCTAACTGGACCGAGCTGGATATCTGGCAGTACATCTTCCTGGAAAATATTGAAATCGTGCCGCTCTATCTGGCCGCCGAACGTCCGGTGCTGGAGCGTGACGGCATGCTGATGATGATTGATGACGATCGTATCGATCTGCAGCCGAACGAAGAGGTGAAGCCGCGCATGGTGCGTTTCCGTACCCTGGGCTGCTGGCCGCTGACCGGCGCGGTGGAGTCGTCAGCGCAAACGCTGCCGGAAATTATTGAAGAGATGCTGGTTTCCACCACCAGCGAGCGACAGGGCCGCGTGATCGACCGCGACCAGGCTGGCTCAATGGAGCTGAAGAAACGTCAGGGTTATTTCTAAGGGGACGCCAGATGAATACCGTTATTGCACAACAGATCGCCGACAAGGGCGGGGTGGAAGCCTGGCTGCATGCGCAGCAGCATAAGAGCCTGCTGCGTTTTCTTACCTGCGGCAGCGTGGACGATGGCAAAAGTACGTTAATTGGCCGCCTGCTGCATGACACGCGGCAGATTTATGAAGATCAGCTCTCCTCGCTGCATAATGACAGCAAGCGCCACGGCACCCAGGGCGAAAAGCTTGATCTGGCGCTGTTGGTGGATGGCCTGCAGGCAGAGCGCGAGCAGGGCATCACCATTGATGTCGCTTACCGCTATTTCTCTACCGAAAAACGTAAGTTTATTATTGCCGACACGCCGGGACATGAGCAGTACACGCGCAATATGGCTACCGGCGCCTCAACCTGCGATTTGGCGATCCTGTTGATTGACGCGCGTAAAGGCGTACTGGATCAGACGCGTCGTCACAGCTTTATCTCTACGCTGCTGGGCATTAAACACCTGGTGGTGGCGATCAATAAAATGGATCTGGTGGAGTACAGCCAGGATCGCTTTGAGCAGATCAAACAGGAATATTTTGATTTCGCGGCGCAGTTGCCGGGCGATGTGGATATCCGTTTTGTGCCGATGTCGGCGCTGGAAGGCGATAACGTCGCGACGCAGAGCGCCACCATGAGCTGGTACAGCGGCCCGACGCTGCTGGACGTGCTGGAAACGGTGGAAGTTAACCGCGTGGTGGAAAGCCAGCCGATGCGTTTCCCGGTGCAGTACGTTAACCGGCCTAACCTTGATTTCCGCGGCTATGCCGGTACGCTGGCATCGGGTATTCTGCGCGTCGGCCAGCGCGTGAAAGTGCTGCCTTCCGGCGTGGAGTCAAGCGTGGCGCGCATCGTGACCTTTGATGGCGATTTGCCGGAAGCGGGCCCGGGCGAAGCGGTGACCATCGTATTAAATGATGAAATCGATATTAGCCGCGGCGATCTGCTGGTGGCGGCGGATGAGACGCTGAAAGCGGTGCAGGGCGCATCCGTCGATGTGGTCTGGATGGCGGAACAGGCGCTGACGCCGGGTCAGAGCTTTGATGTGAAAATTGCCGGTAAGAAAAGCCGCGCCCGCATTGAAAGCATCGATTACCAGGTCAATATCAACAACCTGACCCATAACAATCAGGTGGAAGCGCTGCCCTTGAATGGCATCGGGCTGGTAAACGTGACCTTTGATGAGCCGATGGTACTGGACGCCTATCAACAAAATCCGGTCACCGGCGGGATGATCTTTATCGATCGCCTGACCAACGTGACCGTCGGCGCCGGGATGATCCGTCAGCCGCAGCAGCAGGCAAGCGCCAGCCACGGTGAGTTCTCCGCCTTTGAGCTGGAGCTGAACGCGTTGATCCGTCGACACTTCCCACACTGGGAAGCACGCGATCTGCTGGCGGGCAAATAATAAGATGGCGACGCATAACGAGAATGTGGTCTGGCACGCGCACGCGGTAACGCGTGCCGATCGTCAGCGGCAGCATGGTCACCGGGGCGTAGTGCTCTGGTTTACCGGCCTCTCCGGCTCCGGGAAGTCTACGGTAGCCGGGGCGCTGGAGCAGGCGCTGCATCAGCTGGGCGTCAGCACCTATCTGCTGGATGGCGATAATGTGCGTCACGGATTGTGCCGCGACTTAGGCTTCAGCGACGCCGACCGTAAAGAGAACATCCGCCGCGTGGGCGAAGTCGCCAGGCTGATGGTAGATGCCGGGCTGGTGGTATTGACCGCCTTTATTTCGCCCCATCGCGCAGAACGGCAGATGGTGCGTGAAATGTTGGGCGCCGGGGAGTTTATCGAGGTATTTGTCGATACGCCGCTGGCAATTTGCGAAGCGCGCGATCCGAAAGGGCTGTATAAAAAAGCGCGGGCGGGCGAGTTGCGCAATTTTACCGGTATCGACTCGGTTTATGAGGCGCCGGAACAGCCGGAAATCCATCTTGATGGCGAACAATTGGTAACAAAATTAACCGCGCAACTGTTAGATCTACTGCGTCGGCACGATATTATCAACTCCTGAGATTGCAGCGGCAAACTGCCAGAGAGCGGGCCGCTATGCGCAACAACAGGATACCTATGCATAATGTTACACCCCTGCTGGCCCGTAAAAATAACAGTGACCAGGACGATCGTGTCTGGTCTTTCCCCGGTGGCGTAATCGGTTTTGTTTCTTACTGGTGCGCCCTGGCGATCCCGTTTCTGCTGTATGGCTCTAATACGCTGTTTTTCCTGCTCTATACCTGGCCTTTTTTCCTCGCTTTGCTGCCGGTTGCCGTGTTGATCGGCATCGCTTTCGGCCTGCTGCTGCGCGGTCAGCTTATCTGGACGCTGCTGCTGACGCTGGTCACTGTCACCTGCCTTTTCTGGTTGCTCTTTTCCTGGCTCACCGGCTGGTAAGCGCGCGCCCTGGCTTTTTGCCGCCGCGACAGGCATCCGCGTCTGGCCCGTCACCACCTTTTTTCTCTCCTCCGTCGATGATCAAACGCGACGACGCGTTACAAATCTTTACCTGCTGCGCTATTTCCAGGCTCAGCGTGCAGAAAGCGGCGCAATTTCGCCGGTAGAGTGGAGTCCGGTGAAAAGTTATGGGATGATTGGGCCGTTTTTCAGGGGGCGGGGATGGGAAAACTGACGCTGCTGTTACTTGCATTACTGGTTTGGCTGCAGTATTCGCTGTGGCTGGGCAAGAATGGTATTCATGATTACACCCGCGTCAGCGATGACGTAGTGGTACAACAGGCGAGTAATGCCAAATTAAAAGCGCGTAACGATCAGCTGTTTGCCGAAATCGACGACCTAAACGGCGGTTCGGAAGCAATTGAGGAGCGCGCGCGCAATGAGCTGGGGATGATTAGACCCGGCGAGACCTTCTATCGCCTGGTGCCGGATCAAAATAGACGTAACGGGCAGCAGGCTTTGCCAAATCAACAACGATAGCAATGACCACTATAACTGACGCCTGGCCGGATATTATCGCCGTGGTGCCCGCTGCCGGTATCGGTAGCCGTATGCAATCGGGGCGCCCTAAGCAGTACCTGACCATCGGTCAGTCCACCATTCTGGAGCACAGCATTGCCAGCCTGCTGGCACATCCGGCGATTAACCGGGTGATTGTTGCGCTGAGTCCGGACGATAACTATTTTCAGCAACTGCCGCTGGCCAGCGACAGCCGTATTGTTACGGTAACCGGCGGGAAACAGCGGGCCGACTCGGTACTGGCGGGCCTGCAGGCGGCGAAACAAGCCGAGTGGGCGCTGGTGCACGACGCGGCGCGTCCCTGTCTGACCGCGGACGACCTGAGCCGCTTGCTCTCTGTTAGCCGTCATAGCCGCATTGGCGGCATTCTTGCCGCGCCGGTGCGCGACACGATGAAGCGCAGCGAGCCGGGCAAAGACGCCATTGCACATACGGTTGAACGTGAAGCCTTATGGCATGCCCTGACGCCCCAGCTGTTTCCTTTAGCGCTGCTGCGACAGTGCCTGGAGCGGGCGTTAAATGAAGGCGCCAACATTACTGATGAGGCCTCAGCGCTGGAATATTGTGGTTATCATCCTGAATTGATCGCTGGCCGCAGCGATAACATTAAAGTCACGCGCCCGGAAGATCTGGCGCTGGCGACATTTTATCTTACTCAACGACATAATAAGGAGTGCGCATAATGCGTATTGGTCACGGTTTTGACGTCCATGCTTTCGGTGGCGAAGGCCCGTTGATTATTGGCGGCGTGCGGATTCCGTTTGAAAAAGGCTTTATTGCCCATTCCGATGGCGATGTGGCGTTGCATGCTCTGACGGATGCGCTGCTGGGTGCCGCCGCAATGGGTGATATCGGCAAGCTTTTTCCCGATACCGATCCGGCGTTTAAAGGCGCAGACAGCCGTGGGCTGCTGCGTGAAGCCTGGCAGCGCATTCAGGCCAAAGGCTATCGGCTGGTCAATGTCGATGTCACTATCATCGCCCAGGCGCCGAAAATGTTGCCGCACGTCCCGCAAATGCGCATCCATATCGCCGAAGATCTCGGCTGCCATATGGATGACGTCAATGTTAAAGCGACTACCACCGAGAAACTGGGCTTTACCGGTCGGGGCGAAGGTATTGCCTGCGAAGCCGTGGCGCTGATTGCGCGGGCGGAGGCATAATGGCCTTACCTGAATGGCAGTGGCTGTACGGTAAACCGGCGGTTCGCGGGCAATTAAAGGCGCGCCCGGAAGATTTCGTGGTGGTTGAAGATCTGGGCTACGAGGCGGACGGCGAGGGCGAGCATCTGCTGGTGCGCATCCGTAAAACCGGCTGCAATACTCGCTTCGTCGCCGATGCGCTGGCGAAGTTTGCCGGCATTCATCCACGCGATGTCAGCTTTGCCGGGATGAAGGATCGCCATGCGGTCACCGAGCAAACGCTGTGTTTGCGTCTGCCGGGCAAAGAGACGCCCGATTTCTCCTCGTTTACGCTGGAAGGCTGCGAGATCCTGCATCTGGCGCGTCATAAACGTAAATTACGCACCGGCGCGCTGGCGGGTAACGCTTTCCAGCTGGTGCTGCGCAATATCAGCGATCGCGCGGCGCTGGAAGAGCGGCTGCAACATGTGCAAAACGGCGGCGCGCCTAACTATTTCGGCCAACAGCGTTTTGGTTTCCAGGGCAATAACCTGGAGCAGGCGAAACGCTGGGCGAATAATGAGATTCGCGTGCGCGAACGCAATAAGCGCAGCTTTCTGCTTTCAGCGGCGCGCAGCGTGATGTTTAATCAGGTGGTCAGCGATCGGCTGGCGCAGCAGGGCGGTCTGACGCAGGCGATGGCCGGCGATGCGCTACAGCTGACCGGGCGCGGCAGCTGGTTTGTCGCCGCGGCGGAAGAGCTGCCGCAGCTGCAAACGCGCATTGACAATAATGAGCTGCGCATTACTGCGCCGTTGCCCGGCAGCGGTGAGTGGGGCAGCCGTGACGCCGCGCTGGCCTTTGAGCAGCAAATCCTGGCCGACAGCGACAGCACGTCGTTTATCCAGCTGCTTGAGCGTGAGCGAGTAGAAGCCGCGCGCCGGGCGATGCTGGTTATCCCACGCGACCTGCGCTGGACCTGGCGCGATGATGCCACGCTGGAACTCAGTTTTTGGCTGCCGGCGGGCAGTTTCGCCACCAGCATAGTCAGGGAACTTTTCGAACTGGAAGGTAACGATGCGGATATTGCTGAGTAATGATGATGGGATCCATGCGCCAGGCATTCAGACCCTGGCAAAAGCCCTGCGCGAAATCGCCGAGGTGCAGGTCGTTGCGCCCGATCGTAACCGCAGCGGCGCCTCAAACTCGCTGACGCTGGAAACCCCGTTACGTACTTTTTCTTATCCTAATGGGGATATCGCCGTGCAGATGGGCACGCCCACCGACTGCGTATTCCTTGGCGTCAATACGTTGATGCGTCCAAAGCCGGATATCGTGGTTTCCGGTATTAATGCCGGGCCGAATTTAGGCGATGACGTCATCTATTCCGGCACGGTAGCGGCCGCGATGGAAGGGCGACATTTAGGACTGCCGGCGCTGGCGGTTTCGCTGGACGGTCAGCAACATTATGAAACCGCCGCCGCGGTAACCTGCGCTATTTTGCAGGGGTTGCAGAGTGAACCGCTGCGCACAGGACGTATCCTGAATATTAATGTTCCCGATCTGCCGCTGGACCAAATCAAAGGTATCCGCGTCACGCGCTGTGGCAGCCGCCATCCCGCCGATAAAGTTATTCCCCAGCAAGATCCACGCGGCAATACGCTTTACTGGATCGGCCCGCCGGGCGATAAGCATGATGCTGGTCCCGATACCGATTTCGCCGCCGTCGATGAAGGCTATGTCTCCATTACGGCGCTGCATGTCGATCTCACCGCCCATCAGGCGCAAGAGGTGGTAGCGAGTTGGTTGACAAAAGCCGGAGTCGAGTCGCTATGGTAAGCAGACGCATCGAAGCCTTACTGGATCAGCTACGTCAGCAGGGCATTGAGGATGAGCTTTTACTTAAAGCGATTGGCGACGTGCCGCGCGAGCGCTTCGTTGATGAAGCGCTGGAACATCAGGCATGGGAAAACATGTCACTGCCTATTGGCTCCGGGCAAACCATTTCGCAGCCCTATATGGTGGCGAAAATGACCTCGCTGCTGGAGCTGAAGCCCGATTCACGGGTGCTGGAGATCGGCACCGGTTCGGGCTATCAAACGGCCATTCTGGCCCATCTGGTCGATCACGTTTGTTCCGTTGAGCGGATTAAAGGGCTGCAATGGCAGGCGAAGCGCCGTTTAAAACAGCTGGACCTGCATAATGTCTCAACGCGTCACGGCGACGGCTGGCAAGGCTGGGCGGCACGCGCGCCGTTTGATGCCATAATTGTCACCGCCGCGCCGCCGGAAATCCCTGAAGCTTTACTGGCTCAGCTGGATGAGGGCGGCATTATGGTTTTGCCGGTTGGGGAGGAAGTACAGCAGCTTAAACGCATTCGGCGTAAGGGCGGCGAGTTTATGGTCGATATCATTGAGCCGGTACGTTTTGTGCCGCTGGTACAGGGCGATCTTGCCTGATCGGCCCGGCGATAAACGATGCATTTCTTCACAACTGATTAATGGCACAGGAATTGGGTTGTTGTTAGTATCAGCCATTCCATTCGTCAGCAATGGATAACGGACGTAAACCATTACGTTCGTCGTTTCAAGGCTCGTCACAGGTTTGTTATCACGGGGGATAAATGAGCACAGGAAGCCCACTTTTTACTTTGAGCCGCCTTGCGGCTGTTTCATTAATTGGATTTTGGCTGACGGGTTGTACTTCTGATGATAATGCTCAGGCTCCTATTAGTACAGTTGGCGGACAGCCGCAGGCTCAGAGCGGCAATGCCGGCTCGGGTGGCATGCTAAACGGCGCGCCATCCTCGCGACCGGTGTTTGCGTCCGCTTCCAATAGTAATAATCCTAATGTAATGACGCAAAATGGCCGTATCGTTTATAACCGCAGTTATGAGAATATTCCGAAAGGTAGCTACAGCGGCGAGACCTACACGGTTAAACGAGGCGACACATTGTTCTATATTGCCTGGATTACCGGCAATGATTTTCGCGATTTAGCGCAGCGCAATAATATCGCTGCGCCTTACAACCTCAATGTGGGTCAGGCTTTGCAGGTTGGTAACGGCTCAGGTTCACCGATTACCGGCGGCAATGCGATCACGCTAGCGGATGCGACGCAAGGGGGAGTGCCGACCACTCCAGGCTCGTCACAAATCAAATCTTCTACGGTTGCGCAGCAACCGGTTATTACGTATTCTGATGATTCAGGAAAATCAGGTGGGGGCAAGATGTTGCCTTCAACGGGGACTACAACTGTTGCAACGACAACAGCCCCGGTTACCGCACCGCCGACGGTGAGCAGTACAACGTCCAGTTCAACCCCTGTGGCTGGTTGGCGTTGGCCTACCGACGGTAAGATTATCGATAACTTTTCTGCTGCCGAAGGCGGCAATAAAGGGATCGATATCGCAGGATCGCGAGGACAGCCAGTGGTTGCCACCGCATCCGGTCGTGTAGTGTATGCAGGTAATGCGCTGCGCGGTTACGGTAATCTGATTATCATCAAACATAATGATGATTACTTGAGTGCCTACGCCCATAACGACACTATGCTGGTCCGGGAACAACAAGAAGTTAAGGCGGGGCAGAAAATAGCTACTATGGGTAGCACCGGTACCAGTTCAGTAAGATTACATTTTGAAATTCGTTACAAGGGGAAATCCGTCAACCCGTTGCGTTATTTACCGCAGCGATAAACGGGCAGAGCCTTGAAGTTCTGCCCAGGGATCACGGGTAGGAGCCGCTTATGAGCCAGAATACGCTGAAAGTTAACGAGTTACATGAAGATGCGGAATTCGACGAGAACGGAGCTGAGATTTTCGACGAGAAGGCTCTTGTTGAAAATGAACCTGGTGATAATGAACTAGCTGAAGAAGAGTTGTTGTCACAGGGTGCGACGCAACGTGTGTTAGATGCGACGCAGCTTTATCTCGGTGAGATTGGTTATTCGCCACTTTTAACGGCAGAGGAAGAAGTTTTCTTCGCTCGCCGGGCACTGAAAGGCGACATTCCTTCTCGTCGTCGCATGATTGAAAGTAACTTACGACTGGTGGTAAAGATTGCTCGTCGTTACAGCAATCGTGGTCTGGCGCTGTTGGACCTGATTGAAGAGGGCAACCTTGGCTTGATTCGTGCTGTTGAGAAGTTTGACCCGGAGCGTGGGTTCCGTTTCTCAACATACGCCACCTGGTGGATTCGTCAAACGATTGAACGGGCAATTATGAACCAAACCCGTACCATTCGTCTGCCGATTCACATCGTCAAGGAGTTGAACGTTTATCTGCGCACCGCGCGTGAACTGTCGCACAAGCTGGATCATGAGCCGAGTGCGGAAGAGATCGCCGAGCAGCTGGATAAACCGGTTGATGACGTAAGCCGTATGTTGCGTCTCAACGAACGCATTACCTCAGTTGATACGCCGTTAGGCGGGGATTCTGAGAAAGCGCTGCTGGATATCCTGGCCGATGAGAAAGATAACGGTCCGGAAGACACCACGCAGGACGATGACATGAAACAGAGCATCGTTAAGTGGTTGTTTGAACTGAATGCCAAGCAGCGTGAAGTGCTGGCGCGTCGTTTCGGCCTGTTAGGCTACGAAGCGGCAACGCTTGAGGATGTAGGCCGTGAAATCGGTCTGACCCGCGAGCGTGTTCGTCAGATTCAGGTTGAAGGTCTGCGTCGTCTGCGTGAAATCCTGCAGGCGCAGGGCCTGAGCATTGAAGCTCTGTTCCGCGAGTAACAATGTTCCTGCAATAAGGTAATGCGAAAGCGGTGGTCTAAGACCACCGCTTTTTTATTGCCTGCATTCAGTCACCGGCGGCTGAATGCAGGACGATTACAGCAGAGATTTGAGCCGATAAATCCATTCCAGCGCCTGACGCGGGGAAAGGGTATCGGGATCTAACGCTTCCAGCGCTTCAACCGCAGGCGATGTTTCTTCCACCAGCAGCGGCAGCTGTGGACCATCAGCGCGGGTAGCCGCCGCCGTGCCTGATAACGCCTCCAGCTCTTTCAGCTTTTGCCGCGCGCGCTTAATCACTTCTTTCGGTACGCCCGCCAGTGCGGCAACCGCCAGGCCGTAGCTTTTGCTGGCCGCGCCTTCCTGTACGCTGTGCATAAACGCGATGGTATCGCCATGCTCTACGGCATCCAGATGAACATTGGCCACGCCCTCCATTTTTTCAGCCAGCGTCGTCAGCTCAAAATAGTGGGTCGCAAACAGCGTCATCGCCTTGATACGGCTGGCAAGGCTTTCCGCACAGGCCCAGGCGAGGGAGAGACCATCATAGGTCGAGGTCCCGCGACCAATTTCATCCATCAGCACCAGGCTATGTTCAGTGGCGTTATGCAAAATATTGGCGGTTTCGGTCATCTCCACCATAAAGGTAGAGCGCCCTGAGGCGAGATCGTCGGCAGCGCCGACGCGCGTAAAGATCCGATCGACCGGCCCGATCGTCGCCTGCTCTGCCGGCACAAAACTGCCGATACAGGCCATCAGCACGATCAGCGCCGTCTGACGCATATAAGTACTCTTACCGCCCATATTCGGGCCGGTGATCACCAGCATGCGACGCTGCGGAGAAAGCGCCAGCGGGTTGGCGATAAAAGGCTCTTTCAGCACCTGTTCGACCACCGGATGACGGCCGCCGACGAGCTTGATGCCTGGCTTATCGCTTAATACCGGACGCGTATAGTTGAGCGTCCAGGCGCGTTCAGCCAGGTTGGTTAATACATCCAGTTCGGCCAGCGCAGCGGCGCTTTGCAGCAGCGCATCCAGATGCGGCAGCAGCAGATCGAAAAGCTCATCGTACAGCGCTTTTTCCAGCGCCAGCGCCTTACCTTTAGAGGTAAGCACTTTGTCTTCGTACTCTTTTAGCTCTGGAATGATGTAGCGTTCGGCATTTTTCAGCGTCTGGCGGCGTACATAATGTATCGGCACCAGATGGCTTTGCCCGCGGCTCACCTGGATGTAATAACCATGTACCGCGTTGAAGCCGACCTTCAACGTATCCAGCCCCAGCTTTTCACGCTCGCGGATTTCGAGGCGGTCCAGATAATCGGTAGCGCCATCGGCCAGCGCGCGCCATTCATCCAGCTCAGCGTTGTAACCTGGCGCAATCACGCCGCCGTCACGCACCAGCACCGGCGGCGCTTCAATAACGGCGCGCTCCAGCAGTTCGCGCAGTTCGCTAAACTCGCCCATCTGCTGGCGCAGCGTGGGAAGATGGCCGGCCTCTACGTCGGCTAACAGAGCATTCAGCTCCGGCAGCTGTTGGAAAGCGTGGCGCATGCGCGCCAGATCGCGCGGACGTGCGGTGCGCAGGGCCAGGCGCGCCAGGATACGTTCTAAATCGCCCACCTGGCGCAGTATCGGTTGCAGATCGCCGCTGAGATCCTGCAGGGCGGCGATGCTTTCCTGACGCTGCGTAATGATGCGGCTTTCTCTGACGGGGGTATGCAGCCAGCGTTTCAGCATGCGGCTGCCCATCGGCGTAACGGTTTTATCCAGTACGGCAGCCAGGGTGTTATCAACGCCGCCCGCCAGGTTCTGGGTAATCTCCAGGTTACGTCGCGTGGCGGCATCCATAATAATGCTGTCCTGCTGGCGTTCCATGGTCAGCGAGCGAATATGCGGCAGCGAGGTGCGCTGCGTATCTTTGACATATTGCAGCAGACAACCGGCGGCGCGCAGCGCAATATGGGCGTTTTCAACGCCGAAACCGATGAGATCGCGCGTGCCGAATTGCAGGTTAAGCTGCTGACGCGCGGTATCCAGCTCATACTCCCAGAGCGGACGACGACGCATGCCGCGACGATTTTCAATCAGATCCATCGCGGCGAAATCTTCCGGATAGAGCAGCTCGGCTGGGTTAGTGCGCTGTAGCTCGGCGGCCATCGCCTCGCGATCCGGCGGCTCGCTCAGCAGAAAGCGGCCTGAACTGATATCCAGCGTGGCATAGCCGAAACCGCGCGCGTCCTGCCAGATCGCCGCCAGTAAATTGTCCTGGCGTTCGTTAAGCAGGGCCTCATCGCTGATGGTGCCTGGCGTGACGATGCGCACCACTTTGCGCTCTACCGGGCCTTTGCTCAGCGCCGGATCGCCTACCTGTTCGCAAATCGCTACCGACTCGCCGAGCTGCACCAGCCTGGCCAGATAGTTTTCCACGGCGTGATAGGGCACGCCCGCCATGGGAATAGGCTCGCCGGCGGAGGCGCCGCGCCTGGTCAGGGAGATATCCAACAGTTGAGACGCGCGTTTAGCATCGTCATAAAACAGTTCATAGAAATCACCCATACGATAAAACAGCAGGATGTCGGGATGCTGCGCCTTCAAACGAAGGTACTGCTGCATCATCGGGGTGTGGTTACCAATATCCATATCTGTCGATCCTTTCACGGTCATGTCACTCAACTTGCATGTTCCTGTTGGTCTCTGCGGCGGACGGGGGATTCAGGCGGATCCTATCGCTAAAGCATCAAAAGCGCTACCCGACGTTAGCAGGCGTGGCGTCGGAAGGGGAGGTTTATCCTCTGCGGCGAGCGGCTTCTACGGCATGGCTCGCAAAGTCTACGAAGCTTGTGCTGCGTCAAAGGCGCGTCGTGAATAACGCTACCCACAGCAAAGTTAAGGTTATAGAATGAGCGCCTTTTTCGTTACCCTTTGGGTCGTAACTTTTGAGGTTCTAATGCAGACTTTACCTTCTTGTCCTAAATGCCATTCTGAATATACCTGGCAGGATGGCGATACGCTGAACTGTCCTGAATGTGGACATATCTGGTCGCAGCAGGATACGGCAACGCAGCAGGATCAGGAACTTGTGGTACGTGATGCCAACGGTACGCAGCTGGCGGACGGCGATAGCGTGACGGTGATTAAAGATCTCAAAGTCAAAGGCAGCTCTTCCGCGCTGAAGATCGGCACGAAAGTGAAAGGGATCCGTCTGGTGGAAGGCGATCATAATATCGATTGCAAGATCGACGGGTTTGGCCCGATGAAGCTTAAATCCGAGTTCGTGAAAAAGATCTAAGGCGAGCGAACCCTCTGGCAAAGCAGCTAAGCTCTGGCTTCGCTGCTGCCTTTGCTGTTAGCTGAACAACAGATCGATCGCCTCGCACTGCGCCTCGCTCAGCGTCCCGCCGCTGTTGCGCGCCACCGACGTCATATAGCCCTGTTTACGCGCCACCGCCGTTTTAATGGTGGTAACAAAGTCATCGCCGACGGTATAGATCGCCATCAGTTTGCCAATGCGCTGCTGGAACTGCGCCAGCGCGGGCAAATCGCCGGCCCGCCAGCTCTGCATCGCTTCGGCAAACATCGCCGGAACCAGATTATTTAACCCGCTGATCACCCCCGCGCCGCCGGCCAGCAGATTCGGCAGCAGATATTCGTCATAGCCGGACAGTACGGCAAAATCGCTGCGTACCTTTTTGGTTTCTTCTATTAAGGCGCGGTTATGCGACAGACAATCGGTAGTGTCTTTAATCCCGATAAAATTCGGCAACTCCGCTGCCAGTTCCGCCACCAGCATCGCATCCAGATCGCAACCGGTGCGCGCCGGGAAGTTATAGGCGAACCATTTGCCTTCCAGTTCATGATCCAGCTGGCGATAGTAAGTTAACAGCTGTTGCCGGGTCTGGCCGTAATACCAGGGCGGCAGCACCATAACCGCATCGTAACCGTTCTCCCAGGCGAGATGGGCTAACGCCACCATCTCGCTCTGACTGCCGCTGGAAATATTGGCCACCATGCTGAGCCGCGACATGCTGCGTGCTTCACGTATCAGTAATTTGCGCTCCGCGTGCGTCAGTGAAACAAACTCGCCGATGCTGCCCATCAGTAATAAAGTATCGATGCCGGAGGCGTCCAGACGCGCAAAGTGCTGCGCCAACGCTGGAAGATCCAGTTGATTGTCGCGGGTAAACGGGGTGACCGAAGGGCACCAGACGCCGGAAAAAGCAGGCTGTGTTTGCATAGGGTTCTCCGCAGGCGGGAATTGAAACGTTGTTTTAAACTAGCTGCTTTTCTGGTCAGGTGTCACAGCAGGCAGCACAATAATCCAACCGCGATCTCAATTTTCGTCTTTACTTAACCCGCTTTCCTGAAAAAAGCGCAACGCGCTTGTGTTATCGCGCCGCGCTATCCCGTTTAGCCTTCGCTGAAAAAGCATCCATACTAAATCTACCGGCAGTTTTCTGCGGCGGTAATATATCGCAGGGTAACCTTGCTAACTCAGGTCGCCGCCCGCATATAACGCAGGAACCTGCCTCGTAAAATGACCATGCTATTCAGGCGAAACGGCAAAAACGCTACGCCCTGCGTCCGCTTTATTGCTAACGTTGAATGATATAGCTAACAGGGACGAGACGATGACCGACGAACAACTTAAAGCGTTAAGCGCCGCTAACGGACAGCTGCTGCTACAGCGGCAGGCAACGGTAACCACTGCCGAATCCTGTACCGGCGGCTGGATTGCTAAAGTATTTACCGATATAGCGGGCAGTTCCGCCTGGTTTGAACGCGCTTTTATCACCTACAGTAACGATGCCAAACAGCAGATGGTGGGCGTTTCTGCAGCCAGCCTGCAGCAGTGGGGCGCGGTCAGCGAACAGGTGGTAAAAGAGATGGCCCAGGGAGCATTAAAAGAGGCCGGTGCCGACTTCGCTATTGCGGTCAGCGGCATTGCCGGACCGGATGGCGGCACGGCGGAAAAACCGGTCGGCACCGTCTGGTTCGGCTTTGCCGCAGCCACGGGCGAAACGCGACAAAAATGCGTTGTATTTCAGGGTGATCGTGATGCGGTGCGGCGGCAAACGGTCGCCACCGCGCTACAAATTTTGCATGACGATTTTCTCAAATATTTGACTTGATACTGTATGATTATACAGTATAATTACCATCCAATGAACGAGAGCACTGCACACAACTGTGGCGTGCTTTACCCCGGCATGATTAGGAGTAAAAATGGCTATCGACGAAAACAAGCAAAAGGCTCTGGCAGCAGCGCTGGGCCAAATTGAGAAGCAATTTGGTAAAGGCTCCATCATGCGCCTGGGTGAAGACCGCTCAATGGATGTGGAAACCATCTCGACCGGTTCACTTTCGCTTGATATCGCTCTTGGCGCTGGCGGCCTGCCAATGGGCCGTATTGTTGAGATTTACGGTCCGGAATCTTCCGGTAAAACCACGCTGACGCTGCAGGTGATTGCCGCCGCACAGCGTAAAGGTAAAACCTGCGCCTTTATCGATGCTGAACACGCGCTGGACCCGGTTTATGCGAAAAAGCTGGGCGTAGATATCGATAATCTGCTTTGTTCTCAGCCCGATACGGGCGAGCAGGCGCTGGAGATCTGTGATGCGCTGGCGCGTTCCGGTGCGGTAGACGTAATCATCGTCGACTCCGTGGCGGCGCTGACGCCGAAAGCGGAAATCGAAGGTGAAATCGGTGACTCACACATGGGTCTGGCGGCGCGTATGATGAGCCAGGCGATGCGTAAGCTGGCCGGTAACCTGAAGCAGTCCAACACGCTGCTGATCTTTATCAACCAGATCCGTATGAAAATCGGCGTTATGTTCGGTAACCCGGAAACCACTACCGGTGGTAACGCGCTGAAGTTCTACGCTTCCGTGCGCCTTGATATTCGCCGTATCGGCGCGATCAAAGAGGGCGACAACGTCGTCGGCAGCGAAACGCGCGTTAAAGTGGTGAAAAACAAGATCGCCGCGCCGTTTAAACAGGCTGAATTCCAGATCATGTACGGTGAAGGGATCAACATCTACGGCGAGCTGGTGGATCTGGGCGTGAAGCACAAGCTGATCGAGAAGGCGGGCGCATGGTATAGCTACAATGGCGATAAAATTGGCCAGGGTAAAGCGAATGCCAGCAACTACCTGAAGGAAAACAGCGCTGTGGCTAACGAAATCGAGCAGAAACTGCGCGACATGCTGCTGAACAATCCTGTTGAGGAAGGTAAAGCGGCTGTCCCAGCCGAGAATTACGAAGATACCGCTAGCGAAACTAACGAAGACTTCTAATTTCTTACCCCGGTCAGCCCAGCTGCCCGGGGTTTTTTGCTCTAATACTTTGTATCCTGCCGTAATTCTCGCTACCCTCGCTTTTTATCGCTTATCTCCTACTACCAACCTGACGGAAGCGTAATGACTGACAAGCCCGCAACTCCGGTCACTTTTGCACGTCTGCTGGATCGCGCCACGCGTATCCTTGCCATGCGCGACCATAGCGAAGCCGAGTTCCGTCGTAAGATGGCTCAGTCCGCCGCCCGTGCGGCGATGCGCCATGATGAACCGGCTGAAGAGATTCCAGAGGAACTGCTGGAGCAGGTTGTCGCCTGGTGCTATGAGCATAGTTGGCTGGACGATGTCCGTTTCGCCCAACGTTTTGTCGTTAGCCGCGGTCGCAAAGGCTATGGTCCGCAACGTATCCGCATGGAACTGGCGCAAAAGGGCATTAGCCGCGAGCTGGCGGAAACCGCCCTGAGCGAAGCGGAAATCGACTGGGCCGCGCAGGCTTTAGAAGCGGCCGAACGTAAATTCGGACTGCCGCTGCCGCAGGAGTGGAAGCAAAAATCTAAAGTGCTACGTTATCTTCAGGCTAAAGGATTTTTTATGGAAGATATCCAGTCGATTTATCGAAATAATGATGATTGAGTCGAGATGGGATTTTACTTCCCTCGGAAGAAAATTTATCTTATTCCCACTTTTTGTTGGTAACTCTTCACGCAGCCGTGTGGAACGCCCGCCCGGTGCCAAGGGAAGAACCTTCGTTAGCGTATTCCAGGATATTTATGAGCAAGAGTACTGCTGAGATCCGTCAAACGTTTCTCGATTTTTTCCATAGCAAGGGACACCAGGTTGTTGCCAGCAGCTCCCTCGTACCCCATAACGATCCGACGTTATTGTTTACTAACGCCGGGATGAACCAGTTTAAAGACGTTTTCCTTGGACAAGACAAGCGCAGCTACTCGCGTGCTACCACATCGCAGCGCTGCGTGCGCGCCGGTGGCAAGCATAACGACCTGGAAAACGTCGGTTACACCGCGCGTCACCACACCTTCTTTGAAATGCTGGGCAACTTCAGCTTTGGTGATTATTTCAAAAAAGAAGCGATCGCCTTCGCCTGGGAACTGCTGACTTCCGCGCAGTGGTTCAACCTGCCGAAAGAGCGTCTGTGGGTAACCGTTTACGAAACCGATAACGAAGCCTGGGACATTTGGGCCAATGACATTGGCGTGCCCGCAGAGCGTATTATCCGTATCGGCGATAATAAAGGCGGCGCTTACGCTTCAGATAACTTCTGGCAGATGGGCGATACCGGCCCGTGCGGCCCATGCAGTGAAATCTTCTACGATCATGGCGACCATATCTATGGCGGCCCGCCGGGCAGCCCAGAAGAAGATGGCGACCGCTATATTGAGATCTGGAACATCGTCTTTATGCAGTTTAACCGTCAGACAGACGGTACCATGCTGCCGCTGCCGAAACCTTCCGTTGATACCGGGATGGGCCTGGAGCGTATTTCAGCGGTGCTGCAGCACGTTAACTCCAACTATGAAATCGATCTGTTCCAGAAGCTTATCGCTTCCGTCGCGCAAGTGACCGGCAGCAGCGACCTTAGCAATAAATCCCTGCGGGTTATCGCCGACCATATTCGTTCCTGCGCTTTCCTGATTGCTGATGGCGTAATCCCTTCCAATGAGAACCGTGGCTATGTGCTGCGTCGTATCATTCGCCGCGCGGTGCGTCACGGCAACATGCTGGGCGCCAAAGGCAGCTTCTTCTATAAGCTGGTTGGGCCTTTAATCGAGGTGATGGGCAGCGCCGGTGAAGATCTGCAACGCCAGCAGGCGCAGGTAGAGCAGATCCTAAAAACGGAAGAAGAGCAATTTGCTAAAACGCTGGAGCGTGGTCTGGCGCTGCTGGATGAAGAGCTGGCTAATCTGCAAGGCGATACGCTGGATGGTGAAACCGTCTTCCGTCTGTACGATACCTTCGGCTTCCCGGCAGACCTGACGGCCGATGTCTGCCGTGAGCGTAATCTGAAGATTGATGAAGAGGGCTTTGAGCAGGCGATGGAGCGTCAGCGCCAGCGTGCGCGTGAAGCCAGCGGCTTTGGCGCTGACTACAGCAATGTCATCAGTATCGATTCAGCTTCCTCTTTCAAGGGTTACGATAATCTGGCGCTGAAATCTACTATCACCGCTATCTACGTTAACGGCCAGCCGGCTGATGAAATCAGCGCCGGTCAGGAAGGGGTGATTGTGCTGGATGAGACGCCATTTTATGGCGAATCCGGCGGTCAGGTAGGTGATACCGGCGTGCTGAAAGGCGCTAACGCTGAGTTTAACGTCAGCGATACGCAGAAGTATGCTCAGGCGATTGGCCACACCGGCAAACTGATCTCCGGTCATTTGCGCGTAGGCGATCGGCTGGATGCGCAGGTTGACGAAGCGCGTCGCGCGCGTATTCGCCTCAACCACTCAGCAACGCATTTGCTGCATGCCGCGCTGCGCCAGGTGCTGGGTACGCACGTCGCGCAGAAAGGCTCGCTGGTTAATGATAAATATCTGCGCTTCGACTTCTCGCACGCAGAGGCAATGAAGCCGCAAGAGATCCGTCAGGTTGAGGATATCGTCAATGCGCAGATTCGGCGTAACCTGCCGGTTGAGACCCACATCATGGATCTCGAAGAGGCCAAAGCAAAAGGCGCGATGGCGCTGTTTGGCGAGAAATATGATGCGCGCGTACGCGTGCTGTCGATGGGCGACTTCTCTACCGAGCTGTGCGGCGGCACGCATGCCAGCCGCACGGGCGATATCGGCCTGTTCCGTATTACCTCTGAGTCAGGCACGGCCGCCGGCATTCGTCGTATCGAGGCGATAACCGGCGAGGCTGCGCTGGCGCAGGTGAACGCGCAGGCTGAGCAGCTGCACGATATCGCGCAGCTGGTTAAGGCCAACAACAGTAATTTGAATGAAAAAGTGCGTGCTATGATCGATCATGCGCGCGCGCTGGAAAAAGAGCTACAGCAGTTAAAAGATCAGCAGGCAGCGCAAGAGAGCGCGTCCCTGAGCAGCAAAGCCAAAGATATCAATGGGGTGAAACTGTTGGTCAATGAGCTGAGCAACGTCGATCCGAAACTGCTGCGCACCATGGTTGATGAGTTAAAAAATCAGCTGGGTTCGGCAGTAATTGTTCTGGCGACGGTAGCAGAAGGGAAGGTTTCTCTGATTGCTGGCGTAACAAAAGATCTTACCGACCGTGTGAAAGCGGGCGAGCTGATTGGTGCCGTAGCGCAGCAGGTCGGCGGTAAAGGCGGCGGTCGTCCGGATATGGCGCAGGCGGGTGGTACGGATGCACAGGCGCTGCCTGCTGCGCTGGCCAGCGTTGAGTCCTGGGTGTCGGCTAAACTGTAAGAGATAACAAAGCAGTGTGGAAAGCGCCGTGGATGCCCTCCGCTGGCGCTTTTTAATGCAATCCGCACTCTGTAATAACAAAGTCAGGTTGAGGGTAATGATTTCGGCTAAACTAACTATCAGCAGAATGTATTAGCGTGACAAGATGCTTTGATGTATTTGTCATCATCTACGTTTAGCGCTATATGATGGATAATGCCGGGAACCCGACAGGCCCGACTCTTTTAATCTTTCAAGGAGCAAAGAATGCTTATTCTAACTCGTCGAGTTGGTGAAACCCTCATGATTGGCGATGAGGTGACGGTAACGGTACTGGGAGTTAAAGGTAACCAGGTTCGTATTGGCGTGAATGCGCCAAAAGAAGTATCAGTACACCGTGAAGAAATATATCAGCGCATCCAGGCTGAAAAGAGCCAACCGCAATAAAAGCTATACCGAATCCCGCGCCTCGCTCTCATTACAGCGAGGCGCAATGTTTTTATCCCACTCTTTTTTCTCTGCTGTTTTCCCCTGATTGTGAACTCCCTCCTGGCTCGCTGTTGATAATTCACCCTTTTTGCCGGCAAAATACGCGGATTGAGTGGCTTTTGTGCAATCAAACATTTGTTGGGAAAAATTGTTTGACTTATAAGTCCGGGAAAGTAATATGTGCGCCACGCAGTGCCGATGAGCGGAAACAAAGTTCAGCAGCACAGTTCGCAAGAACGCGTAAGGTGAGATGGCCGAGAGGCTGAAGGCGCTCCCCTGCTAAGGGAGTATGCGGTCAAAAGCTGCATCGAGGGTTCGAATCCCTCTCTCACCGCCATTTAATGATGCATCCGTAGCTCAGCTGGATAGAGTACTCGGCTACGAACCGAGCGGTCGGAGGTTCGAATCCTCCCGGATGCACCATCTCTAAGAAGTAAATCGATACAGTGTTAGCAGCCTGTGTCACGGTGAGTTGTCAGCACCCTGTGTTATACAAGAATTTGTTATGCATCCGTAGCTCAGCTGGATAGAGTACTCGGCTACGAACCGAGCGGTCGGAGGTTCGAATCCTCCCGGATGCACCATCTTCTCTGAAGGCGTTAGCGTTTAACTTCTTCTCAGGTATTTCCTCAGGTTAGTTGCAGTTCCCTCTGCTTTTCCGATGCATCCGTAGCTCAGCTGGATAGAGTACTCGGCTACGAACCGAGCGGTCGGAGGTTCGAATCCTCCCGGATGCACCATCTTTTCTTTTCCCGTTTTGATTAACGTTCTTGCATTTTATTCTGATTTATTCTCCTGCTTCGCTTCTTTATTCAATCCTTTTAACTGTTGATTTTTCCCCTGCCATTTTCACATTCTCTCTTTTCCTGTCGTTAGCATCGCCTCATCCAGGTTCCTGAACTCCCTGACCTTTTTCTGATTCCTAATTTTATCAATAGATTCAAAGCATTTGCTGTTCACTGCTACCGGCGACAACCTGCATACTTTACGTTAAAGTAATGGGGCATTTATTCACTGCCGGGAGAGGATATGTACGATCGCTATGATGGTCTGATTTTCGATATGGATGGTACCCTCCTTGATACCGAAACGACGCATCGTCAGGCCTGGGATCGGGTGCTGACGCGGTACGGCTTATCGTTTGATGAACAGGCGATGATTGGGCTGAACGGCTCGCCAACGTGGCGTGTGGCAGAGTTTATTATTGCCAGCCATCAGGCCGAACTTGATCCTTTCCAGCTGGCAGCTGAAAAAACGGCGGCCGTTAAGACTATGTTGTTTGACAGCGTCCGCCCATTGCCACTTATCGATGTGGTAAAAGCGTATCACGGACGCAAACTCATGGCGGTCGGTACCGGCAGTGAGCATGCCATGGCCGATGCATTATTACAGCATCTGCAGCTGCGTCACTATTTTGACGTTATCGTCGGCGCCGATGATGTCACGCGCCACAAACCCGAACCCGACACCTTTTTGCGCTGTGCCGCGCTGATGGGCGTCACGCCTGAAAAATGCGTGGTGTTCGAGGATGCCGACTTCGGTCTACAGGCAGCGCATGCCGCCGGTATGGCTGCGGTAGACGTGCGCTTATTGTGAATGACATTCTGAGTTACGGTTCGCTATTTGCCAGCAGTTTTCTGAGCGCCACGCTGCTTCCCGGTAGCTCTGAAGTGCTGTTGGTTACGTTACTACTGGCAGGGAAAACGCCGGCATTAGGTTTGATTTTTGTCGCAGCCGTGGGGAACACGCTCGGCGGATTAACAAATGTGGTTATTGGCCGCTTACTGCCGCCAAAGCAGGGGAGATGGCATAACACAGCAATGGCGTGGTTGCGTCGGTTTGGTCCTGCAGCGCTGTTATTCAGCTGGTTACCGCTGATTGGCGATCTGCTGTGCGTCCTGGCTGGATGGTTGCGTTTCTCATGGCTGCCGGTAGTGCTGTTTTTGGCTATCGGAAAGACTCTGCGTTACGTAGTGGTCGCGACCGCAACTTTACAGGGCATGGCGTGGTGGCATTGATTCATTCAGAATCGGGGCTACGGTTAACATTATGCTAAACAAAAATAAATTATTCTCTGAGCGGGAGGTCACTTTGATCCCGGACGTATCACAGGCGCTTTCCTGGCTGGAAGCACACCCTGACGCCCTGAAAGGTATTGGTCGCGGCATTGAGCGTGAAACGCTGCGTGTCAGGTCAAACGGTAAAATCGCAACAACCGGCCATCCGGCGGATCTTGGCGCAGCGTTGACTCATAAATGGATTACGACCGATTTCGCCGAGTCGCTGCTGGAATTTATTACGCCTGTCGATCGCGATATCGATCACCTGCTGGCGTTTTTACGCGATATCCATCGTCACGTCGCCCGCGAGTTAGGCGAAGAGCGGATGTGGCCCTTCAGCATGCCCTGCGTGATTGAAAACAGCGATGATATTCAGCTGGCGCAGTATGGCAGTTCGAATATTGGGCGGATGAAAACCCTCTATCGCGAAGGTTTAAAAAACCGCTATGGCGCGCTGATGCAGACCATCTCCGGCGTGCACTATAACTTCTCGCTGCCGCTCTCTTTCTGGCAGGCCTGGGCCGGCGTAAAAGATATGGAAAGCGGCAAAGAGGCTATCTCTGCCGGCTACCTGCGCTTAATTCGCAACTATTATCGCTTCGGCTGGGTCATTCCCTATCTGTTTGGCGCGTCGCCGGCGGTTTGTTCGACTTTCTTGCAGGGGAAAGAGAGCAGCCTGCCTTTTGAGCGGAACGAGCGCGGCATGCTCTGGCTGCCGTACGCGACGTCGCTGCGCTTAAGCGACCTGGGCTACACCAACAAATCGCAGAGCAGCCTGGGCATTACCTTTAACACGCTGGCAGGCTATGTCGAGGCGTTGAAGAAGGCGATCAAAACCCCGTCTGAAGAATATGCCCGTATGGGCGTCAAAGATCAGGACGGGCGCTGGCTGCAGTTGAATACCAATGTGTTGCAGATAGAGAATGAACTCTATGCGCCGATTCGGCCGAAACGTGTGACGCGTTCCGGCGAAGCGCCGTCCGATGCGTTGGCGCGCGGCGGCATTGAATATATTGAAGTGCGTTCGCTGGATATTAACCCGTTCTCGCCAGTTGGCGTTGATGAAACCCAGGTGCGTTTCCTCGATCTGTTCCTGATCTGGTGTACGCTGGCGGACGCCCCGGAAATGAGCAGCGCCGAGCTGCAGTGCGCACGGCAGAACTGGAATCGCGTTATCCTTGAGGGCCGTAAGCCGGGCCAGACCATCGGCATTGGCTGTGACGATACGCGCCAGCCGTTAACGATGGTAGGCAAAGCGCTGTTTGCCGATCTGAAACGCGTAGCGGAAGTGCTTGATAGTCAGTCCGGTACGCCGGATTACCAGCAGGTGTGCGATCGACTGGTCGCCTCTTTTGACGATCCTGAGTTAACCTATTCTGCCCGTATTCTGCAAACGATGTTAGATAACGGCATCAGCGGAACCGGATTGGCGTTGGCCGAACAGTATCGACAGCTACTGACGGAAGAGCCGCTACAGGTGTTGTCCGAGCAAGATTTCACCCAGGAAGCGCGCCGTTCGCGTGATGCGCAGCTGGAACTGGAAGCGGCGGATAACCTGAGCTTTGCTGAGTTTTTGGCGAGCAAGAAAGGATAAAAAAGAAAATGGCCACATCACTGTGGCCAAATGAACATCTCTGTTGTCAGGGATGATGATAACAAATGCGCGTCTTTCACTTATTCAGACGCACGGCGAACAGAAAAGTTTCATCGTTCACAAAAAATTTTTTAGCTGAGGTAACGATATGCCATTACTGGACAGTTTTACCGTTGATCATACGCGTATGGCCGCACCGGCAGTACGCGTAGCCAAAACCATGAACACCCCTCATGGCGATACCATCACGGTATTTGACCTGCGCTTCTGCGTGCCAAATAAAGAAGTGATGCCGGAACGCGGTATCCACACGCTTGAGCACCTGTTCGCAGGCTTTATGCGTAACCATCTGAACGGTGACGGCGTAGAAATTATTGATATCTCTCCGATGGGATGCCGCACCGGCTTTTACATGAGCCTGATCGGTACGCCTTCCGAGCAGCGCGTGGCCGACTCCTGGAAAGCGGCGATGAATGATGTGCTGAAGGTCAACGATCAGAATCAGATCCCGGAACTGAATGAATATCAGTGCGGCACTTACCAGATGCACTCGCTGGATGAGGCGAAAGATATCGCACGTCATATCATTGAGCATGACGTACGCGTTAACCATAACGATGAGCTGGCGCTGCCGAAAGATAAGCTGAAAGAGCTGGAAATTCACTAAGCGTGAAGCACAAAAAAGGCCGCGTATGCGGCCTTTTTTATGCCTGGCAGGTTAAGAGCCGATACTGGATTTCAGCGGCTGTTGCGGCGTGACCCTGATCTGCTTCACCATATTGTCCTGCACATCCAGAATATCGATAGCGTAGTTCTCTATCTGGATGCGCGTGCCTGCCTGCGGGATCTCTTCCAGCTCTTCCAGCAGCATGCCGTTGACGGTACGCGCTTCTTCCTGCGGCAGATGCCAGTTAAACGCTTTGTTGATCTCCCGTACGTTAGCCGTGCCTTCAATCAGCACCGAGCCATCGCTCTGCGGCATCACTTCCTCGGCCAGCGAAGGGGACATAGAGGTGGTGAAGTCGCCGACGATCTCTTCCAGAATATCTTCAATGGTGACCAGCCCTTTAATATCGCCATACTCATCCACCACCAACCCAACTTTCTTCTTATTGCGCTGAAATTTAACCAGCTGCACATTAAGCGGCGTGCCTTCCGGCACATAGTAAATTTCATCGGCAGCGCGCAGCAGGTTCTCTTTGGTGAACTCTTTTTTCTCGGTCATCATGCGCCACGCTTCACGCACGCGCAGCATCGCTACGGCGTCGTCCAGCGAGTCGCGGAATAAGACGATACGGCCGTGTGGCGAGTGTGAAACCTGACGCTCGATCGATTTCCAGTCATCGTTGATGTTGATGCCGACGATCTCATTGCGCGGCACCATAATGTCATCCACGTTCACCTTTTCCAGATCCAGCACCGACAGCAGCATCTCCTGATGGCGGCGCGACATCAGCGAGCGGGACTCATAAACGATGGTGCGCAGCTCATCTTTATTCAACGCAGAGCTGATGGAGCCGTCAGATTTGATGCCGACCATCCGCATCAGCAGGCGGGTAATGGTGTTTAGCAGCCAGACCAGCGGCATCATTACCACCTGCAGCGGCCCCAGGAGCAGGCTGCTGGGATAGGCCACTTTTTCCGGATAGAGGGCAGCGATGGTTTTCGGCAGTACTTCGGCGAAAATCAAGACCGCAAACGTCAGCACGCCGGTGGCGATGGCGACGCCGGCGTTGCCGTACAGGCGCATCCCGACGATGGTCGCCAGCGCCGAGGCGAGAATGTTGACCAGGTTGTTGCCGATCAGCACCAGGCTAATTAAACGGTCTGGCCGACGCAGCAATTTCTCCACGCGGCGTGCGCTGCGGTTGCCGTTTTTCGCTTTATGGCGCAGCCGGTAGCGGTTAAGGGTCATCATGCCGGTCTCGGAACCGGAAAAGTAAGCCGAGACCAGAATCATCACAACCAGCGTAATAATCAGTGTGGTGGTTGAAACGTGTTCCAACGCGAAATCCTTGTATATATCAGTGTGTAAGCAGGTGCTGAAGTACGCGACTGCCGAAGTAAGACATGGTTAACAACAGCGCGCCGCCGCAGTTAAACCAGACGACGCGACGGCCGCGCCAGCCTTCATGATAGTGTCCCCAGAGCAAAACGATATAAACAAACCAGGCCAAAATCGACAGCACGGCTTTATCCACGTTCTCCGGAGAGAAGAGATTCTTCATATAAAACAGGCCGGTACAGAGCACCAGCGTCAGCAGCACCACGCCAACCTGGGTAATATGAAACATTTTGCGCTCAATCGTCATCAGCGGCGGCACATCGTTGCTAAAGGCCAGCCGCTTATTTTTCAGCTGATAATCGATCCATGCCAGCTGTAGCGCATACAGCGCGGCAATAATCAGCGTGGCGTAGGCGAACAACGCCAGCCCGATATGGATCATCATGCCGGGCGTGGTTTCCAGATGGGTAATAAACGCATTGGGCACAAAGGTGGCGAAGGCGAGATTGATCAGCGCGAAGCTATAAACAATCGGCAGCAGCAGCCAGCCACGGTTACGCGAGGCGACAATGGTCATAATAATGCAGATCAGCAAGCTGACCAGTGAACCAATGTTCAGCAGGCTAAGGTTCTGCGCCCCGTTGACGAAGATGCGCTGCTGAAGGGCCACCGCATGCGCCGCCAGCGCCAGCGTTGCCGACAGCACGGCCATGCGTCGCCAGGCACCGTTATTCCGCAGCAGGCTGGGAATGATCAGAGCAAGGCTAAATGAGTAGGCAAAGAGCGCCAGAATCGCAAAAGCAGACATAGAATGGTCAAATATCGGAAAGATGAAGAAAAACGCAGTATAGCGCCAGCCAGAGTTTGCTCCAAACGTTCTCATTGTCGATTGCAGAGATCGCCAATGCTTCGTGTTATAATCCGCCACATTGTGTCGCCCAGGCGGCTCTGTTTTATCTTGAGCGAGAGACAATGTTTGATAATTTAACCGATCGATTGTCGCAAACCCTGCGCAATATCAGCGGCCGCGGAAGGCTGACCGAAGAGAACGTCAAAGAAACCCTGCGTGAAGTGCGCATGGCTCTGCTGGAGGCGGATGTCGCGCTGCCGGTAGTGCGTGAATTTATTAACCGCGTAAAAGAGCGCGCGGTTGGGCACGAAGTAAATAAAAGCCTGACGCCAGGTCAGGAATTTATCAAGATCGTGCGTAATGAGCTGGTTGAAGCGATGGGGTCGGAAAACCATGCGCTTAACCTGGCCGCGCAGCCGCCGGCTGTGGTGCTGATGGCGGGTCTGCAGGGCGCGGGTAAAACCACCAGCGTCGGTAAGCTCGGTAAGTTCCTGCGTGAAAAGCACAAGAAAAAAGTGCTGGTGGTTTCTGCCGACGTCTATCGTCCGGCGGCGATCAAACAGCTGGAAACGCTGGCGCAGCAGGTGGGCGTCGATTTCTGCCCATCCGATCTCAACCAGAAGCCGGTTGATATCGTTAACAACGCGCTAAAAGAAGCAAAGCTTAAATTCTACGACGTGCTGCTGGTGGATACCGCCGGTCGTCTGCACGTCGATGAAGCGATGATGGATGAGATCAAACAGGTGCACGCCGCGATTAATCCGGTGGAAACGCTGTTTGTGGTCGATGCCATGACCGGTCAGGATGCCGCCAATACGGCGAAGGCGTTCAATGAAGCGCTGCCGCTAACCGGCGTTATTCTAACCAAGGTTGATGGCGATGCCCGCGGCGGCGCCGCGCTCTCGATTCGTCATATCACCGGCAAACCAATTAAGTTTATGGGCGTCGGCGAAAAGACCGAAGCGCTGGAGCCGTTTTATCCCGATCGCCTGGCCTCGCGGATTCTGGGCATGGGCGATGTGCTGTCGCTGATCGAAGATATCGAAAGCAAGGTCGATCGCGCCCAGGCTGAGAAGCTGGCGAATAAGCTGAAGAAAGGCGACGGCTTCGACCTGAACGACTTTCTGGAACAGCTGAAACAGATGCGCAACATGGGCGGCATGGCCAGCCTGATGGGAAAACTTCCCGGAATGGGGCAACTGCCCGATAACGTGAAGTCGCAGATGGATGACAAAGTGCTGGTGCGGATGGAGGCGATGATCAATTCCATGACGCGCAAAGAGCGTGAAAAACCTGAGATTATCAAAGGCTCACGCAAGCGTCGCATCGCCGCTGGCTCAGGCATGCAGGTGCAGGATGTCAACCGTATGCTGAAGCAGTTTGACGATATGCAGCGCATGATGAAAAAGATGAAAAAGGGCGGCATGGCGAAAATGCTGCGCGGAATGAAAGGCATGATGCCGCCGGGCTTTCCGGGGCGTTAAGACGTTTCATTGTAAAGTACCGAAGGCTTGCTTAGTTTAGATTGCTTTTTGCGCCAAAATGAGTAAAATTTTCGGGCTTTTTATACGACACCCGGGCCCCGTTCCTCGATGGGGCCCGGTTGTTTTATTAACTGAAGAGGATGTTATGGTAACAATTCGTTTGGCACGTCACGGCGCGAAAAAGCGTCCGTTCTATCAGGTTGTCGTTACTGACAGCCGCAACGCACGCAATGGCCGTTTCATTGAGCGTGTAGGCTTCTTCAACCCGATCGCATCTGGTCAGGCTGAAGCACTGCGTCTGGACCTGGACCGTATTGAGCACTGGGTTGGCCAGGGCGCTACGCTGTCCGATCGCGTTAACGCGCTGATCAAAGAAGCTAAAAAAGCAGCTTAATCTGTCACGGTGGTTAGCATGAGCAAACAACTCGCCACACAGCCTCCCGTTAATCCCGTTACGCTGGGAAAAATGGGAGCGGCCTACGGCATTCGTGGTTGGCTCAAAGTGTTTTCTTCCACCGAAGATGCCGACAGCATCTTTGACTATCAGCCCTGGTTCATTCAGCGCGCCGGTAAATGGCAGTTGATTGAGCTGGAAGGCTGGAAGCACCACAATCAGGACATCATCATCAAAGTCAAAGGCATTGATGATCGTGATGCGGCGGCCCAGTTGACTAACTGTGAAATTTTAGTCGACTCCACGCAGTTGCCGGAGCTGGACGAGGGTGATTTTTACTGGAAAGACCTAATGGGTTGCAAAGTAGTCACCGTTGATGGCTATGAAATGGGTAAAGTCATTGATTTGATGGAAACCGGCTCAAACGACGTACTGGTCGTTAAGGCAAACCTGAAAGATGCGTTCGGTGTGAAAGAGCGGTTAATTCCGTTTCTTGATGAACAGGTTATCAAGAAAGTCGATCTCACTACCGGCACCATTGAAGTAGATTGGGATCCTGGTTTTTGACCTCCGAACAAAACGGTAATCCAACGGCGTGCTCTATGTGGATTGGTGTAATCAGCCTGTTTCCAGAGATGTTTCGCGCTATTACCGACTACGGGGTAACTGGCCGGGCAGTAAAAAATGGCCTGCTCAGCGTCCAAAGCTGGAGTCCGCGTGACTTCACGCACGACCGGCATCGTACCGTGGACGATCGTCCTTACGGCGGCGGTCCGGGGATGCTGATGATGGTACAACCCTTGCGGGATGCCATCCACGCAGCGAAAGCGGCGGCGGGAGAGGGCGCTAAGGTGATTTATCTGTCACCTCAGGGGCGCAAACTCGATCAAAATGGAGTTTGCGAACTGGCGACGCAGCAGAAATTGATTCTGGTTTGCGGCCGCTATGAAGGGATCGATGAGCGTGTGATCCAGACTGAAATCGATGAAGAATGGTCGATTGGGGATTACGTACTCAGTGGTGGAGAGTTGCCAGCGATGACGTTGATTGATTCAGTCGCCCGGTTTATACCTGGTGTGCTGGGCAAGCAGGCGTCAGCTGAAGAAGATTCGTTTTCCGAAGGCTTGCTGGACTGTCCGCACTATACCCGTCCTGAAGTGTTAGAAGAGCTGGAGGTTCCGCCAGTATTACTGTCGGGCAACCATGCTGAGATTCGCCGCTGGCGCCTGAAACAGTCGCTTGGCCGTACCTGGCTTAGAAGACCTGAACTTCTGGAAAACCTGGCTCTGACTGAAGAGCAAGCAAAGTTGCTTAGCGAGTTCCAGCAGGAATTCAGCGCGCAACAAAACTATGATGCGGAAGGTTAGCCTTCCGATAAGATCAGTTTACCCAGGATAAGAGATTTAATTATGAGCAACATTATCAAGCAAATCGAACAAGAGCAGATGAAGCAGGACGTACCTTCTTTCCGTCCGGGTGATTCCGTGGAAGTGAAAGTATGGGTCGTTGAAGGTTCTAAAAAGCGTCTGCAGGCATTCGAGGGCGTGGTTATCGCTATTCGTAACCGCGGTCTGCACTCTGCATTCACTGTTCGCAAAATTTCCAATGGCGAAGGTGTTGAGCGTGTATTCCAGACTCACTCACCGGTCATTGACAGCATCACCGTGAAACGTCGTGGTGCCGTGCGTAAAGCGAAACTGTACTACCTGCGTGAGCGTACTGGTAAAGCAGCTCGTATCAAAGAGCGCCTTAACTAAGAGCTCGCGTAAGCGACATCTTAAAGTTAATAGCAATAAAGGGGTTAGCATCAGGCTAACCCCTTTTTTATGTTTAAATATCAGCCTGTTTAGCTGACATTGTCACTTCGCTGCGCCAGTCCACAATTGTATAAAAAATGTCATAAACGGCGGAACCTCTGATGCCCACAACCTACACACAGGGAATCGTGTATAAGTTGTACTGATGTTATTTTCACCAGATTAGACACGAGTTTTAACTAACAACATGCAGCAATCGTGCGTGGCGGTGATCTTATCGCGCCTGATTATTGCTGACTTAACTCTGGAGTCTATCGAACATGACTAACGGCATTCAGCGTCAACCCACAGCGCCAAACTTTTCCCGTCCCATCAATAATCAGGCCGATGCCGCGGGCAGCAGCCAAACGCAAGGTGCGCGCAGCCATAGCGCCAGCGGCGCAGGCCAGGCAGGTAATACAGCAGCGACAGGGGGCGTCGATGCGCAGCGCCAGAAGAACATCAAAGATTTACAAAATCTGATGAAAGAATATTTCACCGCCGGCGAGGGCATGGAAGAACTGAGGAATTCACGCGCCACCGGACTGCATGAGATGGGCTATGACCAGCACAGCGCCCGCAGCGTATTGACGAAGGGAAAGAACCTTGATGCAGCTACCGATGCGGCCCTGAGCGCCCTGGGAGCGGTGGCCTTCGCCACTTCCTCTTTTCCATCAGAAGCGCTGGCAAAAGTCGCTAACAACTACTTTGGTTTTCCCGAAGGGACGCTGAGCGCAGAAGCGGTTAACGGCGCCATCGGCGGAGGCACGGCGATGGTGATGAAATCGTTCTGGGATAAAGTTTCGGCCAATGCCCAGCATGACGCTAAATGGATGGATGCCGATATGGATAAACTGGAGCCAGCGATGCAGGAAACCGTCAAACGTCGCGAAGGGCTGGGCCACAATATGAAGCTGGCCATTCTGGGTGGAACTGGTTATAACGCGCGCAACGTCATTACCGGCACGGTAGCGACCAGCGTAGCGGGGCTGTCGGAGTCGCAGCGCTATGCGGCTAATACGGCAACCAGTACGCCACTGACCGTGGCGGCAGGCGCCCTGAGCGGCTTCGTGCAGAATAAAGCCAATAATCTGCATGGCCCGGAGTTTCTGCTGGGGCGTACCGACTGGAAAGAGCGTTTTAAGCAGCTTGATGATACCAAGCCTATGGATCAGGTAGTAAAGGGCGGCGCAAAACGGTTAGCGGACGCTGCGCAGGGTTTGGTTTCTCCTCGTCAGCTGACCAAAGGCGGCATGAATATTTTGTCAGGCAATATGGTTGCCGAAACGATGGCGCTTGGCGCTGGTCTGGCGGGCGTGAATAGTCTGCGCAATATGACCCGTCATGCAATGGAGAAAGAGACGGGCAATATTAACGCGCAGCAGGCAGTCGAGCAGCTGGTTAACCTTTTTGGGGCCGCCGCCGCTTATGCCGGGCAGGGCGTGGCAGGAACCATTGCCGGTAAGCCTGTCGCCACCAACGATCAGGCGATAGACAGCTTCTTTGATAACCATCCTACGCTGGACATCAATAGTGGCAGGCACCGTGATAATGCAGGAGGCAATGCGGCGGCGACAGGCAATGCTGGTAATACAGCGGCGACAGCCAATACGGGTAATGCGGCAGCGACAGGCAATACTGGCAATACGGTTGCCGCAGGGCCGGCACGACAGGACGGAACATCGGCGGCAGGCAATAATAACGCGCCTGCCGACCAGACCACTGACATTCCTCTGCGTCCGCTTACCCAGGCGGCTGGCTCCTCATCACAGGCGGCTGCTTCCTCCTCCCGTGCCGATAACGCCTCGCAGCAAAGCCTCGACAGCGCTTTTGTTGCACGTCCAGGAAGCGCCAGCAGCCAGGCAAGCTTTCAATCAGCGATTAGCAGAGCAAGTTCCCCCGAGGAGTTAAGCGCGATCCAGGTACAGCAAAAAGTTGCTGAAGCGTCAGGTGAATGGCCGTTAAAAAATCAATGATGACCAGACGAGCAGCTTTAAATCAAAGCTTGCTTTGCCTGAGCAAATAAACAGGATAGCGACCGCTCAGAAACCGGTTCGCGCCCGGTCAGGGATGACCCTATAACGTAACCGCAGGATGCCCGGAAACGAAATCCTCACGACGCAGATGATAGATCGCAGCGGTCACCGGTCCCTTATCCATTACAATCAGACCATAGCGCAGGCCGATTAACCGTGCACCGCAGCTCAGCGCGACAGCGCGGCTGGCATGGTTATCTTCAGCCGCTAAAATCTCAATAATGTTAATTTCAGGACGCCGGAAACCTGCTCTGGCCAGCTGCATGACCGCCTGATGAGCAACGCCTTTGCGCTGTTCTTTCTGACGTACCCAGTAACCTATCGCGCTGTTTTCTTCTGACGTTTTTCCATAACGGATCCCAGCGGCGCCCAGAAAACGATGATCGCTGGCGGCGAAAATACCCATTTCATTCGCTTCGCCTTTTTCCCGTTGGCGATCGATCAGGCGAAACCATTCAATTGCTTCTTCTGGCTGATAATTTTCATGCGCCCAGGACATCCATGGTTGTAGCGAAGAGAGCGACTCATTAATCGCCGTAGCATAGTCCACGGCATCGGTAGACAGCATCGGGCGCAAATAAATATCCATCATGTCTCCATTTAAGCTAAGCGTTTTACACTGCAGCCATTGCAAAACCAGATAGTGATAAATGGTTGTTAAAGAACCATTGTTACTTAATTTCGCTCTGATAGCGCGGATCGGCTTAACGTTTTTTTAGCGTGGCTAGATGCTTAGTGTAAATATAACTGTACGTATTCTTTGGCTTCCCTGGGAATGCTTTTATTTATTATTAATATTTAAATCATGCACTTAAAATTAATTTTAGCCGTGGTAATTTTTATATGGTAAAAAATATGTACACATGGATGATGTGCTGTATTACCTGTGTTACATTATTTGCTTGCCGCAATGACGAAAAGGCCAGAATGAGGATTGCCGACATGCAGAAAGATGCGCTGAATAATGTTCATATTACTGAAGAACAGATTTTGATCACCCCGGAACAGCTTAAGCAAAAGTTTCCGCTCAATGCGCAGCTTGAGGCGCAGGTAGCCGAGGCGCGACAAACTATTTCCAGGATTATTGCCGGTCGGGATCATCGGCTGTTGGTGGTGTGCGGCCCTTGTTCTGTGCACGATCCTGAAGCCGCGCTCGCCTATGCCCGTCAGCTAAAAGATCTTTCTGAACAGCTGAAGGATCAGCTGTATATCGTCATGCGCGTCTATTTTGAAAAACCTCGTACTACCGTTGGCTGGAAAGGGCTAATCAACGATCCTTATATGGATAACTCTTTCGATGTGGAGGCGGGGCTGCACATTGCTCGTCAGCTGCTGGTGAATCTGGTTGAAATGGGGCTGCCGTTAGCCACTGAAGCGCTGGATCCCAATAGCCCGCAATACCTCGGCGATCTGTTCAGCTGGTCGGCTATCGGCGCGCGTACCACTGAATCACAAACCCATCGTGAGATGGCTTCTGGCCTTTCGATGCCGGTAGGCTTTAAGAATGGCACTGACGGTAGCCTGGGCACTGCCATTAATGCCATGCGCGCCGCTGCTATGCCGCACCGTTTTGTGGGGATTAATCAGGCCGGACAAGTCTGCCTGCTGCAAACGCAGGGCAATCCGGATGGGCACGTTATTCTGCGCGGCGGTAAAACCCCTAATTACAGCCCGGCAGACGTTGAACAGTGCGAAAACGAGATGCTGAAAGCGGGACTACGGCCGGCGCTGATGATAGATTGCAGCCATGGTAATTCAAATAAAGACTATCGCCGCCAGCCTGGCGTTGCTGAATCTGCCGTTATGCAAATCAGAGACGGCAACCGTTCTATTATTGGCCTGATGCTGGAAAGCCATATTCATGAAGGTAGCCAGTCTTCTGAGCAGCCGCGTAGCGAAATGCGTTACGGGGTATCGGTGACCGATGCCTGTATTAGTTGGGAAACTACCGCGCAGCTGTTACAAAGCATCCATCAGGATCTCAGCGGCGTTCTGGCGGCGCGTTTGTCACAGGAGAGTTAAAACAAGATGGTGGCTGAACTGAACGCGCTGCGCGATCAAATTGATGAGGTAGATAAGGCTCTGCTCGATTTGCTGGCTAAACGGCTGCAGTTGGTGGCTGAAGTCGGAGAAGTGAAAAGCCGTTACGGCTTGCCGATCTATGTGCCTGAGCGTGAAGCAACCATGCTGGCTTCACGGCGTAAAGAGGCGGAAGCGCTTGGCGTGCCGCCTGACTTAATTGAGGACGTGTTACGTCGCGTCATGCGGGAATCCTATTCCAGCGAAAATGATAAGGGCTTCAAAACGCTCTGTCCTGAGCTGCGTCCGGTGGTTATCGTCGGCGGCAAAGGGCGCATGGGCCAGCTGTTTGAGAAGATGCTGACGCTTTCCGGTTATCAGGTAAAAATTCTTGATAAGGAAGAGTGGGAGCAGGCGCCGTTACTGCTGCAGGATGCGGGTATGGTGATCGTTAGCGTCCCTATCCATCTGACAGAACAGGTGATTGCTCAGCTGCCGCCGTTACCGGAAGACTGCATCCTGGTCGATATCGCCTCGGTAAAAAATCGTCCGCTGCAGGCGATGCTGGCCGCGCATTCAGGGCCGGTATTAGGACTGCATCCTATGTTTGGCCCGGATAGCGGTAGCCTGGCGAAGCAGGTGGTGGTGTGGTGTGACGGACGTCAGCCGGAAGCTTATCAGTGGTTCCTTGAGCAAATTCAGGTATGGGGCGCGCGGTTACATCGCATCAGCGCCGAAGAACACGATCAAAACATGGCCTTTATTCAGGCGCTGCGCCACTTCGCCACTTTTGCTTACGGCTTACATCTGGCTGAAGAAAATGTACAGCTTGAGCAGTTGCTGGCGCTCTCTTCGCCCATCTACCGGCTGGAATTGGCGATGGTGGGACGCCTGTTTGCTCAGGATCCGCAGCTTTACGCCGATATCATCATGTCTTCTGAAAGTAATCTGGCGTTGATTAAGCGTTACTATCAACGTTTCGGTGAAGCGATTGCTCTGCTGGAGCAAAGCAATAAGCAGGGCTTTATTGATAGCTTCCGTAAAGTCGAGCAATGGTTCGGGGATTATGCGCCGCGCTTTATGCTGGAGAGCCGTTCGCTGCTGCGTTCAGCCAATGATAATCGGATTTAATTGCAGGGGTTGAAAGCCGGTTAAAGGCATAAAACAAAAAAGCCCGTATGAATACGGGCTTTTTTGTTTTATGCCTGCGGCGGTTGTCCATTGGACGCGGTGATACCACCATCCACCGGCAGGTTAACGCCGGTAATATAGCGGGCATCGTCGCTGGCCAGGAACGCGATGGCGGCAGCAAGCTCTTTTGCTTCGCCCGGACGGCCAAGTGCAATACGCTCGTTAAACTTCGCCATCAGCTGGGCGTTGCTTTGCATATCTTCGGTCATATCCGTAATGGTCAGGCCGGGGCAAATAGCATTAACCCGCACGCCATCTTTACCATAATCCATCGCCAGCGCGCGGGTGAAGTTAGTAATGGCGCCTTTAGCGGCGTTATAAATACTCATTCCCCAGTCGCCGCCCAGGCCGGAAACGGAAGAAATATTGATAACGTTGCCGCCGCTTTCCAGCAGCATCGGCATAAAGGCGCGAGTACAGTAGAAAACGCCATTCAGGTCAGTAGACATAACTTTTGTCCAGTCTTCATCGCTGGCCTGATGAATTTTTCCTGAGGTAGTCACACCGGCATTATTAACCAGTACATCCGCATGACCATAGTGATCGCGTACCTGTTCCATCAGGGCTTCGACCTCTTCCCGTTTCGATACGTCGGCAACGACAACCAGATGATCCCCTGCCTTCAGCGTGGCAAAGGTATTATTCAGTTTTTCCCGGGTACGCCCTATCAGCACCACGCTGGCTCCTTCCTCGGCAAAACGTTGCGCGCTTGCTGCGCCAATACCTGAGCCTGCGCCAGTCACTACCACAACTTTATTACTGAAACGTTCCATTGCGCCTCCTTGTTGATGCCAACTCGCTAATCCCAATGATTAGCAGCTTATTAAGCCTGGCATAACAGCGGCAGACGGCAGCCGTAAAGCGCAGAAACGTGCATAACTTACTGTTTTAAAATCAGTATTAATCTTTAGAAATTGTTAATGAACGCTGGCGGAGCGGGGTGCCAGCCCCGCCGGGCTGGCACCACCTTTTATTGCGGATCGACCGGCACGATATTCTCGCCGGGATAGCAGCCCAACACTTTTAATGAGCGGGTGATGGCGCGTAGCTCCTGGAGCGCCTGTTGCATCTCATTGGTGCGCAGATTGCCCTGCACATCCAGATAGAACATCTCTTCCCACGGATTGCCGTTAATAGGCCGCGATTCCAGCTTGCTCATGATCAGGTTGTGCTGGCGCAACACCAGCAGTGCTTCCACCAGCGCGCCGGATTGCTGGCCGGTAGCCATAATCAGGGTGGTTTTAGCTGGCACCTGTTCAGAAACGTCAACCGGCTTACGCGCCAGAACAATAAAGCGGGTGATGTTTTGTTGCTGATTCGCCAGATGGCGCTCCAGAACCTGCAGATGATAAAGCTCGCCGCCCGCCTCGCTGCCTAATGCGGCCGCTTTAGGCGAATTCAACGCTGCTACTTTTTCCATCGCTGCCGCGGTGCTTTCGGTGTATTCGATTTTCCAGTGAGGGAAACGATTAATAAACTGGCTGCACTGCTGAAAAGGCTGAGGATGACTGTAAACGGTTTCGATTTGCTGTAAATCCGTCGAGCCGGTAACCAGAACGCAGTGATCGATAGGCACCGTCATCTCGCCAACGATCGACAGGCTGGTTTGCTGCAGGAGATCGTAAACCTCATTGATGGAGCCAGAACTGGTATTCTCAATCGGCAATACGGCGTAATCCGCCTGGCCGCTTTCCACTTCCTGAATAATGTCCTGAAACTTTTGGCAGCCGCTTTCAATCACGTTTTCAAAATGACGCGCGCCGTACTTACGCGCTGCCAGATGGGAGTAGGAGCCTTTCGGTCCCAGGAATGCGATGCGAGCGGATTGTTGGTTGGTTTGGTTCAGGTGCTTTTGCAGCAGCGCCTGCTGGGTAAGCACAGAATCTTCAATAATCAGTTGAAACAGGCGCGTAATAAAATGAGCATCCAGCTGGTGGCTTTTACCCAGCGTAATTAATCGCTCCAGCAAATCGCGCTCGCGGTCGATATCACGCACCGGCCGATGCGTAGCCATCTTGGCTTTCGCCACGTCGATGGCCAACGCGCGCCGTTCAGCAAGCAAATTCAGCAATTTTTCATCAATGGCGCTGATTTTATCGCGCAGGGCCAACAGCGGATTTTCCGATTTCATAGCTTTACCTGTCAGATGTCCATAATAAAAAAAGCCCCCCGTGGCGGGAGGCTTTATTGTTCGTCTTCGCTTTCTTTTTCTGCGACGAAACGCCTCCCGAATCAGGGGAAGGTAAAAAAGAAAGCGAAGAAAAACGAAGATTTCATCATATAACCTGCTGTTGTGGATGCTGTTAAAGTAACCGTAGCGTTTTGCCACTGTCAATAAAAAACGCGCCCGCAGGCGCGTTATGCAATCAATGACGCCCCGTGCACTCGGGGGCGCACTGGCGTTTATACTTCATCATCGACGGGCGTTAAACCTTTCACGCTGGCGTTAGCGCGGCGCGCTTCGCCTTTATGCTGAACTTTATTCAGCTGGCGCTCCAGTTTACTGATGAGCTCATTGATAGCCGCATACATATCCTCATGGGCAGCGCTGGCGACCAGCGGGCCATTAGGAGTATTGATCGTTGCATCGGCAACATATTCTTTAGGTTCTCTTGAAAGAACGATATGCGGGTTGATTAGGTGAGTCTGCCACTTTTCAAGCTTGGAGAGACGGTCTTCGACATGCTGGCGGATAGCCGGGGTGATTTCCATTTGTTTGCTGGTAATGTTCACAATCATCATGTTTACCTCTCTGTCATTGCCGTCTTAGTAAGTGTAGCATACCGTGCAGAGGGGTTAATTTTGTGATGGCAATCACATTAAGAAGTCACTTTTTGTCAAGGAAATGAAATCTGTGAGGGGACACGGTAAATGTGCTGAAACCCCTTGTGGAACACGCTGCGGCAGGGCAGACTTAATGAGTTAACAGCAGAGCGGAAAGTAAAATCTGCTGTTTTTATCAACAAAAAAGCAGCCTGCAGGCTGCTTTTTTGCTGTGTATCTAATCAGGCCTGATTAGCAGCGATAATCTTCGCCACTTTATCCGCCTGCGCATTCAACTGCAGCTTACGATAGGCGTTTTCCATCAGCGGCAGCGCAGTGCGCGTTGCCTGGGTGTCCGGGTAATCCTTCAGCATTTGCTCAACGCGATTGACTACCGCGACATAGGCTTCGCGTTTCGTGTAGAATTGCGCCACGGAAAGCTCATATTTTGCCAGGCGGTCTTTCAGATAGACCAGGCGCTTGCGCGCATCGGTGGCATACTGGCTGCTCGGCCAGTTACGTAACAGCTGAGAAAAGTCACGGAAGGCGGCGCGCGCATGCTCGGGATCGCGATCGGAGCGATCGATTCCGAAGAAGCCTTGCAGAGCGGAATCGTCTAACGCCATATCCGTCAGGCCCTTCATATATAGAACATAATCAATGTTCGGATGTGTCGGGTTCAGGCGCATAAAGCGATCGATGGCGGCCTGAGCCATCGGCAGATCGGCGTTTTTGTAGTAAGCGTAGATCAGATCCAGCTGAACTTGTTGGGCGTAAGGGCCAAATGGATAGCGGTTATCCAGCGCTTCCAGTTGCGTTATTGCGCCTTTAAAGTTACCGTCCTGCAGTTTTTGCTGAGCCGTTGCATAAAGCTCAGAAGGCGGACTGTCAGGCACTTGATCCTTAGAGCTTGAACAACCCGCAAGAGCCAGGCTCAACGTGGCTGCAGCCACCAGATATTTCATACGCGTCATGACGATTTGATTATCCTCAGAGTGTGTTATTGCGGAAGCTGTCCATTAAGCTCCCGATAGTGACCAGGTACGATAGCACATTATATTAAACGGCATCGCCGTGAAAACCCAACGTTAACGAAGAAGCTGTTTATGGCACAACAAGTAAAACTCACCGCAACGGTCTCCGAATCGCAACTCGGACAACGCTTAGATCAGTCTTTGGCGGAATTGTTCCCTGATTATTCGCGTTCGCGCATAAAAGAGTGGATTCTCGATCGTCGTGTGAGCGTCAACGGTAACATCGTTGACACGCCGAAGGAAAAAGTATTGGGCGGCGAAGCCGTGGCAATCGAGGCGGAAATTGAAGAAGAAGCGCGCTGGGAAGCGCAGGATATCCCGTTGGATATCGTCTACGAAGATGAACATATTCTGGTGATCAACAAGCCGCGCGATCTGGTCGTGCATCCGGGAGCAGGTAATCCGGACGGCACCGTACTGAATGCGCTGTTACATCATTATCCGGCCATCTCTGACGTGCCGCGTGCGGGCATCGTCCACCGCCTGGATAAAGATACCACTGGCCTGATGGTGGTAGCGAAAACCGTTCCTGCGCAAACGCATCTGGTCGAGTCACTGCAGCTGCGTGAAATTACCCGTGAATATGAGGCGGTCGCCATTGGCAATATGACCGCGGGCGGCATTGTTGATGAGCCTATCAGCCGTCACTCAACCAAGCGTACGCATATGGCGGTGCACCCAATGGGGAAACATGCCGTGACGCACTATCGGGTGATGGAGCATTTCCGCGCGCATACGCGTCTGCGTCTGCGTCTGGAAACCGGCCGTACCCACCAGATCCGCGTGCATATGTCGCATATCAACCATCCGCTAGTGGGCGATCCGCTGTATGGCGGCCGTCCACGACCGCCAAAAGGCGCTTCTGAAGCCTTTATTGCAACGTTACGCGGCTTTGATCGCCAGGCGCTACACGCCACTATGCTACGCCTCTATCATCCGGTTACCGGCATTGAGATGGAATGGCATGCGCCACTTCCGCAGGATATGGTCGATCTGATTGATGCCCTGAAAGCCGATACTGAAGCCTTTAAAGATCAGCTGGACTGGCTATGAGCAATCTGATTGTTCCTGACTGGCCGGCGCCGGCAAGAGTACGCGCCTGCAGTACAACGCGTGCCGGTGGCGTCAGCGAGGCCCCCTGGGATTCGCTGAACCTGGGCGATCATGTCGGCGATCGGCCCGCGGCGGTGCAGGCTAACCGACAGCGTCTGGTCGAGATGGCCGGCTTGCCCGCCATGCCCTGGTGGCTGGAGCAGGTTCACGGCACGGAGGTGGTTCGTCTTGATGGCCGGGAAGCCGCTACGCGTCGCGCGGATGCGGTCTGGAGCAATCAAACCGGGGCTGTTTGCGCCGTCATGACGGCCGATTGCCTGCCGGTTCTTTTCTGTTCTTTCGATGGTAAAGAAGTCGCGGCGGCCCATGCGGGCTGGCGCGGGCTTTGCGCCGGCGTACTGGAAAATACGCTCGCCCAGTTTTCCGCGCCGCCGCAGGAAATTCATGTCTGGATGGGGCCGGCAATAGGGCCAGACGCTTTTGAAGTCGGTCCCGAGGTCAGAAGCGCCTTTATGGCTCACGATCCGGCCGCGGATGAGGCTTTCCGTGCTGCTGGCGATAAATTTTATGCCGATCTGTGGCTACTGGCGCGTCAGCGCTTGATTGCTCAGGGCGTAAGCTCTATTAGTGGGGGCGGACGCTGTACCTGGCATGATTCCGCTCATTTTTTCTCCTGGCGACGCAGCGGTACTACCGGGCGTATGGCAAGTTTGATCTGGCTGATATAACCTTACGCCACAAGACGATCCAGGGTGCGCTTTTTTTCACCATAATACAGGTCAAAGACCTTGAAAATCTGAGGCCAGGCCTCATTTCATCTCCAGTAGCATTTTGACCTGTATTGGGAGGAATCATGCGTCTGGATCGTCTTACTAACAAATTCCAGCTTGCGCTCGCCGATGCTCAATCCCTCGCCCTTGGGCGCGATAACCAATTCATCGAACCTCTTCACTTGATGAGCGCTCTGCTCAATCAAGAAGGCGGCACTGTGCGTCCTTTACTGACGGCGGCCGGCGTAGATGTTGGCGGATTACGTAACGGTGTAGAGCAGGCTATCAGCCGTCTGCCGCAGGTTGAAGGGACTGACGGCGACGTCCAGCCTTCTGCCGATCTGGTGCGGGTACTTAACCTGTGCGACAAGCTGGCGCAGAAGCGCGGCGACAACTTTATTTCATCTGAATTATTTGTTCTGGCTGCGCTTGATTCGCGCGGCTCGCTGGCGGATTTATTAAAATCATCCGGCGCGACAAACGATAAGCTAACGAAAGCTATTGAGCAAATGCGTGGGGGAGAGGGCGTGAACGATCAAGGGGCTGAAGACCAGCGCCAGGCATTGAAAAAATACACCATCGATCTTACCGAGCGTGCGGAACAGGGCAAGCTTGATCCGGTTATCGGCCGTGATGAAGAGATCCGTCGTACTATTCAGGTATTGCAACGTCGCACCAAAAACAACCCGGTGCTGATCGGGGAACCCGGCGTCGGTAAAACAGCTATCGTTGAAGGGCTGGCGCAGCGCATCGTCAACGGCGAGGTGCCGGAAGGGCTGAAAGGCCGTCGGGTGCTGGCGCTGGATATGGGGGCGCTGGTGGCTGGCGCTAAATATCGCGGTGAGTTTGAAGAGCGTCTTAAAGGGGTGCTGAACGATCTCTCTAAACAGGAAGGCAACGTCATTCTGTTTATTGATGAACTGCATACCATGGTCGGCGCAGGGAAAGCCGATGGCGCGATGGATGCAGGTAATATGCTGAAGCCTGCTCTGGCGCGCGGCGAGCTGCACTGCGTTGGCGCAACTACTCTTGATGAGTATCGGCAGTATATTGAAAAGGATGCCGCGCTGGAGCGTCGTTTCCAGAAAGTGTTCGTTGCTCAACCCAGCGTTGAAGATACCATCGCGATTCTGCGTGGCCTGAAAGAGCGCTATGAGCTGCATCACCACGTACAAATCACCGATCCGGCTATTGTTGCCGCGGCTACGCTGTCGCATCGTTATATTGCCGATCGTCAACTGCCCGATAAAGCGATCGACCTGATTGATGAAGCCGCTTCCAGTATCCGTTTACAAATCGACTCTAAACCGGAAGCGCTGGATCGCCTGGAGCGCCGCGTTATTCAGCTGAAGCTGGAACAGCAGGCGCTGAAGAAAGAGTCGGATGAGGCCAGCCTGAAGCGTCTTGAGATGCTGGAGGATGAGCTGAATCAGAAAGAGCGCGAATATGCCGAGCTGGAAGAAGAGTGGAAGGCAGAAAAAGCCTCGCTCTCTGGCACTCAGAACATTAAAGCGGAGCTGGAACAGGCGAAAATCGCCCTGGAGCAGGCGCGTCGCTCCGGCGATCTCGGCCGTATGTCTGAGCTGCAGTATGGCAAGATCCCAGAGTTGGAAAAACAGCTAACGGCGGCCACACAGGCGGAAGGGAAAACCATGCGCCTGCTGCGTAACCGCGTGACCGACGTTGAGATCGCCGATGTACTGGCGCGTTGGACCGGCATCCCGGTGGCCCGGATGATGGAAGGCGAACGTGAAAAACTGCTGCGTATGGAGCAAGAGCTGCATCAGCGCGTTATCGGCCAGAATGAAGCGGTAGAAGCGGTTTCCAATGCGATACGCCGTAGCCGCGCGGGCTTATCCGATCCGAACCGTCCGATTGGTTCGTTCCTGTTCCTTGGTCCGACCGGGGTAGGTAAAACCGAGCTGTGCAAGGCATTGGCTAACTTCCTGTTCGACAGTGACGACGCGATGGTGCGTATCGACATGTCAGAGTTTATGGAGAAACATTCGGTGTCGCGGTTGGTGGGCGCGCCTCCGGGCTACGTTGGCTATGAAGAAGGCGGTTACCTCACCGAGGCCGTTCGGCGTCGTCCTTATTCGGTCATTCTGCTGGATGAGGTAGAGAAGGCGCATCCTGATGTCTTCAATATCCTGTTGCAGGTATTAGATGATGGACGACTGACGGATGGGCAGGGACGTACCGTTGATTTCCGCAATACCGTGGTGATCATGACGTCTAACCTGGGTTCCGATCTGATTCAGGAACGCTTTGGCGAGCTGGACTATAGCGCGATGAAGGATGTGGTGATGTCGGTAGTAAGCCATCACTTCCGTCCGGAGTTCATCAACCGTATCGATGAAGTCGTTGTATTCCATCCTCTGGGTGAAAAACATATCGCCTCGATTGCTAATATCCAGCTGCAGCGGCTGTACAAACGTCTGGAAGAGCGCGGTTTTACGGTGAATATGTCAGAAGAGGCATTGAAACTGCTGGGGCAGAACGGTTATGACCCGGTATATGGGGCTCGTCCGTTAAAACGCGCGATTCAGCAGCAGGTAGAAAACCCGCTGGCGCAGCAAATTTTGTCAGGAAATCTGCTGCCGGGCAAAGCAATAGAGATAGATGTGAAGGATGGTATGATCGTCGCGTATCAATAAAATGACGAAAAATGGGCCGAAAGGCCCATTTTTACTTATATTGTGAGCGAAATTGCACGGTTTATAAGCGGCGTGCCTGAAATGTGAACGGTTGGAGTTTTTTTTGCAATTAGCGCTTGTCAGGCGCCGAGAACTCCCTATAATGCGCCTCCATCGACACGGCACAACGGCTTACGCCACGCAGTGTTGAGCGGTTCAGCGAAGTCTGAATCGCCGGAGAAAAACTTCTGAAAAAAAAGGGGTTGACTCTGAAAGAGGAAAGCGTAATATACGCCACCTCGCGACAACGGCACGAAACGCCGGTCGCACCGCTCTTTAACAATTTATCAGACAATCTGTGTGGGCACTCACGGAAGGGATATCGCAAAAATAATTGCAGTATCAAGTCTCAGAGTGAACACGTAATTCATTACGACGTTTTTCTCGAGCATCAGACTTTTAATTGAAGAGTTTGATCATGGCTCAGATTGAACGCTGGCGGCAGGCCTAACACATGCAAGTCGAACGGTAACAGAGAGCAGCTTGCTGCTCTGCTGACGAGTGGCGGACGGGTGAGTAATGTCTGGGGATCTGCCCGATGGAGGGGGATAACCACTGGAAACGGTGGCTAATACCGCATAACGTCGCAAGACCAAAGTGGGGGACCTTCGGGCCTCACACCATCGGATGAACCCAGATGGGATTAGCTAGTAGGTGGGGTAACGGCTCACCTAGGCGACGATCCCTAGCTGGTCTGAGAGGATGACCAGCCACACTGGAACTGAGACACGGTCCAGACTCCTACGGGAGGCAGCAGTGGGGAATATTGCACAATGGGCGCAAGCCTGATGCAGCCATGCCGCGTGTATGAAGAAGGCCTTCGGGTTGTAAAGTACTTTCAGCGGGGAGGAAGGGAGTGAGGTTAATAACCTTATTCATTGACGTTACCCGCAGAAGAAGCACCGGCTAACTCCGTGCCAGCAGCCGCGGTAATACGGAGGGTGCAAGCGTTAATCGGAATTACTGGGCGTAAAGCGCACGCAGGCGGTCTGTCAAGTCGGATGTGAAATCCCCGGGCTCAACCCGGGAACTGCATTCGAAACTGGCAGGCTAGAGTCTCGTAGAGGGGGGTAGAATTCCAGGTGTAGCGGTGAAATGCGTAGAGATCTGGAGGAATACCGGTGGCGAAGGCGGCCCCCTGGACGAAGACTGACGCTCAGGTGCGAAAGCGTGGGGAGCAAACAGGATTAGATACCCTGGTAGTCCACGCCGTAAACGATGTCGACTTGGAGGCTGTGAGCTTGACTCGTGGCTTCCGGAGCTAACGCGTTAAGTCGACCGCCTGGGGAGTACGGCCGCAAGGTTAAAACTCAAATGAATTGACGGGGGCCCGCACAAGCGGTGGAGCATGTGGTTTAATTCGATGCAACGCGAAGAACCTTACCTGGCCTTGACATCCACGGAATTCTGCAGAGATGCGGAAGTGCCTTCGGGAACCGTGAGACAGGTGCTGCATGGCTGTCGTCAGCTCGTGTTGTGAAATGTTGGGTTAAGTCCCGCAACGAGCGCAACCCTTATCCTTTGTTGCCAGCGGTTCGGCCGGGAACTCAAAGGAGACTGCCGGTGATAAACCGGAGGAAGGTGGGGATGACGTCAAGTCATCATGGCCCTTACGGCCAGGGCTACACACGTGCTACAATGGCGCATACAAAGAGAAGCGACCTCGCGAGAGCAAGCGGACCTCATAAAGTGCGTCGTAGTCCGGATCGGAGTCTGCAACTCGACTCCGTGAAGTCGGAATCGCTAGTAATCGTGGATCAGAATGCCACGGTGAATACGTTCCCGGGCCTTGTACACACCGCCCGTCACACCATGGGAGTGGGTTGCAAAAGAAGTAGGTAGCTTAACCTTCGGGAGGGCGCTTACCACTTTGTGATTCATGACTGGGGTGAAGTCGTAACAAGGTAACCGTAGGGGAACCTGCGGTTGGATCACCTCCTTACCATGCTGAATCCCGCCCGTGAAGTGCTCACACAGATTGTCTGATAGAAGTAACGAGCAAGGCGTTTACGCGTAGGGGGTACAGTGACAAAAGATATTGTCGCTCGATTTTCTTAAGAAAATCTCGCCCTTACACGAAATTAGCGAATCGGTGATTCGCACAGCAAATTTCGTGTCCCCTTCGTCTAGAGGCCCAGGACACCGCCCTTTCACGGCGGTAACAGGGGTTCGAATCCCCTAGGGGACGCCACTTGCTGGTCTGTGAGTGAAAGTCACCTGCCAAAATATCTTAAAACTGACTGAGAAGTCGGCTTTAAGATATTGCTCTTTAACAATCCGGAAACAAGCTGAAAATTGAAAACGGAACAACGTTATGTTGTTCACGATTCTCTCAATACTTACATCCCGAATCAGTACACCGGGACGAGCGAGCAAAACGACAGCAAGGCGTACAGCGCGCAGCAGGCGGAGTGGACTTATTGTCCATGAGCATGGCGAGCACTGCACAACGAAGCTGACGTGATGCGCAGCCGTCACGAGACGTCTGTGGGTTGTGAGGTTAAGCGAATAAGCGTACACGGTGGATGCCCTGGCAGTCAGAGGCGATGAAGGGCGTGCTAATCTGCGATAAGCGCCGGTAAGGTGATATGAACCGCTATCAACCGGCGATACCCGAATGGGGAAACCCAGTGCAATCCGTTGCACTATCATGTCATGAATACATAGTGGCATGAGGCGAACCGGGGGAACTGAAACATCTAAGTACCCCGAGGAAAAGAAATCAACCGAGATTCCCTGAGTAGCGGCGAGCGAACGGGGAACAGCCCAGAGCCTGAATCAGCATGTGTGTCAGTGGAAGCGTCTGGAAAGGCGCACGGTACAGGGTGACAGTCCCGTACACGAAGATGCATGTGCTGTGAGCTCGATGAGTAGGGCGGGACACGTGGTATCCTGTCTGAATATGGGGGGACCATCCTCCAAGGCTAAATACTCCTGACTGACCGATAGTGAACCAGTACCGTGAGGGAAAGGCGAAAAGAACCCCGGCGAGGGGAGTGAAAAAGAACCTGAAACCGTGTACGTACAAGCAGTGGGAGCCTCTTTATGGGGTGACTGCGTACCTTTTGTATAATGGGTCAGCGACTTATATTCTGTAGCAAGGTTAACCGTATAGGGGAGCCGCAGGGAAACCGAGTCTTAACCGGGCGCTAAGTTGCAGGGTATAGACCCGAAACCCGGTGATCTAGCCATGGGCAGGTTGAAGGTTGGGTAACACTAACTGGAGGACCGAACCGACTAATGTTGAAAAATTAGCGGATGACCTGTGGCTGGGGGTGAAAGGCCAATCAAACCGGGAGATAGCTGGTTCTCCCCGAAAGCTATTTAGGTAGCGCCTCGTGAATTCATCTCCGGGGGTAGAGCACTGTTTCGGCTAGGGGGCCATCCCGGCTTACCAACCCGATGCAAACTGCGAATACCGGAGAATGTTATCACGGGAGACACACGGCGGGTGCTAACGTCCGTCGTGAAGAGGGAAACAACCCAGACCGCCAGCTAAGGTCCCAAAGTCATGGTTAAGTGGGAAACGATGTGGGAAGGCCCAGACAGCCAGGATGTTGGCTTAGAAGCAGCCATCATTTAAAGAAAGCGTAATAGCTCACTGGTCGAGTCGGCCTGCGCGGAAGATGTAACGGGGCTAAACCATGCACCGAAGCTGCGGCAGCGACACTGTGTGTTGTTGGGTAGGGGAGCGTTCTGTAAGCCGTCGAAGGTGTGCTGTGAGGCATGCTGGAGGTATCAGAAGTGCGAATGCTGACATAAGTAACGATAAAGCGGGTGAAAAGCCCGCTCGCCGGAAGACCAAGGGTTCCTGTCCAACGTTAATCGGGGCAGGGTGAGTCGACCCCTAAGGCGAGGCCGAAAGGCGTAGTCGATGGGAAACGGGTTAATATTCCCGTACTCGGTGTTACTGCGAAGGGGGGACGGAGAAGGCTATGTTGGCCGGGCGACGGTTGTCCCGGTTTAAGCGTGTAGGCTGACTTTCCAGGCAAATCCGGAAAGTCAAGGCTGAGGCGTGACGACGAGGCACCACGGTGCTGAAGCAACAAATGCCCTGCTTCCAGGAAAAGCCTCTAAGCATCAGGTAACAACGAATCGTACCCCAAACCGACACAGGTGGTCAGGTAGAGAATACCAAGGCGCTTGAGAGAACTCGGGTGAAGGAACTAGGCAAAATGGTGCCGTAACTTCGGGAGAAGGCACGCTGGCATGTAGGTGGAGGGACTTGCTCCCCGAGCCGAAGCCAGTCGAAGATACCAGCTGGCTGCAACTGTTTATTAAAAACACAGCACTGTGCAAACACGAAAGTGGACGTATACGGTGTGACGCCTGCCCGGTGCCGGAAGGTTAATTGATGGGGTTATCGCAAGAGAAGCTCCTGATCGAAGCCCCGGTAAACGGCGGCCGTAACTATAACGGTCCTAAGGTAGCGAAATTCCTTGTCGGGTAAGTTCCGACCTGCACGAATGGCGTAATGATGGCCAGGCTGTCTCCACCCGAGACTCAGTGAAATTGAACTCGCTGTGAAGATGCAGTGTACCCGCGGCAAGACGGAAAGACCCCGTGAACCTTTACTACAGCTTGACACTGAACATTGAGCCTTGATGTGCAGGATAGGTGGGAGGCTGTGAAGTGCGGACGCCAGTTCGCACGGAGCCATCCTTGAAATACCACCCTTTAATGTTTGATGTTCTAACCTGGCGCCGTGAACCGGCGTGGGGACAGTGTCTGGTGGGTAGTTTGACTGGGGCGGTCTCCTCCCAAAGTGTAACGGAGGAGTACGAAGGTCAGCTAATCACGGTCGGACATCGTGAGGTTAGTGCAATGGCATAAGCTGGCTTGACTGCGAGAGTGACGGTTCGAGCAGGTGCGAAAGCAGGTCATAGTGATCCGGTGGTTCTGAATGGAAGGGCCATCGCTCAACGGATAAAAGGTACTCCGGGGATAACAGGCTGATACCGCCCAAGAGTTCATATCGACGGCGGTGTTTGGCACCTCGATGTCGGCTCATCACATCCTGGGGCTGAAGTAGGTCCCAAGGGTATGGCTGTTCGCCATTTAAAGTGGTACGCGAGCTGGGTTTAGAACGTCGTGAGACAGTTCGGTCCCTATCTGCCGTGGGCGCTGGAAGACTGAGAGGGGTTGCTCCTAGTACGAGAGGACCGGAGTGAACGCACCGCTGGTGTTCGGGTTGTCATGCCAATGGCACTGCCCGGTAGCTAAGTGCGGAAGAGATAAGTGCTGAAAGCATCTAAGCACGAAACTTGCCTCGAGATGAGTCTTCCCTGAGACCCTGAGTCTCCTGAAGGGACGTTGAAGACGACGACGTTGATAGGCCGGGTGTGTAAGCGCAGCGATGCGTTGAGCTAACCGGTACTAATGACCCGTGAGGCTTAACCTTACAACGCCACAGGCGTTTTGGATTGAGAGATTTTCAGCTTTGTTCACCGGATAGATATTTGCGGGAACGGAAGATTTTGTGCTGAAGCCAGGCGGCCAGCGAGACATAACGAAGGCGCATACAGAAGTATGTAACTGAGTTATGCGAGAGCAGCCAACGCAGTAGCAGCGCAAAAGAGCCGTTCCGTGCACAAAGAATTTGCCTGGCGGCAAGAGCGCGGTGGTCCCACCTGACCCCATGCCGAACTCAGAAGTGAAACGCCGTAGCGCCGATGGTAGTGTGGGGCTTCCCCATGCGAGAGTAGGGAACTGCCAGGCATCAAACAAACGACAGAGCCTCAGCGAAAGCTGAGGCTTTTTCGTGTCTGCGGTTTACGGAAAGCCGTAATTCCTGCCACTTCACAAAACCCATTCCCTGAATACAAAACATTTTCTTAACATCATGCTTTAATGCTTTACTGACTTTTTGGCCTTTTTAGGCAGCAAGGAACCACAGTGAGGCACTATATGGCTGATGTGATCACCAATAGCAAACAGGAAAACGTCGCAGGGGCGACAAACAAAGCCCGCATTCGCGCTATCATCGGCGCATCGTCGGGTAATCTTGTCGAATGGTTTGATTTCTACGTTTACTCCTTTTGCTCCCTTTATTTTGCGCACATTTTTTTCCCAACGGGCAACACCACTACACAGCTGGTTCAAACCGCTGGCGTTTTTGCTGCGGGTTTTTTGATGCGTCCAATAGGCGGATGGCTTTTTGGCTGGATTGGCGATCGTCATGGCCGTAAGACCTCAATGCTAATCTCCGTCTGTATGATGTGTTTTGGTTCGCTGGTGATTGCCTGTTTACCTGGCTACGCCACGCTGGGGATCTGGGCACCAATACTGCTGCTATTGGCGCGTCTGTTTCAGGGATTATCGGTCGGTGGAGAATATGGCACCAGCGCGACCTATATGAGCGAAGTGGCGGTAGAGGGACGTAAAGGATATTATGCCTCATTTCAATATGTTACCTTGATCGGCGGCCAGCTACTGGCATTGCTTACTGTGGTGGTTTTACAACATTTGCTGGAGCCGGAAGCGCTTCGCAGCTGGGGATGGCGTATTCCTTTTGCTTTGGGCGCGGTATTGGCGATAGTTGCGCTATTTCTGCGACGTTCGCTAAACGAAACCACCAGTGATAAAACCCGACAGCATCAGGATGCGGGACGGCTACGCGGCTTATGGAAACATCGGTGCGCATTTTTAATGGTGTTAGGTTTTACCGCCGGCGGATCGTTAAGCTTCTATACCTTCACCACCTACATGCAAAAATATCTGGTTAATACCGCCGGTATGGATGCTAAAAACGCCAGTGCGTTAATGACGCTGGCGCTGTTTATTTTTATGCTCATTCAGCCATTGATGGGCGCATTATCAGACAGGATTGGGCGGCGTAACTCAATGCTCATTTTTGGCGCCGGCGCCACGCTTTGTACCGTGCCGATCCTGACGTTGTTGCAGAACAGCGAAAGCGGCTGGCTGATATTTGTTCTGGTGATGCTGGCGTTATTGATTACCAGTTTCTACACCTCTATCAGCGGCATCGTAAAAGCAGAGATGTTTCCACCCGAAGTCCGCGCATTAGGCGTTGGCCTTTCTTATGCCGTAGCGAATGCTATTTTTGGCGGCTCGGCAGAATATGTCGCGCTATCACTTAAAGCGGCTGGACATGAAAGCTGGTTTTTCTGGTATGTTTCAGTAATGGGAGCGTTGGCATTGCTGGTATCGCTAATGCTGCATCGCAAAGGGCAGGGCATGAAACTCTAAGCTACTGGCCCACATTCCACAGTGCAAAGCCGGCCGCTGCGCCGGCAATATCCCAGCTTAAATCTTTCCAGCTCCAGCCGCTTCCTTCCGGGCGGCTGTCATAAAGTTCCTTTGCCGCGCCGAGGCTAAAAGCGAACATCAAACCAAAACTGTTGCTGCGGTGCTGCGACCAGTTTTGCTGCTGCCCATATTCATTGCCTGCGGCAGAGAGCAGCGCCGATCCAATAAAATGCTGGGCCTTATCCTGGCCGGTCCAGCTATCCTGCGCCATATGGCTACAGCCTGTACAGCATAAGCAAAATAAGATCGCTGCTACTCGCATCGCCGCTCCTGACCTGAAAGGTGCATTAAGGCGCGTTATGACATCCTGTCGCTTACAGGATACGGCTAATTAGCCGGTCGATCCTGATACGGCGCAGGCGCCTGATTAGCTTACGTACTTTTACCGGATAGTCGGCAATACTGTCGAGATCGCGGAAGTGTTTTACTACGCTGGTATGTTGACGAATCAGCGCCAGTTCATGTTCGCGCTGTTCCGCCAGCTGTTGCAACGGATCATGAATCAACACCGCATTTTCCAGATCCAGACGCCAGGCGCGCGGGTTAAGGTTATTACCGGTGATCAGCATCCACTCTTCATCCACCCACATGCCTTTCAGGTGGTAGCTGTTTTCACCGTCTTTCCACAGGCGTACGGTCAGCTGACCGTTGCTTACGTAATATTGCAGCCTGCTCAGGAAACGCCGCAGATTGATCTCATACAGATAGGGCAGCGCGCCAATAATTTTAAACGGTTGATCTTCGGGAATATAAAAATCATTTGCCGTTTTATCGCCGACGATTATCTCCACTTCCTTACCCTGACGCAGCAGCCAAATGATATTTCGTACCAGAATGGCGGGCAGATTAAAATAGGGAGTACAGAGCGTGAGTTTCTGCTCCGTACAGGGCATCAGATGATAAATAGTCTTATTGAGCAGGCTGCGCTTTCCCAGCCCAACCAGCGGCGTTACCGCCAGCTCTTCATTGCCGGCATTCGGCGTAAAATGATAGTCAAAGCCACGCAGATCCTGACGGAACTGGCGCGTTTCATTTTTAATTTCCGGGCTGGTAGGACGTTCATGATGATCGAGGCGATGGACCGCTTCCGCTTTTTTCAGGTTGCGATCGATCCATTCAAACATGGTATCGGCTAATTGCGGATTACGAATCAGCTGATAGCGATCGTAGCGATATTTATCATGTTGATGCAGATAGACATCATTGATGCTGGCGCCGCTATAGAACAGCGTATCATCGATGATAAAACCTTTCAGATGCAGCACGCCCAGCGCTTCACGAGTGTTAACCGGAATACCGTAGACCGGAATCGCAATATCCGGATGCTGGCTGGCCATATCGCAATACCAGTCAGCGTTAGTCACGCCTTTCGCATCACCAATACGGCCGCGCTGTGCCCGATGCCAGTCAACCAGCACGCTGATATCCAGTTCCGGGCGCGCGCGCCTGGCGTCGTAAAGCGCGGACAGAACGGCGCGTCCGGCATCATCATTTTCCAGATAGAGCGCCACAATGCAGATGCGCTGCGTAGCACTGGCGATTTTCTCCAGCAGTGTCGCGCGGAACTCGGATGGTGAGTAAAGCGTAGTTACATCAGCAACTGACTGAGACAGTTTGGGCAGCTGTGCAAGGTGTTGTTGGTGTTTATTGCGCTTAAATTTAGACAACATCACAGTGCGCTTCTTCTCTATTCATTGAGTGGTCTTCTGCCATAAAATCATGGTTCTAACCGACAATATTAACATTAACTCGGCGCAAAGGGCGATCTTCGCGGGTTAATGTTGCTCGCCAGCGTGAGTAAGAGGCAGATGCAGACTAACAATGCCGTCCTCCAACTGCACATCAACGCTGAATCCCAGCTTTTTCGCCAGGGTAATCATGCCCTGGTTATTAGGCATGGTAATACCATTTAACTGCAACAGACCATGACTACGCGTATAAACCAGCATCTTTTCCAGTAGGCGTCTGCCAAGTCCCAGTCCTTTTAAATCCGAGCGTACCAGAATAGAAAATTCAGCATCGGTATTATCCGCATCGGATATCGCTCGGGTCACGCCTATAATTGCCTTTTCTCCCCGCTGTTCGCGCACGGCGACGAAAGCCATTTCTCGATCGTAGTCGATTTGCGTCATATTGGCTAAATCCTCATGAGTAAACTCGTTGATCTCACTAAAGTAGCGATAGTAGAGGTCCTCTTTGGTGACCTGAGCGATAAAGCGCTGCAGCAAAGGTTCATCTTCCGGCAGGATAGGGCGCAGCAGGCAGCGCTCGCCGTTTTTCATGGTGATCCACTCTTCCAGCGTATGCGGATAAGGGCGAATGGCCAGCCTTGATTCGTTCACGCCGCTAAAGCTGGCCAGCGTCAGGGAAACATCCAGCAGGGTAAACTCATCGCCGGCAGCCAGCAGCGGGTGAATATCCAGCCGCTGGATCTCCGGGCAGTCCACTATCAGGTTGGACACCTGCACCAGTACCTGGCTTAGCGCCGCGATATCCAGCGGCCGCAATGCGCTACGTCCGCGAATTTTACCGCTTTTAATCGCCTGAATAACCAGATAGCGCGCCAGCGTCATATTCAGCGGCGGCAGCGCGACGGCCGCGTGTCGATCGGCCTGCCACTCTACGCCGCCTTCGCCCAGCATAATCACTGGGCCAAACAGTGGGTCCTGTTCAACCACGATCCGCAGCTCCTGGGCGCCGGCGCGATTCGCCATGCTCTGCACCAGTAATCCATGAATTCGCGCCTGCGGCCAGGCCAGCTTTACCCGATCGATAATGGCATTGGCCGCCTGCTGCACCTCGCTTGGGGTGCGCAAATAAAGCATCACGCCCTGAACATCGGATTTATGCGGTATATCCGGCGATCGTAGCTTCAGGGCGACTGGATAACCGATTTGCCCGGCGATATGAACCGCTTCAGCGCTGTCTCCCGCAATCCAGGTCGGCAGCGTGGTGAGGCCATAGGCCTGTAAAATAGCCTGCACTTCATGTGTATCCAGCTGCGTGGCCCCTTCGTCTAACGCCTGTTGGATCAGCTGATGAGCGTAAGCGGTATCCTGTTTCAGCGTGGTCGGCAGCGCGGGAGTTTCGCGCAGCTGCTTTTGGTTGCGGCGATACTCAACCATATGCATAAAGGCGGTTACCGTGCCTTCGGGCGTACGATAGGTGGGGATTGCAGCGTTGCTGAACGCCCGGCGCGCCTCCAGCGAGGAGTATTCGCCACACCAGTTAGTCAGTAACGTCACGCTTTTGCCGCGCGGATGCTGTTTGAGCAATTCTATCAGACGATGCGCGGTTTCGGTCGCGGGCGCAACCGCGCTGGGAGCATGAATAATCATCAGCGCATCCAACTCATGACAGTCGAGCAACGCGGAGACCGCCTGCAGATAGCGTTCGGGCGTCGCATCATCTTTCAAATCAAGTGGATTATCCGGGGCGATCTCAACGGGCAGCTGCGCGCGTAGCGTCTTCAGCGTCGCCTCATCAAGCTGGGCTAGCTTGCCGCTGCGCAGCTGTAGCGCATCCAGGGCCAGCGCGGCGGGCGCTGCGCCGTTGCTGACTATCATCAACCGTTCGCCGCGCAACGGGCGCATATGGCTTAGGGTCTCCACCGCCGAGAAGAGTTCGTGGGTATCCTGTACTCGCAGCAAACCCGCTCGCTGAATGGCGGCATCCCAGGCGGCATCCAGCCCGGCGTGGGTTTTCAGCAATGCCTGCGCCTGCGGGCTGCGGCCACTTTTAATCACCAGAATCGGTTTGTTGCGCGAGGCGCTGCGGGCAGCAGAGACAAAGCGCCGCGCGTCGCTCAAATGCTCCAGATAGAGCAGGATGGCGCTGGTTTTGCCGTCACGCGCCAGAAAATCAAGCAGATCGTCAATATCGGTATCCAGGCTGTCGCCCAGCGCGATAAACCAGGAGAAGCCAAGCTGACGCTGCTGCGCCCAGTCGAGGATGGTATTAGAAACGGCTGCCGACTGCGAAACAAAGGCCAGCTTGCCTTTTAAGATGGGAACCGGAGAAAAACTGGCGTTTAACCCCTGCCACGGTGCCAGCAGGCCGAGACTGTTAGGGCCAAGCAGACGAATCTGCCAGCGGCTGGCGCAGGCTTTTAGCTCAGGCAGCTGGCTTTCCGGCGCGGAAAGAATAATGCAGGCTTTACAGCCTTTCTCGCCCAGCTGCTGGAGCAGAGCAAGATTCCGGCTGGCATTGGTACAGATCACCGCCAGCTCGGGCGCGAACGGCAAACTTTCGATATCCGGCCAGGCGAGGACGCCCGATACCGCCTTATATTTTGGCGTGACGGGCAGAACCGGGCCGCTAAAGCCGCCGGCTAACAGGTTGCGCATCATCAGGTAGCCGGCGCGCCCTGGTTTGATCGACGCGCCGATAACGGCAATAGATTTTGGACGTAACAGCGCTTCCAGTCCACGTTGACTCATTTCCCATCCCTCAGGCGATAACTACGCTGAGTCTAAACGTTTTCTGTTGCCTCTGCCGTGAAGTGAGCCGGATGGTGAGGTTTTCCTGCCAGATAGCGCTGACGAAACAGCGTAAAATGCGCGCTGAGCGCCTGAGCGGCAGCCTCATCGCCCGCCTGGCGCAGCAGTTCGGCGGCAACCTCGGCGGTACAGTGCTGACCGGCGCCGTGCGCTTCGCGCAGCGTATAGCCTGAAGGCGTGGTCAGGCGTAATGACATCACCGGCAGCGCATCCAGCCATGGGCTTTTACGAAACATTTTCCGCGCCTCGGTCCAGGTGCCGTCCAGCATAATAAACAGCGGCGGCTTCCCGCTAAGCGGCGGGCTATTTAACACCGGGCGATCGCTGTCGGCATAGGATTCCGGGAATACCACCATCGGTTGATAGTCAGTGTTTGCTACCGCGGCCAACAATGCCGGGTCTGGCTCGGTGCGTGACCAGCCGAACGCCTGCGTTTCGGGAAGGATATCCGCAATCAGGCGACCGGTATTGCTGGGCTTCATTGGCTCAGTATCAAACATCACCAGACAAAAGCGGCTGCGCGCGGATTGCGCAGAAATTTCATCGCACAGGCAGAGCTTTTGCGGCAGCAGACAACTCTGGCAGCGTTGTACGCGATTGCCACGAGCGAGAAAAGGGCGGGTAGCACGCGCCAGGCGCTCGGCGCGCAGGCGTAAAACGGCGTTATCAGTCATCACATTGAGCGGGCAAAAACGCCATTGTAGCGGGAAGTGGGCAAGAAGCGTAGCGCGGCTGACATTGTCAGCCGCGATGATTACAGCGCTTCGTCCAGCCACTCATTAAACGGCGCTTTCGGCATGGCGCCGTTCAACATATCGGCCAATTCGCCCTGCTTAAACAGCATAATGGTAGGGATGCTGCGAATGCGGAAACGGGCGCTGAGCGCAGGCTCGGCTTCGGTATTCACCTTCAGAAAGCGCACTTTTCCGCTGCGCTCGCTGGCCACATCTTCATAAATGGGGGCAAAGTTGACGCAGGGGCCGCACCAGGGCGCCCAAAAATCAACCACTACCGGCAGGTCGTCCTGCAGATATTTATCCAGCGTGTCGGCGGTAGCATTGACGACTTCGCCGTCAAACAGCTCATTACCGCAACGGCCACACTTTGCTCCATCGGCAATGCGCTCTTCCGGAACGCGGTTCGTTGCCTGACAGGATGCACATACCGTATTCATTTATCACCTCAGGGTTTATCGTTAACAGCGCATTAAACTGCTAATTTTATGCGTAAGCTCAATTATCAATGGCGCGCGATTAAGCAACAACATGGAATAGTCAATGAATATAATAGTTGGCGACTTTTAGCCGAAGTTGATGGCATACAACCTGGGCTTCAGGTAATCTTCGCGCTTCGCGCTCAGCAGGTGGAGGAACAGATGAACGACGAATTCAAAGGTAAAAGCGGCAAAGTCAAAGTGATGTATGTTCGCGGTGATGATAACAATGATAAACGCGGACAAAATCCCCGTACGGGCAAAGGCAGCAGGCCCGGCGCTGACCGTCAGGAAGGAAGCCGTCGTCCATCGCGCCAGTCTGAAAACCCGGCACGCGGCGGACGCGACGGTAAGTTTCGCGGCGATCGCGAGCGTGACCGCGACGAGCTGCCGCGCGGCGAGTCGCCGTGGCGTACCATTTCGCGCGCGCCGAATGAAGAAGCTAAGCCCGATCATGGCGGCATCAGCGGTAAAAGCTTTATCGATCCGGGCCAGCTGCGTCGTCAGCGTCTGGAAGAGACCCGCGTCTATGGTGAAAACGCCTGTCAGGCGCTGTTTCTGAGTCGTCCAGAGTGCATTGTACGCGCCTGGTTCGTCCAGAGCGTGACGCCGCGTTTCCGTGATGCGCTGCGCTGGCTGGCGGCCAACCGCAAAGCCTATCACGTTGTGGATGAAGCTGAACTGGAGAAAGCCTCCGGTACCGAACATCATGGCGGCGTCTGCTTCCTGATTAAAAAGCGCGTCGGCACACCGGTAAGCGACTGGCTGGCAACCGATCGTGAGCAGGATTGCGTACTGGCGTTGGAAAACATCGGCAACCCGCACAACATCGGCGGCATTATGCGCAGCAGCGCACATTTCGGCGTGAAAGGTCTGCTGGTGGATGATGCGGCGGTGCTGGAGTCGGGCGCGGCGGTACGTACCGCCGAAGGCGGCGCCGAGCATGTTCAGGCGCTCAGCGCCAAAAGCTTTGTGGCCGGTCTGGAAGCGTTCCGTAACGCGGGCTACACCATCGTGACCACCTCCAGCCATAAAGGCAGCACGCCGTTAACCCAGGCGAAACTGCCGGCGAAGATGGTACTGGTGCTGGGGCAGGAGAGCGATGGTCTGACGGAGTCCGCGCTGCAGCAGGGCGATTTGAGCGTGTCGATCGACGGCACCGGTAAGGTAGAAAGCCTGAACGTTTCGGTCGCAACCGGCATTCTGCTGGCGGAGTGGTGGCGTCAGAACCACTAAGTCGCACGCAGGCAGGTAATAAAGAAAAACGGGCATTAAGTCCGTAATGGCAAGCAGCTAAGGATCGGTTGAACGATCCTGGGGCTATATAAGAATCCGGAGACATTCCTGTCGCCGGATTTTTTTATACCTCTTTCTTAAATTAATTTATAGGGCGCAGGTTAATTGTCCCCTGTGTAACGCAGACCTTGTGGCTCTATCAATATGTAAGTCTGAGCCTCGCGTAGTCATTTTTTCGACACGGCACTTTGTCCAAACGCTGGAAAGCGAAGCAATCTCTAAAATGCATCTCGCTTTCAGTCAGCGCTGCGCAATTCCTTCCAATACCGGTAACGCATGCAATGGTTAAGTAAGAGTCTCGTTATTCATAATGGAAGGGAATTTCATGTTTACGACACCGTTCTGGCCTGCTGCTGACTCATACCATATCCACATGATGGATATTCCTCTGCCTGACTCACTTTCGCCCGCTGCGCTGGACCTTATCCATCAGGCTACGCGTCTTGCAGAAGCGGCCAGTCATATTCACCCGGTTACCACACGAACCGGGAGCACGCTGCTTCAATCTGTTGGAGAAAAACTCAGCATTATCTGTTTCAAGCTTGCGCAGGAATTTGACGATCCCGATACCCGCAAAGCGTTGCAGCTGCGCGCAGAAATCCTTTCTGACGCCAGCACAGCAGAAGAACTTCTCCCGCAGATAGCAGGACTGGATGAACAGGAGCTGGTGCAGGGAATAGGTTACATGTCGACGTGGGTAGGTAAGTCCCGCACGCAGCATTATTCCGCCTGGTTTGGGTTACCCAATCGCGGATTGCAGGAAGTTTCGGATGTGGTGGATGATCTCTTTCCTGACAACCTCTGCTGGCTGCAAAGCCATATTGATCAACGGTTGGTTGCTCTGCCCGGATGCCGCTACAAAATTGTCGACCTGTTTGCCATTGCTGGCGAAGCTAACAGCTACCCGAAACATTTCGCTTATTTTTGCCCTGAAGATGAAGGCGTGAAATATGCACCCCAAAAGCGCACCATCGTGTTTGCGAATACCTATCTGAACCTGTTTGAAAGGTTCGCCCGCTCTCAAACCTCCCTACTTGGCTGGCACCATGACGCTATCCCGGAAAGCGCTCTCTGTGCCCGACACCTTATTGCATGGTTCCGCGGTCATGACCTGGGGCATTCCGTTGTCCTTGAAAAGATGATGTTTGGCAAACTGAGTAAACAGGACCGATGGGGATCAATGGTGGTGCAGGAAGCACTGGCCGATGTGTTTGGGCTGCTGATGTGCCTGACGGAGCCTTCACGACAGGCCCTGCAGTTGAATGAGACGTTGCAGTTAAAAGTGTTCCTGCTTGAAATGCTGCGATATCTGCGCCGTGGCCCATGCGATTATCCTGATGCAGGGGCGGCTTACATACAACTCAAGTGGTTAACTGAACACGAGTGCCTGAAATGGAATGAAACCCACTATAGGGTGGAACTCAGTGCGGTGAAGCCTGCTCTGACGGAACTGGCAACAGTAATGACCCGCTCTGTATTGCAGGGTGATACAGATGCTGCCATAGCGTTTCTGCAATGCTATTCACCTCATCATCAGCGCGAAGAGGCTGATCTGCTGCTGAACCGGCTTGGCAAAACTGTCGACATGATCGAGTATGACCAAAAGATTAAAGGCTTTACGCTATGATCGAGTTTTCAAATGGTTTCTTACTGAGCCTTTCGCTGTGTCTTGATATCGGGATTGCCAATATCGCCATGATTACCCTTGCCATGCAACGCGGGTATTTTCATGGTTTCTGGCTGGGAATCGGGACCTGCGTGGGTGACCTGACGTATGCATTACTGGCACTGGCGGGAATGGCCGTACTGCTTCAGTATGAAGCAGTACGTTGGGTACTGTGGATTGGCGGTGGCGCGATGCTTTTATGGTTCGCCGGTAAAATGCTGGTGGCCGCTTTCAGGAGGGCGGCAGAGCTTAACGTGAGCGAAACCCATCAGTATCGCCCGCTTCTGCGTGAATTTGGCAGGGGCGTGGTGCTTGCCATGTCTTCCCCCACGGCTATTCTGTGGTTTGCGACAGTGGGAGGCGCGCTGATATCCCGGATGGGTCAGCACAGCGTCACGGCAACGTCCTGGTTTCTGAGTGGCTTCTTCATTGCGGGGATTTTCTGGACCTGTGTACTCTGCCTGGTCGGAAGTTTTGGGGGCAAACTGCTTGGCCACCGTCTGCTTAAATATTCCTATATAGCCTCAGCGCTCATATTCAGCTACTTTGCGCTTTACGTGATTATGTCAGGGTACCGGGAGTTTATGGTGACCTGATCTGACCTGCGAAGCATAGTGATGGGGTGTTGTTCCCATCACTTTGCGAAACGCGTTGATGAAATGACTCTGATCGTAAAACCCCAGCATTATCGCGGCATCGAGCGGATGCACGTTTCTGCGAAGTAAATCGCGGGCATGGTGCAGGCGAAGCTGCATGTGATACTGCAGAGGCGGCATACCCGTATGCCGGGTAAAGAAGCGAACAAGATGATATTTGCTCATCCCCGCTATCTGCGGGAGCACCTCCAGCTGCGGTTTTACGCTGAGGTGATCCCGCAGGTACTCAATGACTACGTTAATTCTCTGTTCATCACCTCTCTGAAGCACAGCGGGCGTCTCAAGTAGCTCACCACAGAGTAAAATCAGTTCCTGCTCCTCATTCATGCCCTGATTCAGCCGGGATGATGTTGCAAAACGGTATAGCGCGTCAAACAGGCGCGCATTATTGATTATGCCTTCACGCAGAACCGGCGCTTCGCGATCGCTGCGGATATTGTCCTCATCTGCAAGCATCTTCATCACTGACTGAGGTATGTGCACGCTGATGAATTCCACGGACTGAGTGTCAAAGCGCGACGCCTGAATGGTACCTGGATTATATAAGGTAACCTGACCACTTTTAACATATGCGGTTTTTCCTGCCAGCCAGATTTCCTCAACCCCCGTCAGGTTTGCGCTGATGACATACTCATCATGAAGGTGTTTCGGAAAGCCAGAATTATGGGCTTTTACCCGTGAACACTCCATGCCATTCCGGCTAAACCACTCTGCAGATTGTAGTGACAACGTATCTGACCTTATGCATTAATAGTGAATAATTATTAATGTTTTATAGAACCATTTGCTGGCCGCTTTTTCAACTACTGGTTTCCATTCTTTATCAGGTTAATTAGCGCTAACTTCCGCTGCTCGCTCATCGCAAACCTCCAGCCCCGACAACCTGCCCGCTTCGTGCCTAAGCGGAAATGGGAGCATTTTGAAAGCTGTTATTTTCCGCTGCAGAACAAAATGTGGTGGAAGGTGATGTCATTATCGCCGCGCCCTATGTTTTCATTAGCAATCTCATTGCCCCCGCATATTGGCTGTTTTACAAAGGTATCCGCGTCTTTGTCTGAGCCTGACGGAAACCAAAGAACGTCTTTCTCTTCGCCGCCGTGAAGCAGATATTACCATCGGTATGGTTCGACCAGTCGGGCCGTAGTTTTTCTCAGTAATGATTTACGCATACAGGCTATTACGGTTGCCGGTCATACCGGTACCGCCCCAACTTAATAACGGGCAGGAAAGATATCATTCATATCCCGCCTCACTCGCTATAGTTGTTTGATTCCCTGTAATCCCGGAAAGGAAATCTTTTATGACCAGTAATATGAGTGGAAAAGTTGTTGTCATCACCGGCGCCAGTAGTGGTATCGGCGAAGCTACAGCCCGCCTGTTAAGCGCAGCGGGGGCTTATGTTGTGCTGGGCGCGCGTCGCCTGGACAAGCTTACTGCTCTGGCTGATGAAATTACAGCGGCCGGTGGAAAGGCGGAAGTAGTACAGACGGATGTATCAAACCGTCAGGACGTCGAAGCATTGGTTGGCAAGGCGGTTGAGGTGTTTGGTCGAATTGATGTGCTCATTAATAATGCCGGTATCATGCCAAACTCTCGCCTTGATCAGCCGCAGGTCGATGACTGGGAGCGTGCGATTGATATCAATCTGAAAGGCACGCTTTACGGCATCGCTGCGGCGCTTCCTTTTATGAAACAGCAGAAAAGTGGTCACGTTATCAACGTTTCCTCTACCTCAGGGCATCGTGTTCGTCCGACCTCAGCCGTCTATTCCGCAACCAAATTTGCTGTCAGGGCAATATCAGAAGGCCTGCGCATGGAAATGACGCCATATAACATTCGCAGCACAATTATTTCTCCAGGGCCGGTTGATACCGATTTGCCGTCCAGCGTGACCGATCCCGCAGTAGCAGAGCAGGTCAGAAAGATACATGAAATCGCTATTTCTGTAGAAACGCTTGCCGAAACCATCGCTTTTGCGATTAATCAACCGGAAACGGTCGATATCAACGAAATCGTGGTGCGCCCGACAGCGATGGAATAACTCTGGCGGAATTAGGGCGCTCCACTGTCCAATTCCGCTTCCGGGCGCAGCGGCCAGGAACCGGAGCGTTAAGTCCGGACATGTCCGCGTTTTGCCCAAAGCAGCAAACGAAAGCATGCTCACGGACCAATAAAAAAAGGCTGCTATCTCAGGTGAAATAGCAGCCTTAAACCATTATTAGTCTTAACTGACCAGCATTGGGCATTAAGCCCATTTTTTATGGCTGAAAGTTAGTGCGCGCCACCGCCGCCGCCGCCGGAGGTGAAGGGCGGGCGGGCAAACCAAATCAGCGCCAGCAGTATCAGGAAGATCCCGGCGGAGGCCCAGAAAATCTCATTAGCGGAGATAATCAGCCCCTGATTGGTGATCTGCTTCGCGATATAGCCTGACGCCTGCTGCTGCGTCATGCCCAGCTGTTCCAGCTGCCGGTAGGTTTCCTGCGCATTAGGGTTATAAGGATTAACCGACTCGGTGAAATAGCTGTGATGCATCGACTCGCGATTGGTCCACATGGTGGTCGTAATCGATGTGCCGATCGAACCGGCCAGGGTGCGCAAGAAGTTCGACAGACTGGAAGCGGCGGCCAGACGTTCCGGCGGCAATCCCGACAGCGTAATGGTGGTCAGCGGCATAAAGAAGCAGGCCACCGCCAAACCTTGAATAAACTGCGGCCAGGCGGAGGCGCCAAAATCCATCCCCGGTTCGAAGGTGTAAGCGCGCCAGTAAAAGCAAACGGCGTACATCACAAAGCTGAAGGTGACCAGGCGCCGCATATCGATCTTATGGGCAAAGCGACCGATTATCGGCGACAGGATCACCGGAAAAATCCCTACCGGCGCGGAAGCCAGCCCGGCCCAGGTCGCCGTATAGCCATAAACCTCCTGCAGCAGCTGCGGCAGCAGTACAATGGAGCCGAAGTAGAGCATGTAGGCCAGGCTTATCGATAAACAGCCAATGGTAAAATTACGCGATTTGAACAGCGTTAAATCTACCACCGGGTGATCGTCAGTCATCTCCCAGACGAACAGCACCGCCAGCGCCACCACTGCAATTACTGTCAGCACGATAATTTCCGTCGAGCTGAACCAGTCCAGTTCACGTCCGCGATCCAGCATGATCTGCAGCGCTCCGATGCCAACCACCAGTAGCACCAGGCCTACCGTATCGATCGGTCGAATTTCGGTTTTGGTTTCACGGCTGCGCAGCGTTTGCAGCGTCAGGATAGTAACCACAATACCGATGGGCACGTTGATAAAGAAAATCCAGCCCCAGTGGTAATTATCGCTGATCCAGCCGCCAAGGATCGGACCGCAGATCGGTGCCACCACCACCGTCATCGCCCAGAGCGACAGGGCGACGCTGCGTTTCGCCGGCGGATAGTTACTTAACAACAGGCTTTGCGACAGCGGGATCAGCGGGCCGGCAACCAGCCCCTGAATCACGCGGAACAGGATCAGCATCGTCAGGCTATCCGCCACGCCGCACAGGAAAGAGGCGACGGCAAAAGCGATGGTTGACCAGACAAACAGCTTCACCTCGCCGATGCGCTTCGCCAGCCAACCGGTAATCGGAATGGAGATCGCATTCGCCACGCCAAACGAGGTGATAACCCAGGTGCCCTGCGAGTTCGACGCGCCGAGGTTACCGGCGATGGTCGGAATGGCAACGTTAGCGATGGTGGAATCCAGCACCTGCATAAAGGTCGCCAGCGACAGCGCGATGGTCATCAGAACCAGCTGAGCGCCTTCAAGCGGCTTTTGTGCCATAACAGCCTCCCGCGTTATTCGCCCGCATTGGCGCGAATAATCTCGCTGATTAACTGGTTCACCGGCGCCAGATCGATCGCCAGCGCATCGCTCTGATAAGCGGGCGACTGACGTACCTGAGAAGCCAGCACGCTGCCTTCTTTACTGGCGGTATCCACTTTTACCAGCGTGGAAAGACCAATGCGTAGCGGATGTTCAGCGACCTCTTTGCTATCCAGCTCAATACGCACCGGCAGGCGCTGAACAACTTTAATCCAGTTACCGGTGGCGTTTTGTGCCGGCAGCAGCGAGAAGGCGCTACCGGTACCCATATCCAGGCCGACCACCTTGCCGTGATAAACCACCTCGTCGCCATAAATATCGCTAACCACGGTGGCTGGCTGACCAATACGCACGCCGGCCAGCTGGGTTTCTTTAAAGTTGGCGTCGACCCAAATGCCGGTGGCCGGCACCACGGCCATCAGCGGCGTAGAGGTAGAGATCTGCGCGCCAACCTGAACGCTGCGGCGTGAGACATAGCCATCGATAGGGCTGCGGATTTCGGTGCGCTGTAAGGCCAGCCAGGCATCACGCAGCGCGGCGGCATTCTGTTTTACCGCCGGCTGGTTTTCCAGCGAGGTATCAAGAATCGCCGCCTGATTCGCGTTGTATTGCTGTACCGCCACATCCAGCTGCGCTTTCGCGGTAGCGACCGCATCACGCGCATGTTGCAGCTCTTCGCGGCCAATCAGGTTAGAGGCGCCCAGCGGCTCGCGGCGCTTCAGATCCGCTTCTGCCTGCGCCAGCGCGGTTTTTTGCAGGTCAATCGTTGCCTGATACTGTTTACCGTTGATCATCAGCTGATGCGTCTGACGCACGCTGGTGGCCAGCGCGGTTTGCGCTTTTTCAAACGCCTGTTCAGCATCGGTTTTATCCAGCGTGACCAGCACATCGCCTTTCTTTACAAAATCGGTATTATCAAAGCCGATTTTGTTCACGCTGCCCGCCACCTGAGACATGATCTGCACCTGATTGCCTGCCACATAGGCATCATCGGTTTCTTCGAAATGGCGCAGCACCAGTGCCCAGTAAATCAAATAAGCAATACCCGCCAGAACAAACAAAACAGCCAGAAAAATTAACGCGCCTTTGCGCTTTTTCTTTTTATTGGCTGGCTGTTGCGGTTGTTGCGTTTCCGCATTCGCACTCATGCTTCTCTCCACGTTTTCCACGTATACACGTATTTCGGGGTGCGCCTTTCCCTGTACGCAGGGGCCCGAGCCTAAAATGCCAGCGATAGCGCTGGCATGGACAAAAGGGGATCAAAATAACGGTTTCTGAGAGTGATTGTGTCGCAGGAATTGCTATTGGTGGGAGAGGGAGGAAATAACTTCCTCTTCATCCATCTGATCAAGACGGTTCAATAACTTACGCGTCAGGCTTTCCAGCTGCGCTTTTTCGCTGCTGCTCAGAGAAGACCAGAGATATTGCAGGCTCTGATGCTGCGGCGGCAGCACCTGACGCAGGAAAGCGTTGCCTTTTTCCGTCAGGTGCAGGTGCAGGCAGCGGCGATCGTTATCGCTTTCACGGCGCTCAATCCAGCCGCGTTTTTCCAGCTCATCGGCGATACGTGTGGCGTTAGTCCGGGAAGAACCCAGCGCGGCGCTCAGTTCAGACGGCTGAATGCTCTGATTTTCCTGGGCATCCAGCGTAATCAGCGCCATAAACAGTGTCTCGTTAATCCCCTGAGCTTTCAGCATTTTGTTGCGGTTATCCAGCAACTTGCTCTGCATGTGCATACACAGACGCGTCAGCACGATTTCCTGGAGCGGAAAATCTTTATGACGTGTAGCGCGAATATTCAGCATCTGTTCAATGGGAGTAAACGAACTTTCCATCTTAAAGGAACCTCATTAGTTGCAACTGGTATAGTAATGGTGATGACGAAACAGACATGAACATCTTTACCAGTAGCGATGGCTCATACGATCGCAACGTCATCATCTAAAGGTTTCGGCTCACTCCATAAACCGAAGGTCGGGCAGCATAATGCTTTGATGCTACAGCACTTATCACCTCGCCGTCGGGCAAAGCGGGTCAGCAGGCGAATAAAGCTTAACGCATCCTGTCTGGCGATAAATCATGCCTGCCGCTAATATGGCAGGCGGTAAGCTTACGCCAGTTTCGAGCGACTTTTAGGCCATTTGATAGCAATATCCTTTCCATGAACTGAATAATTGCTTACGAAAAAATAACTGGTATGAATAAATTTACCGCTAACCATACCAGAGAGAGTTACGGCTTTATAGCCTGTCGGCACTGAAAAAAACGGCTATTTACATTTTGCCGATTAATTATTGTGATCTTCATAACGGTGGCCCAGCCACCAGCTAAACAGATTAAGCAAAGTTAATAGCGCGCCGGCGATGCAAACTCCATACCAGCCAGCAAAATGATAAGCGCTGGCGGAGATCAGCGAACCGGCGGCGCCCCCGATAAAATAGCTGGTCATATAGCCAGCGGTCAGCCGGTTACGCGCTTCGGGCATACGCCGATAGATCACGCTTTGGTTAGTGATATGCACGCCCTGCACCGCTAAATCGAGCAGGATAATGCCGGCGATCAGCGCCACCAATGAATGGGCCCCTAAGGCGGTTAAGCCCCATGATGCCAGCATAATCAGCAGTCCCAGCGTGGTGGTAAGGCGCGCCTTGCCGCGATCCGCCAGTGAGCCAGCCTGACGCGCAGCCAGCGCGCCCGCCGCGCCCGCCAGCCCCAGCAGGCCGATTTCGCCTTCCGAATAGTTAAACGGCGGAGCAGCGAGCAGAAAGGCCATCGAGGTCCAGAGGATGCTGAAATTAGCAAAGGAGAGGCAGCCAATGATGGCGCGCGTACGGATAACGCGTGACTGAGCGTAAAGACGAAAAATAGAGCCAAGCAGCTGCGGATAGCCCAGGTCTACCGTTTGGCGATAGCGTGGCAAGCCGCGCCACAGCGCCAGCGCCATTAGCACCATTAGCACGCTGGCTACCCAGAAGACCGCGCGCCAGCCGCCCAGCTGCGCCAGCGCGCCGGCAACGGTACGGGCCAGTAAAATGCCCAGCAGCAGGCCGCTCATTACGGTGCCCACCACTTTACCGCGTTTTTCTGGTGCGGCGAGCGTAGCAGCCAGCGGAACCAGCAGCTGCGCGACCACGGAAAACAGACCGGTTAGCGCGGTGCCCAGCAGCATCATACCCAGGCTGCCGGAAAGCGCGGTAATCACCATGCCGCCTGCGGCCAACAGGCTCATGCCGACAATCAGCCCGCGTCGCTCCAGGCGATCGCCAAGCGGCACCAGCAGCAAAAGGCCCGCGGCATAGCCGAGCTGAGCGGTGGTAACAATGAAACCGGCTTGATTAACCGACAGATTAAAACTATGGGCAATGGTATCCAGCAGGGGCTGCGCATAATAGTTACAGGCCACCGCCAGTCCCGTGGCGATTGACATCAGGGCGACCAGCGTTGGGCTAAGTCCCTGGGATGTTGAATTCATAAGCAATAAGCATGGTTGATAATTCGTCGTGACTAATAGTAACCCAAAAAACTATTTCATTGTTGGTTGTGTTTAACAGGACATACCAGTTTTCTTTACCTGCATTAGCGCGAGCGTAACCTTTAACAGACGTAAATAAAGAATAAATAAAAAACGGGCAACATGCGTTGCCCGTCAGATCGCCAGGGTAGCGGCCCGGCTTTATTGCGCCGCGGCTTTCGCGTCTTCGATCCAGCGATCGAACTGCGCCTGATGCGCTTTGATCCAGCCATCCACATGAGCGTTAATGGCCTGTTCAGAGGACTGGCCCTGATGCATACGTGAATTCTGCGCATTGATATCGGCAATCGGCAGTTTCATCTCAGCAAACAGGCGCGCCGCCGCCGGGTTCTTCTCGGCCCAGGCTTTATTCGCGACGATATGCATGGTATTAACCGGGAAACCGTAGTTTGCGCCGTTCGGTAGCTGGGTATTCACCTCTTTCTGCGCGCCCGGCATTGAAGAGAACGGCACCTGCAACCAAACCACGTCGCGGCCCGGCACCAGAACATCGCTGATCCAGTACGGCGTCCAGGTGTAATAAAGAATCGGTTTGCCCTGCTTATAGCGAGCAAGGGTATCAGCCATCATGGCGGCATAGTTGCCCATATTCGGCTCTACCGTCTTCTCCAGACCGAACGCCTTATTCTGATGCAGAATGACCGCCTCGCAGCCCCAGCCCGGCGCGCAGCCGGTCATATCCGCTTTGCCGTCGCCGTTGTTATCAAACAGTCGCGCCAGCTTCTCATCCTTGAGCTGATCGAGGCGGGTGATATGATATTTCACTGCGGTTTTCTTATCGATCAGATAGCCCTGCGCGGCGCCGGTAACGTAGGTGCCCTGACGATAAAAGGCTTTATCACCGCCGGCGGCGCGGTACATATCATCGTGCAGGGGCTGCCAGTTTACGGCGGTAAAGGTGGCGTCGCCGGAGGCGATCGAGGTGTAACCTACGTTATAATCCACTTCGCTTGGTTTCTCGACACGGTAGCCCAGCTTTTCCAGCGCGCGGCTGACCAGCAGCGTCTGGAAACTCTCTTCAGAAATGGTGCTTTGGATCGGCTTAACGGTAATGCCTTTACCGGGTAAATCGGCGGCAAAGGCCGACACGGTAGCCAGCGACGTCAGTGCGGCGGCCAAAAGGGCTGTTTTACGCATAACGATTCCTTATTTATGGTGATCGGATCATAACGGAGCGGCGTACAGCGACGCCGCCCGGGCGTTATTTAATAAAAGGGCGGGTCAGTAAACCCAGCGGACCGGTGGCGTACCAGCGTTGGTTGCCACGGCTGCGGCTGTTGCGGCCAAAAGATTGCGTCAGGCGATCGAGGATAATGGCGAGAATAACAATCCCCACGCCGCCGACGGTGGCCAGGCCCATATCGAGACGGCCGATGCCGCGCAGCACCATCTGCCCCAGACCGCCGACGGCGATCATTGAGGCGATAACCACCATCGACAGCGCCAGCATCAGCGTCTGGTTGACGCCCGCCATAATCGTCGGCATTGCCAACGGCAGCTGCACTTTGAACAGCATTTGGCGCGGATTAGCGCCAAACGACTCCGCCGCCTCAATTAAATCTGCCGGCACCTGCTTAATGCCCAGTACGGTAAGGCGCACAATCGGCGGCAGGGCAAAGATAATGGTCACCACCACGCCGGGCACGTTGCCGATACCAAACAGCATGACAATCGGCACCAGATAAACGAAGGCGGGCGTGGTTTGCATCGCATCCAACAGCGGACGAATAATGCGCCCGGCACGTTCGCTGCGCGCCAGCCAGATGCCCAGCGGCAGGCCGATGACAATACAGAACAGCAGGGCGGTTAACACCAGCGCCAGCGTCACCATCGCCTGCGACCAGGCGCCGATAGCGCCGATAATCACCAAGGAAATCAGCGTGGCGACTCCCATGCTAAAGCTGGAGAGCTGCCAGGCGATCAGCGCAAACAGCACGATCGCCACCGGCGCAGGCATGCCCAGCAGCAATTGCTGGAAAGCGCTGAGAATATAATCCACCGGAATGCGGATCCCCTGAAACAGCGGGCGAAAATGGCTAACGATCCAGTCGATCCCGTGCGTTACCCAGCTATCCAGCGGGATCAGGGTATGATGGAAAGGATCCAGCAGATTAAAGTGTTCCGTCTGCGGCGCGGGCGCGCTGTTTAGCCAGTCGCTGCTGTTGGCTACGGCATCATGGCCGCTAGCCGCATCGGAGGGTGAGCCCCAGGCATCACCGCCGCCAGCTGCATCGGAAGGCGAGCCCCAGGCATCGGAAGCTGAGCTTCCGGCATCGCCACCGCTGGTGGGCTGAGCTGCGCTGCCGTCAGCGGAGGCACTGCCCCAGGGATCGCTGGCGGTATCGGCTGCCGCCGGCTGCGTTGATGTCGTCTCCCACGGATTGTTGCTTGCCTGACTCATGGCTGATTCCCCTCACGATCTAGTGCCTGTAACAGCGTGCCTTTAGAAATAACCCCGATATATTGATTTTCTTCGCCGACAATCGGCACCGCGCACGGCGCCTGGGCCACGTGCGATAGCAGTTCATTCAGGGAGGTATCGCCAGGCACGGCGGCAGGCGTGGAAAGGAGAGCGGCGTCAATGCCGGTACCGGCGGCCAGCGCTGCCTTCAGCGAATCAGTAGAGACCACGCCGATAAACTTTTGTTTCTCCAGCACGTAGCCATATTCCCGATCTTCATCCTGCAACAGCTTGATGGCGGAGCGCGGGCCAAGGCCGGGCGATTTGCGGATCAACGCGCCGGCGCCGCGACGGGCAATATCTTTGGCGCTAAACACATGACTGATATCCACACCGCGGAAAAAGGTGCGTACGTAATCATTGGCGGGATTATTTAAAATCTCATCCGGCGTGCCTACCTGCACCACTTCTCCGCCCTGCATAATGGCAATGCGATCGCCAATGCGCATCGCTTCATCAAGATCGTGAGAAATAAAGATAATGGTGCGCTGATGTTTCGCCTGCAGTTTTACCAGCTCATCCTGCATCTCCGTGCGGATTAAGGGATCGAGCGCGGAAAACGCCTCGTCCATTAATAAAATATCGGGGTTAATCGCCAATGCGCGCGCTAATCCAACGCGCTGGCGCATACCGCCAGATAATTCATCAGGCCAGGCATGGGCATAATTTTCCAGGCCAACCTGACGCAGCGCTTCCAGCGCTTTTTCCTGCCGTTCCTGTTGCGGAACGCCGGCTAATTCCATACCGAAGGCGGTGTTATTCAGCACGTTCATATGCGGCATCAGGGCGAATGACTGAAATACCATGCTGATTTTATTTCGCCGCACTTCTCGCAGCTCGCTGTCGGATATTTTTGCAATATCGACGCCATCAATAATCACCTGGCCGCGCGTCGGCTCTATCAGACGATTGAGAAGGCGAACCATGGTGGATTTTCCTGAACCGGAAAGCCCCATGATGACAAATATCTCGCCTTCTTCAATGGCCAGACTGGCATTTTTAACGCCTAAAGAGAGTCCGGTTTTTTCCAGCAGCGTTTCTTTACTCACGCCCTTATCAATATATTTAAAAGCGCGATCGGGATTTTCGCCAAATACTTTATACAGATTCTTTGCTTCTAATTTAATTGCCATGCAATTTAATTATCCTGGTTAGTTAATATTTACTGTGATTTATGTCCTGGTGAAATTAAAGCGGCCTATACCCTAACATAGTTAAAATCTCAGGCAACCCTTTGCGCGGCGCTTGTCATCAGGCTTTGAGATTCTCATCTCGCGTTAGGTCAGTAGGGATAAGGGCTAACGGCAAATAATTGCGGCTAAAAAAAAGATGAATTTTGTGGAGGGCGGCACGCATTTTTACCCTTTTTTTGCCGCAAAAACCGGGGTGAATTTCCAGTGTTGAAAAGAATGAAAAGCCCTATTTAGGGCGAAAGTTCTTAACGGAGTGATTATTATTTTTAATCGATAATGGACTGAAGAAGAAAAGGGCGCTGATGCGCCCCCAAATCATTAACTAAAAATCCCAGTCTTCATCTTCGGTATCTACCGCTTTGCCCATCACATAAGAGGAGCCGGATCCGGAGAAGAAGTCGTGGTTTTCATCGGCGTTAGGCGACAACGCGCTTAAAATAGCCGGGTTAACCTGGGTCATTTCTGCCGGGAACAGCGCTTCATAGCCTAAATTCATCAGCGCCTTATTCGCGTTATAGTGCAGGAAGGCTTTTACCTCCTCCAGCCACGGCGTTTCGCCATACAGCGCCTCGGTATAAGCCAGCTCGTTATCATACAGCGTCATCAGCAGATCGATGGCGAATTGCTGCAGCGCTTCACGCCGGGCCGGATCGGCTTTTTCCAGCGCTTTTTGATACTTATAGCCGATATAGTAACCGTGCACCGCTTCATCGCGAATAATCAGGCGGATAAGATCTGCGGTATTGGTCAGTTTACCGCGGCTTGACCAGTACATCGGCAGCCAGAAACCGGAATAGAACAGGAACGACTCAAGAAAGACGCTGGCAACCTTCTTTTTTAGCGGATCGTCGGCGCAATAGTACTGATTGATCAGGTCGGCTTTATTCTGCAGCGGGACGCAGCTTTCGCTCCAGGCATAGGCTGCATCCACCTCATTAACCGGACACAGCGTAGAGAAAATTGAGCTGTAAGAGCGCGCGTGCACCGCTTCCATAAAGCTGATATTAGAGATCACTGCCTCTTCGTGCGGCGTCAGCGCATCAGCCATCAGCGCGGGCGCGCCGACGCTGTTTTGCAGAGTATCCAGCAGCGTCAGGCCGGTAAATACGCGGATAGTCAGCTGCTGCTCGGTGTTGCTCAGGCTATTCCACGCCGGCAGATCGTTAGAGAGCGGCACCTTCTCCGGCAGCCAAAAGTTGGTGGTCAGACGGTTCCAGACCTCCAGATCTTTCTCATCTTCGATGCGGTTCCAGTTTATCGCCTGGATGCGCTTAAGATTTTGCATAACTCGATCCGTCAATTCAGTTTATAGCGAGCAGGAAACGCAGCCCTGCACCTCAGTGCCTTCCAGCGCCATCTGCCGCAGGCGAATGTAATAGAGGGTTTTAATCCCTTTCTTCCATGCGTAGATCTGCGCGCGGTTAATGTCGCGCGTGGTTACGCCATCGCGGAAGAACAGCGTCAGCGACAGCCCCTGATCGACATGGCGCGTCGCTTCCGCATAGGTATCGATAATCGCTTCCGGGCCAATCTCATACGCATCCTGCCATGCAGCGAAATTCTCATTGGTCAGGAAAGGGGCCGGATAGTAAACGCGCCCGGTTTTGCCTTCTTTACGGATTTCAATGCGCGAGACGATAGGGTGAATGCTCGAGGTCGCATGATTGATGTAGGAGATCGATCCGGTTGGCGGGATTGCCTGCAGATTTTGGTTGTACAGCCCGTCACGCATTACCGCTTCACGCAGCGTCAGCCAGTCCGTCTGAGTCGGCAGCGTGATGCCCGCCCTGGCGAACAGCTGCGCGATACGCTCGGTGCGTGGTAGCCAGGCCTGCTCGATGTATTGGGTAAAATAGTCGCCGCTGGCGTAGCGCGACTGTCCGAACCCCGCAAAGCGCTGCTGCCGTTCCCGCGCCAACTGGTTTGAGGTACATAGCGCGTGGTAAGTAATGCAGTAAAAGTAGAGGTTGGTAAAATCGAGCGCTTCCGGCGAGCCGTAGGCGATCCCTTCACGCGCCAGGTAACCATGCAGGTTCATCTGGCCCAGGCCAATGGCATGCGACTGCGCATTGCCATGTTCAATCGACGGCACCGAATGAATATGGCTCATATCAGAAACGGCGCTCAGGCCGCGCACCGCGATCTCCACGGTGCGCCCCAGATTGCCGGAATCCATTGCATGGGCGATATTCAGCGAGCCGAGATTACAGGAGATATCCTTACCTACCTGACGATAGCTGAGATCGTCATGGTAGCTGGAAGGGCTATTCACCTGCAGGATCTCTGAGCAGAGGTTGCTCATATTGATGCGGCCCTGCACTGGGTTGGCGCGGTTAACGGTATCTTCAAACATCAGATAGGGATAGCCTGATTCGAACTGGATTTCCGCCAGCGTCTGGAAAAACTCGCGCGCATTGATAAAGGTTTTGCGGATACGCGCATCCGCCAGCATTTCATCATATTTCTCGCTGATACTGATATCGGCAAACGCCTGGCCATACAGGCGCTCCACGTCATACGGCGAGAAGAGCGCCATCGGCTGATTCTCTTTCGCCAGACGGAAAGTCACATCCGGGATTACCACGCCAAGCGACAGGGTTTTAATACGGATCTTCTCGTCGGCGTTTTCCCGCTTAGTATCAAGAAAGCGCAGAATATCGGGATGGTGGGCATGCAGATAAACCGCCCCGGCGCCCTGGCGCGCGCCCAGCTGGTTGGCGTAGGAAAAAGCATCCTCCAGCATTTTCATCACCGGGATCACGCCGGAAGATTGATTTTCGATACGCTTTATCGGCGCGCCGGCTTCACGCAGGTTAGATAACAGAAAAGCCACGCCGCCGCCGCGTTTTGACAGCTGTAGCGCAGAGTTTACCGCGCGGCCAATCGACTCCATATTGTCTTCAATACGCAATAAGAAGCAGGAGACCAGCTCGCCACGCTGCTGCTTGCCGCAGTTAAGGAAGGTCGGCGTCGCTGGCTGGAAGCGGCCGGAGAGCATCTCTTCCATCAGCGCCGTGGCTAACTGACTGTCGCCCTGCGCCAGCGTGAGCGCCACCATGCAGACGCGATCGGGGAAATCTTCCAGGTAGCGCTTACCATCAAAGGTTTTTAGCGCATAGCTGGTGAAAAACTTCCAGGCGCCTAAAAAGGTCTGGAAACGGAAGCCCCAACCGGCCGCCTGTTCAAATAGCTGGCAGACAAATTCAAAGGGATAGGCGTTCAGCACCTCCGCTTCATAGTAGCCTTCCGCCACCAGATACTGTAGCCGCGCCGTCAGTGAATCGAACGGCACGCTGTTGGGAAGCACCTGTTGCAGCCAGAACTGGCGCGCCGCCTCACGATCTTTATCAAACTGGATATTTCCCTGCTCATCATAAAGGTTGAGCATGGCGTTCAGCGCATGATAGTCGGGCGCTAGCTGTGGGCTGTTTGTTGTTGCCAAAATTGGGTTACTCCCGCTTTAACGTTGGCGATATCGTCGGCGGTTCCCATTAGCTCGAAGCGGTAAAGGTAGGGAACCTGACATTTTTGCGCAATGATGTCGCCGGCCAGGCAAAAGCCTGCGCCGAAGTTGCGGTTGCCTGCGGCAATCACGCCGCGTAGCAGCCGACGATTGGCTTCATCATTAAGAAACTGAATAACCTGGGCGGGTACGGCGCCGCGCGCGCTGCCGCCGCCGTAGCTGGGCACCACCAGGATAAAAGGGCGATCTACCTGCAGGCGCTGCGCTTTATCTAATGGAATACGGCGCGCCGGCAGGCCAAGTCGGGTAACGAACCGGTGGGTGTTTTCCGACTGGCTGGAAAAGTAGACCAGCATCGGCTTAGCCCTGCGCCCGCTGCACCTGCGTCAGACGGATCAGCTTATCGGGGCGGAAACCGCTCCAGTGATCCTCATCGGCCATCACCACCGGCAATTGGCGGTAGCCCAGCGCCTTCAGGTCTTCGAGAGCCGCTGGCTCCTCGTCCAGATTAACCAGCTGCCAGGGCAACCCCAGTTTATCCATCATGTTTTTGGTAGCGGTACACTGCATGCAGTTATTCTTAGTGTAAATAGTAATGAGCATGATTCGTATTTCCTTTAACCAGCCTGAAACCCTGTGCTACATTAAGCGCCAGCGATACGTCTGCTGTGCTATATTTACAAGGTGTTGTGTGCATTTGATGTTTTGAATACTAGATGTAGCGTTTTCCATTTTCAACCATGAAGATTTCAGGCCTAACGGCAAACGGCGGCGCAGAGCGCATCAGCGCTGGAAAAATTTTTTTCGGGCAAAAAAAATCCCCGCACGTGGCGAGGATGGGAGATACAGCGTGGAGAGTTAGCGACGGGAAGCCAGCAGCGCGCCGATAAAAATACCGATAGCGGCACCGACGCCTGCGCCGTGCCACGGCTTATCGTGAATCCAGGTATCAACCTGCTGGCCCGCGTCGCGCGCTGCCTGACGTACGCGGCTACGGCCGTTGATTTTAGCCCGGGTCTCTTTTAGCAGCGCTTCTGCTTTGCTGCGTGCCACGTCAATATCATCTTTGGTTTTGCTGCCGTACGATTTCAGTAAATCGTCCAGCGCATCTGCCAGTACCGAAACGTCCTGATGTACGTCTAATTCATCATTTTTCACTGTTTGTTTAGACATTTTTCCTCTCCCTTTGCTGAATAACGTAATACTTAGTGTAGACCATTCCCTGTAAGCGAAGCGCTAAAGGTCTTCCGCCGCGGACTTTCTGGATAATTCTGAATGTCCCTGGCTGCTGCGCTGATGTAAGGTTGCGAAGCTTTATAAGATTGAGAGGATTAAGCATGTATTTACGACCAGATGAGGTGGCACGCGTTCTGGAAAAAGCTGGCTTTGAAATGGATACCGTGACGCCGAAAACCTATGGCTACCGCCGTGGCGAAAACTATGTTTACGTCAACCGCGAAGCGCGCCTGGGGCGAACCGCACTGGTCATTCATCCGACGCTGAAAGAAAAAAGCCTGAACTATGCGGACCCGGCGTCAGATATTAAGACCTGCGATCACTACACGCGCTTCCCGATGTATCTTGTGGGCGATACGCAGGATCACTACGGCATTCCGCACGGCTTTAGCTCCCGCGCCGCGCTGGAGCGCTATTTACAAAGTATGTTCGATTAACGACTCCGCCCGACCGCCGTTAAGCCATATCCTTTGTCACGTTGCATTCTGCTGCATGGGCAGGTATAAACTTTGCCACATTTAGAAGTTTAGACGTCCATATGGATCAGGCAACCATGCAGTCAGAACAGCCGCAAGGCGGACAATTTAAACGTAGTATGAAAGCACGCCATCTGGTAATGCTTTCCCTGGGCGGTGTTATCGGCACCGGTCTGTTTTTTAATACCGGCTATATCATCTCTACTACCGGCGCGGCGGGGACGCTCCTGGCGTACCTGATCGGCGCGCTGGTGGTATGGCTGGTGATGCAATCACTGGGCGAACTGTCGGTCGCGATGCCGGAAACCGGCGCCTTTCACGTCTATGCCTCGCGCTATCTTAGCCCGGCTACGGGCTACACCGTCGCCTGGCTCTACTGGCTGACCTGGACCGTCGCGCTCGGTTCCAGCCTGACGGCGGCGGGCTTTTGTATGCAGTACTGGTTTCCGCAGACGCCGGTCTGGCTCTGGTGCCTGATATTTTGTCTGGCGATATTTTTACTGAACGTTATCTCCACGCGCTTTTTCGCAGAAGGGGAGTTCTGGTTCTCACTGATTAAAGTGATCACCATTCTGGCGTTTATTATTCTTGGCGGCGGCGCGGTATTTGGCCTGATCCCGCTTAAGGATGGCACCCCCGCGCCGTTCTTCCATAATCTCACCGCGTCCGGCTGGCTACCACACGGCGCGTTGCCGATCCTGATGACGATGGTGGCGGTTAACTTCGCCTTTTCTGGCACCGAGCTGATTGGCATCGCTGCTGGCGAAACGGAAAACCCGCAGAAAGTGCTGCCGCTGGCGATTCGCACCACCGTGGCGCGCCTGATTATTTTCTTTATCGGCACGGTACTGATTCTGGCGGCGCTGATCCCGATGGAGCAGGCGGGCATCGTGAAAAGCCCGTTTGTGCTGGTATTTGAAAAGATCGGCCTGCCCTGGGCGGCGGATATTTTTAATTTCGTTATCCTGACCGCCATCCTCTCGGCGGCCAACTCCGGACTGTATGCATCGGGCCGCATGCTCTGGTCATTGTCTAACGAAGGCACGCTGCCGCGCTGTTTTGCGCGCCTGACGCGACGAGGCATTCCGCTGGTGGCGATCGGCGCCAGTATGCTGGGCGGGCTGCTGGCGCTGTTTTCCAGCATCGTCGCCGCCGATACCGTTTACGTGGCGCTTTCCGCCATCTCCGGCTTCGCGGTGGTGGCGGTTTGGCTCAGCATCTGCGCCTCGCATTATGCCTTCCGGCGGCAGTATCAGCGCGAAGGACGGCCGCTCGCCGAACTGAAATACCGGGCGCCCTGGTTCCCGCTGACGCCGATTCTGGGCTTTGCGCTCTGTCTGCTGGCCTGCGTTGGTCTGGCTTTCGATCCTGAGCAGCGCATCGCGCTGTGGTGTGGTCTGCCCTTTGTGGCGATCTGCTATGGTGCTTTCTGGTTAACCCAACGTAAAAAGCAGCAAAGCGCTAAGGAAACGAAACATGCTATTTAATCCCATTGCCGATCTTCTCCAGCGTCGCGACACGCTGATCCTTGATGGCGCGCTGGCAACGGAGCTGGAGGCGCGCGGATGCCAGTTGGCTGATGCGCTGTGGTCAGCGAAGGTACTGATGGAAGATCCGCAGCTGATTTATCAGGTGCATTATGACTATTTTGCCGCCGGGGCGCAGTGCGCGATTACCGCCAGCTATCAGGCGACGCCGCAGAGTTTTGCCGCGCGCGGGCTGAGCGAGCTGCAATCACGCGAGCTGATTATTCGCAGCGCTGAGCTGGCGCTGCGCGCGCGCAATGACTATCTGGCGCAGCAGCCGCAGGCCGCGCCGCTGCTGGTGGCGGGCTCGGTCGGGCCTTACGGCGCGTTTCTTGCCAACGGCGCGGAGTATCGCGGCGACTATGCGCTGTCGCAGAAAGAGATGATGGCGTTTCATCGCCCGCGCGTGGAGGCGTTGGCGGGTTCCGGTATCGATCTGCTGGCCTGTGAAACCCTGCCTTCTTATGCCGAACTTGAAGCGCTGGTGGCGCTGGTGGCGGAATTCCCCACCATGCCTGCCTGGTTCTCGTTTACCCTGCGCGACAGCGAGCATCTTTCCGACGGCACGCCGCTGACGGCGGTGGCGGCGTTACTGAACGCCTGTCCGCAGGCGGTGGCGCTGGGCGTCAACTGCATTGCGCTGGAAAAGGTCACGCCAGCGTTAATGACGCTGCGCCGTCTGACCGAAAAGCCGCTGCTGGTCTATCCCAACTCCGGTGAGCAGTACGATGCGGTCAGCAAAAGCTGGCATAGCGCGCCGGCCGGCTGTTCGCTGCAGGATAAGCTGAGCGAGTGGAAAGCGGCGGGGGCGCAAATTATCGGCGGCTGCTGTCGCACCACGCCACAGGATATCGCCGCGCTGGCCCGCGGCTGCGCGCATCAATAACGCATTGCGCTGCCTTAGCGCCTGGAAAGCGATCGGGCGCTAAGGAAAACTGCCGCATTGCCGATTAAACTACTACCAAACCGTAAAATTCAGGAAAGCGTATGAAACGCCTGTTACTGGCGCTGGCGGCGGTATCGCTGCTCAGTGGCTGCGCCACGATTGTTGGCTCGGAAACGCAAAGCGTGCGAATCGATTCGATTCCGCAAGGAGCAACCTTTGTGGTGCAGGATGAAACCGGACGCGCGGTGGCGGAGGGGATAACCCCGAAAACCGTGGTGCTGGATAAATCGAACGGCAGCTATTTCGGCAAAAAGAGTTATCGGGTGATGATGGAGCGCCCCGGCTATGTTCCGTTGACGTTGCCGTTAAAAGAGAAGGCCAACCTGTGGTATATCCTGGGTAATATCCCGCTGGGCGGCTTCCCGGGCTGGCTGCTGGTGGATCCGTTCTATGGCGGCATGTATAACATTGAGCCGGCCCAGATTCAGCCGGTGATCAACCCGGTCGGCGCGCGCGCCGGTTGATAAATCACGGTGAGAAGAGCAGCGCGCAGGTTCTATCCTCGCGCTGCCTGCCGTTTACTGAGCGGTAGGTTTGACCATCGCGCCGGGATGAGTTTTATGTTTTTCCAGATACTGATGCTGGAAAATACACATGCGAATGGTGTTACGGTATTCGCCGTTAATAAAAAATTCGTGCCGCAGTACGCCCTCTATCTCAAAGCCCAGCTTGCTGTAGATATGGATCGCTTTTTCATTCTCCTGATCGACAATCAAATAGAGTTTATACAGATTCAGCACGGAAAAACCGTAATCCATCGCCAGTTTTGCCGCCTGGCTCGCCAGCCCTTTGCCCTGATGCAGGGGATCGATAATGATCTGGAACTCGGCGCGGCGGTGCACATGGTTGATCTCAACCAGTTCCACCAGGCCCACTTTTTCACCGCCATTTTCCACCACAAAGCGTCGTTCGCTTTGATCGTGAATATGCTTGTTATAAAGGTCAGAGAGTTCAACAAACGCCTCGTAGGGCTCCTCAAACCAGTAACGCATCACGCTGGCGTTATTATCCAGCTGATGCACAAAGTGCAAATCCTCCCGCTCAAGCGGACGTAATTTCACGCTCATACCCAGATCCCGGTAAAAATAAGTTTCATCTTAGCGGCGCCGCGCAGCCCTAAGAAGGCAGCCCGTTCTCATTCAGGCTGCCGGGGACTCAGCAGACGCCGAAGTCACCCTCTTCATGATAAGGATTCACTGAACTGGCCGGGATCTCGATCTCTTTTTTGTCTGCATCATCAACGCGGGCGCACCAGAGCGTTTCACCCTCTACGCGCAGCACCTGCATTTTCGGGCCGCCGGTTTTCGCCTGCACAAAATCATCTTTCTGAAACATCATATCTCTCCGTTATTCTTTGTTAGTTACATTTTTCTCGTCGTCCGTCCGTCAGACAGCACATGGTCTGACAGCCTGGGCCAGGGTAATAAAACCGCTGCCGCCAGGTGATACGCAGCGGGCTAACTATACTGATAGTACATTTCAGTAAAACCGGAGGAAAGATGACGATTCATAAGAAAGGTCAGGCACACTGGGAAGGCGATCTTAAACGGGGTAAAGGCACCGTTTCTACTGAAAGTGGCGCGCTGAAACAGCAACCATACGGTTTTAACACCCGTTTCGAAGATCAGCCCGGCACTAACCCGGAAGAATTGATTGGCGCAGCGCATGCCGCCTGCTTCTCAATGGCGCTGTCGATGATGCTGGGTCAGGCTGGCCATACGCCACAGAGTATTGATACCACGGCGGATGTCTCGCTGGATAAACAGGGCGAAGGTTTTGCCATTACCAAAATTGCGCTTGATAGCAACATCAAGCTGCCGGGAATCGATAACGCTGCCTTTGATGAAATTATCAACAAGGCAAAAGCAGGCTGTCCGGTTTCACAGGTACTGAATGCTGAAATCACCCTGAACTATAAGCTGGAAAACTAATGCCTTCTGCCGTCCTGCCTCTGCAGGGCGGCTGTTTTACTTCGTCTCTCAGGCTCTTTCCCTTGTGATTACCAGCACGTCGTTAGCGCAAAAGCGCGTTGTTTTGCTCGTCATCAGCGCAGAGATCGCTATACTGCCCGCTTTGTATGCCGGAAGGGTAAGGAATCATCGCGATGATGAATAACGATGTACTGCGTAGCCTGCGCTACGCGCTAAAGCTCAACAATAATGATATGGTCGCGATCCTGGCGCTGGCCGATATGGCGATTCCCGTTGAGCAGATGGCCAGCTATATGCTGAAAGAAGAAGAGCAAGGCTTTGTCGCCTGCCCGGACGTGCTGATGAGCGGCTTCCTGAACGGCCTGATTTATCACAAACGCGGTAAAGATGAGAGCATGCCGCCGCTGAAAGTCGAGCGTCGTATTACCAACAACATCATCCTTAAAAAGCTGCGTATCGCCTTTGCGCTGAAAACCGATGATATTTTGGCAATTCTGACCTCGCAGCAATTCCGGGTCTCTATGCCGGAGATTACCGCCATCATGCGTGCGCCGGACCATAAAAACTACCGTGAATGCGGCGATCAGTTCCTGCGCTACTTCCTGCGTGGTTTAACTGCCCGCCTGCGTCCGGCCGCCGACAAAGCGTAAACGTCGCTGGCTCTTGCGGGCCGGCAGATTTCCCCGGTGCTTTATCGGGGAACATATAGCCTCTTTCCTTCGTCTTTAACTCCTCATCTTTACCCTTTGCTGTCACCCCACAGGCGCCTTCAAGACAATTCTGTAATACTCATTTACATCCGTAATGAAAATGATTAAATTTCTCATTCTCACCATTAGCGGTGAAATGATTTTTTACGTATCCATTAATCCGCTAAGCCGGCAGGGAAAGCGACAGCGCCAGGAGTTCTGGCTCAGGGAAAACTGCCTTAAGCGTAGGGCTTTTGCAGATTGAGAAAGCGCATACGGTCGGGCACACAAAAAAATAATAGCTCTCGAAGGTAAAAAATGTCTTTAATTTCAGTTGATAACAGGGAAATTCGCCTTAGCGAAGGCGCGTCAGTCAAACGGGTTCTAACTTCCCTGGCAGCGTTGATCGCCATTGCGCTGCACGGTAACGCGGCCTGGGCGGCAGCGCAGGAAGAGACGCTGGTGGTTGATGCCGCTGTTGACAGCGAAGAGAACAGCACGCAAAGCGATTACAGCGTGCCGGTCACCCAGGCGGGGACCAGGATGACCTTAACCGCGCGGGATATACCGCAGTCCGTCAGCATTATCAGCAAGCAGCGCATGCGGGATCAGCAGATGCAGTCATTGGGCGATGTGCTGAAGAACACCACCGGCGTGACGGAAAAAGTGGCCGATCTCGATCGCAGCACTTTCTATTCGCGCGGGTTTATGATTGATAACTACATGGTTGATGATATTCCGACCGTGTTTGAAGAGCGTTGGAACCTTGGCGATGCTATGTCCGATAGCGCGATTTATGACCGCATCGAAGTGGTGCGTGGCGCGACCGGTCTGATGAGCGGCGCGGGCAACCCGTCAGCCTCGGTGAATATGGTGCGTAAGCACGCCGACAGCCGCGAGTTTGTCGGTAACGTTTCCGCCAGCTACGGCAGCTGGGATAAGCAGCGCTATGTGCTTGATCTCTCCGCGCCGTTAACCGATTCAGGCAACGTACGCGGACGCGTGGTCGCCGGTTATCAGGACAGAAACAGCTATCTTGATCGCTACAGCAACGAAAAAAAATTCATTTATGGCGTGGTGGATGCGGACCTCACCGACTCTACTACCTTATCGGTGGGCTACGACTATCAGGAAAACCAGGCTGACAGCCCGACCTGGGGCGGCTTACCGCGCTGGTATACGGACGGCAGCCAAATTAGCTACGATCGCAGCGACAATACCGCGCCTGACTGGGCCTACAGCAATACCGAGTCCAGAAGAGTGTTCGCCACGCTGAAGCAGCGCTTCGATAACGGCTGGCAGATCACCCTGAACGGCACCCATGCGGAAACCAAACTCGACAGCAAGATGCTCTATCTTGATGGCTTTTTTGATAAAACCACCGGGCGAGGCGTCAGCGCTTACGCCGATTATCCTGTTATCGGCGGCACCGGCTATAACACCGGCACGCGCAAAGTGCATGCGCTGGATGCCTTTACCAGCGGCCCTTACCAGCTGTTTGGTCGTCAGCACGAGCTGATGGCGGGCGTAAGCTACAGCCGCCAAAACAACCGCTACACCAACGCGTTCGCGAACCTTTCTTCGGATGACATCGGCAATTACAATAACTGGGATGGCAATATTCCTGAGACCAACTGGGGCGAGCTAAGCCTGGCGCAGGCCGATACGGTGCACCAGAAGTCAGCCTATCTGGCCACGCGCATTTCGCTGGCCGATCCGCTCAACCTGATTGTAGGCGCGCGCTATACCAAATGGAGCACCAGCACGCTGACGCAGAATCTGGCGAAAAACCGTATCACGCCTTACGCTGGCCTGGTGTATGACATCAATGATACCTGGTCCGCTTACGCCAGCTATACCTCGATCTTTAATCCGCAGTCTTACCGGGATATTAACGGCAGCTATCTGCCGCCGACGGTCGGTAAAAACTATGAAACCGGGCTAAAAGCGGACTGGCTGAACAGCCGCCTGACCACCTCCGTGGCGCTGTTCCGTGTTGAGCAGGATAACGTCGCGCAAACCACCGGCCAGATGATCCCGAACACTAATAGCGAACAGGCGTACTACGCTGCGCAGGGTACGGTCAGCAAAGGCATTGAGTTTGAGGTTAACGGCGCGGTCACCGATAACCTGCAGATGACCTTCGGCGCAACGCGCTACGTGGCGGAAGATGGCGACGGCAATGCCATCAACCCGATGCTGCCGCGCACCAGCCTGAAGCTGTTCGCCGCTTATAACGTGCCGGCCTTAAGCCAGCTGACGCTGGGCGGCGGCGTAAACTGGCAGACGCACGTCTGGCAGGATGTCGCCGCGCCGGAAGGCAACGGTACCTGGCGCGCAGAGCAGGGCAGCTATGCGCTGGTGAATCTGTTTGGCCGCTATCAGGTTACGAAACAGCTGTCGGTGCAGGCGAACCTGAATAACCTGTTCGATAAATCCTACGATACCTACGTGGGGCAATATCAGGTTTACGGCGCGCCGCGTAACGTCTCTGTTACCGCCAACTACAACTTCTAATTGGATAATCCAGGCTCCGCCCGGAACCTGGATTGCTTATCCTGCCTGTTGAACAGGCAGGATGAGATCCCTGTAGTTCAACTCGCCTCTCTACCCTAACGGCCACTCGGCGCCCATACTTTGTTGTCCGGCGAAGCATCCACCCTGCGTCTGCGGCAAGCTGGTTTTCTCAACCAGAAGGAGTCGACCATGTTTGCCGTTATTTTTGAAGCTGAACCTTATCCCTCTCAGCAGCAACGCTATCTGAGCCTGGCGACGGAACTTAAGCCGCTGCTCAGCCATATCGACGGATTTATTTCCATCGAGCGTTTTCAAAGTCTGACCCAGCCGGAGAAACTATTATCTCTTTCCTGGTGGCGGGACGAGGAAGCGATACTCGCCTAGCGACGTCAGGAAGCGCACCGCACCGCGCAGCAGGCGGGGCACGCCGATATTTTCAGCCATTACCGGCTGCGCGTCGCGGCGGTAATACGCGATTACGGCAAAAACGAGCGCGGCCAGGCGCCGCAGGCGGAGGCAGAAACGCATGATAGAGTTTAATTTCGCTACGCTGCTGTTGGCAGGCGTCACTTTTTTGCTGGCGGGGCTGGTAAAGGGCGTGACCGGCATGGGGCTGCCGACGGTGGCGATGGGCGTGCTCGGCGCGTTACTTTCACCGGCCACCGCCGCCGCAATGCTGCTCTTGCCTTCCCTGATAACCAACATTTTTCAGCTGAGCGGCGGAGCGCATTGCGGCGCGCTGATCCGGCGGCTGTGGCCGATGCAGCTGGCGATTGTCAGCGCTACGCTGTTAAGCAGCGGATGGCTGGCCAACGGTCATAGCGCGTATACGCAGCTGGCACTGGGAACGGCGCTTATCGTTTACGCGCTATGGACGCTGACCGGGCGCAGTGTTGCCGTCGCGCCGCGGCATGAGCCGGTTTGGTCGCTGCCGGTAGGCATCGTTACCGGTATGCTGACCGGCGCTACCGGTGTTTTTGTTATGCCCGCGGTGCCCTGGCTACAGGCGCTGGGGCTGGAGAAAGATGAGCTGGTGCAGGCGCTGGGGATCTCGTTTACCAGCTCGACGCTGGCCCTTGCCGCCGGCCTGGGATGGCATGGTGCATTGCCTTCCGTCTCCCTGGGCATATCAGGATTAGCGGTGATCCCGGCGCTGATCGGGCTGTTTGCCGGACAGCGGCTGCGCCGGTTTATCTCTCCGCCGGTATTTAAACGTTATTTTCTGATCTGTCTGCTCGCGTTGGGCCTGGAGATGGTGATCCGCGCCATCTGAAGGTAACGTATCCGCATCCGGCTCTTTGTTAATGGCAACCAGGGGATAGAATATGGCATTACGCAGCGAAAAAAGCGCAGAGGCGCAGCATCTCTGTCAGCCGGAAGATCTGTTGGCGGCCACGGCGGCGATTATGGCGGATAAGTCACGCGCCCGTATGCTGTGTGTATTAATGGATGGCCGCGCCGCGTATTACCACGCCCGCTTATCTGCGTCGTGCCAGAACTTGTTATGACCATTTAGCGGGGGAGGTGGCGGTGAGCCTGTATCAGCGGCTAACCGAGCGCGGCTGGCTAACAGAGGAAGGTAGCGCTCTCACAACGCAGGGCAGCGCAATGCTGGCGGAACTGGGGATTGCGGTAGCGCCTGCCGGCTCGCGCAGAAAATTTAGCTGTGCCTGCCTGGACTGGAGCGAACGTCGCTATCATCTCGGCGGGGCGCTGGGCGCCGCTTTGCTCAGCTGGTTTGAGCAGCAGCGCTGGATGGAAAAGGATATCGGCAGCCGCTGCGTGCGTATCACCGCCAAAGGTGCGCAGGGCCTGAAGCGGCACTTTGGCGTCCAGGCTGTTTAGCGTTCAGGCTTTAACCACGCTGATGCCTTTGTTGATAAAGGGCGTCAGCAACTGTTCTGCGGTGCTCTTTTCCACCACCATGGTATTGATTAGCGAAATATCGCCGATTACCCAGGTCGAGGCGGAATTCAGTTTTTCCGGCGACGCCAGCACAATGGTTTCCGCCGCCTTTTGCGAAAATGCGCGCTTAATGCAGGACTCTTCATAATCGCCGGTACTCAAACCGGCGTCAGCATGAATGCCGGTTACGCCCATAAAGAAAATATCCGCGCGGACATTCGCGACGTTCTCAATAGCCGCCGCGCCAACCGCCACCAGCGAATGTTTGAATAGCCGCCCGCCGATCATAATCACATCGATCAAGGGATGATCCGCCAGACCAAGCGCAATGCCTGGGCTATGGGTGACCACGGTAATCTGCAGGCTATGGGGTAAGAACGTAATCAATTCAGCGGTCGTGGTTCCGCCGTCGATCATCACGACCTGTCCCGGCTCAATCAGTTCTGCGCCTTTTTTCGCGATAACCCGTTTCGCATCCAACCGCAGGTTTTTACGTTCGGCGAAGGTGACGGTTGCAGCGGAAGCTGGCAGCGCGCCGCCGTGTACCCGCTGCAGCAGGCCTTCAGCAGAAAGCTCACGTAAATCACGGCGGATGGTGTCCTCTGATACGTTAAAGGTTTCGCTGAGATGCTTAGACAGCACCTGCCCCTCCGCCGCAAGTTTTTGCAGGATGAGCTGTTTACGTTGCGAGGTAAGCATATGGCCTTTTTCCTGGTTTGCACGAATTCATTTGAGTGTGCACGTTTGTACACGATATGATGACGATATTATCGACGGAGGAGCCATTATGCCAGCTAAACATGCAGAAATGCGCATTATTGACAGTAAAGTGTTATCGGATGACTGGTACCTACTGAAAAAATATACCTTTGAGCTTAAGCGCCGCGATGGCGAATGGCAGCGGCAAAGCCGTGAGGTTTACGACCGGGGCAACGGGGCGGTGATTCTGCTTTATAACCGTAGCCGGCAAACCGTTATCTTAACGCGCCAGTTTCGTTTTCCCGTTTACGTAAATCAGCATCCCGGCCTGCTGTTAGAGGCGCCGGCGGGGTTGCTGGATAACCTTGATCCTGAAAAGCGAATTAAAGCCGAAGCGGAAGAAGAGACCGGTTATCAGGTTGAACAGGTAGAAAAAGTTTTTGAAGCCTTTATGAGCCCGGGCTCGGTTACCGAGAAGCTCTACTTCTTTATTGCTGAATACCGCGACGAACACCTTTCTGGCGCGGGCGGTGGCATTAAAGAGGAAGGAGAAGATATTGAAGTAGTCGAAATGGAATTTCAGCAGGCGATGGCGGCGATAGATAACGGTGAAATAGCGGATGCTAAAACCATTATGTTACTTCAGTACCTGGCCCTGAAGGGCATTATGTGAGGCGAAAATGACAGCAGAATTAATTCTTATTGCCGGGCCATATCGCAGCGGAACGCAGGGCGATGAAACCTTGATCGCGCAGAATCTTCAGCGGCTTGAAGCGGCGGCGTTACAGGTTTATCAACGCGGACACGTGCCGGTGATTGGCGAATGGCTGGCGCTTCCGTTAGCTAAAGCGGCAGGTTCAAAAACGTTGGGCGATGAAATTAGCGAATCGATGCTGTATCCGGTGGCGCATCGCTTAATTGCCCAGTGCGATGCGATATTACGTATTGAAGGGGATTCGCGGGGCGCAGATAAAGATATTGAAATAGCGGAACAGCGCGGCCTGAAGATTTATCGCGCTATTGAACAGATAGCACCGGTATAAAACAATGTGTATTAACCGCCAGGTTTCTCAGTTTTCGCGAAGAGAAAAGGGATATGTGGCCTCCTCTTACAAACGGCTAATGAACGTAAGGCGACGGGAGTACAAGCACATTTCTTTATTTTTAGGGGATGCGCCGCATCCCCTTTTTCGCTTAGTGCGCCTGCAGGAACGCCAGCAAATCATTATTCAATTGATCCTGATGCGTTACCGCAAAGCCGTGCGGGCCATTGTCATAGACCTTTAGCTCGGCGTTGTTAATCATTTCCGCCGCCACCTTACCGGTGGTTTCAAACGGCACCACCTGATCGTTGTTGCCGTGAATCACCAGCGTCGGCACATCGATCTTCGCCATATCCGGGCGGAAATCGGTCTCGGAGAAGGCCGTGACGCACTCCAGCGTACCTTTCAGCGATGCCAGCAGCGCAATATTCAACGTTTGCGTCAGCACGCCTGCGGAAACCGTCTGCCCGGCATTAGTGCCGTAAAAAGTGGCGGCAAAATCGCTGATGAACTGCGCGCGATCTTTAAGCAGTTCATCACGAATACCGGCAAAAACGCTCAAATCAACGCCCTGCGGATAATCTTCCGCTTTACCGAAAATCGGCGTTACCGCACCCAGCAGCACCAGGCCCGCTACCATCGTCAACTACATACACCATAGGATCTATGCTTAGCCTCTGCCATCCGGGTAAAGAGCGCCGGAGTACTGTCGGTTCGTTTTACATTAATTACAGCAATAGAGTGACAACTTTCTTGCAACGAAATAGGGTAGTAGGCAAATAGTGATTATTATCATTATTAGTAAAAATTGATGAAGATCTTGAAATGGTAAATATCTGATATTGATGGTTATTTTTATCGGCCAGCTAAATGTGATGAGCGGCTAAAAAAGCCAGGCGATTAGCAAACTTGATCGGCTATGATTTATCAGTTTTTATCATGAAACAGGTTTAATTGATCTACCGCAAGTTCAGTCTTTTCTTACTCTGCCAAATTATGGTCCAGGCGTTGTTAAGAACCCTGGCGAGGGTAAGGAAATGTTATGACAATGAAAATGAGCTTAACCGGACTGTTGCTGGTGTGGTTGGTCTATGTAGGTTGGATGGTCAGTTATTACAGCAGCACCTTCAGCTTATTCCAGCACTAAGATGACAGCGGCCACTGCCGTGGCCGGGATTCATTGACGTCATTGCTCTGGCTTCACTGCGGGGAAATCCTTGTGGCAGGTAAGCGCGAAGAACACTCTGCGCCCGTGCGTTAAAGCTGCCGCCGACTTGCTTAGCCAGCATCTTCATTTCACAATTTACTTTACCCATCGAAAAATTCTTAAAATCTCAACGAGTTGCATTTATCTGACGTGTGGGCTTATGCTAGTTATCCCCTCAGGCCGTTGACCTGCTTCGGTATCGGTTCAAATCGCTTATAAAAAGTACACAACTCGGTTCCCGAACTTGTGTGTCAGATTCGTGACACGCAGGAAGCGTTTACCAGAGATTGCCAGATATTTTTATCTCCTGACGAGGCCATTTTATCATATTTCTCATATAATAATGTGCGTGTATCAGATAACCTAAAACCAAATGTTTACTGATTTTTTAAACTAATCTGACAGCCCAGTGCTGTAGTCTGAATATAAGGGGAAATAATGCCTTTGTTATTTGGTGAGTTATCTGGCGCTCCATTATGGGTGCCTGCCGTATTGCTCGTCACTCTCTCACTCGCAGTGGGTTTTCTAACGCGATTTATCCTTCTTCGATTCATCTGTTACTGGCAGAGTCGTGACCGAAAGCTATTCAAATCACTTGAAAAGCACCTTCGTGGATCAATGTTTCTTTTTATTCCCTTACTGTTAATAAACTTAGGGGTTAATTATGTCAACGTTCAGCCTGCATCTCTTGGTTTTATTAAAACAACAGTTAATATATTTATTATATTATCATTTTGCTCAGTCCTGATTCGATTGATCAATGTTGCTCAGGATATGCTTTTTATCCGTTATGACATCAATATTTCGAATAATCTTCGTGCCCGCAAAATTCGCACTCAGATAATATATGTTAAAAAGGTTGCTATTGCCGTTCTCGTGATGCTCTGTCTTTCTCTGATTCTGCTTAGTTTCCCTGGCGTTCGAAAATTCGGCACTACCATCCTGGCCGGTGCCGGGGTTGCCGGAATAATAATTGGGTTTGCTCTACAGAAGTCGCTTGTCAACTTATTCGCCGGAATCCAGATAGCCTTTACACAACCGATAAAAATTGATGATGCAGTCGTGGTTGAAAAAGAATGGGGCTGGATTGAGGAGATAAACCTGACTTATGTTGTGGTACGTCTCTGGGACCTGCGCCGGCTGGTCTTGCCTATTACTTACTTTACAGAAAATCCGTTCCAAAACTGGACGCGTAACAATGCACAAATTTTAGGCTCGGTTTTTCTTTACCTTGATTATTCCATGCCCTTAGAGCCTCTGCGCAAGCACTTTGAAAAAGTACTCAGTGAAACAAAACTCTGGGATCAACAAACTCAGGTGCTTCAGGTTACCGATACCAGTGAAAAAACCATGACTATCAGATTATTGATGACGGCACAAAATTCACCCATGGCCTGGGATTTACGCTGTCACGTGCGGGAAAAAATGATTGAGTTTATTCAGCAAAACTACCCCCAGAGTCTTCCTCATGTGAGGGCTACCCTGACCGGTTCCGATGCCTGATAATCCGCGAGTTCAGTAATTAAGCGTTCTCGTTTTTATCGAGCGGAACGTGCAGAGACGGTAAGCAGCAGAGCTGCCGCGTTCGATTTCCATCATGTTTCGCCTGTTATCAGCTGATGTCATTTATAGAGCAATCTGGTTGTATCAAGCTGAAGGGTGCGCCGCGTTAAATTGCGATAAAAAACTGGCACGGCATCAGTGGCACTACCTGCAACACGCCGCTGCTGCCCCCGCTGGACAGGCGCGCCTGTACCCTTTCTTCTGGCCTCGGATCAAGATCGATCAACAAAAAATTCAGCAAAAAATACCTGTACAGCTTTTGTTTTTTTGTATAGTTTAGCCCGTAACAAGTTTAGCTTATTTAATCATCTGACCACGAGGGCGCCAATGATGCAGCAGCAACGATGGACACCTGGAACCAACAAGGCACTTGCTCCGCGTTTTGACATGGCAGATATAGAAATCCCTACTCAGCAGGAGACGCTGGGACAGATCGTCGCTGATATTTTACGGGCGGGTGAAAGCGTTAACCGCAAAGCGATCTGCGCCAAGCTGCTGACGAAGCTGGATGGTACAACCAGCAAGGAAATGGAAAAGCATTACCACGGGCTATTGGCTCTGGTACTGGGCCGCGAATAGATCCTGACCAGCGGGCGCGCTCTGGCCTGAATGTTTATCACAATTATCTGTTTTCACGTTATGTATACCTGTAGTAAGACTCTCCTGATTCTGGCGTAGCTGTTGCCATAAGCAACAGCTAGCGCCTGAAAAGCGCCAGGTTATTCCGCATCGCCTGAATAACCGGTTTCCTTTTAACATCAGCACAGGAGAGCGTTTGGATAAAGAAGATCAAAAGAATGTGCATGTAGCCCTGGGCGAAGCGGTCATGTCTATTCTGGATAGCCAGAGTGCTTTAAGTAATCATGCCATCATGGATAAGTTACAGCAGCTTGCCGAAACGGAGACTGACGAAGAGAAAGTCATGTCTTACTGGGAGGCAAGGAAAGCATTCAGACACATTCCGCAGTCAGTGTCGGGGCTCCGTCGTAAAGACGCCGGTAACACTGACGCTAAAACAGTCAAATTTCCGCAGAATCGCTTCGGGTTCAGAAGAACGCGAAGCGAAAATTTTGAGGACAGCGACTAGATAAGATGACCGGCAGGCTGCCAATGCATTCTGCCGGTATTTTATTAGCCGAAGCCACGCGTTTGCTTTTAACTACGCCAGCGCGACTGGCGGATAACCTGGCAAAAGTTAAGCGGTGAAAAGGCTGGATCTTTATCCTTAATCACATCTGCTTTTACATTGCCAAAGGTGGTTTGGGGTTTATGTTTAATCCCGTTATAGAACGCCGTCATGATCTCTTCTTTAAACGCGGCTGGACGCGGATGTTGGGTGGTAACCGCCTCAATTTCACGTTCGTCGAAGTCTTCATAGCCGATGCCCAGCACATCCATTTCCACCCCTGCCGTAACCAGCGCGATCTCCGGCGCCATATACTCCGGAATGCCTGGTGTGGTATGCAACGCGATGGCCGTCCAGACTTTATCAATATCGCTTTGCGCGATGCCATAGCCCTTTAAAAAATCACGCGCTGCGTTAGCACCGTCAACTTCGAAACGTTTGTCACAGCTGCAATGTTCATGCGTCAGGCCAATATCGTGAAACATACAGCCGATATAGAGCAGCTCGCGATCTACGTTAAGTCTGTACCGCTGGCCCGCCAGTGCTCCCCAGTAGTAGACGCGACTGGAGTGATGGAACAATAGATCGGACTCTGTATCACGAATAAAAGCAGTGGCGTCACGCGCCATTTGGCTATCGGGTATGGTCAGGTTGTTTATCTTGCTATGCATTCTTGTCTCCGGTTAGTTGCCTTGTTTAAGCCTAAAGCGCATCCTTGTTGTCTTAAAGCATCTATAAGCGACGATTTGGGACAATGCGATTTATCGCGACATGGGGAAAACAATGAAGCGTGAGATCATTATTCTGGCGGTACCGGGCGTACAATTACTGGACCTTTCCGGCCCGCTTGATGTCTTCGCCGAAGCGAACCGTATTTTGCAACGCCAGGTTTATACATTGCGTGTAATGTCTTTTGCTGCGCCGGTGGTGCAGGCTTCTTCCGGCGTTCGGCTGGCGGCGGACTATCAGCTTAGCGATGCAGAAAGTTATGCGGCAGATACGTTTTTGATTGCCGGTTCGCCGGATATTGATGTATTCACGCCTGACGCAGCAATGCTTAAAATGATTGTCGGCCTGTGTCAGCGTAGCCGTCGCTTTGGCTCTGTATGTAGCGGCGCGCTGCTGCTGGCGAAAACCGGACTGCTGAACGGTAAAAGAGTAACCACGCACTGGGCTTGCGCTGCGGCGCTGGCGGCAGGCTACCCTGAAATCTCAGTAGATGCCGACGCGCTCTATGCGGCTGACGGTCCGATAAGAACCGCTGCCGGAGTGACCTCTGGACTCGATTTGGCGCTGCGCCTGGTGGAGGAGGATCTGGGACGTGAAGTGGCGCTGGATATTGCAGGTAACCTGGTGATGTTTTTCCGCCGCCCGGTTAATCAGACGCATTTTATGCGCGGCGGTGATCTTTCATTAACCGGACGGACGGCATTGCAGGATCTTCAACGCTGGAGCATAAACCATCTTGATACGTTAAAAAGCGTGGCGATGATGGCGGCCCATATCCATTTAAGCGAGCGACATTTGACACGCCTGTTTCGCCAGCAGATAAATATGACGCCGGGGCAATGGCTGGAGCGTGAGCGGGTGGCAAAAGCGAAGCTGCTACTAACGGAAGGGAAGCTGCCCGCGAAAACTATTGCCGCCCGCTGCGGCTTTTCCGGACCCGATGTGATGCGTCGCGCCTTTACCCGCATGACCGGTATGACGCCGGTCATGTACAGCAAATTGCTGGCAGAGCGCTAGGCAGCCTCGGAAAAACGAGCCATGCTCTGTTGCTGGCGCGATAGCAGGAACTATTTAGCCGATCTGTTTTTCTCTGCCTGCCAGCGGCGCGACAACCATCTGCAAAATCGTCATCCCCAGCAGCGCCAGCAGCGCGCTATTCCAGCTGGCAAATATTTCATGCAACACGCCAAACGCCAGCGGACCCAGCGCCGCCAGCCCATATCCCACGCACTGCGCCATACCCGAAAGCTGTGAGGCCTGCTGATGGTTAGCGGCTCTGAGGCTGAACAGCGCCAGGCAGGTTACCATCGATGCACCCGCGCCCAGCCCGGCGCTAATCAGCCAAAGCGCCGCCAGCTGCGGCGCCAGCAGCAGACCGGCCAGGCCGATAAAAATAGCCAGCGAAGCGATAAAGCCGATCATCCGCTGATCGCGCTGCTTTTTCAGTGCCACCATGCAGCCAAGGTTGGCGGCGACCGCAATCACCTGATAGATAAACAGCAGCCAGCCCGCCGCGACCTGACTAAAACCATTCGCCTGCGCATACGGCGTAAACCAGGTGATAAGGGTATAAAACACCATCGACTGCAGCGCCATAAACAATGAAACCTGCCAGCCCAGCAGTGATTTCCACGGCGAGGTTAAGCGGACGTCGTGGGCGCTGCGCGGCTGCGGACGGGGCGTGCGGGCGTGTTTAAGCGGCGGCAGCCAGGCGACCAGCGCAATCAGTGCCGGCACCAGCCAGATCCCCAACGATAATGTCCATCCCGCCGGAGTCGCCTGCGCCAGCGGTACGGCGGTGCCGGAAGCCAGGCTGGCGGTGATCGCCATCGTTGAGGCATAGAGGCCGATATATTTTGCCGTGTGCTCCGTAAAGTCGCGTTTAATCAGCGGTGGCAGCAGCACATTAGCGATGGCGATGCCGGAACTTAGCGTCAGGGTGCCCAGCCAAAGACCGGTCTCATTACCGATAATACGCCACAGCGAACCCAGCGTAATCAGCCAGACCGCGATCCACAGCGCTTTTTCCAGCCCCATTCGATTACCCAGCCACGAAGCGCACGGTGCCAGTACGGCAAACATCAGCAGTGGAATAAAATTCAGCAGGCCCGCTTCAGACGCGCTCAGGCTAAAAGTGCGGCTAATATTTTCCAGCACCGGGCCGGTAACGGTAATCGGCGTACGCAAGTTGGCTGCGGTTATCAGCAGAACAAACAGGAAAAAAAGAGGAGAGGGGGATATCGAGGATCGCATAATACCTAAGCACAAAAAGCAGGAAACCTGCTGATAGTGCGTTGGTTAACGTTAACGCTTACGCAACAGGGCGCGGCCCTGATGTCTGCGCGCCATACTATCCAACCGCGGCAGGGCTGTAAAGTGGCGGCGCTGAATATGCTGGCTGAGATACCCGACCGGCTAAAAAACAGATAAGGTAAATAGCGGGCCTGGCGTACCGTCAGACAATTCAACCCTGCAGGCGCAATAATGATGGCGAAATCCGTAAGTAACGACTGGATAAATTTGCAGCGCGACCATGAAACCGGCATCGAAAGCGTGCATGCCCATTTTTACGGCCATGCTTACGATCCGCACGATCATGATGAGATGCTGGTGGGCGTAACGCAAACCGGGCTGCAGCGTTTTAACTGTCATCGCACGCTGCATACCAGCAGTCCTGGCCGGGTGATCCTGATTGAGCCGGGCGCGGTACATGACGGACACGCCCCGCAGGCGGAAGGTTTCGCTTATACCATGCTCTATCTGCCGCAGGCGTGGCTGACGAGCATGCTGCAGCGTCGTGGACTGGGCGATATTTCCACGCTGCAGGCCGCCTTTCGGCATACCCTTACCGATGATGCATTGCTGAACCACGCCATCCAACAGGCTTTTCACGCCGTACATTATCACGAAGGCAAACTGGCGCGCGACCAAAGCCTGGATCGATTAATCGATCTGCTTTCACGTCATCTTTCCCTGCGGCCCGCGCTGGAAGCGGGAGAGTCGTTTAATCAGATGTGTCGGGTGCGGGATTATATGCATGACGGGATGGCGTTGGATATTGGCCTGGATGAACTGGCCAATTATGCCGGTATCGATCGCTTTCGTTTGACCCGCCAGTTTCAAAAGGCGTTCGGACAGTCGCCCCATGCCTGGCTGGTGCGACTGCGGTTGCGCACCGCCCGCATGCTGCTGGCGCAGGGATTTAATCCCGCTGAGGCCGCCGCGCAGGTCGGCTTTGCCGATCAAAGTCACTTTGGCCGCTGGTTCCGACGCGCTTATCGCCTTACTCCGGCTGAATATCAGCGTCAGTGCACAAACGTTCTATACGCCCGCGCCCCTTCTCTCTGATGATGGTCTCTGTTGTTAATCACCGGAGAACCTGATTGATGTTTGATACCAAAGTTGCACTGATCGTTCGTCACGATCTGGCGGTATGGCAGCGCCTGAACGTAGTGGCATTTCTTGCCAGCGGGATAGCTTCCGCCGCGCCGGAGATGATGGGCGAGCCCTATGTTGACGCACACGGCAACCGCTACGGCAATATGCTGGGCCAGCCAATGTTGGTTTTTGAAGCGGATCTTAACGGCCTGCAGAACGCGCACCGCAAAGGGCTGGAGCGCGAGCTCACGCTAATCCCCTACGTCCACGCCATGTTTTCCACCGGCCATGACCAGGCCAACCGCGAGGTTTTCCTGGCGGAGGATGCGGATAACCTGGATCTGGTCGGTCTGGCGCTGCGCGGCCCGAAGAAGGCGGTGGAGAAAGCGATAAAAGGACTGGCGCTGCATAAATAGGCCGGGGCGGTTTGCATCATGACCGCTCAAGCTGCATCAGGGCGTTGCTCCGTCAGGTAAATGGAACTCCCGCGTATGGGGAACCACATAAGGATTCTTATCTGACGGAAGGAAAAAAAAATGCGCCTTTCTGGTTTTTCACCATCAAACTTTACCGCGCCGCGCGAACCCGCGTTGCCCGGTACAGGATCGCCAACGGCTAAACAGCCTGACGCGAAAGGAACCGGGTCAATACCGCTCTCTTTTAATAGCCCGTCGCTGCCCGGGCAGACGAACCTGGCACTGAGCGGGCAGCAGGCAACGCAGCCGCTTACGCAGCTAATATCAAGCCTGATCGCTAATCTGCTGGCGGAGCTAACCGGCTCTGCTCAGGCGGACGGCGCGTTGCCGCTCACCTCAGCCGCCAGCGATCAGATGCCGTTTGAGCAGGTCATCACCACTCTGGGCCGGCATGAAAACCTGCTGAAAAAACCGCTCGATCGTGAAGGGATAGAAAAGCTGCGCAACGATCCGAGCACCCCAAGTGATGCCAAACAGGCGCTGGATGCGTTGGCAGAGAACCCCGCCATGTTTGACGCCATCGATCCGGCGAAGAACGGCAAAACCGACGGAAAAATCAGCGCCAAAGATATCCAGAAATGGCAGCAGAATCCGGCGATCAGGCAGTATGCCGATGCGAAAGCGGAAACCTATACCCACGACTATGTTCCGTCAGATTCAGCACCAGGATCGCCCGCCCGCGAGATGACCTCTAATGACGCCATGCGTGAGCTTTATCTGTACTCTGAAAGCCTGCCGAAAAAGGTCAGCCTGGAAACCCTGCAAAAGATTGCCGATGGTTCGCAGGACATGGGCAAATGCCCACCGCAGGTCGCCGCCGCGGCAAAATATTACACCGCTCATCCCGATCGGTGGCAGCAGCTTACCGGTAAGGACGATCCGGGCGCGACCGTCTCGCGCGATCGGCTGTGCGATGTCGCCTCTTATAATGTGAAGCTCTCGCCGCAGGAGAGTAAAGCGCTGGAGACGTTGCAAAATAACCAGGATATCTTCTTCAAGGGCGGCGGCATTAAGCCTGACAAGCTGACTAAAATCGCCAACGACAGTAATAACAGCCAGGAAGTGCGGGACGCGGCAAACCTGCTTAGCCAGCCCAATTCGATGCTGTTTTCTATGTTGGATAACGGCAAGCATGGGGCGGGCGGAAACTTCTTTAATAAAGCCAACGACAGAAATATTGGCAAAGGCGATCTGGATGCCTTTATTCGCAAAGGCTCAAATCAGGTAGCGCCATCACCGCAGTTAGCCGATAAGCCAACCACGCAGGCCGAGCTGAGCGCGCAGGATGATATGGCGCGAGGGCAGGAAACCCAGCCCGATCAGAAGAAAGAGAAGGGCGGCGGCATCTTTAAACTGCTTGATATCCTGGGCTATGTGGCAACCGGCCTGAGTATGCTGATCCCGGGCGTCGGGGCGGCAGGGGCGGCGGCAACGGCCGGGCGCGCAGCGCTGACAGCGGGACTGAAAGAAGGCCTCAAGCAGGGCGTGAAGGAGGGTGTGAAGGAGGGCGCTGGACAAGCGGTGATGAACGCCGCGCAAACCGCGCAATCCGGCAATCAACAGGTGAATGGCCCGCGGGTCTGGGCGCAGAGTTAACATGAACGTATAAAATTAACAGGCAGCCCGGATGGACGATGGCTGGAACGTTAACGTTAAAAGGCCGCAGCGGCGGCCTTTTATTAACAGAGAATAGCGGGTTATTCGCTGACTTTGTTTTTCAGTTCGCTGGCGCCTTCTTTGGTCTTATTCCAGCCTTTCTCGCTCCCTTCTTTGGTGGCGTTCCAGCCCTTTTCCGTACCCTCTTTGGTTTTATCCCACGCTTTCTTCGTACCTTCGCTGGCTTTACTGCTCAGGTTATCGCTTTTACCTTCTGCGGCATGTTCAGATTTAAGTTTCATCTCTTCGCCCTGATGCTGCGTCTGATGCAGTTTTTCTTTGGCGGTATGCGCGCCTTCGTGGGCGGTGGCGACGGTGTCATCCGTTGCGTGCGTAGTTGCGGCAAAAACCGGAGAAGCCAGCAGCAGTGCAGATAGTGCCATGATTGTCTTTTTCATTATTCCCTCACTCAATAAACATCATCAAACCAAAAGTATAGTTAACAATGGCACGGCATGACGGCTTTTGCCTTCAGAATAACCTGTAAAATTAACACGCCCTCAGGCGCTGGCAACAAGCCGACCTGATTCAATCCGTTCGTCATTTTTCAGAAGAGAGGTCAAGCTATCGCCTCCCGTTTCGGCATACTATTGGCTGCTCTGTTGGTAGCCGGATAAAAAGAGTTCGTGAACGAACCCCCGCTGAGTGCGTTTATCTGCTAAACAGATCCCGTCATATTTTTATTTTAAAAACTGAGGCGCCGCTTAATGTTTTCCCGTTTTTTTATTTATCGCCCGGTGTTTGCCTGGGTTATTGCCATTTTGATTATGCTGCTGGGGGCGCTTTCTATTACGTTGCTACCGGTAGAGCAGTATCCCGATGTGGCGCCGCCCTCCGTCAATATCAGCGCCACCTATACCGGCGCGTCGGCCGAGACGCTGGAAAACAGCGTGACGCAGGTTATCGAGCAGCAGCTAACCGGGCTGGATAATCTGCTCTATTTCACCTCCAGCAGCAGTTCGCGGGGAAGCGTCACCGTTACGGTCACCTTTAGCCAGGGCACCGATCCCGATACGGCTCAGGTGCAGGTACAGAATAAAGTGCAGCAGGCGCTGTCGCGCTTGCCCAGCGAAGTACAACAGCTTGGCGTAACCGTAACCAAATCCCAGTCCAACTTTCTGCTGGTAATGGGGCTGTACGACACCACCAATAAAAGCAGCAGTAATGATATCGGCGACTGGCTGGTCAGTAATATGCAGGAACCGCTCGCCCGTACCGAAGGGGTGGGGGATATTCAGGTATTTGGCGGTCAGTACGCCATGCGCATTTGGCTGGACCCTTACAAGCTGGCCTCTTTCTCATTGCAGCCTTCCGATGTCTCCGCGGCGATTCAGTCGCAGAATATTCAGGTTTCCGCCGGTAAAATCGGCGGGCTACCCTCGCCGGACAATCAGCAGCTGACCGCAACGGTGCGCGCGCAGTCACGCCTGCAAACGCCAGAGCAGTTTCGTAATATTATCGTGAAAAGCGAGCGGAACGGGGCAATCGTGCGCGTTGGCGATGTCGCGCGCGTTGAGCTGGGCAGCGAGTCTTATGATATGTCTACTCGCCTGAACGGCCATCCGGCTGCCGGTGTCGGCGTGATGCTGGCGCCGGGCGCTAACGCGCTGGATACCGCCACGCTGGTCAAGCAGAAGGTCGAAGAGTATCGGCATTCGATGCCCGCCGGCTATGAAGTGGCGTATGCGCTGGACAGCACCGATTTCATTAAAATCTCCGTTCAGGATGTGGTGGTCACCCTGATCGAAGCTATCGTACTGGTGATTGTGGTGATGTATCTGTTTTTGCAGAACATCCGGGCCACCATCATTCCGGCGCTGGCGGTACCGGTGGTGCTGCTGGGCACCTTCGGCGTGCTGGCGATTTCCGGTTATACCATTAATACCCTGACGCTGTTCGCGATGGTGCTGGCTATCGGGCTGCTGGTGGATGATGCCATTGTGGTGGTGGAAAACGTCGAGCGCATCATGCACGACGAAGGCTTGCCGGCGCGGGAGGCCACGGAAAAATCGATGGGAGAGATTTCTGGCGCGTTGGTGGCGATTGCGCTGGTGCTTTCCGCGGTATTTCTACCGATGGCGTTTTTTGCCGGCTCGACCGGCGTTATTTATCGTCAGTTCTCTATTACCATTATTGCCGCCATGTCGCTGTCGGTGGTGGTGGCGTTGACGCTGACGCCTGCGCTCTGCGGTATGTTGCTGAAACCGGGAAAACCGTATCGTCGCGGATTCTTCGGCGGGTTTAACCGCTTTTATGAAGCCACCGAGCGTAAATATCGCCATAAGGTGTTGGGAACGCTACGTCGCCCGATCGTGATGATGACCCTGTATGGCGCGATGGGACTGGTGCTGTTTGTGCTGTTTACCCGTTTGCCGGGAAGCTTCCTGCCTACTGAGGATCAGGGCAGTATCATGCTGCAGGCGACCCTGCCGGCGGGCGCCACCTCAAACCGTACCGAGGCGGTCAATCAGCAGATCATCGACTGGTTCCTCAGCGAGGAAAAAGAGAACGTTGATGTGATATTCACTATCAACGGCTTTAATTTCAGCGGCGCGGCGCAGAACGCCGGCATGGCCTTTATCAAGCTTAAAAACTGGGAAGATCGCGCAGGGGCGGCAAACTCCGCCGAGGCGATCGCCGCCCGCGCCACGGCAGCGCTCTCTTCTATTCGTGACGCGCAGGTATTTGCGCTGACGCCGCCTTCGGTGCCGGGGCTGGGCCAGAACAACGGCTTTACCTATGAGCTGCTGGCCAGCGGCGGTACAACCCGCAGTGAACTGGAATCGCTGCGCGACCAGCTATTGCAGAAGGCGGCGCAGAGCCCGGAACTCTCTGCGGTCAGGGCGAATATTCTGCCGCAGACGCCGCAGCTGCAGATCGATATTGATACCAGCAAAGCGGTCGCGCTGGGCCTGCAATTGGATGGCGTGACCAGTACGCTGACCAGCGCCTGGGGCGGCGCCTATATCAATGACTTTATCGATCGCGGGCGCGTAAAGCGGGTTTATCTTCAGGCCGATGCGCCTTATCGCTCTTCGCCTTCTGATTTAAACAACTGGTATATCCGCAATGCAGAGAACGGCATGACACCGTTCTCCGCTATCGCATCCACCCACTGGACCATGGGGCCGGAAGCGCTGAATCGCTATAACGGCTCCGCCTCGTTTGAAATCCAGGGACAGAACGCGCAGGGCTTTAGCTCTGGTGATGCGATGAATACTCTGGAGCGGCTGGCCAGCGAACTGCCTGCCGGCACCACCGGAGCCTGGAGTGGGCTTTCGCTGCAGGAGAAACAGGCGGGCGGGCAGTCAACCACGCTGTACGCCATCTCGGTGCTGGTGGTGTTTCTCTGCCTGGCGGCGCTGTATGAGAGCTGGTCGATTCCGTTTTCCGTGCTGCTGGCGGTGCCGCTGGGCGTTCTGGGCACCTTGCTGGCCGTTACCCTGCGTGGGCTGAGCAACGATATCTATTTTCAGGTAGCGCTGCTGACCACGGTGGGGCTGACCTCGAAAAACGCCATTTTGATCATCGAGTTTGCTGAGGATGCGATAAAGCAGGGGCGCTCGCTCAGCGCGGCGGCCTTGCAGGCGGCGCGTACCCGTTTGCGCCCGATTATCATGACTTCACTGGCCTTTATCGCCGGCGTGACGCCGCTGGCGGTGGCGACCGGAGCGGGGGCTAACAGCCGCATTGCGATTGGTACCGGGATTATCGGCGGTACGCTGGCGGGCACGGTGCTGGCGCTGTTTTTTGTGCCGCTGTTTTTCGTGCTGGTGAAACGTTACCTGACCAGCCATCGATCCACGCATCAGCAGCAGAAGGTTAAACCCACTGACGATCGCTAAGCTTTCCTTGCCTGATACTGCCCGCGGCATCGCGCCTGGGCAGTAAAAAGCACGCAGGGTTAAGGCTTTTAGCCTCTTCTCCTCTTTTCCTTTTGCCTTCCTGTCACCGTCCCGATGTAGAATGCCCGGCTGAAAATATTAATGGAATGTGGAGGAAGGGTGTCCAGAGCCTGGTGTTATCTTTTTCTGGCGATTGTGGCAGAAGTAAGCAGCGTAGTAGTGATGAAGTTACTTTCCAGAGAAGCTCACTGGGCGGGCATGCTGCTGATGTATTTTACCATCGGCCTCTCTTTTACTTTTATGGCGCTGGCCCTGAAAAAAATCGCCCTGGCGGTTGCCTATGCCACCTGGGAATCGTTGGGGCTGTTAGCGGTAGCGGCTATCGGCAGTCTCTTTTTCAAAGAGCATCTTAGCGTCATGCAGTTTATTGCCATTTTCCTGTTACTGGGTGGCGTGATGCTGGTCAATATCGCTGAAAACGAACACAGAGAGTCGTAATGTTGGTTCCTTATTTCTATCTTGCCATCGCTATTGTGCTGGAGGTAACGGCCAACGCCTTTCTGCAGCGTTCCGAAGGCATGGCTAAAAAGCTTCCGGGCGCAGTGGGATTACTGTTTATTTTTGCTTCATTCACCGCGCTGTCGCAGGCCCTGAAGGGGCTGGAGATGGCCACTGCTTACGCGATATGGGGCGGCTGCGGCATTTTACTGACCGCCTTGACCGGCTGGATTATTTTTAAACAGCCCATTGACGGCAAAGGATGCATTGGCCTGCTGATGATCACCGCAGGCATGGTGCTGCTGGAGTTGGGCTGACGCCTGACGTAGCGCCATTAGCGGGCCCCTGGCGCTATGGCTGAATCTGTGATGCAGATCTAAATTCTATGTAACATTACAACATGGGATCTACCCAACATTTTTTTATAGCCGTGGTTTTTACACTGGTTGTCATTCATGTAACATATGTAACCGATGACATTTACCATGGCTTCCATCAGAGATGTAGCAACCAGAGCGGGCGTTTCCACCGCCACCGTATCGCGGGTGATTAATAATCATCCCAGCGTCACCGCACAAACTCGCCGAGTAGTACATGAGGCGATGAACTTTCTTTGCTATGTCCCTAACAGAAATGCCGTGCAGCTGAGCGGCAAATGTTCTGGGCTGATTGGCGTTGTGGTGCCCAACCTGGTTAATCCGCATTTCTGCGAACTGCTTGCCTCCCTTGAAGAAGAGGCACGTTACACCGGAAAAACTATTCTGGTTAAGACTCATCAGAATCAGCCGTTTCAGGATCGGCAGATGGTAAGAGCGCTGGCCGGGATGGGCATTGAAGCGTTGATTTGGGTGCCCACCGAGGCGGAATCGTCACTCTCCGCATGGCTGCTGGCGACGGGCATTAATACTGCCGTAGTCACGCAAACTTCCCGCTTCTTTAATTCAGTATTCAACAACCAGGAGCACGGGGCAGAGACGATAGCCGAGCACTTTATTGATACCGGTCATACCCGCTTTGGTTTTATCGGCCAGGATGGCGTGGATAACCGCAAAATGTCCGCCTTTTGTAAGAAGGTCCGCAGCCACGGCTATCAGGTTGAGAAACAACAAAGTTACTGGATCCCCAAAGGCGACGGTGAGAATAACCGCGGTCATATACATTCGCTGGATAATATCGTTGATAACATCCTGAAACAAGAAAATAAACTCAACGGCCTGTTTATTTATAACGACGTAGCGGCAAGCTATGTTATTGAACGCCTCCGTCGTCGCGGCGTTAATATTCCTGGCGATATCGCCGTCGCCAGCTTTGATAATACTATCATTGCGCAAATGATGAATATCACCAGTATTGCCCAGCCGATAAATGAAATGGGCAAGCTGGCCTTTGAACTGATTAACAGTACGGAAGAGAAAGAGCATATCGATTCTATCGCGTTAACCACCAAGCTAATTATTCGTGAGAGCAGCCTGGGCATGACCGTGACAAAAATATAATTTTTGCGGTGCGGTTAATTCAATCTCTGCGGGGTAATTAACTCTATGGCAAGCCATGGAGGGAAAGCCTGTTGCAAAAAACGAAGTTTATTATTACGACCGGAAAGAGAATTTACATGAGAAAATTAATTTTGCCTGTTATCTCAGGCATGCGGTTTGATATTTGGTTAAAGCGAAGTCGCGAACAAACATCGCCCTTGTTACAGTTCTCAGCCGAGGGGGCAGTTATCTATGCGATAAAAAAGGCCGCTGACTATTATCAATACTTCACCTATACCCATTATTCCGATCGGCCGCTAACCATTGAGTGGGATGAAGACGCAGCGGCGATCTCACTATTTTATTACTGGCTGCCGGAAACACTAGCGCAGGAAGGCGTAACCTTTTTGGTCGGTGATTTGCATGCGCTGCGCCCGGTGGGACGTAGCGAGATGGCGGAGTGGTATGCGAAGGAGACGCTGCGTCCGGCGCTGCATTTTTCCCCGTTTATTAACTGGATGAACGACCCTAACGGCCTGAGCAAAATTGGCGAGACCTACCATCTTTTTTATCAATATCATCCGCACAGCACCGAATGGGGGCCAATGCACTGGGGACATGCCACCAGCGAAGATCTCTACCACTGGCGACACTACCCGATTTTTTTACAGCCCGAGCAAAATCTTGAGGCGCTGGGCGCAACCGGCGGCGCGTTTTCCGGCACCGCCTTCCAGGAGAGCGATGGCAGTACCCGATTCTGGTTTACCGAGCGTTTGCCGGCTTACGACCTCTATGCGGGCTATCGGGAAGTGCAAAAGTGCGCCACGCCAGGCCGCTGGCTGGATAAGGTTGAATCAGTTAAACAGGTGCTGAGCGAGCTGCCTGCGGGCGTAAACTGTGATTTTCGTGATCCGAAAGTCTGGTTTGATAGCGAAAGAAAGCACTACTTTATGCTACTTGGCGCGTCAGTGGATGGCGATCCGGCAGCCCTGCTGTTCACTTCAATAGACAGCGATGCGTGGGCATTCGACCATGTGCTCTGGCGTGCGGATAAGCATTTCAGGCAGCACGGCGGGCGCTGCGTCGAGTGTCCGGACTTTTTCTCTATCGGCGAGAAATGGGTGTTAATCATCGGTATCGTCGGCTATACCGAGCCGCAAACCGGACGACATAACCTGCTGTATGCGCAGACCGGCGACTTTAGCCACGGCCGTTTTACGCCGGATGATAAACCCTTGCAGACGCTGGATTTCGGCACTGATTTTTATGCCCTGCAGACCTTCCGCGACGGCCATGAGACGCTGGGCTTTGCCTGGCTCTATAACTGGGCCAGTAAAAAAAGCGCCGCCTCGGTCTACAGCGGCGAAATGTCTCTGCCGCGCCGTTTTATGCTCAATAGCCAGGGGGCGCTGTGCATGCAGCCGGTGCTGCCGCCCGAAGCGTGCGTAATACAGCAAACCGACCATCGTGAGGCATGCCAACATGGACAGCTGCAGCTGCCCGTCGATGCGCGGTCGTTTTCCCTGAAGCTGAACGGCGAGGGCGTTTCCCGGCTGCTTTTGACATTGCGCGAGGAAGAGGGCGGGCAGATGGAACTTAATTACGCCGAAAACAGGCTTACGCTGCGAGCCGCAGAACATGATGATGGGCAGTATAGTGCTGATCTTGAAAAGCTGGAGGCGCTTGAGCTGTTTTTTGACGCCGGTATTGTCGAGGTTTTTGCCAATCAAGGAAGCCTGTGCGGCACACGGCGCTATTTCCACATCAGCTGCTGTCGGGAGATCACGCTGGCATACAACGCATCGGCGCGGATAACAGCGGTACAACTGACACAATACCGTAGCGTTTGGGGACAATAACCATGGATATAAGATCCAAAGAGCAGAGCATTATCTGTCTGGGCGAACTGATGATTGATTTTGTCTGTATCGATATTGCTCAGGGATTGGTTGAGGGGAAGAAATTCCTCAAAAAAGCGGGCGGCGCGCCGGCAAATGTCGCCGTCACCATTGCCCGGCTGGGCGGCCACGCCCGGCTGGCCGCGCAGGTAGGAGACGATCCCTTCGGCGAGTTTCTTATCCAGACGCTGCGTCGCGAATCGCTGGATACCTCATTAATTGTGCGCGATCCTCACGCGCCAACCACGCTGGCTTTTGTCGGCATTCAGCATGACGGCGAACGTGATTTTGTGTTCTGCCGCGGGGCCGATGGCTTTCTGACGCAGCAGAGCCTGCCCGTGGACTTTCTGCACGACAGCAAAATCGTACACCTGGGCGCGGCCACCGGCTTACTGGGCGGCGAACTGCATCAAACTTACCTCGCTGTCGCGCAACGTGCTAAAGAGCAGGGCAAAATGCTTTCCTTTGACCCCAACTTCCGCAGCGGCCTGTGGGGCGGCAATGAGGCTGAATTTATCCGCCGCTGTGAGCCGTTGCTGGCAATAGCCGACGTGATAAAAATGAGCGAAGAAGAGCTGATGTTGATCACCGGCCTCGCCGATTTAGCAGCGGGTTGTCGCTATTTACATGACCGGGGAGCAACCCTCGTTAACGTGACGCTCGGCAGCCGCGGCACTTGGGCCAGCCATCGGGATGGCGGACAAGAGCGGGTACCTTCCATAGCGGTTAAGTCAGTGGATTCGACGGGCGCCGGAGACGCCTTTATCGGCGCGCTGCTGTTACGTTTTACGCAGCGGGATAGATCACCAATAAGCTATAACGATTTCGTTATGGACGTCGCGTGGGCCAACAAAGTTGGAGCATTAACCTGTACGCGCTTTGGCGCTATCGATGCGATTCCAACGCTGGCTGAACTGACAGAATAAAGCCTTGCAGGAAAGTTAACTCAACTACGACAAGGCCCGCGCAATGCGGGCCTTGTTAATATCAGAAAAAGTATTTAAACCGCAAGCGACCGCCGTAGCGGGCGTCTTCATGCTTGTCGCCCTGTGCCGGATTCGCTTCGATCCAGGAAGCGTAAGCTCCGAGGTAGATATTGAAATTCTTCATATCCATGATATTTGGAAGCAGCCAGGAAGCGTGAAGCGTGTGGATATCGTAATCACCCACGTTAGCGATCCAGCAGTTATCGTCACAGATGGCGGCGTAATTGGCGGCGCTAAACTTATCAATTTTGTTATGCGCATAGATATAGCCCAGCTCAAAACGGTGCCACAGTGAATTTATGCCTGCGGTGAAATCTTTCTCATCTGAAGCATCCATATAGGCCACGCTCAGATTGGTTATGACGCCATCGTCAGGATCGGTTTTTTGCCCGTTCCAGGCCATCGTCCAGCCATATCCGGTACGGTCTGACTGATCGACCCAGTTGCTGCTATTCGCGTAATAACCGTAGGCGTTATTTACGATGTTCTTTTCCATCGCCACTGCGGTAGAGAATTGGCCGCTGCTCCAGGCAATCACCGGACGCAGGTAGGCGACATTTTTTTTGTTCTCCAGCGTGTTGCCGTGATAACCCGCATCCTGGAACAGGGTGCTTCCGTTTTCCAGCAGGCTATTCAGCTCAAAATACCAGTTATCCAGCGTTTTGCTGAGCAGAAAATTGCCGCCGCTGCGGCTGCGGCCGCGTCCCTCTTTCATCATGTAGATATAGCCGTAGCCATCGCTGTAGAGATCGTTGGCGGTATTGCCGGAATATTCAATAAAGGTATCCTGGTTAAGAGGGAACATATCGTATGCTTCGAAACGTCCTACTTTTACCCTCCAGTCATCCTCGCGGCCAAAGAAGAATACCGCATCATCGACATCCATTTTTCCGGTCATATAGGCAAGCGGCTGCGCGGAAAAACCCGCAAAGTGGCCGTTATCGGTTCTGCGCGTGCCATCAAACCCCAGCAGAATACGACCATTGATATCCCAACGTTCTTTATGGCCCCTGGCCCCGTTTTTCGACGTGGTTTTTACTGATGTCAGGCTGCCGGTGCTGCTGGCGGCATCCATATTAAATTCAACGTCGCCATAAAGTTTGAGATCGCTATTGCCTGAAAGCATCAGCTTCACCGGCTCGGTAGCGGATGTGACCGGTTTGGCAGAGTCGACTTTTAGCGTCGGCATGCTTTGCGAGCTGACGAACTGTTGTTGTTTCAGCGCCTGAATCTCAGTTTCGGCCTCTTTTGCTCGTCGTTCAGCACTAATTAATCGCTGTTCCAGTTGGATAAGACGCTGGTTGATGTCAACGGAAGTATAATTTTGCGCTGCTATCAGGCCAGAGGAAAACAGCGTGCTGATAGCCAGCGCCACATATTTTATTTTCATTGTTTTATCCCTGCATTGAAAACGCAAAAAGGGGGCAGATGCCCCCGCTTTTGATTGGAGCTTGAGAACTAAGGGGGTTATATGCTCGGCGTTGGCGTGGCTCTGAAGGCGTTTACCCTCTTATCTACCACCACCTGGGCGTCGCTTCCCGAATCTAAAATTGTGTTGTGCAGCGCTTCCTTTTCTACCTGTACCATGGTGACGTTAAGCGGTTTCAAGGTATCAACGGTCAGTAACGCGTGTACCTGGGTATCAAAGCACGATTGCTTCGCTGTGGCCTGGGCTTCTGCAGCTTCGGTTGTGGCGACAATATGGTTATCGGAGAGATAATTTCCGCTGCCGGAAACCAGACGTATGACCACCGGCTTAGCGCCAGACGGCTTAATATATTGGGCCTCTATGGTTTCCGAAATATGGTTGGCAATAATAGAGTTATTATTACCGCTGATATACAGCAGTCCATATAAATCATCTAAACCATTATCATATTTCTGCATCGGACCCCAGGGCTCACGTTCGCGAAAGAAATGATTGGCGGAAACCAGATTTTCTGCGCAGTTATTTCCCAGAACCAGCATGCCTGGATAAAACGAGTGGAGCCTGTTACTGGTAACCGTGGAACGCACCACGCCGGAAAAATGAACGCTGCTGGACCCACGCGGGAAAACATTATTCGCTGCCACTAACAGGCCGCCAAAGTTTTCAGCATAAATGGAATAGCCGTTATAACCGGCGCCGATCAGGTTATCAGTGATTTTCGATGCCTGCCCTGAACCTCGCAGCTCTATGCAATTACCGCATTCGGCGATAAAGTTATTATGTACTGACAGCGCATCTGCGCTATAGATCACCACGCCATGTTCTAAGTAGACCATCCCCATGCCGGTAATACGGAATGAGTCCTGTGCGCTGGCGATATAAATACCGGTTTTGCCGTTGACATAGCTATTTTCCGCATCGCTATCGCCGACAAAATGTAAGCCGTCAATGCAGAAGTCAGCAAACTCGACGGAACTGATACGTGGATTACCCTCTCGCTTCACGTAGAATGCGGCTGCGCTATGTTCCTCATCGCCCGCCTGCGGAGTAAGCTCGACCAGGATACGGCTGCCACCCGGCCACACTTCATGCCAGTTTGCCCATTCATTCTGCGGTGTATTAAAGCGAATGCTTGAAGAGGTGAAGCCGTGGCCGGAACCCATAATTTTAAGATAGCTGATATCGATAACCACCTGCGTAGTTAAGTGGTAGTCACCCGGCGGAATATAAATTACCGCGCCTGGTTTTCCGCCTTCGTTGCTATCGGTTTGCGTTTGTCGGCTTTTTATATCGGCAATAATGCTATTAATCACTTCACCAATATCTTGATACGCATTGCCGATATGCCACGCGGTTACATCATAATAATTTTCATCAGACATTAATAAACGCTCCTTTAAAAATAGTGTGCAGTTGAGCTGCAGCCTGTTAATACAGGCCGCGCTTCTTGTGACTTGATAAATTAATGCATCGATTGAGATGCAGGAATATCATGACACTCCTGTGATGTCATATTTCTGTTTTCCAAACCACGTTTTGCCAGGTCGACTTTAATTTTCTCCAGAAAGGTATTATTGAGCTTGAAATAGCGGGCAATAAACGCGCTGATAAAATAGCTCACCATCGGCATGAGCGAGAACATGATAATAATGCCCTCAATGGTTTGCGGATTCTGCTCCGGCTTATTTGCGATATAGCCAGTCCAGGAGAGCACCCAGGCGACAATAGCCCCGGCGACTGCCAACCCCATTTTCAGCATAAACAGGTTGCCCGCGAAGGAGATGCCGGTCAGGCGTTTGCCGAATTTCCAGTCGCCGTAGTCATCAACATCGGACATCATGGCCCATAGGATCGGACCCGACTGAATTAAGTGTAGGATATTAATGATAATAAACAGCGTTAACAGCGGCGTTAGCGAAGCCGGGTCCACAAACCACAGCGCGAACGAGAGGATACCGAGGATCACGTTGATAATGCGAAACAGTTTCACTTTATCAAAGCGGTCGGTAAGCGGTTTAGCTATGACGCTGCCCAGCATGTTACAGGCGACGCCCAGCGCCATAAAAAAGGTAATAAACCCGACGGAGGCCTGCATCACATAGCTGGCGTAATAGATGGTGACCGCCCCACGAATAAAGGCCGGGAAGACGTTAAGAAAGGTGATAGTGATCATCAGCAGCCATTGATCATTTTTAACGATGTCTTTCAGATCGCGCCTTAATGAGTCGTTTTCCTTCACGGCAACCACGCGTTCTTTAATACTGGAGAAGCAGAACAGGAACATAAAGGTAGCGGCAGTGCCCATGATGATCATCGTCATCTGAAAACCGGGGGCACGGTTGCCGTTCCCCAGCCAGTCGGTTAACGGCAGGATGGTTGAAGAGACGATCAGCGTCGCCAGCCCGTTAAGGAAAAAGCGCCATGACAGGCATCCCATACGTTCTTTCTGATTCAGCGTAATCACGCCGGCTACCGAGCAATAGGGAATATTTATTGCCGTATAGATCAGTGACATAATCAGATAGGTTACCCAGGCATAAACGATTTTTCCGTTCATGCTCAGATCGGGCGTAGTGAACATGGCGATCGCCCCCAGGCCGAACGGCAGAGCCATCCACAGCAGCCACGGACGAAATTTACCCCAGCGGCTTTTAGTGCGATCGCACACCGCGCCCATTACCGGATCGCTAAACGCATCAAAGATACGAATAACTAAAAATAACGTACCGACGATGCCGGGATCCAGGCCGTAAACATCAGTGTAAAACCACGTCAGGTACAGTGCCAGTACGCTCCAGATCATGCAGGAGCCGGCATCGCCCATGCCATAGCCTACCTTTTCTTTCAGGCTTAGCTTTTCATAAGCGCTTTGCTTTTTTATTGCGCTATCAGACATAGATCCCTCACTTATTGCGCGATCATCAGTACAAAGCATGAACCGTTACGGCCGATGCTAATGAAGTAAAAAGAGGATGATGTATTCCACTATGCCCGGCGTTACGCGAAACTCACGATGGGGCAAGGTTACTGTTTTTGTTACATCGTTATTTTGTTCCATGGTGATGTGTTGTTCTGACTGTGATGTAATTATATGTGGCAGAGGCGATTAAATTTGTAATCCATGTCACATGTAGTTTTGTTACATGAAAGCATGAATTTGATTCTCAATTTTATCTGTAGGGAAAGAGATAAGATTAATCTGTATATAACCGCGAGGATGTAAGGATTCGCCATTGTAAAATGGGCCCATAGTGAGGTATTTATTTCCGTATGTTGAGGGCTTTTTTTTGGCGATTTTAATTTTTATATTAATTTTCGGAAGAACGAAGTTGTAAGTGTTTTTTAGTGGTAATTAACATTGCCACGAAGAATAAATATATGCGCGGTAATATTCTTACTCCTTCACAGATTAAAATGCTTTTTAGAGCACCTACCGGGGCTTAACAGAGCTCTCAATGAGGTAAAGGATAACGAAAGCCTGGTTTGCCAGACGCAACGCCTTATGGCGTCAGGTTTTATGCTCGGTTAAGACGAAAAAAAGCCCTCACAAGGTGAGGGCCTCTTCCCACTTGCCGGGTGGTAGGAGCACCTGGCATGTTCAATGGAAACCCCAGTCTACTCCTGTATTTTTTTTAAGCAACGGCAGTCGCTATAAAGTCAACGCGTTAATAAATAAGCGCACAATCTGCCCCTTACGGTGGGTTATGTTGAGCCTGCATTACCGGTAGCGCTTATGGCTGGAGCGGATAATGCGCCATGATGTGACAACGCCATCAACCTTCTGATGGTCGCCTCTGGCTCTTCACCTGTGCGAACAGGTCATTAAGCGACTCACTCATGGTGGGGTGGGTGAAGATCTGATCCCGCAGCACCGTGTAGGGCAAGCCCGCATCCATTACCGTTTTCACTATATTAATCACCTCATGAGAATCTGCCGCCAGTAATGCCACACCGAGGATCTGCTGGGTGTGATTATCCACCACCGCCTTGAGCATACCGCGCGTATCGTTTATGACTCGCGCACGCGGAATCGCTGTTACGGGCAGGGAAACCACCTGGATGTTCCTGCCCTGTTCACGAGCCTGCGCTTCTGTTAAACCAATGCGCGACAGCGTGGGCGTCATAAATACTGAATAAGGAATATTAATGCGATCGTCTGTGGTACGCCTACCTTTACCCAGTAGCTGGTCGTATACGATGCGAAAATCATCAAGCGAGATGTAGGTAAACTGGGGTCCGCCGGTGACATCGCCCAGCGCCCAGATGTGATCTACTGAAGTTTTCAGCTGATTATCGACGCGGATGGCACCGCGCGCATCTGTTGCCACGCCGGCATTTTCTAGTTTCAGCGCCTGAGTGGCCGGACGGCGTCCGGTTGCCACCAGCAGCACATCCACCTGGCGATCGCCCTGAGCGGTGTGCAGCGTAACGCTGTCGCTGCCGCTGGTAACAGACTGCACTGTGGTATTTAGCTCAATCTTTACGCCCTGTTCCTGCAGGATAGTCCTTATCGCCGCGCTGATATCGGCATCTTCCCGCGCCAGAAATTGCGGCGCAGTATCAAATAATGTGACGTCGCTGCCGAAGCTGGCAAACATGGAGGCGAACTCGACGCCAATATAGCCACCGCCGAGAATGCCCAGTCGTTTTGGCAAGCTGGATAAATTCAACATGCCGCTACTGTCAACAATGCGGGGTCCGGCGCTTAGGCCATTGATCTGAGGAAATATAGCTTCGGCGCCAGTATTGATGAAAATGCGGTCTGCGCTAAGCTGACTGGTCCCTTGCTCTGCGATGATTTTCAACGTGTGCGCATCAATAAATTCCGCATGACCATCAATCACTTCAACCTGTTCAAGGTTCGCCAGGTTTAGATAGTTTTTTTCACGCAGGAGTTCGACCACTGAAGCTTTGCGTTGCATCGCTTCACTGAAATCGGTTGCGGTTTGCGCATCATGCACCAGCGCCTTGGTGGGAATACAACCAATGTTAATGCAGGTACCGCCGTACATGGCTTTAGATTTTTCAATGATCGCTACACGCCAGCCGGCACGCCCCAGTGCGGCCGCCAACGTTTTTCCTGCTTTACCAAATCCGATAATCGCTGCCTGATAATGGTTCATGATGTTCTCCGCTGTGAAAGGCTGTAAAAATAGTCATCGCCATCAGCTTACGATTGACGGCGGCACGCTTTTACGCCGTAACGCTGGCTTTTTTGTCTTTGCGTCTGAATCCCTGGAGGTGAGGAATGGAAAACAGAGGACGAGTATGGATCCACTAAGTCATTTGCTGTTGCTGCATAATCCACAGGGCAGCATCGACAAAAACTGCGTACTGAGCGGAGAATGGCAGTTGCCGCACCGTGCGGGCCATCTGTGTGCGGTGCGCTGGCATATGGTGGCGGGCGGCCCGGTGATGCTGGATATGCCCGGCACGGCCAAAGTCGAGCTGCCTTCGGGGAGCGTGGTGTTTTTGCCGCAGAATAACGCGCATCGTATTTATCAGCAGCATGCGCAGCCAACGCAACTGGTATGCGGGTTGCTGCAGTTACCCGCATCGGCACATGCTTTTCTCACGGCCCTGCCGGAAATATTGATGCTGACGCCGACCATTGAAAGCCCGGAAGCGCGCTGGCTGGCCGCCACACTGCCTTTACTTACCCAGAGTAATACCGTAAGTGCACCGGGTGATGAAGCGTTGCGCAGCCATCAAATCAGCGCAATGTTTACCCTGGCCGTTCGCAACGGGCTCTCCGTTACGTTGCAGAATAAAAGCCTGCTGACGCTGGCGCTGCATCCGCGGATCGGTGCGTTGGTTGCGCAACTGTGCGCGGAGCCCGACCGGCAATGGACCGTGGCAGAGATGGCGCAGAGCGTCTTCATGTCGCGCGCTTCCTTCGCGCAACTGTTCCGTCAGCTGAGCGCAACCACACCGCTTGCAGCGCTAACCTCGATTCGTTTGCAACTGGCCGCGCAGCAGCTGGAACGCGAACCCGTACCGGTGATTAACATTGCGCTGGCCGTGGGTTATGCCAGCGAGTCATCGTTTCATAAAGCTTTTATGCGGGAGTTCGGCTGCACACCGGGTGAGTATCGTCGACGGGTAGAAGTACTGGCGAAGGACGATACAGCAAGATTTCGGGCATAAGTCTGTCCGCAGGAGAGAGGTAAGTTCCACCGCATCGTGCGGTGTGTTATCCGTTGCAAAAGCCCATCAGTGTAACTAGCAGAACGCTAACCTTATCGCCGCCCTGTCCGCCATTTCGTTTGGCAGCTTTGCTCAAAGTATTACCGCAACGGGTTCAACGCTGGATGAAGCTGAATCACAAATTGCCCAGCAGGCGAAAAAATCTGGCGCCGCTTATAAGATCACTGAAAGCTATGCGGGCAATCAGGTCCACATGACGGCAAAACTAATTAAATAAATTTTAATTTCGCCAGAAAAGGCCATTTACGCAATGGCCTTTTCTATTTTTATCTCTTTTACACTTCATACATTCACCCCAATAAAAAACGTCTGTTCAGCCATGACGTACCTGCCAGGCTCCGCCGTTACTTTTCCTCTGATGAACCTATTCCACGCTGATTTTCACTGCCGGAGTGAAAGTGCTGATGTGCTTCCCCTGTTTTTCTACCTGCGCTGACCACGTAGTCTTCTCTTAACGAATCGGCGGTGCCGGCTGGTTTACGCATGTTAAGGAAAGTAAAAATGAATAGATTAAACACCATTAAAACCGCCATTGCAGTGGCCGTTGCGCTGGCTGCAGGCGGTATCAGTACCAGTACGCTGGCCGCGCCTGCCAGCCATACAACGCTGAGCCAGCTGGCTCAGGATCGCAGCATCGGTCATCCGGAAGTTGTGGTTACCTTTACCGGCGCCATGCCTACCGGCGTAACCGTGGCGGAAAACGGTCGAATTTTTGTGAATTTTCCACGCTGGGGTGACGATGTCCCTTTTACGGTTGGTGAAGTGAAGGGCGATCGCGTGGTGCCCTGGCCGGATGCCGAAGTTAATCATGCAGATAACGCCCATCCGGCTACTCATTTGCTTAGCGTGCAGAGCGTGGTTGCAGATGGTCAGGGCCGCGTGTGGATACTGGACACGGCCGCCCCAGGATTCTCCCGGCCTGTTACGGGCGGAGCCAAGCTTGTCGCGGTAAACCTGCAAACTAACCGTATTGAGAAAACCCTTGTTTTCCCGGCGAGCGTGATTAGGCCTGCTACGTACGTCAATGATATGCGCTTTGATTTCCGCATCGGTAAGGCAGGCGTAGCCTATGTGACTGACTCATCGCTGTCAGGTACCGGGGCTATCATCGTCATTGATCTCGACAGCGGAAAAGCAGTACGCAGGCTGGAAGGGGATCGTTCGACCTCACCGGAGCCTGGATTCTCACCTGTCGTTGAAGGGGAGACGCTGCTGCAGCGCCACGCCGACGGCACCACCGCGCCGTTCAGCGTAGCGTCTGACGGTATCGCGCTTTCTCCCGATGGTAAAACGCTTTATTACAGTCCGTTATCTGGCCGGCATCTGTATTCTGTTTCGACCAATCTTTTACGCGACCCGGACATTTCTGAGTCACAGCTTTCCGCTGCTGTGAAAGATTTAGGTGAGAAGGGCGCATCTGACGGACTGGAAAGCGATGCTGCGGGTGCTGTCTATGCGGGCGACTATGAGCGCAATGCCATCCGTAAGCTCCCCGTTGGCGGACAATGGTCTACTGTTGCCCACGGTCCGGAAATACTCTGGCCGGATACGCTGTCGGTCGGGCCAGATGGATATCTTTACTTTACGACTAACCAGCTAAACCGTCAGCCCGGGTTTCACGGTGGTAAAGACCTGCGCCACCAGCCCTATGCGCTCTTGCGAGTAAAAATAAACGCAGCACCTGCCCCCACCCGCTAAGTCATAACTGGGGGGCTTCAGCCCCCACTAACAAGGAGCAGAGATGTTTTTTAAAATTTATGACGTGGAGAACAGCCATATTGACTTCCAGGGCGTGGTCGATGGTCTTTATTATCCGTTTTATATGGAGTGGACCCGTCACGCCTATATGAAAGAGGCGCTGGGCCTGGATCTGGAAGAAGAGTTCAGGTGTAACCATCCCGCATAAGGCTGTCATTCAGTTTTAAACCTCTTCCTGCAAACAGGGAGTTGCACTGCGATGATTTTCCCGCGCATCAGTTGTTTGTCTGCTGTACGGGAAGTTTGATGTTAATCAAATAACTTACCAGGAGCTCTAAAAAAAAACGCGCATCTGCCGATGTACTGACAGGGTGTGTCAGGTCGTTATATATAATTCGCGTTAGACAAACAGACTGGTAGGAGCTTATGGCTGATTCAGCAAGGAGTCGCTCAGCAGAACGTTTAGTGGATATTCTGAGGGAGTTACAAACCTATGGTGTGGTTAGTCGCCATCGGTTGATGAAAAAATTTAATATCACTGAAAGGACAGCTTACCGCGATCTAAACATGCTTTCCTCGTTCGTTGAGGGCTGTGGTGGTGGGGAGTATCGACTAATTTCGTCATTAGCTCAGACGAATAGTCATGAGGCTCTGCATAACCCACTGGCTAAGCTGCTGGATGCCGACGCGGTGTTTCCCGACAGAGATGAGACCTTCTGGAGCTGCCTGGAAAAACGGGTGGCAGAACAGCATATTAGAGTTCAGTTAAACAGCCCTGAATATTCGGTAAGAAATGTTTTGCGAAAACACTTTAATTTATTAGAGAAAGCGATTCAGAAAAAAAACGTTTGTCATATTTTATATAAAAACAAAACGCGCGCTGTTCATCCTTACAAGCTGATTAACCAGAAAAATATTTGGTACTTGCAGGCAACAGAGGACGAGAAATTAAAGTCATTCTCGTTAAGAAAAATTCATTGGCTGGATATAAAGAAAGAACACTTTGTGGTTGATAAGTCCATTCTTTCATTAATTGATGAGCATTGCGATCCTTGGGTAAGCGAAGAGACATTTGAGGTTCGGGTGCGTATTAACCACAGCATTGCTGGCTATTTCAGCAGACGTGATTTGCTGCCCCAGCAAGAATTATTTTGTGAAGGGGACGATGGAGTGACGTTGCTCTGCCAGGCCGCGCACCAGAATCAAATTATTCCATTAATTTTATTCTGGTTACCCAATATTGAAATCCTGGAACCAGAATGGTTAAAAACAAGCGTCATCAACATGCTGCATAACTATATCGCTGGCGATTGCAACTCAGTTCCTGTTACGGAATGAGATGGATAGCTGGTAACAACAACTTATTGCACAGGAGATAATCATCTATGGCATTACCTTTCATTATTCTGGGCGTCGCGGCAGCGGCAACGGCATTTGGTGGCAAAAAAGCGTATGACGGCTACCAAAAAAAATCGGAAGCTGACGACGTATTGGATCGCGCGCAGCGTCGCTTTAATAAACATAAAGAGAGTTTTGAGGCGGCCAACAAGAAAACGTCGAAAAAGCTGGCAGAATTGGGCGAAGTGGAGCTGAAAATCGGTCAAAATTTCAATGAGTTTAACACGATCGCTGTTGATCTTCTTGATCGTATGGCAAAGGATGGGCATAAGGATCTCAAGCTGACGGTACCAAAGCACAGCATTAATAAAATTCAGAGCTTGGCTATTTCTGCGACGGAATACCTGACTACGGTAGTCGGCGCTGGCATTTCTGGTGCCGCAGCTGGCTTTGCCGTATACAGCGGTGTGATGGCTTTTGCGGCCGCCTCTACTGGTACGCCTATTGCAGCACTGTCCGGTGCGGCGGCTTATAACGCTACAATGGCGGCGATTGGCGGCGGTTCTCTGGCAGCAGGCGGCTGGGGGATGGCTGGCGGCGCGATGGTGCTCGGCGGTGCGGTAGTGGCTCCGCTGATTGCGATTGCGGGTTGGGCCTACGATAACCATGCGGAAAAAGCACTCAACAACGCCTATCAAAGTTCCCGTGAAGTGACCGCGGCGGTAGAGAAAATGAATGCGGCTGAAGCGCATCTGACGAAGGTGCAGCAGTATATAAACAGCATTTATGACTCGATCACCCGTATGCATGCCGTCTTTGTTCAGCACTACTTTGAGCCGCTGAAAGCGATGCACGCGGTCATCGTCGAACGTCATCAAAAAAATATCACCACTGAGATTGATGAGTCGGAAGAGATCATGATGCTTATCGACCTGTAGTGGTCAACTAAAACTGGCCACCGATTTAGAGTTTTTCCAGTATCGCTTTTCCGATTCGTTTGGGGGCAACCCACCGTTATAATCATGCGGCCTTAGCGAGCTGTAATACCCGACGATATAGTCTGTGATCGCATGAGCAGCTTCGCTAAAGTTTATATAACCTGTCACTGGCACCCACTCGTTTTTCAGACTCCGGAAGAAGCGTTCCATCGGGCTGTTGTCCCAACAGTTTCCACGTCGGCTCATACTTTGCCTGATCCGGCAACGCCACAGTAGTTGCCGGAACTGCCTGCTTGTATAGTGGCTACCCTGGTCACTGTGGAACATCACTCCGGCTGGTTTACCGCGAGCTTCCCACGCCATTTCCAGCGCTTTGATGGTCAGCTTGCTGTCCGGTGAGAATGACATTGCCCAACCTACCGGTTTCCTTGCGAACAGATCGAGAACAACAGCAAGGTAAGCCCAACGCTTGCCTGTCCAGATATACGTCACATCGCCGCACCACACCTGATTCGGTTCTGTCACTGCGAACTGTCGCTCAAGGCGATTCGGGATAACGATGTGTTCAGGACCACCACGTTTATATCGGTGGGTAGGCTGCTGACAACTCACCAGACCCAGTTCTTTCATGAGCCTTCCGGCAAGCCAGCGTCCCATTTTGAAGCCTCTCAGGGTTGCCATAATCGCGATACTTCTTGCGCCAGCAGAACCATGGCTGATGTTATGCAGCTCCAGAACCTGACTGCGTAACACAGCTCGCCTGCCGTCTGGCTTTTCGGGGCTTTTTTCCCAGTATTTGTAGCTGCTGCGATGAACCCCGAACACGTGGCAAAGTGTGACCACAGGATACTGCGCTCTGAGTTTCCCGATTAACGAGAACTGTTCAGGGAGTCTGACATCAAGAGCGCGGTAGCCTTTTTTAATATGTCGTTTTCCATTTCAATGCGTTGTAGCTTTTTCTTCAGCTCACGTATTTCAATCTGTTCCGGGGTTACAGGGGAAGCTTTAGGTATTTTGCCCTGTCGTTCATCCCGCAACTGCTTTACCCATCGCGTCATGGTAGAAAGACCCACATCCATAGCACTGGCCGCAGCTGCAACGGTGTAGTTCTGATCAAGGACCAGTTGAGCGGATTCGCGTTTAAACTCTGCGCTGAAATTTCTTTTTTTCATTGAGGCACCTGTAATGTTCTGAGGTGAGCATATCACCTCTGTTCAGGTGGCCAAATTCAGTAAACCACTACACTGGAGGATAAGCACGGCGGCGATGTGAATACCATTCACAATGTACGTCAGGGGGTGTATGCCACTGATGCCGAGCGTCAACGCTATGAGCAGCGCGAAGCGTATGATTCACATCATTACCACAGTCACAAAAACTACAAAGCCACCAACCGGGAAGGAAAAAAGGCGCATGAAGCCGGTACGCTAACTGATACCTATACTGGTAAACATTTTGCGGCCAACGATAAAAAGAATCTCGACCACATTATTTCTGCCCATGAGATTCACAACGATCCCGGACGCGTTCTTGCCGAGTGTAATGGTGCCGATCTGGCTAATGACTCATCAAATCTTACTTTCACGAACGAGTCGCTGAATAAGGCCAAGAAGGCAAAAACAATGGAAGCCTTCGTGCAAACACTGCAAGAACAGCATGCCGCCACGACGCAGGAAATTGCCCGATTACGCAGCCAGCCAGCGCTCTCCGAGCAAGAACAGAAGCAGCTGAATAAGCTGGAAAATAAAGCTGCCGCCGATTTTAAACGCATGAAAGAAGCCGATAAGCAGGCGCGGGCAAAATACAACGGCACTATCAACCAAGAATATTACACCAGCAGCAAGTTTGCGATGAATGTCGCCAGCGCCACGCTGAACAATGCCTTCCGCATGGGAACACGACAAATGCTTGGGCTGATTTTGGCGGAAACCTGGTTTGAATTCCGTGAACGTATTCCAGTGATGTACGAGAAACATCATCGTGCATTTAATGCCGGAGATTTTCTTCAGGATGCTACTGAAGCATTACGCGCCGTCTGGCTACGCGTGCAGTTTAAATTTAGTACCTTCCTGACTTCTTTTAAAGACGGTGCGATTGGCGGCATGCTGTCCAGCATTACCACTACGCTCTTTAATCTCTTCTTTACCACTAAGAAAATGATGGTGAAGCTGATTCGCGAGATGTGGAACAACCTGGTTCAGGCCTTCAAATTGATGATCTTTAATCCAGAGGGTTTAGCGCCGGGGCAGTTAGCGAAAGCAGTCAGTAAGCTGGTGGCCGCTGGGGTGGCTGTCGCAGCGGGTGTGGTGATTAACGAAGCATTAGCAAAAATTCTCGTCTTTCCCTTTGGCCCGGAATTGGCCGCTTTTTGCAGTGCGCTGGCGACCGGTATTCTGACGCTGGTAATGAATTATTTTCTCGAACACAGCGCGTTGATGAAAAAGGTCTGGGCGTTTCTGGATACCTTTAAAGATAAGTACCAAAAAGCGCTTGAGTACTATCAACAGGTTAATGCAGAACTCGATCATTACCTACTGAAGCTTTCGGCGCTGGAGTTCGCGATAGATACTTCAGAGCTGGCGCGCTTTACCCTGCATCTGAACGTAATAAATAATGAAATTAAGCGCGGCTTGTTGCTGCGAGACGAGGTCGAGCGCCGGAATATCGCGTTGCCGTTTGAGGCCGGGAATACCCGCTCCGTGCGTAGTTGGTTAAGCAAGCTATGACGCTCACGCCAGAATTTCCCTGCAACCAGTGCGGAGCCTGCTGCCGTCACGTCGATCGCGCCAGTGAAACACAGTTCCTTGATCGAGGTGATGGTATTTGTCGGCACTATCAGATGGAGACAAAGCTGTGCGCAGTTTATGAAACGCGTCCGCTGATTTGCCAGGTTGAGAAGCAGTATCAGCTTAACTACCAGCAGCATTATAGCTGGCAGGAGTTTATTACGCTAAATCGCGAGGCGTGTCTGATTCTTGAAAAGCTTTAAAGCGAAAGAGGAAGGACAATTAATAGAAAATAACAATTTTCCACTGGTTGAGCGGCTACCTTTTAGTTGATATGTAAATAGACCCGTTTTAGTTCCATGCACTTTTGGAGATACCGACCTTGTGATGTTGTAGGCGGTATTCCTCCGGTGTCATATTGTTCAGTGATTCATGCGGGCGTTCACTGTTATATTCTGACAACCATTTTTCCGTGATTTCCCGCACTTCATTCAGCGTTCTGAACAGATAAAAATCGAGCATTTCTGTACGGTATGTCCGGTTAAAGCGCTCAATGAAAGCGTTCTGCGTCGGCTTACCCGGCTGGATAAACTCCAGTTTTACTGCATGTTTCTCAGCCCATTAAGCCAGTGCCAGAGAGATAAATTCCGGACCATTATCCATGCGCAGCATGACCGGATAGCCACGGTTTGCCGCGATCCTGTCGAGTACACGGACCACTCGCAGAGCTGGCAGATTCAGATCGATTTCAATCGACAACGCCTCACGGTTAAAGTCATCAACGACATTGAACGTGCGAAAACGACGGCCACAGACCAGTGCATCATGCATAAAATCAGCAGACCAGCTCTGGTTCAGCGCTTCCGGCGTGGCCAGTGGCGAAGGATTACGCAACGGCAACCGTTGTTTGCCCTTACGACGAAAATTCAGCTTCAGCAGACAGTAAATACGGTGGAGCCTTTTGTGATTCCACGGGTACCCCTGCCGTCGCAGAACCTGAAAAAGTTTCGGAAAACCGTATCGTGGGTATCGCCCGGCCACTACCTGCAACGCGACAATAACGGGTTCGTCACGTGTGGTATCCGGGCGGTAATGGTAAACCGTTCTGCTCAGGTTCATCTGTTTGAGACGTCGGTGCTCGTCCTCAAGATCCTTGATCTTTTTAATATCAGTAGCCTCCATGCCACCGTATCTGGACTTCCAGTTGTCCCAGGTGGCTTCAGAAATACCGGCCTCCCGGCAGACATCTCTAACAGTTCGTCCGGCTTCAACCGACTTAATCACAGCGATGTTCTGATGCTCAGTAAAACGAGCTTTACGCATAGCGATCTCCTTCGTTGGCAGATTGATTATGCCGGATGATCTCTAAATATGAATGGCACGATTATGCGGGATACTTACATATGCTGCATGAAATCGCATGTCCTCTCAGAGGGTATTTACCGTCCGCCCCGCCAGTAATGGCGGGCTTTTTCGTATGTCATGCAGGTGCATAAAAACCACTGCATAAAGCGGGCAGGCGTGGCGGGGCTACGAGCGCACGCCAGCAGGCTTAGTGATTCCTTTCTGGGCCGTAGGCAATACCTTGAGACGACGTACCAGAATAGTACGCATTACCCTTGCTTCAGCGTCAAACGCGTTGCTATGGTTACCGCTGGGCTTAATTCGAGGGATTGAGAGTGGATACTACAGAGCAACTTGGCGGAACTTACTTCTATGGCGGATTGACTAATTTGTCAGCCGGTGAGCTTTTCTTCTGGATCATGATTGATGTTACTGCTGAACATTTCACTGGTGCGAAAGATGTTATTGGCGCCGCAGCAGTTTATGTAGGACAGAATAACGTGCCGGTAAGAGGGAAGTTTAGAGGAGCCACGCCGGATACTTCCCACGCTTCTAAACTAGCGCGTAAAATGCTTAAGCAGACACAACTTCCCTTCCGGGTACCAACACTGGTGGGCGGCCCTATGAAAGTTAAGGTAAGAATGACAAATAAGCTTGCTGCCATTGCTGGGCGTGCTGTGCCGGTCTTGGGATGGGTCATACTGGCGAGCGATATAGCCTTAATTGGCTGGGAAGCTACCAATCGTTACAATCGCATCGTGAGCCCGGAGGATAAGATATGGTGAGCAGTAGCGATGAAATTGGAAAGGCAGTTTTTGAGCTTGTGGAGAAGTACAACGGCAGAAGTTTACTGACGTTTCGCCGCTATCAACTGAAACCGCAAACCGATCTGAATGGCGATTTCAGGATGTTGCCAGAGGATGCCTATGAACTTATGGAATCTTATGTTGATATGTTCAATATAGACCCACAGGAGATCGAATTCAGCAGGTATTTTCCTTTGAATGAAGGAGAGCCGCATACGCCACTGACAATAGCTTTACTGATTGAATCAGCCAAGGCAGGTCGCTGGCTTGATGCATGAAAAACGCCTGCTTGTGCAGGCGCCGGGATAAACACTCTTTTTCCGTTTCCAGGTTGTATGGAGCAAAGTGGATCACTTCTTCACCCAGCCAGCGGTTCAATTCTTCCAGTCGCTTCTGCAGAGGAATAAGTTCATTCCTCACAAAAACCCGGCTGGCCTTCTCTACGTCGCCAAATCCAGTAAACCACTACAGCGCCTAAAAGGTTCGGATTTAATTAGTTGGCATCAGACTTCGCGGGACAAATTGAGGACACAAAAAAGCCCGCAGGGCTTACGCCATGCGGGCTTCCAGGACTTTTACGGATGGCTCTGGAACCATCTTTGCTGGCGGAATCTGAATTTTAAAGATAACCTCATGTTTTTATATAATTTATTTGAGTTCAACTTTGGTTGATATACCTAAGCGTATACCAATGCCGTTTCGTCTGTGCTCTTTCAACAGGTTAATAGTTAGCGACCATGCATCGATAGTTGCACAGGTTGCCGTTCACTATAGCAGGTTGAAGTTATCAAAGATGGTGACGTGATGCTTTGGTATGAAAGAGAAATTGTTAAACTAATTCTTTGAGGATTCTTAGAAAAAAAAAGATTTTACGGAAAAGTGTTCACCCTGTTCACCTTTGATTTTAATTCTTTATTATCAGTGAGTTGATTGGTGATTACTCAAGTGGGCACTATTCACCACTCTTCACCCTGAGTGAACACTATTCACCTTTAGGCGTAAGGAATCCGACTCTGGCCGGTTTGGTTTTGTCATTTAGCGCATACATCGCAGTGCAACCTGGCTACGTCAATTAAACTGCAAAATTTTTTGTTACGTCCATTCTTATTACTAAGCAGCCTTCTACTGGCTATTTATACAGCCATGAGTGAAAAACGGACAAGTAATCTATTAAATATTTAGCTATTATTCTTCATCCCGTGCTTGCAGGAATGCCGAATAATTCTTAACCAAGGCTGTCGATCTCAGGCGTGCTTGTGTTTCCGAAAGCTGATATTTATGCCATTCATCAAGACTATCTGGTTGTAGCTTACGAACACCGCTTTGAAAGAAAGCAAAGGCCTTCTTTTCTAGTGAAGATGACAAGCTAATAAAGTCTTGCCGAATTAATTCGCCCAAACCTAAAAACTTATCTGAGGGAACGCTATCAAGGTACATATGCAATGTTACAAAGTAGTCTTGAACAAAATTAATTTCCTTTTTTGCATCATTAGAGAGCCAAGTGGTGCCGGTAAGGCCCAACTGTGTAAAGTGAGTAAGCCAGTCCTCAAAAACGTTGCGGGAAGTCATAATTTGGGGGGCGCGTCGAGCTTCTCCAGACGTGGATTCGCCGCCTAAAGCAATCATAACGCGTAATTTAATCGCAAGAGAAATTACGTTTTCGTGTGACACAATACGTCTATCTAGTAGCTTCCCAGAAATAGTGAGATTGAATTCTCTTTTTTTTAATATTAAAGCACTACAGAACGATAGTATACCCCCTCCCAGCGCACCAACCAATGCGAAAAGAGCACTAGCATTAGCTGTTAAAAACTTTCCCAATTCATAGTCCATCTTTATTTTCTCTCAAAAATTAAAAAGCCCACATGAAAATCTTTTATCGGCTTGTTATAATTTAGATTCATATTATTAGAATAATTGCAATAGAATCCAGACTATTGATCAGTTGCCCGTATTATATCTTATCTTGCCAAAGCTAATTTTTATTACGAGCAGGAAATTGGCCCAATACGCAATTTTCCGGTTAGTTTGAGTAGAGGATAAAATGAAGTTATACGTCAAGCTACTAAGCCGCTCGTGATGTCTAGGTTATTTAGTCTACTATCTTTGAGTGGTTAACCAAAGATCAATATACCTGATGACCTCAATTATTTGAAGGTCATCAACTGAACCATGCCCTTCTTCTTCAACGGCTTTATCATATAGATAAGCATTGAACTCATTAAATCCTGCCCATATCTTGTTACCACTATCTGCCGCAATATTCTCTGTTACAACAAACCAATCACGAACAACTATTATAGCTTTGGAAGGTTCATTATCATGGTTTTTGATGTCTGAACCTGATAGGTCAGATAATGCCTTTTGAAAACGATAACGTTCCTTTTCCAGAATTAGTAACTGTTTCTTTGACCACTTATTTCCTTTTAAGATCTTAGAGCCATAATCAATTCCTAATTCGAAAGGCATGTTCATCCTAAAATGTTCATCTTTCTCAGATGAAATTATTCTTGAAAGATCATGTATCCCAAATTTTGATTCTAAAATGATTTCAACAATTTTTGAAATTCTTGACTCAGAAGAATCAGCTCTTTCAAGTGAAAGACGCGGGATATACCCGAGATATTTAATTGTAAATACGATTGAAAGTAGTGTTTGCCTATAATCATCATCAAATGGGCAATTTACAAAGACGTTTTTTTCAAAGTTATCCATTTTATTTAAGTTTATCCTTTAGGTGGGAAACGATCTTTGCCGTAACTATTTTTTTCCCTTATCTTTCCATCTCTACCATGTACATAAAGTTCGGATTTTTGATTTTTAGCTAGTTCTGTGGCCCATTTTATGGCTTCTGCCTGAGTGTCGAAATGCTTAGAGGCCCGATCGGCACCACTCTTTTTGACATCCCATCCGCCTTTAGAATTACTAACTACATGCTGTGACTTTACGCTCATAACAACCCCTGATTATATTAAAAGCCCTCAAAGATTTTAGCTTGTGAATCAGCGAATTTGCAACTTCATTAACAATACTAACTTAACTGCATTGTGACTTTATTTCAATAAAATCATTACTTAACTTTATAAGTTAATCAATGACCAAATATCTTCATATAATTTTGACTAACTCTTTCAATTTAATGCAAAAAACCGGCCGGGGCCGGTTTAGTATTCATTGGATTATTTATGCATCGCAGCGCGGCAGCCAGTCGGCCTCGCACTCTTCACTCAGCTCCAGGCTGGTCTGGATACCGTTCTTCGTTTTGCGCTTCAGCAGCTCTATTTCATACTCCTTCAGCGTCTGCGGCACAGCCTGGCCGAACGCCGTCAGGCTCATGGGGTGCTGATGGCCTCTGGCCTCCATAAATGAAAGGTAGGCGTGATAGAGGTAGCGGCGCGGATTCACCGGCCGGATATTAGCGTTGCCGATAAACAGCCCGGTCGGCGTACTCAGCGGTGTCAGGTAGCCACAGAAATCAACCAGCGGGTCGGCGCTGCGCTTGATTTCCAGCGCCTCCTCTGACGACTGCTGAGCCTGTAACAGCTCGCGGGCGTTGTCAGGGCGGGTGAAGCGCTGCATCAGGTGGCGTACAATAACCGCCAGCTCACCGGCAATCTTTTCCAGCAGCTGCGGGTCACGTTCGTTTGCCGGTATCACTTCCGGGAACGGCAGGATAACCCGGCGACGCGACACGCCGCCGCTGCGGTCGCTGAAGCGCATCGGGTTATTGTTCACCGCCAGTATCACCGCCGGGATGTGGGTTGAATAGGCGTCACGGTACTTCGGGTCAATTGCCACGGCGTCGCCGCCGGTAATCGCCTTGATGCCCGCGCCGTCGCCGCTCCACTTCTCCTGATCCGGCAGAATAATCAGCGAATAGCCGACCACGCTTGCGCGTTCCCGTGACGATTCCAGCGTGTCGATGGTGGCGGCCGTGGTGTTGTCCTCTCCGGCCAGCAGGCGGGCAATCGAGGCCATCACGCTTTTCCCGCTTCCGCCGGGGCCGGTGACCTCAAGGAACAGCTGCCAGTCATAGCGGTTTGCCAGCACCATAAATAACGCTGCGAGGATACGCTCCTGCTTCACCTCATTACGCCCTGCCGCCCGCGTCAGCCACTGCCAGAAGTACGGGGCGTCGTCCGCCAGGTTCTCGCCCGCCTTTGGCGTCGTGTAGTTGACGCTGTTAATGGTGCGGAGCCAGTTTTCTTTTTTATGCGGGCCGAAGGTGCCGGTCACGGTATCGAACACGCCGTTACGAAAGCCAATCAGCCGCCGGGCCGGTGCGCCCATCTGCGGCACCATCAGCTTGAGCGTGTCCACGATGCCGCCGATACCGGTGGCTGAGAACGGCGCGCGCACCTTCTGAAACAACGCGGCGATTTCGCGACTCAGTACCCGGTACGGCAGCACCTGCCATGCGCCACCCTCGTAGCGGCACAGGTCTTCACCGACAACCGGCACGGCCAGCGTGTTGAGGTAGTGCGCGGCCAGCAGCTCCGCCTTCTGGCTGGCGCTCATGGCCTTCAGGTCGGCCTCGCTGACTGACTCAAACGGACTGAGCGCTTTTGGCTGCGTGAAGGCGGTCAGCATGGCCTGAGCAGCTATTTCGCCCTCCGCCTGAAACACGTCGTTCCAGTCGCCGGTCTCGGGGGGCAGGGCCGGTTTGCCGTTGCAGCGCTTCGCGGCCGATTCGGCGCGCAGCTGGCCGGTGCCGTTCTCGTCATTATCGGCGGCAATCAGTATCAGCGCCTCCGGGTATTCCGCGTGCAGGCGCTCCGCCAGCGCGGGCAGGTTGTTGGCGCTCAGGGCGACGTAAACCGCCTGGCCGGTAAGCCGGTGCACGGTCAGGCCGGTGGCATAGCCTTCGGTCAGCCAGAGGATGTCGCCGTGTTCGCCCAGGCGGTGGAAAGCCTCTTTCACCTGACCGCCCGCCAGCATGCGTTTGGTGCCGTCAGCGTTAATCAGCTGGGCGTTGACCGTATCGCCGGAAATACCGGTCAGCGGCACGAGCAGGTCGCCGGGCAGGTAGGTGGTGTCGCTGATGCGCTTTGCGGTGGTCAGCGTCAGGGCGCTGACGTCAGCCAGCCCCTTGCCGGTCAGGTAAGCATTACCGGCCTGCGCTTTCGCCCCGGCGACAAGTCGGGCAGCTTCCTCTGACGCCTTGAGGCGTACCTGCGATTTCTCCTCGTCCGTTTTCTCCGTGGGTGCCTGAACCGGCTTAACCGGCAGCGTGCCAATCAGGTCGGCCACCCGGCAGGCCGCTTCCTTTGTGTTCACATCCAGCGCCTTTTCAACCAGCGCCAGACCGTCGCCCGCGCCACACTGGTTACAGACCCACGTCCCGCGCCCGGCCTGATTGTCAAAGCGGAAGCGGTCTTTGCCGCCGCAGACCGGACACGGTGAGTGCTGTCCGGCGGCGTTGATGCTGATACCCAGCGCGGGCAGCAGCTGGGGCCAGTGACCGGCGGCGGCGCGCACGGTATCGGTGACGATATGTTTCATGCGGTCTCCTTAATGCAGCGTGGCTTTGGACGCGGCCAGGCGGCCGCACAGCAGTTCATCCATCATGGTTTCCCCCATGCGCGTCAGCCGCGGCGCGGCGACCAGCACGTCGGGCTGTACCATTTCGCTGAGCATGGTGCAGGCCATGTCCATGCCGTTTTCCGGGCCGTACTTGCGCACGTAATAGCCCTCAAGCTCCAGCGCGATTGTCATCTGCACCTCGTCCAGCGAGGCGGATACGTCGAGACCGTAATGTTCGCAGGCGGAAAGGTAGCCCTGGGCAACGGCGCGGCGGTAAACGGCGGTGCGCACCTCAACGGGCAGGCAGGATTGATTAGTTGTCACGGGAGACCTCCATATCGTTAAGCATGACGGATTCACAGGTGCTGACCACTTTCCCCAGCTGGTCGGTAAGCAGCGCCACCACGGATGCCAGCGCATTACCGTCGGGGCCGTTCTTACGGTTGCCGGAGCATTCAATAACGTCCAGCATATCGAGCACGGTCACGCCCACGCTGTGGGCATGCTGAAGGCGCAGGAAATCGGCGTGCGGAATGGGGTAGCTGTCGTGGTTGTTAAGTCGGGCGGACAGGGTATTCATGCGGCCACCTCACAGAGCGGCAGGCGACCGGCAAAGGACAGTACATAATCGCGGGCCAGCAGACGGCGGGCAGCGGATTCGGTTTCGGCGGTGGTACGCAGCATGCAGGGACGGGCGGCGGTATCAGCACGGCGCACGGCGGCAAAAAGAAAAGTGAACTGTATGCGTGCAGAAATGAGGGTTGCGGCCATGATGGCTTTCTCCAGGGTTAGCTTAAGAAAGCTACCACCAGAGTTCCTACACTCGGGGGTGGTAGCCCAGACGGGGGTAGGAATACCGGCAACCTTGGGAACCGGCCAGCCCGAAGGCTGCCCCGCCTGAGCCACCATTGTTTTACAGGCGCAACGGCATAAGAACCGCTGCGCTAAAAAATGGCGCACTGAGGCAACGACGTAAAAAAACACGCGTGGCGCGTGCTGTGTCGCCAAGGTTAAGCTCGGGTTCCTACGCCCGGCTGCCGATTTTGCGGCAGCGGAGAAACTGTATACCGGCGGCTCGCCAGAAAAAAGCCTTTTTTCACACATCGGGGCTTTTTCCTCAGCAATCGGTCAGGACGTGATCGGATTGCGGCGGATTTGATCGGAAGTTCTCGCTTTGCTCACCCTTACTTCCCTTTGCAGGCTTCGACTGTTCGGTAAGCACGGAAATATGACCGTGACGGCCACTGTTAAATGCGGGCAGCGTGGCATTTTTGCCGCCAACGGCAGAGAGCAGGCTTTCGGCCACGTATACAGCTTCTTCCTGGCTCAGTGGGTAGCTGCGGGTGCTGAAGTTGAGTTTAATCATGCCGCACCTCCGGCACGTTGCGCGATGCGGGCCTGCATCCAGTCGTCAATTTCCGACGCCAGCCAGGCGACATTCTTGCCGCCAAGAGAAATCTGTGACGGAAACTGCTCACGGCAAATCAGGTCGTAAATGGTGGATCGGGACAGACCACAGATGCTGATAACTTCCGGCAGGCGCATAAAGCGGTCACGGGGGTACTGCAGGTCGTTCACGGACGGCGTCGCCGGGGCGGATTGTGGAGCGGTGGAAAGCATGGTGTTACCTCATTTTGTATCCGGGCGGCGCTGGCCGGTTCCGGTTGTGTTGTGCTGGTAACCCCCTATTGTGAGAATATTTTTGCCTGTGTAAACAAGCCGATGCTGTGTGATAAATGAGCAAAATCGCTTTTTGTTCTATCCTGTTGCACCCTGTTTATCAACGATTGTCAGAGATTGTCATTTATAAAAAATTGACGGGAAATTCAGATTCATTAATAGCTAAAAACTCTAAAAAAATGCTCGCCAGAAAAAGGCTGATTTAAAAGAGGGTGAACAGTGGTGAACACCCGGTGAACAGTTAATTCTGAAGTGTTCACCCCTTTACTTACTGTATTTATTATCTTTTTTCTTGAGGTGAAGAGTAGTGAACAGTTTTATATAAAACTAAAAGCTCAGCAGAGGGGGGGGAGGTCGAAAAGTAACCGTGTTTGCTGAGCGACAGGCAGACAGCAATGAAATGATTTGTCCGGTGGTGAACGACAGAATAGCGACAACCTTTACAGAGAGAGAAAAGCTATGAGCACCCCGGAAAAGAGCGGCACCCTGGCAGCCTTTGAGCAGGCCCGAACCGCACACCTTGAAAAGATGAAAGAGTACAACGCCATCTGCGCCGACATTACCCGCTGCATGAAAGAGCGTGAAGCGGCCATTGAGGCAGGTAAGGAAGCCGAAACGAACTGGCGTATGCGTTTTCGCACCCTGCGCGGCAACCTGACCGACGAGCTGAAGGCGGAACACAGCCAGCGCATTGCCAGCCGTGAACTGGCGGACGAGTTCACCGGGCTAATTGACGAGCTGGAGATTGATAAGCAGTTTACAATGATTAGCGGATGCAATACCGGCCTGTCGTACATCAATTCACACCGGGCAGCCTTTAATGAGTTTGCCGATGCTACATGGCATTCGGCGCTGCGCAATATCAGCCCTTCACTTCTTTGGGCCATCCGCCTGCGCCTTCAGCGTGAGAAGGTCAATCCCCGTGACGACGACACGCGCAGCGATATGCAGGTCGTGGCGGAGCTGATTGGTGATGCGCTGACCCGTGCGGCGGCCGCGCTGCCTGAGAAGGCGCTGACTGAAGCCCCCGTACTAGAAAATATCGGCCTGTGGCGTCCGGCGCTGACTGGCGTGGATATGAAGCTGTATCAGAGTCCGGCGGCCAGGCAAAGACTGGCTGTAACGCTGAAGGAAAAACGCGAACGTCTGAAAGAGGGCAATGCCAAATGATGCACTGTCCGTACTGCAAAAGCCCGGCCCATACCCGTTCAAGCCGGTATATGTCTGAACAGGTGAAGGAACGTTATCACCAGTGCACAAACCTTGACTGCTCCTGCACCTTCAAAACGAATGAGAGCATTACGAAAGTGATAACCGCGCCGCCGCAGCCCGAACCGGCCCCCGCAGTTATCCCGGAGCTGATTAAAGAACGCCAGACTATCGGGCGCTACGGTTCATCCTTCCGCACCCTCCATTAATCACATCGGCCGCTGAAATCAGCGGCTTTATTGTTTCCGCCTTTCGTCCTCTCAACGCCTTTTTCTGGCCAGCCCGGTTTGTAAAGAACGATGCATGCATAAGGTGCATGGATTTGCATGCAGAATGCAGCGCCCCAGATATCCTGTCAGCCTAAGCCCGGCGCGGCTTTGCCCAGTCCATGCAGTTGCATAAAAAACGATGCATAAAGCGGGCAGGCGAGGCGGGGGTATGAGTGCGCGCAAAGGTATTATTCATCATAAATGTTTTTTGCAATGATTATTTTAAAGCTAATAATTCATTTGCTATCGAATGCGGCCTACTGTTTAAAAAACCATCTTTTATTTTCTTTTAGGTTGTGATTAATTAAGTGCTCTTATGTTTTTAGGAAAAATCCTAAAAGGGAGTTTTTATGAAACTTGCAGCGCTGTACATTAAAAATTTCAAAGGTGTCAACGAGGAAATAAGAATACTGATAGATAATGTCGTTGTGTTGATTGGGAAAAATAACAGCTGTAAATCTACAGTCTTAGATGCATATGAAGCATATTGTACTCTAGGCACAGGAAGTCGAAGTTTAGATGATTTTCATAATCGCGATGATTCTTTACCAATTGAAATAACTGGGTTGTTTACCGATGTAAATGATCACGATATTAAGCAGATAGGGCAAGAGTGGTTTCATGAAGAACTTGATGGTTTTAAAAAATGCTCTAAATTTAAAATAATTTGGGATAATGCTGACAATGACGGAAGGAAACTCAGCTTTAGTAATGAAACTAATGACTGGAAAGATGGTGGGGCTGGGGGATGGAACTCAATACTTTCAAGCAGGTTGCCGACGCCCATAAGAATTAATCCCAATGACTCTCATGTGACTTTAGAGGCAATAGTTAAAGATTTGATAGCAAGTAATGCTGTTGAAAAAATAAAATCTGATAAATCAAAAGCAGCTGGAATTATATCGGAAATCCAATCTTTAGCAAAAGAGATTGAAGGTGAACTGCTAGAAAGCATACAAGATATAAGTTCTGGAATCGAAGAAAACGTAGATGCTATGTTTAAGGGTGTGAAGGTAAGGTTTGAGACAGGAGTTGGTAAATTTGAACCTGAAAAAGCTATCAAGGAAGGCAGCCGCTTCATATTTGATACAAACGGCTGTAGCTCTCCACTTTCACACCAAGGTTCTGGTGTGCAGCGAGCATTCTTATGGGCAGCCATTAAAACTTTATGCAATGCAGGGCTTTTAAAAAAAGGTCGAAAAATAATAAATAATCAAAAAGCGAAAATACTACTCGTTGATGAACCAGAAATAAACATGCATCCTTCTGTCGTACGTTCTGTACGAGATGCTATTTATACTCTTGCTGGGTTAGAGGGGTGGCAAGTGATATGTACTACTCACTCACCTGTTTTTATAGATCTCACGAGGGCTCATACAACTCTAATCAAAGTTTCTAACGTCAAAAAGAGTGTAAGATATTATCAAACAGAGAAGGTGGCATTTACTGATAACGAGAAAGAAAATTTAAAAACATTGAATAGGTGTTGTCCAACTGTCAATGAGTTCTTCTTTTATGAGAAGTCAATTTTGGTTGAAGGTGATACTGAGTTTTTGGCTTACAATCACATTATACATACTAATAGCAAAGAGCATGAATACTGCGTTATTAATTGCAGAGGTAAAGCTAATATCCCAACATTTATAAAAATATTAAATCAGTTTGGAAGTAAAGCCGTTGCAATCCATGATCTAGATAATAAATTTATAGATGGTGGGAAGATTAATGCTATGTGGACAATCAACAAAAAGATCAGGGAGGCGGCCGATCTTTCCTATGGGAATGTCATAACTGTTGCACACCTCCCTGACTTTGAAGGGCACTATCTAAAAGAAAAGCCCAAAAAAGATAAGCCATATAATATATTTTGCCATTTATCTGCTGAGGATTATTATGAAAATGAAAAGTATCGTGCTTTACGAAATAGTCTAAATGATATTGAGGCTGGCACACATACTGGAATATATGAAGGGTGTGATAAAATAGATGCATGGGGTGAGGCACGCATCTCTTAGTTTTTTTTAATTTCTTATTTAGAGTGGTAAATAAAATCCCCCCACCACTGCATAAGCTCAGCCCTTTTTTCCAAGTAAAGAGAGCGGTTGTATGCTCTCCTTACTTCGTTTTTATCAACGTGCGATAAGGCTGCTTCAATAACATCGGCATTGAATCCCATTTCATTCATCGCTGTGCTGGCGATAGAGCGTAATCCATGAGCTACTAACCTTTTACTATAACCAATCCTTTTTAAGGCTGCATTCGCAGTTTGGCTATTCATAGGTTTTTTTGGGTCATTCCTGCTGGGGAATATATACTCTCGGTGACGGCTAATAGGAGATAACGTCATTAACAATTCAATAGCCTGACTTGAAAGGGGAACAATATGTTCACGTTTAGCTTTCATACGCTCCGCAGGTATAGTCCATAATTTTGCATCTAAATCAATTTCTATCCACCTAGAGCCGGCAGCTTCAGAAGGTCGGGCAAGTGTCAGTAGCTGCCACTCAATGAGGCACCGCGTTGGTATAGTAAGATTCGACATTCCAAGTGATTGCATCAATTTTGGCAGCTCTTCCGGCCGTAGTGTCGGCATATGCTGCTTTTTGGGCTTCTCAAACGCCATTCCGATACCAGATGCAGGGTTAGCATCAATCAGCCCGGTATTAACCGCATAAATCATAATCTCATTGATACGCTGAACCAGACGACGAACGGTTTCAAGAGCGCCACGGGCCTTAATGGGTTCTAACGCCTCAACCAGCTTGCGTGCTTTGATTTCCTGAACAGGAATCCCACCAATAGCAGGAAAAACATCTTTCTCCAGAGAACGCCAGATATCCTTCGCGTAATCCGGCGTAACGCTGGCTTGCTTCAAAGCAAACCAGTTAGCGGCCACGGTTGAGAAAATGCTGTCTAACGCGATCTGCTGTTGTTCTGTTACCTGTTCGGCCTGCGTTTGGGGGTCAATACCATTAGCGAGTAAGGAGAGGTAATCAGCACGCAGGCGTCTGGCATCTGCCAGCGAGAGAGCAGGGAAAGCACCCAGGCCCATCATGGTGCGCTGCTTTGTCGCTGGCCGCTGATAACGAAAACGCCAGAGCTTCTTTCCGGTGGTTTTAACCACCATAAAAAGTCCGTCGCCATCATGTAGCGTCAAATCTTTATCAATGGCCTTAGAACGGAGAACTTCTGTATTGGTAAGAGGGCGCGTAGTCCTTGCCATACGGGGCTTTCCTGCGTGAATTGGTATACGTTTTTAGGATACATCTTACCGTATACCAATACGTATACCAATAATCACTGGATTTAGCCGGAACGATACGGACTGTTACAGATACAAAAAAGCCCGCGAAGGCTTATGCCATGCGGGCTTTCCGTACTTCACCGGACGTATCCGGATCAACATTTGGTGGAGCTGGCGGGAGTTGAACCCGCGTCCGAAATTCCTACATACCATTTTTACTATAATGAAAACAGTGATTTGCGTTTAAAAACAGATCGTTAGTGTTATTTGATATTTGTCCGTTTTATGCGTTTTTAATGTTCTGCCGCCAAAGTGCCGCCATAAATTAGCGGTTCCAATTGAGATTGTGAAGCGGGTTTTTGGTCACGGCATCTTCCAGGTGGTCGGGCGCAAAATGTGCGTAAACCATCGTCATTTTTATATCGGCATGTCCCAGAATATCGCGCAGTACCAGTATGTTTCCGCCGTTCATCATAAAGTGACTGGCGAATGTATGGCGCAGCACGTGCGTGCATTGGCCCTCAGGCAAGTCGATACCGGCTCTTTTTACTGCACGCTCAAAAGCTTTTCTGCATGGCGTGAATAGCTTCCCTCTGTTTTTGGGGAGTTCGTCGTACAGATCCTGAGATATCGGTACGGTTCGGTTTTTCTTGCCTTTGGTTTTGGTATAGGTGATCCGGTATTTAGATAACTGGTGGCCTTGCAGGTTTTCGGCTTCACTCCATCGTGCGCCGGTGGCTAGGCATACTTTTGCGATCATCAACAGGCTGGGGCTTTGAGAATCAGCGCAGGCATCAAGCAGGCGTTTGATTTCGTCCGGGGCCAGGAACGCCAGTTCCCCCTCTGCGATTTTGAATGTTGGTAGCCCGGCGAGCGGGTTAGGCGCTGACCAGTGGCCCAGCTTTTTTAGGGTGCCAAAAACGGATGATAAGTTACGCTGTTCCAAGTTTACCGTGCGGGGCTTTACTGGCGACATTAGCGCGCCGTCTTCGTTACGTACCTCACCTTTTAATCGTGCTTCACGATATTTGGTAAAGTCACCGGCGGTTAACTCAGAGGCGACGGGATCGCCCAGCCCATTGCAGATAATATTCAGTTTTGCCATTAGGCGCTTAGGGTCTGCGAGCGTCTGGCCGTAAAGGGAGTGCCACTGCTCAATCAATTCTGACAAACGCCGCCGATCTTCCTTTTCACCCAGCCACGGCTTTTTGTTCACCTCGTCCATGGTGAAATTTTCGAATGCTATGGCCTCGCCTTTTGTCGCAAATTGTTTGCGCACGCGCTTACCGTCGCGCCCGTTCGGGTAGCACTCACACAACCATTTTCCGTTCGGCTGCTTCCTTATCGTCATATCAAAGGCTCTTAATGATTTTTAAGGCTCTGCCAAGTATCTCAAGGTCATCCAGAGCGCATTCAAATGAAGAGTCATCTTGATGTACGACCAATCTGTTCCCCGGGAGGCGAGTAAGCTTAACGATGCTTTTAATCCCATCAATATCAATCAGCCACATTCCGTTTACCGGTGGCGTTTGGCTACGGTCAACTAAGTAAGAGTCTCCATCGGTATTTACCAGTAGCAGATTGCTGCTATCTGAGGGAAGCAGGCTGTTATCAACAATTGCTTTTCCCGTATCAACCAAAGAGCCACCAGTGAGAGTTGCCCTGTCTATTTCGGGAGAAACAAGGTCAGAAAGGTGTTTAACTTTGTTAGAGTTCACTAAATTGATATGTTTTTTTGAACCAATATTTGCACTTGGTTCTCCTTGTCCAGTGGTCAGCCAAAGCAATGAAACCCCGGTTTCAAGAGCGCACTGAATTACCCATTCTGCTGGGAAACTATCCCTTAAGTACCTGTTTGCCATAGTGCTTTTTGAAGCACCTAAATGATCACAAAGCTGTTGCCTGGACTTAAAATCATAGGCAGCCATTAGCCTATGAATGGCCTCTCTACCCCCAGTATTCTCGCCCGCTTTCACATGTATCATTTTTCAATCCTATTGGCGTATCAAATATTGGATCGTAATATCTCGATGTATCAAAAATTGAACCAAATAAAACAAGATAAAACGACGTAAACCAAATCTTAATCGAGAGATACTGCACTATGAGCATCGATATTTCAATTCGTGTACCAAAGGAGCTAGCTACTCCTGCGGAGTTTGCAGAATGGGAAGGCATTTCCCGTGGCTCTGTCTACCAGAAAATCCACCATGGTCAGCTTGCTAAGTACATGGTTAAAAAAGATAAAAACAAAGGCCGCGTGAGCCTGCGCTATCTGATGTACAAGACTGACCAGGTACGTGAGTCCTTGGGTCATTCCAACTTCCGCGTCATTGTTGGTCAGTAAGTTCGATTATGAGAACTTTGGAAGGAAGTTGCATGTTTGATTTTCGTGTTTCCACACATAGCCACTTTGATGAAGCCTGCCGGGCATTTGCGGCAAAGCACAACATTATCCAGCTGGCTAAAAAAGCGGGCCTTAACCCTCAAACCATCAGGAACAAGCTGAACCCGGAACAGGTGCATCAGCTTACGGTTCGGGAAATGCTTATCCTTACTGACCTGACTGAAGATGCCACGCTGGTTGACGGAATGCTGGCGCAACTGCAGTGCCTGCCTTGTGTACCAGTGAATGAGGTGGCGCAGGAAAAGTTATCCTCGTATGTCCTCAAGGCCACGGCAGAAGTAGGGCAGCTGGCCGCCACTGCAGTTGTTCAGGACAAAATCACAACGTCCTGCTGCCGTAACTTAATTCAGAACGTAAACAGCGGCATTCGCTATCTGACGCTGGCCGCAATGGCCGTACAGACGCGCATTCATTCGAACCCGACGCTTGCCAGCACCGTGGACGCTATCAGCGGTCTTGGCGCCTCGATCGGTATCAGCTGAGGTAAGCATGGCATTTTCAGTGGCCCCTCTGCTGAAGCAGCAAAGCCCGTCATCCTCTTATGGTCATGGCTGGATAATGGGGCAGGACGGCAGGCGCTGGCACCCGTCAAATAATCAGGCGGAACTGCTGGCAGGTTTAACCGGAAACGGGAGAAAGAAAAAATGGCAATTGAAGGTGAAGACATTGCTGTTCAGTTAAGCGCGGGTCAGCGTGTTAACGGCCTGAATCACATTGCGGCTATCCGCACGAAGTTGTGGGGTGATAGCTGCGGTAATGAGCTGAAGCGTTTTATAGCTGATATGCGAGACAAGCGCGATACGCAGTACGAGCAGAACAAAAGGGCATTAGGCGCAATTTTCTTTTTGGCAAATATCCGGTCAGAACGTCATGACGTTGAATTTGATGAACTGACGAGTGATGAAAAATACGCGCTGATAAGTGCAATGAATCATATACGTGCAGTCGTGAGTTTATTTCCCAAAAAACTGACGTTACCTAATTAATTAATCCAACGAAATTAAATGGCGTAAACCCGCCGGGCATTCTTTTGCCCAAATTCTGGAGAAAGAAATATGCGAAATATTGAAACCCGTAGTTTTGAAGCTGATACAGACGCAATGGTGGCACTGCTCAATAAGGCACGCAACGAGGAACGCAAAGAGCGTGCGCTGCGCGTTTCTGAGCGTCTTGTTGCGCTTGCCCTGCATATTCATCAGAAGGAGCTGAACGGCATTGAAGCGGCAGAGCTTATCCGCCAGGAAGCTGCACGTTATGAAAGCGAATCACAGGAGCTGCACTAATGAGCGACTCAATGGACCGCGTACAGGAACGCGTGCAGGAAGAACTGGCACGGCAGGTGGCTCTGGTAACCGGTCGGTCGGTACAGGCCAGCCAGTTTTTTTGCGAAGAATGTGATGCCGCGATCCCGGAAGCGCGCCGCCGCGCAATTCAGGGCGTGCAGTGTTGTGTCACCTGTCAGGAAATCGCAGAGCTGAAAAGTCGCCACTACCGGGGCGGTCTCTGATGCAGAAAGAATACGCTTACCCGTGGAATGCTCCACGGGAAGCGGTTAACCCGCGCCTTGAAACAACTGAGCCTGTACCGGCATCAGCGCTTTCAACCCTTATCACTCTTTACGCCGCTGACGGAAAGCACGAACAGCTGCGCCGCGAAGCACAGAGTGATGAGGCATGGAATCGCTTTTTTTATAACGAGTCCCGCGATCCCGTCTTACGTGAAATGGCGCAGGATAATCTGGTCAGCCGCGCCAGAATGGCCCACGAACAGCAGCGCTTTAACCCCGATCTGGTTATTCTGGCTAATGTAAACGCCGAACCTGCCCACATCAGCAAGCCGCTGATGGAGCGCATTAAATATTTCCAGCGCCTGGACAAGCCCAAAGCCTATTCCCGTTATCTGAATGAAACCATCATGCCATGCCTGGAAAGGCTGTCCCGCGTGCGTGACAGTCAGGTGTCTGCCTCGTTCCGGTTTATGGCAAGTCATGATGGTCTGGAAGGGCTGCTGGCGCTGCCTGAAATGAACCAGCATCAGGTCAAGCGCCTGTCCACGCTGGTTGCGGCACACATGAGCATGTGTCTGGATGCGGCCAGCGGCGATCTGTTTGTTGCCGATGAGGTTAAGCCGGAACAAATCAGGCAGGCATGGGAAAGGGTGGCCGCTGAAGCCATGCGGCTGGACGTCATCCCGCCCGCCTGGGACCAGCTGCGCCGCAAAAGGCGCCGCCGTAAGCCCGTTCCATATGACCTTATTCCGCCGTCGCTGGCCCGTATGCTGTGCGCGGACTGGTGGTATCGCAAGCTGTGGCAGATGCGCTGTGAGTGGCGGGAGGAACAGCTGCGCGCCGTTTGTCTGGTCAACAAAAAAGCCTCCCCGTATGTCAGCTATGAAGCCGTGATCCACAAACGCGAGCAGCGCCGCAAATCGCTCGAGTTTTTCCGTTCGCATGAGCTGGTCAATGAGAGCGGTGACACGCTGGATATGGAAGACGTGGTGAATGCCAGCAGCAGTAACCCGGCACACCGCCGTAATGAAATGATGGCCTGCGTTAAGGGGCTGGAGCTTATCGCAGAGATGCGCGGTGACTGCGCCGTGTTTTATACCATCACCTGCCCGTCACGCTTCCACGCCACCCTGAGCAACGGCAGGCCCAATCCGAAGTGGACCAGTGAAACGGTCCGGCAGAGCAGTGATTATCTGGTGAATACGTTTGCTGCATTCCGCAAGGCCATGCACAAAGCCGGGCTGCGCTGGTACGGCGTCCGCGTTGCTGAACCGCACCATGACGGCACCGTTCACTGGCATCTGCTGTGCTTTATGCGCAAGAAAGAACGCCGCTCAATTACGGCAATGCTGCGGAAGTTTGCCATCCGCGAAGACCGCGAAGAGCTGGGCAACAATACCGAGCCGCGCTTCAAAGCAGTGCTTATTGATCCGCGTGAGGGTACGCCGACCAGTTATATCTCTAAATACGTGAGTAAGAATATTGACGGTCGCGGACTGGCTGGCGAAATCAGCAAAGAAACCGGTAAATCACTGCGTGACAATGCGGAAAATGTAAACGCATGGGCATCGCTGCACCGCGTGCAGCAGTTCCGTTTCTTTGGTATTCCGGGGCGTCAGGCTTACCGGGAGCTGCGTCTGCTGGCAAGTCAGACGAACCGCATGGCCGGTGATAAAAAGCCGGGCACGCCGGTGCTTGAAAATGCCAGTCTGGACGCGGTGCTGGCCGCTGCTGATGTGGGCTGCTTTGCCACCTACATTATGAAACAGGGCGGCGTGCTGGTTCCCCGTAAACATCACCTTATCCGAACGGCCTATGAGCGTAACGAGGAGCCGAGCGCCTACGGCGATCACGGCATCCGCATTTATGGTATCTGGTCACCACTTATTGAAGGCAAAATCTGCACGCACGCGGTCAAGTGGAAAATGGTTCGTAAAGCCGTTGACCTTCAGGAGGCTTCAGCCGACCAGGGCGCTTGCGCCCCTTGGACTCGTGGCAATAACTGTCCCCCTGTAGAAAATTTAAACATTACAGGGGGCGAACTGCCCGGTAGAGAAGGGCCGGAGCCGTGCCCGGACTTCCTGACCATGAGCAAGAAAGAACTGCGTGAACTGCGGGCAAGGATGCAGCAGGTGAAACCGAAGCGGAGAAAGGACTACAAACAGGAAATTACTGACACTCAGCGGCTGCAACTGGAAGCAGAGCTGAAAATCAGGGGATTTGACGGGAGTGAAAAAGAAATTGACCTGCTTTTACGTGGCGGCAGCATACCGTCTGGCGCAGGGCTGCGGATTTTTTACCGGAACTGCCGACTGCAGGAGGATGACAAATGGCGGCAATGGTATTGATATCACTGTTTCAGCAATTTTCCTGTCCTTGATCCGTGTCAGAACAATCTAATTGACGGATAAAAAAGGCATTTACATTTGAAAATCTGTATTATACTGTATTTATATACAGTGTATGTATGTACAGTTTTTTGGTGTCCGGGATAGTGACAGGAGGAAAAATGCAGGATTATCTTTTGGAGTCGTTGAAGCTTCAGCGCATTGATTTTTTCATCAAGCTTGTAGCGGCTAGTGAGTGCAGCGACGAAGAAAAGCGGTTAGCTATCCAATGGGTGTCTGAATTGACCGACGAGTTAATGGCGAAAATTCGTATTCACGAATACAGCCGATCGATGGATGTGACCAGTTAAGGAACCTGCATGCTCATTGAAATAATGATCAATAAAGAGCAGCGGGTTAACCTGGCAACACAGGAAATCTTTCAACCTCTGCCTTGCGAGAGTAGTGCATGACTATGCTGCATGAAAACGCATGATCGTTTGAGGATCGTTTTTGCTGAGGCCCGCCAGAACTGGCGGGCTTTTGCTTATGTCATGCAGGTGCATGAAAATCGCTACATAAAGCGGGCAGGCGTGGCGGGGGTACGAGCGCGCGCTGATGGTTGTAGTGACAAAAAATCAAGTCGAATGCAAAATGTACTGTATGCAAATTGACAGGTAAGGAATATTTCATGTCTACAATGGTCATAGAAGAACAAATAAGAAATTTTTTGAAATCTGATAGCCCCGATGTTATGGCTATAAAAGGGGCGTGGGGTATAGGAAAGACATACAGCTGGAACAGATTTTTAAACAAAGCCAAAGAAGACAACGCAATTAAGCTGAATAAATATTGCTACGTTTCATTATTTGGAATTAACAATCTTGAAACATTAAAGTACTCTTTATTTGAAAATACTATACCGATTAAAATGATTGGTAGAGAGCCTTCATTGTCAACCCTTAAAGAAAATACTGCCAGTGTATTAAGTGGATATGGTAAATTAGCAGGCGGGATTTTCAAAAATACTCCACTTGCAAAGAATGTTACTCCTGTATTAGAAAGTTTGGCCTTTATTAATTTCAGGGAAACCATCGTATGCATTGATGATCTAGAGCGAAAAGGGAAAAATCTTGATTTAAAAGACGTAATGGGATTGGTTTCGTTACTTAAGGAGCATAAAAAATGTAAAGTGGTTCTTTTGCTAAATGACGGTACTCAAGAAACGCATGAGTTTAACACCTATAAAGAAAAAGTATTAGATATTGACCTAACATTTAATCCCTCTCCATCTGAAAGCGCTAAGATTGCTTATGATGGCTCTGGTAAGTATCATCACATTTTCACTGAATATACAGAAAGACTAGGGATTATCAATATAAGAGTATTAAAAAAAATTGAGAAGAGCGTTAATTCAATAGAACATTTTTTTGAAAAGACTCATCCATCGCTCATAAAAGATGCAATCAATTCAGTAGTGCTTTTTACTTGGTGTTATTACAGCTTCAATAACGACGAGTTAGTACCTCCTTTAGAATTCATTGCATCAAATGAATTCTATTTATATGGTTTCATAAATAAAGAAGAAAAAGACCCTAAGAAATTAGCATGGAAAAAAGTAATTTCAGAATATGGTTATAAAACTACGGACAATGTTGATGAAGGTCTCTTAAATCTTGTTAAGCATGGTTATGTAATTACGGAAAGTTTCGAATTGGCTGTGAAGGAAAAAAATGATAAAGTTTTAACAGGGCTATCGAAAGATGCTTTTTTTCAGGCATGGTCTCTTTATCATGATTCATTTGAGAATAATGAAAGTGAAGTTGTTGATGGGTTAATGCAAAGTTTTGAAAGCAATTACCGGAACATATCGCCGGGAAACCTTGATGGACTCATTGAATTAATGAGATGTCTAAATAGAAATAATGAAGCCTCAATTCTTATAAAGAAATATATCGAGGGAAGAAAAGATGAGCGAGAGCTGTTCAATATACACAGCCGAGAATTGATTAGGGCCTTAAAGGATGGGGAGTTAATAGATGCATTCAATGATTTTTATTCTTCTTCGCCAAAAGTAAAAACCGAATCATTATTGGATATTTTGATAAGGCTGAGTCAAACCAATGGCTGGTCAGACAAAGACATTGAGATACTTTCTAAAGCAAGCATCGAAGATTTTTATTCAACTTTTAAAGCCTCTAAAGGGCAAGGCGTTCATGGAGTAGTAGAAGCTGCGTTACAATTTGGGAAATTTGGTGGAGCTGACAATAGACACGAGATCATCGCTTATAAAGCAAAGTGGGCTTTAACTATAATTTCTTATGAAAGCGCCATAAATAAGTTAAGAGTTGAGAAATTTGACGTTGATCTTGAATGAAACGGGAAAAAGAGGCCTCTGGCCTCTTTTTATGCTAAAGGTCATACTCCCGGAATTTTATCACTTCATCATCAAGCCACTCATTTAACTCTTCCAGTCTCTTCTGCAGAGGTATAAGTTCGTTACGCACAAACACGCGGCTGGCCTTCTCCACGTCGCCAAATCCGCCGGTGTTGTTCGGGATAATTCCCATCATCTGCGGCGGTACGCGGTGCGCGGCCATCATGTCATCACGTGACACGTTCTTGATATTCAGAAACTCATCCTTTGCCGCGACTTCTGATAGCGGGATAATCTGGATGCCATCCTTCTTTCCGCTCGGCGAGTACATAAACAGGTTACGGAAATTGCCTGGCCCTTTCGCGCTTCGCATCGCCTTGCGCATACTGTCCACGTCCTCTTGGCTCTGCGCCGGATCGGTTACGTACATGATGAAGCCCGCATGGCTGCCGTTAAGGTAATATTTCCGGCGGAACAGGGTGGCCGACTCGTTCAGCAGGGTAGAGGGGATCGCAGACAGGTATTCCGGCAGGCCGTAAATCTCCTGGTTTAAATCCGGCTCCATCAGGTGAAAAACGCTGCCCGGCGTGAACTGGTAGGGCTGCGTGGTCAGGCCATATTGCACAAACCAGTAGGTGTCTAAATCAATGCCGCGCCGGGTATATTTTGCCAGCGCAGGCTCCAGCGACAACAGACCGCCGAGACGATTGGTACGCTTCTCCAGATAGGCATTACCAAACACCAGATAATCCTGCACGAAGCGGCTGAAAGCCTGCTGACTGAGTAGCGGATGCGGGATAAAGGTGCTGGTCAGAATGTTACGCTTCACGTTAATCGGTGAGCTGTGATGCACGGCGGCGCGGAACGTGCGCGCCAGGCCGTCAAAACTTACCGGTGGTTCATACCAGCGGTCCATCACCACGCATTCCACGTAGTCCAGCAGTTCACGGCGATCGAGAACCGGCACCGGGTCGCCAAACGTGAACGCTTCCGCCGCCGGTGCGCCGGTCATGTTTTCCGGCTGGCTTACCGGCTGCGTGCGGGCGCGGCTTTTTCGTTTGCTCATTTAACAGATCTCCATAATGTTGCGGGTGTGGGCCGCTTCGCCCTGCAGGGGTTCGTTTGCCAGCGCGTGCATGGTTGCCCAGGCAAGGTCCGCGTGGCTGGCTTCCTCGCTGCGGCTGGCTTCATAGGTGGGGCGGTTGCCGCTGGCCGTGACGGCTTTGCGGATCGCCATGAATGACTGCGCGATGTCGAGGTGCCCGGCGTCAAACTCCAGCCGCTGATGGCTGATAATGTCGTACGCCTTCAGCACCAGGGCGTTTTTCACGTTCGGGTTGTAGACGAACTCCTTCACCGCCGGGAAAAACATCTTCACGTTTTCATACACGCCCAGGCCGACGCCGGTCGAGTCGATGCCGATATAGGTCACGTTGTACTGCTGCGTCAGCTTTCTGATGGCTTCCGCCTGGGCGCGGAAGTCCATGCCACGCCACTGGTGGCGCTCCAGAATGCGAAACTTGCCGCCCGGTACGGCAGGCGGGGCGATCACCACGCACCCGGCGCTGTCGCCGTTCTGCGTGCCTTTGGCCGGGTCGTAGCCTATCCAGACCTCCCGGAAGCCGAACGGGCGCAGGGCCAGCGCCTCAAAATCGGTCCAGACCTCCCAGCTGTCCACCATGCACGCCTGCAGCAGCGTGAGCGGGAACACGGACGCCAGGTCGTCCACAAACTCACACATCAGCAGGTTCTGGTATTCCGGCGGGCTGTACTCCAGGCGCAGCTGGTCAAGGTCAAACAGGTTACAGCCGCCGCGCACCGCATCTTCCACCGTGACAATCTGGCGGAACTGGCCGTCATCGCAGAAGCGGCCCGGCGACAGGTTGGGGTGTGTCAGGTCGATGTCCACGCGATCCGCTTTGGCGCGGCCCCGGTTGAACAGGGCGCCGGACCAGAACGGATAGGCGCTGTGGGTCAGGCTGGACGGCGTGGAAAAGTAGGTCTGTCGCCATTTCTTGTGCAGCGCCATGCCGGACGCCACCTTGCGCAGCTCCTGGAATTTCGGTATCCAGAAATATTCATCCAGATACAGGTTGCCGTGGTAGCTCTGCGCGGTGCGGGCGTTGGTGCCAAGAAAGTACAGGCACGCGCCGTTACTCAGCGTCATCGGGTCGCCTTTCAGTTCCACGTCCACTTCTTTGGCAAACTCAATGATGTACTGCTTAAAGACGTGTGCCTGCGCCTTACTGGCCGACAGGAAAATCTGGTTACGCCCGGTGGTCAGCGCATCCATCAGCGCTTCGCGGGCAAAGTAGAAGGTGGCGCCAATCTGGCGCGACTTCAGCACATTGCGGATACGGTGCTTGTTTCCCGCGTCCCACCACTGGCGCTGATAGCCGAACATCGAGCCGTGAAAAATCTCCTGTAGCTTCTCGATCTGTTCGTCTGAAAACACATTCTTCTCCGGCGGTTTACGCGGTCCGCTGTTGCGGTTCGCCACCTTCGGGTTAAGGTCCGCTTCGTTCCCGCCGTTGCTGAATTTGCCGATGCGGGCATGGCGCTCGGACTGGCGCGCCAGCAGGTCAATTTCCTTGAAGTCTTTCCCTTCTTTTTGCTCTTTCATGATGAGCTGGCAGTAACGCGCAGCGGTGGTGAGCTGCATCTGGTCAAGCGGGCCATAGCCGCCCCACTTGTCGCGCTTCTTCCAGCTGTGAACGGTCGCAGGCTTCTCTCCCAGCATTTCAGCAATGCGGGCGATACGGTATCCCTGAAAGTACAGGAGCATGGCCTGCCTGCGGGGATCGAGGTCGTCGGGCGTCATTATCGTGGTCATGGGCACAAAATACGGCCCTGCCGTGCGCTTTTCTGCCGCCGTGCTTTGTGTGGTTTTTCACACAATGTTCCCGCGTTGTTTCAGACCCCCTTCCGCCGCAAACATAGGGCCTCACGAGTTTTTCCTCAACGGAGCCTGACCTATGGCAGTGAAAGCAAAGCGTTTCCGGATCGGGGTGGAAGGTGCCACCACGGACGGACGCGAAATCCAGCGCGACTGGCTGGAAGAGATGGCGGCGAACTATGACCCGAAGGTTTACACCGCCGTGATCAACATGGAACACATCAAGGGTTACACGCCTGACAGCCCGTTCCGCCGCTTTGGCGTGGTGGATGCGCTGGACACGGAAGAAATCCAGGGTGGCCTGCTGGACGGCAAGCTGGGGCTGTTTGCCACCATTTCCCCTACCGACGAGCTGGTCACCATGACCGGGAAAATGCAGAAGCTGTTTACCTCAATGGAAGTCGCGCCGAAGTTTGCTGACACCGGCAAAGCCTACCTGATTGGCCTGGCGGTGACCGACGACCCGGCGAGCCTCGGCACCGAAATGCTGGCCTTCAGCGCCAGCGCCGCGCAGAACCCGCTGGCGAACCGCAAAAAGCATCCGGACAACCTGTTTACTGCCGCCGTTGAAACCGTCATCGAGCTGGAAGAGGTGCCGGATGAAAAGCCAGGTCTGTTCGCCAGCGTCACCGCGCTGTTCCGTAAAAAGCAGCAGTCCGACGATGCCCGCTTTTCGGATGTGCATCAGGCGGTGGAGCTGATCGCCACCGAACACCAGGATTTCAGCGCCCGCACCGATGCCGCCCTGCAGGAGCAGGCAGCACGCACCGGCGAGCTGGAAGCCGAACTGAATGAATACAAAGCCGCTTTTGATGCGTTGCAGGAACAGCTGAGCCGTCAGGACAGCCGCAACGACTATCGCCAGCGCGCACCGGGCGGCGACGCACCGGCAGGCACCCTGACCAATTGCTGATGGAGCAACAGATCCAATGAAAAAGAATACCCGCTTTGCCTTTAACGCCTACCTGCAGCAGCTGGCCCGCCTGAACGGCGTGGAGATTGAAGAACTCTCCAGTAAGTTCAGCGTGGTGCCGTCCGTGGCGCAGACGCTGGAAGACCAGATCCAGCAGTCCACCGCGTTCCTGACCCTGATTAACGTGATGGGCGTGGCGGAGCAGTCCGGCCAGTTGCTGGGCCTCGGCATCGGCAGCACCATTGCAGGCACCACCGATACCACCACCAAAGAGCGTGAGCCGACCGACCCCACGCTGATGGCGGGCGTGGAATACAAATGTGAGCAGACCAACTTCGACACCGTGCTGACCTACGCGAAGCTGGATCTGTGGGCCAAGTTTCAGGACTTCCAGGTGCGTATCCGTGACGCCATCGTGAAGCGCCAGGCGCTGGACCGCATCATGATCGGCTTTAACGGCGTGAAGCGCGCCAAAACCTCTGACCGTGCCGCAAACCCGCTGCTGCAGGACGTTAACAAGGGCTGGCTGCAGAAAATCCGTGAGGATGCGCCGGATAACGTCATGGGCAGCAGCACCCAGGACGGCGTGACCACGGCGGACCCGGTGAAAGTGGGCAAGGGCGGCACCTACGCCAACCTGGACGCGCTGGTGATGGATGCGGTGAACGAACTGATTGACCCAATTTTCCAGGACGATGACGGACTGGTGGTGGTCTGCGGGCGTGAGCTGCTGTCCGATAAGTATTTCCCGCTGGTTAACCAGCAGCAGCCGAACACGGAGGCACTGGCCGCCGACCTGATTATCAGCCAGAAACGCATGGGAGGACTGCAGGCCGTGCGCGCGCCGTTCTTCCCGGCAAATGCCGTGCTGATTACCCGTCTGGATAACCTGTCAATCTACTGGCAGGAGGAAACCCGCCGCCGCTCGGTTATCGACAATCCGAAGCGCGATCGCATCGAAAACTTTGAGTCGGTTAACGAAGCGTATGTGGTGGAGGATTACCGCTGCGCGGCGCTGGTTGAAAACATCACCCTCGGCGACTTCAGCGCGCCCGCTGATGCTGGAGCGTAACGCATGAGCCTGAGTCCCGCACGGCAGCACCGCCTGCGCATTCAGGCCGAACAGGCCGCCCGTCAGGGCGGCAGCGTTCGCCATGCAAAAGGCTATGACCTGATGCTGATGCAGCTGGGTGAGGACCGCCGCCGCCTCAAGGGCGTCCAGTCCACGGTCAAGAAAGCCGAAATCAAGCAGGAAGTGCTGCCCAAATACGCCCACTGGGTGGATGGCGTGCTGGCCGCCAACGGCGCACAGCAGGATGACGTGCTGATGTACGTGATGCTCTGGCGCATCGATGCCGGGGACTATGCCGGGGCGCTGCTGATTGGCCGCCATGCGCTGAAGCACGGCTGGGTGATGCCGCAGGGCTTTAACCGCAACGTGCAGACGCTGCTGGCAGAGGAAATGGCCGACGCGGCAAAGGCGGCGCTGCTGGCTGACACTCCGTTTGATGCCGGGCTGCTGCTGCAGACGCTGGACGCCGTGGGCACGTTGGATATGCCGGACCAGTCCCGCGCCCGCCTGCACAAGTCGCTGGGCTGGCTGCTGCGTGAAAGCGATCCCGCTACTGCCCTTAACCACTTAAAAACCGCCCTGCAGCTGGACGAGCGCTGCGGAGTGAAAAAAGACATTGAACAGCTGGAGCGCCGACTGCGCAACGCCAGCTGATAACCGGACGTGCCCACGCGCGGGGCGGCACGGGGTGGCGACAGGCATGGCCTTATCAAAACCCCGTCCACCGCCCAACTAATTCAGGAGAACCACGGCAATGAACTTTGTAGCGCCGGAGCAGGCACCGGACACGCCGGAAATTATCGAAAACACGCCGTTCTGGCCGGACCTTAACCTGGCGGATTTTCGCAGCGCCATGCGAACGGACGGCACCGTAACCGCGCCCCGTCTGCGTCAGGTGGTGCTGACCGCCATTTCTGAAGTGAATGCGGAGCTGTACGACTACCGCGCCCGTCAGCAGCAGCTGGGCTATGCGGCACTGGCAGACGTACCGGCAGAAAAGCTGGCCGGGCAGAGCCAGCGCATTCACCACTACCGAAACGCGGTGTGGTGCTGGACGCGGGCGGTGCTGAACGAGCGTTATCAGGACTATGACGCCACGGCGGCAGGTGTAAAGCGCGGGGAGGCGCTGGAGGATGCCACGGGCGATCTGTGGCGGGATGCGCGCTGGGCCATCAGTCGCGTGCAGGACCGGCCGCACAGCATCGTGGAGCTTATCTGATGAAAGTGCGTGCGCAGCAGTATGACTCGGTGGATGCGCTTTGCTGGCGTCACTACGGGCGCACGCAGGGGCTGACAGAGCAGGTGCTGCAGGCGAATCCGGGGCTGGCGTCACACGGGCCCCTTTTACCCCACGGACTGGAAGTGGAGCTGCCGGACGTTACGCCTGCAGCCACCGCGCAGACCGTGCAGCTTTGGGACTGAAACCATGACAACAGAACGCATCAGCGCGTTTATCACCTGGTGCATCGCGGTGGCGATGGCCTGGCTGGGTGAGATGTCGCTGAAAGATATTTCCACGATTGTGGGGCTGGCGCTGGGCGTACTGATGACGCTTATCAGCTGGTACTACAAGCGCAAAACCTACCAGCTGCTGGAAAGCGGACGCATCAGCCGGAGCGACTATGAATCTGCAAACCGTTAGGCGCTGTACGGTGGGCGTGGTGCTGGCGATTGCCGCCACGCTGCCGGGCTTTCAGCAGCTGAACACCTCGGTGGAGGGGCTGAAGCTGATTGCCGGTTTTGAGGGCTGCAGGCTGCAGCCGTACCAGTGCAGCGCCGGAAAATGGACGGACGGGATCGGCAACACCCACGGTGTGGTGCCGGGCAAAGCCATCACGGAGCGGCAGGCGGCGGAAAGCCTGATTACCAACGTGCTGCGCACGGAGGCGGCACTGGGCCGGTGCATCGTCACGCAGCTGCCGCAGCACGTCTATGACGCGGTGGTGTCGTTTGCGTTCAACGTGGGCACCGGCAACGCCTGCGGCTCCACGCTGGTGAAGTTGCTGAATCAGCGCCGCTGGGCGGCTGCCTGCCGTCAGCTGCCGCGCTGGGTTTACGTGAACGGTGTATTTAATCAGGGGCTGGATAACCGCCGTGGGCGGGAAATGGCCTGGTGCCTGAAGGGGGCGGCGTGATGCGCGCACTGGTGGCCGTGCTGCTGATGGCCGTTGCGGCGATATGCGTTCAGACGTGGCGGCTGGACAGGGCTGAGCAGCAAAGCCGCAACCAGAAAAATGCGCTGACTGCGCTGGAAGCGAAACTGAACCAGAAAAACAGCCAGCTGATTGCCCTGAATATCCTGACGCAGACCAACAGCCGGGAGCAGACCCGGCTTTATGCGGCAGCCGAAGAAACCCGTGCGCTGCTGCAGACGCGCCAGCGCCATATCGAGGACCTGACCCGTGAAAATGAAGCGTATCGCCGCTGGGCTGCTGCCCCTTTGCCTGCTGTTGCTGTCCGGCTGCGCCAGCGACCGGCCATCACAGGAGGTCAGTCTTACCGTGACTGGCTGTCCCAGAATAACGCGCTGCCACCTGCCGGAAGCCGCCCCGCGCAGTAACGGCGATCTGATGCGCCTGCTGGATGAGACGGAAGCCGCTTGGGCGAACTGCGCGGACAAAGTGGACACCATAGTGAACTATCAGGAAAAAGACGATGAACAAACCGCAGTCCTTACGCCACGCCCTGAATAAGGCGGTGCCCTACGTGCGGGAGAACCCGGACCGGCTGCACCTGTTTGTGGATAACGGTTCGCTGGTTGCCACTGCTGCCGCGTCCATCTCATGGGAGTACCGCTACACCCTGAACGTGGTGGTAACGGATTTTACCGGCGACCAGAACCTGCTTATGGCGCCCATTCTCTACTGGCTGCGGGATAATCAGCCCGATGCGCTGCAGAACCCTGATGAGCGGGAAAAGCTGTTTACCTTTGAGGTGGATATTCTGGGCAACGGTGCCTGTGACCTCAGCCTGAACCTGAAGCTGACGGAGCGGGTGCTGGCGCGTGAGGTTAACGGGCAGATGCAGATTGAAGCCGTACCGGAGCCGGACGAGCCGGAAGAATTCTGGACGGGTCGCTGATGGATGAAATGCAGAAGGTGGATGACTGGCTGGCCGCGCTGCTGGCAAATCTGGAACCGGCAGCGCGCACCCGGATGCTGCGTGAGGTGGCGCGGGACGTGCGGCGCATTCAGCAGCAGAACATCACCGCGCAAAGGGCCCCGGACGGGACAGCATGGGAGCCGCGCCGGATGTCCGCCCGGACAAAACAGGGGCGGGTTAAGCGCAGGATGTTCACGAAGCTGAAAACGGCGAAGTTTCTGAAGGCGACGGCAAATGCCAGCCAGGCGGAAGTCAGCTTTACCCGGCAGGCGCAGCGTATTGCCCGCGTGCATCACTACGGACTGCGCGATCGGGTGAGCCGGGGCGGCCCTGAAGTGAAATACGCCGCACGTCCCCTGCTGGGCATAAACGGCGAGGTGGAAACCACGGTACAGGAGGCGTTGCTGCGCTGGCTTGCTGGGTAAACTTATTTGCGTGTGTTAACCAATGTGAGCAGCTAAAAAACTGTTTTCTGTTGCAGAATATTTGCGTAAGTAGTTTAATTTATCAAGTTTTGCCTGTTTGGCATTTTCGTTATGGATTTGATTCTTATGACTGCACAAGCAAATTTAAATCAGCAAACAACAGTTGTTAGCGATGTTGATAGAGAACGACTTTCTAACTTGTTGAAAGGATTACAAGAAACTGACCAGTTTTCTTATACAACGCAGTTAGGCCCTGTATACGGCTTCCCAGTTTCCGGTAAGGGTTGGAGCGCGTGCCTGGATGTCATAGAGGATAGTATTCTCAATCCATCTGAAGATAGACCAAATGCAAACTTAGACAACCTTGATTCTCTTGTTAATAGAGTAATCATTTCTGCTTCACATTTCTACTCAATAGACTCAATTACACCAACAGATCCTCAAAAGCGGGCTCTGGATCATCTTGTGGTAAGTGCTCCTACAGAAAAAAACTTGGCGGATATTTACCCTAAAAAGAAATATGTCGGTGAAGTAAATACGTCTACTGTTTATCCCGGTACTTATCTTACTCAAACAAAAATTATGGGAGATGGAATAGCATTCATTTTTTCCTATATATATAATGAAGCGCCGCGTATGCTAGGAACTGCCTTAACGCATACGCTTTCGTATCAGTTTTTTACAATAGCGTTTATCCCTAATGATTATAGTCGCATTGAGTTTCGCGTTCCTAAAACAATCCCTAAAAGGCATTTGGCTAAAGCCATGTTAGGTGTTAAGAATGCATTAAATTATATTTTTGAACAGGCTCAAGTTAATTTAAATAAGACATCGCTAAATTTTTATAAGGCCATCTCGAAATTACATGCTGATAGCACTTATGGAAGAGCGGTACATATTGTTTATAATGGTACTAATACTGGATCTGATGTTAAGTTCACATGTCGGACTAATCCTGCATACAATGCAAGAGAGCTTGAAGTAAATGATAAAAGTAATAATAATGATAGCTTCGAATGCAGGGCTATAGCCGTTCGTTTAGATAGCCAAAATGCAAGTGGTATTGTTAGGACAGAGGTTGGTTTAGAACCAAATAAAAAACAATGGCTAGATGACGCCATATGCCCTGAGTTTTTTATTGAAAACCCAGCAGATACTGCCTCGTTAAATAGTATAATTAATCATGTCATTAACGAATCTAAGTGAAATTAAAATGTCGTTGCGAATTAAATCTCAACGCGAGAAAGTTTATGAGCTCAGGGATGCTTTCCCTGAGCTACCTATAATAATAAAATATAATAATTTCATAGATTATGTCGATCAGAATAGAAATATAACTTACTATCATATTAATCGCATCCGTTTAGCTTCAGGATCAGAAAATGATCACGAGGTATTTGAAGTTGTTTCTTATTTTTGTGGTGGAGGATCAAATTTTCTCGATTTAATTTATTGTTATTATAATGAAGATGACACAGACCCAGTAGCTATTGAGGCAGAGTCTTACTATAATGCATTAACTTTTGGTAAACCCCCAATAAGTTTATCTTCAGGGTGTGAAATTGACGATTTTGATGTGAGAAATATATCATTTTACTGTATTTTGGATTGGGAGAAAGAATGACTCAACTTAATCTATCTCCCGATTTATTAGCTTCATTGACAAGTATTATAACGCCATTTAATGAAGAGCAATTTATTAATAAGTTATATGATGATATAGATTTCATAATGACTGATTTAGAAAGGTCTTCTAACAAGTATTATTGTGATGATGAAGATAAGATTACAAATTTGATAGCATTATCTTTGAGAATGAAAGGATATGATGCAACTGAACAAACCAATTCAAATGGAACTGTTGATTTAACTATCCGCGATGGCCAAAACCGTTTCACATGGTTGGCTGAAGCAAAAAGAGGCTATAATTTAAATTCAGTATTTGAAGGATTGTTACAATTAATAACACGTTACCTAAAAAGAGAGCAATATGCTGGATTGTTAATCTATCATCAAAAGCCCGGAGCTATGACCTTCCTTAAAGATTGGTATACTTATCTATCTTCAGGGAATTACCAAAATTATTCGAAAATCAAAGATAGAATAGATGAGTGTAATAAATGCTTCAAATTATCTCCTGTTGCATATTCGATGGTGCCTGCCACCAACTCTAATTTTTTTGATTTCACAGCAGTTAAGCCTAATGATGGAATTGTTAAAGTAAGATGTTTTATAGCTGATTTACACTTCAATCCCATGGATAAAAGTGCTGGTACAAATGCTAGTCTTGCTAAAGGGCAGTGTAAAATATCTATAACTGACATATGTACTCAATGGGAGACTGATGGGCAAATTCCGAACGATATTAATAATTTTTTTCAGTACTTAAAGAATTTGCACCCGGAATATTTTGCTTGATTTTGATGTGACTAGTATTTTTTTTGCGGCCATAATTCAGCATTTGGTTTCCGGTGCCATGGTCGCTAATTTTTTGTTATATTTACCGGGGTGTTTGTGCCAAAAATAGCTAAAGCTTTGATTTAATGGTATTTATAATGGTACGCTAGTCCTAATATGTTAGCTGCTAAGAGTTTAGAAGAACTCCTCACTTCTAAAATTATTTAGAAATTCGCCCTGTTAAAAATATACCACGATACAAGTAATTTTCGCTTCCGGTGATGCTGCCAACTTACTGATTTAGTGTATGATGGTGTTTTTGAGGTGCTCCAGTGGCTTCTGTTTCTATCAGCTGTCCCTCCTGTTCAGCTACTGACGGGGTGGTGCGTAACGGCAAAAGCACCGCCGGACATCAGCGCTATCTCTGCTCTCACTGCCGTAAAACATGGCAACTGCAGTTCACTTACACCGCTTCTCAACCCGGTACGCACCAGAAAATCATTGATATGGCCATGAATGGCGTTGGATGCCGGGCAACTGCCCGCATTATGGGCGTTGGCCTCAACACGATTTTACGTCACTTAAAAAACTCAGGCCGCAGTCGGTAACCTCGCGCATACAGCCGGGCAGTGACGTCATCGTCTGCGCGGAAATGGACGAACAGTGGGGCTATGTCGGGGCTAAATCGCGCCAGCGCTGGCTGTTTTACGCGTATGACAGGCTCCGGAAGACGGTTGTTGCGCACGTATTCGGTGAACGCACTATGGCGACGCTGGGGCGTCTTATGAGCCTGCTGTCACCCTTTGACGTGGTGATATGGATGACGGATGGCTGGCCGCTGTATGAATCCCGCCTGAAGGGAAAGCTGCACGTAATCAGCAAGCGATATACGCAGCGAATTGAGCGGCATAACCTGAATCTGAGGCAGCACCTGGCACGGCTGGGACGGAAGTCGCTGTCGTTCTCAAAATCGGTGGAGCTGCATGACAAAGTCATCGGGCATTATCTGAACATAAAACACTATCAATAAGTTGGAGTCATTACCTTCGCTTCCGACACAAGTCAGCATGTCATTCAAACTTAACTCATAGCAAATAAAAAATTAGCCTAATGAGTTAGTTCAGTAAACCTTTGTACCACATCTCACACAATGCCCACCACTGCCTGTCAATCTTCGTTTGTGGCAATCTCCTGGCATGAACGCACAACTCACCGAAATCATGCGCCTTATCACCAACCTGATCCGCACCGGCATTGTCTCGGACGTGGACCGGGACAACTGGCTGTGCCGGGTGAAAACGGGCGACCTTGAAACCAACTGGATTAGCTGGCTGACCCTGCGCGCCGGTAACACCCGCACATGGTGGGCACCCACCGTGGGCGAGCAGGTTGTGCTGCTGAGCCTCGGCGGCCATCTGGAAACCGCCTTTGCGCTGCCCGCCATTTATTCCGATACCTTCCCGCCGCCGTCCGATTCAGCGGAGGGCAGCGTAACCGAATACCCGGACGGCGGCTGGTTTGAGTATGACCCGGCCAAACACCGCTGGCTGATTAAGGGCGTGCAGAACGTGGTGATCGAAGGGGCTGAAAATATGGAGCTGAACACGAAGCGCTTTGCGCTCAACGCTGACCAGGCACAAATCAACGCTGAAATGACCATTAACGGCGGCGTGACGCAGCGCGGCGGGGCAATGAGTTCTAACGGCGTGGTGCTGGATGCGCATAAACACGGCGGCGTGAAGTCCGGCGGCGATACGTCAGGCGGTCCGCAGTGATGTATCTCGGCATGAACCGGCAGACCGGCAGGGCGCTGACGGACACCGATCATATTCGCCAGTCGGTCCGGGACATCCTGATGACCCCGCAGGGCAGCCGTATTGCCCGGCGTGAATACGGCTCGATGCTGTTTGCCCTGATGGACCAGCCGCAGAACGATGCGCTGAACCTGCAGCTGATGGCCGCCATCTACGCCGCGCTGAGCCGCTGGGAGCCGCGTATCAGGCTCAGTGCCCTGCAAATAAGCCGCAACTATGACGGCTCCCTGCAGGTGGAGTTAACCGGGCAGCGTGCGGACGGTTCGCCGCTGGCCATGAACGTCTCAATGGGAGGAAACCGTGGCGGTAATTGACCTTTCACAACTGCCCGCGCCGGAAGTGGTGGAGGTGCCGGACTTTGAAACGCTGCTGGCGGAGCGCAGGGCGGCGTTTATCGCGCTGCATCCGGCCGATGAGCAGGAGGCGGTGCGCCGCACGCTGGCGCTGGAGTCTGAACCGGTGGTTAAGCTGCTGCAGGAAAATGCCTACCGGGAAATCCTGTTGCGCCAGCGCATCAACGAAGCCGCGCAGGCAGTGATGGTGGCCTACGCGCTCGGCAGCGATCTGGACCAGCTGGCAGCGAATTACAACCTGAAGCGCCTGACCATTACCCCGGCGGACCCGGAGGCCATCCCGCCGGTTGAAGCGGAGATGGAAACGGACGATGACCTGCGCCTGCGCGTACCGGATGCGTTTGAAGGGCTGAGCGTGGCCGGACCGAAAGCGGCCTATGAGTTTTACGCCAAGAGTGCGGACGGGCGGGTGGCGGACGTATCGGCAACCAGCCCGGCACCGGCGGAGGTGTTAATTACCGTACTGAGCCGGGAAGGGGACGGCACGGCACCGGCTGACCTGCTGACTGTCGTGGACAGCGCGCTGAATGACGAAAGCGTGCGCCCGGTGGCGGACCGCGTGACGGTGCAGGGGGCTGAAATATTCCCCTACAGCGTGGAAGCCAGGCTGCATCTTTATGACGGCGTGGTGGCCGGTCCCTGTCTGGATGCTGCTAACGCGGCGCTGGCCGCCTACCTGAAAGAGCAGGCGAAGCTGGGGCGCAGCGTGCGCCAGGACTCTTACGGGGCAGTGCTGCGCGTGGCTGGCGTGGACTGGGTTGAAATGGTCGAACCGGCCCGCGACATCATCATGGACCGCACGCAGGCAGGTTACTGCACCGGCACGCTGATAACGGTGGCAGGTGATGCAGCAGGGGGAACGGTATGAGCCTGAATAACAGTCTGTTACCGCCGGGGTCGTCTGCCACTGAGCGCAGGCTGGCAGAAGCCTGCAGCGATCTGTCCGGGCTGAAGGTGCCGCTGCGTGAACTGTGGAACCCGGCAACCTGCCCGGTAAAGTTTTTACCGTACCTTGCATGGGCATTTTCGGTAGACCGCTGGGATGAGAGCTGGGCGGAGAGCGTCAAGCGCAAGGTGGTACAGGATGCGTTTTACATCCATCAGCACAAGGGAACCATCAGCGCGGTGCGCCGCGTGGTGGAGCCGTTCGGTTTTCTTATCCGCGTTATTGAATGGTGGCAGAACGGCGAGGCGCCCGGCACCTTCCGGCTGGATATTGGCGTGCAGGAGCAGGGCATCACGGAAGAAAGCTATCAGGAGCTGGAGCGCCTGATAAGTGATGCAAAGCCTACCAGCCGCCACATGCTGGGCATGTCCATCAACCTGCAAAGCGGCGGCCAGTGTTATCTCGGTGCCGCCAGCTATGGCGGTGACGATCTCACCGTTTACCCCTATACACCTGACATTATTTCCGTCAGCGGCCGGAGCTATCCGGGTGCGGCGACTCACGTTATCGACTTGCTGGAAGTGGGACCATGACACAAAAATATTATGCGATTGTCACCAACCTCGGCGCGGCGAAAATTGCCAACGCCGTATCGCTCGGCACAAAGCTGAATATCACGCACATGGCGGTGGGAGACGGTGGCGGTACGTCGCCCACGCCGAACGCCAGCCAGACGAAGCTGGTAAACGAGGTGCGCCGGGCGGCGCTCAATTCGCTGACCGTTGACGCGGCCAACGGCAGCCAGATTATTGCAGAACAGGTTATCCCTGAAACGGAAGGTGGCTTCTGGATTCGGGAGATGGGGCTGTTTGACGGTGACGGCACGCTGATTGCGGTCTGTAATACCGCTGACACCTACAAGCCGCAGCTGCAGGAGGGCAGCGGACGTACGCAGCGCCTGCGCATGATCCTGATTGTCAGCAGCACTGATGCCATTACGCTGAAGGTGGACCCGTCCGTGGTGCTGGCAACGCGCCAGTATGTGGATGAAAACGTGCTGGAGGTACGCCAGTACGTGGACAGCCTGATGTCAAAACATCTGGCCGCTACCGATCCACATTCGCAGTATGCGCCAAAGGCCAGCCCGGTGTTTACCGGTACGCCAAAAGCGCCGACGCCCGCAGCGGGCAACAATTCCACGCAGCTGGCAACCACGGCGTTTGTGGCCGCCGCGCTTTCTGCGCTGGCAGGTAGCGCACCCGCCACGCTGGACACGCTGAAAGAACTGGCCGACGCGCTGGGCAATGACCCGAACTTCTCCGCCACGGTGCTGAACAAGCTGGCCGGGAAAATGGATATTGCGAAGAACGGCAGCGATATTGCCGACGTGGCGGCGTTTCTTAAAAACCTTGGTTTGGGCGAGGCGGCAAAACTGCCTGCAGCCTCAGCAGCAACAAGCGGTTCAGGGTGGCTTTCCGTACCGGTAGTTATTAGCGGTACAGTGCGGAATATTATTTTGCAGTGGAAATCCGTTACCGTGCCGCAATCTACCGATGGGACGATGGTTGTCGTTAATTCATCATGGCCGGTTGCATTTCCTGCCGCCTGCCTTTCAATTATTCAGGCTCTGACCAATTCGACCATTTATGCAACGAATGGCACCCCGTACACATCATCCGCGATAGTAGATCGTGCGACGTTTGCTGCCGCGTCCAGCTATTCCAAATCACCTTCTACAGTAACGGTATGGGGTATAGGTTGGTAAAAACGTTGGTTTGGGCGAAGCGGCCAAACTGCCCGCCTCGACAGCATCGTTATCTGCTGCAGGATGGTTAAACGTACCAGTTAGTAATGGAAAAGGAATTATTGTTCAGTGGGGGCGTTTTTTATCCATGACGTCAGCAACGGAAATGGTTTTCAATCTGCCAGTTGCATTTCCTAATGGTATTTTTGCTGCCGTCGCATCACATGATGCAGCCTCTCAATATACAAGGCCAACAGTATATGCAGTATCTTTATCCGGGCTTTCTAAAATAACAGCTTCAGCAACAGTATTGAATGCTCAAACAGAGGGGGGAAGTGTTACGCGTGGTTCTAACGGAAGCGCATGCTATGGCTTTTACATAGTAATCGGGTACTGAATTTTATGTTCTTTAGTGCATGGCACAACAGTAACTTATCACCCGCCATATAAAAGACAATTAAAATGGTCACGCATATTTTAATGGAGAATTATTGATGAATTACTGGTTTAGCCCTAAGAACAATGCTTTTTACCCTGAAGCGCTTAAAGAAGCATACAAAAGCGCAGGTACGCTCCCGGATGATTTAAAAGATGTGAGTGATGAAGTTTTTATGGAATTTTCCGGAATGCCGCCCGCTGGGAAAATACGGGGTGCTGATAATAGCGGTTGTCCATGCTGGATTGCTATGCCTGTGCCTGAAGTGTCTGAGGATGAAATAAAAGCGCGGGCAAGAAAGCTACGCGATGATTTTATACTGGCGACAGACCGGATGTTAGTTGTGGATTACACAATCAACGATATACCCTTGACTGATGAACAGCGTGAAGAATTGTTAAAGGTGCGTGCCAGCTTCAAAAGCTGGCCTAATGATGAGGGCTGGCCGCGAATAAAATTGCCTGAGATTCCTTCATGGATTTTAATTGAGGCAGTTGATAATGGTTATGTGCTTCCTGTATGGCCGAATTAAAAAAAGCCCGAAAGGGCTTTTTTATTCATTAATACTAACTAGTATCCTACAGCAAACCAGTGAACCGCCCGCGTAAACAATTCAGCATTACCATTTGTGACCTTTCCGACAATAATCGTGGCTTGGGAATTACTTATAGGCGTAACGTTTGCCATTGATAAATAACTGATGCCAGCCTCAAGCGTCGTGTTTGGGATGGCAAAAAAGCATTTAACACTATTTGGAAACACAACAGGGTAATTAACTTTATAAGTTGAACTACCGGACACGTACCCCCATTGAAAAATAATCTTCTGCTCAACTCCAGATATATTGACAGGGACCATTAGCCATCCATTCCCACCTGTCATGCTTGCTTCTGCAGCGCTCATCTTTGCCGCTTCGCCCAAACCAACGTTAGAGAGACAAATAGCAATGTCTTGGCGTCCTCAGTCCGCTAAGTGCCAGAAGCGGACATCTTGACAGCCTGGAAGTCCTTATCTGAACAAAAAGAAATAATGTCGTTGGGATGGTTTACCTTACAATGCCAGTTTTAAACAGCCTACAAAACAGGTGATCACGTGCATACCAACATGATTGAATACCTAAATATTTTCATACAGGTTGTTGAGCAGGGTAGCTTCACAAAAGCTGCTGATGTACTTCAGATCCATCGCCCCACCGTGAGCAAAGCGATACAACAGATAGAGCATGATCTGGGTGTAAAACTCATTTATCGCACAACCCGAAAGCTGAGCGTTACTGCTGAAGGGGATGAGTTCTATCATCATGCCAGGCATGTTCTGGCCGAAGTTAATGACATGATGGCCAGTTTTTCAACGACACTTCCACCGCGAGGACGCCTGAGACTTGATGTCCCCCTGGCGCTGGCGCATGCCATATTGATCCCTAACCTTAGGCATTTTCAGGCACTGTACCCCGGTATTGAAGTTGTGCTGGTTTCATCGGATAAAAAAACTGATTTGATTACGGAAGGCGTAGATTGCCTTGTCCGCCTGGGCGCGCTTCAGGATTCAAGTTTTATATCCAGACGTCTTGGTGACATCCGGATGGTTACCTGTGCAGCCCCGTCTTACCTGCAGCAGCATAAGCGGCCAGAAACACTTGCGGATCTGGATAAACATCGGGCAATTAATTTTTTTAGCGACCATAGTCGTGACGTCATGGAATGGAAGTTTATCGAAGACGGGAGCATTGTTTCGCTACGTCCTGCGGGCAGCCTGCTGGTTGATAATTCCGATACCAGTACGCCAATGGGCCGCTTCTTTTTTCATGTTATGGGGGCGCTGGCGGAAATGGAGCGCGAGCTGATTGTTGAGCGTACCCGTGCAGGACTGGCGGCGGCGCGTGAAAAAGGCCGTATAGGCGGGCGCCGCAGGATAATGACAGAAGAGGTAACCGAAAGAGCCAGGCGGATGTTACGTAACGGTGCGACCCTGCATCAGGTGGCGCTGGTTCTGGATGTTTCGGTTAAGACACTGTATCGCTACATCCCGGCAGCTGAGCAAAAGGAACTGAAAAAAAGACAGTCGTCCGTTGTGTCAGACCTCATACAACAGCAAGGGCGTGAATCAACCGGAGCCACGTAACACCATAGCAAAACCCCTTAACTGGAGATTTGCTACATGGCAGACGATTATCATCACGGTGTGCGCGTTACGGAAATTAACGAAGGCACCCGTACCATCTCAACGGTAAGCACCGCGATTGTGGGCATGGTCTGCACCGCAGACGATGCCGACGCAGCGACCTTTCCGCTGAATACCCCCGTTTTACTCACGGACGTATTGACCGCCAGCGGCAAAGCGGGCGAGTCCGGAACGCTGGCCCGTTCGCTCGATGCGATCGGCGATCAGGCCAAACCCGTGACCGTGGTCGTGCGCGTGGCGCAGGGCGAAACCGAAGCGGAAACCACGTCCAACATCATCGGCGGCGTGACCGCAGACGGCAAACGCACCGGCATGAAAGCGCTGCTGACCGCGCAGGCCAAATGCGGCGTTAAACCGCGCATCCTCGGCGTGCCCGGACACGACACGCAGGCGGTGGCAACGGAACTGTTATCCGTGGCGCAGAGCCTGCGCGGCTTTGCCTATCTCTCTGCCTACGGTTGTAAGACCGTGGAAGAGGCGATCGCCTATCGCGCCAACTTCAGCCAGCGCGAAGGGATGCTTATCTGGCCGGATTTCATCAACTTTGACACCGTGCTGAACGCGGACTCCACGGCCTATGCCACCGCCCGTGCGCTCGGCCTGCGCGCCCGAATCGACCAGCAGACCGGCTGGCACAAAACCCTGTCCAACGTGGGCGTGAACGGCGTCACCGGCATTTCCGCAGACGTCTTCTGGGACCTGCAGGATCCGGCAACCGATGCGGGTCTGCTGAACCAGAACGACGTCACCACGCTGATCCGCCAGGACGGCTTCCGCTTCTGGGGTTCCCGCTGCCTGAGTGACGATCCGCTGTTTGCGTTTGAGAACTACACCCGCACCGCGCAGGTGCTGATGGACACGATGGCGGAGGCGCAGATGTGGGCGGTGGACGGCGTCCTGAACCCGTCGCTGGCCCGCGACATCATTGAAAGCATTCGCGCCAAGCTACGCAGCCTGGTCAGCCAGGGCTATCTCATCGGCGCCGACTGCTGGCTGGATGAGAGCGTGAACGACAAGGACACGCTCAAGGCGGGCAAACTCACCATTGACTATGACTACACGCCGGTGCCGCCGCTGGAAAACCTGATGCTGCGCCAGCGCATCACGGACCAGTATCTGGTGAATTTTGCCAGCCAGGTCAGCGCGTAAGGAGAAAAACAGATGGCATTACCCCGCAAGCTGAAGCACCTGAATATGTTTAATGCCGGGAATAACTGGATGGGGCTGGTTGAGTCCGTGACCCTGCCGAAGTTTACCCGCAAGTTTGAAAAATACCGTGGCGGCGGGATGCCGGGCGCGGTGGACATTGATATGGGGCTGGATGACGGCGCGCTGGACACTGAATTTTCCATCGGCGGCACGGAGCTGCTGCTGTTCAAGCAGATGGGTGCCGCTACGGCGGATGCCATTCAGCTGCGCTTTACCGGCTCCATTCAGACGGACAGCACCGGCGAGGTGCAGGCGGTGGAGCTGGTCGTACGCGGTCGCCACAAGGAGGTGGATTCCGGCGAGTGGAAAACCGGCGAGAGCAACAGCACCAAAGTATCCGGCACCAACAGCTACGCGAAGCTGACCATTAACGGCGAGGTGCTGTACGAAGTTGACCTGGTGAACATGGTCGAAATCGTGGGCGGCACGGATCTGATGGAAAAACACAAAAGCGCCCTTGGCCTCTGATAACCCCGGCAGGGGAAGCCCTGCCGCTGCATAACTTATTTTTCAGGACATAAAACGATGACAGAGATTAAAAACGACGCCGTACCGCAGCCGCAGCAGAAAACCCTCACCCTGGACACGCCGGTGACGCGCGGAAAAGAGCAGATTACCAGCGTGACCCTGCGCAAGCCGCAGTCCGGCGCACTGCGCGGCACCCGCCTGCAGGCGCTGATGGATATGGACGTGAACGCGATGATGACGGTGATCCCGCGCATCAGCCAGCCCGCGCTGCAGCCGCATGAGATTGCCGAAATGGACCCTGCCGACCTGCTGGCGCTGTCGGTGGAGGTGGTCACTTTTTTGTTGCCGAAGTCGGTGCTGTCGGATTTCCCGACGAACTGACGGTGGATGACCTGGTGGCGGACATCGCCACCATTTTTCACTGGCCGCCGTCCGTCACTGACGTGATGCCGCTTACCGAAGTGCTGGAGTGGCGGCATAAAGCGATATTGCGAAGCGGAGCCGGTGACGATGAGTGACACAAACCTGCGGCTGCAGGTGGTTTTAAACGCGGTGGATAAAATCACCCGTCCTTTCCGAAACGCCCAGGCCGGTTCCAGGGAGCTGGCCGCCGCGCTGAAAGCCAGTAAAGACACCCTGAAATCCCTGAACGAGCAGGCCGGAAAAATTGACGGGTTCCGCAAAACCCGATCGCAGCTTGCCATCACCGAAAAAAATCTGGCCGCTGCCCGGCAGGAGGCGGCGGCGCTGGCAACGCAGTTTGCCGCCACCAACCGCCCTACTGCACAGCAGGCCCGGCTGCTGGAGCAGGCCAAAAACCGCGCCAGCGAACTGCAGCAGAAATATAACGGGCTGCGCCTGTCCGTGCAGCGCCAGCGTGAGGCGCTGAACGCCGCCGGTATCGATACAAAACAGCTGAGCGCCGCGCAGCGCCGCCTGAAAACCGACGCGGAAGTGGCCAGCGGTGCCCTTGAACGCCAGCAGGCGACCCTGCGAAAACTCGGCGAGCGCCAGCAGAAGCTGAACGCCATCCGGGCGCGCCGGGAGAAAACGCAGGCGCTGCGCAATAACCTGGCCGGGAACGGTGCAGGTATGGTGGCGTCCGGCGTGGCAACAGGCATGACGATGATGGCGCCGGTCAGGGCGTACGCCGATTCAGAGGATGCCGCCACGCAGCTGGCCGCCTCCATGATGGGACCAGGGGCGAAGGTCTCACCGGAGTTTGAAAAAATAAACCGGCTGGCCGTCAGCCTGGGCGACAGGCTGCCCGGCACCACGGCGGACTTCCAGAACATGATGACCATGCTGCGCCGTCAGGGGATGTCCGCGCAGTCCATCCTGGGCGGGCTGGGTGAAGCCACCGCCTATCTGGGCGTGCAGCTGAAGATGGCGCCCACGGACGCGGCGGAGTTTGCCGCCAAGCTGCAGGATGCCACGCAAACCTCTGAAAAAGACATGATGGCGCTGACCGACATCATCCAGAAAGGCTTCTACGCCGGGGTGGATTCGGAAAACATGCTGCAGGGCTTTGCCAAAATCGGCAGCGCGATGGACATCATCAAGATGAAGGGGCTGGATGCGGCAAAAGCCTTTGCGCCGCTGCTGGTCATGGCGGACCAGCAGGGCATGGACGGCGGCTCGGCGGGGAACGCCTACCGCAAGGTGCTGCAGGCTATGATGGACACTAAAAAAATCGGCGGCGTGAACAAGGACCTGAAGGGCACCGGTGTGAAGTTCGACTTTACCAACGGTAAGGGCGAGTTTGCCGGGATCGAAAAGATGTATGCGCAGCTGGACCAGCTGAACAAACTGAGTACCGAGAAGAAACTCAGCACGCTCAAGGACATGTTTGGCGATGACTCTGAAACCCTGCAGGTGCTGAACAACATGATCACCAAAGGGCTGGCAGGCTACCGGGAAACGGCAGCCAAGCTGGAAAATCAGGCATCGCTGCGTGAGCGCGTGGACGCCTCGCTGAAAACGCTGGGCAACAAATGGGACGCCGCCAGCGGCTCATTCACCAATGCCATGTCCGCGATCGGGGAAACCGTGGCCCCTGACCTGAAACGCCTGGTTGACTGGCTGGGCAATCTGGCCTCGGCGCTGGGGAAGTTTGTTCAGCAACATCCACAGCTGACCGCTGCGCTATTCAAGCTGGCCGCCGGGTTTGCCATTGCAGTGACGGCCATCGGGGCGCTGTCGCTGGCGGCGGCGGCCATTCTTGGCCCGCTGGCCCTGCTGCGCCTGGGCTTCAGTATGCTGGGCCTGAAGGTGCCCGGCGCATTCGGGCTTATCCGTAATGCGCTGGGCATCGTGGGTAAGGGTGTGCTGTGGCTGGGGCGGCTGATGCTGGCAAACCCGATTCTGGCCGTGGTGGGTCTGATTGCGATGGCAGCGCTGTATATCTGGCAGAACTGGGAGACGCTGGGGCCAAAGTTTGCCGCGCTGTGGGTCACCATCCGCGATGGTGCAGTTAGCGCATGGAATACCATCACCACCTGGATAAGCACTAAATGGAATGAAATCACTGCAGACCTTAACGCGCTGCCCGTCCGTTTTCAGGAGGCCGGGGCGCAGATGATTGACAGCCTGATGGCGGGTATCAGTCAGAAATGGGAGGCACTGAAAAGTAAGCTGACGTCGCTGAACAGCTACCTGCCGGACTGGATGAAGCCGGATACCGCAGGCGGCAACGGCCCTGCGGGCAAGCCTGCGGCGCCGAAGAAAACAGGCTTTGCCGGGCTGTTTGACAGTGGCGGTTTTATCCCGTCCGGGCAGTTTGGCATTGCTGGCGAAAACGGCCCGGAGCTGGTAAACGGTCCCGCCCGCATTACCAGCCGCAGGCGTACCGCCGCGCTGGCCGCCACGGCGGCTCTGGCAATGGGCGCTGCTGCCGCGCCTGCAACCGCGCGCCCGCTGCATCCGATGAGCCTGCCGGTCAAGTCCGGGGCAGCGGTAAAAGCAGCCAGTGCCGGAAGCAGCCCGGCGCCCGCCGTGAATATTCATGCCCCGATTACCATTGTGCAGCAGCCAGGGCAGAGCGCACAGGACGTGGTGGCGGAGGTGATGCGCCAGCTGAAGGCAAAAGAGCGGCAGGCGCAGGCCCGCGCCCGCAGCAGTTACCGTGACCGGGGAGGATTTGACGAATGATGATGACGCTGGGTTTGTTTGTTTTCATGCTGAAAACGGTGCCGTATCAGGAGCTGCAGTATCAGCGCAGCTGGCGCTTTCCCACCAACAGCCGCGTGGGGCTGCGGCCGTCCGCGCAGTTTCTGGGGCCGGACACCGACACGCTGACGCTGACCGGCACGCTGCTGCCGGAAATTACCGGCGGCAGGCTGTCGCTGTTTGCGCTGGAGCAGATGGCGGAGCTGGGCAAGGCGTGGCCGCTGATTGAGGGCAGCGGCACCATCTTTGGCATGTTCGTGATTGAGAGCCTGAACCAGACGCGGGCTGAATTTTTCAGTAACGGCGCGTGCCGACGCATCGAGTTCACGCTGACGCTGAAACGGGTGGATGAGTCGCTGGGCGAGATGTTCGGCAGCCTGAGTGACCAGCTGGCAACCATGCAAAAAGCCGCGACCGGCGCGGCAGGAAAAGCGGCTGCCGCCGTGGGAGGGCTGTTCCAGTGAGCGCAATACAATGGATAACCGGCACGGCCAGCGCGCCCGCCTTTCGACTGACGATGGACGGCGCCGACATCACGCAGCGTATCGAAAAGCGACTGATTAGCCTGACGCTTACCGATAATCGTGGCTTTGAGGCGGACCAGCTGGACATCGAGCTGGATGACGCGGACGGCCAGCTGCAGCTGCCACGCCGGGGCGTTCAGCTTAATCTGGCGCTGGGCTGGCAGGGCGAGCCGCTGATTTCAAAAGGTTCTTACACCGTGGACGAAATCGAACACACCGGCGCACCGGACAAGCTGGTACTGCGCGCCCGCAGTGCCGATTTCCGCGAAACACTCAACACCCGGCGCGAAAAGTCATGGCATAAAACCACCGTGGGCGACATGGTGAAAGAGATAGCCGCCAGGCACAAGCTGGACCCGGCGCTGGGTGAGGATATGGCAAAGATGGCGATCGATCACCTGGACCAGACCAACGAGTCAGATGCCAGTTTTCTGATGCGCCTGGCGCGCCAGTGCGGGGCGCTGGCCTGCGTGAAGAACGGAAAACTGCTGTTTATCCGGCAGGGGCAGGGCAGGACGGCCAGCGGTAAATCCCTGCCGGTTATCACGCTGACACGTTCGGCGGGCGACAGTCACCGCTTTACCCTGGCGGACCGTGACGCCTACACCGGCGTGATTGCCAGCTGGCTGCATACCCGTGAACCGGCCAAAAAGGAAACCACGAAGGTTAAGCGCAGGCGGAAAAGCACCGCGAAGAAAAAGGAGCCGGAGGCAAAGCAGGGCGATTATCTTATCGGCACGGATGAAAACGTGCTGGTACTGAGCCGGACCTATGCTAACCGCAGCAATGCAGAGCGGGCGGCTAAAATGCAGTGGGAGCGGCTGCAGCGCGGCGTGGCAACGTTCTCCATTCAGCTGGCGCGCGGGCGTGCGGACCTTTACACGGAAATGCCGGTGAAGGTCAGCGGCTTCAAAAAGCAGGTGGACGGCAGCAGCTGGATCATTACTACGCTGACGCACAGCCTGGGCAGTGACGGCGGCTTTACCACCAGTCTGGAGCTGGAAGTGAAGATTCATGGTCTCGAAATGGAATAAATTCTATCGGAAGGTTCTTGATAATGATAAATTGCATCCCATTAGGTGAACTTTTGCGATGAGGTGATAAAAAATGATGAACTGCCCGGAATGTGGTCATGCTGCTCATACTCGTAGCAGCACGCAAATCTCTAAAACAACTAAAGAGCGCTATAACCAGTGCCAGAACATTAATTGCAGCTGCACGTTCAAATCGCTTGAGACTGTCGCCGCCATCATTGCAAAGCCATTGAAGGTCGCACCAGTACCACCTCATCCAGACCGAAAATTGCAACAACCTTTATGGTTATAAAGAGGACCCGCTTAGGCGGGTCTTTTACTTTCGGCTGCCGCCACAAATTTTATTGTGTCGCCATTTTGCCGCCATCAGCAAAGAAAAAGGGGCTACGCTTTCGCGTAACCCCTTGTTTTATTTGGTGGAGCTGGCGGGAGTTGAACCCGCGTCCGAAATTCCTACATCCTCGGTACTACATGCTTAGTCCAGTCTTTACATTCGCTTGTTAGCTGCGAACGGACACGCCACTAACAAACTAGCCTGATTAGTTTTAACGCTTCAACCCCAGGCAGGGCATCCACGCGATCTCTTTTGGGTTTGACCTCTCTTGATCCCCGTCCTAAGAGCGGAGGCTAGGGAGAGAGGGCTCTAAGCAGGTTATTAAGCTGCTAGTGCGTAGTTTTCGTCGTTTGCGACTATTTTTTTGCGGCTTTTAACGAGGCCAACCGCCCCTCGGCATGCACCTTGGGTTTCGCGAATCCCGTCGAATCCAGAATCAGCCCCAAGAATTTAAGAGTATAGCAAAAAACGTTTGGTCAATCCAGCGCTTAGCGATGGGCATTCTTCATAATGCGTGCTTTATCCAGCTGCCACTCGCGGTTTTTCACGTCTTCACGCTTGTCATGCTGCTTCTTACCGCGCGCAACGCCAATTTTAAGCTTGCACCAGGCATTTTTCCAGTAGAGCGACAGCGCGACAACCGTATAACCTTCGCGGTTAACACGGCCATACAGGCTGTCCAGCTCGCGCTGGTTCAGCAGCAGTTTACGGTTACGCGTGGGATCGCAAACTACATGGCTGGATGCGACCGACAGCGGCTGAAAGGTAGCGCCGAACAGATAAGCTTCACCGTCGCGCAGCAGAATATAGCTGTCGCTGATGTTAGCCTTACCGGCTCGTAGCGATTTAACTTCCCATCCTTGTAGCGCCATTCCCGCTTCGAACTCCTCTTCAATGAAGTATTCATGGCGGGCGCGTTTGTTAAGGGCAATAGTGGCAGAACCGGGTTTATGTGCTTTTTTCTTTGTCATAGTGCAACTTAGTTTACATCAGACCAGTGTTAATCGCATCCCCGGTCCCAAATTCGCCGGGAAAAAAAGCTATTCTAGCACGCCTTGCGACTTAGAGAATTTCTGTTTGACTGTTGAAAATGCTATTATTTGTACGTTTTAGGAATCACAGGAAACGATATGGCCCAGATTAGCCGTTCCGCACTCGTCCCCTACAGTGCTGAACAAATGTACCAGTTAGTTAACGATGTCGATGCCTATCCGGAATTTTTGCCAGGCTGTTCGGGAAGCCGCGTGCTGTCCGCTTCCCAACAGGAGATGACGGCGTCGGTAGATGTTTCCAAGGCCGGTATCAGCAAAACGTTCGTGACGCATAACACGCTTACTAATAATCAAAGCATCCGCATGCAGCTGGTAGACGGCCCGTTCCGTAAACTAACCGGTGGCTGGACCTTTACCTCGCTGGGCGACGACGCCTGTAAAGTTGAATTCAACCTGGAGTTTGAATTTACCAACATGCTGGTTGAGCTGGCGTTTGGCCGTATCTTCAAAGAGCTGGCAAACAGTATGGTTCAGGCCTTTACCCAGCGCGCGAAAGAGGTTTACCGTGCCTGATATTACTGTTGAGGTGGTTTATGCGCTGCCGGAAAAACAGTATGTACGTCAGGTGAAACTGGCGGAAGGCAGCAGCGTAGAGCAGGCGATCCGCACTTCTGGTTTACTGGAACTGCGTCATGATATTGATTTGACGCAGAATAAGCTCGGCATCTATAGCCGTCCGGTAAAACTGCAGGATGAAGTGAACGATGGCGATCGCGTGGAAATCTATCGGCCGCTCATCGCCGATCCCAAAGAGCTACGACGCCAGCGGGCAGAACGCTCAGCTAAAAAATAAAGGCGCCTTAGCGCCTTTTTTTATGCCCGATAACCAATTAGTTGCTGGCGTTGCTGCCGGTCAGGTTCGGTTTATTATCGATATTGGTCAGCACGCCGCTGCTGTCGAAAGTCAGCGTCAGCGTCTGCTGCGTCACTTTCTCATGGCCAGGCTGCTGGCGGAATACGTAATACCAGGTGTTGCTGCTGAATGGATCGCTCATCATCGGCGTACCCAGCGTATAGGCAACCTGCTGTTTGTTCATACCCACGCGCAGCTTGGCAACGTCAGTGGTAGTAAGATAGTTACCCTGATTGATATCAGGACGGTAAACCACGCGCTCCAGAGTGGAACAGCCAGCAGTCATCATGAGAAGTAACACTGCAGCAGCAGTCAGCGTTTTACAGCGCATTTATACATTCCTTTTTTAGGCTCAACGCCTTTTAAACAGGCGAGTTTGGTGCCAGCACGGTCTGAACACAGCCTGCGATCATCGTGTTTCATTCAGGCGACAAGCTGTCGATGATAATAAACCTGACCGCAGTTGGAAACCTTTACAGAGCAAGCATATGACCGCAGGAATGTAAAAAAGTGCATATCAGGCCGCTAAAAGCTCTTTCGCATTCGCCAGCGTATTGCGAGTCACCTCACTGCCACCCAGCAAACGCGCCAGTTCCTGCAGGCGTGCACGCTTATCCAGCGGCTGCATATGAGTCTCGGTCATTGCGCCGTCGGTCTCTTTGCTGACAAAGAAATGATGGTGTCCACAGCCCGCTACCTGCGGCAGGTGCGTTACGCACATCACCTGCGTTGACTCGCCCAGCTGACGCAGCAGTTTACCCACGACCGCCGCCGTCGGTCCGCTGATACCCACATCCACTTCATCGAAAATCAATGCCGGCGTATCCATCTTCCGGGCGGTAATCACCTGAATCGCCAGCGCGATGCGTGACAGCTCACCGCCGGAGGCCACTTTAGCCAGCGGCTGTAACGGCTGACCCGGGTTGGTGCTGACGCGGAAATCAATACGATCCGCGCCCTCAGCGGTAAGCTGCTCAGGGTTAAACTGTACGGCGATAGTAAACTGGCCGTGCGGCATAGAGAGCGCATGCATGCTTTCGGTAATCAGCTGCGTTAACTCCTGCGCGTAATGCACGCGTTGCTCATGCAGCTTCTGCGCGCTTGCCAGCGCCGCCTGATGATGCTGCGTGACCGCCAGGCTCAGCGCTTCCTGATCGCTCTCCTGCTGCGACAACAGCTGTTCTTCTTCCAGCAGCTGCTGATGGAAGGCGGGCAAGGCCTCCGGCGCAACGTGATGTTTACGCGCCAGGCTGATCTGGCGCGACAGGCGCTGCTCCAGCTCATACAGCCGGTTGGGATCGAGATCGAGACGGTCGCAGTAGTGACGAAGCTCATCGCTGGCTTCGCTGATCTGGATGGCCGCTTCTTCCAGCATGTTCAGCACGCCGCCCAGCTTTTCATCCATGGTCACCAGCTCGCCCATCATCTGACGCGCGGTATACAGCAGGCTTTGCAAATTGCTGTCATCGCCATCGGCCAGTAAGTGCAGCGCCTGTTGGCTGGTGGAAAGCAGCTGGCCGCTGTTGGCGAGGCGCTTATATTCTTCATCGATCTGCTCGAACTCACCGGCAACCGGCGCAAATTCGTTCAACTCTTTAAGCTGATACTGCAGCAGCTCGCGCCGTGCTTCGCGCTCTTGCATCTGCTGTTGATGTTGCGCCAGCGCGCGGCAGCTTTGATGCCACTGACGATAGTTAGCCGCCATGCTCTGCATCAGCAGCGGCTGATCGGCGTAGGCGTCCAACAGGGATTTTTGATGTTCTGGTTTTAACAGCAGCTGATGCGCGTGCTGACCATGAATCTGAATGAGTAGCTGGCCCAGGTCGCGCAACTGAGAAAGCGGCACGGCCGTTCCGTTAATAAAACCGCGCGAGCGGCCATCACTGCTGATGACGCGGCGCAGCAGACATTCCTGGCCATCGTCCAGCTGATTTTCTTCCAGCCAGCGCAGGGCAGAGGGGGTGTCTTTCAGGTTAAAGCGAGCGCAAAGGTCGGCGCGGTTCGCGCCCTGGCGCACCATATCCACCTCTGCGCGGCCGCCCAGACAAAGGCCCAGCGCATCAATAGCAATGGATTTACCAGCACCGGTCTCACCGGTAATCGCGGTCATGCCACGTTGAAAATCAATTTCCAGCTCGCGAACAATTGCAAAATTACTGATGGTGAGTTGGGCCAGCATACGTGCCTTCCTGTACATAAACACAGACATGGTTTTTCGTACAGTATAATCTGGTTTTATATACAGTAAAGTGGCACGTTGCGCTTTTTAAAATAATTTTTTCGACCAGCCCAATTTTGAGCTTAGCGTATTGAAATAACTGTAATTTTTAGGGTGTATCAGGTTGAGATGATAGTCGCTGCGGCGCACCAGCACATCTTCGCCTTCCTGAATCGGCAGCGCGATTTGGCTGTCGCAGCTGATCTCCAGATCGTTGCGCCGGTCGGAAAAGCGCAGGCGGATAGTGCTGCTGCTGTTGATCACCAGCGGCCGGGCAGAAAGCGTATGCGGGAACATCGGCACCAGCGCGATGGCATCCAACGAAGGCGTTAAGATCGGGCCGCCAGCCGAAAGCGAATAGGCGGTAGAGCCGGTCGGCGTAGAGATAATTAGCCCGTCGGAGCGCTGAGAAAAGGCGAAGTTCTCATCGATATAGACCTCAAACTCAATCATATGCGCCACTTTGCCCGGATGCAGCACCACTTCGTTAATCGCGGTGCCGATACGTGGCTCGCCTTCGCCGCGACAGACGCGCGCTTCCAGCAGAAAACGTTTTTCGGTGATATAGTCGCCGCGCAGCACATCATCCAGCTGCTGCTGAGCGTTATCCGGGTCCAGATCGGTGAGAAAGCCCAGGTTGCCGCGGTTAATGCCGATCACTTTGATATCGTAACGTGCCAGCACACGCGCTGCGCCCAGCATGTTGCCGTCGCCGCCGACCACGACCGCCAGATCGGCACGTTGACCAATCTCCGCCAGCGATCCGGTTTGCACATGTTTCAGCGACAGTTCACGCGCAATCTGTTGTTCAACAATGACTTCGTAGCCTTTCTCGCTAAGCCAGCGCCAGAGCATTTCGTGAGTGGTCAGGGCGGTAGGATGACGGGGATGTCCGACGATGCCGATGCACTGGAAATGTTTGTTCATTATGCTGGTCTTCCTCATGGGGCAAATCTGCCCTGACATTGTGACTGGTTCCCTTGAAACCATTAATCTGATCCCCATAATAAGCGAACCAGCGAGATGAATGTGCAAAACGCGGAGAAATTCATGAGTAGTAAAGATCAGAAAGCACCAAACGAGCAAGTCTCAGACGAGATTGAAATGGAACAGCAGCAAAACGAGAGCGCGGAGACGGCAGAGTCTGAAGCAGAAGTGGTGGATCCGCGTGATGAACGTATTGCTCAGCTTGAAGAGCAACTGGCCGGATTACAAAACGGCGTCCGTGACGCGCAGCTGCGTGCGCAGGCCGAGATTGAAAATATCCGCCGTCGTACCGAGCTGGATGTCGAAAAGGCGCATAAATTTGCGCTGGAAAAATTCGCTAATGAGCTGCTGCCGGTGATCGATAGCCTTGAGCGCGCGCTGGAAGTGGCGGACAAAACCAATCCGGAACTGAGCGCGATGATCGAAGGTATCGAACTGACGCTGAAGTCCCTGCTGGCGGCGGTACGTAAATTCGGCGTTGAGGTGGTAGGCGAAACCAACGTGCCGTTTAATCCTGACGTTCATCAGGCGATGTCAATGATGGAATCGGACGAGGTCGCGCCGAACCACGTGATGATGGTGATGCAGCGCGGTTATACCCTGAATGGTCGTCTGCTGCGCCCGGCGATGGTTGCCGTCGCAAAAGCCAAAGGCTAATGCTGCCTGCGCCGTGGCTTAAGGTCACGGCGCTGCGCGCGGTATCAGGGAAGATGCGGCGTCCAGTCAATCGGCGCATCGCCCTGCTGCGCGAGGATCTCATTGGTACGCGAAAAGTGTTTACAGCCAAAGAATCCGCGATGGGCAGAAAGCGGGGAGGGGTGCGGCGCCTTCAGTACATGATGCCGTTGCGTATCGATAATGCTGCCTTTTTTCTGCGCATGCGATCCCCACAGCAAAAACACCACGTTTTCACGCTGCTCGTTAATCACGCTGATCACCCGATCGGTAAAGGTTTCCCAGCCAAAGCGCGCATGAGAATGCGCTTTACCCGCCTCAACGGTTAATACCGTATTCAATAGCAGCACGCCTTGTTTTGCCCAGCTCTCTAAAAAGCCATGATTCGGGCGCGTAAAGCCAGGAATATCCTGCTCCAGCTCTTTATACATATTCATCAGCGAAGGCGGCACCGCCACGCCAGGCCTTACGCTAAACGCCAGGCCGTGCGCCTGATTTGGGCCGTGATAAGGGTCCTGTCCTAAAATCACCACTTTCACATCGCTTAACTCTGTCAGGCGAAAGGCGTTAAAGACATCTTCTTTCGGCGGATAGACCGTGACGCCTGCCGCGCGCTCTTGCGCCACCAGCTTTAACGTTTCAATAAAGTAAGGCTGCTCTTTTTCCGTTGCCAGCACATCATGCCAGGTTGGTGCTTTATCCATGACGTTCTCTCTTCTTCCAGGTAAAACATCAGAGTAGCGACTCTGCGCGCATGAGCAACCCCCAAAATAAATTGAAAATTTACAAAATTAATTTATTTGGGAAAATTGATTTAAAACAAAAATTTAGCCCAACACCATGATTAACCGTAGGGAAATAATTGACCTGCATCAAAGTTGCCCGGGCGATGCGTTGGTATATAAACAGACGGATGTTTTTTAAACGCAAATCTAACGCTGTCAACGGCGTTGGCGTCATTACGCCTGGGAGGCAAATATGATTACAGGTATCCAAATTACTAAAACCAATAACAGCGCGCTGCTTAACTCTTTCTGGCTGCTGGATGATGAGAAAGCCGAGGCGCGTTGTGTATGCGCTAAAGGTGATTACACTGAAGATCAAATCGTTCCGGTAAGCGACCTCGGTCAGTTCGAGTATCGCGAAGTGCCGCTGGAAATGAAACCGCAGGTGCGGGTTGAAGGCGGTCAGCATCTGAATGTTAACGTGCTGCGTCGTGAAACGCTGGAAGATGCGGTTAAGCATCCGGAAAAATATCCACAGCTGACGATTCGCGTATCAGGTTATGCCGTACGTTTTAACTCACTTACTCCAGAACAGCAGCGTGATGTAATTACTCGTACCTTTACTGAAAGCCTGTAAGCAAAAAAGGCGAAAGAAGGTTATTGACGTGGTGTAAAAAACAACACGCCGGGTTTGGGGAAAAAGAATAAAAAACAGCGCAGTACATACATTTAACGTGCGGCGACGCTAAGAATGAAAAGTTTTTGGCAGGTTAGCGTTAAAAGTGACGCACAGGACCCTATTCCCTGATTCAACCTGAAAAAAAACCGCCGTTTATCGGCGGTTTTTTGTTGCGTGGTGCAATTATTCAGCACTTTCTTTATTGCTGTCGTTGCCGTTAGCGGCGGCTGGTTTACGGCGCTTACCGATATTTTTCCGGTCGCGATGACGCACCTTAACGCGTGGCTTCTTCTCTTCTTCTTTCTTCTTCTCTTTTTCTTTACGCTTCGCCAGGACTTTCTTCGATGGCTTGCCGTTTAGTTTCTGGCTGGGTGCGCGCGTGGTTGGACGCAGCTCATCGATGGTCCGCGCTTTCAACGGCTCGCTAATATAGCGGCTGATTTTTTCCAGCAGCAGATAATCGTGCGCTTCTACCAGTGACAGCGCGGTGCCTTTACGGCCCGCACGACCGGTACGGCCAATACGGTGCAGATAGACATCCGCCGTACGCGGCAGATCAAAGTTAAATACGTGACTGACATCATCCACATCGATGCCGCGCGCGGCCACGTCGGTCGCCACCAGCACGTTAACCCGACCGTCCATCAGACGCTTCAGCGCTTCGTTACGCTTGGCCTGCACCATCTCGCCTTCCAGATAGCTGGCCTGGATACCGGCTTCACGCAGCCAGCCAACCAGCTCATGCACCCGCTCACGCTTACGCACAAAGACGATAGAGCGGGTGGCCTCTGGCTGTTGCAGCAGGTGCACCAGCAGCTTGGTCTTATGCGCGACATCATCGGCGCGGTAATACCACTGTTGGATCTTTTTACGTTCACGACGAGAAGGATCGGAATCGATCTCTACCGGCTCATTAAGCAGGCGCTCGGCGAAATCTTTAATACCGTCGCCTTCCAGCGTCGCGGAGAACAGCATGGTCTGCTTACGCCAGCGGGTTTCCGCAGCGATGGTTTCGATATCCTGCGCAAAACCCATGTCCAGCATGCGATCCGCTTCATCAAGGATCAGGATTTCTACGGCGCGGCAGTCGAAATTCTCTTCTTTAATGTATTGCAGCAGGCGTCCCGTGGTGGCTACCACGATGTCCTGGTTTTCGCTGAACACTTCAGCATGGTTCATATAGGCCACGCCGCCAGTAATCGTGGCGATGTCCAGCTGAGTATGCTTAGCCAGTTCCTGCGCCTGATCGGCAACCTGCATCGCCAGCTCACGCGTCGGCGTCAGGATCAAAACCCGTGGCGGGCCCGATTTTTTACGCGGGAAGTCCAGCAAGTGTTGCAGCGCGGGCAAAAGATAAGCCGCCGTTTTCCCGGTCCCGGTTGGTGCTGAACCCAACACGTCGCGACCATCCAGCGCAGGGGGAATCGCTTCTGCCTGAATAGCGGTAGGGCGGGAAAAGCCTTTGTCCTGCAGGGCATCCAGCAGGCTTTCGTCAAGTTCGAGTTCGGAGAATGTGGTTGCGGTCATGTTCTACCTCAGTTTGGGGCGCTGATTATAGACAGATTGGCGACGATCTTCATCTGTTTGTCGGCAGTTTATCGCTTTTAACCCTCTCTTATTTCCCCTATGCTGGCACCGTTTTTGTCTTTGGTCCTGATTATGTCGCAATCAAAACGTCCGTTACGTGGCAACGGCTTTACTTTTAAACGCTTTTTTATCGCGCACGACCGTTGTGCGATGAAAGTGGGTACCGACAGCATTTTGCTTGGCGCCTGGGCGCCGGTAGCGCAGGCGACACGCGTGCTGGATATTGGCAGCGGCAGCGGTCTGCTGGCGTTAATGCTGGCGCAGCGCACCGCTGATAAGGTGGAAATCGATGCGGTGGAGCTGGATGGCGAGGCGGCGGCGCAGGCGGCTGAAAATGTCGCCGGGTCGCCCTGGCCGCAGCGTATTCATATCCATCAGGCGGATATTCTGACGTGGGCGGCGCGTCAGGAGCAGCGCTATCCACTGATTGTCAGTAATCCGCCTTATTATACGCCGGGCCCGGCCTGTGCCACCTCCGCGCGTGATAAGGCGCGTGCCACCCATACGCTGAACCATGAAAGTTTACTGCAGAGCGCGGAAATGCTGATTGGCGAAGAGGGCTTCTTCTGCCTGGTGCTGCCGGAAGAAGAGGGAAACCGTTTCGTCAGCATGGCGCAGGCGCGCGGCTGGCATCTGCGTTTTCGTAACGACGTGGCGGAAAACAGCACGCGGTTACCGCATCGCGTGCTGCTGGGGTTTTCGCCGGCGGCGGGAGAGCTGTTACAGGAGCGGATGGTGATCCGCGGGCCAGACCAGCGCTATTCACCGGCTTTTTGTAGCCTGACCCAGGACTTCTATCTGTTTATGTAAGCGGGCGGGATCAGGATCGTTGGGCCTGATTCCGGCAGCATCGCAGGATAGTCGAGGGTAAAGTGCAGTCCACGGCTCTCTTTACGCTGCATGGCGCTCCGGATAATCAGTTCCGCCACCTGCGCCAGGTTACGCAACTCCAATAGATTGTTGGAGATGCGGAAGTGGCGATAATACTCCTCTATCTCCTGCTGGAGTAGAGCAATGCGGCGGCTGGCGCGCTCCAGGCGTTTGGTGGTGCGCACAATGCCGACGTAATCCCACATAAACAGCCGCAGCTCATGCCAGTTGTGCTGAATCACGACGCGTTCGTCTGAATCATCCACCCGGCTTTCATCCCAGGCGGGCAGCGTATCGATACGCTTAACGTGCGGCAGCGTGCGCGCCATCTCCTCCGCGGCGGACCAGCCATATACCAGGCATTCCAGTAGCGAGTTTGACGCCATACGGTTCGCGCCGTGCAAACCGGTATAGCTGACTTCGCCGATGGCGTAGAGCCCGTCCAGATCGGTGCGGCCATGGTGGTCCACCATCACGCCGCCGCAGGTGTAATGCGCCGCCGGCACGATCGGTATCGGCTCGCGAGTGAGATCGAATCCCAGCGAGCGCAGCTTTTCATCAATCATCGGAAAGTGCGCGCGAATAAACTCTGCGGGCTGGTGACTGATATCCAGATACATACACTCGGCGCCAAGCCGTTTCATCTCATGATCGATCGCGCGCGCCACGATATCGCGTGGTGCCAGCTCGGCGCGCGAATCAAAATCGGGCATAAAGCGGCTGCCGTCAGGACGACGCAAATATGCGCCTTCGCCGCGCAGCGCCTCGGTTAACAGAAAATTGCGCGCCTGCGGATGATAAAGGCAGGTGGGATGGAACTGATTAAATTCCATATTGGCCACGCGGCAGCCCGCCCGCCAGGCCATCGCCACCCCATCGCCGGAGGCGACATCAGGATTGGTGGTGTACTGGTAAACTTTCGCCGCGCCGCCGGTGGCCAGCACCACGGCACGCGCGCTACAGGTTTCCACCTGCTCGCGATTACGGTTCCAAATCCAGGCGCCCAGCACGCGGCGGGGGCCCGGCATGCCTAATCGATCGGAGAGAATAAGATCAACGGCGTTGGTGCGCTCCAGGATACGAATATTGCGATGGCTGAGCACCTGACTAACCAGCGTCGTCACCACTTCGCGTCCGGTGGCGTCCGCGCTGTGTAAAATGCGGCGATGGCTGTGGCCGCCTTCGCGCGTGAGGTGATAGCGCTCCTCGCCGTCAGGCTGGGTTTCCTTATCGAAAGCGACGCCGTGTTTGATCAGCCACTCCACGCAGTGGCGTGCATTGCTGGCAATAAAATCTACCGCATCGCGATCGCACAGCCCGGCACCGGCAATCAGCGTATCCTCAACGTGGGACGCAATGCTATCCATCTCATCAAAAACGGCGGCAATGCCGCCCTGCGCATAGAGGCTGGAGCCTTCGCTCACCGGCCCTTTACTTAACAGGGTAACCTGTTGCGTCTCTGCCAGCCGCAGCGCCAGTGACAGGCCTGCCGCGCCGCTGCCTATAATCAAAACGTCGCACTGATAATCGGAAATATCGCTCATAGTGTTTATTTTACTAAACAAGTGGTCGCCTGAGCATAAGCGCAAAAAGCGCAATAAAAAAGGGCTTAAACCCGACTAAAGCACGATCTGAGGCAAGGTAATGTCAGCTTCTGCCTTGACCGTGCGCGTTTTTGTGCGGAAAAGCCGCCGAAATACGCGTTTCCATAATGGATTGTTTATTATGGCGAACAAGGCGCAATAATTATGCGTTAAGGATGAAAATGTCATGCGCATCGGGTACTCTGCGGCTTACGTCAGATAGCCGGTTAATGATGAAAAACAGGTCGGCGCCGTAGGCTTTCTCAGCATAATTAAATATTTGTTAGGTAAAAGTACCCGGTGACGTAACAAAAAAGTGGCGTAACTGAACTCTTGTCTTATGAGAAGCTCTAACGAGGGCTTGCTCATAAAGTTGAGTGACTGTGGGTGGTTCATTTACGCGTGGAGAATGATTTGGGGAGACATTACCTCGGATGAGCGAGCAATTAACGGATCAGATTCTCGTTGAGCGGGTACAGAAAGGAGATCAGAAGTCATTCAATTTACTGGTTGTACGTTACCAGCATAAAGTGGCGAGCCTGGTTTCGCGCTACGTACCGTCAGGCGATGTACCCGATGTGGTACAAGAATCTTTTATTAAAGCTTATCGTGCACTGGACTCGTTCCGTGGCGATAGCGCGTTTTATACCTGGTTGTACCGTATTGCCGTTAACACTGCGAAAAACTATCTGGTTGCTCAGGGGCGCCGTCCGCCGTCCAGCGATGTAGACGCGATGGAGGCCGAAAATTTTGAAAGCGCCGGGGCGCTGAAAGAAATATCGAACCCTGAGAACTTAATGTTGTCTGATGAATTGAAACAGATAGTGTTCCGCACCATTGAGTCGCTCCCGGAAGATTTGCGTATGGCGATCACGCTGCGGGAGCTGGATGGTTTAAGCTATGAAGAGATAGCCGCCATCATGGATTGTCCGGTCGGCACCGTCCGCTCGCGTATTTTTCGCGCACGAGAGGCCATCGATAACAAAGTTCAACCACTTATCCAACGTTAGAAATAACGGATACAGGAAGGGTACTAAGGCATGCAGAAAGAAAAACTTTCCGCTTTAATGGATGGCGAAACTTTGGACAACGAAGTGATTTCCGCATTGTCTAAAGACGCTACACTGCAACAAAGATGGGAAAGCTATCATCTTATCCGCGATACGTTGCGTGGCGACGTGGGCGAAACCGTGCATTTTGATATCGCAGCGCGCGTTGCCGCCGCTATCGAACAGGAACCCGCGCGTAATGTTGCAACGCTGATCCCGGAAGCGCAGCCTGAGCCCGCGCGCTGGGAAAAAATGCCTTTCTGGAAAAAAATGCGTCCCTGGGCGGCGCAACTTACCCAGGTTGGCGTAGCGGCCTGTGTCTCTCTGGCGGTGATTGTCGGCGTGCAGCATTATAACCAGCCGCAGGATACCGGGCAGGGGTCTGAAGCGCCGGTATTTAATACGCTGCCGATGATGGGCAAGGCGTCACCGGTTAGCCTGGGCGTGCCGTCTGACAGCTTCGATACCAACAGCGCCAGCCAGCAAGTGCAAGAGCAGCGCCGTCGGGTAAACGCTATGCTGCAGGATTACGAACTGCAGCGTCGTTTGCATACTGAGCAGATGCAGTTCGATGCGAATGGCCCGCAGCAGGCGCAGGTTCAGGTTCCAGGAAATCAGTCGTTAGGAATACAGCAGCAGTAATGAAGCAGCTCTGGTGTGCCGTTAGCCTTATGGCTGGCGGCCTGTTTTATTCGTCCATCGCCCCGGCGCAGGAAACTGCATCCGGGGCGTTGTTGCAACAGATGGAACAGGCTAGCCAATCTCTCAATTATGAACTCGCCTACATCAATGTCTCCCGGCTGGGTATTGAATCGTTACGCTATCGTCATGCGATAATCGATAACAAGACATACGCGCAGCTGTTGCAGATGGATGGACCGCGCCGGGAAGTGATTCAGCGTGGCAAAGATATCAGCTATTTTGAACCGGGACTGGAGCCTTTTTCGCTGCCCGGCTCGCATATTGTTGATGCGCTGCCCTCTTTGGTTTATGCCGATTTTAAACACTTAACCACCAGCTATGATTTCGTGCCGGTCGGGCGCACGCGCATTGCCGATCAGCTGTGCGAAGTGGTGCGCATCGTGGCGCGTGACGGTACGCGTTACAGCTATATTGTCTGGCTGGATAGCGAAACCAAGCTGCCGTTGCGTATTGATCTGCTCGATCGCGATGGCGAAACGCTGGAGCAATATCGCGTGGTCAGCTTCGCCGTTGATGAAGGCGTGCGCAATTTAATGCAGGGGCTGGAGAAGGCCAATCTGCCGCCGTCGCTCTCGGTGCCGGAGGCGCAAAAAGTCTCCTTTGGCTGGCGACCGACCTGGTTGCCCGCTGGCATGAAAGAAGTGGCGCAGAGCCGCCGCGCGCTGCCTGCGCTTAATAAGCCTGTAGAATCAAGGTTCTATTCAGACGGACTGTTTAGTTTTTCCATTAACGTCAGCCCGGCAGACAAAAACAGCACGACGCAGCTGTTGCGCACCGGCCGCCGCACGGTGCAAACTGCCACCCACAACAACAGTGAAATTACTATTGTTGGCGAACTGCCGCCCTCTACGGCGAAGCGTATCGCCGACAGTATCAGCTTAGGTACACAACGATGATGAGAGAATGGGCCACCGTGGTTGCGTGGCAGGACGGCATCGCCACGCTCCACTCGGAAGTGAAAACCACCTGTAACAGCTGCTCCGCGCGCAAAGGATGCGGCAGCGCCATGCTTAACAAGCTGGGGCCGAAAAACGCGCACGTCATGCAGATTGCCAGCGCTACGCCGCTGCAGCCCGGTCAGCGGGTTGAATTGGGCATTCGCGAGAGCAGTCTGTTAAGCTCCGCGCTGCTGGTCTATATGACGCCGCTGCTGGGGCTGTTCCTGCTGGCCGGGCTGTTTCAGATGCTGTTTCATACCGATCTGGCTGCGGCCTGCGGCGCGCTCTTGGGCGGCATTGGCGGCTTTATCGTCGCCAAAGGCGTTTCGATGCGCTTTGGCGAAGGCGAGGCTTTTCAGCCGGTGATTTTGAATATTATGCTGCCGCCCGATGTGTTGCGGGTTGAGCAAGAATCTCACTAAATATCAGCCGGACGATGCGTCTCGTTCGGCTAATGTTTCGCGCTTTTTTGCCCCTCCCTTATGGCAAATACGCTATCATCCCGTTTTCCTTGCTTTATCTCCCGGCGCGATGATTCCACCACCCTGATATGTCGTGTACAATGCGCCATTCGGGCCGTCTTCGCCTGTGATATTCCACGCTCTCCTGAGGTTGTATCGCGAGAGTTTCAGCATTTGTAAGGCAGAATAACCTCCATAATGAAGCATATAAGAAACTTTTCGATCATCGCGCACATTGACCACGGCAAATCGACCTTATCAGATCGTTTGATTCAGATTTGCGGCGGCTTAACCGATCGTGAAATGGCTGCGCAGGTTCTGGACTCAATGGATCTGGAGCGTGAACGCGGCATCACCATCAAAGCGCAGAGCGTGACGCTCGATTACAAAGCGCAAGACGGTGAAACTTACCAGCTCAATTTTATCGACACCCCAGGCCACGTCGACTTCTCCTATGAGGTCTCGCGTTCTCTTGCCGCCTGTGAAGGTGCGCTGCTGGTGGTTGATGCAGGGCAGGGCGTGGAAGCGCAAACGCTGGCTAACTGCTATACCGCCATTGAAATGGATCTGGAAGTGGTGCCGGTACTGAACAAAATTGACCTGCCGGCGGCCGATCCCGATCGCGCGGCGCAGGAAATTGAAGATATCGTCGGCATCGACGCTACCGACGCGGTACGCTGCTCGGCGAAAACCGGCGTTGGCGTGCCAGAAGTGCTGGAACGTCTGGTGCGTGATATTCCGCCGCCGGAAGGCGATCCGAACGGCCCGCTGCAGGCGCTGATCATCGACTCCTGGTTTGATAACTATCTGGGCGTGGTATCGCTGGTGCGTATCAAAAACGGTACGCTGCGCAAGGGCGAAAAAATTAAGGTGATGAGCACCGGGCAGGTGTATAACGCCGATCGTCTGGGTATCTTTACCCCGAAGCAGGTCGATCGCGACACGCTGAACTGCGGTGAAGTAGGCTGGCTGGTTTGCGCCATCAAAGATATCCTTGGCGCGCCGGTCGGCGATACCTTAACCGGCGCCAAACACTCGGCGGATAAAGCGCTGCCTGGCTTTAAGAAAGTGAAGCCGCAGGTTTACGCCGGTCTGTTCCCGATCAGCTCAGATGATTATGAAGCCTTCCGCGATGCGCTGGGCAAACTGAGCCTGAACGACGCCTCGCTGTTCTATGAGCCAGAAAGCTCAACGGCGCTGGGCTTTGGTTTTCGCTGCGGCTTCCTTGGCCTGCTGCATATGGAGATCATTCAGGAGCGTCTGGAGCGTGAATACGATCTCGACCTGATTACCACCGCGCCGACCGTAGTCTACGAGGTGGAAACCACCAGCGGCGATATCGTCTATGTCGATAGCCCTTCCAAGCTGCCGCCGTTAAACAATATTAGCGAGCTGCGCGAGCCGATCGCCGAATGTCATATGCTGATGCCACAGGAATATCTGGGCAACGTGATTACCCTGTGCGTGGAAAAACGTGGCGTGCAAACCAATATGGTTTACCACGGCAATCAGGTTGCGCTGACCTATGAAATTCCGATGGCGGAAGTGGTGCTGGACTTCTTTGACCGCCTGAAATCCACCTCACGCGGTTACGCGTCGCTGGATTATAACTTCAAACGTTTCCAGGCGTCTGACATGGTGCGCGTTGACGTATTAATCAACGCCGAGCGCGTTGATGCGCTGGCGCTGATTACCCACCGTGACAACTCGCAGTATCGTGGTCGCGAGCTGGTAGAAAAAATGAAAGATCTGATCCCGCGTCAGCAGTTTGATATTGCTATTCAGGCGGCGATCGGTAACCACATTATCGCCCGTTCGACAGTGAAACAGCTGCGTAAAAACGTTATCGCCAAATGTTACGGCGGCGACGTAAGCCGTAAGAAAAAGCTGTTGCAGAAGCAGAAAGAAGGTAAGAAACGCATGAAGCAGGTCGGTAACGTCGAACTGCCGCAGGAAGCGTTCCTGGCCATTCTGCACGTGGGCAAAGACAGTAAATAAGGATATCTGATGGCTAACATGTTTGCCCTGATTCTGGCGATCGCAACGCTGGTGACCGGCATTATCTGGTGTATCGACAGGTTCAAGTGGGCGCCGGCCCGCCGTGCGCAGCAGGCTCAGGCTCAGGCGCAAACCGGCAGTTCGTTAGATGATAAAACGCTGGCGAAAGTGGCGAAGCAGCCCGGCTGGGTGGAAACGGCAGCCTCGGTGTTTCCGGTGCTGGCGGTGGTATTTGTGGTGCGCTCGTTTATTTACGAGCCCTTCCAGATCCCGTCTGGTTCGATGATGCCGACGCTGCTGATTGGCGATTTTATCGTGGTAGAGAAATTTGCCTACGGTATCAAAGATCCGATTACCCAGACGACCCTGATCCCGACTGGTCATCCAAAGCGCGGCGATATCGCCGTGTTTAAATATCCTAAAGATCCGAGCCTGGATTACATCAAGCGCGTGATCGGCCTGCCTGGCGATCGCGTGACCTATGATGCGCTGAACAAAACGCTGACGGTTAATCCGGCCTGCGGCAGCGGTAAAGCGTGCGATAAAGCGCTGCCGATCACCTATTCGGACGTGGCGCCCAGCAACTTTATCCAGACCTTCAGCGGCTTCGATGGTAATGAATCCGGTAACGGTTTCTGGCAGGTGCCGCAGGGTGAAACCATGCCCGGCGGTCTGCGTCTGGCTGCCCGCAAAGAAACATTGGGTGACGTAACCCACAATATTTTGTTGGTAACAGAAGCGCAAAGTCAGGCCAGCATGTATTATCAGCAGCCGGGACAGCCGCAGGCGAGCTGGGTTGTACCCGCAGGTCACTATTTTATGATGGGCGATAACCGGGATAACAGCGCTGACAGCCGTTACTGGGGATTCGTACCGGAGAAAAACCTGGTTGGCAAAGCGACCGCTATCTGGATGAGCTTTGAAAAACAGGAAGGTGAATGGCCAACTGGCGTTCGCCTGAGTCGTATTGGCGGCATCCACTAAGGTTGTCGTGAGTAAAACGGATGGCTTCCCGCCTGCGGGAAGCCACTGCAAACGAAACTGTTTAGCGTTGACCGCTGTCAGCCCTGTTTCGTATGCAGCATAATTGACGCATTATTGAAATTGGTATCGCATGAATCCCATCCTCATTAATAAGCTCCAGCGAAAGCTGGGCTACACTTTTACTCATCAGGATCTGCTGCAACAGGCATTAACCCACCGGAGTGCCAGCAGCAAGCACAACGAGCGTCTTGAGTTTCTTGGCGATTCCATCCTGAGCTTTGTTATTGCTAATGCGCTTTATCACCGCTTTCCTCGCGTGGATGAGGGCGATATGAGCCGCATGCGCGCGACGCTGGTAAGGGGCAATACCCTGGCGGAGATGGCGCGCGAATTTGATTTAGGCGAATGCCTGCGCCTGGGTCCTGGCGAGCTGAAAAGCGGCGGATTCCGTCGTGAATCGATCCTGGCCGATACCGTTGAAGCGTTAATCGGCGGCGTCTTTCTCGACAGCGATATCCAGACCGTCGAGCAGCTGATCCTCAACTGGTATCAAAGCCGTCTGGATCAGATTAGCCCGGGCGACAAACAGAAAGATCCCAAAACGCGTCTGCAGGAGTATCTGCAGGGTCGTCATCTGCCGCTGCCCTCCTATCTGGTGGTGCAGGTACGTGGCGAAGCGCACGATCAGGAATTTACCATTCACTGTCAGGTGAGCGGCATGGCAGAGCCGGTGGTTGGCACCGGTTCAAGCCGTCGTAAAGCTGAACAGGCAGCGGCCGAACAGGCGCTGATTAAGTTAGGACTCGAATGAGCGAACAACAGATGCACTGCGGCTTTATTGCGATTGTCGGCCGCCCCAACGTTGGAAAATCCACGCTGCTGAACCAGTTACTCGGGCAGAAGGTTTCCATCACCTCGCGTAAACCGCAAACCACGCGCCACCGGATTATGGGTATCCATACCGAAGGTGCCTGGCAGGCGATTTACGTGGATACGCCCGGCCTGCACATCGAAGAGAAGCGGGCGATTAACCGCCTGATGAACCGTGCCGCCAGCAGCTCCATCGGCGACGTTGAGCTGATTATTTTTGTGGTGGAAGGCACGCGCTGGACGGCGGATGATGAAATGGTTCTCAACAAGCTGAAAGAGAACAAAGTGCCGGTGCTGCTGGCCATCAACAAAGTCGATAACATTACCGATAAATCGATTCTGCTGCCGCACTTGCAGTTCCTGAGCCAGCAGATGGACTTTATGGATATGGTGCCGATCTCCGCGGAAAGCGGGAAAAACGTGGATACTATCGCCAGCATCGTACGCAAACGTCTGCCGATTGCCGATCACCACTTCCCGGAAGATTACATTACCGATCGCTCGCAGCGTTTTATGGCGTCGGAAATCATCCGTGAAAAGCTGATGCGTTTCCTTGGCGCCGAGCTGCCCTATTCGGTCACGGTAGAGATCGAACGCTTCGTTACCAATGAGCGTGGCGGCTATGATATCAATGGCCTGATTCTGGTTGAGCGTGAAGGCCAGAAAAAGATGGTGATTGGCAACAAAGGGGCCAAAATCAAAACCGTCGGTATTGAAGCGCGTAAGGATATGGAAGAGCTGTTTGAGATGAAAGTGCATCTTGAACTGTGGGTTAAAGTGAAGTCTGGCTGGGCGGATGACGAACGTGCGCTGCGTAGCCTGGGCTACGTTGACGATCTCTGATTACTGAATGGAAGGCTGGCAGCGCGCTTTTGTCCTGCATGGACGGCCCTGGAGCGAAACCAGCCTGATGCTGGATCTGTTTACCGAAAATCATGGTCGGGTGCGCGTGATTTCCAAAGGCGCTCGCTCGAAGCGCTCCCACCTCAAGGGAGCGCTCCAGCCTTTTACGCCGCTGCTGGTGCGCTGGGGCGGCCGTGGCGAAGTGAAAACCCTGCGCAATGTGGAAGCGGTCTCGCTGGCATTGCCGTTAAGCGGCATGACCCTCTACTGCGGCCTCTACGTTAACGAGCTGGTAGCGCGCGTGCTGGAGCATGAAACGCCCTTTCCCGAACTCTTCTTTGATTATCTCCACTGTATTCAGTCTCTGGCGCAGGCCAACGGCAGCCCGGAACCGGCGCTGCGTCGGTTTGAGCTGGCGCTGCTCGGTCATTTAGGTTACGGCGTCGATTTTTTGCACTGCGCCGGCACCGGAGAAGAGATTGAAGATGGCATGACCTACAGCTATCGTGAAGAAAAAGGGTTTATCGCCAGCCTGGTAATAAACCAGCGCAGCTTTACCGGACGGCAGCTGCGCGCGCTCGCGGAGCGTGATTTTCCGGATGGCGATACGCTGCGCGCAGCAAAACGCTTTACCCGTATGGCGTTAAAGCCGTGGCTGGGCGGCAAGCCGTTAAAAAGCCAGGAGCTGTTCCGCCAGTTTATTCCCAAAAAGCGTGCTGAAACGCCGGATCGCCAGGAGTAAATACAGCAAGCGCCGAGGCGCTTCGCTGCCTGAATAACTGCAACATTCTGAGGACTGTCATGGCTGAGTTGTTATTAGGCGTTAATATCGATCATATCGCCACCGTGCGTAACGCCCGCGGCACCCAATATCCCGATCCGGTTCAGGCGGCTTTCGTTGCCGAGCAGGCGGGCGCTGACGGCATCACCGTGCATCTGCGTGAAGATCGCCGACATATTACCGATCGCGATGTGCGCCTGCTGCGGCAGACCATTGAAACGCGCATGAATCTGGAGATGGCAGTCACTGAAGAGATGCTGGCCATCGCCTGTGAGCTCAAGCCGCATTTTTGCTGTCTGGTGCCGGAAAAGCGGCAGGAAGTGACCACCGAAGGCGGTCTGGATGTCGCAGGTCAGCAGGCGAACGTAAGCGCGGCGGTAAAACGCCTGAGCGCGGCGGGGATTCAGGTTTCGCTGTTTATTGATGCCGATGAGCGCCAGATTGACGCAGCCGTCGCCACGGGCGCGCCTTATATTGAAATTCATACTGGCGCTTACGCCGAAGCGGAAGAGGGCGGCGCGCGTGACGCAGAGCTGGCGCGTATTCAGCAGGCGGCCAGCTATGCGGCCTCAAAGGGGCTGAAGGTTAACGCCGGGCACGGGCTTACCTACCATAACGTGCTGCCGATCGCCGCGCTGCCGGAAATGCACGAGCTGAATATCGGGCACGCCATTATTGGTCGCGCGCTGATGAGCGGACTGGCGGAGGCGGTAAAAGAGATGAAGCAGCTGATGCGAGAAGCGCGTCGCTAATGGCTATTCTCGGGCTGGGCACTGATATCGTTGAAATTGAGCGTATCGAAGGGGTGATAAGCCGTTCAGGCGATCGCCTGGCGCGTCGCGTGCTAAGTGAAAACGAGTGGCAACAGTATCAGACGCACCAGCAGCCGGTGCGTTTTCTCGCCAAGCGGTTTGCGGTAAAAGAGGCGGCGGCAAAAGCCTTCGGCACCGGTATTCGTGGCGGCCTGGCGTTTAATCAGTTTGAAGTTTATAACGATGCGCTGGGCAAGCCGGGGCTGCGCTTTTTTCAGCAGGCTGCCGAGCTGGCTGCAAAGCTGGGGGTACAAAACGTTCACGTCACGCTGGCCGATGAGCGTCACTACGCGTGTGCGACGGTGATTATTGAAGGCTGAGGCGGCAACGCCTCATACTGCCTGTTGGATCAGCACAAACTTTTCCCACAGCTGTTCGCGGTTTTCCTGATGCGCCGGGTCGGTAATGATGGTGTTATCGATCGGACAGACGCTCATACAGGTTGGCGCATCGTAATGCCCCACACATTCGGTACAAAGCCAGGGATCGATAACGTAAATGTCATCGCCCATCGAAATCGCCTGGTTAGGACACTCCGGTTCGCACATATCGCAGTTAATGCATTTTTTCGTAATCAGTAACGCCATGATGTTCCCGGTCCTGCCTGAATAACGTAAAGCGCGGTCATTATACGCTCGCTAACAGATCATACCAGTTTTTTTACCAGCGACTCGCTGTGCCGCATATAGTTGGAGGCGCGCTCGGCATCCTGCTGTACCAGCGCCATAAACAGCAGATCGGTCAGCGCCAGCTGAGCCGAAGTAGAGGAGATAGCGGCGCTGCGCGTGCTCTGCTCTTCCGCCACGGTATAAAGACAGTGGGTGGCGCACTGCTGCAACGTGTTCGGCGTAAAACCGGTGAAGGCCAGCACATAGGCGCCCACGCGCACCGCCTCCTGCGCGGCCAGATTGATCTCACGGCGTTCGCCGCTGTAGGAAATGGCCAGCAGCAAATCACCGGCGCGCAGGGCCTGTACGCTGGCCAGCAGGGCGTGCATATCCTGCTCGGCCACCGCGCTAATGCCGATTTTCATCAGCTTCCATGAAAAATCTTTCGCCACCAGACCGGAAGCGCCCATGCCGACCAGCACAATGCGATCGGCGCGCTTCATTAAATCAAGCGTCTCCAGTAGCTTATCTTCGCTATTGATATCCAGCGTGGCGCGAATAGCGGAAACCTTCTCGGTAAACAGCTTCTCGCCCACCACTTTTAACGGATCGCCGCTTAAAATATGGTTATGTACCGTAATCGCTTCTTTCGCCTGTAAGGATTCACTCAATGCCAGCTTGAGCGCCGGAAATCCCTTATAGCCTAGCTTCTGCGCGAACTTCACCACGCTGGACTGGCTAACGCCCGCCTCCTGCGCCAGCCGCGGCGAGCTAAGCTGACAGGCATGGGCGGGCTGCGCCAGAAGATAATCGGCCAGCCGACGCTCATTCAACGCCAGCCCGGAATAGAGTTGGCGGATGCGTAACAGGGCACTCATGGCAGACTCCTTCAGATTGATATTGCCCGCTAAAGGCAGGCCTGCACGCCGCTTTAGCTACTTAACCTCTGAAGAATAAGCATAAAGCATTGTTTATGTAATTTTATAACGCGGATCAAAGCGGAAGCCAAATTACATTGCAGCGGCGCTGCCGTTAGCCAGCGATGGCTGCTACTGTCTACACTAATGAATGCTGACGCAAAAGGCTTATTGAAGGAGAGCGGTTTAATGGCGGACTCGCAACGACGGGTGGTATTTTTCGATCTGGACGGCACCTTACATCAACAGGATATGTTCGGCACCTTTATGCGCTATCTGCTGTGGCGACAACCGCTTAATTTGTTGCTGGTGGTGGTGCTGCTGCCGGTAGTAGGCATCGGGATGTTGATCAAGGGACGCGCGGCGCGCTGGCCGATGAGCCTGCTGTTGTGGTCTATCACCTTTGGCCACAGCGAGGCGGCCTTACAGCGGCGCGAGGCGAATTTTGCCCGCTGGTTTCGCCAGCGCGTGGTGGCGTTTCCGGTGGTGCAGCAACGCTTAACCGATTATCTCAGCAGCGAGGATGCCGACGTCTGGCTGATCACCGGTTCGCCGCAACCGTTAGTGGAACAGGTCTATTTCGATTCCGCCTTTCTGCCGCGCGTTAAGCTTATCGCCAGTCAGATGACGCGAGGCTGGGGCGGACGGGTGCTTAGCCTGCGCTGCCTCGGACACGAGAAGGTGGTGCAGCTGGAGGAAAAAATTGGTACGCCGTTACAGCTCTACAGTGGCTATAGCGACAGCAAGCAGGATAATCCGCTGCTTTACTTTTGCCAGCATCGCTGGCGCGTTACGCCTCATGGCGAACTGCAACAGCTGGAATAATTTGGTCTGCTGGCAGGTTTGGTTATAATGCCCGCCGCATTTTTCCGCTGGAGAGTACCGTGAGCGAAACAAATGATGAATACTGGATGCGCTATGCCTTACAGCTGGCGCATCGGGCGCGTGAACAGGGCGAGGTTCCGGTAGGAGCGGTGCTGGTACAGGGCGAACAGGTGATCGGCGAAGGCTGGAATCGGCCAATCGGCCAACACGACCCAACGGCCCATGCTGAAATGATGGCGTTGCGTCAGGGCGGTAAGGTGCTGGAAAACTATCGCCTGCTGGATACCACGCTTTATGTCACGCTGGAGCCATGCATCATGTGCGCGGGAGCGATTGTGCATAGCCGCATAAGCCGGCTGGTGTTTGGCGCCAGGGATGAAAAAACCGGCGCGGCCGGTTCGCTGGTGGATATTTTAGGGCATCCGGGCATGAACCATCAGGTGAAAGTAGAGCATGGCGTACTGGCAAATGAATGCGCCGCCATGCTTAGCGATTTCTTTCGTATGCGTCGCGAGCAAAAACGCGCGCAGCGCCTGGCGCAACGGGCCGCGCAGCAGACGCATCCTTCCTGAAGCCGATTCAGCGTATGCCGCCCGCTGGCGCAACCCTTCTGGCGCTGATTCAGTTCATGGCGATATCAGGCGCAACCGCCGGATAGCCGTCGCCTAAAGCGGCCTCCAGCGCTTTGCGCTGGGCCAGCTTTTTCTCCTGCTCCTGCAGATAGCCCACCAGACTGAGCTGATACTTGCGGATATTCTCCACATAGTTATAGGCTTCGTGGCCCCGCGCATAGCCGTAGGTGGTCTGAGTGTAGTAGCGTTTCTGACTCAGCATCGGCAGACGCAGCTTCACGTCAGCCCAGCTATCCGGATTGCCGCCCTGTTTTTCCGTCAGCTTACGCACGTCCAGCATATGCGCATAGCCCATGTTATAGGCCGCCAATGCAAACCAGATGCGTTCATCTTCCGGCACGGAGGAGGGGACTTTCTCCATCATGCGCTGCAGATATTCGCTGCCGCCGCGAATACTCTGTTCCGGATCGAGACGATCGCTCACCTCAAGGCTGTCGGCGGTGTTGCGGGTCAGCATCATCAGACCGCGCACGCCGGTAGGCGATGTCGCCTGCGGATTCCAGTGCGATTCCTGATAAGAGATCGCCGCCAGCAGTCGCCAGTCTATCTCTGTGGCATAGCGCTCAAACAGCGGCCTGATGCCGGGCAGAATGTCGTCGATAGCGCGCAGGAAAGTGCGGGTATCGACATAGTCAAAGGCGCCGACATGCCCCAGGTATTTCTCTTCCAGCCGGGCCATCGCGCCTTCTTCTTCCATCTGGCTAAAGAAATCGAGCATCGCTGCGTAAAGGCTGTCATCCTCGTCGCGCTGCATGTACCAGGTGACAGGCTCCTCATCGGTAATATCAAACGCCACCGCCAGCTGCGGATGGATACGCTGCAGCAGGCCGATAGTGACGGAATCGCCAATGGTATAATCCAGTTCGCCGTCCGCTACCGCTTCCAGCAGCGCTTTTGGGCTCTGATCGGTAGAGATCGCCCAGTCCAAATCGGGATACTGGTTCTCTTTGACGTTGCGCAGCGTGGACATATAAGCGGAGCCGGACGCAACCGTTAGCCGCCCCTTAAGGTTGCCAAGGTTTTTCGGTCGCGAGGTGCCGATGCGGTAAACCAGCTGCTGTGAGACGGAATAGTAGCTGGGGCCGGTACGAAAACGCGCCAGCCGCTCATTGTTATAAATCAGCCCGGCAGCCAGCAGATCGGCATCGCCATCATCAAGGTCGTCGAACAGGTCGTTCAGATTCTGCCGAACGGTAACCTGTAGCGTTACGCCCAGATAATCGGCGAATCGCTTCGCCAGCTCATAATCCATTCCAGCCGGTGCGTTATTGACGGTGTAGTAAGTCAGCGGAGAATTAATGGTACTAATTCGTAGCACTCCCCGCGATTTTATCTGCGCAATTTTATCCTGTGTCCCGCCGTACCACGGGATGGTTGGCCAAAGCGCTACTGCCAGCAGCACGGTGATCAACCCGATAAGCAGATAATTAATTTTCAGGCGTTTCAAATAGTTATCTCTCGGTGGCTCTCAGGCCTCTGTCTCTTCGGGCAGCGTTTGTTATCTATTAAATCCCAGAGCGTGGGGCATTTTGCGCAACAAAGCGGCATAGAGCAACTTTAATAGCAGGAACTGCGCAATTTTCAGGCTATTTCGCAGCGCGGAAATTTCCACGCAAACGGTTTCGTTAGCGGCCCCGTTTCTTTATAATGTCGCCCGTTTTCCCTGTTGCGCCCAAAGAAGCGTCCTCCGGCGCTCTGACGAGAGATCTTAATGATGGAAATTCTGCGTGGTTCGCCCGCTCTGTCGGCATTTCGTGTAAACAAACTGCTGACCCGTTTTCAGGACGCTCACCTGCCGGTGAGTGATATTTACGCCGAGTACGTCCATTTTGCCGATGTCAGCGCACCGCTGAACGCAGAAGAAAAATCCCGCCTGCAACGTCTGCTGAAATACGGTCCTTCTCTCGCCGAACATGCGCCGCAAGGGCGTTTGCTGCTGGTAATACCCCGTCCGGGCACCATTTCTCCCTGGTCTTCTAAAGCGACCGACATCGCTCATAATTGCGATCTGCCGCAGGTGCGTCGTCTGGAGCGCGGTCTGGCCTTTTATCTGCAGGCGCCGCAGCTCACCGACGCGCAATGGTCGCAGCTGGCCGCGCTGCTGCACGATCGCATGATGGAAACGGTATTTAGCGATCTACAGGAAGCGGAACAGCTGTTTATACAGCAGCAGCCGCAGCCGCTGCAGAGCGTGGATATCCTGACGCAAGGGCGCGCGGCGCTGGAGGCGGCCAATCAGAAGCTGGGCCTGGCGTTAGCCGATGATGAAATTGACTATCTGCTGGCGGCGTTCGAAAAACTGGGGCGCAACCCGAATGATATCGAGCTGTATATGTTTGCTCAGGCCAATTCTGAGCATTGCCGCCATAAAATTTTCAATGCGGACTGGGTGATTGACGGCGTATCGCAGCCGAAATCCCTGTTCAAAATGATCAAAAACACCTTTGCCCAGACGCCGGACTATGTGCTGTCAGCCTATAAAGATAACGCGGCGGTGATGGAGGGCTCGGCGGTGGGACGCTTCTATGCCGATGCGCAGCAGGGCGTTTACGATTTCCATCAGGAGCCGACCCATATCCTGATGAAAGTGGAAACCCATAACCACCCGACGGCGATCTCGCCGTGGCCGGGCGCGGCAACCGGCTCCGGCGGCGAAATCCGTGATGAAGGCGCAACCGGCCGCGGTGCCAAGCCCAAAGCAGGGCTGGTGGGCTTCTCGGTATCTAACCTGCGCATTCCGGGCTTTGAACAGCCGTGGGAAGAAGATTTCGGCAAGCCCGATCGTATCGTCAGCGCGCTGGATATTATGACCGAAGGCCCGCTGGGCGGCGCGGCGTTCAACAATGAGTTTGGTCGTCCGGCGCTGAACGGCTATTTCCGTACCTATGAAGAGCGCGTCAACAGCCATAACGGCACCGAGCTGCGCGGCTATCATAAGCCGATTATGCTGGCGGGCGGTATCGGTAATATCCGCGCCGATCATGTGCAGAAAGGCGAGATCAGCGTGGGCGCGAAACTGATCGTGCTGGGCGGGCCGGCGATGAATATCGGCCTGGGCGGCGGCGCGGCCTCATCAATGACATCCGGCCAGTCCGATGCCGATCTCGATTTTGCATCCGTACAGCGCGATAACCCGGAAATGGAGCGGCGCTGCCAGGAAGTGATCGACCGCTGCTGGCAGCTGGGCGAGCAGAACCCGATCCTGTTTATTCATGATGTCGGCGCGGGCGGCCTGTCGAACGCCATGCCGGAGCTGGTGAGTGACGGCGGACGCGGCGGGCGTTTCAACCTGCGCGATATTCTTAATGATGAGCCGGGCATGAGCCCGCTTGAAGTCTGGTGCAACGAATCACAGGAGCGCTACGTGCTGGCGGTGTCGCCAGACAAACTGGCGCTGTTTGATCAGCTGTGCCAGCGCGAACGCGCCCCGTATGCGGTGATTGGCGAAGCGACGGAAGAGCAGCATCTGACGCTTTCCGATAGTCATTTCGACAATCAGCCGATTGATATGCCGCTGGACGTGCTGCTGGGCAAAACGCCGAAGATGACGCGCGACGTCAAGCGTCAGCAGGCGCAGGGCGAGGCGCTGGTACGCGACGACCTGACGCTGGAAGAGGCGGTAAAACGCGTGATGCATCTGCCGACCGTAGCGGAAAAAACCTTCCTGATTACCATTGGCGATCGCAGCGTAACCGGGATGGTGGCGCGTGATCAGATGGTCGGTCCGTGGCAGATACCGGTGGCTAACTGTGCGGTTACCACCGCCAGCCTGGATAGCTATCATGGCGAAGCGTTCTCCATTGGCGAACGCGCGCCGGTGGCGCTGCTGGACTTTGCCGCCTCGGCCCGTCTGGCGGTGGGAGAGGCGTTAACTAACCTGGCGGCAACCGATATTGGCGCGCTGAAGCGCGTGAAGCTTTCGGCTAACTGGATGGCCGCCGCCGGGCATCCGGGCGAAGATGCTGGCCTGTACGAGGCGGTAAAAGCCATTGGCGAAGAGCTGTGTCCGGCGTTGGAGCTAACGATTCCGGTGGGTAAAGACTCAATGTCGATGAAAACCCGCTGGCAGCAGAATAACGAGCAGCGTGAAATCACCGCGCCGCTCTCGCTGGTGATTACCGCCTTTGCCCGCGTTGAAGATGTGCGCCGCACGGTCACCCCGCAGTTACGGGCGGCGGAAGATAATGCGCTGCTGCTGATCGACCTCGGCAAAGGGCATAACGCGTTAGGGGCGACAGCCCTGGCGCAGGTGTTCCGTCAGCTGGGCGATAAGCCGGCTGACGTACGCGACGTCGAGCAGCTGGCAGGCTTTTTCCGGGCGATGCAGGCGCTGGTTCAGGCGAACAAGCTGCTGGCCTATCACGACCGCTCCGACGGCGGCCTGCTGGTTACGCTGGCGGAAATGGCGTTTGCCGGCCATTGCGGCATCGAGGCGGATATCGCCACGCTGGGCGCGGATGCGCTGGCGGCGCTGTTTAATGAAGAGCTGGGCGCGGTAATTCAGGTGAAAGCGCAGGATCGCGCCGCGGTAGAAGCCTTGCTCGGCGAATATGGCCTGAGCGACTGTGTTCACTACCTTGGCAAAGCGCTGCCGGGCGATCGCTTCGAGATCCGTGCGGGCAACGATGTGGTATACAGCGAAAGCCGCTCCACGCTGCGCGTCTGGTGGGCGGAAACAACCTGGCAAATGCAGCGCCTGCGCGATAACCCGGACTGTGCCGATCAGGAACATCAAGCGAAAAAAGATGATAACGATCCGGGGCTGAACGTTCAGCTTACCTTTAATCCGCAGGACGATATCGCCGCGCCTTTTATTGCCCGTGGCGCGCGGCCAAAAGTCGCCGTGCTGCGTGAGCAGGGCGTTAACTCGCACGTTGAAATGGCCGCGGCTTTCCATCGCGCCGGTTTCGATGCGGTAGATGTGCATATGAGCGATCTGCTGGCGGGACGCATCGGCCTGGAAGAGATGCAGGCGCTGGTCGCCTGCGGCGGGTTCTCCTATGGCGACGTGCTGGGCGCCGGCGAGGGCTGGGCGAAATCCATTCTGTTCAACAGCCGCGTACGCGATCAGTTTGAGTCCTTCTTCCATCGTCCACAAACCCTGGCGCTGGGCGTCTGTAACGGTTGCCAGATGATGTCTAACCTGCGTGAGCTGATCCCCGGCAGCGATCTGTGGCCGCGATTTGTCCGCAACCAGTCCGAGCGTTTTGAAGCGCGCTTTAGTCTGGTTGAGGTAGCAGCCAGCCCGTCGCTGTTGCTGGAAGGCATGACCGGTTCGCGGATGCCGATTGCAGTATCACACGGCGAAGGCTTTGTTGAGGTGCGCGATGGCGCTCATCTTGCCGCGCTGGAAGCCAAAGGCGTAGTGGCGCTGCGTTTTGTCGATAACTACGGCAAGGTAACGGAAAACTACCCGGCTAACCCTAACGGCTCGCCGAACGGCATTACCGCCGTGACCAGTGAAAATGGTCGTGTAACCATTATGATGCCGCATCCGGAACGCGTCTTCCGTACCGTAAGCAACTCCTGGCATCCAGCTGAGTGGGGCGAAGACGGTCCGTGGATGCGTATTTTCCGTAACGCACGTAAACAGTTAGGCTAATTCTTTACCTGTTAAAAAAACCGCATCGGTTTCCGCTGCGGTTTTTTTTATATTTAGCGCTGTTGCTAAAATGCGACAGGATAGTATAAAGAGTGTCTCTAAAAGGAGACATTTAACCTATTGATAACTGGTTATTATTGGATAATGGTTGTCAACTGTTGTTGATAAGCGACAGAAAAGGCAGCAGCGATTTGTCTTACGCGCAGAGAAACAGGAAGTAAATGGCATAAATCCTGATTAATTAGCGACTTATATAAAAATTACAAAGTTGGCATATTATTTGCTAATATATCGGCAGTGGCTCATTCACCTCCTTATGACAGCCCTGCTAACGCGGTCAAGCGCTTCATAAAACTCCGAATGACGCACAATACGGTGCCTGCCGTCCACGTACCGATAATAGCTTGCTTGCGACTTTATCAAACACCGGGCGCAACGTTGAGTTAGGCACCACCTATTCAAATGCGGTGAACCTTCAGCGCATCAAAAACGGCAGAGCTTTGGCTCTGCCGTTTTTATTTCTGCGGCGACCGCCGCGTTTCCGTTTGCCTTGCCGGTTTCAGGCTTTCCTCCTGCCGCGTTGTTCGCTAGCATCATTCCCACTTCAAAAAGGATATTGCATGTGAAAACCTGGCGATTTTTCCCGCGTTCCCTGCGTCAGCTGGTGCTGATGGCGTTTTTGCTGGTATTGCTGCCGCTGTTGGTGCTGGCCTGGCAGGCCTGGGAAAGCCTTTCCGCGCTTAGCCAGCAGGCGGCCGACACCAATCGCACCACCTTAACTGACGTGCGGCGCAGTGAAGCGATGGCGCGCACCGCGCTGGAGCTGGAACGCAGCTATCGACAATATTGCGTGCTGGGCGATCCGATGCTGGCGCGCCTTTATCAGACCCAGCGCGCGCGTTACTCGCAAATGCTGGATGCGCACGCCCAGGTACTGCCCGACCTGCGCGCCTGGCAAAGCCTGCGGCAGGCATTGACCCGGCTGGAACAGCTGCACTGCCTGAACAGTAACCCGATCAGCAGCGCCACGGAGAGCCTGGCGTCTTTTTCCAGCGCCAATGCGCAGATGGTACAGGCCACGCGGGAAACCGCTTTTTCGCGCGGCTTACAGCTGCAGCGGGAAATCGCCGAGCGCGGTCAGTTCTTTGGCTGGCAGGCGCTGCTGCTGTTTATCGTCACGCTGGGGCTGGTGCTGCTGTTCACCCGCATGATTATCGGGCCGGTGAAAGCGGTCGAGCGAATGATCAATCGACTGGGGGAGGGCAGGCCGCTGGGCAATATGGTGAGCTTTAAAGGCCCGCGGGAAATCCGGGCGCTGGGCCAACGCATTCTGTGGCTGAGCGAGCGGCTGGCATGGCTGGAGTCACAGCGCCATGAATTTTTACGCCATATCTCTCATGAATTGAAAACGCCGCTGGCCAGTATGCGTGAAGGGACCGAACTGCTGGCGGATGAGGTGGCCGGGCCGTTGACCGCCGATCAAAAAGAGGTGGTCGCCATCCTGGACGGCAGCAGCCGACATTTGCAGCGTTTGATCGAACAACTGCTTGACTACAACCGCAAGCTGGCCGACAGCCCGCAGGCGCTGGAAACGGTGAACCTGGCGGAGATCATTCACAGCGTGGTGGATACGCACGCGCTCCCGGCGCGCAGTAAGTTAATGCAAACCGAGGTGGATTTGCAGGTAACCACCTGCCGCGCTGAACCCATGCTGTTGATGCGCGTAATCGATAATCTCTATTCCAACGCTGTATATTACGGCAGTGAATCCGGTACCATTTGGCTGCGCAGTCAGAAACAGGGCAATCGGGTATGGATTGATGTAGCCAATACCGGCACGCCGATCCCTGAAGCGGAACAGGCGATGATCTTCGAGCCTTTTTTCCAGGGGAGCCAGCAGCGTAAAGGGGCCGTCAAAGGCAGCGGGCTGGGGCTGAGCATTGCCAAAGACTGTCTGCGGCGTATGCAGGGCGATCTGCAGCTTATCACCACGGAACAGGCTGAGGTTTGCTTCCGTATAGAACTTAATTTGAGCGCCGGGAAATGATAGCTAATGACCATATTTACATTCTCTGCCGCACAAGGTTTTGGCCGTCGTCTGCTGTTATTGTCGGCCTTACTGGTTGCTGCCTGTCAGCAGCCGATACACAGCGTTTTACCGCGTCAGGCCGCGACGCCGCCTGAGCCGAAAATCAATATTGTTGATTACCTCGCCGTGGATTGCACCCGCGTTTGGCATATCGACGACGGCAACAGCATCAAAAACCCGCTTTACTGGATGCGCGCCATTGACTGCGCCGCGCGGCTGTCGCCGGTACAGGCGCGGGCGGAGGCGCACGGCTGGCCCGCCACCAACTGGCAAAACAGTTTCAAGCAGGGGATCCTGTTGGATAATGGCAACGTCACGCCGGTTGAGCGTCGTCAGTATGTTGAACAGCTGGATAGCTTTAGCATGGCCTATCCCGCCTCGGTACGCCCGCTATTGCAGCTATGGCGTAATAATCAGGCGGCCCAGCTCGAGTTATCAGAAAGCCGAACGCGCTATCATCATCTGCAGCAGACCAGCGATAGCCAGCTTGATGCCCTGCGGCAAAAACAGCTCAGCCTGAGCCGGGAGCTTACGGAGACGCGGCGCAAACTGGAGACGCTGACCGATATTGAGCGCCAGCTCTCTTCGCGTAAATCGCCGGATGTCTCTGATAACAGTCATCCCGATGTGAATGAGGCCAGTACGTCATCCGCGCCATCGGGGGAAAACAGTCATGAAAAAGAGGCGCAATAATGCCACGTAACTCCGCCCGTCTGCTGCTGGTTGACGACGATGCCGCGCTGCTGAAGCTATTAGGCATGCGCCTGACCAGTGAAGGTTTTCAGGTCACCACGGCCACCAGCGGGCCAGATGCGCTGCGTCAGCTTAATAAAGAGAAAGTCGATCTGGTGATCAGCGATCTGTGCATGGATGAGATGGATGGCCTGGCGCTGTTTGGTGAAATTCAAAAGCTGCATCCCGGCCTGCCGGTGATTATCCTGACGGCACACGGCTCGATACCCGAGGCGGTTTCGGCGACGCGGCAGGGCGTGTTTAGCTTTCTTACCAAGCCGGTGGATCGGGATGCGCTCTATAAGGCGATTGATGAGGCGATGGCGCACAGCGCGCCATCCAGCAACGATGCCTGGCGTGAAGTGATCGTCACCCGCAGCCCGCTGATGCAGCGCCTGCTGGAGCAGGCACATATGGTGGCGCAATCTGACGTCAGCGTATTGATTAACGGGCAAAGCGGCACCGGCAAAGAGGTGCTGGCGAAGGCGATTCATGCCGCCAGCCCGCGCGCCGGGAAGCCTTTTATCGCTATCAACTGCGGCGCCTTGCCGGAGCAGCTGCTGGAATCGGAGCTGTTTGGCCACGCGCGCGGCGCCTTTACCGGCGCGGTTAGCGCGCGTGAAGGGTTATTCCAGGCCGCCGAAGACGGCACCCTGTTTTTGGATGAAATCGGCGATATGCCGCCAACGCTGCAGGTTAAGCTGCTGCGCGTGCTGCAGGAGCGGAAAGTGCGGCCGTTGGGCAGCAACCGCGATCTGGATATCAATGTACGTATTATTTCCGCTACCCATCGCGATTTGCCAAAAGCAATGGAAAAGCAGGAGTTCCGCGAAGACTTGTTTTACCGCCTGAATGTCGTCAGCCTGAAAATCCCGGCGCTGCATGAGCGGGCAGAAGATATTCCGCTGCTGGCTAACCATTTGCTACGCCAGGCGGCAGAACGTCATAAGCCTTTTGTGCGTAGCTTCTCGACCGATGCGATGAAGCGTCTGATGAGCGCCAGTTGGCCGGGCAATGTGCGTCAGCTGGTTAACGTTATTGAGCAGTGCGTGGCTTTGACCTCCGCGCCGGTGATCGGCGAGGCGCTGGTGGAGCAGGCGCTGGCGGGCGAAAACACCGCGCTGCCGACCTTTGTCGAGGCACGTAACCAGTTTGAACTGAACTATCTGCGGAAACTGCTGCAGATGACCAAAGGCAACGTCACCAATGCCGCGCGGCTGGCGGGACGTAATCGCACCGAGTTTTATAAGCTGCTGGCGCGTCACGAGTTGGATGCGAACGACTTCAAAGAGTCATAGTTTTTAGTGCCGTTCAGGCGGTCAGATATGATAGCTTAGCCTGCGAAAACAGGGCGTATCTACCGCACACAGTCTGAGTATTACCCGTCCGGCCACGGAGGGAGAGAAAAAGGGTCCGTTATGAAGAAGATTGACGCAATTATCAAACCATTCAAGCTCGACGATGTCCGCGAGGCACTGGCGGAGGTTGGCATCACCGGGATGACCGTGACCGAAGTAAAAGGTTTTGGTCGCCAGAAAGGCCATACGGAACTTTATCGTGGCGCTGAGTATATGGTCGACTTTCTGCCGAAAGTGAAAATTGAAATCGTTGTGGCTGACGATATCGTCGATACCTGCGTCGATACCATTATGCAGACGGCGCAAACCGGCAAAATCGGCGACGGTAAAATCTTTGTGTACGATGTAGCGCGCGTCGTACGTATCCGTACCGGCGAAGAAGATGAAGAGGCGATCTAACGGCGAACGCGACAAAACCCAGGCGCGCTGATAGCGCATTGACTTGGGCTCTGTTGCTTTTAACCAGAAGAACGGTCTGCGCCAGCACCCGACGGGCGCTGGCTTTTTCTCAGGCTAAGGCCAGCGCAACGGCCGCCTCAGCATGAATTTGCGTGGTATCAAACAGCGGCACCGTTGCGTCCTGTTGATCGATAAGCAGCGTGATTTCCGTGCAACCCATAATTATCGCCTCTGCTCCCTGCGCGACCAAATCCTCCATCACGGCGCGATATTTCTCGCGCGAAGCGGCATTAATGTGGCCCAGGCACAGCTCCTGATAGATAACCTGATGCACCGTTTCGCGCCCAGCCTCATCCGGAATCACCACTTCAATGCCATACTCGCTTTGCAGCCGCTGCTTATAAAACGCCTGCTCCATCGTAAAACGGGTGCCTAACAGGCCGACTTTGCTCAGTCCGGCCGTTTTAATCGCTTCGGCCGTAGCATCGGCGATATGCAACAGCGGCAGCGACGTCGCCGCGGCGATGGCGGGCGCGACTTTATGCATAGTATTGGTACAGAGCACGATAAAATCAGCGCCCGCCGCCTGCAGCGCACGGCCCGCCGCCGCCAGCTTTTCTCCGGCTTCCTGCCAGTCGCCTGCTGCCTGCAACTGCTCTATTTCATAAAAATCGACGCTGTACATCACCAGCCTGGCGGAGTGTAAACCGCCAAGCTGCGCGTTAATGCCTTCGTTGATAATCTTGTAGTAGAGCGCCGTTGACTCCCAGCTCATCCCGCCCAGCAAACCGATTGTTTTCATGCTTCACCCGTGTAAATACCCAGACTCAGCAGATCAGCTTAAACCACTTTGTGCGGGCCAAACACCTCATAATGAATATGCTGATTCGGTACGCCAGCATCCAACAGCTGGCGAGCGACAAACTGCATAAAGCTTACCGGGCCGCAGAGGTAGTAGTGGCGGTGAATATCAGCCAGATCGGCGGCAACGGCGGCCAGATTCATCATGCCCTGAGCGTTAAAGCGTCCGGCATCTTCAGCGCGCGGGTTGCTGTACCAGACATGGCTGCTGAAGTGAGCCAGCTGCGCGCCGGTTTGCGCGACTTCATCGGCAAACGCGTGGCGAGCGCCGTTTTCTGCCGCGTGCAGCCAGCTTACCGGCGCCTGATGCTGTTGTTTAGCAAGGGCGTGCAGCATCGCCAGCATGGGTGTTAAGCCGACGCCGGCGGAAATCAGGGTTACGGGCGTGGCGGCGTCCGCCTGCAGGAAAAAGTCACCGGCCGGCGCCGCCAGGTTAATTACATCGCCGACTTGCGCTTTCGCATGCAGCCAGCCGGAAACCGTACCCTGCGCCTCATGTTTCACGGCGATGCGATAATCGCGGCCATTTGGCGCATGGGTCAGGGAATATTGACGGATTTCATGGTTAGCGAAGTCAGGGTCCTGAACATGCACTCCCAGGTACTGGCCGGGTTGGAAATCTGCTACCGGCTTGCCATCCACCGGCGTCAGGGTAAAGCTTTTAATCACCTCGCTCTGCGGCTGAATAGCGCTAATGCGGAAAGCGCGAGTGCCGCGCCAGCCGCCCTGTTTTTTCTCATGCTCGTGATAAATCTCTTCTTCACGCTGGATAAAGACATTAGCCAATACGCCATAGGCTTTGGCCCAGGCGTCCAGCACTTCCGGGCCAGGGCGCAGCATTTCATCAATGGTCGCCAGCAGGTGCTTGCCCACAATCTGATACTGCTCAGGCTTAATGGAAAAGCTGGTGTGTTTCTGCGCAATGCGCTCAACGGCCGGCAGCAGGGCCGCCAGATTTTCCAGATTGGCGCCGTAGGCGCAGATGGCGTCGAACAGGGCCTGACGCTGATCGCCATTGCGCTGATTGCTCATATTAAATACATCTTTCAGTTCCGGATTATGGGTAAACATCCGGTCATAAAAGTAAGCGGTCAGCGCGGGGCCCGTCGCCGCAACGGCGGGCAGAGTAGATTTAACGGTAGCGATAGTTTGGGCATCAAGCATGGTGGCTCTCCGATTAGCTTTATAAGTTGCATTTTAAATGCATGTTAATCGCTTTTGTCGATATTTGTAAATAACCCTGAAAAAATAAAGGATGCCGAGGTTAACAATAATGAAAAAACTGCAAGCGAAGACTGAATAACTATCGTGATAAAAGCGGAGAGCAAATCGGGCTGTAGGCCTTGCCAGCGCTCAAGCCAATCGTTTGCGTAAAAAGCGGGCCATGAGGCTATGCTTCCACCTGCAAAACGGTTTACACTGTGGGCCTTCGCCCGTCAGGGCCATATAGTGCCGTTTAAAGTTAGCTGAGTCAGGAGATGCGGATGTTAAAGCGAGATATGAACATTGCCGATTACGATGCCGAGTTGTGGCAAGCAATGGAGCAAGAAAAAGTGCGTCAGGAAGAGCATATTGAACTGATTGCTTCAGAAAACTACACCAGCCCGCGTGTAATGCAGGCGCAAGGTTCACAGCTAACCAATAAATATGCCGAAGGCTATCCGGGCAAACGCTACTACGGCGGTTGTGAGTATGTCGATATCGTTGAGCAGCTGGCGATCGATCGCGCCAAAGCGCTGTTTGGCGCAGATTATGCCAACGTCCAGCCGCATTCTGGTTCACAGGCAAACTTTGCGGTCTATACCGCGCTGCTGCAGCCGGGCGACACCATTTTAGGTATGAACCTCGCGCATGGCGGTCACCTGACGCACGGCTCTCCGGTAAACCTCTCCGGCAAACTGTATAACGTGGTGCCTTACGGCATCGACGAGACGGGCAAGATCAACTATGACGAACTGGCGTCGCTGGCGCAGCAGCATAAGCCAAAAATGATTATCGGCGGCTTCTCCGCCTATTCCGGCGTATGCGACTGGGCGAAAATGCGTGAAATCGCCGATAGCGTAGGCGCTTATCTGTTTGTTGATATGGCGCACGTTGCCGGTCTGATTGCCGCAGACGTCTATCCGAACCCGGTTCCGCATGCGCATATCGTCACTACGACTACTCACAAAACCCTGGCGGGTCCGCGTGGCGGCCTGATCCTGGCGAAGGGCGGCGACGAAGATCTGTATAAAAAACTGAACTCCGCTGTGTTCCCGGGCGGACAGGGCGGCCCGCTGATGCACGTTATCGCCGGTAAAGCGGTGGCGCTGAAAGAAGCGATGGAGCCGGAGTTCCGGGTTTATCAGCAGCAGGTAGCGAAGAACGCCAAGGCGATGGTCGAAGTGTTCCTGGAGCGCGGCTATAACGTGGTTTCCGGCGGCACCTATAACCACCTGTTCCTGCTGGATCTGGTGGATAAAAACCTGACCGGTAAAGAGGCGGATGCCGCGCTGGGCCGCGCGAACATCACTGTGAACAAAAACAGCGTGCCGAACGATCCTAAGAGCCCATTCGTCACGTCCGGTATCCGTATCGGTACCCCGGCGGTTACCCGTCGCGGCTTTAAAGAAGCGGAAGTTCGTGAGCTGGCCGGCTGGATTGTCGACGTGCTGGATAACATCAATGATGAAGCGACCATCGAGCGCGTGAAGCAGAAAGTGCTGGAAGTTTGCGCGCGCTTCCCGGTTTACGCCTGATTGTTTTTCTCTCGCTTTAACAAAAAGCCCCGTCCCGTTGGCCGGGGCTTTTTTATGCCCTGTGAAGCCCTCAATTGCTTATCTTTCCGCGATTTGCCAAAGTAGCGCCTCATTGTCGGGGGGAAATATGACGGTCCGTTCAACATACTGGTTAGCACTCGGTTACTTCACCTACTTCTTTTGCTATGGCATCTATCTTCCTTTCTGGGCGGTCTGGCTAAAAGGCAGCGGCCTGGATGCAGAAAAAATTGGCCTGCTGCTGGGGGCCGGGATGATCGCCCGTTTTGTCGGCAGTCTGCTTATCGCCTCACGCGTGCGCGATCCGTCACAGCTGGTATTGGCACTGCGTCTGCTGGCCTTGTTAACCCTGCTGTGCGCCGCCGGCTTCTGGCTGGGGCAGCAATGGCTATGGCTGCTGCTGGTAATGATCGGTTTTAATCTTTTTTTCTCGCCGCTGGTGCCGCTCAGCGATGCGCTGGCCGCTACCTGGACACGGCAAATCGCGCTGCCTTACGGGCCGGTCAGGTTATGGGGATCGCTGGCGTTTGTGATCAGCTCGGCGCTGACCGGCGTACTGATTACTGCCTGGAACAGTCAGGCGATCCTGGCGCTGTTAAGCGTCGGCATTGTGATGATGCTGGGCGGCATGTTGTTGCGGCCGACGGTGATGCCGCTGGGAGAAGCGCGCACGGCGAACAGTGCCGGCTGGGCCGAATGGAGATCGCTGCTGCGCGAGAAGAGCGTATGGCGTTTCCTGCTGTGCGTGACGCTGATGCAGGGCGCGCATGCCGCCTATTACGGTTTCAGCGCTATCTGGTGGCAGGAGGCGGGCTATTCCGCCAGCGTGGTGGGCTATCTATGGTCGCTGGGCGTGGTGGCGGAAATCATCATCTTTGCGCTGAGCAATCGGCTATTTCATCGCTGGAGCGCGCGTGATTTGCTGCTGCTCTCCGGGATCTGCGCGCTGGTGCGCTGGAGCCTGATGGCTTCAACCACTCAGCTGCCGTGGCTGATCGTCGCTCAGATTTTGCACTGTGGCAGTTTTACCGTTTGTCATCTGGCGGCGATGCGTTTCATCGCGGCGCGTCAGGGCGGGCAGGTGATTCGTCTGCAGTCGGTCTATTCTGCACTGGCGATGGGCGGCGGTATCGCAGTGATGACTATGGTCTGCGGCGTGCTGTTCACCTATTTACAGGGCGATATCTTCTGGTTAATGGCGTTGCTGGTGCTGCCGGCGCTGTTTTTACGCCCGCCCGTACAGTCGTCAGGACTCCAACAGTAGACGAATACGCTGCTGTTGATGCGCGCTTAACGGCAGTTCGGCGTGTATCAACGGCGGCGAATAGAGCGGTAACGGAGCGGCATAAGGCGAGATCACCAGCGTTACCCCTTTTGGCGCGCCGTGATGCTGAAAATCGCAAACAGATAAATATTTAATATTCAACGGCAACAGCGTCAGCTCGCGCAGCTGGTGCTCCAGTTCCTTTTCCAGCGCGGCGTCTGTGCCGGTTAACAGCAGCACCTGCTTCTCTTGCAGCACGCTCTCCTGCATCAGCCATGCGCCGAAAATAACCGCGATCAGCCCCATCTCTTCCGCGGAAAAGCGGATGCCGTAATGATCTTCAAAGGTTTCCACGGCGGCCTGGGTCGTACGCAGCAGGCGTGGATAGAGGCGAATCACCTCTTCAGAGAGGCTGTTATCAATGCCGACGGCAAAATGACAGCGATCCAGCGCCTGCGCCAGATGAGTATAAAGCTGGCTGCACAGGCCCTGTTCATTGCTGAAGCGCATGCCGGAGAGCCTTTGAAAACGCGTCATCAGCAGCCGGGTTTGCTCCATCAATTGCAGTTCGCCCTGATGTGCCAGGCGCGCGGCGGAGGGTGCATGGATCATGCTAAACAGCAGCGTATAAAAATCGATTTCGCTGGCGTCGGGCGCGAACCGGCAGCGCCGCTGCCAGTGTTGAATAATGTCCTGTGCCGCCAGCCGTTCGGCCTTATTTTCCAGCCATAGCCGTTGCCGGGCGGAAAATATAGCCTGCCGCGTGTGGCACAGCGAATATTGCATAAAAAGCTGAAGAAACAACCGATCGCGCGGGCTGAAGTTGCGCTGTAGGCGGCTGGCGCAATGTTCAATCAGGGCCTGCAGATTGCGCTCGTTATACAGCAGTTTTTCTATCTGACGCGCCTGCAAATGCTGGCGCAGAGCGGGAACAAAATTCCCCTCGATAAATACCGGCGAAACGCGCAGCGCCCGGCGCAGCCAGTGCAGCAGACACAGGCGTTGATCCAGTTCATCGCCCTGCAATAAAAAAGTGCCGTCCTGCTGCTGTAAAATACCAAGGCGGTGATAACGCTGGATCTCCTCCTCAACCTCCGCTATATCTTGCCGGGCAAGCGAAGGGTCGACTTGATTGAGTTGGCACAGGCTATCCAGAGTCAGCAAAGGCTCGGGCAGATAAAGCATAAGCAGGAGATGACAACGACGCTGGGAACTGGAGAAGAGTGGTGCTGTAGTTGTAGCAGAACTCATCGTGAATTTTCCGGTCAGTCATACCAAAAATAAGCATAGACAACCGACGTGACAACAGATGCGCGTCGACAATTTTTTATCCAGACGTTAACCTGGGTCACAGAATTGCCGTACAGGAAGATGAATGACAGCCACTACTCTGATCAAACGCGCCGCCGGCGGCTGCCTGGCTCTGCTGCTTTCGCCTTTAGCCTGGTCTCATCCGCACAGTTTTATTGCGATGCAAACCACGCCGGTGGTCAGCAATGATGCCCTGACCGGTTTAAAGATGGTCTGGACGATGGATGAGATCACCTCAGCCGATCTGCTTTATGATGCCGGCGACGCTACGCCCGATTCGCCAGTGTGGAAAAAGCTGGCGGCGGAAGTGATGGCTAACGTCCTGGCACAGCACTATTTCACTGAGTTCTGGCATCAGGGCAAAGCGGTCAAGTTTGAAAATCTGCCGCCCGCCTACTCGCTGGCGCGCAGCGGGGCGCAGGCGGTACTGACTTTTGTTTTACCGCTGGCGCGGCCGCAGCCGCTGGCAGGCCAGAGCTATACTTTTAGCTCATTTGATCCCACCTATTTTGTTGATATGACTTATAAAAATGCCCAGTCGCTGAGCCTGCCGGAGGCGCTCTCCTCCCGTTGCAAGCTGACGCTGCATACTCCAGAGCCGGATGCGGCGCTGAAAGATTTTGCCCTGTCGCTGGATAAAGCCGATGCGCCGCCGGAAAGCATGGATTTGGGGCGTCAATTCGCGCAAACGGTAACGCTGTCATGTCAATAATACTGCAACGCGATTATCCGCGCTGGCGTCGCCTGTGGCCGCTATGGAGCGTGCTGGCGCTGGCGCTGCTGGGGGCCCTGGCCGCCTGGTGGTACTGGCCGCAGCTGTTGTGGCAGAGCGTGCTGTGGCAAAAAAGCCTTCATCAGCAAATGATTGGCCTGTTGCAGCGCGTGGCGCAGCATCCGCATCAGACCGGACTGGCTCTGCTCGGTTTCAGCCTCACATATGGCATTTTACATGCGTTGGGGCCGGGGCATGGCAAAGTGGTGATCGCTACCTTTCTCGCGACGCATCCTGTCCGGCTGAAAACCAGTCTGCGCTTAACGCTGGCGGCCGCAATGGTGCAAGGCGCCGTGGCGGTAGGGCTGGTGAGCCTGGTATTGGGGCTCCTGCAGGCCTCTTCCCGTCAGCTTCACCTCAGCAGCTACTGGCTGGAAAAGAGCAGCTATTTGCTGGTTGCCGCGCTTGGCGTCTGGCTCTGCTGGCGCGCGCTGCGTCAGCTGCGGCGTAGCGGAGCGATGCGGGTGCATACGTTTCGCCCGCGCGATCATCAGCACGATAAGCACTGCGGCTGCGGTCATCAGCATCTGCCTGATGAACAACAGCTGGCGCGGGCGACCGGCTGGAAAACCTCGCTGCTGGTGGTGTTGTCGATGGGGCTGCGGCCCTGTTCCGGCGCGATTATGATGCTGCTGTTCTCACGGGTGATCGGCGTTTATGCCTGGGGCGTACTGAGCGCGCTGGCGATGGCTCTCGGCACGGCGCTGACGGTCTCGATGATGGCGCTGCTGGTGCAGAGTTCGCGTGCGCTGGCGCAGCGCCTTAACCAACGCGCCGCGCCTGCGCCATGGCAACGCGTAGCGCTACACAGCCTGGCGCTGGCGGGCGGTTTGTTGTTGATTGCCGGCGGCATAATCTTGTGGCTAAGCGCGCAGCCGGCGATATCAGGCGGGTTGCGCGCGCTGCGCTAACGGCAAGGCAAAAAAAATGCCGCACCTCCCGAAGGAGCATGCGGCATTTTTTCGTTCGCGTGAGACTTAACGCTTCAGCGCATCGCTCAGCTCATCTCGCATGGAAGCCAGCAGGGCTTTAACCACGCGTGGGTTACCCGCAACGATGTTGCCAGTGGTCATAAAGCCGTGACCGCCGGTAAAGTCGGTCACCAGCGCGCCCGCTTCACGTGCAATCAGTTCGCCAGCAGCGAAATCCCACGGCTTCAGGCCGATCTCGAAATAGCCGTCAACGCGACCGGCGGCGACATAACAGAGATCCAGCGCGGCTGAACCGGTACGACGGAAATCCGCGCACTGGGTAAAGAGTTTGCCTACCAGTTTCATATAGGTTGCGGCATGTTGCTTCTGTTTAAACGGGAAGCCGGTCGCCAGAATGGTGCCGTCCAGATCGCGCGCATTGCTGCCGCGCAGACGATAGCCGTTCAGCTGAGCGCCCTGGCCGCGTACGGCAGAGAACAGTTCGTTACGCATTGGATCGTAAACCACCGCCACTTCGGTGCGGCCTTTAATGCGCACGGCGATGGAAACCGCGAAGTGCGGTAAGCGTTTAATGAAGTTGGTGGTGCCATCCAGCGGATCGATAATCCATTGTACATCCTGATCTTCTGCCGACAGTTCACCACTCTCTTCGCCGATAATGGTGTGCTGCGGATAAGATTTGCGAATCACCTCAATAATCAGGCGCTCGGCGTCGCGGTCAACATTGGTCACAAAATCGTTGCTGCCTTTCTGGCTAGCTTCAACGGCGTCTGGAGTTTCGTAGTTTTTGGCGATTAAGTTGCCAGCCTTGCGCGCAGCGCGCACGGCGATGTTGAGCATCGGATGCATCAGTATCTCTCACTGGATGTTAAAGAACGGGGAAAACGGCACGGAGTATAGCAGGGAGATCGGAAAATGTCCTGCATTTATGCTAGCATTGCCAAATTATCTCACCGACCTCCTTGAGTTATATGCTGCAAAATATTCGTATTGTGCTGGTGGAAACCTCTCACACTGGCAATATGGGCTCCGTCGCTCGCGCGATGAAAACCATGGGGCTGACTAACCTTTACCTGGTTAATCCGCTGGTTAAACCTGATTCGCAGGCCATCTCGCTCGCCGCAGGCGCCAGCGATGTGATTGGCGATGCGGTGATTGTCGATTCGCTGGACGAAGCCATTGCCGGCTGTAGCCTGGTGGTTGGCACCAGCGCCCGGTCGCGTACGCTGCCCTGGCCAATGCTGGATGCGCGCGAATGCGGCGTTAAGTGCGTGGAAGAGGGCGCACAGGCGCCGGTAGCGATCGTGTTTGGCCGCGAGCGCGTCGGCCTGACCAATGATGAACTGCAAAAATGCCATTATCATGTGGCGATCCCGGCGAATCCTGACTACAGCTCGCTGAACCTGGCGATGGCCGTGCAGATCCTGGCATATGAAGTGCGTATGGCTTTCCTGCAAAGCGATCGCGTGGAACAGCCGCAGTATGAAGAAAGCCCCTATCCGTTAGTGGACGATCTGGAGCGTTTTTATCAACATCTGGAGCAGATGATGGTGAATAGCGGCTTTATTCGCCAGTCCAATCCGGGACAGGTGATGAGCAAGCTGCGCCGCCTTTACACGCGCGCGCGTCCGGAACGTGACGAGCTGAACATCCTGCGCGGCATGCTCTCTTCCTTTGAGAAAAAGCGCGGCGAAAAATAAGCCCGGCAGAGTACAAGCGAAGCGGGGAATACTTGAGTGTTTTACCAGGTTAAATAGTTGACCAAAACACTCAGGAATGTCAGACTTGCGGCCATCATATATCACTCCGAAACAGGGTATAACCGAGGGTCGCCAAGCTATGAGACTGACATCAAAAGGGCGTTACGCCGTTACCGCGATGCTTGACGTTGCACTGCACTCACACGAAGGGCCGGTGCCGCTGGCCGATATTTCAGAGCGTCAGGGGATCTCTCTCTCTTACCTTGAACAGCTCTTTTCCCGCCTGCGTAAAAATGGCCTGGTGGCCAGCGTACGTGGACCGGGCGGCGGTTACCTGCTGGGCAAAAGCGCGGCGGAAATCGCCGTTGGCGCGGTGATCACCGCCGTCGATGAGTCGGTTGACGCCACGCGCTGTCAGGGGAAAGAGGGCTGCCAGGGCGGCGAGCGCTGTCTGACTCATGTCCTGTGGCACGATTTAAGCGAGCGTATCAGCGATTTTCTCAACAACATTACGCTGGCTGAGCTGGTGAATAATAAAGAGATCCTTGATATAGCCGATCGTCAGAATAATGAAACGCGCCGTATGGCGAATGGCCGCACGCAGGAGACGATTAATATAAATCTGCGGGCCTGATATTTTTTTGATTTGAAGCGATGTACGGAGCTTAAGAGCAATGAAATTACCGATTTACCTGGATTATTCCGCCACCACGCCGGCCGATCCGCGTGTGGCGGAAAAGATGATGCAATATCTCACCCTGGACGGAACATTCGGTAACCCGGCCTCCCGTTCCCACCGTTTTGGCTGGCAGTCCGAAGAGGCGGTGGATATCGCGCGCAACCAAATTGCCGAGCTGGTCGGCGCCGATCCGCGTGAGATTGTCTTTACCTCTGGCGCGACCGAGTCCGACAACCTGGCCATCAAAGGCGCCGCGCAGTTTTATCAGAAAAAAGGCAAGCACATCATTACCAGCAAGACTGAACATAAAGCGGTGCTGGATACCTGTCGCCAGTTAGAGCGCGAAGGATTTGAAGTGACTTACCTCGCTCCGCAGAGCAATGGCATTATCGATCTGCAGGCGCTGGAAGCCGCAATGCGCGATGACACCGTGCTGGTTTCCATCATGCACGTAAATAACGAAATCGGCGTGGTGCAGGATATCGCGACCATCGGTGAAATGTGCCGGGCGCGCGGGATCATTTACCACGTTGATGCGACGCAGAGCGTAGGCAAACTGCCGATCGACCTCAGCCAGCTGAAAGTGGATCTGATGTCCTTCTCCGCGCATAAACTCTACGGCCCGAAAGGTATCGGCGCGCTCTATGTGCGTCGCAAGCCGCGTATCCGTCTGGAAGCGCAGATCCACGGCGGCGGTCATGAGCGCGGTATGCGTTCCGGCACCTTGCCGGTGCATCAGATCGTCGGCATGGGTGAAGCTTACCGTATCGCGAAAGAAGAGATGGAAAGCGAAATGGCGCGCCTGCGCACGCTGCGCAACCGCCTGTGGGATGGCCTGAAAGATATCGAAGAAGTCTATCTGAACGGCAATCTGGAGCAGGGCGCCCCGAATATTCTTAACGTCAGCTTCAACTATGTTGAAGGCGAGTCGCTGATCATGGCGCTGAAAGACCTGGCGGTCTCCTCAGGCTCCGCCTGTACTTCCGCCAGCCTGGAACCCTCTTATGTGCTGCGCGCGCTCGGCATGAGCGACGAGCTGGCACACAGCTCAATCCGTTTCTCCCTTGGCCGCTTCACGACTGAAGAAGAGATTGATTACACCATTGCGCTGGTGCGCAAATCCATTGGTCGACTGCGTGAACTTTCTCCTTTGTGGGAAATGTTTAAAGCGGGCGTGGATTTGAACAGCATCGAATGGGCGCATCATTAATTTCAGGTTTCAGGAGAACAGATCATGGCTTACAGCGAAAAAGTAATCGATCACTACGAAAATCCACGCAACGTAGGATCATTTGATAATAGCGATCCCTCTATCGGCAGCGGCATGGTCGGCGCGCCGGCGTGCGGCGACGTCATGAAACTGCAAATCAAGGTCAGCGACAGCGGCATCATTGAAGATGCGCGTTTCAAAACTTACGGCTGTGGTTCCGCCATCGCGTCCAGCTCGCTGATTACCGAATGGGTAAAAGGCAAATCGCTTGATGAAGCCGCCGCGATTAAAAATACCCAGATCGCCGAAGAGCTGGAGCTGCCGCCGGTGAAAATTCACTGCTCGATCCTGGCCGAAGACGCCATCAAGGCCGCCATCGCGGATTACAAGAGCAAGAAAGACGCACAGTAAGGGGGGAGTTATGTCTATTACCCTGAGCGAGAGCGCAGCTTCCCGCGTGAGCAGCTTTTTGCACCACCGCGGTAAAGGCTTCGGCTTACGCCTTGGCGTGCGTACCTCCGGCTGTTCCGGCATGGCCTACGTGCTGGAGTTTGTCGGTGCGCCCCAGCCGGAAGATACCGTCTTTGAAGATAAAGGCGTTAACGTGGTTATCGATGCGAAAAGCCTGGTTTATCTCGACGGGACCGAACTTGATTTCGTGAAGGAAGGCCTGAACGAAGGGTTCAAGTTCAATAACCCGAACATGAAAGATGAATGCGGCTGCGGAGAAAGCTTCAACGTTTAGCGTTGGCGCAGTAGCAGGATCAATCGCTCCGGGAACGGAGCGATTCTTTTTATGCATCCCTCTGTTATCAACTGAGTCTGCTATGGATTACTTCACCCTTTTTGGCCTGCCGCCCGCTTTTGAGATTGATGCGGCACAGCTCACCACTCGTTTTCAGGCGCTGCAGCGTCAGTTCCATCCCGATCGCTTCGCCGCACAGCCGGAGCGTGAACGTCTCCAGGCTTTACAGCAGGCCGCGACCATCAACCAGGGCTATCAGGCGCTGCGTCAGCCGTTGCCACGCGCGGAATATCTGCTGTCGCTGCACGGTTTCGATATCAATAACGAACAGCATACGATGCGCGATACCGCTTTTCTGATGGAGCAGCTGGAGCTGCGCGAAGAGCTGGATGCGATTGAACAGGCGCCGGACGCCGAAGCGAAACTGCAGGACTTTATGCAGCGGCTGGCCGTTATGACGCAGCAGCGCAGCCAGCAGATGCAGCAGCAGCTGGCCGCCGCACAGTGGGAGACGGCGGCGGATACGGTGCGCAAGTTGCGTTTTCTCGCTAAACTGCGCAGCCAGACAGAACAGCTGGAAGAGAAGCTGCTCGATTTCTAACCGGGAAAACTAACATGGCGTTATTACAAATTAGTGAGCCGGGCCTGAGCGCGGCCCCGCACCAGCGTCGTCTGGCCGTGGGGATCGATCTGGGCACCACGAACTCTTTGGTTGCCACCGTGCGCAGCGGACAGGCAGAAACCCTGCCCGATGCGCAGGGTCGTCATCTTTTGCCTTCGGTAGTGCAGTATCAGGCGCAGCAACATGTGGTGGGATGGGAAGCGCGCCAGCAGGCGGCGGCCGATCCGGTTAATACCATCAGTTCGGTGAAGCGGTTGATGGGCCGATCGCTGGCCGATATTCAACAGCGCTATCCGCATCTACCTTATCAGTTGCAGCCCAGTGAAAATGGTCTGCCGATGATCCAGACGGCGGCAGGAAGAGTCAACCCGGTACGCGTATCTGCCGATATTCTGCAAACGCTGGCCGCACGGGCGCGTGAAAGCCTGCAGGGCGAGCTGGACGGCGTGGTGATTACCGTACCGGCCTATTTCGACGATGCGCAGCGTCAGGGCACCAAAGATGCTGCCCGCCTGGCGGGATTAGAGGTGCTGCGTCTGCTGAACGAACCGACCGCCGCAGCGATCGCCTACGGCCTTGATTCCGGCCAGGAAGGGGTGATCGCGGTCTACGACCTGGGCGGCGGCACCTTCGATATTTCTGTGCTGCGCCTGAGCCGCGGCGTATTTGAAGTGCTGGCGACCGGCGGCGACTCGGCGCTGGGCGGCGATGATTTCGATCATCTGCTGGCGGACTGGCTGCGCGAGCAGGCCGGGCTGCACGATCGTGACGATCACGGCGTACAGCGTCAGCTGCTGGACAAGGCCATTGCCGCCAAAATCGCCCTGAGTACAGACGACAGCACGGTCGTGACGTTGGGCAATTGGCAGGGCACGGTGACGCGTGCTGATTTTGACCACCTGATCGCCGGGCTGGTGAAGCGTACGCTGCTCTCCTGCCGTCGGGCATTGAAAGATGCGGGGGTTACGCCGGAAGAGGTGCTGGAAGTGGTGATGGTCGGCGGCTCGACGCGCGTCCCGCTGGTGCGTGAAAAGGTCGGCGAGTTTTTTGGCCGCCAGCCGTTAACCGCCATCGATCCGGATAAAGTGGTGGCTATCGGCGCCGCGATTCAGGCCGATATTCTGGTCGGCAACAAGCCGGACAGCGATATGCTGCTGCTGGATGTGATCCCGCTCTCGCTGGGGCTGGAAACCATGGGCGGGCTGGTGGAGAAAGTCATTCCGCGCAACACCACCATTCCGGTGGCGCGTGCGCAGGACTTTACCACCTTTAAGGATGGCCAAACGGCGATGAGCATTCATGTGCTGCAGGGCGAGCGTGAGCTGGTGGCCGATTGCCGTTCGCTGGCGCGTTTCGCGCTGCGCAATATTCCAGCGCTGCCGGCGGGCGGCGCGCATATTCGCGTGACCTTCCAGGTGGATGCGGATGGCTTGCTGAGCGTGACGGCGATGGAGAAATCGACCGGCGTAGAGGCCTCCATTCAGGTTAAGCCTTCCTATGGACTGACCGAAAACGAAATCGCCAGTATGATCACCGACTCAATGGCCTATGCGCAGCAGGATGTGGCGGCGCGTAAGCTGGCCGAGCAAAAGGTAGAAGGCCTGCGGGTGCTGGAAAGCCTGGCCGGCGCGCTGGCGGAAGATGCCGCGCTGCTGAGCGCGGATGAGTTGCAGAAGATTCAACAGGCGCAGCGGCAGCTGCAGGAAACCCTCCGCGCCGACGAGGCGGATGCCATCAGCGCGGCGGTAAAACAATTAGATAAAGTAACCCAGGATTTTGCCGCTCGTCGAATGGACAACTCTGTCCGTCGCGCGCTGGCGGGGCATTCTGTGGATGAGGTTTGATCAATGCCGAAGATTGTCTTTTTACCCCATCAGGACCTGCTGCCGGAAGGCGGCGTATTTGACGCCGCTCAGGGCGAAACCATTCTTGACGTCGCGCTGCGTAACGGCATTGAGCTTGAACATGCCTGTGAAAAATCCTGTGCCTGCACCACCTGCCACTGCATCGTGCGGGAAGGCTTCGACTCACTGCCGGAAAGCAGCGAAGATGAAGATGACATGCTGGATAAGGCCTGGGGGCTGGAGCCGGAAAGCCGTCTTAGCTGCCAGGCGCGCGTAACGGATGAGGATCTGGTGGTGGAAATTCCACGCTATACCATCAACCATGCGCGCGAACATTAATCATGACGCGGGTCGGCCTAAAGCCGGCCCGTTTTCGTCTGAGGAGTCATTGTGGGACTGAAATGGACCAACAGCCGTGAAATCGGCGAAGCCTTGTACGATGCTTATCCAGATACCGACCCAAAAACGGTACGCTTCACCGATATGCATCAATGGATTTGTCAGCTGGAAGGGTTTGATGATAATCCTGATGCATCCAGTGAAAAAATTCTCGAAGCGATACTGCTGGTTTGGCTGGATGAGTTTGAGTAATTCCGGCAGCTTCCATTCTCGCTTCAGATAAATATAAAGGGAACCTGGTTATGACCACTGAAAAGATGAATATCGCGCTGTCGACCACGGCAGCGGATGCACGCTGGGGCGAAAAAGCGATCCTCAGCAGCAATGAACAAGGGATGACGATTCACCTGACCGGTGGCGATGCGCTGGCTACCATTCAGCGCGCGGCGCGTAAGATTGACGGCCAGGGCATTCGCCAGGTGACGTTAAGCGGCGACGGCTGGGATCTGGAGAAAAGCTGGGCGTTTTGGCAGGGCTATCGCGGGCCGAAAGGTGAGCGCAGCGTGGACTGGGCGCCGCTTAGCGACAGCGATCGCGAGGAGCTGGAGCGTCGCCTGAATATTATCGACTGGGTGCGCAACGTTATTAACCAGCCGGCGGAAGAGCTGGGCCCGGAACAGCTGGCGCGCCGCGCGGTCGATTTGATCAGCAAGTATGCCGGCGATGCGGTGAGCTACCGTATTACCAAAGGCGAAGATCTACGCGAGCAGAACTATATGGGGCTGCATACCGTCGGCCGCGGCTCATCGCGCAGTCCGGTGCTGCTGGCGCTGGATTATAATCCGGGCGGCGATGAAAACACGCCGGTCTACGCCTGTTTAGTGGGCAAAGGCATTACCTTTGATACCGGCGGCTACAGCCTGAAACAAAGCGCCTTTATGGATTCCATGAAATCCGATATGGGCGGCGCAGCCACCGTCACCGGCGCGTTAGGGCTGGCGATTGCGCGCGGTTTGAAGAAACGCGTAAAACTTTATCTCTGCTGTGCGGATAACATGGTCAGCGGCAACGCTTTCCGTCTGGGCGATATTATTCGTTATCGCAATGGCAAAACCGTTGAGGTGATGAATACCGATGCGGAAGGACGTCTGGTTCTGGCGGACGGCCTGATTGACGCCAGCCAGCAGCAGCCGGAGCTGTTGATTGATGCCGCGACGCTGACCGGCGCCGCTAAAACCGCGCTGGGCAACGATTATCATGCGCTGTTTACCTTTGACGATGCGCTGGCGCAGGAACTGTTAAACAGCGCCGCCAGCGAAAACGAAGCGTTCTGGCGTCTGCCGCTGGCAGAGTTCCACCGTACGCATCTCTCATCCAACTTTGCCGATCTGAATAATATTGCCGGTGCGGCCCACACCGCCGGCGCCAGCACAGCCGCGGCGTTCCTGTCGCATTTTGTCAGCAACTATCAGCAGGGCTGGCTGCATATTGACTGCTCCGCCACCTATCGCAAAGGCGCGGTTGAACAGTGGGCGGCCGGTGCCACCGGGCTTGGCGTGCGTACCATCGCCAGGCTGCTGCTGAAATAAGCGCCAGGGGCCAGCTTTATTCTGGCCCCGTTAAACAAGACAAAGAGCATGAATCACATGGAAACCAATCCGAACGCACGTCTGGAAAAAGTGTTGGAGCTGGCGGCAACCGAGCCTGCGCATCGGCCAGAATTTTTTACGCGGCTGATGGAAGCCAGCGTGTGGGTGCCGGGCAGCAGCACCGGCGAACAGCTGGATGCCAGCACGCCGGTAGAGCTTCAGCACTGGGAAAAGGAAGATGGCACCAGCGTTATTCCTTTCTTTACCTCGGAAGCGGCGATGGCGGAAGCGACGGAAGGCGAGCAGTCTTACGTTATGCTGCCGGTACGCACGCTGTTTGAGATGACCCAGGGCGAGACGCTATTTCTTAATCCCAAACTGCCGGCGGGAAAAGAGTTTTCCCCGCGCGAAATCGCCCATCTGCTGGGTGAAGAGGGCGATGCGCTAAGCCAGCAAACGGTGCTGGAGGGCGGTACGCCGCTGCTGTTATCTGAAGTTGCCGAGCCGCCTGCGCAGATGATCGATTCTCTAACTCAGCTGTTAAGCAAATATAAGCAGGTACGCCGGGCCTTTATCGCGCATATCAAGGAGCAGGCGGACGATCGGCCTAATCTGTTGATTGCCATCGAGGCGGATGAGGATATTGATAACATCATTCGCGCGGTGGGGGCGGTAGCGACCGATACCCTGCTGGATGATGAGCCGGTAGATATTTGCCAGATCGTTGAAGGCGAGAAGGGCATCAGCCACTTCTTTACGGCACATATTACGCCGTTCTATGAGCGGCGCTGGGGCAGCTTCCTGCGTGAGTTCAAAGGCGGCCAGCGAATTATCTAAGCGGGCTGCGCTCAGGCGCCGCGCACACCAATAGCGCAAGGTTCGTTAATGTTTAAAGGGTCGGCTACCGACCCTTTTGTATTGTGAACAGGGTTTATCTGCAGACGCCAACGCTTTTTTTGCTCAGGGCGCTATCGTCCGGATGCAGGCAATTTTCTCTGCTCAGCGCGCTAATGCCCGGATACAAACGCTTTTCTCTGCTCAGAACGCCAATGCCCGATCCCAGGCAAAGCATCAGCGCTTAATGCGCGTTGGCGATGGGCAGATCGTCGCGGCTACCCCATTCGCTCCATGAGCCGTCATACAGCTTCACATCTTTAATACCCAGCGCCGTTAACGCCAGGATAGCCACCACCGCCGTGACGCCGGATCCGCAGCTGGTCACAATAGGCTGAGTTAAATCCACTCCGTGGCGCTGGAAGACCGCACGCAGTTCCGCCTCCGGCTTCAGTTGGCCATCAACCACCAGTTCGCCCCACGGTACATTCAGGCTGCCGGGAATATGCCCGCGCCGCAGGCCGGGACGTGGCTCGTCAACTTCGCCAGTGAAGCGATTGGCCGGACGCGCATCAATCAGCTGTGCGCCGCCTTCATGGCTGATCAACAAGACATCCGTTACGCTTTTCACTAATTGCGTATCGTAACGCGCCTCAAATTCCGCTTCCGGCAGCTGCACCTCGCCGGTTTGCAGGGCATAGCCCGCCTGTTTCCAGCCTGCCAGGCCGCCCGCCAGTAGCGAAACCCGCTCAACGCCGAACGCGCGCAGCATCCACCAGGCGCGCGGCGCGGAAAACAGATTGCCTTCGTCATACACCACCAAGTGTTTTCCACTGTCGATGCCCTGCTCGCGCATGGCGACGGCAAAAGTTTCCGCGCGCGGCATCATATGCGGATAAGGGCTGTTGCGATCGGAAAGCCGCTCAATATCAAAAAAAGGCGCGTTAGGCAGGTGTCCTGCAGCATATTCTGCATGCATATCCCGCAGATGTTCCTGACCGGCGGGGGCCATACGCGCGTCGATAATCTGCAAATCTGCATCGTTTTGATGTTCGGCTAACCACTGAGCGGTTACAAAGAGAGCGGATATCATAACAACCTCAATATTCACTGATGTGCTGTGAGTGTCGACGATCTCGCAGCCCAGCTCAAGGCCCAATCTGTGATGCTGCGGGCAGGATTGCAGAATCGGAAAAGAGGCAGCAGAAAGCGTCATGTTTTCCCGATCGTTACATTTATTTTGCGGTGCTGGCCGCAATAAATAGCCTGTGCGATGAGAAATGCTTGCCAGCATTTCTGAATGGCGCAATAACGTGTCCCGCAGGAAATTAATTAGGGTTGTTAATTTTTTCCGCGGTTCAGGCGATAATGCCGCTCTGATTTTATAAGGCTTTTTGGCCATGGAGTAGATATGTCCGGATTAGGATATAAAGCAGGCGCCGCCTTGCTGCTGTCGCTGATGCTGCTGAGCGGCTGCGATGATAATAAACAGGACGTGCCGCCGCAGGCCGCCGCCCGCCAACCGGCTGCGGCGAAGAGCAGCCCGCCACCCCTTAGCGCTGAACAGCGGGCCGCGCAGCAGGCGCGCGAGCGGGGCAAGCCGCTGCAGGTTATCGATATGTCGGAAGTGCAGCTCGACGGCGCCAGCACGCTGCTGGTGACCTTTTCCGTTTCATTGAATGAGCAACAGGATTTTAGCCAGTACGCGCATATCGCCGACAGTAAAAGCGGCGTTCTGGAAGGCGGCTGGGAGCTTTCACCCAATCGAAAAGAGCTGCGTTTTCGCCATCTGGAGCCGGCAAGAGAACTGAAGGTGCGCATTGATAGCGGGCTAAAAGCCGCTAATGGCGCCACGCTGGAAAAGCAGGCGGAACAGACGCTAACCACGCGAGATATTCAGCCGATGGTCGGGTTCGCCAGCCGCGGCTCGCTGCTGCCGACGCGCATCACCACCGGGCTGCCGGTGATGGCGCTGAATGTTAATCAGGTGGATGTCGATTTCTTCCGTATCAAAACCGCCTCCCTCCCGGCCTTTATTGCCGACTGGCAATATGGCAATAGCCTGCAAACCTGGCAGTCCGAGTCGCTGCTGCAAAAGGCGGAGCTGGTCTATACCGGACGATTCGATCTTAATCCGACGCGCAATACGCGCGAGCAGCTTCAGCTGCCGCTGGGCGATATTAAGCCGCTGTCGCAGCCGGGCGTCTACCTGGCCGTCATGAAACAGGCGGGCACCTACAGCTACACCAACGCCGCCACGCTGTTTACGCTCAGTGATATCGGCCTCTCGCTGCATCAATTCCCGCAGCGAATCGATCTGTTCAGCCAGCGGTTGGAGGATGGCGCAGCGCTGGATGGCGTAACGCTGACCATGCTGGATGAGAAAGGGCATACATTAAGCCAGGCCGCTACCGATCAACAGGGGCACGCGACGCTGCCCTGGCAGAGCAAAGCAAAATTGATCCTGGCAACGAAAAACGATCAAACTTCGCTGCTCGATCTTAGCCGCCCGGCGCTGGATCTGGCGGAGTTCGCCGTGACCGGGCCGGAGGGCTATGACAAACAGCTGTTTATTTTCGGACCGCGCGATCTTTATCGTCCCGGCGAGACACTGATTGCCAACGCGTTGCTACGTGACGCAGATGGCAAACCATTGCCGCCGCAGCCGGTAAAGCTGGAGATAGTCAAACCGGACGGTGATACGGCGCGTACCCTGACCTGGCAGCCAGAAAACGGTCTGTGGCAGCTGCGTTACCCGCTACCGAAGGATGCACCGACCGGACGCTGGATGCTGCGCGTGGATGCGAGCGATGGCCGCCCACGTCAGTGGCCGTTCAATGTAGAAGATTTTATGCCGGAGCGTATGGCGCTCAGCCTGACAGCCAGCGACCGGCCCATTACGCCTGCCAGCGATGTGAATTTTCATGCCAGCGGGCGTTATCTGTACGGCGCGCCCGCTACCGGCAATCGCCTGCAGGGACAACTGTTCTTGCGTCCCGATCGCGAGGCGGTGAAAACGCTGCCTGGCTATCAGTTCGGCGATATTAACGAACAGGGCCTGAAGCGTAATCTGGATGAAATTGACCTGACGCTGGATCAGCAGGGAGAAATTTCGGTTGCCGCGCCGACTTCATGGCAGGAGATACATTCGCCAGCCCAGTTGATTCTGCAGGCCAGCCTGTTGGAAAGCGGCGGGCGTCCGGTTACGCGACGCGTTAGCCAGGCGATCTGGCCTGCCGACGTGTTGCCGGGCATCCGTCCACTGTTCGCCAGTAAAGAGGTCTACGATTACCGCAACGATACCACTCTCATCCAGCCGGTTGTCGATGAGAACAGTAACGCGGCGTTCAGTATCGTGCTGGCGAATGCGCGCGGCGAGAAAATGACCGGCCAGCCGGTTGAGGTGCGTCTGATCCGCGAGCGGCGTGACTATTACTGGAGTTTCGCTGAAGGCGAGGGCTGGCAGTCACGCTATGAGCAAAAAGATCTGGTGGAAGAGACGCGTGAAATAACGCTAAGCGAACAGGGCGAAGCCAGGGTGGCTTTTCCGGTGGAGTGGGGCGCATATCGCATCGAAGCGGTAGCGCCCAATAGCGATCTGCGCAGCAGCGTACGCTTCTGGGCCGGCTACAGCTGGCAGGATAACACCGACAGCACCGGCGCGGTGCGCCCCGATCAGGTAAAACTAAAGCTGGACAAAGCCAACTATCAGCCCGGAGAAAGGGCGATGGTGCAGATAGAAGCGCCCGCCGCAGGTAAAGGTTATCTGCTGGTGGAGTCGAGCAACGGTCCGCTCTGGTGGCAAACGGTCGATGTGCCAGCCGGGGGAACCACGGTAGCGGTTCCGATTGATAAGGCCTGGCGTCGCCACGATCTTTACTTCAGCGCGCTGGTGATTCGTCCTGGTGATAAGGCACAGGGCGTTACGCCGAAACGCGCCGTGGGGATTTTACATTTACCGATGCAGGATACCGCGCGCCGGTTGGATCTGACGCTAACGGCGCCGCAAAAAATACGGCCGAATCAAAATCTGACGGTAAAGGTGAAAGCTTCCAGCGCAGGCGGCGAGCTGCCGAAACAGGTCAAGGTGCTGGTGTCAGCCGTTGATAGCGGCGTGTTGAGCATTACCGATTATAAAACCCCCGATCCTTATGTCGCCTTCTTTGGTCGTAAGCGCTATAACGCCGATCAGTATGATGTCTACGGGCATCTTATCGAAGGGCAGGGCAGGCTGGCCGCGTTGCGCTTTGGCGGGGATGGTGACGAAGGCGATCCGCTCAAGCGCGGCGGACAACAGCCGGTTAATCACGTCAATATCCTTGCGACGCAGCTACAGCCGGTAACGCTGGATGCCAACGGCGAAGGTACAATTAATCTACCGATACCGGAATTTAACGGAGAGGTGCGGCTGATGGCTCAGGCCTGGAGCGACGATCGCTTCGGCCAGGGCGAAAGTAAAGTGGTGGTCGCCGCGCCGTTGATTACCCAGCTGGCGACGCCACGTTTTTTGGCCGGCGGCGACAGCAGCCGACTGGCGCTGGATATCACGAACCTGACGGAGCAGCCGCAAACGCTGCAGGTTGATCTGCAGGCCAGCGGTCTTGTCACGCTGGAGGACCCTTCACCGCGTCAGCTGCGGCTGCGTCCGGGTCAGCGCACCACGCTGTACGTGCCGGTCAACGCCGCGATGGGCTATGGCGAGGGCAGCATCGACGCCATTATTAGCGGGGTGGAAATCCCTGGCGAAACCGTGACGCCTGCTAAAGGACACTGGAGCCTTGGCGTGCGTCCCGCCTGGCCGGCAGAAACACGCAGTTTTAACGCCGTTATCCGCCCCGACCTGCCGTGGCAGATACCTGCCGAAATGTTCAGTGGGCTGGTGCCGGCCACGGTACAGAGCCAGCTGGCGCTCAGCGGCCGTCCGCCGCTCAATATCGCGCGTTATATCAGCGAGCTTTACGCCTGGCCCTACGGCTGCCTGGAACAAACCATCAGCGGCCTGTGGCCTTCGCTCTATACCAATCATGCCGAGCTAACGGCATTAGGAATCAAAAGCGGTAGCGATAGCGAGCGACGCGCGGCGATTGATACCGGGCTCGATCGTATCGGTCAGATGCAGCGCTATAACGGCGGCTTTGGTTTGTGGGGTAAAGAGAGCGCCGAAGAGTTCTGGCTTACTGCTTACGCGATGGATTTCCTCACCCGCGCAGGCGAGCAGGGCTATAGCCTGGATAACGCGGTGCTGAAGAAAGGCAATGAGCGCCTGCTGCGCTATCTGCAGGATGGCAGCCAGATTGAGGTTTATTACAGCAACGATGCTGCCGCGACGCGTTTCAACGTGCAGTCTTACGCCGCGCTGGTATTGGCGCGTCAGCAGAAAGCGCCGCTGGGGGCGCTGCGTGCGCTGTATGAACAGCGCGCGCAGGCCAAATCGGGGCTGGCGCTGGTACAACTGAGTGTAGCGCTCAAGCTGATGGGCGATACGCCGCGCGCCAACGCGCTGCTGAAGCAGGGCGTAAATAGCGTGCGTCCGGCTCATCTTTACTGGCTGGAGGATTACGGCAGCCCGCTGCGCGACAGCGCGCAAATCCTGACGCTGCTACGCGAATATCAGCTGTTGCCGGAGGTTCAGGACACATTAATCATTGCTCTGGCGCAACAGCTGAACGGCAAACAGTGGCTGTCGACGCAGGAAAACAATGCGCTGTTTCTTGCGGGACGCGCGCTGGAGCAGGATGAAGACGCGGCGTGGCAGGTCAGCCTTAATGGGCAGGCACAGCCGCTCAGCGGTAACAAAACCCGCATTCTGCCGCTAAGCGAATCTCAGCTCGCCGCAGGCATAACGGTTAACAATGCTGGCGACGCGCCGGTTTATGGTCGACTGGATGTGGTCGGCTACGCACAGACGCCGCCGCCAGCCGCCAGCCATAACCTGAAGGTGCGTCGCGAATATTTCGATCTAAACGGCAAACCGCTGGCTCTGGATGCGCTGGAGAGCGGGCAGCTGGTGCTGGTGCATCTCACCGTCTCTGCCGCCGATCGCATACCGGACGCGCTGGTAACCGATCTGCTTCCCGCCGGACTGGAGCTGGAGAATCAAAACCTGGCCAATAGCAGCGCCAGCCTGAGCGAAAGCGCGGCAAATGTGCAGGAGCTGATGAATGATATGCAACAGGTGAGCATCAAACATATCGAGTTTCGCGACGATCGTTTTGTTGCGGCTATTGATGTGGATAGCTACCGGCCCGCCGAACTGCTCTATTTGGCGCGGGCGGTTACGCCGGGCAACTATCAGGTTCCGGCGCCGCAGGTGGAATCGATGTATGTACCGCAGTGGCGTGCAACCGGTGAAACGCCGGCGCGTCTGACGGTTCGCTAACCGAGCGCCCGGGTAACACCGGGCGTTATTTTTATGACATCTCTTTTACGTTCCGTAAAAATTCTGTTGTTAAGTCTGCTGCTTCTGCTGGCCCTGCTGTGGCTGGTAGATCGCTTATTTCCTTTACCGTTGCAGCAGGTTGCGCCTGCCCGCGTGGTGGTGGCGCAAGACGGCACGCCGCTGTGGCGCTTCGCCGATAAAAATGGCATTTGGCGTTATCCGGTCACGCCGGAAGAAGTTTCGCCCTGGTATTTGCAGGCGCTGCTGACCTATGAAGATCGCTGGTTCTGGCATCATCCCGGTATCAATCCTTTCGCGCTGCTGCGTGCCGCCTGGCAGGATTTACGCGGCGGGGAAATCATTTCCGGCGGCAGTACCCTCACTATGCAGGTCGCGCGGCTGATCGATCCGCAACCGCGGAACTTTACCGGCAAGTTGCATCAGGCATGGCGCGCGTTGCAGCTGGAGTGGCATCTCTCCAAACGAGAGATATTAACGCTTTACCTGAACCGTGCGCCCTTTGGCGGGACGCTGGAAGGGGTAGGCGCAGCCAGCTGGAGTTGGCTGGGCAAGCCGCCTGCGGCGCTCACTCGCGGCGAAGCGGCGCTGTTAGCGGTATTGCCTCAGGCTCCCAGCCGTTTACGACCGGATCGCTGGCCGGAACGGGCGCAGGCGGCGCGTGATAAAGTCCTGTTGCGTCTGGCTGAGTATGGCGTTTGGCCACAAGCGACCGTTGAGGAGATCATGCAGGAGTCGGTCTGGCTGGCGCCGCGCCAGATGCCGCAGCTGGCGCCGTTGCTGGCGCGTCGGGTCGTGTCGCTGTCAACGCAAGCCAAAATCACCACCACGATTAACGCCTCGCTACAGCGGCAGATCGAAGCATTAGCGCAGGGCTGGAAAGGATCCTTGCCGCCGCGAACCTCCATGGCGGTACTGGTGGTGGATCACACCACCATGCAGGTTCGCGCATGGATGGGCTCGGTCGATCTTGATGATCAAAGCCGTTTCGGCCATGTCGATATGATCGGCAGCGTGCGATCGCCGGGATCGGTGCTGAAGCCCTTTTTATATGGGCTGGCGCTGGATGATGGCCTGATTGCCGCTGAATCACTGCTACAGGATGTGCCGCGCCGTTTCGGGGATTATCGCCCCGGTAACTTTGATACAGGTTTTCATGGCCCGGTCAGCGCCAGCGAAGCGCTGGTTCGATCGTTGAATTTACCGGCGGTGCAGCTGCTGGAAGCTTATGGCCCGAAACGTCTGACTGCGGCGCTGCGTAATGCCGGGCTGACGCTGCATTTTCCCGCGGCGGCAGAGCCTAATCTGTCGCTGATCCTCGGCGGCACCGGCGCGCGGATGGAAGAGGTGGTGGCGGCATACAGCGCTTTCGCCCGCCATGGTCAGGCGGCCCGTTTGCGCTTACTGGCACAGGACCCCTTAATTGAACGGCCTTTGCTGTCGCCGGGTGCCGCCTGGATTGTACGGCGTATCCTGGCAGGCGAAGCGCAGCCTCAGCCTGACGCCACGCTGCCCGCAGTAGTGCCGTTGGCCTGGAAAACCGGCACCAGCTATGGTTATCGCGATGCCTGGGCTATCGGTATTAATGCGCGTTATTTGATTGGCGTCTGGGTCGGGCGTCCTGACGGCACGCCGGTCGCGGGCCAGTACGGGGCGGCAAGCGCCATTCCGGTGCTTAACCAACTGCATCATTTGCTAATGGCGTCGCCGCAGCTGCGTGGACATATGTTGCCCGCCGATCCGCGTCCGGCCAGCGTTAGCGCGCTGACATTATGCTGGCCGGGCGGGCAGCCGTTGCCCGCCGGCGATAGCAGTTGCCGTCAGCGGCGCCAAAGCTGGATATTAAACGGCACCACGCCTCCCACTCTGCTCGCTGACGGGCAGGAAGGGCTGTTCGGCCTGCAGCAAACCGTCTGGCTCAATTCGCAAGGCGAGCGGGTCGCCGCAGACTGTAGTGGAGCACAGGCGCAGCGGGTGGCGCTTTGGCCGCTGCCGCTGGAGCCATGGCTGCAGCCCGGCGAGCGGCGAGCGCAGCGTTTGCCGAGCGTCTCGGCCCATTGCCCGCCGACGATGGAAAACAACGCGCCGCCTCTGCTGCTAACCGGCATTCGGGATGGGCAGATTCTGCATCGCCTGCCGGGAAAATCTGAATTAACGCTTAGCGTCACGGCGCAGGGAGGCCATGGCGAAGAGCGTTGGTGGTTTCTTAATGGCGAAGTGCTGAGCGCTGCCGACGGCGGTCTGACGCAGCGGCTGGTTTTTAATCGTGCCGGACGATATCAACTCAGCGTACTGGATAATGCCGGTCAGGTCGCCGCCGCATCTTTCACCGTGGAATAAATTACGGTAGGGTCAGAATGGGCATTAATGAAGCAGCAACGCGAAAAGGATCATACTTTTTCCATAAATTGCTGAATCTAAGATAGGCAAGCTGGCTCTGCGCCCCTATAATCGGCGCCGTTTTCACAGGCCGGTATCAATATATTCACAACCGGCTTAACCTGGAAGTTAAGACAGAGGTCAAAATGACAGTAGAACGTACCTTTTCCATCGTAAAACCGAACGCGGTGGCAAAAAACGTAATTGGTGCAATTTATAACCGTTTCGAAGCCGCAGGTTTCAAAATTGTTGCTGCAAAAATGCTGCACCTGACCAAGGAGCAGGCGGAAGGTTTTTATGCCGAGCATAAAGGCAAACCTTTCTTCGACGGTCTGGTTGAGTTCATGACCTCCGGTCCGATCGTAGTTTCCGTACTGGAAGGCGAAAACGCCGTTCAGCGTCACCGTGACCTGATGGGCGCAACCAACCCGGCTAACGCGCTGGCGGGTACGCTGCGTGCTGATTACGCTGACAGCTTCACTGAAAACGCCACCCACGGCTCTGACTCTCAGGAGTCTGCCGCACGTGAAATCGCGTTCTTCTTCGGTGAAAACGAGATTTGCCCGCGTACCCGTTAATCACGGATGCGCCTGACCGCACAATGACAGTTACAAATTAATTGTCAGGTTAACCGGTCATGCAATAGCTTCAGGCCAGAGTTATTTGTACAATAATGCGCCCTCATGAGTTTACTCAGCGAGGGCGCTTCTTTTTCTATCCCTAACCAGGGCCATAACGTGTAATAACGAGGCCAGAGAACATTATGTCCGAACACATTGTGACGCCGTCGTCCGCATCTCCCGTTGTTGTTTCCCCAAAAAGCGAAAAAATCAATCTGCTCGATCTTAATCGTCAGCAGATGCGCGAATTTTTTCTTTCTCTCGGCGAGAAACCCTTCCGTGCCGATCAGGTTATGAAATGGATGTATCACTACTGCTGTGATGATTTCGATGAAATGACCGACATCAATAAGGTACTGCGCAACAAGCTTAAGCAGCTCACTGAAATCCGCGCGCCGGAAGTGGCTGAAGAGAAACGCTCTGCCGACGGCACCATCAAATGGGCTATCCGCGTTGGCGATCAGCTGGTGGAAACGGTTTATATCCCGGAAGACGACCGCGCTACGCTGTGCGTTTCTTCCCAGGTGGGTTGCGCACTGGAATGTAAATTCTGTTCAACCGCACAGCAAGGTTTTAACCGCAACCTGCGCGTTTCTGAAATTATTGGCCAGGTATGGCGTGCTGCAAAAATTATCGGCGCCGCTAAAGTCACCGGCCAGCGTCCGATTACTAACGTCGTCATGATGGGCATGGGTGAGCCGCTGCTTAACCTGAATAATGTCGTCCCGGCAATGGAAATTATGCTGGATGATTTCGGCTTTGGTCTTTCCAAACGCCGCGTGACGCTCTCTACCTCAGGCGTAGTGCCGGCGCTGGATAAGCTGGGTGATGTTATCGACGTCGCGCTGGCGATTTCGCTGCATGCGCCGAACGACACCATTCGCGACGAGATCGTCCCGATCAATAAAAAATATAACATTGAAACTTTCCTTGGCGCGGTACGCCGTTACCTGGAAAAATCCAATGCTAATCAGGGTCGCGTTACGATTGAATATGTCATGCTGGATCACATTAACGACAGCACCGACAACGCGCATGAACTGGCTGAACTGCTGAAGGATACTCCCTGCAAGATCAACCTGATCCCATGGAACCCCTTCCCGGGCGCGCCTTACGGCCGCAGCTCAAATAGCCGCGTCGATCGCTTTGCGAAAGTGCTGATGAGCTATGGTTTCACCACCATCGTACGTAAAACGCGCGGCGACGATATCGATGCCGCTTGTGGTCAGCTGGCGGGTGATGTGATTGACCGTACCAAGCGAACCCTGCGCAAGAAAATGGCGGGTGAACAAATATCTGTGAAGGCGCTCTGAAACCGGGCAAGTAAAGCCTTTTTCAGGCGTGAGAGGCTGCCTGCCTTGCTGAGTTTGGCGTAACATACCAGACTTCATGACACAGGGAGGCGGCATGCGTAAAGGATTACTCTGCCTGATAGGATTAGCAGCGCTGATGTTGGCGGGCTGCGGCAGGCCAAAAACCCCCAGCGCCAGCGGGCAGATTCGCCTGCAGCTTGGGCTTATTTATCTCGCGCAGGGGGAACTGCCGGCGGCGCGCCGCAATTTACAGCGGGCGTTGCAGGATGCGCCAACGGATTATCGGGTCTTACTGGCGATGGCGCGTCTTTTCCAGCAGGAGAACGATAGCGTCATGGCGCGTCGTTATTTTCAAACGGCGCTGAAATACGCACCGGAAAATGGTTATGCGCTTAACAATTACGGTGCGTTTCTTTGCGGTTTAGGGCAGTATGATGCGGCGCATCAACAATTTACTCTGGCTGCGGTGCAAAATTCTGCCGTAGCGCGGGTTGATAGTCAGGAGCGCGCCGGCTATTGCTGGCTGCAGCAGAAAGAGTATGCATCTGCGCGGCAGTGGCTGCTACAGGCGCTGCAGAACGATCGGCAGAAGGCGGATACGCTACTGATTGAAGCTAAAAAGCATCTTGAAAAACATGAGCTTGAGCAAGCGCGGCTTTTGTTAGAGGTATATCATCACAGCGTGCCTGCGACAGCAGAAAGCCTGTGGTTGGAGATTCGTTTCGCTGCGCTGGAACAGCGGACCGTAGATAAAGCACGTTACGGTCAGCAACTGGCGCAAAATTTTCCACAATCGATACAGTACCAGCATTTTTTAGCTAATGAATACTGAAGCCACTCAAGATACAACAGCAGCAGCAAATTCCACAGGCACCCGCCTGCGTGCAGCCCGTGAGCAGATGGGACTGACGCAGCAAAACGTAGCTGAACGCTTGTGCCTGAAACTTTCCACCGTGCGAGACATTGAAGAGGATAAAGCTCCCGCTGATTTAGCCTCGACCTTTTTACGCGGTTATATTCGCTCCTATGCGCGCCTGGTTCACGTGCCCGAAGAGGAACTGCTGCCGATGATGGCGAAGCAGGCTCCGGTACGTGCGGCTAAAGTCGAGCCGATGCAGAGCTTCTCGCTGGGCAAGCGGCGTAAAAAACGTGACGGCTGGCTGATGATTTTCACCTGGCTGGTGGTTTTTGTCGTGGTCGGCTTAACCGGCGCCTGGTGGTGGCAGAATCATAAAGCCGCCCAGGACGATCTGGTGTCGCTCACCGATCAGAGCAGCGCGGGCGATGATAACAGCCAGTCGATTCCGTTAACCGATAGCGGCAGCATCGATAACGCCACACAGACGGCGCAGCCTGAAAATCAGGGCACCAGCGTGCCGTTAAATAACGCTAATAATACCAGCAGCGCGGCAGCTAACACCGCAGCGCCTGGCGTCAGCGCGCCGGCGCCGAATACCACCGCGCCGGCAACCGCCGCACCAGCGCCTGCCGCCGGTAACGACGCCAATGCGGTAGTCTCACCGAGCCAGGCGCCGGTTACCGATCCCGTGCCTGTGGCGAACAACGCCTCGCCTTTACCTACCGCCAGCGCCAGCGTTAGCCAGCCGGCCGCCGATGCCAATACGGTGGTGCTGAATTTTAACGCCGACTGCTGGCTGGAAGTGACCGATGCGGCCGGGAAAAAACTGTTCAGCGGAATGCAACGTAGTGGTGGTAAACTCAGCCTCTCCGGTACAGCGCCGTATCGTCTGAAAATTGGCGCGCCGGCAGCGGTACAGGTTCATTATCAGGGCCAACCCGTTGATTTAAGTCGTTTTATTCGTACCAACCAGGTTGCCCGCTTGACGCTTGGGGCGCAGTAAGCCCCGGGCGCTGCTTCGCGGCGATTATGGAGAAACAACATGCATAACGAAGCACCCATTATCCGTCGCAAATCAACGCGTATTTACGTCGGCAAGGTGCCAGTGGGTGACGGCGCGCCTATCGCCGTACAATCCATGACCAATACGCGTACCACGGATGTGGAAGCGACGGTTAAACAAATTAAAGCGCTGGAGCGCGTTGGCGTCGATATCGTTAGGGTTTCCGTCCCGACGATGGATGCCGCCGAAGCCTTTAAGCTTATCAAGCAGCAGGTTAACGTTCCGCTGGTGGCGGATATTCACTTTGACTACCGTATTGCGCTGAAGGTGGCGGAGTATGGCGTTGACTGCCTGCGTATTAATCCCGGCAACATTGGCAACAATGAGCGTATCCGCCAGGTGGTGGAGTGCGCGCGCGATCGTAATATTCCTATCCGCATCGGCGTTAACGCCGGCTCGCTGGAAAAAGATCTGCAGGAAAAGTATGGCGAGCCGACGCCGCAGGCGTTACTGGAATCCGCCATGCGTCATGTCGATCATCTTGACCGCCTGAACTTCGATCAGTTTAAAGTGAGCGTTAAAGCCTCTGATGTTTTCCTGGCGGTGGAGTCCTATCGCCTGCTGGCGAAACAGATCGATCAGCCTCTGCACCTCGGTATTACCGAAGCGGGCGGGGCGCGTGCCGGCGCGGTTAAATCAGCCATCGGCTTAGGTTTGCTGCTTTCCGAAGGGATTGGCGATACGCTGCGTATTTCGCTGGCGGCCGATCCGGTGGAAGAAGTCAAAGTAGGCTTCGATATCCTGAAGTCGCTGCGTATCCGCACCCGCGGCATTAATTTTATTGCCTGTCCTACCTGTTCGCGCCAGGAGTTCGATGTTATCGGCACCGTCAACGCGCTGGAGCAACGGCTGGAAGATATTATTACGCCGATGGATGTGTCGATCATCGGCTGCGTGGTCAATGGTCCCGGCGAAGCGTTGGTCTCCACGCTGGGCGTGACCGGCAGTAATAAGAAAAGCGGCTTCTATGAAGATGGCGTGCGCCAGCGTGACCGTCTCGACAATGACGATATGATCGACCAGCTTGAAGCGCGGATTCGTGCCAAAGCGGCGATGCTTGATGAAACCCGCCGCATTGATGTGCAGCAGGTAGAAAAGTAGCCGATTGGTGGCGCGCTGAATGAACCTGAACGGCGTTCGCCGTACAGGTTTTTTTCTGTTTTACGTTTCTGGCGTGATGACCAGAACGGCCAGACAACCTGTCTGGTGTAATTTACATATAGAGAGAAATGACGTGGCGAAGAACATCCAGGCCATCCGCGGCATGAACGACTATTTGCCGGCCGACACCGTTGTCTGGCAGCGTATCGAAGGGATCCTTAAACAGGTGCTGGGCAGCTATGGCTACAGCGAAATCCGCCTGCCGGTCGTAGAGCATACGCCGCTGTTCAAGCGCGCTATCGGTGAAGTGACCGACGTGGTGGAAAAAGAGATGTACACCTTCGACGATCGCAACGGCGAAAGTCTGACGCTGCGCCCGGAAGGGACCGCAGGCTGCGTGCGCGCGGGTATCGAGCATGGGTTGCTCTATAACCAGGAACAGCGTCTGTGGTACATGGGCCCGATGTTCCGTTATGAGCGCCCGCAGAAAGGCCGCTATCGTCAGTTCCACCAGATCGGCGCTGAAGTCTTTGGCCTACAGGGCCCGGACATTGATGCCGAACTGATTATGATGACCGCCCGCTGGTGGAAAGCGCTGGGCATCGCCGATCACGTTGCGCTGGAGCTGAACTCGATTGGCTCGCTGGAAGCGCGCGCCAACTATCGCGAAGCGCTGGTGGCGTTCCTTGAACAGCATAAAGAGAAGCTGGATGAAGACTGCAAACGTCGCATGTATAGCAATCCGCTGCGCGTGCTGGACAGTAAAAACCCAGAGGTGCAGGCGCTGTTAAACGATGCGCCTACGCTGGGCGACTATCTGGATGACGAGTCACGCGAGCATTTCACCGGCCTGTGCGCGCTGCTGGACAGCGTCGGTATTGCCTATACCGTTAACCAGCGTCTGGTACGCGGCCTGGACTACTATAACCGCACGGTATTTGAGTGGGTCACCACCAGCCTCGGCGCGCAGGGCACGGTTTGCGCCGGCGGCCGTTATGATGGTCTGGTCGAGCAGCTGGGCGGCCGCGCTACGCCAGCCGTCGGCTTTGCGATGGGCATGGAGCGTCTGGTGCTGCTGGTGCAGGCGGTAAATCCTGATTTTGAACCGTCCCGCATTGTTGATGTCTATGTTATCGCTTCGGGTCAGGGCGTGCAGTCTGCCGCCATGCAGCTGGCTGAGCGAGTGCGTGATGCGGCGCCGACGCTGAAGCTGATGACCAACTTTGGCGGCGGTAACTTTAAAAAGCAATTTGCCCGTGCCGATAAGTGGGGCGCTCGCGTTGCGCTGGTACTGGGTGAAGATGAAGTAAAAGCCGGGCAGGTGGTAGTGAAAGACCTGCGCAGCGGCGAGCAACAAACGCTGGCGCAAAACGATCTCGCGGCGGCGTTAGCGACGCTGCTGTCATAAGCGCTTACGGCAGGAACAGTGAAGGAGAAGGATGGCGTGGAAGTTTACAGCAACGAAAACGAACAGGTGGACGCGCTCCGTCGTTTTTTTGCCAATAACGGCAAAGCATTAGCAGTTGGCGTGGTGCTGGGCATCGGCGCCCTGGCTGGCTGGCGTTACTGGAGCGGTCATGAAGATACCTCCGCGCGCGAGGTGTCAGCGCATTATCAGCAGTTAACCAGCGCGCTGGACGGCAACAAGCCGCAGACGCTGGAAGCGGTGGCAAAATTTGCCAACGACAACAGCAATACCTATGGCGCGCTGGCTTCGCTCGACTTGGCGAAGCAGTACGTGGATAAAAATGAACTGGCAAAAGCGGCTGCGCAGCTGCAAAGTGGAATAAAACACACGCAGAACGCCAACCTACAGGCGGTAATGAATCTGCGTCTGGCGCGTATTCAGCTGCAGCAAAAGCAGGCTGACGATGCGCTGAAAACCCTGGATAGCGTAAAAGGCGAAGGCTGGACGGCTATTGTCGCGGATATTCGCGGTGAAGCGCTGCTGAGTAAAGGCGATAAGCAAGGTGCCCGTGATGCCTGGAGTAAGGGGATCGATTCCGAGGCGTCTCCGGCGCTGAAAGAAATGATGCAGATGAAAATGAATAACTTAGGTTAAGCCATTCAAGAGAGAGCGCATGGAATTACGTAAATACCTGCTGCCAGGACTGATTTCAGTCACTTTACTCAGCGGTTGTTCGCTGTTTAGCGGCGAAGAAGATGTCGTCAAAATGGCCCCGTTGCCGAAAGTTGAAAACCAGTTTGAGCCGCAGGAAGCGTGGAGCACCTCTGTCGGCGACGGCATTGGCGATTTTTACTCAAATCTGCATCCCGCCTGGCAGGAAGGCACTGTTTATGCCGCCGATCGTTTTGGTATCGTTAAGGCGCTGGACGCCAGCGACGGTAAGCAAAAATGGAAGGTAAATCTTTCTACCGATAACGGTTTCTTCTCGAAAAACACTCCGGCTCTGCTGTCGGGCGGGATTACCGCAGCTGGCGAGCATATCTATATCGGCAGCGAGCGCGCGCAGATTTATGCGTTGAACAGCAGCGATGGCTCCATCGCCTGGCAGACGAAAGTCGCAGGTGAAGCGCTTTCTCGTCCGGTAGTGAGCGACGGCCTGGTGCTGGTTCACACCAGCAACGGTATGCTGCAGGGGCTGGATCAAAACAGCGGCGTCGTAAAATGGACCGTTAACCTGGATATGCCTGCGCTGTCGCTGCGCGGCGAGTCTGCGCCGGCAACCGCCTTTGGCGGCGCCATCGTCGGCGGCGATAATGGCCGCGTGAGCGCCGTGATCATGAATCAGGGTCAGATTATCTGGCAGCAGCGTATTTCTCAGCCGAGCGGCGCAACCGAGATCGATCGCCTGAGCGACGTGGATACTACGCCGGTAATCGTTAACGGTATCGTGTATGCGCTGGCCTATAACGGCAACCTGACGGCGCTGGATCTGCGTTCTGGTCAGATTTTATGGAAACGTGAAATCGGCTCGGTGAAAGATTTCATCGTTGACGCGGGACGCATCTACCTGGTGGATCAGGACGATCGTATCGTGGCGCTTAACGCTGACGGCGGCGTCACCCTTTGGCGTCAGAGCGATTTGCTGCACCGTAACCTGACATCGCCGGTACTCTACAACGGCTATATCGTGGTAGGCGACAGCGAAGGCTATCTGCACTGGCTGAATACGGATGATGGACGTTTTGTGGCGCAGCAGAAAGTTGACGGCTCCGGTTTCCAGACTGAACCGGTAGTGGCCAGCGATAAACTGCTGATTCAGGCCAAAAACGGTGAAGTTTATTCCATTACCCGTTAACCCCTGGCGGCGAACGTAATGCTGCTTAACGGCCCCTGGCTTACAGGGGCCGTTTCGTTTTTTTGACGGCGTGTTATCCTTAGCGCCTTCAGCCTGATCGGGGCGGCTGTGACCGTATATACTAACCTGTTCAGGCTTCTGATTTTTCGTTTCGTAATGAGGCTTTATTTATGATACCTGTGGTCGCGCTGGTTGGGCGTCCTAACGTGGGCAAATCCACCCTGTTTAACCGTTTAACGCGCACCCGCGATGCGCTGGTGGCAGATTTCCCCGGTCTGACGCGCGATCGTAAATACGGGCGCGCCGAGGTGGAAGGACGTGAGTTCATCGTCATCGATACCGGTGGTATTGACGGTACCGAAGACGGCGTGGAAACCCGGATGGCGGAACAGTCGCTGTTAGCGATTGAAGAAGCGGACGTGGTGCTGTTCATGGTGGACGCCCGTGCTGGCCTGATGCCAGCCGATCAGGCTATTGCCAAGCATCTGCGCTCGCGCGAAAAGGCGACGTTCCTGGTCGCCAATAAAACGGATGGTCTGGATGCCGACAGCGCCGTCGTCGACTTTTATGCGCTGGGCCTCGGCGAGATCCACTCTATCGCCGCATCGCACGGACGTGGCGTGACTTCTCTGCTGGAAACGGCGCTGCTGCCGTGGATGGACCAGATCGCACCGGCGGAGCCGCTGACCGAAGAGGAAGAGAACGAGGCCTACTGGGCAGAGTTAGCAGCCAAAGAGAGCGGTGAAGATGCAGACGCAGAAGAGGAAGAAGAGTTCGACCCTACGGGCCTGCCGATCAAGATTGCGATTGTAGGACGTCCTAACGTAGGTAAGTCAACACTTACTAACCGCATCCTTGGCGAAGATCGCGTGGTGGTGTATGACATGCCGGGAACCACGCGTGACAGCATCTATATTCCTATGGAGCGTGACGACCGCGAATATATCCTGATCGATACTGCGGGCGTGCGTAAGCGCGGCAAGGTCACCGATACGGTAGAAAAATTCTCGGTGATCAAAACGCTGCAGGCGATTGAAGACGCGAACGTGGTCCTGTTGGTTATTGATGCCCGACAGGGTATTTCCGACCAGGATCTCTCGCTGCTCGGCTTTATTTTGAATAGTGGGCGCTCACTTGTGATTGTGGTTAACAAGTGGGATGGCCTGTCGCAGGAAGTGAAAGACGAAGTGAAAGAGACGCTCGATTTCCGTCTGGGCTTTATTGATTTCGCCCGTGTTCACTTTATCTCTGCGCTGCACGGCAGCGGCGTTGGCAATTTGTTTGAGTCGATCACTGAAGCCTACGATTGCTCTACGCGCCGTGTTGGCACCTCTATGCTAACGCGTATTATGAATATGGCGTCTGAAGATCATCAGCCGCCGCTGGTGCGTGGACGTCGCGTTAAGCTGAAATATGCCCACGCCGGCGGTTATAACCCGCCGATCGTGGTGATTCATGGTAACCAGGTGAAGGATTTGCCTGACTCTTATAAGCGTTACCTGATGAACTATTTCCGCCGTTCGTTGAACGTCATGGGTACGCCGATCCGTATTCAGTTTAAAGAGGGCGATAACCCCTTCGCCGGCAAACGTAACCTGCTGACGCCAAATCAGCAGCGTAAGCGTAAGCGTCTGCTGTCACATTTGAAAAAGAATAAGCGTTAATTGTTCAGGGGCTGCCGATGCAGCCCCTTTGTTATGGTTTACGACCTGCGCCACGGATAATCTCTGTTACCTCTTTTATTCCAGGCATCGCGTCCTGCTTCATGCCACTTATTAGCCCAGTCGCTATGCTCATTATCGTTCCAGTTATCGTTTTCCCAATATCCATCAGCCTGCCCAGCACCTGAGATCTGTTTTATTTGTTCGCGGTTTAAGTATTTCATTTGATTGATCCTTTAATAAAATAATTAATTAAGCTTTTGCTTTGGTATCGTCAGATACCGTATTAATTAACTAATTTCCGCTGCTGTTTTTCTATAACTGTTTTAGCAATAAATCAGTGAATATAATTCAGTCTGGCAGACATCAAACATTACAGGTTGATATAAAAAGAGTTTATGCAGCAGGCAACCGCGTTATGCAGGGAAAAATAAAAAAGATTATGATAGCGTCAGGGTTGTGCCGCCTTGCGCGCGGCCACAACAATATGATGCTTAGCTTATATTTATTAATAAGGTGTAGTTATGAGCCAGCTTTGTGAGAGATGTAAGTCACCGCTAACGTTAACCGACCATGATTTTTCCTGTCAGCAATGTGATGCGCATTATGCACGTCAGCCGCAATGTCCCGAGTGCCATCAGCCATTACAGGTGTTAAAAGCCTGTGGGGCGACCGACTATTTCTGCCCGCACGGGCATGGACTAATTTCGAAAATGCGGGTCGAGTTTGTTCCGGTAAAGCAGTAAGTCAGTAGAGCAGCTGGCATTCAGACGCTTCTGCTCTTTATTTGGCAGAAGCGCTATCCCTCTGTTCCCGTCCCCGCTTTTTTCCCTTTTTTCAGTAAAAGTGCGAATTTCTCATCATTGTTAAATTTTTGTTTCTTTCATTACGTACCGATTGGTACAATCTGCGCCGTTGGTCTACCTTGTTTTTAGTCGTACGGCGAACGCTGACGGCAAAGGCAGCACGCCAACAATGGGAATCATCCCCGTGTCAGGTTAACTGATTGTTATGGCTGGTTAATAAAGCGCAGCGCCAGCCCGCATGCCGGGCGGACGACTTACACGTTATTGCGAGCCTTGGTTTCACCAGGAGAGTTTTACTATGGTTCAAACAACCGCCCGGTCTTCGAAAGGACTGGGTATATGGTGCATATTGCTGGGTCTGGTACTGCTTGCTACCGGCCTGTTTTTTGCTATTGGCGGCGGCAAGCTCGCCATGCTTGGCGGTAGCTGGTACTTCCTGCTGGCTGGGATAGTTACCATTCTGTCCGCGATTCAGTTTTTCCGCCGCAAAACGTCGGCGGTGCTGCTGTTCGCACTGGTCTTTATCGGCTCGCTGATTTGGGCGCCGATTGATGGCGGCTTTGATTTTTGGCCGCTGGTTTCGCGCCTGATGGTGCCTACCGGCTTTATGATCCTCGCACTGCTGACCTTACCGGCGCTGCGTAAACAAGAGCAGAAGCCCGCCGCCGCAAAAGCCGCTTATGGCGCCAGCGCGGTGCTGATCGTTGCGATGCTGGCAACGCTGGTGCAGATGTTCCAGCCGCATCCGACAGTGGCCTTTGAAGGCCAACAGCTGCCGCTGGTGCCGGTAGACAAGGCGAACGCGCAGAAAGACTGGGATAACTACGGCAATACGCCCGGTGGCAGCCGCTTTGTCGCGCTCGATCAAATTACTCGCGATAACATTAAAGATCTGAAGGTCGCCTGGACCTTCCATACCGGCGATATACCGGACAGCCCGACCGGTAACGGCGCAGAAGATCAGCAAACGCCGCTGCAGGTTGGCAACCGTCTTTATATGTGTACGCCGCACAATAACGTGATTGCAGTCGATGCCGATAGCGGCAAGCAGATCTGGAAGCATGAGGTGAACGCCCAGGCCGAAGTCTGGAACCGTTGTCGCGGGCTGGCTTACTTTGACGTGACTAAGCCGCTGCCTCAGCCAACCCTGCCGGGCTCCACGCCGGTTACACCGGCTACGCTGTCGGCGGGCGATAGCTGTCAGCGTCGTATTCTGATGAACACCATCGATGCGCGTCTGATCGCTATCAACGCTGATAACGGCGAACTGTGCCAGCAGTTTGGCAACAACGGCAGCGTTGATCTGAAAGCCGGTCTTGGCGATGCGCAAGATCCTAAATATCAGCTGACCTCTGCGCCAACCCTGGCGGGCACCACCGTCGTCGTTGGCGGCCGCGTGGCAGATAACGTACAGACTGATATGCCGGGCGGCGTACTGCGCGGTTTTGATGTGGTGACCGGCCAGATGCGCTGGGCGTTCGATCCAGGCAATGAGCAGCCGAACGCGCCGCTGCAGCCGGATCAGTCCTATGCCCGCAGCACGCCAAACTCCTGAGCGCCGATGTCCTGGGATGCCGCAACCAATACCGTATTTATTCCGATGGGCAGCTCTTCCGTTGACCTGTGGGGCGCCAACCGCACGCCGTTGGATCATAAATATGGCGCGTCGATTCTGGCGCTGGATGCCACCACCGGTAAAGAGAAGTGGGTTTACCAGACGGTACATAACGATCTGTGGGATTTTGATATTCCGATGCAGCCGAGCCTGGTGGACTTCCCGCAGAAGGATGGCAGCACTAAGCCGGCGGTAGTGTTTGGCACCAAGGCTGGACAGATTTTTGTGCTGGATCGCCTGACTGGCAAGCCGCTGACGAAAGTCGAAGAGCTGCCGATGAAGCAGGGCAACATCCCGAACGAGCAGTACACCAAAACGCAGCCGCACTCTACCGGTATGCCGCAAATTGGCGCGCAAACGCTAAAAGAGTCCGATATGTGGGGCGCTACGCCGTTCGATCAGCTGGTATGCCGTATCGCCTTTAAATCAATGCGCTATGACGGTTTGTTCACCGTACCGGGCACCGATAAATCCCTGAGCTTCCCGGGATCGCTGGGCGGCATGAACTGGGGCAGCCTCTCAACCGATCCGAACAATCATTATATCTTTGTGAATGATATGCGTCTGGGTCTGTGGGTGCAGATGATCCCGGCCAATACCGACAAGATTTCTCGCGGCAGTAACGGCGGCGAAGCGATCAATACTGGTATGGGCGCCGTACCGCTGAAAGGCACGCCGTATGCGGTTAATAAAAACCGCTTTATGTCGCCGCTGGGCATTCCTTGTCAGGCGCCGCCGTTCGGCACGCTCTCGGCGATTGATCTGAAAACGCAGAAAATCGTCTGGCAGGTTCCGGTAGGCACCGTGCAGGATACCGGCCCCTTTGGTATCAAAATGCGCATGCAGATGCCGATTGGCATGCCGACGCTGGGCGGTACGCTGGCAACGCAGGGTGGTTTAGTGTTTATCGCCGGTACGCAGGATTACTATCTGCGCGCTTTCGACAGCTCCACCGGCAAAGAAGTGTGGAAAGCTCGTCTGCCGGTTGGCAGCCAGGGCGGCCCGATGAGCTATGTCTCACCGACCACCGGCAAACAGTACATCCTGATTTCCGCAGGCGGCGCGCGTCAGTCGCCGGATCGCGGCGATTATGTGATTGCCTATGCGCTGGATGACCAGGCAGAGAAGAAATAATAACAAGGCCCCGCAAGGGGCCTTTTTTATCGCGCTATTCGCCTTCTTTCCACAGCGCCTTAAGTTCCGGCGGCGCCAGACTGTCAGGGATCACAATCACTATATCGCCCGAATGCTGCTGCGTAGCGTAGCTAATCTGGATACGGTAATAGTATTGATCGCCACGTCCGGCCTGTTGTGGCTTATCGGCCGGCTCGCCCAGCGGCAGAGAGTGACGCAAAATTTCACAGACGCGCTCTTTCTGCGGATTAGGCAGTTGCGCCAGCGCAATACGCCGCTGACCGGCCAGTTTCGGGATATAAGCAAAACCGCCTTCGCGCGCCAGATCGATCACGGCGTCGTCGGTCAGTTCCGGTAACTCTTTCATGATAAAACGCCCGTTTCTTTCCACGCATTCTCAATTGCTTGCGCTGTGGTTTCGTTAAAACGATTTTGCGCGTGGCGAATTGTAAACTGCGCGAAGGTGGCAAAATCAGCATCCTGCGGCAGCTCTTTATCGCAAACGGTATCATACCAGGCGCGTCCCGCCAGCTCCCAGGCGTAGCCGCCCAGCGCTTTCGCCGCCAGGTAAAAGGCGCGGTTAGGGATGCCCGAATTAAGATGAACGCCGCCGTTATCTTCGCGAGTTTGAATATAATCGCGCATATGGCCTGGCTGCGGATCTTTGCCCAGCATCGGGTCGTCATAGGCGGTGCCCGGTGCGGACATAGAACGCAGTCCGCGTCCGTTGATTCCTTCCGCCAGCAGGCCCTCGCCGATAAGCCAGTCGGCCTGATCCGCCGTCTGCTTGTGATGGAACTGCTTAACCAGCGATCCAAACACGTCAGAGATTGATTCATTAAGCGCGCCCGCCTGTTCAAAATAGATCAGGCCCGCTTCTGTTTCCGTTACGCCGTGCGCCAGCTCATGCGCCACCACATCAATGGCGATAGTAAAGCGGTTAAAAATTTCGCCGTCGCCGTCGCCAAACACCATCTGTTGACCATTCCAGAAGGCGTTTTGATACTCCTTACCATAGTGGACCGTCCCCATCAGCGTTAACCCCTGGTTATCCAGCGAGTTACGCTGATAAGCCTGCCAGAAGAAATCATAGGTTACGCCCAAATAGTCCCAGGCTTCGGTGGCGGCAACATCATTATTGCCAGGCTGACCCTCTTTACGTACCAGCGTGCCGGGCAGGCTTTCCGTATTTTGCGCATCATAAATTTCACGATCGACATGACCGCCTACGGCGTTTTTCGGCGCTGTCGGCTTCTGCCAGTTATGCGCCATTAAATGCTGGACATGATTTAACGTGCGGCGCGCGTAATCTTGCTGATGTCCCGATCCGTTATCGATAATTTTGCGCAGGATATAGGGTGGGATAACTGAACTGACGGGTTGACGAAACATTATGGCTCTCCTTAGGCTGCAATAACCCTTATTGATGAAAGCGTATCGGGCTAAGTGTAGCTCAGATATGAACCGGATCTTGTTTACGTCTGGATTGTTTATTTATTAAAAAATTTAATGTTATGTACCCTCGTCATACAGCTGCGGATGATGAGTGCTTAGCGCCGGTTTCATCTTGTGCGCATTAAAGCGCCGCACCGATTCCCGTACCGCCAGCCTTCCCTGAAGCAGCAAATTGCATGCTGGGGCAGCGGGGCGCAGCAGTCGTCGCTGCAACAGTTGAATCGCTTCGAAACCCAGTTCATCGCGCGGCACCTGCACCGAGGTTAAAGGCACATCATGAATTTCCGCCAGATTGGAGCTGTCGATGCTCATCACAGAAATATCGCCAGGCACAGACAGACCGCGTTTTTTTATCGCCGCCACTGCGCCCATCGCCATAAAATCGCCGCCGGCGAGAATGGCGCTCGGCCTGCGGCTGCCCTCGGACAGAGCGCTGAGCCAGCTGGTAACGGCCAGCTCCGCCTCTTCTGCGCCGAAACCGGCCGTGGTAACCAAATGCTGGCTGGCGTCAAAGGTGAGATTTTGTCGCATCCAGGCCTGGCGGATGCCTGCCAGACGCAGCTCCATGGTAGCGCGCCGCAGGCACTGCAAATTAAGGATATCGCGATGCCCCTGCTGGAACAGATAGTTGGCGGAAAATTCCCCGATCAGCTGGTGGTCGGGGGAAACGCTGTCGAGGCGCATCTCGCGATCGCTGCAGTTGATTAATACGCAGGGTTTATTCAGATCTGCCGCCAGCGCATGAATATGCGGATCGTCAATGCCGATAATCAGCGCGGCCTGCGTCTGCAGATGATTCATCTTTTCGACAAATAGCGCGCTATTGCTTCTCTCTTCCTCCAGCCCACACGAGCTGATGCGCACTTCATACGGCCTGAGCGCTTCAATGACGCTCTGGATAACCTTGTAATAAAAAATGTCGGTACGCACGGAAAACGCGCGCGGCGGAGCAAAGATCATCAGACTGTTCAGCATCAGCCTGCCCTGCGAGAGATCCTGCAAAATGCCGTGCTGCCGCGCGCAGGCCATTACGGCTTGACGAGCGGCATCGCTGGTATTGGCTTTCCCTGCCAGCACGCGTGAAACGGTGCTGATCGACAGCCCGGTTTGCTGGGCGATCAGGCTGATTTTTAACTTTCCATTCATTTTGTGATCCCCTTCAAATCAGGCGATGAAAATTTTTTCATAGCAGGCGAATAGCCGCCTGTTCCAGCGGAGCAGCCACTCCTGCGCACAATTTCGCTTACTGATGAAAATTTTTGCAAAAAACGCAGTTTCGCCCCGTCAAGCGGCTGGTTAGTCTGCAATGGTAGTCCCATTGAGCAGGCGCAGCTGGTCACTATGCTGGCGGCTTGCCATAAAAAGCAACTGATAATCATAGGGTTAAGCGAAGCATGCGATCGTTCTGTGAAAGCCGTCGCATTACCCCGCTGTTGTAGCCTTCGATACCACAACTGAAACGCCTGCGGGCAAGCTGCATAACAGGCGTTGCTGGAGAAAACAGATGAGTATTGAAACCGAACAGGCCGTCGCAACCCGTTCCGCTCGTAAGTTTAAATCGCTACGCTGGTGGATGCTGGCGCTCTTCCTGCTGGGCATCACCATTAACTATATCACCCGCAATTCGCTGGGGATTCTGGCCCCTGAGCTGAAAGTCAGCCTGAATATGACCACCGAACAGTACTCGTGGGTCGTCGCGGCGTTTCAGCTCGCCTATACCCTGTTTCAGCCGCTTTGCGGCTGGCTGATCGATGTGATTGGCCTGAAAACCGGCTTTATGATCTGCGCCATTATCTGGGCATTGGTTTGTATGTTGCACGCTGGAGCGGGAAGCTGGGTGCAGCTGGCGCTGCTGCGCTTTTTTATGGGCGGCGCCGAAGCAGCTGCCACGCCGGCTAACGCCCGCGCTATCGCCGACTGGTTTCCGAAGAAAGAGCGTCCCGTCGCCGCCGGTTGGGCTGGCGTTGGCTTTTCTGTCGGCGCGATGCTGGCCCCGCCGATTATCGTCGTTACCCATCTGACGCTGGGCTGGCAGGGCGCTTTTCTCTTTTCCGGCGCGCTGGGCTTAGCCTGGGTGGTGCTGTGGTGGCGCTTCTACCATGCGCCGCAGCAGCACCCTAATCTGAGCCAGCAGGAACTGGATCTTATTCGTGAAGATAAGGAACCGGACCTGCCGAAACTGCCGTTTTTCACCTCGCTGGGACGGCTCTGCCGTGACAAAAAGTTTTACGGTATCGCCATACCGGCCTTTCTTGCCGAGCCGGCGTGGGCGGTCTTCAGCTTTTGGGTACCGCTCTATCTCGCCAGCGAACGCGGCATGGATCTGAAACAGATTGCGCTGTTTGCCTGGCTGCCTTTTTTAGCGGCGGATATCGGCAGCGTCGCCAGCGGCTACCTTACCCATCTTTATCGCAAATGGTTCGGCTTCCGGCGTATTAATTCAGTGATTGCCAGCTCCGTCACCGGCGCTTTTATGATGCTCTCGTTGACGCTGGTTGCCGTAACTAAAGATCCTTTTCTGGCGATCGCGTTGATCTCCGTCGGCGGCTTCGGCCATCAGGTGATCTCCTGCATGCTCAGTGCGCTGGTGGTGGAATCGTTCGATAAAAATCAGATGGCGACGGTCAACGGTATGCGTGGCTCCTGCGCCTGGATCGCCAGCTTCCTCTTTTCCCTGCTGATCGGCGCCGTTTCCGATACCGTCGGCTTCGGCCCGTTGTTTGTGGCGATGGGATTTTTCGACCTGATCGGCGCGCTGTTTCTGATCGCCCTGTTAGCCGAGCGCGGCGCTAAAAAACGTTAAATGCTGGAGTGGATATGAAAACGCTAAAAAACTGGACGCTGGTGGGAGAGTACGCCGACAGGATCGAATTGCAGGTGGATGGGCGGCATCTGTTTGTTCTCTATGTACTGGAACCGTCGCTGTTTCGCGTCCTTATCAAACGCCATGGTGAGCTGGCGCTGGATCGCACCTGGAGCATCGCGCCAGAAGAGGATGTGCCCTGGGAAGGGCGCGATCGCCTGAGCGTACAGGGCTTCAGCCTGCCGGGCTATCATTTGCAAAAGCATGACGATCGTCTGGTGATCAGCAGTCAGACCCTGCGCGTAACGGTGCATCAGCCGCTCTGGCTGCAGTGGGAATATCTTGATAACGACCATCAGTGGCGATTGTTGACCGAAGATCGCCGCACCAGCGCCTATCTGTTAAATATGCACGGCGATGGCGTGGCGCACTATCAGCGACGTTTCGCCGACGATCGCTACTACGGGCTGGGAGAAAAATCGGGCGATCTTGAACGTAGCGGCCGGCGTTTCGAGATGCGCAACCTTGACGCGATGGGTTATAACGCCGCCAGCACCGATCCGCTCTATAAACATATCCCTTTTACCATTACCCGTCATGGGCAGGTCAGTTTCGGCCTGTTTTACGATAACCTCAGCAGCTGCTGGCTGGACCTCGGCAATGAGCTGGATAACTATCATCAGCCCTACCGGCGCTATCAGGCGGAGGCGGGCGATCTCGACTATTACCTGTTTTTTGGCCCCCAGGTACTGGATGTAACCAAAGCTTTTGTGCGGCTCACCGGTAGAACCTGTTTCGGCCCGAAATGGAGCCTCGGCTACAGCGGCTCGACGATGCATTATACCGATGCGCCTGATGCGCAGCAGCAGCTACAGCAGTTTATTCAGCTCTGCCATCAGCATGCGATTCCCTGCGACTCTTTTCAGCTCTCATCCGGCTACACCTCCATCGGCAACAAGCGTTACGTGTTTAACTGGAACCATGAAAAAGTGCCGCAGCCGCGGGCGCTCAGTCAGGCCTTTCATGATGCCGGGCTGCGTCTGGCGGCCAATATCAAACCCTGTCTGCTGCAGGACCATCCGCGCTACGCAGAGGTGGCGCAGCAGGGGCTGTTTATCCGTGATTCAGAAAGCGATGCGCCGGAACGCTCCTGTTTTTGGGATGACGAAGGGTCCCATCTCGATTTTACCAACCCGGCGGCGATCCGCTGGTGGCAGCAGGGCGTCTCCGATCAACTGCTGGAAATGGGCATCGACGCCACCTGGAACGACAACAACGAATATGAAATCTGGGACGGCGAGGCGCGCTGTCACGGCTTTGGCCGTCCGGTGGCGATTAAGCATATTCGCCCGGTGATGCCGCTGCTGATGATGCGCGCCTCGCTGGAGGCGCAGCAGCGTTTCGCCCCGCAGCGGCGGCCTTACCTGATTTCACGTTCCGGCTGCGCCGGTATGCAGCGCTATGTGCAGACCTGGAGCGGCGACAACCGTACCAGCTGGCAAACGTTGCGCTACAACATCCGCATGGGGTTGGGGATGAGCCTTTCCGGATTGTATAACGTCGGGCATGATGTCGGCGGCTTCTCCGGCGACAGGCCGGATGCGGAGCTGTTTGTTCGCTGGGTGCAGAACGGCGTAATGCATCCGCGCTTTACCATCCACTCGTGGAACGATGATGGCACGGTGAATGAACCCTGGATGTACCCCGGCGTGACGGCGATAGTGCGTGAAGCGATCCGGCTGCGCTATCGTCTGCTGCCTTATTTTTATACCCTGTTGTGGCAGGCCAGCGCCTGCGATGAGCCGATGCTGCGGCCCACCTTCCTCGATCATGAACATGACGCACAAACCTGGCAGGAAACGGATGATTTCCTTATCGGACGCGATCTGCTGGTGGCCAGCGTGGTAGAGCCGGGCCAGCGTCAGCGCGCGCTTTGGCTGCCGGATAACGGCACGGGCTGGTATTGCTTCTGGAGCGGTCAGTGGTACGGCGGCGGGCAGTGGATCTCGCTGGATGCGCCGCTGGAGCGGCTGCCGCTGCTGGTGCGTGCCGGGGCTGGGCTGCCGCTGTCGCAGCGCATGGCGCATGTGGATGCCGCAGCGGACGACCAGCGTGAGCTACGGCTGTTCCCGCTGGCGGAAGGGCAGAGCGAGGGGATGATTTTTGAGGATGACGGCGAAAGCCACGGCTGGCGCACAGGCGATGCCCTCTGGCTGCGCTGGCGCATGAGCTGTAGCGCGACGCGCATTGAGCTTAACGTGGCGCGGGAAGGGCGCTATCAGCCCGCCTGGCGGCGTTTGCAGTTTACGCTGCCGCCCGGCGAGCAGCGCGAGCTGTGGGTTAACGGCGCGCAGGGCATGGCGTATCGTCTGTAGCTAACTAGTCGGCCGCGCGTTTTCTGCGCGGCTTTTTCAGCGGCACGATCGCTTTCACTTTATTTTTCCCACTCTGCTTAAAGCAAAACCCTGGCGATATATAGCGATAATCTGTTTTAGTTAGGGCTAACTTTCTTCCAGCGCCCCCATCGAATAAATACATGAAATACTGCCCTTTACCTGGCGGTTATTGACATGAATTGTTGCATTGTAAAACAACCTGATAATGGATAAATATTAAGTGCGCCTGATGGCGAAAAATAGGGGATACCCCTGGATTACACTGCAACAAAACCAACAGAGAAATTAAGTTGCCAAATATGGCTGGAGTTTCAATAACGCCAGGCCTGAAACTACATAATTTAAGTATTCATTATTGTTTTAATTTTATCCCTGCAACTTTCTCTATTCGGTTTACTGAATGCTTTATAACTTCCTTAAGCCCATTACGCCAGATATATGCTGCAATGCTGCTGTTTGACGATCCGTTTAATGGTTATGTTTGTTAGTGTTTGACATCGTTACCGCCATAAACCTTTTTTAGATTATAAGCAACGACTTGCCTGGCAGGACTCAGCGGGTCGCGAAATCTTACAGGCGCAGATAAAACCCCGCCGCTATGACTGCAAGCACTTTTCTAAAAGCATTACTTAAAACATATGTAATTGATATCTAAAAAATGCCTTGGATGGATAGGTTGGTAAAAATTAATTTCTTATTTAAGAGACTTGGTTTTGTAGTTAATCCTCATTACTTGTTAGTGTAACTGTACGGTGCCGTTTACCTGTAGTCAGGTGATGACGCCGAAGACAACAAGCCAGACGTCGGGTTGTGATAAGACTTCAGGCGGCCATAAAGCGCATTAACCGGAATGCTCCGTGATCCGTGAAAAGCGTAGATAAAAGTATCAGGATAATGACAGATAAAGGACTATATATGAAAGAGAAGAAACAGAGAAGAAAGCAGCTGTTGGTCTTATTATTGCTCTCTGGGAGCGCATGCAATAGCTTCGCCAGCGAATTTACTGCATCAGATTTGGGGACTAAATATTTAATTATGGCCGGCCCGCAGGCGTGGCGATTAGGGCAAGGAAGTGGATATCCCGATCCTAACGATGGAGCCAGTTCAGGGAAATGGGTCGGATTTAATCAGGCGGTAGCCAGAGGGATAAATTCTAAGGTAGATGAATTAAAACTCCGGTTTGGCATTATCAATGGCGATATTACTGAATTTGGCAGAGATGCGCAGCTTAAGTCGTACTACGAGGCTTATGGCGATGTATTGAAACTTCCGCTATATCTCGGCTATGGCAACCATGATTATGAGAATAACGTTCTTGACTGTACCCGGCCGGGAAAATTGGATTTCTCCACTAATGCCTGCGCCTTTTATATGTTGCAGCATCTGGAAGATCTTACCGCTAAATATAGCTCCAGACTGAAAAATTTTGATATGGACTATGCCAAGAGAAATTCAAATAAGAGTATGGCTAGCTTTTCATACTCTTGGGATGATTTCTCACCTGCAAGTGGCACCAGTCATTTTGTGCAACTTCAGCTGGCACCAACCCATACAGATTACATTCAACATTTTGGTTACGCCTATACCATTAACGACTCGCTTGCATGGTTAAGACATGACCTGGCTCTGGCCAGAAAACGTGGAGTCAGGAATATTTTCCTTAATTTCCATGGCCTTGAATATGTTAAAGAGGCAACGGCATGGCAGAAAGCTGCGCTAAAAGCTATGCTCGAAGAGTATAAGATTTCTGCGGTTTTTGTTGGGCATACTCATGAACCCCAAAAAGAGTATTATAAAGAGGTGTTTGGTGAGGTTCCGATATATACTACCGGAGCGCTCTATTCAGGATATTTTGATATCCTGAACGTAAAATGGGATAGTTTCCAGGTTCAAAGCTATCAGGTAAAAAATCATAAGGTGAAACTGGTAGAAAATCACGATCCTGTTAATATGCCAAAAGCGCCTCCTGCTTGCCTTAAGCCAGGCGATAATGTCCAGCCTGGTGATATTGTAAAAAGCAAACTGATCCAAAGCGATCGGGAAGTTTTTATTTTAAAACAGTATCAAACATCAAGAGCGCTTGATAGCAATGCTAATGGTGAGGTATATACCAACAAATCACAAACCAATAATCCATATATGCGTTGGAGAATAGAACATTTATCAACAAATGCCTATGGACAGGATTTTTACAGGGTAATTCACAATAAAGATAAAAGAATACTGGATGGAGACGGCGATGGCGAAATTTATACTAAATGGTGGAACGCTGGGCCTTATCAGCAATGGGAAATATTAAAATATGATGATGGTGGTCTTATTCAACTACGGAACCGTGCTACTCATCGTTTACTGGATGCTAACGCTGGCGGAGAAGCCTATGGCACCCGATCCACATTGAGTCATGGTAATAATTATCAGAAGTGGGAACTGACCGATCTGAATGGCAACAGTATATCTAACGTGCGCTATTTTAAGGCAAAAAGCGAAAGTTCAGGTGATAAGCCGCTGCCAGCAGGCGAAACCAGTAATGCCTATTGGGAATATATCAGCGCAAGGAGCCGTGTTTCAGCTGCGCCCTGTGTTGAGCAATCAATAGATGATGGTTTCTCCCAGTCTTTTGAAGTGCCTGTGGTCAACGGGATCGACTTGTCTGACGAGCTCCTTTCTGACGCATTGCAACAAACCGATTCGGTTGTTATTTCCACGTGGGATGGCAACTGGTCCCCTAACATGCATTTTCCGACTCCCGGCAAGTTTAAGGGGAAAGCAATATTTATAAAACATAACGCTTCTTACAGTTCAACAATTGATGTCAATGACAGCGTCACGACGGTAAGAAAAGGCCAGCGCCTGGTTTATGTTTCTGATGGTATGCACTGGGAAATGCATGATATTGGTTGATCTGGCCAGTCAGATAGCCATTTAACAATACCGTCAACGCTGCTGCTTCGACGAATGGTACGGATAGTGTTATTTCACTATTTACTGTTCAGAGAGGAACAGTGGCTCATCTCAGCAATGAGCCATGCTGAATAAAGCGTTGGCGGTATGATTCGTTTATTTCACCACCACGCCAGTAAATGGCACGATCGCTTTCACTTCGCTCTCTATCCAGCCGTCCTGCAGGCGAGTTTGTAATGTCTCGCCGGGCTGCACCTGATGCGTCTCTTTCAGCACTTCACCGGCAGGCGTTTGCGTCACGCTAAAGCCGCGCGCCAGCGTCGCCAGCGGACTGACGCCGTCCAGATGCGCCGCCAACACGCTAAAGCGCTGCTTCTCTTCGCTCAGCCGCTGCTGCATCGCCTGCGCCAGGCGATAATGCCACTGCTGAAGCTGCTGCTGCGCCCGGTTGATATTGCGCTGCGGCTGCTGGACCGTCAGGCGCTGCGCCAGACGATCCTGCCGACGCGTAGCGTCACGCAGCTGTAGTTGCATCGCCTCATCCAGCCGACGCTGCAGGCGGAACAGGGTGGTCTGCTGACGTGCCAGTCGCAGCTGCGGATGCTGCTGCTGCAAACGATGCTGCAGACGGGTAAAGCTACGCTGTTGCTGAGCCAGATAATAATCCATCGCCATTTCCAGCCGCGACTGCTGTGACTGCAGCTGACGCAGCAGTTCCACCTGGTTACGGCTGACCATTTCCGCCGCCGCCGAAGGCGTCGGGGCGCGCAGATCGGCGACGAAATCGGCAATCGTCACGTCGGTTTCATGGCCGACGGCGCTGACAATCGGAATACGGCTGGCAAAAATAGCCCGCGCCACGCGTTCATCATTGAAACACCATAAATCTTCCAGCGAGCCACCACCGCGCCCTACGATCAGCACGTCACACTCATTGCGCTGGTTAGCCAGTTCGATGGCGCGGACAATCGCGGCGGGTGCGTCATTGCCCTGTACCACCGTGGGATAGATGATCACCGGCAGGGAAGGATCGCGACGATGCAGCACGCGCAGCACGTCATGCAGCGCCGCGCCGGTAGCGGAGGTGATCACGCCGACCTGGCGCGCCGGATCGGGTAGCGGCTGTTTATGCTGCTGCTCAAACAGGCCTTCCGCCGCCAGCCGCTGCTTCAGCTGTTCAAACTGCTGTTGCAGCAATCCTTCGCCGGCTGGATGCATGCTCTCCACGATCAGCTGATAGTCGCCGCGCGGCTCATAAAGCGTGACCGTAGCGCGCACCAGCACCTGCTGGCCATGCTGTGGACGAAAGGTCACGCGGCGGTTGCTGTTGCGAAACATCGCGCTGCGCACCTGGGCGGTATCGTCTTTAAGCGTAAAGTACCAGTGGCCGGAAGCGGGCTGGGTAAAGTTGGAGATTTCAGCGCTGAGCCAGATATGTCCCATTTCGCCTTCCAGCAGCTGACGCACCGTGGTGTTAAGACGGCTAACGGTAAAAATATTGGCGGAAGGAGGTAGCGACATGTGATAGGGATCAAATAATAAATCAGCGAGTTAATTAGTCGATACTACATGGCTGTCGGGGATGATCAAGACATTTTCTGAAAAAAAGCTGGAGGCAACCGATTACGCCCTGTATAATGCCGCGGCAATATTTTATCTGTTCTCATTCACCCCAGGTTGAGATATTGCCATGCTACGAATCGCTAAAGAAGCACTCACTTTTGACGACGTTTTGCTCGTTCCTGCTCACTCTACTGTCCTGCCTAACACGGCCGATCTCAGTACCCAACTGACCAAAAAAATTCGTCTGAACATTCCAATGCTCTCTGCTGCTATGGATACCGTGACCGAAGCCGGTCTGGCTATCGCACTGGCGCAGGAAGGCGGGCTGGGCTTTATCCACAAGAATATGTCCATTGAGCGCCAGGCTGAAGAAGTGCGCAAGGTGAAAAAACATGAAAGCGGCGTGGTGACCGATCCACAAACCGTATTGCCGACCACCACGCTGCGCGAAGTAAAAGAGTTAACCGAGCGTAACGGTTTTGCCGGTTATCCGGTGGTGAGTGACGATAACCGACTGGTGGGCATTATTACCGGTCGCGATGTGCGTTTCGTTACCGATCTGAGCCTGCCGGTGACGGCGGTAATGACGCCGAAAGAGCGGCTGGTAACGGTGAAAGAGGGTGAAGCGCGCGAAGTCGTGCTGCAGAGAATGCACGAGAAGCGCGTGGAAAAAGCGCTGGTGGTGGATGACAGTTTCCGCCTGCTGGGCATGATCACCGTGAAAGATTTCCAGAAGGCAGAGCGTAAACCGCTGGCCTGTAAAGATGAGCATGGCCGCCTGCGCGTCGGCGCGGCGGTCGGTGCCGGCGCCGGCAACGAAGAGCGCATAGATGCGCTGGTTGCCGCTGGGGTTGACGTATTGCTGATTGACTCTTCTCACGGCCATTCCGAAGGCGTGCTGCAGCGCATTCGCGCAACCCGCGCTAAATATCCCGATCTGCAAATCATCGGCGGCAACGTCGCTACCGGCGCAGGCGCTCGAGCGCTGGCCGAGGCGGGCGTAAGCGCGGTGAAAGTGGGTATTGGCCCGGGTTCTATCTGCACCACCCGTATCGTGACCGGCGTCGGCGTGCCGCAGATCACTGCGGTTTCCGATGCGGTAGAAGCGCTGGAAGGTACCGGCGTACCGGTAATTGCCGATGGCGGCATTCGTTTCTCTGGCGATATCGCGAAAGCGATTGCGGCTGGCGCCGCCTGCGTAATGGTCGGTTCTATGCTGGCCGGTACTGAAGAATCTCCGGGCGAGATTGAACTCTATCAGGGACGCGCGTTTAAATCCTATCGTGGCATGGGTTCTCTGGGCGCGATGTCCAAAGGCTCTTCCGACCGTTATTTCCAGAGCGACAACGCTGCGGATAAGCTGGTGCCGGAAGGGATCGAAGGCCGCGTGGCGTATAAAGGCCGCCTGAAAGAGATCGTTCACCAGCAGATGGGCGGCCTGCGCTCTTGCATGGGGCTGACCGGTTGCGCCACCATTGAAGAACTACGCACCAAAGCAGAATTTGTTCGTATCAGCGGCGCGGGCATTTCGGAAAGCCACGTTCATGACGTGACCATTACGAAAGAGTCTCCGAACTACCGCATGGGATCCTAATCCCGAACCTTTCTCGCCCGGCTTCAGCCGGGCGCTTTTATTGAGTTTATCGCCCTGGAATTGCCTTAATGACGACGGAAAATATTCATAAGCACCGTATTTTAATCCTCGATTTCGGTTCGCAGTACACCCAGCTGGTCGCGCGTCGCGTGCGTGAACTGGGCGTTTACTGTGAGCTTTGGGCGTGGGATGTGACTGAAGAGCAGATCCGTGGCTTTAAGCCGAGCGGGATCATCCTCTCTGGCGGCCCGGAAAGCACCACCGAGCTTAACAGCCCGCGCGCGCCGGAATATGTGTTTAACGCTGGCGTGCCGGTACTGGGCGTGTGCTATGGCATGCAGACCATGGCGATGCAGCTGGGCGGCAAAGTAGAAGGCTCCAGCGAGCGTGAGTTTGGCTATGCGCAGGTGGAAGTCAGAACCGACAGCGCGCTGGTGCGTGGCATTGAAGATTCCGTCAGCGCTGCGGGCCTGCCGCTGCTGGACGTATGGATGAGCCACGGCGATAAAGTGACCGCCATCCCGTCTGACTTCGTTACCGTTGCCAGCACCGAGACCTGTCCGTTTGCCATTATGGCGAACGAAGAGAAGCGTTTTTATGGCGTGCAGTTTCACCCGGAAGTGACCCACACCCGCCAGGGCCTGCGTATGCTGGAGCGTTTTGTGCGCGACATCTGCGAATGTGAAGCGCTGTGGACCCCGGCAAAAATTATTGAAGATATTGTTGAACGTCTGCGTGAGCAGGTAGGCAACGATAAAGTGATCCTTGGCCTTTCCGGCGGCGTCGATTCTTCCGTCACCGCCATGTTGCTGCATCGCGCCATCGGCGATCGTCTGACCTGCGTATTCGTGGATAACGGTCTGCTGCGTCTGAATGAAGCGGAGCAGGTAATGGATATGTTCGGCGATCATTTCGGCCTGAATATTATCCATGTGCCGGCAGAAGCGCGCTTCCTGGATGCGCTGGCGGGCATTGATGAGCCGGAAGCCAAACGTAAAACCATCGGCCGCGTATTCGTTGAGGTCTTCGACGAGCAGGCGACCAGCCTTACCGAAGTGAAATGGCTGGCGCAGGGCACCATCTACCCGGACGTGATCGAATCCGCCGCCTCCGCCACCGGCAAGGCGCATGTGATTAAATCGCACCACAACGTAGGCGGCCTGCCGAAAGAGATGAAGCTGGGTCTGGTTGAGCCGCTGAAAGAGCTGTTCAAAGATGAAGTGCGTAAGATTGGTCTGGAGCTGGGTCTGCCTTACGATATGCTTTATCGTCATCCGTTCCCGGGACCGGGCCTTGGCGTACGTGTGCTGGGCGAAGTGAAGAAAGAGTATTGCGATCTGCTGCGTCGTGCCGACGCCATCTTTATTGAAGAGCTGCGTAAAGCCGATCTCTACAACAAGGTGAGCCAGGCCTTTACCGTCTTCCTGCCGGTACGTTCGGTCGGCGTGATGGGCGACGGTCGTAAATATGACTGGGTGGTATCGCTGCGCGCAGTAGAGACCATCGACTTTATGACCGCGCACTGGGCGCATCTGCCGTATGAGTTCCTTGGCCGCGTATCCAACCGCATTATCAATGAAGTGAACGGCATCTCGCGCGTGGTTTACGATATTTCTGGTAAGCCGCCGGCCACGATTGAGTGGGAATGATTTAACGTCCTGCCTGACGCTGTCAGCACGCTATTGCTAAGCCCGCATCATGCGGGCTTTTCTATCTCCGATCACTCTACGCCGCTTACGGCTTTAGCTGCCGCCATTCCATACCTTCTTCAGCCAGACATAAACCAAAGGCATGGTCTGCATCGACATTGTGTTTTACACTGCGCGCTGCAAAAATTAGGTAGATAAAGGGCTAACCAGGCGGTAATGGCGATGAAAGGAACGATCACGACGTGGTTTGAAGATAAAGGTTTTGGATTTATCAAAGATGAAAACGGTGATAACCGTTATTTTCATGTGATTAAGGTCGCCAATCCTGAGCTGATCAAGAAGGATGCGGCGGTGACTTTTGAACCCACTACCAACAACAAGGGCTTGTCAGCCTATGCGGTAAAAGTCATACCGGAAAGCAAATACATCTATATCGCGGGTGAGCGGATCAAGCTCACGGCGATCAAGTCTTATCTGGTCTATAGCGAAGAAGTGCCGGCCGATACCCGCATCGATAAAGAAAATACGGTGCTGTCGGTGGGCGGACTGATGAACAATATCAGGCCGAAGCCCGCAGCTAAGCCGGGTGACATGCGCTCGGTGAAAAAACTGGCGATTACCACTTTTCAGGGAACAATATTCACCTTCTCGGAAGATGAGATAGACGTGGAAGAGACGGTAAAACTGCTTAAGCTGAAATAGCAGCAACCACAGACAGAGCGCTTAACCCCCGGGGACAACATATGAATAACGAGATACCGCTTAAATATTATGACATCGTGGATGAGTATGCGACGGAAACGGCAAAGCCGGTCAGCGAGTCAGAACAGGACTCGCTGGCGCGCTATTTCCAACTGCTGCTTACCCGTTTAATGAATAACGAAGAAATCAGTGAGAGTGCGCAGCAGGAGATGGCCGATGAGGCCGGTATTGATGCGGAGCGCATCGATGAGATAGCGATATTCCTGAATCAATGGGGCAATGAGTAACGCCTCCTGACATTATTCGCACACGACGACAGGGTGAATATCGCCGTGTGCGTGGCGCAGGGTAGACAGATAAACTCTCAGTTCTTGTTTGTCATCAAAATTAGTTTAAATTTCAGCTTTCAGGCTGCTCCAGCGCCATCGGCCGCAATCGCTTTTTAATCCGCCAAAAGTAAAACACCGTCAAGATCGCCAGCCATACCAGACCGGCGATCAGCGCCAGACGGGTCTCCGCCACCGCGCCCAGCACGCCGATTACCAGTAGCATAAACAGCAGTGTGATAACTGGCGCTACCGGCCAGCAAGGCACGGGAAAACGGATCTCCTGACGCTGCTGTAGGGTTAGGCTGCGGCGCATGGCAAAATGAGATAACAAAATCATCAACCATACCCAGAGGGTGGCGAAAGCTGCCAGCGAGGCGATAAGCACGAACACCTGCTCTGGGATCAGATAGTTAAGCACTACCGCCGTCAGTAACGCTACCGTCAGCACCACTACCGTCATCCAGGGCACGCCGTTACTGGCGATACGCAGAAAGCTTTTCGGCGCCATGCCTTCTTTCGCCATGCCATACATCATGCGTCCGGCGCCAAAGATATCACTGTTGATAGCCGATATCGTCGCGCTAATCACGATGATGTTCAGCACGCTGGCCGCGGCAGGCAGCCCCAGCCCATCAAAAATCAACACAAACGGGCTGCCCTGCTGACCAATGCTGTTCCACGGGAAAATCGCCATCAGAATAAACAGCGTACAGACGTAAAACAGGATAATACGCAACGGAATAGTGTTAATCGCCTGCGGGATCACCTTCTGCGGATCGCGTGCTTCCGCCGCCGTAATCCCGATAATTTCAATGCCGCCAAACGCAAACATCACGATGCCCAGCGAGGCGATTACGCCGCCCAGGCCGTCCGGCGCAAAGCCGCCATGCGACCAGAGGTTTTCTACGCCGGTAGCGGGGAAACTGTGCCCAAAACCAAACAGGATAACGCCGGCGCCAGCGATAATCATGGCGAAGATAGCCGCGACTTTGATCAGCGACAGCCAGAACTCCATTTCGCCAAACACCCGGACATGACACAGATTCAACGCGCCGATAAAACAGATGATGCTTAATACCCAAATCCAGCGCGGCACGTCCGGATACCAAAGCCCCATATAAACGCCGAAAGCGGTCACGTCCGCCAGGCAAACGATGATCATCTCAAAGGTATAGGTCCAGCCGGTGATAAAGCCCGCCAGCGGTCCTAAATAGTGGCGGGCGTAGCTGCTGAATGAACCGGAAACCGGATGACGCACCGCCATTTCGCCCAGCGCGCGCATAACGATAAATACCGCGGCGCCGCCAGCCAGATAGGCCAGCAGCACGGCGGGACCCGCCATCTGAATCGCGGCGGCAGAACCATAAAACAGCCCGGTTCCGATAGCGGAACCCAGCGCGATAAAGCGGATGTGGCGCGCGCTGAGTCCGCGCAGCAGATGTGACGTAGGTTGTTGCATATCAAGGCCCTGAAAAGAGTGGAATATGCGCATGGCTGCCGGGAAAGTTTTTCCCGGCAGAGCAGAAAACAGCGGTTACAAATGGCTGGGCAGTACGGCAGGCAGCAGCGTCGTCAGGTGACGAGCGCTCAACAGCTCAGCGGCGCGCTCTATATCTGGCGCAAAGAAACGATCCTGGGTGTAATGGCTAACCTGTTCACGTAACAGATGGCGCGCCTTTTCCAGCGATGGGCTGGTTTTCAGTCCCTCACGTAGATCGATGCCCTGACAGGCGGCAAGCCATTCTACAGCAATCACGCCGCGCGTATTGGCGGCCATTTCCCAAAGACGTCGCCCGGCGGCGGGCGCCATAGAGACATGATCTTCCTGATTGGCGGAGGTAGGCAGGCTGTCCACGCTGTGCGGGTGCGCCAGCGCTTTGTTCTCGCTGGCCAGCGCGGCGGCGGTCACCTGTGCGATCATAAAACCAGAGTTAACGCCGCCGTTTTTAACCAGGAAGGGCGGCAGCTGCGACATATGTTTATCCATCATCAGCGCGACGCGCCGCTCGGACAGAGCGCCGATCTCGGCGATCGCCAGGGCGATATTGTCTGCCGCCATCGCTACCGGCTCGGCGTGGAAATTGCCGCCGGATATCACCTCATTTTCATCGGCGAACACCAGCGGATTATCAGAAACCGCGTTCGCTTCGATTAACAGCACCTCTGCGGCCTGGCGCAGCTGCGTCAGGCAGGCGCCCATTACCTGCGGCTGACAGCGCAGCGAGTAGGGATCCTGCACTTTGTCACAGTTCTGATGCGACCTGGCGATTTCGCTGCTATCGGTCAACAGCTCGCGGAACAGCGCCGCCGTATCGATTTGTCCCCGCTGGCCGCGCGCCTGGTGAATACGCGCATCAAACGGGCGGCGTGAGCCGAGTACCGCTTCGGTGGTTAACGCGCCGCATACCACCGCTGAAGCAAATAAATCCTCCGCTTCAAACAGGCCGCGCAGCGCGAAGGCGGTAGAGGTTTGGGTGCCGTTAAGCAGCGCCAGCCCCTCTTTAGCGGCCAGGGTGATCGGCTCCAGCCCGGCTTTTTTCAGCGCTTCCGCCGCGGGCAGCCATTCTCCCTGATAACGCGCTTTGCCTTCGCCCAGCAGCGTTAGCGACATATGCGCCAGCGGCGCCAGGTCGCCCGAGGCGCCCACCGATCCTTTGGCGGGAATGAGTGGATAGACCTGTGCATTCACCAGCGCCATCAGCGCCTGAATTACGCCAGGCCGAATGCCGGAAAAACCGCGCGCCAGACTGTTGATTTTCAGTACCATCATCAGGCGAACCAGACTATCGTCCAGCGGTTCGCCAATGCCCGCCGCATGGGAAAGCACCAGCGAACGCTGAAGATTTTCCAGCTCTTCTGCGGGTATGCGCGTCTGCGCCAGCAGGCCAAAACCGGTATTGATGCCGTAGGCGGTGCGGCCTTCGGCCAGGATCGCATTAACGCTGCTGACGCTGTTGTTGATCGCCGGGATCGCGCGCTCATCCAGCGTTATGCGCACCGGCTGGCTGTATATCTCACGTAGCTGGGCAAGCGTGAGCGTGCCGGGGTTAAGAATGAAGTTCATATCAGCGTTGCTCCTGGGTAGCGGCGATCATCGGCAGGTTAAGATTTTGCTCTACCGCGCAGTTGATAGCGATGTCGTAACCGGCATCGGCATGGCGCATCACGCCGGTGGCCGGATCGTTATGCAGCACGCGAGCGATGCGCGCCGCCGCCTCATCGCTGCCGTCGCAAACAATCACCATCCCGGCATGCTGAGAAAAGCCCATGCCCACGCCGCCGCCATGGTGCAGGGAGACCCAGGTCGCGCCGCTGGCGGTATTCAGTAGCGCATTCAGCAGCGGCCAGTCAGAGACGGCGTCAGAGCCATCGCGCATTGCCTCGGTTTCACGGTTTGGACTGGCCACGGAACCTGAATCCAGATGGTCGCGGCCGATGACGATCGGCGCGGAAACCTCACCGCTGCGTACCATTTCGTTAAACGCCAGGCCCAGTTTCTGCCGCCACTGCAGACCTACCCAGCAAATGCGTGCCGGCAAGCCCTGGAAGCTGATACGCTCGCGCGCCATATCCAGCCAGTGGTGCAGATGCTTATCCTCTTTAATCATCTCTTTGACTTTGGCATCGGTTTTATAAATATCCTGCGGATCGCCGGAAAGGGCGGCCCAGCGGAACGGACCGATGCCGCGACAGAACAGCGGACGAATATAGGCAGGCACAAAGCCGGGAAAATCAAAGGCGTTGGCGACGCCCATTTCTTTGGCCATCTGGCGAATGTTATTGCCGTAATCGAAAACCGGAACGCCCATCTGTTTAAATGCCAGCATCGCGCGCACGTGGTCGGCCATGGAAAGCTTCGCCGCCTCGGTCACCGCCTGCGGCTCGGTCTGCGCTCGCTGCTGATACTCTTCCCAGCGCCAGCCCGTGGGTAGATAACCGTGCAGCGGATCGTGAGCGCTGGTTTGATCGGTCACCATATCCGGGCGCACGCCGCGCTTAACCAACTCAGGCAGCACCTCCGCCGCGTTAGCGCACAGCGCCACGGATACCGCCCGGCCTTCCGCGGTGTATTTTTTGATGCGATTGAGCGCATCATCAAGCGAGTCGGCCTGCTCATCGACGTAGCGCGTACGCAGACGAAAATCGATGCGGCTTTGCTGGCATTCGATATTCAGCGAGCAGGCGCCGGCCAACGTTGCCGCCATCGGCTGCGCGCCACCCATGCCGCCGAGGCCAGCGGTCAAAATCCAGCGCCCCTGCAGGTTGCCCTGATAATGCTGGCGACCCGCCTCGACAAAGGTTTCATAGGTGCCCTGCACGATGCCCTGACTGCCGATATAGATCCAGCTTCCGGCGGTCATCTGGCCATACATGGCCAGCCCTTTGGCATCCAGTTCATTAAAATGCTCCCAGCTGGCCCAGTGCGGCACCAGATTGGAGTTGGCGATCAGTACGCGCGGCGCATTTTCATGGGTTTTAAACACGCCGACCGGTTTGCCGGACTGAATCAATAGCGTTTCGTCGTTTTCCAGTTTTTTAAGCGTGGCGACAATGGCGTCATAGCAATCCCAGTTGCGGGCCGCCCGGCCAATACCGCCGTAAACCACCAGCTCGTGTGGGTTTTCCGCCACGTCCGGATCGAGGTTATTCATCAACATACGCAGCGGTGCTTCGGTAAGCCAGCTTTTGGCATTGAGCGTGGTTCCTCGTGGCGCGCGGATCTCCTGCTCGCGGTATTTGCTTTGCGACATCGCGGTCAACTCCTGACGGTTGCATTCAATAAATTATCTGGCCCGGAGGGGCGAAGCAGATAAGGACTGCAAACACATATACTTGTATATACAAATGCGCGCAAGCGTCCTTTTAACAATTAAGACACAATTAAAACCATTAGAAATCAACGGATTAAATAAAGCGACAGAATGACAGCGTTAAGGAATGGGTGTTTTTTTCTATATTTATCAAGGCGTAACCAGCAAAGAAGATTTTAAAGGAATTTGCGTTAGCTATCACGGATTTCACAGCCTTTTTACACAATTTTCGTCGGTAAGTTTGACCGGCGTTAGGACATAAAATGTCCCTGTAGGCGATAGCGCGAACCGGGAAATAACAGGCGGGCGTGGGAAACGATATGCTGTGTCGACCAGGTGCGGCGGTGGATGAGCAGGCACGGCTCGCTGTCATCAATATGCAGGAGCTGCTGCTGCTCGGGCGTTGATTTAACCGCTTCGACGATATGTTCACCTTCGGTAAGCGGCGCGACTAATGAGAGATAAGCGTGGGGGGTGGTGGTAGTGAAATCCTGTTGCAGATAATCCGGCGCGACCGCCGCGTTAACGCAGCGATCTTCAATTTGCACCGGCACGTCGTTTTCAAAGTGAACCATCACCGAATGGAAAACCGGTGTGCCTTCTTCCACGCCCAACGCGGCGGCCTGGGTAAAATCCGCCTCGATCTGTTCAAGTTTCAGCACCTGACAGCGGTGCTGATGATGGCGCGCGGTAATTTCATCCGCAATGCTACGGATCTCAAACAGCGCCGACTGGCCTTTAGGTTCCGCTACAAACGTGCCTACGCCCTGCAGACGCACCAGCAGCCCTTCATCAGTCAACTCCCGCAGCGCACGATTGATGGTCATCCGGCTGAAGCCAAACTGTGCCACCAGTTCCGCTTCGGAAGGAATGCGATCGTGAGGTCGCCATACGCCAGCGCTGATTTGTTTACTGATGGCCTGTTTGACCTTCGCGTAAAAAGGCGCGGGCGCGCTGGCGGCGGTTGACCGGGATCGGGATGGAAACATGTGAATATTCCTTACGGCTGCCTGGCTGGTGGGGATAAGTATACCCAATTCCATCCGGGATTCAGTAATTTATCCCCACCAGCGTATTACCTGCCAGGCGAGGCGCGCCGCTACGCCAGCCCCATGTCCCTCCCGATCGCGCGAGGGATTAAACTCCACCAGATCTACCGCCTGCAGTTTACCGCTGCGGCAAATCGGCGCCAGCAGCTGCAGCAAGATCGCGCAGGGAACACCGAGCGCGGCGGGCGCCGAGACCGCCGGCATTTCCCATGCCGGCAGCACATCCAAATCGATAGTCAAATAGATGCGATCCAGATCCGCCATAAATTGTTCAAGCTGCGCAATGGCCTCCAGCGGCGCGCTCAGGCACTGCATATCCTCAACGATCGTCACGTTGCGATAAGCCGCTTCATCCAGCAGCGCCTGCGTATTCGCCGCCATGCTCAGGCCGCAGCAGGCGTAACGGAAATCACGCTGCTGGGCTGTGCAATGGCGCGCCAACTGGCGAAACGGCGTGCCTGAGGTGGCCTGCGGCGCAGAGCGTAAATCAAGATGCGCATCCAGATTGATAATGCCCACCTTTTCCTGCGGGAAAGCATCCAGCACCCCAAGGCCGTGGCCCCAGGCGGTTTCATGACCGCCGCCTAGCACCAGCGTGCGTTTTCCGGCGCGCTGGCAGGCCAGCACCGCTTCACGTAGCGCCTGCTGCGCCTGTTCCAGATCCGTCTGCTCAATGACAACATCACCTACATCGCTCAGGCGCCGGTGTTCCGCGTGGCTGGCCATATTAGCCAGTGCGCGCCGCAGTACCGTAGGCGCCTGCGCGGCGCCGGTGCGTCCATGATTACGCTTAACGCCTTCATCGCAGGCAAAGCCTAACAGCGCAATATCGCCGGGCTGCTGTGCCGGACTAAAGGTGCTGCTGCAGGTAATGGTCTGGAACAGGCGCAGGGCGTTATCGGCCTCTGCGGTATCATCTCGCCCTTGCCAGACTGTGGAAGGGGTGGGCCGCCACTGTTTCATCGTACGCTCCCGTGAGTGATATACCCGCGAAATATCCGGGCGTAAAGCGGATTGCGGCCCGGCTCGTAAATTATTTCCACCGGCTGTTTCACCTGCCAGAGAGCGAGATCGGCGACAAAGCCCGCCTTAAGCTGACCATGACTATGTTGGCGACCCAGCGCCTGCGCCGCATGACGGGTTACGCCATTCCAGGCCTCTTCCGGCGTCAGGCCGAACTGAACGCAGGCCATGTTCATTGCCAGATGCAGGCTGGCGAACGGGCTGGTGCCAGGGTTGTAATCGGTGGCGACAGCTATCGGTACCTGATAACGGCGTAGCGTTTCTATCGGCGGCGCCTGCGTTTCACGCAGAAAATAATACGCGCCGGGCAGCAGCACGGCGACCGTGCCGCTGGCGCGCATCGCCTGCACGCCGCGCTCATCCAGATATTCCAGATGATCGGCTGACAGCCCCTGATAACGGCTTACCAGCTGGGCGCCATCCAGTAACGAGAGCTGCTCGACGTGGCCTTTCACCGGGATGCCGTAACGCTGGGCGCTGGCAAACACCCGCTCGCACTGCTGCGGCGTGAAGCCGACGCTTTCACAAAAAATATCTACCGCCTCAAACAATCCTTCCTGCCATAGCTGCGGTAGCAGCGTGTCGCAAACCAGGCTGATATAAGCCTCTTTATCATGGCGATATTCCACTGGCGCGGCATGGGCGGCAAGCAGCGTCGGGCTGATCTCTACCGGATGCTGAGCCGCCAGCTGGCGTGCCACTCGCAGCATTTTCGCCTCATTCTCCAGCGTCAGCCCGTAGCCCGATTTTATCTCCAGAGTGGTGACGCCCTCATTAAGCAGCCGTTGCAGGCGGAGTATCGCCAGTTGCAGCAGATCGCTTTCACTGGCCTGTCGGGTGGCGGCAACAGTGGCGTTAATGCCGCCGCCCTGCGCGCTGATCGCCTGATAAGAGACGCCGTTCATCCGCTGTTCCCATTCAGCGGCGCGGTTACCGCCAAACACCAGATGGGTATGGCAGTCGATTAAGCCAGGCGTCATCAACTGCCCTTTGGCATCGTGGACGATACCGCCAGAGGTTGTCGCCGCCGGTAAGATAGCCAGGATATGGCCATCGCGGATCACCAGATCGTGATCGTCCAGCATGCCATAGGGCGTTGCGCGATCGGGATCGAACGTTGCCAGTCTGGCATTGCGCCAGACGATGTCGTTAGCAGCGAGCAGCACGGTTTACCTTCTACTTGTCATGAATTGTCTATACATTTATTTTCACTACAGAGAAATTGTCAATAAAACCCTGTCGGAATGTTGGCTATTTGTGATGGCTAACGGACAACAGCAAAGCGGTACAGCGTGAGGCAGGGCGGAAGGCCGATAAAAAGCCTGCATTTGCAGGCCTGTTGAGTAAAGGTGGCGGGTGGCGCGGTGTGGGATCAGTGCAGCAGGAATAGCGTTGCCAGGCCAAGAAAAATAAAGAAGCCGCCGGTATCGGTCAGCGCGGTAATCATCACGCTGGAGCCAATCGCTGGGTCGCGTTTCAGCTTCGTCATTACCAGCGGGATCAGTACGCCGGTCAGCGCCGCCAGCAGCAGATTCAACATCATCGCCAGCATCATTACGCCGCCCAGCGCCGGGTTGTCATACATCAGCCAGGTAATTCCGCCCATGATACTGCCCCAGACGAGACCGTTGATAAGCGCCACACCCAATTCGCGCATAAAAAGAAAGTTAAAGTTGCCCGGCTCCACCTGATGCAGCGCCAGCGCACGCACGATCATAGTAATCGTCTGGTTGCCGGTATTACCGCCGATGCCCGCCACGATCGGCATCAGGGTTGCCAGCGCCACCAACTGGGAAATTGTCTCCTCGAACAGGCCAATCACCCGCGAGGCGATAAACGCCGTACAGAGGTTAACGGCCAGCCAGGCCCAGCGCGTGCGCACAGCCTTTCTGACCGGCGCAAACACCTCTTCTTCCTGACTCAGGCCGCCCATCTTACGGATGTTGCTTTCGTTTTCTTCGTTTACCAGGTCAATCACGTCTTCAATGGTTACGCGGCCAATCAGCTTGCCCTGCGCATCAATCACCGCAGCTGAAATCAGGTTATAACGCTCGAAAGCGCCGGCGGCATCTTCCGCCTTATCATCCAGACGGAAAGTATTGGGCCGATCGTTCATTATGCTAAAAACCGGCGTATCGGGCTGGTTCAGCAAAATATCGGTGAGTGGCAGCTCACCTAGCAGCACATTCTGTTTATCAGTGATAAACAGCTTATCGGTGCCTTCCGGGATCGCGCGCCTGCGCCGTAAAAAGCGCTGTACCGTCCCCAGATCGACATCGGCGCGTACGGTAATGAAATTAAAGTCCATGATGCGGCCAACGCGATCGCGGTCGAAATGCACCACGTTCAGTACGCGGGCGCGCAGCGCGGGATCCAGCTGAGTTAGCAGCCGTCCGGTCAGGTCACGCGGCAGGTATTTCGCCAGATAAGCCTGATCGTCAATATCCAGCGGCGCGATCGCCTGCAGGATATCTTTATCGCTCATTACTTCGGTCAGGCTCTCCCAGACCGTTTCTGATGCTTCTACCAGCACCTGGCCACGGCGAGCATTATCCACCAGCTGCCACAGCGCTTGGCGCTCATCTTCTGGCAGGGCTTCAAGAATATCGGCGATATCCGCCGCGTGCAGTAGCGCAAGATCTGCGCGCAGACTATCAATCTGCGCCGTTATTTCTGCCGACGGCGGCGAAGGTGCCTGCAATAGGCTTTCCACCAGATCCGGCTCATTTAGTAGAAGCGTCAGAATACGGCTGCGGGTATCGGCAAGCTGTCGGGCTTGAGATTGAGCGGGGGATACAGACATAAAAATTCCCTTGTGTCTGGAAGCATGGGCCAGGTAAGCCCACTGTTTTACAGGCATGGAGAGAGGGTAAGTTGTCTCAGTTAAGGCAACTTAACGCTCGCGTCATTACTCTTTGCTGACGGGCTGGATGGTCATGGGCAGCTCAGCGTTCACCTTCTTATCCTGATGGTGCTGGAACGCGCCGGGCAAAACAAACAGCAGACGACCAAACAATATGATAAAGCTGATTAACAACACTATGCGGGTCATTCGGCCAGTTTTACGGCTTTTGCGCAATGAGGTGATGCTATTCACGCAGGGACTCCTGTAGCAGGCCCGAAGGCGGAGAAACAATTTAGGCACAGCGTTATCGGCAGGTCAATGTCGTGCCGCAGTCTGATGCGCAAATCTACCCGAAATAACCCGTACGCAGGTGAAACAACAGACGGGCTGAGCGGGTTTTAATAAAGATGTTTGACGCATATCAAATCTGAAAGCCTGATGGAACTTAGTATGAGAGCGGTTTTAGCTTTATGCAGCATTTGCTGCGCGCTTTATCATTCCTGAAGAGGCCATTCTTGTTTACCGCACATAATATGCCATCGTTCAGTCAATTCCGCCGCAGCTGGTGGGGCGTGCCTTTATGGCTGGCGCTGTTGCTGATGCCGCTTTCCGGCGCGTTATCGGTCAAGCTGCAACTGCCTGACGGTCCGGTTTATCTGCTGTTTTTGCCGGTGACATTAACGGTAGCGTTGCTGATGGTATTTGACTGGGCGGCACTGCCTGGCATTACGCTGGCGCTGCTGTGGCGCTACTTAACCATTTTTTCGCCGAGCCAGGCGCTGCTCTCTTGCGCCCTGTTTATCGTCGGCATTAGCACCTGCTGGCTGGGCTATCGTATCTGGGCCGGGCGGCAGTGGGGCACAACGCCTGGCACACAGGGCACCGACCGCATGCGCCTGTTCTGGATCGGCTTTCTGTTGCCGACGCTGCTGGTCTTTTTATTGCAAACGTTGGTAACGCTAAAGGCCATTCCCGCCGAGCTTTCTATTTTTAACCGCAATCCGCTGACGCTGCGCACGCTGATTAACTATCAGGCTATTTTGCTATCCTGCGTGGCGATCCTGCCGCTTTACTATATGGCGATCCGCTGCTTTCGCCACGCACGCTACTTTTCCCGTCAGGTTAACCTGCTGCGCCAGCAAATCGCAGAAAGCGTAACCCACACGGAAATCAGAGTCTGGCTGCTTTGGCTTACTCTGTTGGTGGCGTTGCTGATGATTCTGCATAGCGAGGTAAAAAATCAGGTCGCCGGCGATTTTGCCCTGTTGCTGTTGCTGCCGACCATGCTGTGGGCGGCAGCCCGTTTTGGCTATCTGCTTTCCACGCTGGCGTGGTCGCTGGTGCTGATATTGCTGTATCAATTTCGCACCCAGCCAGAGCTGTCGTTACATTTGGCGCTGAACACCACCAATCTGCTGGTATGGTCGCTAATCCTCTATTTTATTGGCATCAACGGCGTACGCCAGCGTCGGCTGATTAAGAAATCACGCGAGGCGGCGCTGGTCGATCCGGTGGTGGATCTGCCTAATCTGCGCGCGCTGAAAGCGATCCTGGAACAGCAGGCTTCCTCCACGCTCTGTTTTTTACGTATTCCCGATCTCGATCGCCTTAGCCGAACCTGGGGGCTGGATCTGCGCGTTGAATATAAGCGGCGGCTGGCGGCGCATTTACAGCCGCTGTTGCAGCCTAAAGAGAACATTTACCATTTGCCAGGCTTTGCGCTGGCGATGCGGCTGAATAAAGCCACCCATGAAGAGCGAATCGATCAGATTAGCATCCGCATCGGCCGCTACAGCTTGCGCTGGCAGGGGTTGCCGCTACAGCCCGCTATCGGCATCAGCTATTGTCACGTTGTGCCGCCGATTAATGATCTGCCCCGGCTGCTGGGACAGCTTAGCGAGATGGCCGAGGTTTCCCTGCACAGTCACCAGCCGGAGCATTTGCAGCAGGAAAATATCAACGCGCTGCGGCAGACGAAAGAGAAACTGACCCAGCTGGAGGAGGTCCAGCAGGCGCTGGATAACGAACGCTTTGTGATGATGGCGCAGCGCATTGAGGGGCTGCGCGGCGATGATTACCATGAACTGCTGCTCCGACTGGTTAATTCGCAGGGCAAACAGCTGGCGCCGGAGCGCTTTTTACCGGTCGTGCAGGAGTTTGGCCTGACATGGGAAATGGATCGCTGGGTACTGAACCATGCGCTGAGCTTTATCGATAGCAGCCGCACGCGTTTGCCGGCGATGCGCTTTGCCGTCAATATTCATGCCGCCAGCCTGTTCCGCCCGCATTTTGTCAGCGAGCTGGAACTGTTGCTGAAACAGCATCAGGTGGAGCCGTGGCAGCTGATACTGGAAATCAGCGAGGCCGCGGAAAATATGAATTTCTCTGCGGGCTATCGCACCGTTCATCGTCTGCGTCGGCTGGGCTGCCGTATCGCGATTGATCACTTTGGCACAGGTTATGCCAGTTACCTGCAACTGAAAACGCTGCAGGCCGATATGCTGAAAATTGACGGCAGCTTTATCCAGAATATGCTGCACAGCCCGCTCGACTATCAGATCATTGAATCGATCTGCCGCGTGGCCCGGCTGAAACGGATGCAGATAGTGGCGGAGTGCGTGGAATCCGAGGCGGTAGCGGCGGCGCTGCGCGGGCTGGGCATCGATTATTTGCAGGGCTTCGCCATTAGTGAGCCGCAGCCGTTAAGCCTGTTGGCCGAGAGCTGATTACTCCGCCGGGGCCTTTTTCGCCAGCAGCGTCGCGAAACGCAGGCTGATGCGGTTGCCGTGTTCATCCGTCCGGTGCAGCTGGCCGACATGCTCGTTATATTTGATGATCTGCCATTGACGGTAGTAGTGGCTTAATTCACCCGATTTAAAGGTAAAGGGAAAGGCGATGGGGCAGGGATAATCTTCCGTATCCATTGCGGCGACAATCAGGTTATAGCCGTTTTTAACCGTGCTGGCTTGCATATCGGCAATTAGCTGGGGAATGGTTTCCGGCTGTAAAAACATCATCACCACGGTGGAGAGCACAAAATCATACGCGCCGTTAAAGCGCACGCTGTTGAGATCGGTCACCTGCGTTTCAATTTCGCTGAGCCCTTCGGCGGCGATGATCTGATTCAGCCGCGCAATGCTTTGCGGGTTTTTATCCCAGGCGGTTACTTCAAACCCTTTCATATTCAGCCACAGGCTGTTGCGTCCGCTGCCGCAGCCCACATCCAGCGCTTTGCCTGGCGTCAGAAAAGGTAATGCCGCCACCACTTCGGAGTGAGTGGCGCTCAGCTGATATTTTTCAGTAAAATAGTTATCCGGGCGTGTGGTCATTTTTTTATATCTGAGTCATGCGGGCGGAGGAAGCGCCGCCCGAATACGCCGGCGTGCTTTACGCCTCTTCTTCTATCGTTAGCTTCCAGCCGGAAACATCCTGCCAGTAAACCTGCTCACGCTCTAAATCGAGCTGGACCAGGGTGTTCTGGCTGAAATAGCCGGCCGGGAAGCGCAGCGTCCAGTGCCCCTCGTCGGTGGTCAAGGTTAGCTTGTCCGGACGATTGGTCGCCTGGCGCTGATTATTTAGCAGCGTGCCAAGACGCAGCAGAAACACCAGCGGCAGGATCTGTTTCTTTTTAAACAGGGTAAACCGCGGCAGATCGTCGCTCTTGATCGCTTTACGGTGGTAGCGTACCAGCGTCGCCAGCAGCAGCTGTTGATCCTGATTAAATCCCGGCAGGTTGGTGTTTTGCAGGATATAAGCAGAGTGACGCTGCATACCGCTGTGGTTGATGGTTAAACCCACCTCATGCAGCAATGCCGCCCACTGCAGCAGCGAAGCCAGCTGAGGATTGGCCAGGCGCGGATTTTGATCGCGCCACTGCTGCCAAAGCTCATCCGTGGTTTCCAGCACGCGTCGCGCCTGATCGCTGTCGATATTGTAATGATTGGCCAGGCTTTGCGCGGTACGACTGCGGATATCCTGATGACGGAAGCGGCCTTCCATTTCATACAGCACCCCTTCGCGCAGGGCGCCGTCGGACAGACGCAGCTCGCGGATCGCCAGCGCATCGAATACGCCGCACAGGATCGCCAGCCCCGGCACGAATACTGCTTTGCGCTCTTCCGACAGGCCCGGCAGGCTCAGCGCGGCGAAGGATTTATGTTTCATGACTTCGTCATAGAGCCTATCCAGCCGTTCTGGCGTAATCTGTTTTTCTTTTTCGCCCATCGCCTGTAGCACTTCACAGGCCGCCTTGATGGTGCCGGAGGCGCCCAGCGCGTACTGCCAGCCGAGCAGCCGGTATTGCCAGGCCAGCGTTTCCAGTTTTTGCGCTGCGGCCAGACGCGCCCGACGGAAGTTTTCCTGATTAATCACGCCGCCAGGAAAATAGAGGTTCGCGAAGCTGACGCAGCCCATGCGGCGGCTTTCCACCAGCTTAGGCTCAAAATCCTCGCCGATCACCAGCTCGGTGGAGCCGCCGCCGATATCGATTACCAGCTTGCGACCTTTTTCCGGTTGCGTATGCTCAACGCCCATAAAAATCAGGCGCGCCTCTTCGTGGCCGGAGATCACTTCGATCGGGTAGGGGATAACCTCTGCCGCGCGCCGCAGAAAATCTTCGGCGTTGATCGCCTGGCGTAGCGTATGGGTGCCGACAATCGTCACGTTCGAAGCGCTGAAGCCCTGCAGACGCTCGGCAAACAGCGCCAGGCAGCTAAGCCCGCGCTGGATAGCCTCTTCGCTCAGCACGTTATCCGCGCCCAGTCCGTCCGCCAGATGCACGCGCTGTTTCAGACGACCCAGCACCTGCATCGCGCCATCCACTACGCGGGCAATGACCATATGAAAGCTATTGGAACCAAGGTCAATAGCGGCAAACTCTTGCGGTCGGGGCATATTTTTATGGGATATCGGCATAGTGAATTATTCAGGTTGTTCCAGAGATTTGATGTAATCGTAAATGGCCTGCTGCGACCGTACCTTACGGCGGTTTCCTCGCGGTACATAACGGTTACTCAGTTCTTTATCAATAATGCGGGCTTTTACAGTATCACTGAACAGGATGGCAATAATATCCAGTACGCGCTGTTTCAGAACAGGATCAAGGATCGCCACCGCCACTTCGATACGATAATCGATATTACGGGTCATCCAGTCGGCGGAAGAAAGAAAGACTTTTTTATCGCCGCCATTATCAAAAATATAAACCCGATCGTGCTCCAGATAGCGGTCAACGATGCTAATCACGCGGATATTATCGCTGATCCCGTCAAGATTAGGAATCAACGAACACATGCCGCGCACCAGCAGATTCACCTTCACGCCGACGCTGGAGGCGGTATACAAACGATCTACCAAACCTTTGTCGACCAGGTTATTCACTTTCAGCGTAATCCCGGCCGGAATACCCTGCTGCGCGTTGGCGATCTCTTCATCAATCAGCTGATAAAGCATACGACGCGAGTTCTGCGGCGACACCATCAGATAATCGAAGCTTACCGGGCGATAAGGATTTTCAATAAAGTTGAATACCCGGCGCACCTCGTTGGTGATGCGCGCGTCGGCGGTCAGCAGTGAGTAGTCGGTATAAATGCGCGCGGTTTTTTCGTTGAAGTTACCGGTGCCGATATGCGCATAGCGCACAATCTCGCTGCCCTCGCGACGTGAAATCAGAAACAGCTTGGCATGAATTTTCAGGCCCGGCGCCGAGAAGATGACATGCACGCCCGCTTCCGTCAGACGTTTGGCCCAGTGGATGTTGGCCTCTTCATCAAAACGCGCCTGCAGTTCCACCACCACCGTGACTTTTTTACCGTTATAGGCGGCATGGATCATCGCATCGATAATGCGTGAGTTTTTCGCGACGCGATAGATATTGATTTTAATCGCCAGCACGCTGGGATCGAACGATGCCTGACGCAGCAGCTCCAGCACATGTTCAAAGGTGTGGTAGGGATAATAGAGCAGCACATCATGGTTACGAATGGCATCAAAGCCGTTGCGGAAACCATCGAACCAGATATGCCGCAGCTGCGGCATCGGCTTATTCACCAGGTTGGTTTTGCCGACGTTAGGGAAACTGATGAAATCTTTAAAGTTATGGTAGCGGCCGCCGGGCACGATAGAGTCATAATTAGAGATATTTAGTTTATTGCGCAGCAGTTCAACCATCGCATTAGGCATATCGCGCTGATAAACAAAGCGCACCGGCTCGGCGGTCAGGCGCTGCTTGAGGCTGGAAGACATCAGCTCTAACAGGCTCGATTCCATCTCGGTAACCAGATCGTACTCGGCGTCACGCGTCATTTTCATTGAATAGGCGTTGAGCGCGTCATAGTCGAAAAAGCCTTTAAAGATGTCGTCCAGGCAGTAACGCAAAATATTGTCCAGCAGGATCATCGGTTTGCGACGGCGCGGCGATTCAGCAGGCAGATTAACAAAGCGCGGTACCTTATCCGACGGGATCTCCAGCAGGGCATAGCGGATATCTTCGCCGCGAATAATCTCTACCGCCAGATAGGTGTAGTCATCCTTCAGGAATTCAATCAGATCGGTATCATGGTTAATCAGAATTGGTGTGACGTGCTGGCGCAGTTCATGCTTAAAGTAGTGGCGCAGCCAGCTTTGCTGATTAGGCGACAGCTGCCGCTCGTTAATCAAAAAGATTTGGTTACGCGCCATCTCCAGCAGCAGATCATTATATAAACCATCGAACTCCTGATCGGCGCGCAGAACGCGCTGCTGGATCTTCTTCAGCAAATGACGCGGCGTGCTGGGCGATCCCTGTTCCTCGCCAATCAAAATGCGTCGCTTCAGGTCGGCGAAGCGCACCTTATAAAACTCTTCCAGGTTATTTGAATAAATGCCCAGAAAGCGCATGCGCTCGATCAGCGGGTTGGTTTTATCTGCGGCTTCCTGCAGTACGCGTTCATTAAAGGATAACCAGCTCAGTTCTTTTTCTATGTAAAGCTTTTCCTGACCCATTATGGCTCCGTTGTGCTGATTTGAGACGAGGGTATCCATTTTCCAACTTCATTATGGCGAGAGTATGGCAGCAATGTCTCACCTCAATGGTTGTCATATCAGAGAGCTACGGGCAACATAGCGGCTTCAATGAGAGGAATCTGCAAGCACGATGATCGATAATCATATCCCCGTCAACTACAGCAACCGTACCCGGCGTTATGTTGACCGCCTGACCGCGCGCGCCATCGGCGCCTGTGGCGTCAGCGTGCTGCTGGTCATGATGCTGCTGTTTGTCTGGCTGCTGTGGGTGGTGATGCCGCTGTTTGCCACGCCTTCCATGCAGGCGGGGCCGCTACAGCCCGCGCTTTCAACTCAGCCTGCCGTCGCGCTGGGCGTTAACCAGGGCTGGGGCTGGCGTATCGATAGTCAGGGCGAAGGCCGTTTCTTTCCGTTGAACGGCGCTGCGCCTGAGCCGCCGCTGCAGCTGGCACGCGGTCCGGTGATCGGCGCGGCGACCGCCGATAACAGCAGCCTACTGCTGTTGCAGCCCGATGGCAATTTCCGACTGGTCCAACCTGATTTTAGCGCAGCGGATGCACAGCCGCGCTGGAAATTTCCTTTAGGCGATGGCGCGTTTGACGGCGGCAGCGGCGGGTTTACGCTGGCGGCGCTGGCCCCCAGCGGCGACAGAGAGTGGCTGGCGGCGTTAAGCGATGGGCAGCATATTCGGCTGCTGCGCCTGGCGGCCGGGCGGCCGATGCAAAGCGATATGCTGGCCAGCGGGCCGGTCAGCCAGCTGCTGCTGGCGCCTGACGGTAAGCTACTGTTCGCCAGCAGCGAGCGCAGCTTACGGGTCTGGCAGATCAACGGTCAGCAGGTCACGCTGCGCGATACGCTGCCGCTGACGCATGCGCCGCGCCAGATGGCCTTGCTGAGCGGCGGACGTTCGCTGCTGCTTGCCGACGATAACGGTATCAGTCAGTGGTTTGATATTGCCGATGAGCGGGGCGTGCATCTGCACCGTATCCGCGATTTTGACGGCGCGCGCGCCGGGCAGCTATTGATTACCGAACCGCAACGCCGGGTGTTCGCTACGCTAAGCGCCGCCGGCGAGCTGCAGATGTTCGCCAGCAAACGGCAGGGCGCTTTCTTTCATCATCCGCTGGGCGAGAACGTGCGCCAGGCGCAGTTCGCGCCACAGGGCGATGGATTACTGATCGAGCGCGCCGACGGCTGGCAATATTGGCGTATCGACAATCCCTGGCCCGATATCAGCCTGCGCAACCTGTGGCAAAAAGTCTGGTATGAAAACTATCCACAGCCGGACTGGGTCTGGCAATCGACGGCGGTCGACGATCCGTATCAGGCGAAATTCAGCCTGGTGCCGATGGTCACCGGTACGCTGAAGGCTGCCGCGTTGGCGATGCTGTTTGCCACGCCGCTGGCGCTGGCCGCCGCCATTTATACCGCCTGGTTTATGTCGCCGGCGCTACGCCGCTGGATTAAACCGGCAATGGAGATGATGGGCGCCTTGCCCAGCGTGGTGATCGGCCTGTTTGCCAGCCTGTGGCTGGCGCCGCAGATTGCCGCCCGGCTTTCTGGCGTGCTGCTGCTGCCCGTCGTTCTGACGGTGACGCTGCTGCTATGCGGGCCGCTGCTGAAGCGCCTGCCGTCGCGCTGGCGTGCGGGGCTGGATGCGCCGGGGCGCGAGGTTTGGCTGCTGGTGCCGCTGCTGTTGCTGGTTAGCGCGCTCTGTCTGTGGCTGATGCCGCTGACCGACAGCGCGCTGTGGGGCCAGCCGCTGGCGTCGCTGCTGCCGGGCGGCTACGAGCAGCGCAATCTGTTGATCGCCGCGCTGGCGATGGGTTTTGCGCTGGTGCCGCTGATATTTACCCTGGCGGAGGATGCTATTTTTAGCGTGCCGGCTGCGCTGGGGCAGGGATCGTTGGCATTGGGCGCCACGGCATGGCAAACCCTGTCGCGCGTGATTTTACCCAGCGCCGCCTCCGGGATTTTTGCCGCATTGATGATCGGTTTTGGCCGAGCGGTAGGAGAAACGATGATTGTACTGATGGCTACAGGCAATACACCGGTTAGCGAAGGCGGCCTGTTTCACGGCGTACGCGCGCTTTCCGCCAATATAGCCGTTGAGATGCCGGAGGCGGCGGCAGGCAGCGCCCACTATCGCATTCTGTTTCTTAGCGCGCTGGTGCTGTTGGTGTTTACGCTGGTGCTGAATACGCTGGCGGAAGTGGTACGCCAGAATTTACGTCATCGCTATGGTCAGCATGAGGGGCAGGGATGAGCGCGCTAAAGCAAAACGATCGCTGGCGCTGGCTCACGGCTGGAGCGGTAACCTTTAGCCTGCTGGCGTTTCTGCTGTTATTGCTGCTGCTGGCCTGGCAGGGGCTGCGCCATTTTTGGCCGCAGCCGGTGACGCTGTTTACGCTGGCGCAACCTGCCGCCGGCGAGGCGCAGCTGCTGGGGGAAGTGGTCAGCTCACAGACCCTGCCGCGCCAACAGCTGATCGATGCCGGCGTGCCGCAGGCGCAGCAGCTGCCGTCGCAGGTCACGCGCTACTTAATCAAAACCGGCAACCGCGACGTTGCCGTCTCCGATTTCCGCACGCTGCTGGAAAGCGATATTCAGCGCCGCGAGCAGCCGCCGGGCATACTGGTGCTGCAGCGACGGAAGGGCGGCGATGCGCTGGGCTGGTTTGCCGGATTGTATGAAAATCAGCAGCCGCTTACGGCGCAGAATATGCAACACGCTCTGCAGGAGCGCCTGCAGCAAACTCACCAACTGCTGGAGCAGGCCGAGCGCATCCGCCGCACCGAGATGGCGCATATCACGGCACAGCTCGAGGCGCTGGAAGTGGAAGCCTTAGAGCTGCAGGCCAGCGGCCGTGAAAACGAGCAGGAAAGGTCAATGCTGATGGCGAATCGCAGCGAACTCCAGCGGCAGTTTGTGGCGCAGGCGGAGCGCCGCGCCTCGCTGCTGCAGGAGAGCGCGCGTAATGCGCTGATGCTGCGCGACGTCAACGGACAGCTGCACCGCATCCCGCTGGCGCAGATCCGCGATGCCTGGTATCCCAACGCCATGACGCTGGCGCAGAAATGGCAGCATTTTTTACAACAGCTGTGGCATTTCGTCGCCGATTCGCCGGATGCGTCTCCGGGCGAGGGCGGTGCTTTCCCGGCCATTTTCGGCACCGTGCTGATGGTGCTGCTAATGTCGGTGGTGGTGATGCCGCTGGGCGTGGTGGCCGCCGTCTGGCTGCATGAATATGCCGGACAACATGCGTTAACCCGGCTGGTACGTATTGCGGTGGTTAACCTGGCGGGCGTGCCGTCGATTGTGTATGGGGTGTTTGGCCTGGGGTTTTACGTCTGGCTAATTGGCGGCACCCTTGATCAGCTGTTTTATGCCGCGTCGCTGCCTAACCCGACCTTTGGCACCCCTGGCCTGCTTTGGGCGTCGCTCACGCTGGCGCTGCTGACGCTGCCGGTAGTGATTGTCGCCACCGAAGAAGGGCTGTCGCGCATTCCCGCCAGCCTGCGGTACGGCTCGCTGGCGCTGGGGGCCACCCGGGCGGAAACGTTATGGCATGTTACCCTGCCGCTGGCGCTGCCCGCCATGCTGACTGGGTTAATTTTGGCCGTGGCGCGCGCGGCGGGGGAAACGGCGCCGCTAATGCTGGTAGGGGTGGTGAAAATGGCCCCGGAGCTGCCGGTAGACGGCGTTTTCCCTTACCTGCATCTCGATCGTAAATTTATGCATCTTGGCTTTCAGATTTACGACCTGGCGTTTCAAAGCCCTAACGCCGAGGCCGATCGCCCGGTGGTATACGCTACGGCGCTGCTGCTGGTGTGCATTATTCTTGGCTTGAATCTTACGGCGATGGCCTTACGCCATCGTCTGCGCGAGCGTTATCGCTCGCTGGTGCAATAATGGTGAGGACCATGACGGCTGAAATCGACACCGCGCTAACCGTGAATAATCTTTCTCTCTGGTATGGCGATAAACAGGCGCTGGATGCGATCAACCTGCAGATCCCGAAAAATCGCATTACCGCGCTTATCGGCCCGTCCGGCTGCGGAAAATCTACCCTGCTGCGCTGCTTTAACCGTATGAACGATGTGATCGATAACTGCCGCGTTGAAGGCGAGGTGATGCTCGATCGGCGCAATATCCTCGAGCGCGGCGGCGATCTTTCGGCGCTGCGTCGTCGCGTCGGCATGGTTTTTCAGCGGCCCAATCCGTTTCCAAAATCGATTTATGAAAATGTGGTTTACGGGCTGCGTCTACAGGGCGTACGCGATCGGCGCATTTTAAACGAAGCGGTAGAGCGGGCGTTGCGCGCGGCGGCGCTGTGGCCGGAGGTAAAAGATAGCCTGCGGCAAAACGCGCTGACGCTTTCCAGCGGCCAGCAACAACGGCTGGTGATTGCGCGCGCCATTGCTATCGAGCCGGAAGTGCTGCTGCTGGATGAGCCAACCTCGGCGCTGGACCCGATCTCCACGCTGGTAATTGAAGAGCTGATGACCACGCTGAAGCAGCATTTCACCCTGCTTCTGGTAACACATAATATGCAGCAGGCGGCGCGCGTCTCTGACTATACCGCATTTATGCATCAGGGAAGGGTGGTGGAGTTTGCTGATACCGATACGCTGTTTACCACGCCGCGGCAACGACGTACGGAAGATTATATTACCGGACGCTTTGGCTGAAAAAGCGCAGAGCCAGCAGGCTGGCTCTGAATTAGGGTTTATTCGTTTAACGCCGGCAACGCTTAATCGCCCGCGTAGCCCTGCGGCGGAAGCGGGTTGCCATCAAGCCAGGCGGCGTTATCACGCATCATCAGCCGGCCCGCAACGAACCAGCTAATCACCAGCGGATAAATCGCATGTTCCTGATGCTGCACGCGTGCGATCACCTCTTCTTCGCTGTCGCCGCCAAATACCGGTACCCGGGCCTGTAAGATCACCGGGCCGCCATCCAGCTGGTCGGTCACAAAATGCACCGAGGTGCCATGTTCGCGGTCGCCGTTGGCGATCGCCTGACGGTGGGTGTGCAGCCCCGGATATTTCGGCAGCAGAGAAGGATGAATATTCAGCAGGCGATCGTGATAATGCGCGACAAAGGCCGGGCTAAGAATACGCATATAGCCCGCCAGCACCACCAAATCGGGCGCGCAGGCGTCGATCTCGCGCATAAGCTGGCGATCAAACGCCTCGCGGCTTTCATAATCGGACGCGGAAAGCGCATGGGCGGCAACGCCCGCACTGCGGGCGCGCTCAAGGCCAAACGCGTCGGCCTTATTGCTGAACACCGCCGCCACACTGGCGTTGATGCGGCCCTGCTGACAGGCATCGAGAATCGCCTGCAGATTGCTGCCGCTACCCGATATCAGCACGACCAACCGCTTCATTTGATAACCACACGCTCTTCTGCGTCAGAGGCATTAATTACGCCGATTTTCCACGCCTGCTCGCCTGCGGCATTCATCAGTTCAACCGCTTTATCTGCTTCGGCGGCGCTGACGGCGATCACCATGCCGACGCCGCAGTTAAAGGTGCGGTACATTTCATGGCGGCTAACGTTGCCCGCCTGCTGCAGCCAGCCAAAGACTGCCGGCCACTGCCAGCTGGCTTCATCGATAACCGCCTGGGTATTTTCCGGCAGCACGCGCGGAATATTTTCCCAGAAGCCGCCGCCGGTGAGATGGGCGATAGCGTGCACATCGATCTGCTCAATCAGGCTGAGGATATTTTTAACGTAGATACGCGTCGGGGCCAGCAGATGATCGGCCAGCGGCTGGCCGTCGAGCTGCTCGCTTAACGGGTCGGTCTGGCTGACTTCCAGAATTTTACGCACCAGAGAATAGCCGTTAGAGTGCGGGCCGCTGGAGGCGAGGGCGATCAGCACGTCGCCATCCTGTACTTTACTGCCGTCAATGATTTCTGACTTTTCCACCACGCCGACGCAGAAGCCAGCCACGTCGTAATCTTCGCCGTGATACATCCCCGGCATCTCTGCGGTTTCACCGCCTACCAGCGCGCAGCCCGACTGTAAGCACCCTTCGGCGATGCCGCCAATCACGGCGGAAGCGGTATCGACATCCAGCTTGCCGGTGGCGTAGTAATCCAGGAAGAAGAGCGGCTCTGCGCCCTGAACCACCAAATCGTTAACGCACATGGCGACCAGATCGATGCCGATGGTATCATGGCGCTGCAGATCCATCGCCAGACGCAGCTTGGTGCCGACGCCGTCGGTGCCGGAAACCAGCACCGGCTCGCGATACTTTTGCGGCAGCGCACAGAGCGCGCCGAAACCGCCGAGGCCGCCCATCACTTCCGGACGACGGGTTTGTTTCACCACGCCTTTAATACGATCGACTAACGCGTTGCCTGCATCAATATCAACGCCGGCGTCTTTATAGCTGAGAGAGGTCTTGTCGGTCACTGCGGAATCCCCACGCGGTTTTGCGGTTTGAATTAAAGCGCGGCAATTCTAACAGCGCAGGCAAACGTTTGCGAGGCCAGTGTTGCAGATTATTTATTTTCGATGATGCTTGATCCAGCCGCCGCCTTTTACGCTTTATTGCCTGATTGCATATGGCGCGGCAGACAAAAGGCGGTATAATCCGGCGATTTTTTTTTCCGCTCAACACTCCGGGAGTACAACAATGAAGATCGTGGAAGTCAAACACCCGCTCGTCAAACATAAACTGGGCCTGATGCGTGAGCAAGACATTAGCACCAAGCGCTTTCGCGAACTGGCATCTGAAGTGGGAAGTTTGCTGACCTACGAAGCCACTGCCGATCTGGAAACTGAAAAAGTCACCATTGAAGGCTGGAATGGTCCGGTAGAAATTGACCAGATCAAAGGCAAGAAAATCACCGTTGTCCCGATTCTGCGTGCCGGTCTCGGTATGATGGAAGGGGTGCTGGAGCATGTGCCAAGCGCGCGTATCAGCGTGGTGGGCGTTTACCGTGATGAAGAGACACTGGAGCCGGTCCCTTATTTCCAGAAGCTGGTTTCCAATATCGAAGAGCGCATGGCGCTGGTAGTGGACCCGATGCTGGCCACCGGCGGCTCGATGATCGCCACCATTGATCTGCTGAAGAAAGCGGGCTGTAACTCCATCAAGGTGCTGGTGCTGGTCGCCGCGCCGGAAGGCATTGCCGCGCTGGAAAAGGCGCATCCGGATGTTGAACTCTATACCGCCTCCATCGATCACGGCCTGAACGAGAAAGGTTACATCATCCCCGGTCTTGGCGACGCGGGTGATAAGATTTTCGGAACCAAATAATTATTCAGCCGACCGCAGAGTCGGCTTTTTTTTGCCAAAAACAGCCCAAGGGGATACTCCATGACTCGTCGCGCGATTGGCGTTAGCGAACGTCCACCGCTACTGCAAACGATTCCGCTCAGTTTTCAGCATCTGTTCGCCATGTTCGGCGCGACGGTGCTGGTGCCGATTCTGTTTCATATCAATCCGGCAACGGTGCTGTTGTTTAACGGCATCGGCACCTTACTCTATCTATTTATCTGTAAGGGTAAAATCCCTGCCTATTTAGGTTCCAGCTTCGCCTTTATTTCGCCGGTGTTGCTGTTGCTGCCTCTGGGCTATGAGGTGGCGCTGGGCGGCTTTATTCTGTGCGGCGTGCTGTTTTGTCTGGTGGCGCTGATTGTGAAAAAAGCGGGCACCGGCTGGCTGGATGTGATGTTCCCACCGGCGGCGATGGGCGCGATTGTCGCGGTTATCGGGCTGGAACTGGCGGGCGTCGCAGCGAATATGGCCGGCCTGCTGCCTGCCAGCGGCGCGACGGTAGATGGTACCGCGGTGACCGTTTCCCTGGTGACGCTGGCGGTAACCGTGTTTGGTTCGGTACTGTTTCGCGGTTTTATGGCGATCATCCCTATTCTGATCGGCGTGCTGGCGGGCTATCTGCTTTCCTGGGCGATGGGCATCGTCGACTGGAGCGGAGTGGCGGCCGCGCCGTGGTTCGCGCTGCCGACGTTTTATACGCCGCGCTTTGAATGGTATGCGATGTTAACGATCCTGCCGGCCGCGCTGGTGGTGATTGCCGAACATGTCGGGCATCTGGTGGTGACGGCGAATATCGTCAAAAAGGATCTGATCCGCGATCCTGGCCTGCATCGTTCGATGTTCGCCAACGGCTTCTCGACCATTATTTCTGGCCTGTTCGGTTCAACGCCGAATACCACCTACGGCGAAAATATCGGCGTGATGGCGATTACCCGCGTTTACAGTACCTGGGTGATTGGCGGCGCGGCGATTATTGCTATTTTGCTCTCCTGCGTCGGTAAGCTGGCGGCGGCTATTCAGGCGATTCCGGTACCGGTGATGGGCGGGGTTTCGCTGCTGCTGTATGGCGTGATCGGCGCATCCGGTATTCGCGTGCTGATTGAATCAAAAGTAGACTATAATAAGGCGCAGAATCTGATCCTGACCTCGGTGATTTTGATTATCGGCGTGAGCGGAGCCAAGGTGCATATCGGCGCGGCAGAGCTGAAAGGCATGGCGCTGGCGACGCTGGTAGGTGTGGCGCTGAGCCTGATTTTTAAAGTAATTAACGTGCTGCGCCCGGAAGAGGTGATTCTGGACGCGCCGGATAAATCGCAGGAGTAACATCCAGAAGCAAAAGAGGCGCCCCAGGGCGCCTTTTTTATCGCTGCCGGGCGGCTCAGGCGGCCCCGGAACGGAACGGGGCAGCGCAGCGCTGCGATTTCATTTCGCCTGATAAGATGTGTTAAACTACCGCGGTTTTTAGCCCGTTCACGCTTGAGGTGCTTCTGAACACGCCGGCACAACTTTCACTGCCACTCTATTTACCGGATGATGAAACCTTCGCCAGTTTCTGGCCGGGAGAAAATCCGTCCCTGCTGGCTGCACTCAAAGGCGCATTAGCGCAGGAACATGGCAGTTATCTCTATTTCTGGTCACGTCAGGGCGGGGGGCGCAGCCATTTGCTGCATGCGGCCTGCGCTGAAATGTCGACGCGCGGCGATGCCGTCGGCTATGTTCCGCTGGATAAACGGACCTGGTTCGTACCGGAAGTGCTGGATGGCATGGAACAGCTCTCGCTGGTCTGCATTGACAATATTGAATGTATTGCCGGTGAGGAAGAGTGGGAAATGGCCATCTTCGATCTTTACAACCGCATTCTGGAAACCGGAAAAACGCGGCTGTTGATCACCGGCGATCGTCCCCCGCGCCAGCTTAACCTTAAGCTGCCCGATCTCGCTTCACGCCTCGACTGGGGGCAAATCTATAAGCTACAGCCGCTATCGGATGAGGATAAGCTACAGGCGCTGCAGCTGCGTGCCAGCCTGCGTGGCTTCGAGCTGCCGGAAGACGTTGGCCGATTCCTGCTGAAACGCCTGGATCGTGAGATGCGTACGCTGTTTACCACCCTGGATCGTCTCGATCGCGCCTCGATTAGCGCCCAGCGTAAGTTAACCATTCCATTTGTGAAGGAAATCCTCGCGCTGTAGGCCGATTACCGTCCTTTCTGATATTGACGGAAGCGTAGCTGCAGCTGACGAAGCTGATCGATGCGTGCGTCATAGCGCGCCTGCGTCAGGCTGCCTAACGCCACCTGAGCGCTGGCGCTGCTCAGGGTGGTAATCGCCTGATCTAACTGCCCGGTCAGCGCCAGCCCTTCCGCGCGCGCCGACAGCTCCTCATCACGCCGGTTTTGCGCCGCCGCGGCCTGCGCCAACAGATCCCAACCGTTAGTATCATCAGGATGCGCCCAGGTATAGCGATTCAGGATACGGCTGGCCGCAGCGGGCTGTTTGGCTTCCAGCAACGCATTGGCCAGATTGAGCTGTAACACCGGGTCGCTGCCGCTGGCCTTCTGCGCCGTCAGGCGTTTCACCGCGCTTTGCGGCTGATTCAGCCCCAGATCGATATCGGTCATGATATCCAGGTACCAGACGTTGGTGGGATCTTTTGCCAGCAGCGGTTCGATGATCTTTTTCGCATTGGCGAAGCTTTTCGCTTCAAGGAACAGCAGCGCTCTGCCGTACTGCGCGGCCTGCTGCTGGCGCGCATTGCCCTTCGACCACTCATCAAGCAAATCTTCCCCCAGCTGGTTCTGTCCGGTGGCATACATGCCCAGCGCGCGCGCTTTCGCCATATAGTAATCCTGCGAAGCGTGCACCACCATTGGCCGCATTTGATTGGCTCGGTTACGGGCGTCGGCCAGACGACTGTCCGGCAGCGGGTGGGTCAGCAAAATTTCCGGCGGCTTAAAGGCGAAACGCGACTGGTCCGCCAGTTTCTGTAAAAAGGTGGGCATCGCCTGCGGATCAAAACCGGCGCGCTGCAAAACCTGAATGCCGATGCGATCTGCTTCCTGTTCATTATTCTGCGTAAAGGAAATAACGCCCTGCCGGGTACCGGCCAGCGTACCGGCTAAACCTGCCATGCCCGCCTGTGGATTAGCCATTGCCAGCAGAATCGAGCCGAGCGCGCCAACCCAAGTGAGCGGAGCATTGCGCTGCTGCTCTTCCATAGCACGCGCCAGATGACGTTGGGTAACGTGCGAAATTTCATGGGCCAGCACCGACGCCAGCTGACTTTCATCGTCGCTGGCGCGGAACAGGGCAGAGTGCAGCACTACGTTGCCGCCAAAAAAGGCGAAGGCGTTTATCTCATCATTACGGATCAGGTAGAAATGAAAGGGAGTACGTACCGAATTCGCGTGGGCAACCAGACGCAGCCCAAGTTGATTAATGTACTGGTTAAGCAGGGGATCGTTGATCAATGGCGCGCTGGCGCGCAGCTGGCGCACATAAAAATCGCCCATCTGCAGTTCCTGATTAATCGATAAGGTGCCGCCTGCGGTCGTACCAATATCGGGAAGCGTATCAGCAACGTCGGCCTGGGAAGAGAGCACGTTGCCAGCCAGCAGCGTGATGCAGAGTGAAGCGATCACATTTTTCTTCAAGCGATTAAACATACTTCTTCCCCAGGGCAAAGAGTAACGTTTCGACCGATCCCGGTCCTGATAGTTCAGACGCCAGCGCAACAGCGGCGCTCAGGCCGCTATCTTAGCGAGGTAAACTGCATAATGAAATGGCTGTTTAAGCCTTATGATATAAGGGAAAAACCGTCAGCCGGGGCAGGGTGAAAGTTCAAAGTTGTGTAAACTTATTCAGAGAAATTGAAAGTGGCACAGGTTTTGATTAAGCATGTTCTGAAAATTATTGATCGGGCGCACAGCCTTTTTATTACAATCGTTAGAAATATTTTCACGCGGCTGGAAAATAAGCGCGGCTATCAATTTTTAACTGGTATACCAATTTGGCTTTTTTTTATGGCGATGGATGAGATTAAGCGCCACGCTTTAATAAAGAATATAACCTTCTTGCCTTTAATTTCACTATTACTGCTGTTTTATACTGGCTCTGGCCTTGGCTATTGTCGGGTAAGTTTATTCTTAATTTAAAGCGCCGATGCTAAAAAGAGAGCAATCCACGAAAAATAAAGAAATTTTCGATGGTTTACTGGCGTTATCTTCGCGCAAAGAAACCACAGCGATAATGCCGCTGCGTAACCTGTATTTCACTAATAACACTCTGTGATATAGATAAAAAAGGCCGCCAGGAAATAGAGATGCCGTTTCCCTCCTGGCGCCGCTGAATATCCATCGGAGAGCAGTAAAATGCGTTGTGCAGTAACCGGATTTTTGTTGGCTTCTTTGCCTGGAACAGGCGGTGCGGGACATTATTTAGCGACAGGTTTCAGCAATAAAATGGTATGGCAAATAACCCCCGGTAAGCGATCGCGGGTGTCAGTTGGATCAGATATTTCTTATTCCATTGTACAGCGTCCACTTGCCTGAAAAGCGGGAAAAGTTTCTGCAGCCAATATAATACGTTCAGTTTTTCTATGACTAACATCCTCTCTTAAAGGAGTGCTTTTTTATGCGTCCCGTAACTTATATCGTCGTGGCGGCTTTGGCCGGTTTTGTCGGCGGTAATGTGCTTCAGGCACCACAGCTCTATGACAAAGTCACTAACCATATCGCGAACAGCAAAAGCGAGCCGGAAGGCTTCTGGTCAACGCCAGCTATCGCTAACTATGGGAAAATTCATTACGTCGATACGCCCGCTTATAATCCGCGTAACGATGCTAACCTCAGCAATAAAATTGTTTTTCAGCTTAATAAAAACGAGGGCGATATTAAAGATCCGCATCTGGGCCTGGAGCGTGTCGCGCGCGTGGTGAATCTTTACTATGCGGCCGGCATTCCATTGAATAAGCTCGACTTTGTGGTATCCATGAACGGCGATGCCGTGGTTGCCGGGCTGAATAATGAAGAATTCCATAAAGCTTACGGGATCGATAATCCTAATCTGAAGTTAATTAGCGAGCTGGAAAAGGCGGGCGTAAAAGTCACCGTTTGCGATCAGTCGGTTGCTTTCCATCATATCGCTCGCGAGTGGATTGATAAATCGGTGACCCACACTATTTCCAGCGGCACCACCGTTGCCACGCTGCAAAATCAGGGCTATGCGCTGTTAATGCTCTGATTAGCCGCTTATACGCTTTTTAGCACCTGATTAATAATGACACTGCCGCTGGCAGTGTCATTTTTTGCATTATTACTCATGACGTTATTCATTCCTGTCCCACCATCGGTCATTCCTTGTCTAAGAAAAATCCTAAGAAAATGCCCTGAGGCGTTTTTCTGCCTGCTCAATCCATGTACAATTGAGACGTGCATCTCACCAGGGCACTTATCGCACTTCCTATATTGATAAAAAAAAGCACCACAAGGCGCATAAAAAATGATGAAGATATTGGAGACAAATCCATGTTGAGGCTGTTACGGCCGAAAACGGATTTGCGGACGCTTATTACTCTGCTGGCGGTAGCCAGTATCGTTATTGCCCTCGCTAATTCCTTGTACGCAGCCTGGCGCGTTCAGCGTGAAATATTGATTTCCAATACGCTGGAGGCGAACCGGGTTTATGCCGCCAAGCTGGCGGCTACCACCGGACAGTTTTTTCAGCAGGCGCAGTCGCAGCTGGCCTGGACAGCTGGCGCGATTGGCGCTCGCTTCGATGATGATGCGCTGCTACAGACGGAAGTCGAGCGCCTGCGGCAGCAAACCAATAGCTTTAACTCAGTAGTGATTGTGGATGCCGGCGGCTGGGTGCGGGCAATTTCACCTGAGTCGATGATGCTGAAGGGCGTGCAGCTGCATACCGACAGCGCGCGTGAGGCGCTATCGCGGCGGACCGCGCTGATAGGACAGCCCAGCATCTCGGCGGCGAATAACCTGCTGGTATTTGTTTCCCGTCCTGTCTGGTCTGCAAGCGGCAGCTATCTGGGTTACGTTGGCGGCACTATTTACCTGAAGCGCAAAAGTGTTCTGAATGAGCTGCTGCTTAGCCAGTTCTACCGTGACGGCACGCAGCTTTACGTGCTGGATCGGGAGAACCGCGTGCTTTACCACCAGAACGGTCAACTGGTTGGCAAAAAAATTGCGCCGCTGTTGCCTCAGAGCGCGACCTCTTACGCCAGCAGCGGCTATCAGGAAATCAACAATGAGCAGAGCGTGCCGGTGCTGGCGGGCTACGCGCGCGTGCCCGACTCCGACTGGACCATTTTTGTACTGAAGCCAACCCGCATTACGCTGGCGCCGCTCAGCAACCTGCTGTTTCAGGTGATACAGCGTTCACTGCCGCTGGCGCTGCTAACGCTGGCAGCGGCCTGGCTGCTGGCGCGCCTGATCGCCATGCCGCTGTGGCAGTTGGCGCGTAAGGCCAGCCAGATGGATGCGCAGGATGCCGCTATAGAAATCAACGGCATCCGCTCGTGGTATTTCGAATCATCACAAATTAAGCGGGCGCTGCTTTCCGGTATCGGATTGATGCAGATGAAAATTGGTCAGCTGAAATCAGAAGTACAAACCGATCCGTTGACGCAACTGCTTAACCGCCGTGGCCTGCAGGCAGTGCTGGACTATCTCGCCACCACGCGCCAGCCTTTTGCCGTGCTGGCGCTGGATATCGATCATTTTAAACGGGTCAATGATACCTGGGGACATGACGTCGGCGATCGGGTGATTCAGCGAGTGGCGCAGCAGCTGAAAAACTGCGCGCGGCAAACAGACGTCGCCTGCCGTAGCGGCGGCGAGGAATTTTTAATCATCCTGCCCGGCGCGGATCATGATACAGCGATGATGATGGCGGAGCGGGTGCGTCAGGCGACGCAGCGTCAGACTATCGAGCCGGTTGGCGAGGTGACCCTATCGATTGGCGTCAGCTGTTGGTTAGCGGAGCGCGAAGCGATCGCGCACTGTTTTCGTCGCGCCGATGAGGCGCTTTATAGCGCTAAACGCGCCGGAAGAAACTGCGTGCTTGCCGCCGCCCTCCAGGAGGAGGCTCGGGAGCCGATCTGCGATCGTTAACCGGCTTTATTGCTCGTTACCCGTTGGCTTGCCTCACTCAACCTGGTCACTGACTGAGGCCAGCGCCCGGGGATTGGCTGTGTCGCCGCCTGACTGCAACGCGGATTATTTCGGGTATAGTTCTGTCTTCTGCCGCGCATTTCAGTACAATCGTCAGCCTTGTTGACACAGGGAAGGATAGGCCATGCTGGCACTTCTGATTCAATGGTATCGCCGTCGCTTTAGCGACCCGGAGGCGATTGCCCTGCTGGTAATCTTGCTGGCAGCTTTTTTTATCCTGTTTTTTTTCAGCGATTTGCTGGCGCCGCTGCTGGTGGCGTTGGTCATGGCTTACCTGCTGGAGTGGCCTACGGTGCGTCTGGAGCGCTTAGGCTGCTCCCGTAGTTGGGCCACCACCATTGTGTTGGCGTTCTTTGTCGGCATTCTGCTGCTTTTTGTACTGGTAGTCGCGCCGGTGGCGTGGCAGCAGGGTATCCATTTAATGCGTGATATGCCGAACATGCTGAATAAGCTCTACACCTTTTCCGCCGGGCTGCCGGCGCGTTTTCCGGCGCTGGCCGATGCCGGTATCGTTGATATCGCGATCGAGAATCTGCGCAGCCGCCTGTCGGGGGTAGGGGAATCGGTGTTGAAATATTCGCTGGCCTCGCTGGTGGGGTTGATGACGCTGGCGATCTATCTGGTGCTGGTGCCGCTAATGCTCTTTTTCCTGTTAAAGGATAAGCAGCAGATGCTTAACGCGGTGCGCCGCGTGCTGCCGCGCAACCGCGGCCTGGCAGGGCAGGTCTGGAGCGAGATGAATCAGCAGATCACTAATTATATTCGCGGCAAGGTGCTGGAAATGGTGGTGGTCGGCGTTGCGACCTGGATCGCTTTTCTGGTGCTGGGCATGAATTACGCGCTGTTGCTGTCGGTGCTGGTCGGCCTGTCGGTGCTGATCCCTTATATCGGCGCGCTGGCGGTGACGCTGCCGGTCATCTGCGTTGGGCTGTTTCAATGGGGATTAGGCAGCGATTTCTGGACGATGATGATTGTCTATCTGGTTATCCAGGCGCTGGATGGCAACGTGCTGGTGCCGGTGCTGTTCTCCGAGGCGGTGAACCTGCATCCGTTGGTGATTATCCTGGCGGTGGTGATTTTCGGCGGACTGTGGGGCTTTTGGGGCGTATTTTTCGCTATCCCGCTGGCGACGCTAATCAAAGCGGTAGCGCATGCCTGGCCTGAAGATACTACCGGGGGCGAGTTTCAGTAAGGAGAGTGGTGGCGTCGTTGACGCCACGCGCTTGCTCAGGCTGATTTCAGATACGCCATCACGATATCGTAGTGATTGCTGGTTTTGAAATCATCGAAAACCTTTTCAACGTAGCCGTTGGCATCAATTAAAAAGCTGATGCGGTGTAGGCCGTCATAGGTTTTGCCCATAAAGGTTTTTTCTCCCCAGACGCCAAACTGCTGGCTGACTTCATGATTTTCATCAGAGAGCAGCGTAAAATTTAACAGCTCTTTTTCGGCGAAACGCGACAGCTTTTCCGGCTTATCGGTACTGATACCCAGCACTTCCACGCCCGCCTTTTTAAATTCATCCATATTGTCACGCAGGCCGCACGCCTGAACGGTGCAACCGGGCGTCATCGCTTTGGGATAGAAATAGACCAAAACGCGCTGTCCCTGGAAGTCGGTCAAATTTACTTGTTCGCCATCCTGATCGGGCAAACTAAATTTCGGTGCGATATCACCGGCTTTCAGTGGATTCATCACTAATCTCCATTTTTTCGTCATGCTGCGGATAATTCACCACGCTAATAGTGCCTTGCGCATGAAGTTCTGTACATAGGGCGTGAAACGCCTGTTCGATTAATGTCGCGTCCCGCTGCGCCGGGCTGTGGGCCGTAATTTGAATATAGAGCAAAGGCGGCTGATGTTCTTGCGTTAGCTGAGTGCGCGACACCAGTTCTGCGATATTCATCTGATGCGAATCAAACAGGTCGGTAAAGCGTTCGATAATATGCGGCGAGTCGTTGACTTCCACCTGCACCCAGACGGTTTCCGGCATGGGCGGTCGACGGCTGGCGTTGGTGCGCTTCATCACGATCAGCAGCTCCATTTCAGCGCCCTTCAGCGGCAAGGTGGACTCAATTAAGGTAATCGCATTCCAGCTGCCGGAAAGCAGCATGATAAAGGTAAACTCTTCGCCCAGCATGGCCAAACGGCTATCTTCAATATTACAGCCGCAGCTGCTGACGTGACGGGTAATGGCATTGACGATGCCTGGACGATCGACGCCCAACGCCGTTATGACCAAAAAGTGTTGCGGTGTCTGCGGCAAAATAACGCTTCCTGTGGGATAAGCTGATAAGTATTAGTAATAACCCGTAGGTAAACATAAAAAATACCCTCTGCCAAGCGCTCCCGGCCTCTGGTCGCTTGCTTTTCCCCGCCGGTCAAACGTACCATGAAGTACTTGTTTGTCGAGGGGATGGCCAATGTTCACGGGAAGTATTGTTGCGCTCGTTACGCCAATGGATGACAAAGGTAATGTCTGCCGTACGAGCCTGAAAAAACTGATTGATTATCATGTCGAGAGCGGCACATCCGCCATCGTTTCTGTGGGAACCACCGGCGAATCCGCAACGCTGAGCCATGATGAGCACGGCGATGTGGTCATGATGACGCTTGATATGGCCGACGGCCGCATTCCGGTAATTGCCGGAACCGGCGCCAACGCTACCGCAGAAGGCATCTCTCTGACCAAACGCTTCGAAAACACCGGCGTTATCGGCTGCCTTACCGTAACGCCTTATTACAACCGTCCGACGCAGGAAGGGTTGTACCAGCACTTTAAAACCATTGCGGAAAGTACCGATCTGCCGCAAATGCTGTATAACGTACCGTCGCGTACCGGCTGCGATATGCTGCCCGAAACGGTGGCGCGCCTGGCGAAAATCAAAAATATTATCGGGATCAAAGAGGCGACCGGGAACTTATCCCGCGTCAGCCAGATCCAAGAGCTGGTTGATGATGAGTTCGTGCTGGTCAGCGGCGATGACGCTACCGCACTGGACTTTATGCAGCTGGGCGGTCACGGTGTGATTTCCGTTACGGCGAACATCGCCGCACGTGAAATGACGCAACTGTGTCGGCTGGCGCGCGAGGGCAACTTCGCCGAGGCGCGTCATCTAAACCAGCGCCTGATGCATCTGCATCAGAAATTGTTTGTTGAATCTAATCCTGTTCCGGTGAAATGGGCCGCGAAAAAACTGGGATTAATCGCGACCGATACCCTGCGCCTGCCAATGGTTCCGCTATCCGCGGCGGCGTGTCCGGTTGTGGAGCAGGCGCTGAAAAATGCGGGTCTGCTGTAATTTAGGGAGAGTTAATGGCTTATTCAGTAAAAAAGTCCACGATAGCGACTATCGTTGGGCTATCCACGGCGATGCTGCTGGCAGGTTGTTCCAACGATCAGCGCTATAAGCGCCAGGTCAGCGGAGATGAATCTTACCTGCAGGCGGCTGAGCTGCAGGATTTACGCGCGCCGGCAGGGATGGTTCTGCCGCTGCAAAACGGAGATTACGATGTGCCGCGCGCCAACGCTAACGGCGCGACGGGCAAACAGCTGGATATTCGTCCGCCGGCTCAGCCGCTGGCGCTGATGAACGGCGCGCGCGCGCAGTTTAGCGGCAATACCGGTGTGTTGATGATGGAAAACAGCCGCAGCGGATCGATCTGGTCGCAGGTGGTTAATGTGGTGCAGTCTTACCATTTCCCTATCGCCGCGCGTCAGGATGCCAGCCAGCAGTTGACCACCGACTGGGTTGAGTGGAACCGTGCGGATGAAGATAACCAGTACCGCGGCCGCTATCAGATCAGCGTGCAGCAGCAGGGTTATCAGCAGGCGTTGACGGTAAAACTACTGCAGCTGCAGCAGGCGGGCAACGATGTCACCTCGCCGACGCAGATCCAGCGTTATACCGCACAGATGCTGAACGATATTAGTACTGGCCTGGATAAAATGGAAACCGCCGCGCAGGATGCCGCCGCCAATCGCAGCGCCGCGCAGATTGATGTGCAGAGCGGGGCGGATGAAACCGGCCTGCCGAATCTGATTCTGCGCGCGCCGTTCAACGTCACCTGGCAGCGTCTGCCGGCGGCGCTGAAGCGTATCGGCATGGACGTGACCGACAGCAACCGTTCGCAAGGCAGCATGGCGGTGACCTATAAAGCTCCGGGCGACAGCACCTGGGAGGAAATTGGTGCCAAAGATCCGCAGCTGCCGAATGGCGACTATAAGCTGCAGGTCGGCGATTTAGATAACCGCAGCAGCCTGCAGTTTATCGATCCGAAAGGCCACGTACTCACGCAGTCGCAAAACGACGCGTTGGTGGCGGTCTTCCAGGCAGCCCTTAGCCAGTAACAAAAAAAGGCCGGAAAATTCCGGCCTTTTTTATTGAATTTTGGCATAATGGCGCGCGGCGACGTAAACGATTGCGTCGTACGGTTATGGCCATTCACTATTTACCCAGTTTGGAGTTTATCAAGATGCAAAAGCTAGCTGAGTTGTATCGCGGCAAAGCGAAAACCGTTTACAGCACCGAAAACCCGGATCTGTTGGTACTCGAATTCCGCAATGATACGTCAGCAGGAGACGGTGCGCGTATTGAGCAGTTTGATCGCAAAGGAATGGTAAACAACAAGTTTAACTATTTCATCATGCGTAAGCTGGAAGAAGCCGGTATTCCTACCCAGATGGAAGCGCTGCTCTCTGATAACGAAGCGCTGGTCAAAAAACTGGAGATGGTTCCGGTTGAATGCGTGATCCGTAACCGTGCGGCAGGATCGCTGGTAAAACGTTTGGGTGTGGAAGAGGGCATCATCCTGAATCCCCCGCTGTTCGATCTCTTTTTGAAAGATGACGCCAAACACGATCCGATGGTTAATGAATCCTACTGCGAGACCTTTGGCTGGGTAAATAAAGAGAATCTGGCGCGTATGCGCGAGCTGACCTACAAGGCCAACGAGGTGCTTAGCAAACTGTTTGACGACGCCGGTCTGATCCTGGTGGACTTCAAGCTGGAGTTTGGTCTCTACAAAGGCGAAGTGACGCTGGGCGATGAGTTCTCACCGGACGGCGCTCGCCTGTGGGACAAGCAGACCATGGATAAAATGGATAAAGATCGCTTCCGTCAGAGCCTGGGCGGCGTGATCGAAGCTTATGAAGAAGTGGCGCATCGTCTGGGCGTTAAGCTCGACTAACCTGCCTGCCTGTGGTCGGTGCATACAGGGCGCCGACCCATCTCCTTGCCGTTGCTCCCCTCTGTTTTTCCTTTACCCTGCCATTCCACGCACCGGGGCTGGTTATTCAGCGTTGCCGCGACTAGAATTTGCCGTATTCGCCAGAAAAAATAACAGGGGAAAGTCATGCGTTGGCAAGGGCGTCGCGAAAGCGATAATGTAGAAGATCGTCGGAACCAGTCTCCCACCGTGGGCGCCGGACGCATGCGTATTCCGCGCGGTAAAGGCGGCATTATTCTGCTGGTGGTAGTGATGATTGCCGGTTATTACGGCTATGATTTGACGCCACTGTTAACCGGCGGCGGCTCAGTCACGCAGCAGAGCCATTCGCAGCGCATCAGCCCGCAGGATGATGAGGCGGCGAAGTTTACCTCGGTGATCCTCGCCACCACCGAAGATACCTGGCAAAAACTCTTTACCCAGATGGGTAAACAGTATCAGCCGCCGCATCTGGTGATGTACCGTAACGCGACGCGTACCGGCTGCGGCACCGGGCAATCGGTGATGGGCCCGTTCTATTGCCCGGCCGACGCCACCGTTTATATCGACCTCTCTTTTTATGATGAGCTGAAAAACAAGCTGGGCGCCGACGGCGACTTTGCGCAGGGCTACGTTATCGCGCATGAGGTTGGACATCATGTACAGAAGCTGCTGGGCATCGAACCGAAGGTACGCCAGATGCAGCAGGGCGCGTCGCAAAGCCAGGTGAATCAACTGTCGGTGAAACTGGAGCTACAGGCAGATTGCTTTGCCGGCGTCTGGGGCCATTATATGCAGCAACAGCAGATTCTGGAGCCGGGCGATCTCCAGGAGGCGTTAAACGCGGCCGAAGCGATCGGCGACGATCGGCTACAGCAACAGAGTCAGGGGCGCGTCACCCCCGACAGCTTTACTCACGGCACCTCAGAGCAGCGCTACAGCTGGTTTAAACAAGGCTTTGATTCCGGCGATCCGGGCCGCTGCGATACCTTCGCCGCTGCTAAATAAAGATGCTTTCATCCGTTACCGCTGAGATGCAGCGCACCGGCATCCGGCGGCTGGCGGTGCTCGCCGGCGAGCCTGACTGGTGTTATCAACAGGCGCAGCAATGGCGAGCGGCGCTAACGGGTGACTGGCTTTGCCTGAGTGAGGACCCGCAGCTGCCCAACAGCGTTGCACCTTCAGCGCTGCGCAATCTGTTAGGGCAGGAGTTCCGTCATGCCATCTTTGATGCCCGCCAGGGGTTCCACAGTGAGGCGTTTGCCGCGCTGGCCGGCACCCTTAGCGCCGGCAGCTGGCTGCTATTGCTGACGCCGCCCTGGGATGCCTGGCCGCAGCATCCTGACAGCGATTCGCTGCGCTGGAGCGAAAGCGACGCGCCGATCGCCACTCCCCATTTTGTTGCTCATTTACAGCGCCAGCTTTGCGCCGATCGGCAGCTATTACTGCATCGGCAGCATCAGCCGTGCCGTCAGCCAACGCCTTTAACGTTACCGGACTGGCGGCCCGTCGGCGCGCAGCAGCAGCGGCGCCTGCTGCACCATTTTTTACAGGCGCAGCCGGGCATCTATGTGCTGACCGCCGCCCGCGGGCGCGGAAAGTCGGCGCTGGCCGGTATGTTGATGCAGCATTGGCCGGGACGCTGTCTGGTGACCGCGCCGGCGAAAGTTTCCACTGCCGTGCTGGCCCGTTTCGCGGGTGAACGCTTTGTCTTTATCGCGCCCGATGCGCTGCTGGCCAGCGCTGCGCCGCCGGAGGCGGACTGGCTGATTATCGATGAGGCGGCGGCGATTCCGGCGCCGCTGCTGCAGCGTCTCATCACCCGTTTTCCGCGCGTTTTATTAACCACCACCGTCCAGGGCTATGAAGGCACCGGACGCGGCTTTTTGTTGAAATTCTGCGCCGCGCTGCCACAGGCGCATTTTTACCAGCTGGAGGAGCCGCTACGCTGGCGTCAGGGCGATCCGCTGGAAAGCCGCATCCATGCTGCGCTGATGTTGGATGAAGCAACCGGCGTCGCTAACCGCGCCAGCCCACAGGCGCTAACGATTAGCGCCTGTGGGCGTGATAACGGGCCGCGTCTGCTGGCGCTTTATCAACTGTTAACCAGCGCGCACTATCGCACCACGCCGCTCGATTTACGCCGCCTGATGGATGCGCCGGGTCAGCAGTTTATCGCTGCGGAAAGCGCTTGTGGGGAAGTCAGCGGCGCGGCGTGGCTGGTGGCGGAAGGCGGCCTTACCGCCGCGTTGGCCTGGCAGGTATGGGCCGGGCTGCGGCGCCCGCGCGGCAATCTGGTCGCGCAGTCGCTGGCCGCGCATGCCGGCTTTCCACAGGCGGCGCAGCTGCGCTCACAGCGCATCAGCCGCATCGCCGTCGCGCCAGGCCTGCGTCGTCAGCAGGTAGGCCGTCGGATGATTGACGCTGCACGCGAGCAGGCTCAGGGGCTGGACTATCTTTCGGTAAGCTTTGGTTTTACCGAGGAGCTGTGGCGTTTCTGGCAGCGCTGCGGCTTTACCCTGGCGCGTATCGCCACGCAGCGCGAGGCGAGCAGCGGCTGCTACAGCGCAATGGCTATCTACCCGTTAAGCGAGGCCGGTAAACAATTGAGCCAGCAGGCGGAGCAGCAGCTGGCGCGCGATCTTTACTGGCTACAGCCGTTAATCGATCAGCCGATCCCGCTGACGATCGTCAGCCAGCAGGCGCTGGATGAGGCTGACTGGCTGACGTTGGGCGGTTTTGCTTTTGCCCATCGTTCTTTCGAGGTCAGTCTGCCGGCGCTGGGACGTCTGCTGCTGGTTACGGCGCAAGGAGAAGAGCTGGCACTTTATCGGATGATTATGCAGCGCCAGCCGCCGGCTTCGCTGGCTGCGGCGCTGGGTCTTTCCGGCCGCAAGGCGCTGCTGAGCCACTGGCGTGAAGAGGCGCAGCAGCTGATGCGCCTGCTGGATGCCACACGCTGCGACCGCTTGCGCGACGCGATAGCGCGCAAACTTATCGACGGAAATTAACACGACAGCTGCACAGGTCTTATAGTTAACAGGAGGGGGAAATTATGAAACTTAACCATTTTGTCGTACAAAGCCCGACTGTACCGCCGCAGCAGCTGTTTCTGCTGTATCACGCCGCCGGCGATAATCCGGTCTCAATGGGACAAATTGGCAGTTGGTTTGCAGAGGTTTTTCCGCATGCGCTGGTGGTCAGCGTCGGCGGGCCTGAGGCAAGCGGGCCTGCGCCGGGCCGCCAGTGGTTCAGCGAGGCCACGTTGAACGATGCCAGTCTGCAGCAGCGGGTTGATGAAGCGATGCCGCAGTTTTTGCAGTCGGTAAGCGAGTGGCAGCAGCTTAGCGGCGTACAGCCTGAAGCGACAGCGCTAATCGGTTTTTCGCAGGGTAGCGTAATGGTACTGGAAGGCAGCAAGGCGCAGCCGATGCTGGCGGGGCGGATTGTCGCTTTCAGCGGGCGTTACGCCACTTTGCCGGAACAGGCGACGGCGAAAACCACCATTCATTTGATCCATGGCGATGAGGATGAAGTTTATCAGACCGCGCTGGCGCAGCAGGCGGCGGCGCGGCTGTCGGCGTTGGGCGGCGATGTCACGTTGGATATTGTCGAAGATTTACCGCACGCCATTGATCAACGCAGTATGAATCTGGCGCTGGATCATCTGCGCTATACCGTGCCGCGGCGCTATTTTGAAGAAGCGCTCAGCGGCGGCAAGCCAGGCGATGATGTGATTACTTTCGTTTAATGCGCTGAGGGAGGAAGGGCAGCATTCGCTGCTGCCCTGCAGGGACTATTTCTTTTTCTTCGGCCAGTCGTCTTCATCGTCCCACTTATCGTTAAAATCACGATGTGGCGGCAGATCGGGCTTATTCGCCATAAATTTTTTATGGTCGATGCGCTTCAGGTCTTTATAAACGTTGACCATAACGCCTACCAGCAACAGGATCACAATGATCCACCAGTAATCTTTTACCCATTCCATGATAGCTCCTCCTGTAGAACGCTTATGCGATCAGCTGTTCCATGATGCGTTGATACATACGGCTCAGCAGTTGCAGATCGGATGCCTTCACGCACTCATTGATTTTATGAATGGTGGCGTTAACCGGCCCCAGCTCAACTACCTGAGCGCCCATGCGGGCAATAAAACGACCATCGGACGTGCCGCCGGTCGTCTGCAACTCAGGCCTGGTTTCAGTATAGTGCTCAACCGCATTGATTACCGCATCCACCAGCTGACCGCGCGCGGTAAGGAAAGGCTGACCGGAGAGCTTCCATTCAAGAGTATGGGGCAGCTGATGACGCTCCAGCAGGTCCGCTACACGCTGACGAATGTCCGCATCGGTCAGTTCGGTGCTAAAGCGGAAATTAAACTGCACAAACAGCTCGCCAGGGATCACGTTATTACTGCCGGTGCCGGCCTGTATATTGGCAATTTGCATGCTGGTGGGCGGGAAGAATTCATTGCCGCGATCCCATTCAGTGGCGACCAGCTCATTCAGCGCGGGCAGGGCGCGATGCACCGGGTTATCCGCCAGATGGGGATAGGCGACATGTCCCTGCACGCCATGAATTGTCAGGTTAGCGGTAATCGAGCCGCGACGGCCGTTTTTTACCACGTCGCCTACCTGAACCGTACTGGAGGGTTCGCCGACCAGGCAGTAATCCAGGCGTTCGTTACGCGCCATCAGGTGTTCAACCACTTTTACCGTGCCGTGCGTGGCGTTGGCCTCTTCATCGGAGGTGATCAGAAACGCCAGGCGCCCGCGATGGTGGGGGTTGGTGGCGACAAAACGCTCGGCTGCCACCACCATTGCCGCCAGCGAGCCTTTCATATCGGCAGCGCCGCGGCCAAACAGCATGCCATCACGGATAGTGGGTTCAAACGGCGGGTTAATCCAGCGGCTGGTATCGCCCGGCGGCACCACATCGGTATGACCGGCAAAGGCCAACGTTTCGCCCTGACCGCGCCAGGCCCAGAAATTTTGCGTATCGGCGATATTAATCGGTTCGATGGTGAAGCCAATCGCCTGCAGGCGCGCAATCATAAGCGCCTGACATCCGGCATCATCGGGGCTGAGAGAAGGGCGACGAATCAGCTGCTGCGCCAGCTCAATAACCGGACAAAACATATTATGACTTCTCCTGAATAAACTGCTGGTAGTCGTTTTCATTAAAACCCAGCAGCATAGATCCGTCTGCCGCAACGAGCAACGGTCGTTTGATCACCGCTGGCTGGGCCAGCATCAGCGTTTTTGCTGCCTGCGGGTTATCAATCTGCGCTTTTTCTTCGGCGGCGAGTTTGCGCCAGGTCGTGCCGCGCATATTGATCAGCGGCGTCCAGCCGAGCGTATCGATAAAGCACTGTACGGTTTCGTCGCTTAATCCATTCACCCGATAGTCGTGATAGTGATAGTTAATTTGCTGATTATCGAGAAAGCGACGCGCTTTTTTCATCGTGTCGCAATTTTTGATGCCAAAAAGCGTAAAGAGGGCAGGCGACTGCTTTTCCATCATCTTGCTATTCCATTTTTCTGAAAATATCGTTAAAGAATAATGCATTAATTAACGCGTTGGGTCCATGTTCGGCTTGCTGCGCGCAGCTTGATAAAAGCGTTCAAGCCACAGCAATCATTTTATTAATCACTTGCGGAAGTAATCAATTTTGTTGAAGTGTGATCCAGCTCTCACTTTGAAAAAGTAGTAAAGTTTTTAGGATATATTCCGATAGTAATATTGAAAACAGCAATTCCCTTGCTGGAAAATCGAGCGTAAAATAGCGCCTAATAATAAGAGAGGTCACTATGATTGATGTTGAACTGGGGAACTGGAAAGACTTTATTGACGCTATGTTACGCAAGTAATAATGCCTGATAAAGAGAAGCTTGACGCACACAGCAGTCGTCTTTGCCTCTGACAGTCCATCTATGAAATAAGGCAGCCGGTTAACCGGCTGCCTTTATTATTTATGCATATTTCCTGCATTGATATTAGTCCTGCTTACGTTTCTCGGCGGCATTGGGTTTGGCTTGTAACGGAAAACGCCGCCTGATGAGGACAAAAAATAACGGAACGAAAAATATCGCCAACAGCGTAGCGGAAATCATGCCGCCCATTACGCCGGTTCCTACCGCATGCTGGCTGCCGGAGCCTGCGCCGTGGCTGATGGCCATCGGCAACACGCCAAAGACAAATGCCAGCGAGGTCATCAGAATCGGACGCAGACGCTGATGGCACGCTTCCAGCGTGGAGGCGATCAGATCGCGGCCATGGCTGTTAATATCATTGGCAAACTCTACGATTAAAATGGCATTTTTAGCCGACAGGCCGATAACCGTCAGCAGCCCTACCTGGAAATAAACATCGTTTTCCAGCCCGCGCGCCCAAGTGGCGACTAATGCGCCCACCACGCCAAGCGGTACCACCAGCATCACGGCAAAAGGTATCGACCAGCTCTCATACAGGGCCGCCAGGCACAGGAACACCACCAGCAGCGAAATGGCATACAGGGCAGGCGCCTGCGAGCCGGAGAGCCGCTCCTGCAGGGAGGCCCCGGTCCACTGCAGGCCGACGCCGAGCGGCAGCTGGCTTACCAGCTCCTCCATTGCATCCATCGCGCTGCCGGTGCTGACGCCGGGCGCCGCTTCGCCGACAATCTCCAGCGAGGAATAACCATTATAACGCTCCAGACGCGGCGAACCGGTTTCCCAGGCGGTTTTGGCGAAAGCGCTAAACGGCACCATGCCGCCCTGGCTATTGCGCACGTACCACTTATTAATATCATCCGGCAGCATGCGGTATTTCGCCGCCGCCTGCACATAGACTTTTTTCACCCGCCCGCGATCGAGGAAGTCATTAACATAGGTGGATCCCCAGCCGGTCGTCAGCGTGCTGTTGATATCATCAATAGAGACGCCCAACGCCTGCGCTTTGCGCTGATCGATATCGATACGCAGCTGTGGGCTGTCGTCGAGACCGTTATGGCGCACGCGCGCCAGACGCGGATCGCTGCCTGCCTTCGCCAGCAGCTGGTCGCGCATCTCCATCAGTTTCGTGTGACCAATCCCGGCGTGATCCTGTAGTTCCATATCAAAGCCGGCGGCATTGCCCATGCCGGTAATCGCCGGCGGGCTGCTGGCGATCACCCGCGCCTCATTAATTTTCCGGAACGCTTTGGTAGCCCTTTCGATAATGGCGAAAGAGGTGCGATCGGCATCGGATCGCCCTTCCCAGTTTTTCAGGCGCACAAACAGGCGCGCCACGTTTTGTCCGTTGCCGCCCGGCCCCGAGCCGACGGTGGCGAATACCGATTCGATATTTTCTTTCTCATGAGTCAGATAGTAGCGCTCAACTTTTTCCACCACCTTGAGCGTTTGCTGCTGAGTTGAGCCGGGCGGCAGTTGTACCTGGGTAGTAAAAATTCCGCGATCTTCCAGCGGCAGAAACGAGGTGGGCAGATGCAAAAAGATCAGGGCCATCACGGCAATAATCGCCAGATAGAGCAACAGCCAGCGGCCCGCCTGACGTAGCAGCCTGGCGACGCGCCGTTCATAGCGCTCGGTATTGCGCGCAAACATGCGGTTAAACCAATCGAAAAAGCCGCGACGCTGATGATGTCCCGGCGCGACCGGCTTCAGCAGCGAGGCGCAAAGCGCGGGCGTTAGAATCATCGCCACCAGTACCGACAGCACCATCGCCGAGACGACGGTAATGGAAAACTGTCGATAGATGGCGCCAACGGTGCCGCCGAAAAAGGCCATCGGCACAAATACGGCGGAGAGCACCAGCGTAATCCCCACCAGCGCGCCCTGAATCTGCCCCATCGATTTGCGCGTGGCGTCGCGTGGCGACAGGCCTTCTTCCTGCATCAGGCGTTCGACGTTCTCCACTACCACTATCGCATCATCCACCAGCAGCCCGATCGCCAGCACCATGGCGAACATGGTCAGCGTATTAATACTAAACCCGCAGGCATACAGCACGGAGAAGGTGCCCAGCAAAACCACCGGCACCGCAATGGTAGGGATCAGCGTGGCGCGGAAGTTCTGCATAAACAGATACATCACTAAAAATACCAGCAGCACCGCCTCCAGCAGGGTTTTCACCACGTCACGGATCGATGCGGTAACAAACGGCGTGGTCTCATAGGCGACTTTCGCCTCCAGCCCATGAGGGAAATACGGGGCAAGCTCGGCAATACGCGCCCGCACCAGCCGATCGGTTTCCAGCTCATTGGCGCCGGAGGCCAGCTTAACGCCCAGCCCTGACGCGGCCATGCCGTTATAGCGGCTGAGGTAATCATATTTTTCCGCGCCCAGCGCCACTTCGGCGACATCGCCCAGCGTGACCACGGAGCCGTCGCGGTTGGTACGCAGCGTAATCGCCTTAAATTGCTCTGGCGTTTGCAGCAGAGACTGAGAATTCACCGTGGCGTTTAGCGCCTGGTTATCCACCGACGGCGTGCCGCCAACCTGTCCCACGGCAACCTGGCTGTTTTGTGATTCGATGGCGCTTACCACGTCGCTGGTGGTTAACGCATAGTTAATCAGCTTGTTAGGATCAAGCCAGATACGCATGGCGTACTGCGTGCCGTAGGCGTCCACCTGACCCACGCCGCTGATACGGCTGAGCGGATCCTGGATATTACTCGCCACGTAGTCAGCAATATCCTGCTTATCCATGCTGCCATCGGTAGAGACAAAGGCCAACATCAGAATATTGCTTTCACCGGTTTTATTGACCGTCACGCCCTGTTGCTGAACCGCCTGCGGCAGCTTACGCAGTGCTGATTGCAGCTGGTTTTGTACCTGCTGGCGCGCTTCATCAGGATTGGTGCCGGCGGAAAACGTCAGGGTGATCGTCGCCTGGCCGGTGTTACTGCTTTGCGATGACATATACATCAGGTTATCGATGCCGGTCATGCTCTGTTCGATAATCTGCGTTACCGTATTTTCCAGCGTTGCCGCTGACGCGCCGGGATAGTTAGCGGTAATACGTACGTTGGGCGGCGCAAGGTCAGGATATTGCTCTACCGGCAATGATTTTATCGCCAGCGCGCCGGTCAGACAGATCATTATCGCCAACACCCAGGCAAAGATTGGGCGGTCAATGAAAAAATTCGCCATTGAAGCGGCACTCCTCAATACGGGGTGATCAACAGGAAAAGCGGCCGGTCGCGTTGGCGCCGCAACCAGCAACCATTACAGGGTACGCGGTGTTTATCGATTCAGTGCGATCGCATGCCAAATCACTTTACGCGTCCGCCATTAAAGAAACGTGGAGGAAAAGAGGAGAAAGTGTAAATTATCGTGCCAGAAAGCGCCCTGGGTGCAGAAAGTCTAGCTCAATTTGTTTTCCAGCCACAGTACGGTGGCGGCGACACGTGAACGCACATCCAGCTTACGCAGGAAATTACGAATATGCACTTTCACTGTCTCTTCAGAAATATGCAGCGCGGCCGCAATTTCTTTATTCGAGAGCCCGCGCGCCACCTCTTGCAGCACATCCAGCTCGCGTTCCGTGAGCGTTTGAAACGGGTTGGCGCTATGGCCGCGCGTCGCCAGATAATCGCGCACGATACTGCTGTAGACGTTTTGCCCCTGAGCGCCCTCGATAATCTGCTGTAGCAGCAGTTCGGGTTCGCTGTCTTTCAACAGGTAACCGTCGGCCCCGGCATCCAGCATGGCGTAAATATCGTTGCGCGCATCGGAAACGGTGAGTACCAAAATACGTGCCGCCACGCCTTCATGACGTAGCGCCTTTAGCGTATCCAGACCGGACATCCCCTTCATGTGTAGATCCAGCAGGATCACATCGGGTGAAAGACGGCTGGCTTCTGCCAGCGCTTCGGTGCCGTTATTCGCTTCGGCCACCACCTCAAAGCTGCTGTTCAACTCCAGCAGCTGACGAATTCCCCGGCGCATCAGTGGATGATCGTCGACCAGCATCACGGTAAATTGTCGGTTGTTCATAATACTCCCCGGGCCAGGCCGCCAGCAGTGACTGGCTGGGTAAAAAAAAGTAACGATGGCGATTAATCCGCCACCGTGTCTGTTGTCTGTGATGGAAAACGTAACTGCAGCCGCGTTCCTTCCGTCGGTAAAGTATCCATCTGTAAGCTACCGCCCAACCGCTGCGCCCGTTCGTGCATAATCGTCAGGCCATAATGGCCCGCCGGTTCTTCGATGGTGGTCAGGCCGCAGCCATCGTCGCTGATAACTATTTGATATTCTCCATTATCCTGCGTGCTGCAGCTTACCTCAATATGGCTGGCATTCGCATGGCGGATAGCATTCAATACCGCTTCGCGGACAATCTGTAAAACATGCACCTGCTGCTGAGCCGTAAGCGCATCAAAGCCGGAGGAGCAGTGCAGATTTATCTCAGCGCTGGTTTGCTGTTTCAGCGGGGTAAGCATCGCCTGCAGCGCGGCGGGCAGACAGGCTTCATCAACAGACAGACGGAAGGTATTCAGCAGCTCGCGCAGTTGACGGTAGGCATCCGCCAGCGCCTGATCGACGTCGCTAACGATTTGCTGCGCCGGTTGCTGTTCGGCATTAATCGTACGTTTCAGTAAGGTTAGCTGAATGCGCAGGTAGGAGAGCGCCTGCGCCAGAGAATCATGCAGCTCGCGGGCGATGGTGGCACGTTCTTCCATCAGCAGCAGCTGCTGCTGTTGCTTTTGCGCCTGATGGATCCAGATGGCGCGTGACAGCAGGTTGCCGACGCTTTGCATCAGCGGCGCAGGCGGCTCCCGGTCGCCTTCCTGCCAGCTTAGCTCGCCCCCCGGCTGGTTTTCCTGCTGCAGCGTCAGGCGTTGCCAGTTTTTATCTGGCCGTGGCGCGCCCAGCGCAATCTGCCAGCTCTCCCCAACATCCAATCTTAGGGCGGTCAGGCGCGCGCGGGTAAAGACGATCTCCATCACCTGCGTAATGGTCGGATGGCCCAGGCTGCTTACCGCCAGCGCCTGGGAAGCCTCATATAAAATAGTCATGGTCTGATGGGCCTCCATCAGATCCGCCGTACGCGCCTTAACGGTGTTCTCCAGTTCGCTGTAGTGACGCTTCAGCTCGCCGGACATGCGGTTAAACGTATTCGCCAGCAGGCCCAGCTCGTTAGCCAGTGAGGTATCAAGCGGCGGGTAGTTAAAATTACCTTGTTCAATATAGCGGCTGGCCACCACCAGATGATTCAGCGGCTTGACGACCTGTCGGCGCGTCAGACGGATAGTCCAGAACGCCAGCGCCACGATGGCGACAAAGCCGATGGCGCTGGTCAATGCCACCAACTGCATTTTACGCTCCGCATAACGCTGCAGATCGTAAACGAAGCGATCGATTTTGCCGACATAGTGCACCACATGCTGCGAATAGCGCCCAGGATTGCCGCTGTTTAAATCTTCTCGCAGCAGCGGCCAGGATAATTTGAGCTGTTGATAGCGATTGCGTACGTTTTCCGGCACGTAAAAGCGGTCCAGATGCTGCAGCACAGGCGCATTCAATGACTGCTGATAATAGTGCAGATGCGCCTCCAGTTCCGGTGAGCGCGTATCAAGATCCCAGGCCAGGCGATAGATCTGCATGCGCAGTGAGCCGGCAAAATTGATCATTTCCGCATCGCGCAGGCTGCCGGATAAGGTCAGCAGCGCCAGGCTGGTGGAAAGCACCGAAAGAATAACGATGCCGGCCAGCGCGCGCGCAATAGAACTGGTAACGGAGCGTTTCAGCATAAAAGAACTTAACCCAAAAAAGAGGGGGCAATAATAGCCTGAAACCCGGATGGGCGCAGCGGTGTGAAGTCAAATTAAGCGCAGGTAATGCGCCAGGCCGGCGCATTGGGCACTATGCCGTCGGGGAAAGCGCCTGCTTTCCCCGACGCTAGCTTAGCGTGACAGGCCGTAGCCCAGTGGGAAAAGCGCCGCGCGCAGATCGTCGGGTTCGTCAGATTTCTGCTGCAACACCTCATCCATAGAGGAGGGCAAGGCAAAAGGCAGGCGTGCGGTATAGGGCGTGCTGGATAACAGACGCGAGAACAGCACCTCATCGCTCAGGCCAAAGTTGGCGATAACCGCCTGGGTTTTATCAATGACGTGAGTTAAGATTGCCGGCCTGTCCAGATAGAGAGTCATGACGACCGGCACCTGCTGGCTGATTTTTTTCAGCATCTGGTAATCTTGATCATCTTCCCGGAACGCAAGTGAGCCTTCATGATGACGGCGGCCAAAGAAGTATTGATAATGCGGCTGTTCAAAGGGCGCATTGGTGCGCATCAGGGCCACATCAGCCTCGGATGCCTTTTCTACTACAGTTAATCCAGCACGGCGGTAATGACTCCAACTTATTGATAGTGTTTTATGTTCAGATAATGCCCGATGACTTTGTCATGCAGCTCCACCGATTTTGAGAACGACAGCGACTTCCGTCCCAGCCGTGCCAGGTGCTGCCTCAGATTCAGGTTATGCCGCTCAATTCGCTGCGTATATCGCTTGCTGATTACGTGCAGCTTTCCCTTCAGGCGGGATTCATACAGCGGCCAGCCATCCGTCATCCATATCACCACGTCAAAGGGTGACAGCAGGCTCATAAGACGCCCCAGCGTCGCCATAGTGCGTTCACCGAATACGTGCGCAACAACCGTCTTCCGGAGCCTGTCATACGCGTAAAACAGCCAGCGCTGGCGCGATTTAGCCCCGACATAGCCCCACTGTTCGTCCATTTCCGCGCAGACGATGACGTCACTGCCCGGCTGTATGCGCGAGGTTACCGACTGCGGCCTGAGTTTTTTAAGTGACGTAAAATCGTGTTGAGGCCAACGCCCATAATGCGGGCAGTTGCCCGGCATCCAACGCCATTCATGGCCATATCAATGATTTTCTGGTGCGTACCGGGTTGAGAAGCGGTGTAAGTGAACTGCAGTTGCCATGTTTTACGGCAGTGAGAGCAGAGATAGCGCTGATGTCCGGCGGTGCTTTTGCCGTTACGCACCACCCCGTCAGTAGCTGAACAGGAGGGACAGCTGATAGAAACAGAAGCCACTGGAGCACCTCAAAAACACCATCATACACTAAATCAGTAAGTTGGCAGCATCACCAAATTGTGCTTAACATCGCCTCGTTGGGCATTCTTTCTACCTGGGCGTTTATTATTGTCTGCCAGATGCGCCTGCGTAAGGCGATTAAAGAGGGCAAGGCCGATGAGGTTAGCTTTAAGCTGCCTGGCGCGCCGGTGACCTCATGGCTGACGCTGCTGTTTCTGGCGAATGTGCTGGTGCTGATGGCATTTGACTACCCTAACGGCACCTTTACCGTGGCGTCGCTTCCGCTGATCGCTCTGGTGCTGGTGCTGGGTTGGTTCGGCGTCCGCAAGCGCGTACATGCGGTCGCGATGACTGAGCATGAACACGAGGTTCATCACGACGCAGAACATCCCGCGCCGTTAAAAGAGCAGCCTTCTAAATAACCCCTCAGCGGCGGACGATAAGCCAGTCGCCCGCCGTTTCTTAATTTCCCGCCTTGTGTTGCAAATACCAGACCGCCGCTTCTACCCGCGATTTGAGCTGTAGCTTTTTCAGCAAATGTTTTACGTGCACTTTTACCGTGCTTTCGGTGATATTCAGTTTACGGGCGATGGTTTTATTCGGCAGGCCGCGCGCAATTTGCCGCAAAATATCCAGCTCGCGTCGGGTAAGCTGCTGTAGATCGCGCTGCGTCGTCGGCGGCGCTTCGCGCAGGCTGCTAATCAGCACGGAGGTCAGGGCTTCGCTTAATACCAGTTGGCCGGCTGCGGCCTGATGCAGGGAGGTCAGCAGCTCCTCTGGCTCCATATCTTTCAACAGGTAACCATCAGCGCCGCGCTTCAACGCGCTGACCACATCCTCTTCATCATTTGACACGGTAAAGACGACGATGCGTCCCGAAAGATCAATACGGCGCAAAAGGTCGAGCGTCTCCAGGCCGTTGGTGCCTGGCATATTCAAATCAAGCAAAATTAAATCAGGATCGAGCTGCTCAGCCAGCGCCAGACCCTGTTCGCCATTACCCGCCTCGGCGATCACTTTCAGCTGCGAATCCAGACTAATCAGCTGTTTAACGCCGTTACGCAGCATTGGATGATCGTCAATCAAAAGGATAGTGGCGGCGTCATCATGGATAGTCATACTGGCTCCGGTTAATCATGGTGTTGGCAGCAGCGGCAACGCTATACATTCTCAAATAATATCTTATACCTATAAAGAGGTACAAATAGTTAATAAGGAGAGGCCTACAAGCGTTAATAACATGAATGCCGATTTTTAATTAGCTGTTTTCATTAAATTTGCATTGGGGACAGACACTACTCATTTAGTGGGTAAGGCACAATTACAGCCTGAAACTAACTGCCACCCCGTTGATTTATGTCAACTCCGCACCCCTGACGACCAGGCAGGATGTGCGCAGTTTTCATTACTTCATCGGGGTTATTATGTCAAATTTAGCCACGCCGTCAGAGAAAAAAGCATCAGGTGCAGTTATTCAAAACTGGCAGCCGGAAAATGCGGAATTCTGGCAGCAGAGCGGTAAACGCATCGCAAGTCGTAATTTATGGATTTCTGTTTTTTGTTTGCTGCTGGCCTTCTGCGTCTGGATGCTGTTTAGCACCGTCGCCGTTAACTTAAATAAGGTCGGCTTTAACTTTACTACCGATCAGCTTTTTCTGCTGACTGCGTTGCCTTCCGTGTCTGGCGCGCTGCTGCGTGTGCCGTATTCTTTTGTTATTCCTATGTTTGGCGGACGCCGCTGGACCGCGTTCAGCACCGGCTTCCTGCTGATTCCCTGTCTGTGGCTGGGTTTTGCTGTGCAGGATCCGCAAACGCCTTTCGCGGTGTTTGTGTTTATCTCGTTACTTTGCGGTTTTGCCGGCGCAAACTTCGCGTCAAGTATGGGCAACATCAGCTTCTTTTATCCAAAAGCGCAGCAGGGCGGCGCGCTGGGCATTAACGGCGGTCTGGGCAACCTGGGCGTGAGCGTGATGCAGCTGCTGGCGCCGTTGGCTATCTCAATGGCCATTTTCAGCTTTTTTGGCGGCCAGGGGCAGGTAACCAACGACGGTAGCCAGATGTGGCTGGAAAATGCCGCCTGGATTTGGGTGCCGCTGCTGTTTATCGCCACGCTGGCCGCCTGGTTCGGCATGAACGATCTCGCCGCGTCTAAAGCCTCTCTGCGTCAGCAGCTGCCGGTATTAAAACGAGCGCACCTTTGGGGGCTGAGCCTGCTTTATCTGGCCACCTTCGGCTCGTTTATCGGTTTCTCCGCCGGTTTTGCCATGTTGTCAAAAACGCAGTTCCCGGACATCGTAATCATGAAATACGCCTTCTTCGGTCCGCTGCTGGGCGCGCTGGCACGTTCAGCGGGCGGCGTCATCTCTGACCGCTTTGGCGGCGTGCGCGTCACGCTGATTAACTTTATCGTCATGGCGCTGTTTACCGCGCTGGTGTTTATGGCGCTGCCGACCAACGGGCAGGGCGGTTCTTTTCCGCTGTTCTTCGGCATCTTTATGGTGCTGTTCTTAACTGCGGGTCTGGGCAGCGGCTCTACCTATCAGATGATTGCGGTGATCTTCCGTAAAATTACCTGGGACAGCGTAAAAGCTCGCGGCGGCAGCGATGAGCAGGCGCAGCAGGAAGCAGTGACCGATACGGCAGCGGCGCTGGGCTTTATTTCCGCTATCGGCGCAGCAGGCGGCTTCTTTATCCCGCAGACCTTTGGCATTTCATTGGCAATGACCGGCTCCCCGGCAGGCGCGATGAAAATATTCCTGGTGTTCTATGTGATCTGCATCCTGATCACCTGGTTAGTCTACGGGCGTAAGGCCGCACGCTAATCGCAAAAAACCGGCTTTGTCCTGGCGACAAAAGCCGGTTTTTTTCATCGTTCTTTACGTCGCCTACCCCCAAATAGCCACCAGCCGACATAACCCGGCGTGAGGAGCTGATTTTAGGATTTTCACCCAAATAAATCATTGGGTTGTGCTTATTATTCGCATGCTACTAAAGGGGTAGTGCAGGCGTTGCAGAGAACCGCTTCGCCATGCTGACTTGATCGCAATCAAGCGGCCAGCGTAATCAGCTCAGTAGGCTGATACCCACACCATACGCAATGTCGTTTAGCCATTTATAACAACACCGAGCCTTCAGGAGAATTCCGGATGAGCAAATTTCTGGATCGGTTTCGCTATTTCAAACAATTAGCCGAACCATTTGCTGGCCAGCACGGCCAGACACTTAACACTAACCGGGACTGGGAAGATGGTTACCGTAGCCGCTGGCAGCATGACAAAATCGTGCGCTCCACGCACGGCGTCAACTGCACCGGTTCATGTAGCTGGAAGATCTACGTCAAAAATGGTCTGGTCACCTGGGAAACGCAGCAAACCGATTATCCACGCACCCGTCCGGACCTGCCTAACCATGAACCACGCGGCTGTCCACGCGGCGCCAGCTACTCATGGTATTTATATAGTGCCAATCGCCTGAAATATCCACTTATGCGCAAGCGTTTGGTGAAATTATGGCGCGAAGCGAAGGCGCAGCACAGCGATCCGGTTGAAGCCTGGGGCGCTATCATCAACGATCCCGAGAAAGCCAAAAGCTATAAAGTGGCGCGTGGACGCGGCGGATTTGTCCGTTCCAGCTGGCAGGAAGTGAATGAGCTTATCGCTGCCGCGAACGTGTATACCGCCAAAACTTTTGGGCCGGACCGTATCATCGGCTTTTCACCGATTCCGGCAATGTCGATGGTCTCTTATGCAGCCGGCGCGCGTTATCTGTCGCTGATTGGCGGTACCTGCCTGAGCTTCTACGACTGGTACTGCGATTTGCCGCCTGCCTCGCCGATGACCTGGGGCGAGCAGACCGACGTACCGGAATCGGCCGACTGGTATAACTCTTCTTATATTATCGCCTGGGGTTCTAACGTACCGCAGACGCGTACGCCGGACGCGCACTTCTTTACCGAAGTACGCTACAAAGGCACAAAAACCGTGGCGGTGACGCCAGACTATGCGGAAGTCGCCAAGCTGTGCGACCTGTGGCTCAATCCGAAACAGGGTACCGACAGCGCGATGGCGATGGCGATGGGCCATGTGATGCTGAAAGAGTTCCATCTCGATCGTGAGGTGCCTTATTTCCGTGATTACGTGCGCCGCTACACTGATATGCCGATGCTGGTCATGCTGGAACCGCGCGAAGGCGGCTATTACGCCGCCGGCCGTATGCTGCGCGCCAGCGATCTGGTGAATAACCTTGGCCAGGAAAATAACCCGGAATGGAAAACCATCGCGCTGGATAGTCTGAGCGGTGAACTGGTGGCGCCGCTTGGCTCTATCGGTTATCGCTGGGGCGAAGAGGGCAAATGGAACCTGGAAGCGCGCGAAGGCGGTTCAGATCGTGAAGTTGAGCTGCAATTGAGCCTGCAGGGCAGCCATGATGACGTAGCGGAAGTAGGCTTCCCTTACTTCGGCGGCATCGAGAGTGAGCATTTCAACAGCGTAGCGCTGGATGAAATTCTGCTGCATAAGCTGCCGGTTAAGCGTCTTACCCTGGCGGACGGCAGCGAAGCGCTGGTGACCAGCGTGTACGATCTGACCCTGGCTAACTATGGTCTCGATCGCGGTCTGGGTGATGCCAACTGCGCGGCCAGCTACGATGAGATCAAAGCTTATACTCCAGCCTGGGCAGAGAAAATCACCGGCGTATCGCGCGATCATATCATCCGCATCGCCCGCGAGTTTGCGCAAAACGCAGAGAAAACCCACGGTCGCTCTATGATCATCGTGGGGGCCGGTATGAACCACTGGTTCCACATGGATATGAACTACCGCGGCCTGATCAATATGCTGGTGTTCTGCGGCTGCGTCGGCCAGAGCGGCGGCGGCTGGGCGCACTATGTGGGGCAGGAAAAACTGCGTCCGCAAACCGGCTGGACGCCGCTGGCATTCGGTCTGGACTGGCAACGTCCGCCGCGCCATATGAACGGCACCTCTTTCTTCTATAACCACTCCAGCCAGTGGCGCCATGAAACGGTAGAAACCTCAACCCTGCTGTCACCGCTGGCGGATAAAGCACGTTTTCAGGGCAGCCTGATCGATTTTAACGTGCGCGCTGAACGTATGGGCTGGCTGCCGTCTGCGCCGCAGCTTTCTGCTAACCCGCTGCATATCGCCGCTAAAGCGCAGGCTGCCGGCCAGACGCCGGTTGACTATACCGTTGAAAGCCTGAAACAGGGATCGCTGCGCTTTGCCGCCGAACAGCCGGATAACCCGCAGAACTTCCCGCGCAACCTGTTTGTCTGGCGCTCGAACCTGCTGGGCTCCTCCGGTAAAGGCCACGAATACATGCTGAAGTATCTGCTGGGTACGGAAAACGGCATTCAGGGCAAAGACCTGGGCGAGCAGGGCAGCGTTAAGCCGCAGGAAGTGGAATGGCAGGATCGGGGCGGCGAAGGCAAGCTGGATCTGGTGGTCACGCTTGATTTCCGTATGTCCAGCACCTGTCTCTATTCCGATATCGTGCTGCCGACCGCGACCTGGTACGAAAAAGACGACATGAATACCTCGGATATGCATCCGTTTATTCACCCGCTGTCTGCTGCGGTCGATCCTGCCTGGGAAGCGAAAAGCGACTGGGAAATTTATAAAGGCATCGCCAAACGTTTCTCTGAAGTCTGTCAGGGCCACCTGGGCAAAGAGACCGATGTGGTGACCTTGCCGATGCAGCATGACTCCGCCGCCGAATTGGCGCAGCCGTTCGGCGTAAAAGAATGGAAAAAAGGCGAGTGCGATCTGATTCCGGGCAAAACGGCGCCGCATATCATCACCGTGGAACGTGACTACCCGGCTACCTGGGAGCGCTTCACCTCGGTTGGTCCGCTGCTGGATAAGCTGGGCAACGGCGGTAAAGGCATCAGCTGGAACACCGATACGGAAATCGAACTGCTGAAAAAACTCAATTACGTCAAACCTGAAGGGCCGGCAGCGGGCCGTCCGATGATTGACAGCGCCATCGACGCGGCGGAGGTAATCCTGACGCTGGCGCCGGAAACCAACGGACAGGTGGCGGTAAAAGCCTGGGGCGCACTGAGCAAAATCACCGGCCGGGACCATACGCATCTGGCACTAAATAAGGAAGATGAAAAAATCCGCTTCCGCGATATTCAGGCGCAGCCGCGTAAAATTATCTCCAGCCCGACCTGGTCTGGTCTGGAAGATGAACATGTCTCATATAACGCTTGCTACACCAACATCCATGAGCTGATTCCGTTCCGTACGCTCAGCGGTCGTCAGCAGCTTTATCAGGATCATGAATGGATGCGCGCCTTTGGCGAAAGCCTGTTGGTTTATCGTCCGCCGGTCGATACGCGCGCCGTGCAGCCGTTGCTGAATAAAAAGCCGAACGGCAATCCGGAAAAAGCGCTGAACTTTATTACTCCGCACCAGAAATGGGGCATCCACTCTACCTACAGCGACAACCTGTTGATGCTGACGCTGTCGCGTGGCGGGCCGATCGTCTGGATGAGCGAGGAAGATGCGAAAGAGCTGGGTATTGCAGATAACGACTGGATCGAAGCCTTTAATGCCAACGGTTCTCTGACGGCGCGTGCCGTGGTCAGTCAGCGCGTACCTGCCGGTATGACCATGATGTACCACGCGCAGGAACGCATTGTGAATATTCCAGGGGCGGAAATCACTGGCCAACGTGGCGGTATTCATAACTCAGTAACGCGCGTTTATCCGAAGCCGACCCATATGATTGGCGGTTACGCGCAGCTGGCCTACGGCTTCAACTATTACGGCACCGTAGGTTCGAATCGTGATGAGTTTGTGGTGGTAAGAAAAATGAACAATGTCAATTGGTTAGATGGCGAAGGCAACGACGAGTGCCAGGGTTCCCGCCAGGAGGCTCAGCAATGAAAATTCGTTCGCAAGTCGGCATGGTGTTAAACCTCGACAAATGCATCGGCTGCCATACCTGTTCGGTCACCTGTAAGAACGTCTGGACCAGTCGCGAAGGCATGGAATATGCCTGGTTTAATAACGTTGAAAGCAAGCCCGGCGTCGGTTATCCGCGCGCCTGGGAAGATCAGGAAAAATGGAAAGGCGGCTGGATCCGTAAAATCAACGGTCAGCTGCAGCCGCGCATGGGCAGCCGCGTCGGCCTGCTGTCCAAAATCTTCGCTAACCCCGATGTGCCGGCGCTGGATGATTACTACGAGCCGTTCGATTTTGACTATCAGCATCTGCACAACGCGCCAGCAGGCAAACATCAGCCGATCGCGCGTCCGCGCTCGCTGATCACCGGTCAGCGGATGAAAAAAATCGAAGGCGGCCCGAACTGGGAAGAGATCCTCGGCGGTGAATTCTCTAAACGTTCGCAGGATAAAAACTTCGATAACATCCAGAAAGAGATGTACGGCCAGTTCGAAAACACCTTCATGATGTATCTGCCGCGCCTGTGCGAACACTGCCTGAATCCGGCCTGTGTCGCAACCTGCCCAAGCGGCGCCATTTATAAGCGCGGCGAAGATGGCATTGTACTGATCGATCAGGATAAATGCCGCGGCTGGCGTATGTGCCTGACCGGCTGTCCGTATAAAAAAATCTACTTCAACTGGAAAAGCGGCAAGTCAGAAAAATGTATTTTCTGCTATCCGCGTATCGAAGCCGGTCAGCCGACTGTATGTTCGGAAACCTGCGTAGGCCGCATCCGCTATCTGGGCGTGTTGCTGTATGACGCGGATCGTATCGAACAGGCGGCGGCAGTGGAAAACGAGCAGGATCTCTATCAGAGCCAGCTGGATGTCTTCCTCGATCCGCACGATCCGGCCGTTATCGCTCAGGCGCTGAAAGATGGCGTCCCGCAGAGCGTGATCGATGCGGCGCAGAAATCACCGGTTTATAAAATGGCGATGGACTGGAAACTGGCGCTGCCGCTGCATCCTGAATATCGCACGCTGCCGATGGTTTGGTATGTGCCACCGTTATCGCCGATTCAGTCCGCCGCCGATGCGGGCGTGCTGGATCAGCAGGGCGTGCTGCCAAACGTAGAAAGCCTGCGTATTCCGGTGCAGTATCTGGCAAATCTGCTGACCGCTGGCGATACCGCGCCGGTGCTGCTGGCGCTGAAACGTATGCTGGCGATGCGCCACTATAAACGCGCGGAAAGCGTGGACGGCGTAGTAGATACCAGTGCGCTGGAACAGGTGGGCCTGACCGAGGCGCAGGCGCAGGAGATGTATCGCTACCTGGCTATCGCCAACTATGAGGATCGCTTTGTGGTGCCTTCCAGCCATCGGGAACTGGCGCGCGAAGCCTTCCCGGAAAGCAAAGGCTGCGGCTTTAGCTTCGGCGACGGCTGCCACGGCAGCGACAGCAAATTTAACCTGTTTAATGCTCGCCGCATCGATGCGATTGATATTACGCGCAAAACCGAGAACCGGGAGGATGCCTCATGATGGCGCTAAGAATTATTGGCCGTCTGTTGGACTATCCCGATCGGGCGTTGTTCGAGCATCAGCAGGAGCTGGAGGAGGCGCTGGCTGATGCCCGCGAGCTAAACGCGCAACAGCGTGCGCAGCTCATGGCCGTGGTGCGTGATTTCAGCGCTCGGCCGCTGCTCGATCTGCAGGCGGATTACTGTGAACTGTTTGATCGCGGACGCGCTACCTCGCTGCTGCTGTTTGAACACGTTCACGGTGAATCCCGCGATCGCGGGCAGGCGATGGTCGATCTGCTGGAGCAGTATCGCGCAGCCGGACTGGAGCTGGATAGTCGCGAACTGCCGGATTTCCTGCCGCTTTATCTGGAATATCTCAGCAGCCGCAGTCCGGAAGAGGCACGTGAAGGGCTGGTGGATATCGCGCCGATTTTAGCGCTGCTGGGCGCGCGGCTGCGGCAGCGCAACAGCCGCTGGGCCGATCTGCTTGACGTGCTGCTGGCGCTTTCCGGCAGCGGCGTCGTTGCCGATACGCTGGAGCCGCAGGTGGCGCAGGAGGCGCGCGACGATACGCCGCAGGCGCTGGATGCGGTCTGGGAAGAGGAACAGATCCGCTTCCTTGGTGAACAGGGCTGCGCCTCAGCACAGCAGGAAGCGCATCAGCGCCGCTTTGCCGGTGCCGTTGCGCCACAGTATCTTGACGTGGCGCAAGCCACCACAGGAATGACGGGACGCTGATCATGCAATTCTTGAATCTGTTTTTCTTTAATATCTATCCTTATCTGGCCGGTACGGTTTTCCTGGTCGGCAGCTGGTTGCGTTACGACTATGGACAGTACAGCTGGCGCGCAGGCTCCAGCCAGATGCTGGATAAAAAAGGGATGCGTCTGGCATCTAACCTGTTTCATATCGGTATTATCGGCATCTTTTTTGGCCATCTGGTGGGCATGCTGACGCCGCACTGGATGTATGAATCGTTCCTGCCGATTGCGATGAAACAGCTGCTGGCGATGGTTGCGGGCGGTATCTTCGGTGCGATGACGCTGATTGGCGGCGGTCTGCTGCTGAAACGTCGTTTGACCAATCCGCGCGTACGCGCCACCAGCAGCACCGGTGATATTCTTATCATTACGCTGCTGGTGATTCAGGCTGCGCTGGGCCTGCTGACGATTGTTTTCTCTGCTCAACATATGGACGGCAGCGAGATGATGAAGCTGGTAGGCTGGGCGCAGGCAATCGTGACGTTCCATGCCGGTGCGGCAGCGCATCTGGAAGGGGTGGCGCTGATCTATAAAATCCACATGGTGCTGGGCATGACGCTGTTCCTGCTGTTCCCGTTCTGTCGTTTAGTGCATATCTGGAGCGCGCCGGTAGAGTATCTGACCCGTCGTTATCAGCTGGTGCGTAACCGCCACTGATAGCTTGTGCCGCAGGTCGTTCGGCCTGCGGCATCTCCATTCGCTGTTTCCCGCTTTGTCACACGCTTCCCCTTTATCCCTGGCGCAATTCGGATAGTTTTCTCGCTGCGGCAGTTCTATGATTGCAGGCTCCCTGTTGATTTTCGGAGCCGCTATGCCCGCCCATATCAAGCTGATCAAAGATAAGCTGCTGTCAGAAAACTGGTTTGTCTTACGTAATTATACCTATGAACTCACCACCAGCAGCGGTGAAACGCTGCGTCACAAGCGCGAGGTATACGATCGCGGCAACGGCGCTACCATCCTGCTTTATAACCGCGCAAAGAATAGCGTGGTGCTGATCCGCCAGTTTCGTATGGCGACCTTTGTTAATGGCAATGAGAGCGGCATGCTAATCGAAACCTGCGCTGGGCTGTTGGACAATGATTCGCCGGAAGACTGCATTCGTAAAGAGGCGATTGAAGAGACCGGCTACGCCGTCGGCCAGGTGGAAAAACTGTTTGAAGCCTATATGTCGCCCGGCGGCGTGACGGAACTGCTGCATTTTTTTGCCGCCGAGTATGATGAGTCGCAGCGGGATAACGCTGGCGGCGGCGTGGAAGATGAATCGATCGAGGTGCTGGAGCTGCCTTTCCCGCAGGCGCTGGAGATGATCAAAAGCGGTGAAATCCGCGATGGCAAAACCATTATGCTGCTGCAGTACGCGCAACAGGCAGGCTGGCTGCGCGCCTGAGGCGATGAAACTTACCGGCGGCGGCAAACCCTGTCCGTCGCCTCATTTTTTTGTCTGTTTTTATACGCCCGTTCCAGTTTGCTCCAGGATGTTAAGGCCATTCAATAGTGGAGCGACATCATCATGGAAGAAGGTTTAAACCTTGCCTTAAGCCCGGTTCAGCTCGCCGCCGTTTTATCGCCTCATTCTGTGACTGAAGCGGAAGCCCTCAGCAACCGGCTGCTGGGCGGACTGGAGCTGGCGCTGGGAACCGTCGAGCTGATGGGTGCAACGGCCCTGTGCCTGGCGAAACGATTAGAAATTATTCGCTGGGCGAATACTGAGCGCGGAGACAAGGCGCTGGAACTCATATGGAATGCGGGACAAACGTAGCCTCACAAACCGCCGCGCTTTTGCTCTACTACGCGGCATTTTGCTGATCAATTCGCTCCACCTGCAGCGCCGGATAAGCCTGCAGCCGGGCCAGCGCATCGGCATATAACGGCATGGAATTGGCTGCGCCAGGCCGCTCCACGCACAGCGAAGCATAGGCGGAGGCAAACAGCGCCGCCTGCTTCAGCGGTTCGCCAGCCGCCAGCCGCGCCGCCAGCGCGCCGTTGAACGCATCGCCTGCGCCAGTACTGTCTGCCGGCTGGGCGGGAAACAGCGGAATACGGTACATCGCCTCGCCGTCGGAGAGCAACGCGCCCTGCATCCCCAACGTAATAATAAGCTGACGTACCCCTTTGCCATGCAGTACGGTGGCTGCCTGTCTCGCATCATCAAGGTTATTGACCGTCACGCCGCTTAACAGCGTGGCCTCCGTGCTGTTTGGCGTGAGCAGATCCACCTTGCTTAACAGCGCAGCGCTGACTTTCTGCCACGGCGCAGGATTAATAATCACAAAAGTGCCCGCCGCCCGGGCAATATCTACCATACGCTGAATGGCGCTCAGATTATTTTCCAGCTGCATCAGTAAGATATCCGCAGCGGCAACGGTCGGCTGGCAGCGGGTGACTTCCGCTGCGGTAACGGTCAGATTGGCGCCTGGGTAAACGGAAATCATATTTTCCGCATCGTTGCCCGCAACGTAAATCAGCGCATTGCCGGTGGGTTTTTCTTTGCAGGTGAATAGCGTAATGGCGTCAAAACCGGTTTTTTCCAGATGACGACGGGCAAACTGGCCAAAGTCGTCCTGACCGATTTTGCCAATGTAGTGAACGCGCGCCCCGGCCCGAAGTGCGGCAGTGGCCTGATTCGCGCCTTTACCGCCTGGCCCCATCATACTGTGACGCGCAATTAATGATTCACCCGGCAGGGGAAAGCGGCTCATGCCGGCCACGATATCCAGATTAAACGAGCCGAAAACACATACTTTACCTTTCATTTTAGCCTCCTGAAGTGGCGTTCAGCGGCCAGACAGGCGCCACGGCAGCCGGTTTGATCGGTCACGCTGCTAAAAATCACTTTTAAACCCTGACGCGTAGCCGGGGGACGCAGATGAGTAAAAATAGTTTCCCGCAGCGCTGCGAGAGGGAAGTCGCGCATCGCCAGCACGCCGCCGCCTAATACTAAATATTCCGGGTCGAGAATATTCATTTCACCGGCGATGGTTTGCCCCAGACGCTGAATAAACGCCTGTAGCGCCGGGTGATTGCCGTGAAGGGTAAACAGCTGCGCCAGCGGCACATCCGGCTGGTGTTGCGCTGCCCAGTGCGCCAGCCAGCTGCCGGAGGTCAGGGTTTCCACACAGCCGCGATTGCCGCACGGGCAGGGCAGATCGCTATCACGCCACGGCATATGACCGATTTCGCCCGCGCCGCCGTGCTCGCCATGATAAAAACCACCGTTTAGCCACAGGCTGTTGCCCATGCCGGTGCCCAGATAAAGGCCGACGGCGTGGTTGGGTAGCGTTGCCAGCTGTAGCAAATCCCACAGCATCAGATGATTAACATCTTTATCCATCGCTACCGGCACGCCCAGCCGCTGCGCCAGCAATGCCGCCACCGGCTGGTGATCCAGCGCCTGGATAAACGGCAATGAAATCACCTGCTGACGATCGCGGCTGAGAATGCCCGGCAGGCCGAGCATCACGCCGCTGACGCTTTGCTGCTCCAGCGTGGCGTTAATCAGCTCGGCCAGCGCATCCAGCGCCTGCGGCTGCTGCGCCCAGCTGGCGGTCGCCACCTTACGAAAACCGTGCCATTGATGCTGCGCATCCATTAACAACAGCCGGGTGCTGGTGCCGCCAATATCGATACCAAGCCAGCTTGCCGTCATGCTGACTCCCGCAACAGGCTTTGCGCCTGAGTAATATTGCTCATCATCATATCCCAGGCGCTTTCCAGCTCCTGATGCAGGTTAAACAACCCGGAGGTGCCGACGATCAACACTTCCGCGCCCGCTTCCAGCAGCGTGCCGTAGGTTTTTTGGTTACAGGAGCCATCAATCTCAATCAGATAGCGATAGCCGTGCTGCGCCTTCAGCGCCTTTAGTTCGGCAATTTTTTTCACCATTTCCGGGATAAAAGGCTGGCCGGCATAGCCCGGATCGACGGTCATGACGGTAATTTTATCCAGCAGGTGCATATAGTGATGGATCCAAGAAACCGGCGTGGCAGGATTCAGCACCACGCCGGGCTTTTTACCCAACGCACGAATTTGGTTAATAACGCGAAAAGCGTCGCGGTTGATGGTTTCCGCATGTGGGCAGATATAATCCGCGCCCGCCTGCGCTACGGCCGCAATAAAGTCGGTGGGCGTTTCCACCATCAGATGCACATCAATCGCCACCGGCGTATACGGGCGGATCTGCTCGATAAAAAAGGGCGATAGCGTAATGTTTTTCACATAGTGGCCATCCATGATGTCCACATGCAGGAAATCTGCCCGCGTATTCAGCACCGACAACTGCTGCTTGATTTCCATCAGATTCATACACATCAGCGAAGGGGAGATCTGGATAGTCATTACACTTCCTTTTTTTCAGTTAAGTGGGGCAGGCGGCTACGCAGCTGGCTGCGTCGCAGCGTCAGATAAGCGTGGCAGCGGCCTTTGCCATGTTTGATCGCCAGCACCAGGATCAGCACTACGCCCCACATGGCGAGACTGAAATGCTGACTGATATTCATCAGGTTAAAGCCGGTAGAGAGGATCTGTAGCGCGATCAGCGACAGCACCACGCCGGTCACGCGGCCAAAGCCGCCGTTGGGATCGGCGCCGCCAAGAATGATCGCCAGCACTGTCAGCAGCAGATAGGCGTCGCCATAGCCCATGCGCGCGGAATTAAAACGCGCCATCATTACCAGACCGGCAAGCACGCACAGCCAGCTGGAGATGACATACACCACTATCAGCATGCGGTGCGTATTGACGCCGCTAAACCAGGTAGCGTTGATATTACTGCCGCCCATATAGATGCACTTGCCGGTGCGGGTTTTACCCAGAAACAGCGCCAGCAGCGCGGCGGCGGCAAGGAACAGCCACAGCGGCAGCGGTACGCCCAGCAGCGTATCGGCGCCCAGCGCCCGTACCGTCTCCGGCATACCGCTAACCGCCGTGCCTTTGGTCAGCCAGATGCCGATACCGTTCAGCGTCATCATGGTGGCCAACGTGACCAGAATCGGATGGGCGCCAATGCGTGTGACCATCAGGCCGGTAATCACGCCGATCAGCGTGGCGATCAGCAATGCGCCGGCCAGGCCAAGGCCCAGCCACAGCAGTTGCATCGCCGTGCCGGCAGAGGCCGGCAGAAAATGCAGCAGCAGCCAGGCGATAAACAGGCTGGTAAGATTAGCGGTGGCGATAATCGCCAGGTTAAGGCCGCCGCTGAGAATGGCGATAAACATCGCCAGCGTTAACAGGCCGAGTTCCGGCAACTGAAAAGCCATACTCATAAAGGTCGAGCCGGTAAAAAAGCGCCCCGGCAACAGCAGGGCAAACAGCGCCAGCGCCAGTGCGATAAGCAGTATCAGGCCGCTATTGGTGCCGTCAGGCAGCCAGGAATGGCGTGGTTTCATCATCTCTTCTCCCACCGATCAGACGAAGCTGACATCGGTTTCTTTGCGTTTTTTGTAATGGGTGACGGCGATGGCAATCATGATCACGCCGCCCACCACAATGTTCATGAAGTAGTTAGAGACGCCGATCAGGTTGAGGCCGTTCTTCAGGATGGCGATCAGAAAGACGCCCATCAGCGTGCCGGTGACCGTGCCTTTGCCGCCCATCAGGCTGGCGCCGCCCAGCACCGTTGCCGCCAGCACATCTAGCTCGCCGCCCACCAGTGCGTTCGGCACCACCTCGCCCATACGATAGACCTGCAACATCCCGCTAATAGCCGCCATCGCGCCCAGCCAGCCGTAGGCGAACAGCGTGATCAGCGTGACGCGGATGCCGACGCGCCGCGCCGATTCCGCATCGCCGCCGACGGCATACAGCTGGCGGCCAAGGTGGGTTTTATTCAGCAACAGCCAGCTGATGGCGGCAATAATTAGCATCATCACCAGCGGCAGACCGATCTGATAGCTCTGCCCGTTCAGCGTAAAGGGCAGCACCTCCCGCAGCGTAATCCACCATTCCGGCAGGTCATACAGGCTGCGTCCGTCGGTCAGCCACATCAGCAGACCAAACAGCAGCGATTGCATACTGATAGTGATAATGATGGAGACAACGCGCAGCGAGGCGATCAGCAGCGCATTAATCATGCCGAACAGCGTACCGCACAGGATGGCGAGGCCGATGCTAAGCAGCGCGCTATCGAACTGGAAGTGAATAAACAGGCTGGCGATCAGGTATTGCACCACCGAGGCGACAGCGGCGAAGGAGATATCAATGCCGCCGGTGACCAGCACGACAAACAACCCCAGGGCAAAAATACCGGTCACGGCATAGCTTTCCGCCAGGTCAAGCAGGTTCTGCACGCTGAGGAACTGATCGCTGGCCAGCGCAAAGAACAGCATAAAAGCCAGCAGCACCCAGGCGAGCCAGCCCTGGCTGCTTTGCGGTTTAAAGCGGGATAAGTCAGGCATTGATCACCTCCTGTAGCTGCTGTTGCGCCACGTTGCCCGGCTGATATTCGGCATGGATAGTGCCGTCGCGGAAGTGAAGAATACGGTCGCAGTTGTACCATACCTCCGGCACCTCATCGGAAATCAGGATGATGGCCAGCCCCTCCTGCGCCAGCTGATGAATCAGTTGATAGATGCTGGCTTTGGCACCCACATCGACGCCGACGGTCGGTGAATCAAGGATTAAAATGCGCGGCTGCGTCAGCACCCACTTCGCCAGCACAATCTTTTGCTGGTTGCCGCCGGAAAGGGTGGAGATCGCTTGCCCGGGATCGGCGACGCGCACCCCAAGCTGTTGGATCCACTGTAGGATCAGTTTGTTTTTGCGGTATTCATCAATCAGGTGGAAGCGGTTCTGCAGCCGATCAAGAATGGAGATCACCATGTTGTCCGCCACCGACTGTTGCTGTACCAGCCCCAGCGTCAGCCGATCTTCAGAGACATAGCCAATTCCCGCTTTAATCGCATCTTCGTGGCTGCGGAAGCGCACCGGTTTACTGTCCAGCCAGATCTTGCCGCTGTCAGGCCGCGTCATGCCGAACAACGACAGCGCCAGCTCGGTGCGGCCCGATCCCAGTAGGCCGCATAGCCCCAGCACTTCGCCTTTATACAGGCGAAAGTTGATACCGTGATACTGGCCGGCCCGGGCCAGGTTCTCTACCTCCAGCAGCAGCTGTTGGCGAGCCGTAGGCGTTTTAAGCTGATAATCCAGCTTTTGCCCGGTCATAAGCTCGGTCAATCGATGGCTGTCCATTTCACTGGCGGGCCAGCTGCCCATCTTGCTGCCATCACGGATCACCGTCACCCGATCGGATATCTCCAGTACCTCATCCAGCCGGTGGCTGACAAACACCACGCAGATATCCTTCTCTTTTAGATAGCGTACGGTGCGCAGCAGCTGATTGACCTCGGTGCGCGTCAGCGAGGCGGTCGGCTCATCCATAATCACCAGCTTTGCCTCCGCGACCAGCGCACGGCAGATAGCAACCTGCTGCCGTTGAGCGATAGAAAGCGCCGCGACTTTTTCATCCAGCCGCAGGGTGAAGCCCAGTTCGTTAACGATACGCTCGGCGGTAGCGCGCAGGCGACGCGCGCTGTACCAGCTCAGCAGGCCATCCAGGTTATGCTCAAAAGCGATGTTCTCCGCCACGCTGAGGTTAGGAAACAATGACAGATCCTGATAAATCACCTGAATGCCGAAGGCGCGTGCCTGTTTTGGCGTTAGCCGCGGCCAGCAGCTGCCATCCTGCAGCCTGATCTGCGCACCGCTATCCGGCGCATAGACGCCGGAGATCACCTTAATCAACGTGCTTTTACCGCAGCCGTTGGTGCCGGCCAGACAGTGAACTTCACCCGGCATCAGGCTGAGCGAAACGGCGTTCAGCGCGCGATTGCCGCCAAAGGTTTTCGACAGGTTTTCCAGCGCAATCAGCGCCTGAGGTTGTTGCTGTTTCATGATTACAGCCCCATTTTGACCAGTTTCGGCAGGTTGGTTTTATCCAGACTCTCACTGTTATTGCCAAGAATGGTGTGTTGGGCTTCATCCACCTTCACTTTTCCCAGCCCTTCAATGATCATGCCGTCGGTAATCGGCGCTTTTTTCTGCATCATGTCGGCGATGCGCACAAACACTTCCCCGGCGGTCATCGGATTCCAGATAAAGCCGCCTTTAATCGCATCGCGTTTAACCAGAGACGCGCCCTGGCCAGGGCTGAATGCGCCGATAACGCAAACCTGTTGCGTTTTATGGCGGTTCATCACCGCGCGGCCAGCGCCGATAGGGCCCTGCGAACCGAATGCCATAATGCCCTTCAGATCGGGGTATTTAGACATCAGCTCATTGGTCGTGCGGATAGAACCATCCAGCGATTCGCCCACGCCGAATTTATCCGCTACCAGCTGCATTTTGGGATAGTGTTGCTGCTGATAGTGCAGGGCGGCATCGGTCCACTGCTGATGCAGCGGCACGGTCAGGCTGCCGACATACATGGCATACTTGCCCTCTTCATGCATGCACTGCGCCAGCGCCTTCATATGGTTAACGCCATGAGTGGTCGCGTCGATCAGCTCGAAATCCCAGTCGGCGTATTTCTGTCCAGGAGATTCATGGGTAATAACTTTGATCCCGGCATCGCGTGCCCGCTTCAACACCGGTTCCAGCACCTGTGGATCGTTAGGCACCACGCCGATAATATCGACTTTCTGCGCAATAAGATCTTCAATGGCGCGCACCTGTAAGGCGGGATCGGCAGCGGTTGGACCAACCTGCCAGGCATCGATGCCGCGTTTGGCCGCCTCGCTTTTAATGCCCGCCTCCATGGCGTTAAACCAGGGAATGCCGCCGATTTTAACGACGATGCCCATACGCAGTTTGTCTGCGGCTAAAGCAGGAGAGGCCGCCAGTATCGCGAGCAGAACGCAGAGGGTAGAGGTTTTTTTCATCGTAACTCCGTCGGGTTGCATCAGTAATTGATCAGCTGTACTGCCTGAGCGCGTTGTGAACAGTCGATAACATTCACGCCATTCCAGGCCAGCTCCTGCTGTAACGCTTTATCTTTCAGATTGTCGGTTATCAGAAAATCCACATCACGGTAGTGACAAATACGGGCAAAAGAGGGCCGGGAAAATTTACTGGCATCCATCAGTAAATATTTTCTTTCAGCGGCCAGCAGCATTTGCTGTTTTAAATGCGCGCCGTTTTCATTGCCTTCACGTAAATAACCGTCGCCGCCTAAGCCGCTACAGGAAAAGAAAATTTTATTAATCAAAAACTCCTTTAACGGTAATTCCGCGACGATGCCGTGAAAGTCTTCATAACGCTCAGAATATTCCCCTCCCAGGCAGATGGTGCGTATATGACTTTTTACCGCCAGCGCCTGGATGGTGCGCAGGGAATTGGTTAACACCGTTAGTTCGATATCCGGCAGCTGCCGCGCCAGAAACCAGCAGGTGGTACTGCTATCCAACAGCAGGCAGTCGCCAACGGAAATAAAATCTAATGCCCGCTTGGCTATTTGCATTTTCTGCTGCTCGTTTTCATTCATTCTCTGGCGAAAGGTGGCCTCATATTCATTCAATACAGTACGGCGATAATTATGTTCCCCCGGTGAGGGGCGGTTAATAACCGCGCCGCCGTGGCTGCGCTGTAAAATGCCTTTTTTCTCCAGCTGCGCCAGATCGCGACGAATAGTTTCCTGCGAGACCTGGAATAACTTAACCAGTTCGGCAACCAGCACCCGACCATTCAGATTTAATTCTTCAATGATTTGCCGCTGACGCTCAATCGGTAACATGGTGACCTCCGGTGTATTAAAAGTAAGGGATAGCGAGATCGCAAAATGTGCCCTGGACAAAACTCCAGGACCGGCGAAAACGTGACGGCTAATTAAGTGAGTGGGCTCGTGATAATTATGAAAACGAAGTTATCAGTATCATTTTTATGTGACTTACATCACAAATAACCCGCTAATTTCGCCCGTCAGAGCGTATTAATGCCATAGCCTCTGTTTTTTCGCAGGCAAAATAACGTGACCGAAGATGACCGTTTATGCGGATATGACCGTTTGATGATCCGCTTGCAGAGTCCGAGAAATCTGATTGAGGTAAGCTAAGCGGCAAAGGATGATAAATCGTATCGTTAGGTGATCACCCTGGTTTGTTCCCCGGTTTCAGGCCTGTTTTCTTTTATTGCCAGAGAAAGGCATGGTGAACCGCTGTCGTTGCGCTATCATCAATGAACTAATTTAGGGATTGGGTTATTAAATGCCTTACTGGATGAAATCGCTGTTGTTGCCTTTTCTTTTCATTGCCAGCGTGCAGGCGGCTCCGTTACAGAAAATATTTACCGACTGGCAGATTACCTGTAATAACCTTAATTATTGTGTGGCGCGGAATATTCCAGGCGAAAATGGTTTAGTGATGAGCCTTTCCCGCTATGCCGGCGTTAACGATCGTCCTTTGTTGCGTATTGACTATGGCAATCGCTATACCGGCGACCTGAAGGGTGCGACATTACAGGATAACCTGCTACTTGATCAGCAGCGTCTAAAGCCTGATTTCAAGCACTGGACGGTAGAGCCGCACCATCTGGCTACCGCGCATCCCATCGCCATTGATGAGTTCCTGACACAAATCATGGATGCCGATAATATCCAGGTAACATGGCGGCCCCAGTCTACCATTTCATTGCACGGGCTGAAGGCGGCGCTGTTGCTGATGGATGATATTCAGGGGCGTGTCGGTAGTCTGAGCGCCTGGGTTAAGCGCGGCAGCCGTAGCGTATGGGATGTGCCGCCGGAACCGGCCGCGCCGTTAATGCGTCTTCCTGGCCGCCCTGCGGCACCGTTAACCCGGGAGGAGACCACTGGTCTGATCGATTACGGCACCTGGCGCGTGAATGCCGATGAGTGTTCGCTGGATCCGATGCGACGTGAAGTCAGCGTGGCGCCATTAACCGACAGCAAGGCCCTGCTGCTGGTCAGCTGTGAGATGGGCGCTTACAACATGATTGATTTAGCCTTTGAGGTTACCCGCAGCCAGCCCTGGCAATCGCGTCGCCTGACGCTATCGTTGCCTTTTTCCCCGCCAGGGCGCAACGACAGGCAGCTGGAAATCATCAATGCGGAATATGATGCGGCTAATGCGCAGCTTTTTACCTATGCTAAGGGACGTGGCCTGGGCGATTGTGGGATTGCCACCCGCTGGCAGTTTAACGGTCAGGAGTTTGCGCTGGCCGAATATGCTGAAGAGAGCACCTGTGACGCCTGGCATGGCAGCGACGAATGGCCCACTCTATGGGTAAGCCAGCGCCCGCCGCAGCCCTGAGCGGCGAATAGTTAATCCGCCGCGCGGCCTTAGCGAATTTCCTGCACCCGTATCGGCGAGCCTTTTTGGTTGCCAACCAGTTCGGTCAGTAGATCATTGACCCCATCACTCATGGCGCGAAAACGCGTCAGACTGGTGCGGGTGACTACCACAAATACGCCAACGTTATACTGCGGAATCATCGCCATATAGGTAATAAATCCGCCGCCGCCGCCGGTCTTTTGCATAATGCCCGGATGGCCGTTCTCCGGCGCCATATAAACCCAGCCCATACCCAGCGCTTGCGCTTTGCCAGGCACATCCATACCTTCCACTTTCGTTAACTGGCTGCGCTGATATATCAACGTTTGCAGGCGGTCAGTTTGCGGCGTGCGCGTATGGATATCGGAATTCAAAAACTGTTGCATCCATCGGCCCATATCTTCCGGCGTGGAGTACACGCCGCCGCTGCCGATGGCGGCAAGGGTGTTAATACAGGGACTGGCGCCGCGCTCCGGCACCATCAGACGTTTGCACTGTTCGGGGGAAGGAGTGAAGGTGGTATCTTTCATGCCCAGCGGACGGGTAATCAACTGGCGAAGCAGCACCGGATAAGGCGTGCCTGCTGCACGCGCAAGGGCATCTGCCAGTAAGTCATAGGCGATATTTGAATAGGCGGCGCGTACGCCAGGCGGCGTATTCAGCTGTGCCTGTTGCAGCCAACTCCAGCGATCGGCTTTGGTTGGCCAGACAAAAACCGGCCGTCCCGCTTTACCGCCGGGCTGCTCACGCGGCAGACCGCTGGTGTGCGTGGCCAGATGGATTAGGCGCATCGGTTGTCCGGCATAGCTGGGTACGCGTGAGCCGGGCGGCGCATAGTTAGCCAGCGGATCGTCCAGCTTTACCTGTCCCCGTTCCGCCATTTTAAGCATCACTTCGCTGGTCATCAGTTTGCTCAGCGAAGCTATACGGATCAATGAGTCTTTTTGCGGGCGCGTCTCATTGCCGGGACGGGTTTCGCCAAAGCTGGCGAAAACCCGCTGATTGCCATCAATAGCGACCAGCGCCATACCGGTAGCGGCGCTGCCATAGAAAATATGTTCAGCATAACGATCGACAATTTGTGAAGCCAGAAGCGGATCGGGCGAAGATTGCGCCTGGCTGCGCAGCGGCAGCGTGGCAAAAAGAGCAGCCAGCAGATAAAAACGAGTTTTCAACGGGGACGAATCCATCAGGTTTAGCGAAAGGTAAATGATATTACCCCAAATAATTTGAGTTGCAGCAAGGCGGCGATAGGGTAAATCCCGGGAGCTTACAGCAGTAAGCGACGCGGGACGCGCGGACAAATCGGCTAAGGTGATTTGAACGCCGCTTGCGGCGGCCCTTTAGAGCGAGGCTCAAAGGGCCGGGTAATGCCAACGCACCTGCAACATGATGGGTATAGTAATCGTTTTACTAATAACGGAAAGGGGGAACATAAGAATTTTTTGTCTGTTAGCGAGGTGTCAGTTGCATGGCGATACCCACGGGATTGTGGACGACCAGAGCCTCTTTACCACCAGAGGATCCCGACAGCATCGGTACGAAACGCATCACACATGACATAGTCGTATCGCTGTTTTATCTGAGCCGTTAATAAAAACGGCGGAAAATACTTTCCGTTTTGTATTCGGTATGGCCGTCATTATATTGTCTGATTATTAGTGGTCGGTTCTCTTTAGAAATACAATTGGCTTCTGTATCCATTTCCTCAAAGCAGCGCAGATCGCTGTCCTGATCGGTACCAAAGTCTTTTTTGTAATGGGTGTTGTAGATATATATTGAGTAAATGTTTTCATTGAAGTCTAATTTATTGAAAATGTTTTCGCGATGCTTCTCCCACCACCTGATTTTTCCCTTAGTTGTCCAGGGGAAATATTCAACAACCATTACTATTATATGTTTTGACGTGTGATGTATGCCAATGATCTTGGGTGGAAAACAAAAACGGTAGCTAACAACCACGGAGATTATTGTCAAAAATATAATTATTAACCTTTTCATTTTTTTAATGATCCTTTTATTTCTAAGGTGGTATTTATTTCCGAAATAAACGGACGGAAGCCATATCCCTTCCATCTTTGCAAAATAAACCAAATGCGAAATATACGAAAGTTGCGGTAAAAATTATTGCTAATATCTGTAGTATCTAAGCCAAAATGATCCTGGAACTTAAACCGTATAATGACTTTGAAATTATGATCCTTGACTTCAAACGAATCAAGATAAATTTGAGTAGACCATATATCATGTATGGTAATACCTAAGCTATTGAAGTTATCCGGAAATTTATCGAATTTCGGAAGTCTTATTTCATTAATATCCTTTATTATCCCATCAAAAGATATATTAACTGTACCGTTTTTCGAAGCCACACTATATTGAGATAATATGGCAGCTATTAATTCAACAGTTTTTTTCATAGAACTATGTTCTGCCATTGCCTGATCCAGCAGCGGATGGCTGAAAACGGCGCCGTTGCCATACTGCATATGCGTAATCATCATTCTCGCCAGGCTTTTATAGTCGCCATAAAATGAAAACATATCTGACAGATCGCGAAACTCATCAAACAGTATGCGTGCGCTCTCTTCCCGGCTGGGGTGGGTAAAAGGATCAATGCGCGCCGAAATATCGCGCAGATGATATTGCTGGCGCAGCACCTCAGAGGAGAGGTCGCCATACAGCATATCGGGCGCACCGTAATCATCCATGGCATGCTGCGTGGCGAAAAGCAGGCAGGGCAGTTTTAACGTGGGCGATATTAATGTTTCTGTCATGGCTAAGCTCCGTTTAGCAACCTTATTGAAAAAGCCGCCGCAGGAAAGCGGCGGCAGACAGCTTACATTTCTTTGTTTTCTTTAATATCCCAGCCAGCCGCTATCTCAGCGCCTCTGCCGCCTTTTTCCGTTTGCTCCCAGTATTGCTGACGCACTCTGGCCGCCTGAAAGTTATAGGTCATGTTAACCCGTTCACTGGCGCCGGTGCCGTTGTAAGTCATGCCGGTTAACAGCACCTCCTCCAGGGTAATGCGCATATATTCAATCTGTGGATCGCCCGCCTTACAGGCAGCAAGCTCGACTTTATTAAGATGCCTGCCGTGAACTGCGTCCGGCAGTTCTTTTATTTACCTCGTTAAAAATGTCGAAGAAAACGCTGAAACATGTTTTCCGTGATATATTCGGTATGGCCATCGGGGTAGTGCCTGACTAATAGCGGGCGGTTTTGTTTGGATACGCAGTTAACTTCACCTGGTATATCCTTAAAGCAAAGCAAATCACTGTCCTGATCGGTGCCGGAATCTTTTTTATATTCAGTTTCGAAGAATACAACCCTGTGATTTTTTGCTGATAAAATAAATGGGAATTGTTTGCCAAGTTTACTACGGTTTTTTTTCCACCATGATATTTTTCCTGCTCTTGTTATAGGGAAGTGTTTTACAATAACGATGGTTGATGTTTCCCCAGGTTTATGAATACCGACAACCTCCACAGGCAGTAGCACTCGATATGCTGTAAATAGCAGAGATATTACTATAAAAATTAAGAGATTATATCTTATCATAGCGGCCCACACTGATCTTTTTTGTTAAGGTTATGTCGCTAATGAATGGTTTAAAAGCGTTATCTTTTATGTGTTGAAGATAAAACCAGATCCTGAAGATACGAAACTGGCGATAAAAGTTATTATTTATATCTGCAGCGTCCAGCCCAAAGTGATCCTGAATATGATATTTTATAACTGCGGTAAAGACCCCCTTCTTGATCAGCAAGCTTTCCAGGCTAATATGGGTAGCCCAAGTGCCATGTACCGTGATACCTAAACCGTTAAACCTATCTGTAAAATTGTTGAATCTGGGTAAAGAGGTTTCTTCTATTGAATCTGTTATATCCTTAATGGCAGACGTGGGTAAGAAATTTTCTTCCCAATCAATATAGGTTTGAATGGCTACTAAAATAGCATTAAGAGAACTTTTCATAGAACTATGTTCTGCCATTGCCTGATCCAGCAGCGGATGGCTGAAAACGGCGCCGTTGCCATACTGCATATGCGTAATCATCATTCTCGCCAGGCTTTTATAGTCGTCATAAAATGAAAACATATCTGACAGATCGCGAAACTCATCAAACAGTATGCGTGCACTCTCTTCCCGGCTGGGGTGGGTAAAAGGATCAACGCGCGCCGAAATATCGCGCAGGTGATATTGCTGGCGCAGCACCTCAGAGGAGAGGTCGCCATACAGCATATCGGGCGCACCGTAATCATCCATGGCATGCTGCGTGGCGAAAAGCAGGCAGGGCAGTTTTAACGTGGGCGATATTAATGTTTCTGTCATGGCTAAGCTCCGTTTAGCAACCTTATTGAAAAAGCCGCCGCAGGAAAGCGACGGCAGACAGCTTACATTTCTTTGTTTTCTTTAATATTCCAGCCAGCCGCTATCTCAGCGCCTCTGCCGCCTTTTTCCGTTTGTTCCCAGTATTGCTGACGCACTCTGGCCGCCTGAAAGTTATAGGTCATGTTAACCCGTTCACTGGCGCCGGTGCCGTTGTAAGTCATGCCGGTTAACAGCACCTCCTCCAGGGTAATGCGCATATATTCAATCTGTGGATCGCCCGCCTTACAGGCAGCAAGCTCGACTTTATTAAGATGCCTACCGCCGGAAAGGCAGCGCATAATCGCCGGCGTCGCCCGATCAATCAGCGCATTCGCCGTCAGATCGCGCCAGGTCACCTTGCCTGCGCCGCCCCCTCCGCCCGTTTGCATATTGCCGGGCTGACTGGCCCCCCAGTTAAAACCAGAGAGCGTAATCCATCCTTTATGGTTGGCATCCTTTGCTTCTCCCTCTATACCGTCGATTTTCAAAAAAAGATCGATGCTCATCCTTAACTCCTGTTACGTTGATTAACCACGGTGAACTGCATCCGGCAGTTCTCTATTTTATGCTCGTTAAAAATGCTGAAGAAAACGCTGAAAAATGTTTTTAGTGACGTATTCGGTATGACCATTGGAGCGCCATATTTTCTTCCCGGCTGGGGTGGGTAAAAGGATCAACGCGCGCCGAAATATCGCGCAGATGATATTGCTGGCGCAGCACCTCAGCGGAGAGGTCGCCATACAGCATATTGGGCGCACCGTAATCATCTATAGAATGCTGCGTGGCTAAAAGCAGATGCGGCAGGATTATCGCTGGCGATAAGATATTTTCGGCCATCGTTAAGTTCCTTTTAATGACTACCCTTAGCGTTCAGGTTAGTGCAGTTAGAAAACTGAAAGAAGATAAAATAAATAAAATTGTGAAGCAGGCTGGTTTATTTTAATCAGACGGGGATTGGATGGTGATATTAATAGTGAGGTAAGTAACTGGTTATAATTAAATGCTTCTTTTATTATGTCGGCTGATTTATTTTATTGCGGCCTCAAAGAGGGCGGTGAAATATCTCGCTTTGCGAGATTAAAAAGAAAGTTTCTCTGTATGTGTATGGGAAGAGACATTCAGCCCATAAAAAAGCACGCCTGATAGCGTGCTTTTTATTTATTAACCAGTTAATGCGATTTAAACATTAATGCATCAATGCGGTTTTAACAGTGCTTCGGCATGGCTAACGATATTTTCCACGGTAAAGCCAAACTCGGCGAACAGTTTATCTGCCGGCGCGGATTCACCGAAAGTGGTCATGCCAACAATGGCGCCGTTCAGGCCGACATACTTGTACCAGTAATCCGCAATGCCCGCTTCTACCGCCACACGAGCGGTAACGGTGGAAGGCAGAACCGATTCACGATAAGCCACATCCTGCTTATCAAACATGTCGGTTGACGGCATAGAAACCACACGCACTTTATGACCGGCACGCGTTAGTTTTTCTGCAGCGCCCAGCGTAATTTCCACTTCGGAGCCGGTCGCGATCAGAATGACTTCCGGTGTGCCTTCGCTGTCACGCAGGATATAGCCGCCACGGGAAATGTCCGCCAGTTGCTGCGGCGTACGCTCCGGCTGCATCAGGTTCTGACGCGACAGAATCAGCGCGGTAGGACCGTTATGACGCTCAATCGCATGTTTCCACGCCACGGCGGTTTCTACCTGATCGCAAGGGCGCCAGGTGCTCATATTCGGCGTCAGGCGCAGGCTGGCCAGCTGTTCAACCGGCTGGTGGGTGGGGCCGTCTTCGCCCAGGCCGATAGAATCATGGGTATAAACCATAATCTGTCGCGCCTTCATCAGCGCCGCCATACGGGCCGCGTTACGTGCATATTCCACAAACATCAGGAAGGTGGCGGTATAAGGCACAAAGCCGCCATGATGCGCGATACCGTTGGCAATCGCCGTCATACCGAACTCACGTACGCCATAGTGAATATAGTTACCGGCCGGATCGTCTTTGATCGATTTCGAGCCTGACCAGATCGTCAGATTGCTGGGCGCCAGGTCCGCTGAGCCGCCAAGGAATTCCGGCAGCAGTTTACCGTAAGCTTCCAGCGCGTTTTGCGATGCTTTACGGCTGGCAATTTTATTGGCGTTAGCCTGAAGCTGCTCAATGAATTTCTGCGTTTCCTGCTGCCAGTTTTCCGGCATGCCGCCGGTCATACGACGCGTATATTCCGCCGCCAGCTCCGGGAAGGCCGCTTTATATGCCGCGAATTTCTCGTTCCAGGCTTTTTCCTGCTGCTCGCCGCGTTGTTTGGCATCCCACTGCTGATAAATATCCTGCGGAATTTCAAACGGCGCATGGTTCCAGCCCAGCTCTTTACGCGTTAGCGCGATCTCTTCGTCACCCAGCGGCGCGCCGTGCGCATCTTCTTTACCCGCTTTGTTCGGCGAACCGAAGCCGATAATGGTACGGCAAATAATCAGCGATGGCTTATCGGTCACGCTTTGCGCTTCTTTAATCGCCGCCGCAACCGCTTCTGGATCGTGACCGTCGATATCGCCGACGACATGCCAGTTATAGGCTTCAAAACGCTTCGCTGTATCATCGGTAAACCAGCCTTCGGTTTCGCCATCGATAGAAATACCGTTGTGGTCATAGAAGCCGATCAGCTTGCCAAGCCCCAGCGTACCGGCCAGCGAGCACACTTCGTGCGAAATGCCTTCCATCAGGCAGCCATCGCCCATGAAGACGTAGGTAAAATGATCAACAATCTCATGCTGAGGGCGATTAAACTGCGCCGCCAGCGTGTGTTCAGCGATCGCCAGACCAACGGCGTTAGCCAGACCCTGACCCAGCGGCCCGGTGGTGGTTTCCACGCCTGGCGTATAACCAATTTCCGGGTGGCCCGGCGTTTTCGAGTGCAGTTGGCGGAAGTTTTTCAATTCCTCAATCGGCAGATCGTAGCCGCTCAGATGCAGCAAGCTATACAGCAGCATGGAACCGTGGCCGTTAGAGAGAATAAAACGGTCGCGGTCAGCCCAGGCGGGGTTGGTCGGATTATGTTTCAGGAAGTCGCGCCACAGCACCTCGGCGATATCCGCCATGCCCATCGGCGCACCCGGATGGCCTGATTTTGCTTTTTGTACCGCGTCCATGCTTAGCGCACGAATCGCATTCGCCAGTTCTCTACGTGAGGACATGTTTTTCTCCCTTAAAGGAAATGTAGAGGGGGATGAAAACGGGGCGAAAATTCGCCCCTGAATCAATCATTAATGCGGCTGTTACAGCCGTGCTGCCAGCGTCTCTTCCAGCTTGATCTGGTCAGCGGCAAACTGACGGATACCTTCAGAGAGTTTCTCTACCGCCATCGGATCCTGGTTATGCTCCCAACGGAACTCTGATTCAGAAAGCGGGGCCGGCTCATGGAAGCCCTGAGTGGACGGCGTCAGCTTGCGTTCTACCGGCGCATCGCTGGACTGCAGTTCCTGCAGCAGGTTCGGGGAGATAGTCAGGCGATCGCAGCCTGCCAGCGCCAGGATCTGCTCGGTTTTACGGAAGCTTGCGCCCATGATGATGGTTTTATAACGGTGAGATTTATAGTAATCGTAAATCGCACGCACTGATTTCACGCCCGGATCTTCATCCACATTGTACGGGTCCATTGGCTGACGGCTGTTGTACCAGTCATAGATACGGCCTACAAACGGTGAAATCAGGAAAACGCCCGCTTCGGCACAGGCGCGCGCCTGAGCAAAAGAGAACAGCAGCGTCAGGTTACAGTTGATGCCGTTTTTCTCCAGCTCTTCTGCCGCGCGGATGCCTTCCCAGGTGGAGGCCAGTTTAATCAGAATGCGCGAACGGTCGATGCCGTGGTCTTCGTACATTCTTACCAGTTTTTCCGCTTTAGTGACGCACATGCCACGATCGAAGGAGAGGCGCGCATCCACTTCGGTCGAAACACGGCCCGGCACGCTTTTCAGGATTTCCATGCCGAGGTTCACAGCGACTTTATCGCTGGCGTTGATAATCTGCGTTTCTTTGCTGCCGCCCTGCTTTTTCGCATATTCAATCGCGTCGTCAATCAGGTGCTTATAGGATTCGAGGCCGGCGGCTTTCAGGATCAGAGACGGGTTGGTAGTGGCGTCTTCAGGATGATAGTTACGAATGGATTCAATATCGCCGCTGTCTGCCACAACGGTAGTGAATTGTTTCAGTGCATCTAGCTGATTCATCTCTTAGCTCCTTGATAACCGAAGGGTAGTGCAAATGTAAACGTGGCTTGCAGGCGTTGCCTGTTAAACCCGGTCCTTTATTTCAGACGAACCACATTGCACCAGCCGCTCTCCCGTGGAAATGCGTTTTCTCTGATTGTTGCAATGGGCCCATTCAATAGCGAGAGCCGCGCCAGTCGTGATGCGGCCTGGCGGTGCTTAAAACCCTGCCGATACTTTATCGCCACCGACAGGATGCCACGGCGATAAAGTATGGACTTGATAACCCGTGCCTGTTGCGCCAGCGTCAGGCAATACGTTATTGCCCAGGCTGAAACAGCGTGCAGGCCACTAAAAAGCATAGCAGAAGTAAAAAATAACGTAGCTGGACGTCTCTTTCCGGTCCAGTAGCGGGCAGAGATGGCAATTCTTTGGACTATCTCAAGTTTTTCCGCCGCGGCGCGCTCCTATACTGCTCAGCTGATGTTTTATTACGCATTATTAACCGAAGGAAGCGACGATGGACGATCAACTCAAGCAGAGCGCGCTCGATTTTCACCAGTATCCGCAGCCAGGGAAAATACAGGTTTCTCCTACCAAACCGTTGGCAACGCAGCGCGATCTGGCGCTGGCCTATTCACCGGGCGTGGCCGCGCCCTGTCTGGAGATCGCTGAAGATCCGCTGGCCGCGCATAAATATACCGCACGCGGCAACCTGGTTGCCGTGATCTCCAACGGCACGGCGGTACTTGGGCTGGGTAATATCGGTGCGTTGGCGGGTAAGCCAGTGATGGAAGGCAAGGGCGTGCTGTTTAAGAAGTTCGCCGGCATCGACGTTTTCGATCTTGAAGTCGATGAGCAAGATCCCGATCGGCTCATTAACGTTATCGCCGCGCTTGAGCCGACGTTCGGTGGCATTAATCTGGAAGATATCAAAGCGCCGGAGTGTTTCTATATTGAGAAAGCGCTGCGCGAACGTATGAAAATCCCGGTGTTTCATGACGATCAGCACGGTACGGCGATTATTTGCACCGCTGCGGTGCTGAACGGCTTGCGCATCGTGAAGAAAAACATTTCCGATGTGCGGCTGGTGGTTTCCGGTGCCGGGGCCTCCGCCATCGCCTGTATGAATTTGCTGGTGGAGCTGGGCCTGCAACGGCGCAATATCATTGTTTGCGATTCGAAAGGGGTGATCTGGCAGGGGCGTGAAGAAAATATGGCGGAAACCAAAGCGGCCTACGCTATTGCCGATAACGGCATGCGTCGGCTGGCCGAGGCGATTGTCGGTGCCGATATTTTCCTTGGCTGTTCCGGCCCGAAAGTGCTGACGCCCGAGATGGTGCAGGGCATGGCGCCTAATCCGCTAATTCTGGCGCTGGCCAACCCGGAGCCGGAAATTCTGCCGCCGCTGGCGAAGGCGGTACGCCCGGATGCGATCATCTGCACTGGCCGCTCCGACTATCCTAATCAGGTGAACAATGTTCTCTGTTTCCCATTTATTTTTCGCGGTGCGCTGGATGTGGGCGCAACGGCCATTAATGAGGCGATGAAGCTGGCGGCGGTGCATGCTATTGCCGAACTGGCGCTGGCGGAGCAGAGCGAAGTCGTGGCCTCCGCTTATGGCGATGAGGAGCTCTCTTTCGGCCCTGAATATTTGATCCCTAAACCGTTTGACCCGCGCCTGATTGTAAAAATTGCGCCTGCGGTGGCGCAGGCGGCGATGGAGTCGGGCGTGGCGACCCGGCCAATCAGCGATTTCGATGCCTACCGCGAGAAGCTGACCGAGTTTGTGTATAAAACTAATCTGTTTATGAAGCCGGTATTTGCCCAGGCGCGTAAAGAGCCTAAGCGGGTAGTGTTGGCGGAAGGCGAAGAGGCGCGCGTGCTGCATGCCACCCAAGAGTTAGTCTCGCTGGGGCTGGCAAAGCCGATTCTGATTGGTCGTCCCAACGTTATTGAGATGCGTTTGCAAAAGCTTGGGTTGAAAATAGAGGCGGGTAAAGATTTTGAGGTGGTCAACAATGAATCCGATCCGCGTTTTAAGGCCTACTGGAACGAATATTATCAGATGATGAAGCGGCGCGGCGTGTCGCCTGAGCAGGCGCAGCGCGCGGTAATCGGCAATCCTACACTGATCGGGGCGATTATGGTGCATCGCGGCGAAGCGGACGCGCTGATCTGCGGCACCGTCGGCGATTATCATGAGCATTACACCATCGTCGAGCGGGTGTTTGGTTTCCGGCCGGGCATTAACGTGGCGGGCGCGATGAACGCGCTACTGTTGCCCAGTGGCAACACCTTTATTGCCGACACCTATGTTAATGAAAACCCTACGCCAGAGCAGCTGGCGGAGCTGACGATAATGGCAGCGGAAACGGTGCGGCGCTTTGGTATCGAGCCTAAAGTGGCGCTGCTGTCGCACTCCAGCTTTGGCGCTTCTGACGCACCGGCAGCGCGTAAAATGCGTGAAACGCTGGCGCTGGTTAACGCCCGAGCGCCGGAGCTGGAAATTGATGGCGAAATGCACGGCGATGCGGCGCTGGTAGAGAGCATACGTCAGGATCTGATGCCCGACAGCCCGTTAAAAGGCTCGGCCAACGTGCTGATTATGCCGAACGTCGAGGCGGCGCGTATCAGTTATAACCTGCTGCGCGTTTCCAGCTCGGAAGGGGTGACCGTCGGACCGGTGTTGATGGGTATCGCTAAGCCGGCTCATGTCCTGACGCCCATCTCATCGGTACGGCGCATTGTGAATATGGTGGCGCTGGCGGTAGTGGAGGCGCAAACGCAGCCGCTCTAGCTGTATGCCGTGGCCCCCAGACGATGCCAGAGCTTAAAGCGCGGGGAGTGCAGGCAGAACAGCAAAGCGTCCCGCGCTATGGAGGGCGCGGGACGAGCTGTCAGGGATAGTGAACGTAATCCCCCAGCAGTCTCTTCCCGCCTGCCCGGTTTACGCCTGCAGCCACGCTTTAACCGGCAGGAAATCGCTATACAACGCCGCTTCCGGCGAACCGGGCTGCGGCTGATAATCATATTCCCAGCGCACCAACGGTGGCATCGACATCAGAATCGATTCGGTGCGGCCGCCGGTCTGCAGGCCAAACAGCGTGCCGCGATCCCATACCAGATTAAATTCCACATAGCGTCCACGGCGATAAAGCTGGAACTGACGCTCGCGCTCGCCCCACGGTATGCCTTTACGGCGCTGTACGATAGGCAAATAACCATCAAGAAAACCCTGGCCTACCGCACGGGTAAAGGCGAAACTGCGTTCAAAATCGGGCGTATTCAGATCGTCGAAAAACAGCCCGCCGATACCGCGCTGCTCATTGCGATGCTTCAGGTAGAAATAATCATCGCACCACTTTTTATAACGTGCGTAGACATCCTCGCCAAACGGCTGACAGAGATCGAAGGCGGTCTGATGCCAGTGAACGGCATCCTCTTCAAAGCCATAAAACGGCGTTAAATCAAAGCCGCCGCCAAACCACCAGACCGGATCGGCGCCTGGTTTTTCCGCTATAAAAAAGCGCACATTGGCATGACTGGTCGGGATATAGGGGTTTTCCGGATGGATCACCAGCGAAACGCCCAGCGCTTCAAAGCTGCGTCCAGCCAGTTCCGGGCGGTGCGCGGTAGCAGAGGCGGGCATCTTGTCGCCATGCACATGAGAGAAATTCACTCCCGCTTGCTCAAACACCGCGCCCTGGCGCAGCACGCGGCTACGGCCGCCGCCGCCGCCCGCGCGCGTCCAGCTATCTTCCTGAAACTGCGCGCCGCCGTCTGCCAGCGTCAGCTGTTGACAGATCTCATCCTGTAATGTCAGCAGAAAGGCTTTTACCTGTTCAATATTGGGAGCATTCATCTTCGCTTCACTATGTCATAAAAAAGGTCATCATCTGGCCTTTTGCTTCAGTGTAAGGATTATACCTAACCCGGACGCTGATTGTGGCGGTCAAATTCGGCAAAAAAGCTCACGATGCCGTCGGCGATGGCGCTGGCAATCTTTTGTCGGAAAGCGGTGGTGCCCAGCAGACGCTCCTCTTCTGGATTGGTAATAAAAGACGTTTCTACCAGCACGGAAGGAATCGACGGGGATTTCAGCACGGCAAACGCGGCCTGCTCAGTGTGCTGACTGTGCAGATGATGAACCGGACGGATCTGCTTAAGAATATGGCTGCCCAGCGTCAGGCTATTTTTAATGGTATCCGTCTGCACCAGATCAAACAGCACCTGTTGCAAATAAGGATTATCGCTTTGCACCTTAACGCCGCCTACCTTATCCGCCGCGTTCTCTTTCTCCGACAGATAACGCGCCATTGCGCTGCTGGCGCCACGGTTCGACAGGGCGAATACCGATGCGCCGTTGGCGCTTGGGCTGGTAAAACCGTCGGCGTGAATAGACATAAACAGATCGGCCCCGTGCTGATGCGCAATCTCTACCCGCTCGGCCAGCGGGATAAAATGATCGCTTTCACGCGTCAGGCGCACCTCGATATGGCTGTGCTGACCCAGCTGCTGACGCACATTATGCGCTATCTCCAGCACGATATGTTTTTCTTCGCTGCCTTCTTTACCCACTGCGCCGGAATCAACACCGCCATGACCGGGATCGAGCATAACGATTTTTTTACCGTCGGCGGGCCGTGATGATTTCGCCTGTGGACGCGGCGCCAGCGAGGCCGGTTCACTTTTCGCCAGCGCGCGCGTAGCTGGCAGCAGCGCCAAAGCCGCGCCGGAAAGCAGCAGCTGGCGTCGGGTCGTTAATGGAGAGAATTTTTTCATGGCGGCGTCCAACGTTAAAATAACGTTATAACATGACAGCAGAAGGGCTTCGACCGACAACCTGTTTCAGCCTTTTACCATTTATTTCAGCTAAATAAGCAGCAGACGCGAATTTTTTTCCCATCGGAGGCGCCACGAGGGTTGCGCCAGGCAAAGAATGCGTGATAATCAGCGAATTGTAAGTAACTCTGAGAAAATTTCATGGAAATCCGCGCATTCCGCCAGGAAGACTTTGAAGAAGTCATTACGCTTTGGGAACGTTGCGATCTGCTGCGTCCCTGGAACGATCCGGAAATGGATATTGAGCGTAAACTCAATCACGATCCCGATCTCTTTCTGGTTGCGGTGGTCGGCGGCGAAATCGTTGGCACTTTAATGGGGGGTTATGACGGCCATCGCGGCTCGGTCTACTACCTTGGCGTGCATCCCGATTATCGTGGACGCGGCTTTGCCAACGCGCTGCTTAACCGACTGGAGAAAAAGCTGATTGCGCGTGGCTGCCCGAAAATTAATCTGATCGTGCGCGAAGAAAACGACGCGGTCATTGGTTTTTATGAAAAGCTTGATTACGAGATGCAGGATGCGGTCTGCCTGGGCAAGCGGCTGATTGAAGATCGTGAGTATTAATGTTGCCGGGCCGCGTCAGCGCGGCGATTGTCCTTTCGTATGATGCTTTTCACTCCTGATGACTATGACAGCAAGGGGCAGTTGCGGCTGCCGCTCACGTTCTGGCTGATTCTGTTGTTACAGGCGCGCACCTGGGTGCTGTTTATTATGGCCGGCGCGTCGCGCCAGCAGGGCGCTGAACTGCTGGAACTCTTTTATCCTGACAGAAATATCTTTTGGATAGGGATGGCGCTGGGGATCCCGGCCGCCGTCGGGCTGCTGCTCACGGGTTACCGCCAACGCTGGCCCGCGCTCTGGCAAGCCTGGCGCTGGGTGCTGTGCGCGACTTTGCTGCTGAGCCTGGCGCTGGTGCTGTGGCAAAGCGCGCAGGAAGGCGATATTTCGTCGTTTGCGCTGTGGCTGCCCGCGCTGTTTGATCTGTTAGCGCTGCTCTGGCTACTGCTTAGTCGCCGCCTGAAAGCCTGCTTTAATACGCAGCTCAATCAGGCGGAATAAAACTTTTTGCGCTTACGCGACTCCAACCACACTGGAAAACGTTGTGTAATCACTACAGGAGCTGCAATGAAATCACTACGTCCGGCTTTGATCGTCGCCACTTTATTGCTGGCGGGCTGCGCCAGCCACGGCTCAAACAGCAGCGCATCAAGCTGGTGGAATCCGCTTGACTGGTCATGGTCCACGCTGTGGCCCGGCAACTGGTTTGGCTCTTCCCTGACGGTAACCGAGCAGGGCGTGGGAGCCATTAATGGCACTACGCCGCTGCAGGAAGATGCTCTTAACGAGGGGCTGAACGGCGACTATCGGCTGCGGCAGGGCATGCGCAGCGAACAGGGCGGCGTGGTCAGTTTCTGGCAGGCGCTGACCGAAAACGAAGTAAAGCTAACCTTTAGCGGTAAAGAGACCGTGAGCCGTATTGACGTCACGGATCGGGATATCGCCAGCGCCGATGGCACGCGTATTGGCGATCTCTTCAGCGACCATTATCAAAAAGCTTTTGGTCATTGCCAGGCCGCCAGTGATGAAGCCGCTTCCGCCGTATTGTGTCAGGCGCCCGGCAGCGTGCATATCAGCTATCTGTATCAGGGCAAATGGGCCGGCCCACAAGGCCTGATCCCGCCCGATGACGTGCTAAAAAGCTGGCAGGTCAGCAAAATTATCTGGCAGCGTTAAGAGAAAACAGAGAGGCGGGTTTTTTGCCCGCCAGTTTTATCGCTGGCCTGCGCTGGCGCAATGCTAAACCTTAGCAAACAGATAATTAGATCATTAAACCATGAAGATTTTCGCGCATTTTTTGTATACACAACGTTACCGAAGCTGAAATGCTTAGCAACCGGCTGCTGGGCGGGCTGGAGTTAGCCCAGGGGACCGTAGAGCTGATGGGCGCGACAGCTTTATGTCTGGCACCTGATCCCAGCTTGTTAACCAAGGCTGCTTGTGTTGCTACCGGCGCGCACAGCATGGACGCCATTAATACCGCCGCTGAGCGTATTCTGACCGGGCGTAATACTCGTACGGCAACGTTTCAGACCGCCGCCGCCCTGGCTAAGCAATTGGGTGCCAGCGAGGATAGTGCGTTGGCTATCGGGCTGACGGTTGATATTGCCGTTCCTTTCGCCCCCGCGATGGCCATTGGCGCGGTGCGAATTGCTAAAGTGCGTATGGGACGTATTCGGCTCATTGAACATGAAGCGATTAAGGGGTTACCGGGCGGCGGGCATACTATCGCCCGGCATGTAGGGAAGACGCCGGAAGAACTGTTTCAACGTATTGAGAAAAGTATTCGCTCAGGAAACCTACATCCTCAACCTGCTGGTTCATTTACATCTCTCGACCTTGCCGAGACAGTTATCACTGCTGCGTTAAAAAACGCACGATCAACGATCAAATCTTGGTCAGCAGCCTCATTAGGCTCTCGACAACGTTCGCTTACGATTGTTTATTCCGCCAATCGCAATGTCGGCATCGTCGTTAAGCCGGGGTCAACCGTTGTTTATAACGCTAACCGTATTAAAATTGTACTGATCCGTCAGTACAATAACGGGAAACCATATTTTATTTTGTCAGCTTATCCGGAGGTATAAATGGGTAATGAGGATTATTCATCAATGAGAGAATTGTTTGATATCATTTGGGGGCCGACTTCCTCAGATACTTTTGGTTCTTCTTATCCAGAAATGGTTTTAACCTATATAAACTCGGTAGGGAGGGATGAATATCTTGGCTATATTATCGATGATATAGACGGATTTCTGAAAAAGTACCCTGATAATGGTTCGGCATCTGCCGCATTTGATCATATTTTTGGGTTACCCGGATTTTCGTTGCGCTTCCCGCCAACGCTAACCGTTTTTCTTAACTGGCTCTCCTCTTATCTGAAAGAGTTGGCGCAACAGTAGCGCGTCAGCAAAGGCGCGGTGGGTTATGCGTCCTGTTTTATGTCAGTCATTAAGTCGCCATAAAGAATACGCGCAAGATCAATGACTGCCGCTGTTTTCCGGTATGATAATGGCCCTGTTTCAACCCTTTTCATTCCCGGAGTAGCACCGCATGTCCTCGTACCAGAGCGGCATTTTGCCCGAACATAATCGTTTTGCCATCTGGCTGGAAGCCAGGGTGCAGGGCGATCTAAATACCCTTCGTCAGGGCGTTAAAGCCTTTTATCATCAGTTAACCCAGCTGCAGGCGGATTATCCCGAAGCGGCGCTGGGCGCCACCGTCGCTTTCGGCAATGCGCTCTGGCGCGATCTGCAGCCAGGCGACAGCGCGCCGGAGCTAAAGGATTTTCAGCCGCTGGGAAAAAATATGGCGCCCGCTACTCAACGCGACTTGCTGATTCATATTCAATCTCTGCGTCACGACGTTAACTTCACCCTGGCGCAGGCGGCGCTGGCGGCCTTTGGTCCGACGGTGCGCATTGAAGAAGAGACGCACGGTTTTCGCTGGACGGAAGATCGCGATCTCTCCGGATTTGTTGATGGCACAGAAAACCCGCAGGGAGAAAAACGTCAACAGGTGGCGATCATCGCCAACGGGGCGGATGCCGGTGGCAGCTACGTCTTTACCCAACGTTGGGAACATAATTTATCGCAGCTGCAGCGCCTGCCGATTGCAAAGCAGGAACAGATCATCGGGCGCACTAAGTTAAGCAATGAAGAGCTGGAAGGGGACGCGCGTCCTGCAACATCCCACGTTAGCCGTGTCGATCTAAAAGAGAACGGGCAGGGATTAAAGATCCTGCGTCAGAGCCTGCCTTACGGCACCGCCAGCGGCACTAACGGCCTCTATTTTATCGCCTATTGCGCCACGCTATATAATATTGAACAGCAGCTATTAAGTATGTTTGGCGAACGTGACGGCAAATATGACGCTATGCTGCGCTTTACGAAACCGGTGAGCGGCGCATGGTGGTTCGCGCCTTCTGTCGAGGCGCTATTGGCATTATAAATCGTGGGCGGTATCGCCTGGTTTACGGCGTTTTGCCCACGCGTGGCGGCTTTGCTATTTTGTCGTTAAGCTTTGCCGCGCGCTTATGCTTTTTTCTACTTTTAAAGCAGCAAAAGATATATAAAACCGTTACAGCTTTGCCCTGAGTTATAAATACACTGAGCATACGGTGATGTGAGCCGGATCAATACTCAGGGTGTGAAATGACCTTTCCCGTAGCGAAAAAGTTTCTCGGCGGCGCGGCGCTCTCTTTGCTGTTGGCCGCAAGCGCGCAGGCAACCGAGCTGTTAAACAGCTCTTATGATGTGTCACGTGAACTCTTTACGGCGCTGAATGCTCCTTTTATCCAGCAATGGGATGAGCAACACCCGAACGACAAACTCACCATTCATCAATCACATGCCGGCTCGTCGAAACAGGCGCTGGCAATCCTGCAGGGTCTGAAGGCCGATGTGGTGACGTACAACCAGGTCACCGATGTGCAAATCCTGCACGATCGTGGTCGTCTGTTGCCGGCCGACTGGCAATCTCGCCTGCCCAACCATAGCTCGCCGTTTTACTCCACCATGGCGTTTCTGGTACGCAAAGGTAATCCAAAGCAAATCCATGACTGGAACGATCTGATCCGCAGCGACGTGAAGCTGGTTTTCCCTAATCCCAAAACTTCCGGCAACGGGCGCTATACCTGGCTGGCGGCCTGGGGTGCGGCAGATCAAGCCAACAACGGCGATCGCGCTAAAACTACGCAGTTTATGACTCAGCTGATGAAAAACGTCGAAGTGATGGATACCGGCGGACGCGGCGCGACCACCACGTTCGTTGAACGCGGCCTGGGCGACGTGCTGATCAGCTTTGAATCGGAAGTAAACAACATTCGTAATCAGTATGCGCCACAGGGTTACGAAGTGGTGGTACCGAAAACCGATATTCTTGCCGAGTTCCCGGTCGCGTGGCTGGATAAAAACGTGGCGCAAAAGCATACCGAAGCGGCGGCGAAAGCTTATCTCAATTATCTCTATACACCGGCGGCGCAGCAGATAATGACAAAATTCTATTATCGCGTGAATAACCCGCAGCTGATGCAGCAGGCAAACTTCCCGCAAACTGAGCTGTTTCGGGTGGAAGATCGTTTCGGCAGCTGGGAAAACATTATGAAAACCCACTTCGCCAGCGGTGGCGAGCTGGATAAGCTGTTAGCGGCGGGGCGTGGTTAATGTTTGTAGCAAGCAGTAAACGTGTACTCCCAGGCTTTGGCATCAGCCTTGGCAGCAGCCTGTTTTTTACCTGTCTGATCCTGCTGTTGCCGATGAGCGCCTTAATCATGCAGCTGGCGCAAATGTCGCTGGCGCAGTATTGGGACGTAATCACTAACCCGCAGGTGGTGGCGGCTTATAAAGTTACCCTGCTGTCGGCGGCGGTGGCCTCGCTGTTCAATGCGGTTTTCGGCATGCTGATGGCGTGGATTTTAACGCGCTACCGCTTTCCGGGGCGCAGCCTGTTGGATGGGCTGATGGATCTGCCTTTCGCGCTGCCGACCGCAGTTGCCGGGCTGACGCTGGCCGGGCTCTTTTCCGTTAATGGTTGGTATGGTCAGTGGCTGGCGCAGTTCGATATCAAGGTTTCCTATACCTGGCTGGGGATTGCCGTCGCGATGGCGTTCACCAGCATTCCCTTTGTGGTGCGCACCGTTCAGCCGGTACTGGAAGAGCTGGGGCCGGAATATGAAGAAGCGGCGCAAACCCTGGGCGCCACGCCCTGGCAAAGTTTCCGCCGCGTGGTGCTGCCGGAAGTGGCTCCGGCGCTGCTGGCGGGTACGGCGCTCTCTTTTACCCGCAGCCTGGGCGAGTTCGGCGCGATTATTTTTATCGCCGGCAATATCGCCTGGAAGACCGAAGTCACCTCGCTGATGATCTTTATTCGTCTGCAGGAGTTCGATTATCCGGCAGCCAGCGCGATTGCTTCCGTTATCCTGGCCGCCTCGCTGCTGCTGCTGTTCGCGATTAATACCTTACAAAGCCGCTTTGGCCGTCGTCTGGGAGGTCACTAATGGCTGACGTTACCCAACTGAATGGCGTTGAACGCCAGCGCATTAACTGGGGCAAATGGCTGCTGATTGCCGTCGGCGTGCTGATCTCTTTCCTGCTGCTGGTGGTGCCGCTGATCGCTATTTTTACCGAGGCGCTGGCGCAGGGCCTCGGCGCGGCGCTGAGCAACCTGAGCGACGGCGATATGCTGCATGCTATCTGGCTGACGGTGCTGGTGGCGTTGATTACCGTACCGGTTAACCTGGTTTTCGGCACGCTGCTTGCCTGGCTGGTTACGCGTTTTACCTTTCCGGGCCGCCAGCTGCTGCTGACGCTATTCGACATTCCTTTTGCGGTCTCGCCGGTGGTTGCTGGCCTGATTTATCTGCTGTTCTGGGGCGTCAACGGTCCGGCGGGCGGCTGGCTGGATGCGCACCATATCCAGCTGATGTTCTCCTGGCCTGGCATCGTAATGGCAACGGTTTTTGTGACCTGTCCGTTTGTGGTGCGCGAGTTGGTGCCGGTTATGCTTAGCCAGGGCAGCCAGGAAGATGAAGCCGCGGTGCTGCTGGGCGCATCCGGCTGGCAGATGTTCCGCCGCGTGACGTTGCCCAATATTCGCTGGGCGCTGCTGTATGGCGTGGTGCTGACCAATGCCCGCGCGATTGGTGAGTTTGGCGCGGTCTCGGTGGTATCGGGATCGATTCGCGGCGAGACCTATACCTTGCCGTTACAGGTTGAGTTACTGCATCAGGATTACAACAGCGTGGGCGCGTTTACCGCCGCCGCGTTGCTGACTTTGATGGCGATAGTGACGCTGTTTCTGAAAAGCGCGCTGCAATGGCGATTAGAAAACCAGCAGAAGCGTTTACAGCAGGAGGAAAATCATGAGCATTGAAATTAAGCAGATCAATAAATCGTTTGGCCGTACGCGAGTGCTTAACGACATCTCGCTGGATATTCCTTCTGGTCAGATGGTGGCGCTGCTGGGGCCTTCCGGCTCCGGGAAAACCACGCTGCTGCGCATTATCGCTGGACTGGAGCATCAAAACAGCGGGCAGATCCGCTTTCATGAAAAAGATGTCAGCCGCGTACATGCGCGCGATCGTCAGGTGGGCTTTGTTTTCCAGCACTATGCGCTGTTCCGTCATATGACGGTATTCGACAACATCGCCTTTGGCCTGACGGTACTGCCGCGTCGCGAACGTCCCTCAGCGGCGGCGATCAAACAAAAGGTGACGCAGCTGCTGGAGATGGTACAGCTGGGTCATCTGGCAAACCGCTATCCGGCCCAGCTTTCCGGCGGGCAGAAGCAGCGTGTGGCGCTGGCGCGCGCGCTGGCAGTAGAGCCGCAAATTCTGTTGCTGGATGAGCCTTTCGGCGCGCTGGATGCGCAGGTGCGTAAAGAGCTGCGTCGCTGGCTGCGTCAGCTGCATGAAGAACTGAAATTTACCAGCGTATTTGTGACCCACGATCAGGAAGAGGCGATGGAAGTGGCCGATCGGGTTGTGGTGATGAGCCAGGGCAATATCGAACAGGTCGGCGCGCCGGACGATGTGTGGCGCGAACCGGCCAGCCGTTTCGTACTGGAGTTCCTTGGCGAAGTGAATCGCTTTGATGGTGAGGTACACGGCTCTCAGTTCCACGTGGGCGCGCATCACTGGCCGCTGGGCTATACGCCAGCGCATCAGGGCGCAGTCGAGCTATTCCTGCGTCCCTGGGAGATTGACGCGGCGCGGCAAAGCAGCCTGGAAACCCCTCTGCCAGTGCAGATCCTCGAAGTCAGTCCGCGCGGGCACTTCTGGCAGCTGCTGGTGCAGCCCGCAGGCTGGCAGACGGAACCTTTTAGTCTGGTGTTTGATGGCGACCAGACCGCCCCGCAGCGCGGCGAGCGCCTTTACGTTGGCCTGCAACAGGCGCGTCTCTACCAGGGCAATACGCCGCTGCGCGCGGTTGCCTTTGCCGAAAGCGCCTGATATTTTCTAACGCCTCATATTTTGTTTGGGCGGGATTTTCCCGCCCTGTTATTTTGCCTGCCGGGAATAAATCGTGACGACTCTGGAAACCACCATTGGCAATACGCCGTTGATTAAACTACAGCGCCTGACGCCTGATAATGGCAGCGAGATCTGGCTAAAGCTGGAGGGCAACAATCCTGCCGGTTCGGTGAAGGATCGTGCGGCGCTGTCAATGATCCAGCACGCCGAACAACGTGGTGAAATCACGCCCGGCGATCTGCTTATCGAAGCGACCAGCGGCAATACCGGTATTGCGCTGGCGATGATCGCCGCGATGAAAGGATACCGACTGAAGCTGCTGATGCCGGATAATATGAGTCAGGAACGGCAGGCGGCGATGCGCGCTTACGGGGCGGAGCTGGTGCTGGTCAGCCGTGAGCAGGGAATGGAAGGCGCGCGCGATCTGGCCCAGTCGATGGCGGCGCGCGGTGAAGGCAAAGTGCTGGATCAGTTTAATAATCCCGATAACCCGCTGGGACACTATGCCTCCACCGGCCCGGAGATTTGGCAGCAAAGCGCCGGACGCATCACCCATTTTGTTTCCAGTATGGGCACCACCGGTACCATAACCGGTGTCGGCCGCTATCTGAAAGAGCAAAACCCGCAGGTTGAGATCATTGGCCTACAGCCGCAGGAAGGCAGCAGCATTCCGGGCATCCGTCGCTGGCCGGCAGCCTATATGCCGGGCATCTGGCGCCCGGAACTGATCGATCGCATAATCGATATGGGGCAGGGCGAAGCGGAAGAGACTATGCGCCAGCTGGCGCGGCGTGAAGGCATTTTCTGCGGCGTAAGCTCTGGCGGCGCGGCGGCGGGCGCGATTCGTATCGCGACGGAAAATCCGGGCAGCGTGGTGGTCGCCATCGTTTGCGATCGCGGCGACCGTTATCTTTCAACCGGCGTCTATGCGTAATGTATTCTATAGCCAGCGCGGAAGGGCGCTTCAGCGATAAAGGCTTTGCCGCTGCACGATCGGCATAGCCTGGAGATACGGCCCCGAAGGGGCCGCTGAGCTATTCGCGCTCCAGCGCGTGAATCGGATCGAGCCTTGCGGCGCGCCGTGCCGGGAAAAAGCCGAACACAACGCCAATCAGACTGGAACAGACAAACGCTGCCACGATCGAGAACGGCGAGTAGATCATGCTGAAACTGCTGGTGGCCTGCGCCAGTATGACTCCCGGCACCAGCGACAATAATACGCCGATAATGCCGCCGGTCAGGCAGACCAGCACCGCCTCAATTAAAAACTGCTGCATAATATCGCTGGCGCGAGCGCCTACCGCCATACGTACGCCGATTTCACGGGTACGCTCGGTCACCGAAACCAGCATGATATTCATTACTCCAATGCCGCCTACCAGCAGTGAAATCAATGCAATCATCGCCACCAGCAGCGTCATGGTATTGGTTGTGTTTTCTATCGTCTGGCGAATGCTGTCGGCGTTAAAAATAAAGAAATCTTTGCTTGTATGGCGCTGCATCATCAATCGCGTGACGCCTTGCTCCGCCAGCGGCAGATCAACGTTATCGCGTACCCGCACGGTAATGCCGCTGAGCCAGGTTTGCCCGACCATGCGCTTCATGACGGTGGTATAGGGCACCCAGATATTAAGGTTGCTGTCACTGACAAAACTGCTCTGATGACTGGCGACGCCGATAATACGCACCGGCATATTACCCAAAATTACCACCTCTCCTAACGGGTTTTCACCCTGTGGAAACAGCCGCTTGAGGGTGTTTTTATCAATTACCGCCTCCTGCGCCAGATCCTCGACGCTGTGACGATCGAACGCCATTCCCTGGGTTATCTGATAGCCGCGCACAGCAAAAAACTGCTCGCCAACACCGTTAACCGACACCGTTAGCGCCTGATTACGATATTTCAGTGTGGTACTGGTCGAAAGCAGCGGCGTTACGCTGTGAACATAGGGCTGATAAGCCAGCGCATCCGCATCGCTGGCGCGCAGCGTCTGAATCGACGAAGAGTGCATATCGCCAAAATCTTTGCCGGGATAGATCTCCAGCGTGCTGGTACCCATTGAACTGATTTCCTGCAAGATTTTTTGCTGCGATCCTTTACCCAGCGCCACCACGGCAACCACTGAAGCGATACCGATAATAATGCCGAGCATGGTAAGAAAAGTACGTAAGCGCTGCGACATCATAGAGACCAGCGCCATACGAAACGCCTCGGTCAGGCGATCGCGCGCGGCGCGCCAGGCGTTGCCTTCGGTACGTTGGGTGATTTGGCGCGGGCGGGATTCTGCCGGTTGCCGGCGGCTGTCGCTGAGAATTTCCCCGTCGCGGATTTCAATAATGCGCTGTGCATGCTGCGCAATCTGCATATCGTGCGTCACGATAACAATGGTATGCCCTTGCTGATGCAGATCATGCAGAATGCGCATCACCTCTTCGCCGCTGTGGCTATCAAGCGCCCCGGTCGGCTCATCGGCAAGAATCACCTCGCCGCCGTTCATCAGGGCGCGCGCGATACTGACGCGCTGCTGCTGTCCGCCGGAAAGCTGACCGGGCCGATAATGCAGGCGTTCACCGAGGCCAAGGCGTGTAAGCAGAGCGGTGGCTCGTTCGCGACGCGCCTGCACCGCCTGGCCGGCATAGATGGCAGGCATCTCGGCGTTGCCTAACGCCGTCAGCTCGCTTAGCAGATGATAACGCTGGAAAATAAAACCGAAATATTCGCGCCTCAGCGCCGCCAGCGCATCGTTATCCAGCGCCGAGACGGCGCGATTGGCAATAAGATATTCACCAGCGCTGGCTTTATCCAGGCAGCCGAGAAGATTCATTAAGGTTGATTTACCCGATCCGGATTGGCCGACAATGGCCACGAACTCGCCGGAATCAATCGCCAGGTTTATATTGCGCAGCACCTGCACCTGCTGCTCGCCGTTCTGGAACGAACGGCAGATATTATTCAGCTGTAGCAGCGCCATTAGCGTGGTCCCATACCGTCAGCCTTTGCTATCGCCGTGCTGCGCTGACCCAGCACCACTTTTTCGCCCGGCTTCAGGCCGGAAAGGATTTCCGCTTCGACATTATTATTCAGGCCTACCGTAACCTGACGGCGCGTTACCTGCTGGTTGGCATCTACTATCTGCACCGAGCTTTTGCCATCCAGATTATCCAGCGCGGTGGCGGGGATTACTACGGCATTTTGCCGTTCGCCCAGTACGATATGCACTTCTGCCGACATCGAAATGCGCAGGCGATGCTGCGGATTCGGCACGTCAAACAGGCCATAATAATAAATGGCGGTTTTATCGCTGGAGCTACTGCTGGAGGCGCTGGTCAGGCTGCTGCTGGTGTCGTTATTAATCGAATCCGGAGCGGGTTCAATGGCGCGCAGCGTGCCTTCATAACGCTTCTGCGGCTCGCCGAGAATGGTAAACCAGACTTTCATCCCCGGCTCGACTTTGATCACGTCCGCTTCAGAAATCTGCGCCTTTACCGTCATGGTATCGAGATTAGCCACTTTGATCAGCGTCGGCGCGCTTTGGACAGCGTTAACCGTTTGGCCTTCCTCAACCGGTACGGAAACTACCGTGCCGTCCATCGGGGAAACGATGCGGGTATAGCCGAGGTTCACCTGCGCGGTGTTTACCTCAATCTGCGCCTGAACAATCTGCGCATCCAACGCGCGGATCTCCGCCTCGGTCGTAGCGAGGATCGCCTGTGCGTCATCATAATCCGCTTTTGCAGTCAGATTTTTAGCCAGCATCGCCTGTTGGCGGGCAAAGGCCGCGCGATAATTGCTTAGCTGCGCCTGTTTAGCCGCTCGCTGGGCTTCAATATTCTTTAAGGCCGCCTGGGCATTTTGCAGGGCGTTTTGCTGCGTCATGCTGTCGATTTCCGCTACCAGCTGGCCCTCTTTGACCTGATCGCCTAATTCGACCCGCAGCCGCTTGATTTGACCGGAAGCCTGCGCGCCGACGCTCACCAGTTTACTGGCGGTAAGCGTGCCGTCTGCCAGTACCGCCTGCTGTAGCGGACGCTGTTCAGCGGTGGCGGTCAAAAATTCGGTAGGCGCCTTGCGCTGGGGCAGCAGCGCCCAAACGATAACCACCACAATAATCAAAAGCACCAGCAGTAAAAACCTTTTACGGCCGAATAAGGTGCGGCGTAATGCCATGAACAATATCCCTGGTACGAAGAAAGCACTGGTATAACGTAAAAGCCTGCCACAATAAAGTGAAACAGCAGCGCAATCAGGCAACAATCTCTGTAAGGATTGAGTAAATTCTGCTGCGTACTTTTCCGCTTAAGCTCAAAATAACGTCAACCGTTTGTGAGAGTGTACGCATGAAAATTCTGTTAGTTGACGACGATCTGGAGCTGGGCACCATGCTCAGCGAATATTTAATGGGCGAGGGCTTCGATGCCTCGCTGGTGCTGACCGGGCAGGCCGGTATTAACGGCGCGCTGTCCGGGGCGTTCCAGGCGATGATCCTGGATATCATGCTGCCGGATATGAGCGGTATCGATGTGCTGCGTCAGGTGCGGCAAAGCAGTCGCATTCCGGTGATTATGCTGACGGCGAAAGGGGATAATATCGATCGGGTGATCGGGCTTGAAATGGGCGCCGATGATTATGTTCCCAAGCCCTGTTACCCCCGCGAGCTGGTGGCGCGTTTGCGTGCGGTGCTGCGTCGTTTCGATGAACTGCCTGCGCAACAGGAGAAACAAGAGGTGGTGCGCTGGGGCGATCTTACGCTTAACCCCGCCACCCGCATCAGCGAATGGAAAAACAAGCCGTTTGATCTGACCGCGTCGGAATTTAATTTGCTCGATCTGCTGTTGCGCGCGCCCGATCGGGTGGTTTCAAAAGATGAGCTATCGGAGAAGGGGCTGGGACGTCCGCGCGAAGCATACGATCGCAGCGTGGATGTGCATATCAGCAATATTCGCCAGAAGCTCTCCAGCCTGACCGGCGACGCGCTCAATATTGAAACCGTACGCAGCATTGGTTACCGCATTCGATGAAGAACCGTTTTCCTGGCCGCCTGTTCTGGAAAATTCTGTTTGGTTTTTTGCTGGTGTTTTTTCTGATTAGCCAGCTGCTATGGCTCGGGTTTACGCTGTATGGCAAGCATCGCGAGCCGCCGGAGCATATCGCTACGCGACGCATTGTTAATCTACAGATGGCCTCTGCCGTTTCGGTATTGCAGCACGGCGGTCTGCCGGCGCTGGATAATATGATGTCGGACTGGTCGCCCGGCGATCGACGCTTTTTCTCTGTCACGCCAATGGCGAGACCGCCGCAGGAGATTCCGCGTCAGCAGCTTACGCCGTCGCTGCCGGGCAACGGTTTTCCCGATCAGGTTATCGAGTGGGTGACCGGCGCGGACGGCCAACAATACCAGCTACGTTATGACGTAAAAGGGCTGCGGGAAGATAGCGAGATGGGCGGGCCGCCGCGTAAAATCCTCAATATTCCTGAACCGGTGTTTTGGTTCGCTGGACTGATGGGCCTGCTGTTCAGCTCTCTGCTCGCCTGGAATCTGACGCGTCCGATGCGTCAATTACGTTTGGGCTTTACCCGCGTCTCCAATGGCGATCTCTCGGTGCGCCTCTATCCGCAGATGCGTCGTCGTCACGATGAGTTTTCCGTAGTCGCGCGAGATTTCGATGCGATGGTGGAGCGGCTGGCGGTGCTGGTAAAAGCGCGTGAAGAGTTGCTGCATGATATCTCTCATGAGCTGCGCTCGCCGCTGGCGCGACTGCAGTTGGCAACCGGCCTGGCTCGCCAGACGCCGGAATCGGTTAACGCGTCGCTCAATCGTATTGATGAAGAGGCGCGGCGGCTGGATAAAATGATCGGCGAGCTGCTGACGCTGTCGCGCGCCGAAAATGAAAAGATGCCTGACGAGCAATATTTCGATCTTCACGGTCTGCTGGAAACGGTGGTGAATGATGCGCGTTATGAGGCGCAGCTGCCTGGCGTAGAGATTGCGCTGGAAGTAGAAGAGAAGGTCGATTACACGGTGAAAGGCAACGCCGAGCTGGTACGCCGGGCGGTGGAGAATGTAGTGCGCAACGCGCTGCGCTATTCAGTGCAGGGACAGGTAGTGCGGGTCACCCTAAGGCCCGATGGCGGCTGGCTAAGCATTCGCGTAAGCGATAGCGGGCCGGGGGTGGATGCCGATAAGCTCTCCAGCATCTTCGATCCTTTTGTGCGCGTGAATTCGCCCATGCAGGGCAAAGGCTACGGTTTAGGGTTATCTATCGTGCGTAAGGTGGTGCTGGCGCATCATGGCGAAGTACAGGCGCTTAACGGACGTAACGGTGGATTAGAAATGATTATCCGTCTGCCGCACTGGCAGGCAAGATAGCGGACTTGTTGATGCTGTTGTATAAAGCCTGCGCTACAGGGCAGCGAAACGTGCGCTCGCCCAGCGTATATCCGCGTTGTAGCAGCCAATACCATTGCCTGTCCGCCGCCGGCGCGATGCCCATATCGGCATAGCCCGCCTGATGCAACCGCGTCAGTAATGACGGCAATGCAGGCGTTATCTGAATGCGCAGGTGAATCAGACAGCCGGAGGGCAAATCGGCCACCTCATCTATTAGGCGCTGATTAGCAGCGCTACTTAACCGGATGTCGACTCGTCTTCCATAACTGGCGATATGTAACGGCGCGGTACGTTCTCTACTGGGCAGCGACGGGCCGGTGCCGAATTGTCTGCTCAGCTGTCTGAGCCAGGCTGGCGCAGCGGCATCTATTAAACCGTGCGGCAATGGGCTGGGCTGAAGCGGCAGCATGCCCAGAATGATGCTTTCCCGCCCCTGATTATCAAAAGGGGTGTCGACATAATCCAGCAGCAGACCGGTGGTGTAAAAACCGAGCCGACAAGCCAACTGTTGGGTTTGCGTATGGGTTGATACCATTTTAATCGTCAGCGCGGCGACGCCCTGCTCCCGGGCATAGTGACACAGGGCTCGGCCCAGAGAGGTGGCCACGCCAGCCCCTCTGTAATGCGGATGCACCACCATCATCGCCAGCTCCGGATGGTCGAAGCCTGCGTTGTCCCATACCAGGCTGGCCTGGCCGACAATACGTCCGTTAAGCGTGGCAACCAGAGTATGCCAGCGTCGTTGCTGATTATAGTGGCGGATCATGGCGGGCAGATAAACTTCAGGGTAAACATAGCGCTCGCCATAAATGATGCGAAACAGCTTGCTGATGCTTTCCGCATCGCCTTCCTGGAAATCACGAACGATCGGCGTCCCGGCGAGCCTCATTCCTTTTCTCCCGCCTTAACGCCATAGTTACGCCGATCGACGATGCGCTGTAGCTTGCCGGTACGCGGATGCAGCGTCAAATCTGACTGTTGGCACCATTGCACTCTCAGCGTCAGCTGATGCGCCTGAGACTGCTTAGCGATACTGGGATCATCCTCAGTAATACGCTGTATCAGACTTTCAGCCTGGGCGTTATTACCGGAAAAAGCGATGCGCACCGTAAGATGATGACAACTCCCGGTCTGCTCGATTAGCAGTTGCCAGCTATAATTGCCGACCACGTCACCGATCTGGACCGCCAGTTCGTCCGGATAAAGCGAGGTATAACCTACGCGTATCCGGTGCCCCAGACTGCTGCGCCCCAGCAGGATAAACTTGCGGGCTGTTATTCCCTCTGGCTCGACCCATGCCGCCAGATCCCCTACGGGATAACGAATAAGCGGTGTCAAAGTTCGCGTCAGGTTGGTCACTACCAACATGCCCGGGCGATGCGGCTCTTGTATCGTCTCACCGGTGCTCTCATCAATAATTTCTACAATAGTTTCGGGTTCAAAGCTGCGATGCTCATCCAGTTGACAGTCGATCGTACTGGCGCCGATCAGTCCCGCATCGACGCTGGCGCAGCCAATAGAGGCGATGCGCGCGCAAGGGAATACCTGCTTAAACAGTCGCAACTGTTCGTCGAACAGGCTTTCTCCACCATAAAGCAGGGTCGTAATGCCTGGCAATGTGCGTCCGTTGGTCGCCAGATCAGCCGCGTAGCGCAGCAGCATTGCCGGTATGCCCGCCAGCACATTTATCTTATGCCGCAGCAGCTGAGCGCTTAACGATGAGAAGTCGATAGTGCCGGTAAAGGGATATTCGCACACCGGTACTTTCATATGGGTTAGCGCACCGTGGATAAACAGAAAGCTGGCGTAAAGATCACCCGCGAAAAAGAGATTGGCGAAGCGATCGCCCGGCTGAAGCTGATTGTCCATGCTGCGGCCGAAGACGGTGACGAAGCTAAGCCACTCATCGCGCGAATAGATCGATAGCTTGGCGTTGCCCGTCGTGCCGCCCGTTTTGAACACGATAGCCTCGTTGACGGGCCCGGTTAATACCGACCAGTCTTGCAGACTAAAGTTACCTTGCCAGTAAGTCACCGGGTCGGTCAGGGGCAGATCGGCAAGCTGCCAGCCCGCTTGCGGTACATCGCGATAAAGATGAGCGTAATAGGGGGAGCGCTGACGGGCAAAGGCGACCAGCTGCTCAGGGGATAACAGCCGTTTTTGCATCAGCGTATCGGTGAAGACGCTGGCTGAACTACAGGTTTGACTGGAAATAGAGTTGGTCATGATGTGCGGTTTCCTTTCCGTATCTGCTACGCCGCTTTCTGCGGCAGGACCCGGCTACATAACGTGGCGGGCGCGGGTCCGATAATGTGTTATTTTCCTGCTTGCAGGCGTTTATCGATAAATAAGGGGGTTTTGCCGCTCTGGGCATGACGTTCGAAAAGAGCAAAAGGCTGGCTGATAACCTCAAACTCCAGCAAAGCGGTTTTCAGCGCCAGGACCAGTTCGCCATCGGTAATGACCCGGTGGCGCACTTCCCCGGCATCACCGTCCGCCAGCAGACGTATGCGATCGCCTCCGCCAGGGGCGTATTCAAGGATCAACTGGACAGGCACCTGCGCCAGTGACGCCAGGCGCTGAGGCTGGATAAACATAGTGCCGATACGCACCAGATTGCCGTGACGCTCCAGCAGTTCAAAACGCGGACTGGCGTTGCCGCAGGCGCAGATCCCTTTTACCCAGCGGCCGGTATCGCCAATGTCATAACGCATAATTTTTTGCCCGTCGCGTGCTTTGGACGTAAACAGCAGGCGTCCTGTCTCTCCGTCGCTAACAGCTTCATCACGATCCAGATCGACAATTTCCAGCCACTGAATATCGGACATCAGGTGAAATATGCCGTCCGGGCTGGCATGGCAGGCATAGCCAAGCGGGCCGGCATCAACCGAACCATAAATCGCCGAGCGAATAGTGGTGACGCCAAAACGTTGAAGATAGGCGCGCAGCTCCGTGCCGATATGCTCCCCGCCCAGCAGCAATTTTTTAACCCCTCCGTAGGCTCTTAGAGTATCCGCTTCGCGCTGGAACAGCTGATAAATCGTAGCTGGCATTCCGATTAGGGTATCGATACCTTGCTGTACAATAAGGCGTGCCACCTCGCCGTAATTACCATCATCCGGCCCGCCCATGGGGTAATTTGTCGCCTTGAGCTTATCGAGCAGGGTAAAAAAGCTCAGCAGGCCGCCGTAAAGGTTGCCGGCATACATCAGATTCATCACTTTATCGCATGCCGGATCGAGCCCGGCGGCGAAGAGCCCGTCCGCGGCGGCCTGCATTTGACGATGGTAGTCGCGCCAGGTAAACCCAGCCAGCTTCGGGTCGCCGCTGCTGCCGCCGCTGCGAAAGAACAGTTGAGCGCACGGCTGTAGCGAATCCCGCAGAAATTGCTGTTTACCCATTATCGGCGTGTTCTCAGGTATTGCCGGGGCAGCTGGCAGCAGGTCGAGTGTCGCCTGGCGCGGCAGCATATCGACAGCCAGCGTAACCGATACGCGTTTAGCTAGCCGGCTTAGCGCATATACGCCATCGTGCGGCTCGCCGGCGTAGCCGTCATGCATATTTTGCACCGGCGTAATGCGGTTCACGCCCGCGCTGATGATTAACTGGCTTAGCGGCGCCATATCCTGCGGCGTGGTTGCCAGACCGCAGGTTTGCAGCTGGGCGCGCCACGGCCGCAACGCCTGAAGAAGCTGCTGGCGGGGCAACGGGCGCAGCAGTACCGTACGGAAAAGCGGAGAGGGTTCTATTGCTGTCTCATGCTGCCAGATGATACGCCAGCCGTTGCCGATCCACAGGCTGTTTTCGGCAGTGGCAAAGGCGCGATCCAGACGGGTAAAAGCCGTGTAGCTGGTAATATCTGCCGCCTCCCGTTCACTGGGCGTCAGGGCGGGCCATTGCGGGTGGCGGCGTTCAAATGCCTGCGCCAGCCGCTGGCCTGTAGTTTGCAAGATAGCGGGATCATCGCTGTCGATAAAAATAAGCTGCGGGCTGGAGCAGGCCTGCTGATCGAAGCGGCAGACTTCATCAACGGCGGCATCAAAGATAGCGTCATCCAGCGCATCGGGGACAAGGTAAGCGAAACTGATTTTATGACCCCAGGTTATCCAGCGGCATCCGTTGGGCAGCATTTGACGAATGGCGGTAAGAGCCGTATCGCTTCCCCAGGCCGACACGCCATCCGCCAGGGCGATCAGCTGGGGCAGCTGTTCGGCGCTAACCGGTAATACCGCGATAAAGTTGGCCAGCTCGCCTCTGTCATCGCCTTTGAGAAATGCCTGTAGCAGCTGAGCCGTTAATCCCCGATCGCTGGAGCTTGGGCGCAACCAGTTAACGTTACCGACCAGCAGGCTTTCCAGCAGGGCGAAGAAAGGCAACAGGGGCGCATTGGCCGGGGTAATATGCACCACTACGCCGAGGGCTCGCCAGCTTTCAAAATGGGGAAGATGATAGTCGATGCGCCGTAAAGAAAAAGGATTGTCGCCCAGTTCCCGCTCCAGCTTGTTGCGCAGCGCCGTCGGCTGGCAAAAGGTTATTATTTCCTGGCGCAGTGACGCATCCAACTGCGGAATAAAGGCGCTTTCCTGCAGACGCTGAATAAACGTCTCCGCGCAGGCGATAACGGCTTCAGCATGGCAGGCGTAATCTTGCGGGTTATCCAACCGTTTATTCAGTAGGGCTATCGTCTGCTCAGGCGTGAGATTGGCATAGGTTTTCCCCTGGATAAGATACATATTACTTGCGCTCCTTAATCAGTTCAGACGCCGCCAGCGCACAGCTGCGCGCCTTGTGCGTGCTGGCACGTCCCAGCAGTTCGAACCAGTCGGTCTTAATGCCGCATCCGCAGGTTTCGCCTGCATGCAGTACCGCTAAATCACTCATTACAATGCTGTGGGCCGGGCTGGATGTAATATAAGGGGAAACAAACTGAATAAAGCCGCGTTGACCATAAGCCTGCACGGCGAACGTCGCGGTATCGCGAATGTAAGCTCTGGCATAAATCGGCAAATGGAAGTGATGATGCGGGCATTCGATATAGGGCACACAGTGCTCAACGGCGCCATAGCCATCCCGACAGCGACTATCCGGGATACCCAGCTGTTGCTGCAAACGGGCATAGAGCTGGCTTTTGGGGATCTCGCGATCGGCATAGGTTTTCCAGCCGCCGCCAAAGAAAACCAGCGAGTCGGGATGAAGTTTCAGCGTGGGCAGGTTCATATCACGCATACGTTCCAGCACAAACCACATAAAGGCGGGGAAACCGAATATCCGGACCGGAGCGCCTTCTTGCGCAAACTCTTGTAAAGCGCGAATCACGCCAAAGGGATCGAACTCATTATCTTTCCCGTTGTAACGTAACGCATAGACCGAACGTTTGATTGGCGCATATTTACAGAGAAACTGATCGGTATAAGCGGTGCCCAGCGTGATGCTGTCGGCCGGTTCATAACTCAATAGCAGATAATTGCAGGGGGCTTGCGGCGTCTCTGTAGTGGTCAACTAAAACTGGCCACCGATTTAGAGTTTTTCCAGTATCGCTTTTCCGATTCGTTTGGGGGCAACCCACCGTTATAATCATGCGGCCTTAGCGAGCTGTAATACCCGACGATATAGTCTGTGATCGCATGAGCAGCTTCGCTAAAGTTTATATAACCTGTCACTGGCACCCACTCGTTTTTCAGACTCCGGAAGAAGCGTTCCATCGGGCTGTTGTCCCAACAGTTTCCACGTCGGCTCATACTTTGCCTGATCCGGCAACGCCACAGTAGTTGCCGGAACTGCCTGCTTGTATAGTGGCTACCCTGGTCACTGTGGAACATCACTCCGGCTGGTTTACCGCGAGCTTCCCACGCCATTTCCAGCGCTTTGATGGTCAGCTTGCTGTCCGGTGAGAATGACATTGCCCAACCTACCGGTTTCCTTGCGAACAGATCGAGAACAACAGCAAGGTAAGCCCAACGCTTGCCTGTCCAGATATACGTCACATCGCCGCACCACACCTGATTCGGTTCTGTCACTGCGAACTGTCGCTCAAGGCGATTCGGGATAACGATGTGTTCAGGACCACCACGTTTATATCGGTGGGTAGGCTGCTGACAACTCACCAGACCCAGTTCTTTCATGAGCCTTCCGGCAAGCCAGCGTCCCATTTTGAAGCCTCTCAGGGTTGCCATAATCGCGATACTTCTTGCGCCAGCAGAACCATGGCTGATGTTATGCAGCTCCAGAACCTGACTGCGTAACACAGCTCGCCTGCCGTCTGGCTTTTCGGGGCTTTTTTCCCAGTATTTGTAGCTGCTGCGATGAACCCCGAACACGTGGCAAAGTGTGACCACAGGATACTGCGCTCTGAGTTTCCCGATTAACGAGAACTGTTCAGGGAGTCTGACATCAAGAGCGCGGTAGCCTTTTTTAATATGTCGTTTTCCATTTCAATGCGTTGTAGCTTTTTCTTCAGCTCACGTATTTCAATCTGTTCCGGGGTTACAGGGGAAGCTTTAGGTATTTTGCCCTGTCGTTCATCCCGCAACTGCTTTACCCATCGCGTCATGGTAGAAAGACCCACATCCATAGCACTGGCCGCAGCTGCAACGGTGTAGTTCTGATCAAGGACCAGTTGAGCGGATTCGCGTTTAAACTCTGCGCTGAAATTTCTTTTTTTCATTGAGGCACCTGTAATGTTCTGAGGTGAGCATATCACCTCTGTTCAGGTGGCCAAATTCAGTAAACCACTACACTCCCAGCCATAGTAACGGAAGATATGATCCACCATGCCCTGTGCCGCTCCAATACTACGGCTGTCGTAACGCATACGGCTTTTCTGTCCGGTCGTGCCTGATGAGGTCAGCTCCATACCCTCTTTGCCAGTTTCGCTCAGCAGAAGACGGCGCTTGAAATAGTTGGCGAACAGCGGAGGGAGCTGCGACCAGCATTGAATATTGTCTATCGATTCAGGTTGAATGCCATTATCGCTCAACCATCGGTCATAAAAGGGGGTGTGATTAAGATGGTGTAAGGTAATTTCACGCATTGCGGCATCAAATAATCGATCCGTCTCAGCGTTACGCAGATAAGGATGATCGAGCGCGCATAGCGCATCAACATTGGCGAGACTGGCCATAATACTTATTCCTCCCTGGAATGATTAATCGGCGCCTGGATTAAATTGATACGCCGCTTTCGCCCGCCGGGGTGGCGCGGGATAACATATAAAGCACTGGCCATAGGGCGGTAATCGCGCAGATCGCGGCGGAGATGCTAAAAGCAGTCAGGCTTTCTCCCGCGCCAAGTGCCGTGAGCGCGGCGCTACCTAAACCGTATATCGCAACTGAAATCATGCCGAGCATAGCGGATACGCAACCTTTGCCGCTCTCGCTTGAATAGAGCGTCAGGCGATAGAGCGTGGCGTTGCCGATACCAAGGCCAAAGGCGTAAACGGCCAGCCCGCCGATCAAAGCCAGAATATGAGCGGTAATAGAGGTAAATATCAGCCCCAGCACCATCCCGGCCAGCATCGGCAGCAGTGAAATACGCAGCAATTGCTCAATGCTGAAGTGCTTTATCAGTGTATTCAGCGCGAAATTGCCGAAAATAAGCGCGCCAAAGACCGGCAACTGCCACAAGGCATAGGCATAGGTGCTCAGGCCAAGGTTGTGCATAAGCAGTAACGGCGAGAGGGCTATCCAGGAAAGCAGCGGAAGCCCGGTTAAACCAAGAGCGAGACAGCCGGCAATAAAGCGTTGGTTGCGCAGTAAATTAAGATAATCATTGCGCAGATCCTGCAGCCGGAGCGGCGTAGGGGCGATCGTGCCGCCTTCTCTACGGGGCACGTCGACCGTTTCCGGCATCAGCCAGTACAAACCGAGCCATACCAGCATGCTTAGCAGAGCAATAGTAATAAACATTGCGCGCCACTCCATCACCGACAACAGTACGCTGCCCACCAGCGGGCCAAGCAGAGGAGAGAGCAGGGCGATATTGCCGACAATGGCGAGCAGGCGCACCGCATCCGCCTCGCTAAAGCTCTCCTGTAGGGCGGGATAGCTGACGACAACCACAAAACCCAGACCGATGCCCTGGAAAAAGCGCAGCAGGGTAAACAGATTTACCTCCTTTATCCAGAGCGTGGCAAGGCAGGTAAGAGCAAAGAGGGCGCAGCCCGTTAATAATAAGGGCCGCCGGCCGAAGCGATCGGATAAAGGGCCAATCAGCCACTGGAAGGCGACACCACCCAGCAAATAGGCGTTAAGCGAAAATGGAACATAGCGCGGGTCGGCATTCAGCTCGGTAATAATATCAAGCATGCCGGGCATAATAAAATCACTGCCGACATAAGTAAGCAGTTCGAATAAAGAGAGCAGCAGGCAAAATAATATTGCACGCCGTGGCGAGATAAAAAGCAGAGAGGCAGGCATGCTGAAACCCATCCTGAGTTAACGGTTTACTTTATATTTCAGCCAATTGGAGGGTTTTGCCCAGAGGAAGTCAATTGTATTTGAGTTAATTAAAACGTATTAATATAAATTGAAAGTCTTAAGCGTTAAAAAGGGAAAATAAAATACCAATAGTACTATCAGGGATAGCGTTCAAAGAAAAAACGGGGCATTTATCAAAGCCAAAGGGAGGCGCTAAAAACCAGGCCACAGGCAGGATATAAAAAAACCGCCTCTGGCTCAGCAGTGCCCAGGCTTTAAGCCCAAAGCGCTAACATCAGCCGTCGAGGCGGTTTTTATCATTAGCTCCCCCGACCAGCAGGGGAGCAGATCATTATTTTTTAATACGAATAACCGGCGTTTCGCCAACGGTCACCTGACCGGTCAGCTTAGTCAGCTCTTTGATCTCGTCCATATTTGAGATCACTACCGGCGTCAGGGTAGATTTCGCTTTCTCTTCCAGCAGCGGCAGATCAAACTCGATCACGACGTCGCCTTTCTTCACTTTCTGGCCTTCTTCCGCGATGCGTTTAAAGCCTTCGCCTTTCAGCTCCACGGTATCGATACCGAAGTGAACGAACAGCTCAATGCCGCTATCTGATTCGATAGAGAATGCATGGTTGGTTTCGAAAATTTTGCCGATAGTGCCATCAACCGGAGCAACCATTTTGTTGCCTGCTGGTTTGATAGCGATGCCATCGCCAACGATTTTCTCCGCAAATACTACGTCTGGCACGTCTTCGATATTTACGATCTCACCAGACAGCGGGGCGACGATCTCAATGGTGCCAGATGCGCTTTCTGTTTTATCGCCAAAAAGTTTGGATAAAAAACCCATGATCTTCTCCTAAGCAGTAATGTTGGGCCAGCGTATCGCGGAATCAGCAGAGTGTTTTTTCTTTAATGAACTTGTTGACCAGGTTCATCAACTCTTCCGCGGTCGGTTGAGCCAGAGCCTGCTCTGCTAATGCCTTCGCATCTTCGAAGTTCGTGTTGCGAATGATCTTCTTGATGCGCGGGATAGAAATGGCACTCATGCTGAATTCATCCAGCCCCATTCCCAATAACAGTAGTGTAGCACGTTCATCACCAGCCAGCTCACCACACATGCCGGTCCACTTGCCTTCGGCATGGGAAGCATCGATAACCTGCTTGATCAGACCGAGAACCGACGGTGTCATTGGGTTATAAAGGTGTGAAATCAGTTCGTTACCGCGATCGACAGCCAGAGTATACTGCGTTAGGTCGTTTGTCCCAATACTAAAGAAGTCGACCTCTTTCGCCAGGTGACGGGCGATAACCGCTGAGGCGGGGGTTTCCACCATAATGCCGACTTCGATCGTTTCGTCGAAAGCTTTGCCTTCTTCACGTAGCTGGGCTTTTAACATCTCCAGCTCCGCTTTCAGGAAGCGCACTTCTTCCACGGAAATGATCATCGGGAACATGATGCGCAGCTTGCCGAACGCGGAAGCGCGCAGGATGGCACGCAGCTGCGCATGCAGAATTTCTTTGCGATCCATAGCAATACGGATAGCACGCCAGCCCAGGAACGGGTTCTCTTCTTTCGGCAGGTTCATATAGGGCAGATCTTTATCGCCGCCGATATCCATAGTACGGACGATTACCGCCTGGGAACCCATGGCTTCAGCCACGGCTTTGTAAGCCTGGAACTGCTCTTCTTCGGTCGGCAGCGCATCGCGATCCATAAACAGGAACTCGGTACGGTAAAGGCCAACGCACTCCGCGCCGTTACGCTCCGCGCCCGGAATATCACGGACGGTGCCGATATTGGCGCCGACTTCAACCTGATGTCCGTCCAGCGTAATCGCCGGCAGATCTTTCAGCTTGGCGAGTTCATTTTTCTCGCTCAGATATTGGTGCTGTACTGCTTTCAGCTCTTCGATGACTTCAGCAGTCGGGTTAACATAAACTTTATTGTTAACGCCATCCAGAATCACATAATCATCGTTCTTAACGCGACTGGTGACGTCACCGGTGCCGACAATGGCAGGCAGCTCAAGCGAACGCGCCATAATAGACGTATGTGAAGTACGACCGCCAAGATCGGTAATGAAGCCCAGCACTTTTTTCAGATTCAGCTGTGCGGTTTCGGAAGGCGTCAGATCTTTTGCGACCAGAATGACTTCGTCTTTAATCGCGCTCAGGTCGACGATGTGCAGACCAAGGATATTCTGCAGCAGACGCTTACCAATATCACGTACGTCGGCAGCACGCTCTTTCAGATATTCGTCATCCAGTTCTTCCAGCGCTTTGGCTTGACCTTCGATGACGCTGTGGGTCGCGGCATCGGCCGAGGCCAATTCGTCTTTAATCAGGCTGATAATTTCCTGTTCCAGCTCTTCGTCTTCCAGCAACATAATGTGGCCTTCGAAGATCGCTTCTTTTTCTTCGCCGAAAGTTTCGCCAGCTTTAATTTTAATGGCTTCGAGCTGGGCAGCTGCTTTACCACGACCTTCAAGAAAGCGAGCCACTTCCTGATCAACCTGATCGGCAGAAATTTTCTTCCGGTTGATAACGATTTCATCTTCCTTCAGCAAAAGTGCTTTGCCGAAAGCGATACCCGGTGATGCTAAAATGCCTGAAATCATAACCCTACCTTTATTATAACGATGCCTACCAGGCGAAACGAGGTGCCAGGATCCTGCGGAACCGTACTTTACGGATGCAACAACGCGGACATAATGTCCGCGATCAATATGTTTGCACTCAGTTGCCTGATGAAACGGTTTTTCGGCGGCTGGACGATTACTCGAGTTCAGCCATCAATTTAACCAGATGCTCAACAGCCTGCTGTTCATCTTCACCTTCGGCAGACAGCGTCACCACGGTACCCTGAGTCAGGCCCAGAGTTTGCAGCTTGAACAGGCTTTTCGCACTGGCGGATTTACCATTGGAAGTCACAGTGATTTCTGAGGCAAAGGCTTTTGCTTCTTTAACGAACTGAGCAGCCGGACGAGTATGCAGGCCATTAGGTGCGGTGATGGTAACTTCTTGCTGGAACATTATGTTTCCCCAACTTAATTAGGTTTGGTGTTTTGTCTCTAAAGTCTAGCCTGGCGGCGAAACTTTAGCCTGTGTAGGTCGCGCTGGTTCGAGTACGGAACTCACCAAAAAATGCGCAATTAAGGTATGAGAGCGGACGGGGCAAAAAAACAGGGGTTTTCGCTTCGCTGCTCTACTCCTCATTATGCCGCGTGTTGCGCTATTCCGCCAAATCAGTAAATCGATTCAGCTTGATCCAGTTCAAACCGCGATTAATTTTGCGGTTCGAAATAATTGTCAGCTTAAATACCAGAGCTACCAGAGTGAATCAATGTCAGGGGTGGTAAAAATTTGAAGTGGGCCACAAAAAAGCACCTCGAAAGGCGCTTTTTGCGACAATACAGGCACTCTGGCACTACTATTGCAGTTCTTTTTCGGTAAACAGGTCGGCAAACAGCGCCGTACTCAGATAACGTTCGCCGGAAGAGGGCAGGATAACCACAATATTTTTATTGGCGTACGCTTCATCTTCCTGCAGCTTGAGCGCGGCGGCAACCGCGGCGCCGGAAGAGATACCGGCCAAAATGCCTTCCTCATCCATCAGACGTCGCGCAGTAGAGATCGCCTCTTCGTTAGTAATCGCCACTACCTGATCCACCAGGCTAAGATCCAGGTTACCTGGAATAAAGCCTGCGCCAATGCCCTGAATTTTATGCGGGCCAGGCTTCACTTCCTGTCCTGCCAGCGTCTGGGCGATAACCGGTGAATCGGTCGGCTCGACCGCAACGGCGATCAAATCTTTTTTGCCTTTGGTATTTTTGATGTAGCGCGTAACGCCGGTCAGCGTGCCGCCAGTGCCAACGCCAGAAATAAACACATCGACCTGGCCATCGGTATCTTCCCAGATTTCCGGACCGGTGGTTTTCTCGTGAATTTCTGGGTTAGCCGGGTTGCTGAACTGCTGCAGCATCAAAAACTTATCCGGATTGCCGGCAACGATCTCTTCCGCTTTCGCAATAGCGCCTTTCATGCCTTTTGCGCCTTCGGTTAATACCAGACTGGCGCCCAGCGCTTTCAGGAGTTTACGACGTTCAACCGACATGGTTTCCGGCATGGTCAGCGTCAGCTTATAGCCGCGGGCCGCCGCAACATAGGCCAGAGCGATACCGGTATTTCCGCTGGTGGGCTCTACCAGCTCCACGCCCGGTTTCAGAATTCCGCGCTTTTCAGCGTCCCATATCATATTGGCACCGATACGGCATTTGACGCTAAAACTGGGATTGCGCGACTCAACCTTCGCCAGAATGCGTCCATTGCCGATGCGGTTCAGACGAACCAGCGGCGTATGACCGATTGTCAAAGAGTTGTCTTCATAAATCTTACTCATAGCCTGTCCTTAACTGTATGAATTTCAGGGAACCGTGAAAGCATACCTTTTCCAGTTTCGCAAGGAAGGAAGGAAATAGTATATGTATATGTTTAGCTGAAATAAGCCGTAGCGAAAATGCATAAGGTCGGTGTAACGTCGCTGTCAGCGCGTGCTTACCCGCTGCGCATCCGCGGAGCGAAACTCAGGCATGCCCAACTGCTGACGATAACGATCGACCCACATCGCCGTGGCGCCGCAGACCGCGACCGGCATAATCGCCAGGTTAAGCAGCGGCACCATAGTAAACAGGCTTACCAGCGCACCGAACTGCATATTAGCCGTTTTGTGCTGGCGCAGGGCACCACGCATTTTCTGAAAGCTGACCTTGTGATTATCAAAGGGATAATCGCAGTACTGGATCGCCAGCATCCAGGCGCTGAACAGAAACCACAGCACCGGCGCCACGGTTTGGCCGAAACCGGGAATAAAGTAAAGCAGCAGTAACCCCAACGCGCGCGGCAAATACCAGGCGAGCTTTTGCCATTCACGTTTCATGATGCGTGGAATATCTTTTACCAGCGCCAGCCAGCCGCTGTCTGGCATCGGTTGGCCGGTCAGCCGTCCCTCCAGCTGCTCCGCCAGCAGCCCGCAGAAGGGGGCGGCTATCCAGTTAGCAATAGTGGAAAAAAAGTAGCTGAATACCAGCACAATCGAGAGCACGGTAAGCGGCCAGAGCAGATAGCTTAACCATTGTAACCAGCCAGGCACATGCGACATCAATTGGGGGATCCACTCATTGAGGCGATAAAACAGCCAGATAAAGGCGCCGCCGAGCAGAATAATATTCACCAGCAGTGGAATAATAACGAACCGGCGAATGCCCGGCAGGCGGATCAGTTTCCAGCCCTGAGCAAAGTAGTGAACACCATTATAGGAAGCAGGTTGAACCGGGGCCATCGACAGTTTTTCTCCTCTGTTTGACAGGCCAGGCTATCATAACCTGGCTTTTTTCTGTTACCAGTCGCCTTTTGGCTGAAAAAACAGCAAAAAAGCGGGGTGGCTCTATCTTATTTGTCAGAAAAGCCGGTGCAGACTTGCACTTGTTTAGCGGGACAAATACAGTTAGAGGATAAAGTTTGCCGTGGTGGCAAGGTATTGGAACAACAGAGAATACAATGATGCAGGATTTGCGTCTGATATTAATCGTTGTTGGCGCGATCGCCATAATAGCGTTGCTGCTTCACGGGCTGTGGACCAGCCGTAAAGAGCGCTCATCTGTGTTTCGCGATCGCCCGCACAAGCGTTTGAAACAGGATCAAGAAGATAGCCTGACCGAAGAGGACACCAACGGTGTGGGTGATGTTCGGGTCCGACGTACGCCGGCAAAATCTTCACATAACGAACCTTCTTTTGATGGATTTACTGCAGAAGACGAAGAGCCAGCGCCACGTCCTGCTGCGCGTAAGCCGCAACCGACGCGTTCGTCGGTGCCCGTGGCGCCGCAACCGGAACGCGATCCGCTGTTTGACGGCGCGCCTTCCGACGCGGCCGATCGTGACGCTTTCGAACCGCGACCGTCAGACGAGCGCCAGCCTGCCGCGCCGCGTGCGCCTCAGCCTGTTGAACCGCGTGCGCCGCAGCCGGCGCCAGCGCGCCAACCTGAAGCGCCGTTACAGCAGCCTGCCGATCCGTTACTTGATGATGAACCGCAGTGGCTGGATGATGAGCCGGTTATGACCGCTGAAAGCGATGCGCCGGTTGCGCCCGCAGCGGCGGAGCCTGCCGCGCAGCCGCGTGAAGAGGCGCGTCGCAAAGAGACCGTGCTGGTGCTGCATGTTACCGCTCATGCTGGCGGCGAGCTGAACGGTGAAAGTCTGCTACAGGGTATTCTGCAGGCGGGCTTCCAGTTTGGCGAAATGAATATCTTCCATCGTCATTTAAGCCCGGCGGGAAGCGGCCCGGTGTTATTTAGCCTGGCTAACATGGTGAAGCCGGGGTCCTTCAATCCCGATGCCATGTCAGACTTCAGCACGCCCGGCATTTCTATCTTTATGATGGTGCCGTCTTATGGCGATCCGCATCAAAACTTTAAGTTAATGCTGCAGTCGGCGCAGCGCATCGCTGACGATGTCGGCGGCGTGGTGCTGGACGATGAGCGTCGGATGATGACGCCGCAAAAACTGGAAACCTATAAGGCGCGTATTCGCGACGTTGTCGACGCAAACGCCTGATAGCCGGTTCCCGCTTTGTTCCCTGAACCCCCGCTTGCCGGGGGTTTTCTTTCTCTGATGGTGCGTTATGGAATCCGTACAAGAAAAAATCACCGAGCTGCGAACCACGCTTCGTCATCATGAATATCTCTATCACGTGCTGGATGCGCCGGAAATTCCCGATGCGGAATACGATCGCCTGATGCGCGAACTGCGCGCGCTGGAAGAGCAACATCCTGACTTAATCACGCCTGATTCACCGACTCAGCGCGTGGGCGCCGCGCCGCTAACCGCCTTTGAGCAGGTGCGTCATGAAGTGCCGATGCTGTCGCTGGATAACGTTTTCGACGAGGCGGGTTACCTGGCGTTTAACAAGCGCGTACAGGATCGGCTAAAAAGCAGCGACGATATTACTTTCTGCTGCGAGCTGAAGCTGGATGGTCTGGCCGTCAGCCTGTTGTATGAAGATGGCCTGCTGGTGCGCGCCGCCACGCGTGGGGATGGAACTACCGGCGAAAACATCACGGCTAATGTGCGCACTATCCGCGCCATTCCGCTGCGTCTTAAGGGCGATAACATCCCGGCGCGGCTGGAAGTGCGTGGCGAAGTGTTTATGAACCAGGCCGGATTTGAAAAGCTTAACCAGGAGGCGCGTCGCACCGGCGGTAAAATTTTTGCTAACCCGCGCAATGCGGCGGCGGGGTCGCTGCGTCAGCTTGATCCGCGTATTACCGCTAAGCGTCCGCTGACCTTCTTCTGTTATGGCATCGGTCTGGTGGAAGGCGGAGAGCTGCCGCACAGCCACTGGGAACGTTTGCAGCAGTTTAAAGCCTGGGGCATCCCGGTCAGCGATCGTATTCGTCTTCATCACAGCGCGGAAGAGGTGCTGGACTTCTATCGTCAGGTAGAGCGCGATCGACCACACCTTGGCTTTGATATCGATGGGGTGGTGATCAAGGTGGACTCCCAGGAGCTGCAGGAGCGGCTGGGCTTTGTCGCCCGAGCTCCACGCTGGGCCATCGCCTTTAAATTTCCGGCGCAAGAGCAGCTTACCCGCGTACGTGACGTAGAGTTCCAGGTGGGCCGTACCGGCGCGATTACGCCAGTGGCGCGCCTGGAGCCGGTACAGGTTGCTGGCGTCATGGTCAGCAACGCCACGCTGCATAACGCTGATGAGATCGCGCGCCTTGGCCTGCGTATTGGCGATCGCGTGGTCATCCGCCGCGCGGGCGATGTGATACCGCAGGTGGTCAATGTGGTGGAATCAGAGCGCCCGGACGATACGCGTGAAATTACCTTCCCCAGTCACTGTCCGGTGTGCGGTTCGGATGTCGAGCGCGTTGAAGGCGAGGCGGTAACCCGCTGCACCGGCGGCCTGATTTGCGGCGCGCAGCGTAAAGAGGCGTTGAAACATTTTGTCTCTCGTCGGGCGATGGATGTTGACGGCATGGGCGATAAAATTATCGACCAGCTGGTGGAAAAAGAATACGTCAAGACGCCAGCCGATCTGTTCCGCCTGAGCGCCGGCCTGCTGACCGGTCTGGATCGCATGGGGCCGAAATCGGCGCAAAACGTTGTCGATGCGCTTAATAAGGCGAAGAGCACCACCCTGCCGCGTTTTCTCTATGCGTTAGGCATTCGCGAAGTGGGTGAGGCGACAGCGGTCAATCTGGCGAATCATTTTGGTTCGCTGGAGAAGATTATGGATGCCGATCTGGAGGCGCTAATTGCGGTGCAGGACGTAGGTAAGATCGTCGCCTCGCATGTGCGCAACTTTATGGAAGAAGAGAGTAACCGCGAAGTAATCCGCCAGCTGGTGGAGGATATCGGTATCCACTGGCCGGAAATCACGCAGGTGAATGTTGCAGAGCTGGATAACCCGTTCGCCGGTAAAACCCTGGTGCTGACCGGCTCGCTGAGCATTATGTCCCGTGATGAGGCGAAAGAGCGTTTAACGGCGCTGGGAGCCAAAGTCAGCGGCAGCGTATCGAAGAAGACCGATTTAGTGATCGCCGGCGAAGCCGCGGGTTCTAAGCTGGCGAAGGCGCAGGAACTGGGGATTGAGGTGATTGACGAAGCGGAGATGATTCGTCTGCTGGATAGCCAGAATGGATAAACAGCAGCTGGTCGAGATTGCCAATACCGTGATGCCTTTTGGTAAATATCAGGGGAGGGTATTGATCGACCTGCCTGAGCCTTATCTGCTATGGTTCGCCCGCAAGGGCGAATTCCCGGCGGGTCATCTTGGTGAACTGATGCAGCTAACGCTGGCGATTAAAATTGAAGGGCTGGAAGGGCTGGTGAAACCACTGAAGCGAGCGGGTTGATACGCGCCGTCAACGACGGCGCGTCAGGGTTATTTCTGCGACTCTACTACCGCTTTGCCTTTCGGCATGCTGGCTTGCAGCTCAGTTTCATTCTTCTTTTTATACTGTTGGGCGATAAACGAGCAGACCATCAGCTGTATCTGATGAAACACCATCAGCGGTAGAACAATAATCCCCACGGCGGCGGCGGGAAACAGGATGTTAGCCATCGGCACGCCATTCGCCAGGCTCTTTTTCGAGCCGCAGAACAGAATAGTGATTTCATCCGCCCGCTTAAAGCCGAACAGTCGCGCCGCCAGCACATTAATCACCAACACAATTGCCAACAGCAGTACACTTCCCGCCAGAATCCACAGCAGGGTAATGACGCCTACCCGATGCCAGATACCGTTAACTACCGCTTCACTAAAGGCGGAATAGACCACCAGCAGGATAGACGTTTGATCGGTTTTGCCAATCAGGCTGCGATGGCGCTCAACCCAGCCGCCAATCCAGCGGCGCGACAGGTGCCCCAGCACAAACGGCACCAGCAGTTGCAACATAATGCGCCCAATCTGCTCCAGGCCGTTGCCTGGCATCTCGCTATGAATATTCATCACCAGATTGACCAGCAGCGGCGAGATGAATACGCCGAGCAGGCTGGAAGCAGAGGCGCTACAGACCGCCGCTGCAACGTTACCGCCTGCCATGGAAGTAAAAGCGATAGCGGACTGGACCGTGGCTGGCAGAATGCACAGGTAAACGAAGCCGGTGTAAATTTCATCGCTCAGGTTCACCGGATGCCACCATACCAGCAGCAGCCCGAGGATGGGGAACAGCACAAAGGTACTGAACAGAATCCACAGATGCAGCCGCCAGTGGCTACTGCCGGCAATGATTTTTTCACGCGACAGTTTGGCACCGTGCATAAAGAACAGCAGCGCAATCGCGGCGGTGGTAAGCCATTCAAAAAAAGGAACAAAGCCGCCTTTTGCCGGTAAAAAGGTCGCCAGCAGCACCACGATCAGCAATTTGACCATCATCGGGTCGAGACGCAGAATTCGCATTGTTAAAACCAGGTTAAAATTCGATGGCCTATTGTGCGTCAGACGGGTTTAGAAATAAAATTGATTTATTGCATCCATTGATGAATAAAAAAGATGAATTATACGCTCCGACAGCTACGGGTGTTTGTGGCCGTGGCGCAGCACGGCAGCTTCAGCCAGGCAGGGCAGGTGATTGGTCTTAGCCAGTCGGCGGTCAGCCATAGCATTAAAGAGCTGGAGGCGGAAATGGGCATCCGTTTGCTGGATCGCACTACGCGCGAGGTCATTCTGACCGGCGCCGGGCAGCAGCTGGCCAATCGGCTTGAACGTCTGCTGGAAGAGTTGAATACCACGCTACTGGATGCGCGCAGCTTTGGACAGCAGCGCAGCGGCACGGTACGGGTAGCAGCCAGCCAGACTATTTCCGCCCATCTGATGCCGCAGTGCCTGGCGGCCAGCCAGCTACATTATCCTGAAATTAAAGTGATGCTGCGCGATCGGCCGCAGCAATGGGTGCTGCAAAGCGTACGCGATGCTGAAGTGGATTTCGGCATTGTGGTCGGGCCGCTGGCCGCTGGCGAATTCGCCTCGCAGCCGATTCTTGATGAGCCGTTCCTGCTATTGTGCCGTCAGGATGATAAGCTGGCACAGGTTGAAGATCTGCACTGGCGGATGCTAAGCGGACGCACCATGGTGCTGCAGGATTATGCTTCCGGCAGCCGGGTATTAATCGATGAGGCGCTCAAACAACAGCAGGTCGAGGCGGAAATTGTGCAGGAGATCGGCCATCCCACTACGCTTTATCCGATGGTTGAAGCCGGGATAGGCATCAGTATTCTGCCTGCGCTGGCGTTGCCGTTGCCCGCCGGGCGGCCATTAATGGTACGGCGGCTGTTGCCGGAAATTAATCGGACGCTGATGCTGATTCGGCGCAAAAATCGCTCTCTGACGCCCGCCGCCGAGGTGATCTGGCAGGAGGTGCGTCAGCAGGCAACGCTGCTGACGCAACAGCGGCAAATAATGCCCGCTTTTTAGATATAAACGTTGATCTGATTTTCCGCAGTAGGGCGATTTACGCCATCAGCGATTTTTGCGCTGCCGCTGCTGCCTTCTTTCGCTTCCTGCTTTTTCGTCGCTTCTTCAGCCTGTTGGCGCTGTAACTGCGCCAGCTGCGCCTGCAGCAGTTTGATTTGCGCCTGGATCTGCTCCTGCTGTTTCTGTTTCTCTTCGGCGGTGCCGCTGGTGTTGCTGATATCCTTCAGCTGTGTTTGCAGTTTGTTAATCTGGTTGGTAATACGCGAAATCTGCGAAGAAACATCGCTACCGCTACTGCTGCCGTTGCTGCTACTGCTTTGTCCTACGCTGGGGGTGGTGGTAGTGATTGCCGTCATGATTATCTCCTTGGTTATAGACCAATACGTTTATCGGTTATCAGGAGATGAGACTTCAGGGTGCGAAGCGTAAAAAAAGCGCTAAGAAAGTGAAAAGAAAGGGCGGGGTTCTCATCCTGCCATCTTTATATAGCAAAAAGGCGCCTTTAGGGCGCCTCTCTACACTGGTGGGTCGTGCAGGATAACTCGGCTTCGCCTCGCCCTTCGGGCCGTTGCCGCCGGCAACGTTGTCTCGCTTCGCTCGGCCCGAACCTGCTGCAGGTTCTCATCCTGCCGTTTTTACATAGCAAAAAGGCGCCTTTAGGGCGCCTTTCTACACTGGTGGGTCGTGCAGGATTCGAACCTGCGACCAATTGATTAAAAGTCAACTGCTCTACCAACTGAGCTAACGACCCGATGGTGGGTGATGACGGGCTCGAACCGCCGACCCCCTCCTTGTAAGGGAGGTGCTCTACCAACTGAGCTAATCACCCATTTCGGTGCGACAAACTATAAAAGATGGTGGGTGATGACGGGTTCGAACCGCCGACCCCCTCCTTGTAAGGGAGGTGCTCTACCAACTGAGCTAATCACCCATCTTTTATCTTCTGTCTTACACTGCGGGCCATCTTAGAGATGGTGGGTGATGACGGGCTCGAACCGCCGACCCCCTCCTTGTAAGGGAGATGCTCTACCAACTGAGCTAATCACCCCCGCTGTGTGGAGTCGCATTATAGGGAGAGTTGGAAATGAGTCAACGCTTTTTAAAACGAAAATGTTTGTTCGTCTTAAAATTAGGCAGTGTGTCGCGCTTTTAGCCGAAATCAAGACCTTGATGCATGAAAATTCAGCAGCATGCCGCATCAACGCCGGGTTTGCCGTTGAGGAATCAAGGGTAGATGTTAGAATATGCGCACTGAAACAATGCATGAAAATCATCTTTTCTGTCATTCCGCAGAAAATCTGCGCACTAAGGCAAGCTCAATGAAAATCAAAACCCGTTTCGCGCCCAGTCCGACCGGCTATCTACATGTTGGCGGCGCACGTACCGCGCTTTATTCCTGGCTGTTTGCTCGTAACCACGGCGGTGAATTTGTCCTGCGCATTGAAGATACCGATCTGGAGCGTTCCACTCAGCAGGCCATCGACGCCATTATGGATGGCATGAACTGGCTGAATCTGGACTGGGATGAGGGCCCTTATTATCAGACCAAGCGTTTCGATCGCTACAATGCGGTGATTGACGAGATGCTGGAAGCGGGTACCGCCTATAAATGCTACTGCTCGAAAGAACGTTTGGAGCAGCTGCGCGAAACGCAAATGGCGAACGGCGAAAAGCCGCGCTATGACGGTCGCTGCCGTGACAGCCATGAACATCATGCTGATAATGAACCGCACGTGGTGCGCTTCCGCAACCCACAGGAAGGCTCCGTGGTGTTCGACGATCAGATCCGTGGCCCGATCGAATTCAGTAACCAGGAGCTGGACGATCTGATTATTCGTCGCACCGACGGTTCACCGACCTATAACTTCTGTGTGGTGATCGATGACTGGGATATGGGGATCACCCACGTTATCCGTGGCGAAGACCATATCAATAACACGCCGCGCCAGATTAACATCCTACAGGCGATTGGCGCGCAGGTGCCGGTTTATGCGCACGTCTCTATGATCCTCGGCGACGACGGCAAAAAGCTCTCTAAGCGCCACGGCGCAGTAGGTGTGATGCAATATCGTGACGACGGCTATCTGCCGGAAGCGCTGCTTAACTACCTGGTGCGTCTGGGCTGGTCCCATGGCGATCAGGAGATTTTCTCTATTGAAGAGATGAAGCAGCTTTTTTCTTTAGATGCGGTCAGCAAATCTGCCAGCGCGTTCAACACCGAGAAACTACAGTGGCTGAACCATCACTACATTAATAGCCTGCCTGCGGAATATGTCGCTACGCATCTGCAATGGCACATCGAGCAGGCGCAAATTGATACCCGTACCGGGCCTGAACTGGCGCAGCTGGTAAAATTGCTTGGCGAGCGCTGTAAGACGCTGAAAGAGATGGCTGCCAGCTGCCGCTATTTCTATGAAGATTTCGACGCCTTTGATGCGGATGCGGCGAAAAAACATCTGCGTCCGGTTGCGCGTCAGCCGCTGGAAGTGGTGCGCGATAAACTGGCGGCGATTAGCGACTGGACGGCGGAAAACGTTCACCACGCTATTCAGGCGACGGCGGACGAGCTGGAAGTAGGCATGGGTAAAGTAGGCATGCCGCTGCGCGTGGCGGTAACCGGTGCAGGGCAATCCCCGGCGCTGGACGTAACGGTGCAGGCGATTGGCCGCTCTCGTGCAGTGGCGCGTATCGAAAAGGCGCTGGCCTTTATTAGCGAGCGTGAAGCTCAGGGCTAACGCTTTTTGCGCGACGCATAAAAAAACCGGAAGCAAGCTTCCGGTTTTTTTTATTTGCTCTCAATATCCAGCCGCTGAAGCAGTCCTTTAACGCCTTCACGCAGCAGCAATTTCTGCAGCTTTTCCTGTTCTTGCGGCGTCATTTGCTGGACAAAAGTATTCAGTAAGGCGGACAGCGTATTGGTTTTCGCCAGATAGATACCGGCCGGTTCCGCCGCATGGCGCGTGTCATCTAAAAAAGCCGCCACCCGTTCGTCGATTTTCACCACGCGCGCTTTACCGCCCTGTACGCCGGGCTTGGGTTTCGTTATCCAGTGCTCGCGCTTAATCCATTTATTGATTGTCTGACGCGTATAGCCTGTCCGTTGGGCAAGCTCATCCGGCGTTAACCATTCCTCTTTCACGTTTCAGTCCCTGTAAACTTAAGCAACAGGCAAATATATTACATGAAAAAGTCAGGCGATTAACTAACGAGGATCACTAACAGGAAAGGTGATGCCCTCTGCCCGCAGGCAGAGGACAAACAGTATTAGCGTGAAGCAGATGCACTTTCTACCGCAGGACGGAAAGCAAGGAAGTAGGCGAGGGCGACGAAAACCGCACCGCCAACGCCATTGCCAAGAAACACGGCGATAAAATTCGGCAGATACTCAGCCCAGCTAAGCTGGCCGGCAAAGATTGCTGCCGGAACGATAAACATATTGGCAACCACGTGTTGAAAACCGATAGCCACGAAAGCCATCACCGGGAACCAGGCGCCAAAAATCTTACCCACCATATCTTTGCTGGCGAAGGCCAGCCAGACGGCAAGGCAGACCAGCCAGTTACAGCCGATGCCGGAGATAAAGGCATGCATAAAGTCGGCATTGACTTTAGCCGTCGCGATCGCCACGGTTTTAGTCAGGTAATCGCCTTCGGTCATACCAAGCAGATGACCAAAAAACCAGGCGACGGCCACGCTGCCGATAAAGTTAGCAATGGTGATCCAGAACCAGTTACGCAGTACGCTGAAGCCGCTTACCTGACGGGCAAACCAGGCGATAGGCATGGTCATCATATTGCCGGTCAACAGCTCGCCGCCGGCCAGAATGGTCAGGATCAGGCCAACCGGGAAAACGGCAGCGCCAAGAAAACCGCCAAAAGAACCCCAGTCCGCCGGCAGTTTATTAATGACATGCAGATCAAGCAGAAAACCGGTCGCAATAAATGCGCCAGCCATAAAGCCAAGAATTAACAGGGACGAAACAGACAGACGACTTTTCGCCACGCCAGCCTGGATAGCAATGGCAGCGATTTCTTTAGGTGAATGCAAGGACATAGTAGCTCTGGTGTTAGTCAAAGGGTAACGATGGTTTTCGCTTCTCGTCGGCGGCAGGACGCAGCCAGAGCGGATTCGATCAACCAGTAGATTAATTAGCGTGCGAAGTTTTGCATAGCAAATTAACAATAACAAGCATCATTTTATAAAGAAGTTAACTCTATATTAACAACGAGGCGAGTATCTGCAGGGCCAGCCAGTAATAAATCTTTTCCCAACGGCAACCGGCGCGATAGCCAGCAGACAGAAGCGCATTTTAAGGAGGATTATCCGGTAGTCGGGCCCTTTGGCGCAGAAGGTGTTAAATGTTGTTTGGCGTCTTTTTCAGCGATCAAACACAGATTTTCAATTTGCCGTTGACACCCTGGAGGCGGTTTCATATCATGCGCTTCGTCAACACGACACGATTATCCGGTATGGGGCTATAGCTCAGCTGGGAGAGCGCTTGCATGGCATGCAAGAGGTCAGCGGTTCGATCCCGCTTAGCTCCACCAAATCTTATCCCAACAGGTTTGGTAACGGTAATCATCTGATGTGGGGGTATAGCTCAGCTGGGAGAGCGCTTGCATGGCATGCAAGAGGTCAGCGGTTCGATCCCGCTTATCTCCACCATTTTCCTTTCGATTTCTTGTTTTCGCCGTTATTCTTATCCGCTTATCCGCTTATCCGCTTATCCGCTTATCCGCTTATCCGCTTATCCGCTTATCCGCTTATCCGCTTATCCGCTTATCCGCTTATCCGCTTATCCGCTTATCCGCTTATCTGTTTTACGCCCGTCGAAGCCTGATTATACGCCTTAACCGCGCGCATAAAAAAACCGGGCCAGGCCCGGTTTTTTTCAATGCTGATGCGATCAGGATAGCACCAGACCGGCGATAGAAGCAGAAAGCACGCTAACCAGCGTAGAGCCGTACAGCAGCTTCAGGCCGAAGCGGGAAACCACATTACCCTGTTCTTCATGCAAACCTTTAATCGCACCGGCCACGATGCCGATAGAAGAGAAGTTGGCAAAAGAGACCAGGAACACCGACAGGATGCCTTCGCCACGCGGAGAGAGCTGGCCAGCGATTTTCTGCAGATCCATCATGGCTACGAATTCATTGGAAACCAGCTTGGTGGCCATAATACTGCCCACCTGCAGCGCTTCGCTGGCAGGAACGCCCATCACCCAGGCGAAGGGGAAGAAGACGTAGCCCAGCACGCCCTGGAAGCTAATGCCAAAAATGGCATCAAACAGCGCATTAATGCCGGAAATGATAGCGATAAAGCCGATAAGCATCGCCGCCACGATAATCGCCACGCGGAAACCAGCCAGGATATATTCGCCCAGCATCTCAAAGAAGCTTTGCCCTTTATGTAGATCGCTCAGCTGCAAATCTTCTTCGCTGTCGACACGGTAGGGGTTAATCAACGAGAGCACGATAAAGGTACTGAACATGTTCAGCACCAGCGCGGCTACCACATATTGTGGCTGCAGCATGGTCATATAGGCCCCCACGATAGACATGGAGACGGTAGACATCGCGGTGGCGGCCATGGTGTACATGCGGCGCTGCGACATCTGACCCAGGATATCCTTATACGCGATAAAGTTTTCTGACTGTCCCAAAATCAGTGAGCTGACCGCGTTAAAGGATTCCAGCTTACCCATGCCGTTAACTTTCGACAGTACCGTACCGATAGCGCGAATAACGATAGGCAGAATGCGGAAGTGCTGCAAGATACCAATCAGGGCGGAGATAAAGACGATCGGACAGAGAACATTCAGGAAGAAGAACGCCAGACCTTTTTCATTCATACCGCCGAATACGAAGTTGGTCCCTTCAGCAGCGTATTTCAGCAGATAATCAAACAGGCCGGCAAAGCCTTTTACGAATCCCAGGCCAGCTTCGGAGTTAAGGAAGAACCACGCAAGCAGTACCTCAATGACTAATAGCTGTATAATAAAACGGACGCGGATATTTTTACGATCGCGGCTTACCAGCAAGGCCAGTAACGCAACCACCACCAGCGCCAGAACAAAATGCAAAATGCGGGACATGTATGCTCCAAATTTGAGGCAGATTATATTTCGCTGCGTATTCTATGTAACACCGGGCGTAAAAACGAGATCAACTCCACAATATAACAATTGCCTATCGTAACGCGCATCAGAAAAGTCATCCCGATCACAACTGTAACACCGATTAAAAAAACCACATGCGCATTGTTAACATTTGCGGGATGGCCTACATTTAGTGGGTTGATGCGCGGTAAACAGTCGGCTATTGTGAATACAAATATAGCCTTTGCTATACTTTATAGCGCGAGCTATCACAGCGATAACGATAATCATATTTTACCTTGGCTTATGTCCCTTTAATCTGTAAGGGTGACACAACTTTTAGACAGGATAATGACTATGTTAGAAAGCCGCACCGCGGAACGAGCAGCACGCGGAGCCCGTAAGATAAAGCTGGCGTTGCTGGGGCCGGCCTTTATCGCGGCAATTGGTTATATCGATCCTGGTAACTTTGCCACCAATATTCAGGCGGGCGCCTCTTACGGTTATAAACTGCTGTGGGTGGTGGTATGGGCCAATATTATGGCGACGATTATTCAGTTGATGTCCGCCAAACTGGGGATCGCCACCGGCAAAAACCTCGCTGAACATATCCGCGATCGCTTTCCGCGTCCGGCGGTGTGGTTTTACTGGGTGCAGGCGGAGATTATCGCTATGGCGACCGATCTGGCGGAATTTATCGGCGCCGCGCTCGGCTTTAAGATGCTGCTGGGCATCTCGCTGTTACAGGGCGCGGTACTCACCGGCGTGGCTACCTTTTTGATTCTGATGCTGCAAAGCCGGGGTCAAAAACCACTGGAGCTGGTTATCGGCGGGCTGCTGCTGTTTGTCGCTGCGGCCTATATCGTTGAGCTGTTCTTCTCCCAGCCGCAAATGAGCGAACTGGTACGCGGCATGGCGTTGCCCTCGCTGCCGACGGCTGACGCGGTATTTCTGGCGGCGGGCGTGCTGGGCGCGACTATCATGCCGCACGTGATTTATCTGCACTCATCCCTGACGCAGAATGGCGGACGCGGCAGTTCGCGCAGCGAGCGTTACTCTTCCACCAAGCTGGATGTGGCAATTGCCATGACCATTGCCGGTTTTGTTAATCTGGCGATGATGGCGACGGCAGCGGCGGCCTTCCATTTCAATGGGAATACCGGCGTGGCGGATCTTGATCAGGCTTACCTGACGCTGAAACCCTTGCTTAGCGATGCCGCCGCGTTAGTCTTTGGTCTGAGTCTGGTAGCGGCGGGCCTCTCTTCTACGGTAGTCGGCACGCTGGCGGGGCAGGTGGTGATGCAGGGGTTTATTCACTTTCATATCCCGCTCTGGCTGCGCCGGACCATCACTATGCTGCCCTCTTTTATTGTGATCATGGCGGGCTGGGATCCCACGCGCATTCTGGTCATGAGTCAGGTACTGTTGAGCTTCGGTATTGCGCTGGCGCTAATACCGCTGCTGGTCTTTACTGGCAAGCAGGAGCTGATGGGAGATATGACCAACTCACGCGTGATGCAATTCGTCGGCTGGGTGATTGTGGCGCTGGTCGTCACGCTGAATATCTATCTGCTGGTTGGTGAAGCGCTGGGTCTGGGATAAAAAAAGCGCCGTGAGGACGGCGCTTTTTTTCAGGATCGGGCAGCGATTTTATCAGGCAATGCCGCCCGTAACAGAGCGGCGGTGATTAGTCGCGATGATGTTTCTCCCACTGGCGATGCTCATGTTCGCGGTGCTTTTCCCATTTACGATGCTCGCGTTCACGCTGTTTTTCCCACTTGCGATGTTCACGCTCACGGGCGCGCTCATGATGCCGCCATTCACGCTCACGCTGCCATTCATGGCGTTGCCACTGCTGGCGTTCCCAGTCGCGGTGGCGTCGCCACTGCTCATGACGCCACCAGCGGCCCTGTTGCCATTCATAGCGATCGTGCCACCAGCGCCCGTCGCGCCAGCGTCCGCCATCCCAGTATTGACCGTGGCGATCGCGATCGCCCAGTTGTAACGTCACGCCCGGAGCCAGAGTAATCGTGGCGCCATCGGCTTGTGCTGTGTGTATAGCGAAAGGGGACAAGCTTGCCAGCAAAGCGGCAAAAATAATGGCACGTTTCATATTTCTCCTTATCAGCGCGCAAACAGCAGCACTGTGGCGCCAGCATATAAAGAAAGCTCAGGCATAACATCGGCGGGTTTCTGAAAAAGTTAAGGATAATCTGGATTGGGAGTTTTCTGGCTGCGCGGCGACAGCCAGAGAAAAGATTAACGCAGTACGCTTTCGATTTCCTGCAATTCTTCCGCGCTCAGCGGATTTTGCTGCAACATCTGTACCGCATCGTCGATCTGACTGGTTTTACTGGCACCAATCAGCACGCTGGTCATGGCAGGCTGACGCAGCACCCAGGCCAGCGCCATCTGCGCCAGTTTCTGTCCACGTCGTTGCGCGATAGCATTAAGCTGTTGCACCTTCGCCATTTTATCCGCCGTTAGCTGTTCGGCATTCAGGAAACGGCTACCGCTGGCGGCGCGGGAATCTTCCGGAACGCCATGCAGATAGCGATCGGTCAGCACGCCGCCAGCCAGCGGCGAAAAAGCGATACAGCCTACGCCGTCGCGCTGCAGCACATCTAACAGGCCTTCCTCCGGCTTTCGCTCAAACAGTGAATATTTTGGCTGATGAATCAGACAGGGGGTGCCCAGCTCGCGCAATATGTTAATCGCCTCCGCTGCCCGATCGGCGGGATAGTTAGAGATAGCGGCATACAGCGCTTTGCCCTGACGCACTACCTGATCCAGCGCCATCATGGTCTCTTCCAGCGGCGTTTCCGGGTCGGGGCGGTGATGATAAAAAATATCGACATACTCCAGCCCCATGCGCTTCAGGCTCTGATCGAGACTGGAGATCAGGTATTTACGCGAACCCCAGTCGCCGTATGGCCCATCCCACATGGTATAGCCCGCTTTGGTCGAGATAATCAGTTCGTCGCGCCAGGCGCGAAAATCTTCCCGTAGAATCCGGCCAAAGTTTTCCTCTGCCGATCCCGGCGGCGGGCCGTAATTATTGGCAAGGTCGAAGTGAGTAATGCCCGCATCGAAGGCGTGACGCAGTAGCGCGCGGCTGTTATCAACGCGCGTGCTGTCGCCAAAGTTATGCCACAGGCCAAGAGAGATGGCGGGCAGCTTAAGGCCGCTGCGGCCGGAACGGCGATATTCCATCTGCTGATAACGCTCAGCGGCGGGTTGATAGTGCATGGCGATTTCCTGAAGAAAGAAGCGGTTAAGCAGTGAGCTTATCAGTGTATGCGTTTACACCAAGGAAAAGCCGCGGAACAGATCGCAATTACCGAAAAATGCTCAGGCGTAACGCGCGCTTGCCACGCGACGACGGAAGATAACAATATCGTATGTCGACGCGACGGCAGAATAATCGATACTGAAATGACCTGATGACGCAAGGAGTCTGCTATGTCTGGCTTAACGGTAAGTGATTATCTGCTACAGCGACTGAATGAAATCGGTATCGATCACCTGTTCGGCGTGCCGGGGGATTTTAACCTCGGGTTTCTCGATCGGGTTATCGCCCATCCGCGGCTGGCATGGGTAGGCTGCGCCAATGAGTTGAACGCCGCTTACGCCGCTGATGGTTACGCGCGCAGTGGCCGGCCCGCCGCGCTGTTGACCACATTCGGCGTTGGCGAGCTGAGCGCGATTAACGGCATTGCGGGCAGCTACGCGGAGTACCTGCCGGTGATCCATATTGTCGGCGCGCCCTCTTTAGCGGCGCAGCAGCGCGGCGATCTGATTCATCATTCGCTGGGCGACGGTGACTTTGGCCACTTTTTACGTATGCAGCGTGAGGTGACGGTCGCCCAGGCGACGCTTACCGCCGAAAACGCCTGCGCAGAAATCGATCGCGTTATCCGTGAAGCGCTGACGCAGCGGCGGCCGGGTTATTTACTGCTGCCGGTGGATGTCGCCAGCGTGCCAGCCTGCGCCCCGACGCAGCCGTTAACGGTCCAGATGTTGCCTGATGCTCAGGCGCTTGAGGATTTTCGCCGCGCGGCGGACGCGCTGCTGGCAGGCGCGCGCAGCGTATCGCTGCTGGCCGATTTCCTCGCCGACCGCTTTGGCGTACAGCAGCAGTTGGCGCACTGGCTGGAGGCGGTTCCGCTGCCGCATGCCACGCTGCTAATGGGAAAAGGCGTACTGGATGAACAGCGTCCCGGTTTTGCCGGCACCTATGCCGGAGAAGGCTGCGCCGTTGAAACGCGGCGGGTGATTGAGCAGGCGGACGTGATCCTCACTATCGGCGTACGCTTCACCGATACCATTACGGTCGGCTTTACTCAGCAAATCGAGGCGGCAAAAACCATCGACGTGCAGCCGTTTAGCGTCACGGTCGCTGGAAAACGATTCGACTCCCTACCGATGGCGACGGTAATAGCGGAGCTGCAACAGCTGTGCCAGCGTTATGCCGCCCACTGGACGCTGAACCATTGTCAGCCCGCGCCGCTGGCAACGTGTGACCAACCCGGCCTGACACAAAACGCTTTCTGGCAGGCGCTACAGGCGTTTTTGCAACCGGGCGATCTGATTGTTGCGGAACAGGGCACCGCCGCGTTTGGCGCTGCGGCGCTGCGTTTGCCCTCCGGCGCAATGCTGGTGGTGCAGCCGTTATGGGGATCTATCGGCTATACTTTGCCGGCGGCCTTCGGCGCCCAGACCGCAGAGCCTGAACGGCGAGTCATTCTGCTGATTGGCGATGGTTCTGCGCAGTTAACGGTGCAGGAGCTAAGCTCGATGATGCGCGATAATCTGAAGCCGTTGATTTTTATTTTAAATAATGACGGCTATACCGTAGAACGCGCGATTAACGGCGCCGATCAGCGTTATAACGATATTGCCGCCTGGAACTGGACGCAAATACCGCAGGCGCTGAGCACCGCGTGTCCGGCGCAAAGCTGGCGCGTGCTGGAGACGGTGCAGCTGACGGAAGTCATGAAGCTGATTGCCGATGCGCGTCGCCTTTCACTGGTTGAAGTGATGTTGCCGCGTCTGGATATGCCGCCTTTGCTGCAGCAGGTTTCCGCCTCGCTGCATCAGCGTAATTCAGGATAAAGATTTCAGAAAGATGGTGCTGTTCAGCAACAACTTTCACGGTTAAGGTAACGGGCAATTTGGCAAAGCGCTTTCGTTTTGATGAGCGTTGTTGTTTTACCGGGGGAAATTTATAGTGTCCCGTAGTGAATTGACATAAGCGGAGCAGCAGAATAATGACTAAATACGCTTTGGTGGGTGACGTTGGCGGTACCAACGCGCGCCTGGCGCTGTGTGAAGTAGAAACCGGCCTGATTTCTCAGGTTACGACATATTCCACCTCAGAGCATCACAGCCTGGAAGAGGTGATCCGTCTGTTTCTCGAAGAGCAGGGGCAGGATATTAAAGATGGCTGTATCGCCATCGCCTGTCCGATCACCGAAGACTGGGTCGAAATGACCAACCACGACTGGGCGTTCTCTACCAAAGCGCTGAAGGCCAGCCTGGCGTTTGACCACCTGGAAATCATTAACGACTTTACCGCCGTTTCCATGGCCATTCCGATGCTGACGGAAAATGATGTGATTCAGTTTGGCGGCGACTCAGCGGTGAAAGACAAGCCGATTGCCGTTTATGGCGCGGGAACCGGCCTGGGCGTAGCGCATTTGGTTCATGTCGATCGCCGCTGGGTCAGCCTGCCGGGCGAGGGCGGACATGTCGATTTCGCGCCGAACAGCGTTGAGGAAGATTTGATCCTGCGCGTACTGCGTGAAGAGCTGGGTCACGTTTCAGCAGAGCGCGTTTTGTCAGGTGCCGGGCTGGTGAATCTGTATCGCGCTATTGTTAAATCCGACAAGCGCGAGCCGGAAAACCTGAAGCCCAAAGACGTTTCTGAACGTGCGCTGGCCGATAGCTGCATCGACTGCCGCCGCGCGCTGTCGCTATTCTGCGTGATTATGGGGCGCTTCGGCGGTAACCTGGCATTGACGTTAGGCACCTTCGGCGGCGTTTATATCGCCGGCGGTATCGTGCCGCGCTTCCTGGAGTTCTTTAAAGCCTCTGGCTTCCGCGCCGCGTTTGAAGATAAAGGCCGCTTCCGTGACTACGTACACAATATCCCGGTCTATATGATCAAGCACGATCAGCCAGGGCTGCTGGGCGCGGGCGCGCATCTGCGCCAGACGCTGGGACGCGTGCTGTAACCCCTCAGAGAGGCGTTTAGCCTGCGCATGCGCGGGCTAAACGTATCCCGCCTTGTGCTGAAGCCGCTTGCTTAACGCACGTTACAAACGCATCAGTTGGCGAAACGCTTTAACTTTACTGCGGCTAACCGGCACCTGAAAATCCAGGTCGCGCAGCCGTAAAAGATAGGTGTTATTAAACCAGGGTTCGATTTCGCGGATCTTGTTCAGGTTTACGCAGTAAGAGCGATGGCAGCGGAAAAACTGGCTTTCCGGTAGTCGGCTACAAAACTCGCTAATCGCCACCGACATGACATACTCCTCGCGTCGCGTATAGACGAAAGTCAGCTTTTCGTGCGCTTCCAGATAGTAGATCTCATTGATATCCGTCACGATAATCCGTTCATCCCGGATCAGATTAACGGTTTGCGCCACCGGCCGCGGCGAAGATTCCGGCGCGGCGGAGTGATGCTGTTGCTGCCAGTGCGCTTCCAGCTTATGTAGCATACTGACGATGCGCGACTCGTGATAGGGCTTAAGGATGTAGTCAAAAGCTTCCAGCTCAAATGCCTGCACCGCATGTTCTTTCCAGGCGGTAATAAAAACGATTTGCGGCTTATGGGCAAACTTGCTGATGTTTTGCGCCAGCAGAACGCCATCCAGCGACGGAATATTAATATCCAAAAAGATCACGTCCACGTCGTTGTGCTGCAAAAACTTCAACACGTCGAGACCGTCATCAAAGCAGGCGACAATATCGATGCTACTGTGCTGCTTAATCATCCAGCTCAGCTCCTGCTGCGCCAAAAACTCATCTTCCACAATGATGGCTTTCACTTGTACTTCTCCTTCAGGCCGTCAGCGATAGCGTTTTTTCCGGCAGCTTTTCACCATTTTTACTGATGAAAAAGACGATTTCGGTGCCCGGGTGCAGCTGCGTAATCTGTAGCCCGCCGCCGTACAGCAGCTTAACGCGGTGATGCACGTTTAGCAGGCCAATCTTATTGCCGGGCATTTCGTTGCGCTGTACGCGTGCGATAACCTCATCGCTAATGCCGTTTCCGGTATCACGCACTGCAATACGTACCCGATCGCCGAGATCCTCCACCGACAGCGTCACCACCCCTTTACCGCGACAGGGCTGAATACCGTGCACGATAGCGTTTTCCACCAACGGCTGGATCAGCAGGCTGGGCAAGGTACAGTTTATCTCTTCGTCGATGTGATAAATCATTGTCAGCTTATCGCCAAAGCGCGCCTGTTCAATGGCGATATAATCTTTAACCTGATAAAGCTCTTTTTTAATGTCGATCGGCTCATCGTCATTCAGCTCAAGGTTATAACGCAAATAGCGTGACAGATTAATAATCAGCTGACGGGCGGTATCGGGATTGAGGCGAATCGAGGAGGAGATAGCGTTCAGCGCGTTAAACAGAAAATGCGGGTTAATCTTGCTTTGCAGCGCGCGCAGTTCCGCCTTATTCGCCATTTCACGCAGTTGTTCGGTACGCGACACCTCCAGTTGGGTAGAGATAATTTGCGACAGCCCGACCGCCATCTCTTTCAGCGACCAGGTAATGCGGTGCGCATGGCGATAATAGATTTTTAGCGTGCCGGTCACTTCGCCTTTTTCCCACAGCGGAATGACAATCATGGAATGGATATCGCGTGTGCGATAGGCCTCATCGTTGTTTTTAATAATGATTTTACCATAATTGATCGCCTGCCGCGTGGTAGGGCTGAGGCTATCGTCGCCCTGACGATAGTGCTGCTCGCCGTAGCCGACATAGGCCAGTATCTGGTGCTTATTGGTCATCGCCACCGCATCGGCATTAATATCGTTGCGAATGATTTCACACACCTGGCGCAGCGAGTCGCTGTTAACCTGGCGGAACAGCGGTAGCGTCTTGTTTGCGATGTCCAGCGCCAGCTTGGCATGACGCGCGGCAACCGCCTCTTTTTCCCCCTCTACGCTTTGCACCAGCAGGACAATCAGGCCGATGCTGACGGCGCCGAGGATCATCGGAATCGCTATTTCAGAGACGATCTCCAGACCCAGCGCCGGCGGCCTTGCCCAGAGAATAATCAACAGCATGGTCAGGGATTCACACAGCATCCCGCCGAGTATGCCAAGCCGCCAGCGCTGCGCCTTTGGCACCTTCAGGTTAATCCAACCGGAGACCGCCCCAGCGATGATGCTGGTGATCAAACAGGGCACCGAAGAGACGCCGTGTATATCGATTAAAAAACGATGCAGCCCGGCGATAACCCCGGTGATAATGCCCACCCACGGGCCAAACAGAATGCCGCCAGACATCACGGCAATGGTGCGCACATTCAGCAGCGAGCCTTCGACATTCACCGCCGACCAGGTGCTGAACAGGGCAAACAGCGAGAAAATCGCGGTCACCGCCAGTAATTCCTGACGAGAGTGCTCATCTTTCTGCAACAGCTGGCGAAAATGACGCGTACGCGTCAAAAAGAACAGGCAAATCAGCATTAAAGCGGCGCGATCGAACACCGCCAGCAGCATATCGAATATGGATTGCACAGGCATCTCGTGGCGTAATGAAGAGGTAACATCATAAAAAATGTGGCCATACGGCGCCACGATCTTCGCATTTTTCCGCCGCGCCCTCGATAAAAAGTTTATTTTTTCTTCCCTGTCGACAAGGCGAGTGTCGCCAGGCTATGTTCATTATTCGACCAAATCAGTGGTCAGCGTCGCTCGGACGGTCCGGGCGCTTACGTACTCACAGAGGATGCTATGGCTGATAACAGCTCGTCTCGTCGTTTCTCGCGTATTGAACGTCTTCCCCCCTACGTTTTTAACATTACCGCTGAGCTGAAAATGGCTGCGCGTCGACGCGGCGAAGATATTATCGATTTCAGCATGGGTAATCCGGACGGCGCGACGCCGCCGCATATCGTCGAAAAGCTCTGTCAGGTTGCGCAGCGTGACGATACCCACGGCTACTCCACTTCACGTGGCATTCCGCGTCTGCGCCGGGCAATCTCGCGTTGGTACGCCGACCGTTACGATGTCGAAATCGATCCTGAATCAGAAGCGATTGTTACCATCGGCTCGAAAGAGGGGCTGGCGCATCTGATGCTGGCGACGCTCGATCATGGTGATACCGTCCTGGTGCCGAACCCCAGTTATCCTATCCATATTTACGGCGCGGTGATCGCCGGCGCGCAGGTACGTTCGGTGCCGCTGGTAGCGGGCGTAGACTTTTTTAACGAGCTGGAAAGGGCGATTCGCGAGAGTTATCCCAAGCCGAAAATGATGATCCTCGGCTTTCCTTCTAATCCGACCGCTCAGTGCGTCGAGCTGGATTTCTTTGAGCGGGTGATTGCGCTGGCGAAGCAGTACAACGTGCTGGTGGTTCACGATCTGGCCTACGCCGACATTGTTTATGATGGCTGGAAAGCGCCCTCTATTATGCAGGTGCCGGGCGCGCGCGACGTAGCGGTTGAGTTTTTTACGCTATCGAAGAGCTACAATATGGCAGGCTGGCGCATCGGCTTTATGGTCGGTAATCAAGAGCTGGTGGCCGCGCTGGCGCGCATTAAAAGCTACCACGATTACGGCACCTTTACCCCGCTGCAGGTGGCGGCTATCGCCGCGCTGGAAGGCGATCAACAGTGCGTGCGCGATATCGCCCAGCAGTATAAACGCCGCCGCGACGTGCTGGTAAAAGGGCTACATGAGGCGGGCTGGATGGTGGAAATACCGAAAGCCTCAATGTACGTCTGGGCAAAAATCCCCGATCGCTACGCAGAGCTGGGATCGCTGGAGTTTGCCAAACGGCTGCTGCAGGAGGCAAAAGTTTGCGTCTCGCCGGGCGTCGGCTTTGGCGACTATGGCGATACCCACGTGCGCTTTGCGCTAATTGAGAATTGCGATCGTATTCGCCAGGCGGTGCGGGGGATTAAAGCGATGTTTCGTGCCGATGGTATTCTGCCGGTCAACGGCAAAAGCAGCGAAGCGGTGGAAACAGAGCAGAAAAGCGATATTTAGCCAGCCAAATACATTGGGCGACGCATGGCGTCGCCCCTATTTCGCACGCTTACAGCATTAGCATAAAGGTGCCAACCCAGACTAACAGGAAAAAAGAGATTCCCATCAACGCGTATTTCACCTGACAACTCCTCTGAGCGGTTATGTCGGTGGCGATCCCCGGCCTGCATAACGCGAACAGAATAAGAACAAGGCATACTTTTTTTAGTGCGACGCCTGTGCTCCGGTGAGTCCTGAATAACTCAGAACGGGATCGCGCGCTAATTTACGCGGATTCGATCACAAAATAAATAGGCATGCTCCGAGCCGCAGCCCGAAGACAGCGGCCATTACTTCACTTTAATCTCCGGAATGACTGACATGCCCACGCGCAGATGCGCCAGATTCGGCTGATCGGCATCCAGCACGATTTTGACCGGCAAACGCTGTACCACCTTGGTAAAATTACCCGTGGCGTTATCCGCGGCAATCGCGGAAAAGGTTGCGCCGGTAGCGGGGGCTATGCTGTCAACGCGACCGCGAAAATGCTGGCCGGGCAGCGCATCAACGGTAATCTCTACCGCCTGGCCGGGCTGAACCTTATCCAACTGGGTTTCCAGATAGTTGGCGACAATATAGCTTTGCTCCAGCGGCACCAGCGCCAGCAGGCGGCTGCCGGCAGAGACATACGCGCCCTGGCGCAGCGCGCGCTGACCTACCATCCCGCTTACCGGCGCCACAATGCGCGTATAAGAAAGATTCAGCTGCGCCTGATCGACCGCCGCCTGCGCTGCGGCGATATCTGCTTCAGCCTGTTTCTGGCTGGCCAGTAAAATAGCGGTCTCTTTTTCCGCTGCCAGCACCGCGGCGCGGTTTTGCTCAACCTGCGCTGCGGCGGAACGCATAGTGGAGCTGGCCTTTTGCTGTTCGTCGGCGGTGGCGGTGCCGCTTTGCAACAGACGGCGATAGCGTTCGGCATTTTGCCCGGCATAGCTTAATGTCGCCTGGCTGGCGTTAACCGCTGCTTTATGTTGCGCAATTACCGCCTGCTGCTGCTCACGCTGGGCGATAATGCTGGCAAGCTTCGCTTCGCTTAATTGCAGGTTCGCTCTGGCGCTCTCCAGGGCCACGCGGTAGTCGCGGTCATCCAGCGTAGCGAGCAGTTCGCCCGCTTTTACCTGCTGGTTATCACGCACCTTCACCTGGCTGATGTAGCCTGAGATTTTCGGCGCAACCAGCGTATAGTCCGCGGTGACCCAGGCGTCATCGGTGCGATAGTCGGCCCGCGTCATGCTGGACCAGATAAAGAAGGCGATAGCCAGTAAGGCAATCAACAGCACCGCCAGCAGGCCGGTGCGTTTAGCAGGAGTTAAAGACATCGTTAAGTTCCCGGTTTTGTGGTAACAGGTTGTTGTAATAGCGTTTGCGGCGGCCAGACACGCTTCGGCAGCCAGGCGGTAAGCAGGATCAGCAGCAGGGCAAAAGCGATCAGCAACAGATAGCTGTCGCTGATGCTTAATATCTGCGCCTGATGCTTAACCAACGTAGAAAAATGCGCGATGTTTTCCGTCGAGCTGATGCTGCCGTCCGGCAGTAACGGCGCGCTGCTACTTGCTTCGCTGGCCGAACCGGCCCGCAACAGCCAGCTACGGCTGGCAGCGCCGTCCAGTAATATGTGCGAATGAAACTGCTCGCGGTGGCTGATAAACCACTCCACCAGCGTCCCGGCCGCCACGCTGGAAAAACCGCGCACGGTATTGAACATCGCCGAAGCAAACGGGCCTTCCGGCGGCATGACCACCGACGTCGCGCTCATCAGCACCGGCAAAATCATCATCGGCTGGCCAAAAGCCTGCATGACCTGAATCAGCCAAAAGTTCTGGCGCGCCCAGTCGCTGGTGAGCTGCGAACCCATCAGGCAAGATCCGGCCAGCAGCAGGGCGCCGCAGGAAAGCACCCAGCGACAGTCAATCCAGCGCAGATTAAGCAGCATGGCGATAAAAGGCGCGATCAACAGCTGCGGCACGCCGATCATCAACGCCAACGGGGCGAACTGCGCGGTACGGAAACCTTCCACCTGGGAAAAGTAAGCCGAAGGCAGCGCCGAGCCGGAAAGGGCCACCAGCAGCACGCCCGCCAGCGTCAGTAAACCGTGCGTCAGGTTGGGACGCGCCAGCATTTGCAGGCGAAACAGCGGTAGCGGATGAAACCATTCATTAATAAAGAAGGTCACCAGCAGCGCTACGCTCGCCAGCAGCATCGCGCCGATCAGGGGGGAAGCCAGCCAGTCGAGGCGTTCCCCGTGATTTAACACTAAAATCAGCAGCGCAATACCGCTGCAGCCGGTTAGCATGCCAAACAAATCCATCTGCCGAAAACGCTCAAAGCGCGTAGGATCTTGCGGAATACCCCAGCCAATCAGCAATATGGCGACCAGCATCGCCGGAATGACTTGCCAAAAGACAAAGGCCCAGCCCACGCTGTCGGTCCAGAAGGCAGCCAGCGTGGCGGCCATATTCGGACCAAAAGTTGCGGTTAACGCGTAGGCGCTCAGCCCGTAAAGCTTTAGCGGTGGCGGCAGAAAGCGCAGGGCGACCGTCATCAGCAGTGGCGGCAGCGCTCCGCCAAATATTCCCTGCAGTACACGCAGCGCCAGGAATAACGGATAGTGGGTAACAAAAGGCAGCAGCGCCGCCACCAGGCCAAAGCCGAACGCTACGCCAAGCGCAAAGCGACGCAGCGATAGCGTGACGGCAAACCAGGGCGCAATCATCATCGCGGCGACTTCCGCCGCCTGGTAGCCAGCAATTAGCCAGCTTCCCTGATCGTGACTGATACCCAGCGCGGCGCGAATATCGGCCAGCGCAATATCGGTGACGCGATCGTTAAGCCCGGAAGCGAGGGCAGCAATCAGCACCCCGACCAGCCCCAGCGCCAGACGCAGGGTAAAAGGATGGGGAGCCGGTGCAGCGGCAGGCTGACCGTTCATAGCAGGTACTCCATAGCGTTTTTTATTATGGTGTGGTGTATTGTGATGCGATACAGCGAGGGCGCATCTTACATTGTGATTAAATGTATTGCAATGTGATACAGGGTAGGAAAGTGCTATCAAACGCGCTACAGTATCGGCGCCCTTCATGGAAAGAGAACAGCATGTTCATGTCTGAAAAACCGTATCATCGCGATGATGAGAAAACGGGCGGCATCCAGGTGATTGCACGCGCAGCGAAAATCCTTAACGCTTTAGGCGAACAGCCGGGCGGTATGAGCCTGGGTGAAATTGCTCAGGCGGTAGATTTACCGCGCTCAACGGTGCAGCGTATTGTGGCGGCGCTGGATGCGACCCAAATGGTGCGTAGTCATGGCGCAGGCGGCGTGCGCCTTGGGCCCGCGCTGCTGCGTTTGATCTCCAGCGTTCATACCGACGTGGTGGAAGTTGCACGCCCTTCGTTGCAGGCGCTGAGCGACGCGACCGGAGAAACCGTTTCGCTGGCCCGCGCCAGCGGTACTCAACTGGCGATCGTGCATTTTATTGTCGCCGATCGAGAGCTGCGCGTCGTGCCGAGAATGGGGCTTAACCTGCCGCTGTTCAGCACCTCGGGCGGGCGGGCGTTGTTGGCACTGGAAAGCGATGACGATGTTCGGGCGCTGGTGGGCGAATCCTGGGACGCCATTACCGAAAACACCATTAAAACGCTGCCGGAACTGCTGCGGCAGTTAAAAGAGATCCGCCAGACCGGCGTCTCTTTCGATCGTGGTGAAACCCTGGAAGGGATCTCGACGATGGGCGTCGCGCTGGATACCTTACTGGGACGCTTTGCCGTTTCGCTACTGGTGCCGGCGGCGCGCTTTCATAAGAATGAAGCGCTCTATCGCCATGAAATACTAAGATGTAAGGAAGCGATGACGCGTGAAATTGGTAAACATCTGGCGCATGACTGAGGAATAAACAGAATGACAACCTTACTGGTCGCAATAGATAACTCGGAGCACTCACGTAAAGTCGTCTCCCTGGCAACAGAGCAGGCGCGGGCGTTAAAAGCGCAGGTGATGGTACTGTGCTGCATCGATCCAGCCTACGCCACCTGCGGTGAACCGCTGGATATTACTGCTGGCGAAGATCCTGCGGATTTCGGCGCCGCGCTGGATGAGCAAAACACCGCAGAGTTGGTGATTCGTCATGCGCTGGCCCAGCTATTGGGTGCGGGCATCGCCGCGCGTGGGCGCGTGGTAGCGGGCGAATCGGCGGAAACCATTGTGGCGCAGGCCGACGCGCTGGATGCTCAAATGATTATCATGGGGCGTCGCCATCTTTCACCGTTTAATCGACTACTAAAAGGTTCCGTCAGCGCTGCGGTCATTGAGCGCGCCCATTGTCCGGTACTGGTGGACGTACGCGCGCAGTAGCGACAGGAATAAAAGTTGCAGCATTCTCTTTTTCTCAGCGCTCTGCTGCTGGCGGTGCTGTTAGCGGCATTAGCCGGATTATATCGACGGCAGCGGCTTTCCGGACGAGGGACGTTGTTGTTGGCTATCCTGGCCGGGCTTATTTTTGCCGGCTGGCTTGGTTACCGTTACGTTATATTACCGGAAGCCCGCCTGCAGGCAGAAATTGATGCGACGCAGCAGCAGCTGGCGCGTTTACCCGGCTATCGTATTTTACAGCAGCAGGAGCCGGCGCTATGGCATCAGTTAAACGCTGAGCTGTCGGCGCAGCTGCGTGCCGGCGTCAGTCCCCCTCTGGCTATCGGCCATTTACGCGCCATGCTGACCGATCTGCTCAATCAGCGTATTGGCCGCGCCGACGATAACGCCATCAACCGCTATATCACCGTATCGCTAAAGCAAATAGAAAGCCTGCGCGCCCGTGATATACAGCTCTGCTTTCGCTTTCTTTTTCCGCAGGTTAACGGCGGCGTTAATTTAAACAGGGTGTTACCCGAAAATTTGATACAGCAGGATAGGGAAGCGATAGAGCAACTGCTACAGCAGAGCACCGGCGCGGATAGAACGGTTGATGTTCCCGCTGCGCATCAAGATTTAAACCGTATTGTGCAGCAGCTGTATGCCTCCTGGGGCGACGATCTACACTGGCTTAATGCGCCCTCTGACGCGCATGTGAATCGGCAAAAAATGTGTGACATGACCATTGATCTTTATCGCGCCATTCTCGCACTTCCTCCCACGCAAGCGGCCAACGTTTTGCGTATGATGCTTAGCGCCAACGTCGGATAAACGACAAAAAAAGCCCGCATTTAGCGGGCATAAGCAGTTAACTTATTGTTAGTTATAATACAAAACCTGGTGTGTGGCACAGACATCATGGCGTCTGAAAAGATAATGGCACTTAACCAGCAATAGCACTAAACGTTAAATTGAATCGATTCAATTGGTAAAACCATCAATCGAATAGCGTGCTTTAAGCGTCATTCCGATTGTGCCTGTGTTACTGCCTGTTAAGATGCCGCACCAGCATAAGGAAGAGAGATGAAGAGTAAATTTTACGGCGTTTTAGCGCTGTTTTTATTAGCGGGCTGTACGGCCAGCAAACCAGGCGCTTTCGAACGAGTAGATGAAGATCCTGTTTCACATACGGTGCAGTATCGTTATCACCCGCAGAAAGTGGATAAAGATGCGTTGAGGCTTGATGTGGCCAATTATTGCCAGGCCCAGGGCTTTGATTTGGTTGAAGCATTACCACCGCAGGATAGCAATATTCCCGGACTCGCCACCGCCTGGTATCAATGTAATTTCGCGATAAAAAGCTAAAAAGAAAAGGGCGAGAATATTCTCGCCCAACTTTTTCTGACTCATTTTTTATTATATTGCTGTGTGCAGGCTTTGCCCGCCAGGTATGTTGCTGTGACCTACCTGTTTAGAATCCATATTACCATCCATGATGATGATGATGGCGCCAGCCGTTATGATGGCCGTTATCGTGATGCCAGCCTGGCCCGCGATCGTGAGCAATTATACACCCGCTTAGCATACTGACAATCGCCAGAACAGAAGCACTTTTTATCATTATTCGCATACTGAACTCTCTTAATGCCCTTAATGAAGCTCACTATAAAAGCTAAAAGTGAAGGAATAAGGGTACTAATGTAGAGTTTAATAATTAAATATTTGCAAATATTTCAACGAAATTAAGGGTAGATGAAAAGGGCCGGGTAAAAATATAGGAATGGACTGAATGGAACGCAATAATAGCAAGAATTTTCCTAAAGGTAACCTAATTTATATTCTCATTCTCATTTGCCGTCCAGGTTGTTAGCGCATATCGCGCCGGTTTTTTTGCAAAATTCAATTATTTTCTGCGCTGCGCAGATGATAATGAAAATATTAAGGCGGCCTGCCAGGCGTTATCGCGCACTGCCAGAATAATATCTGGATAAATATACAGCAAATAACGGCTGCGAGGCGTGAATAATAAGTCAAATACCCGCTCCCAGGCTAAAGAGGAATTAAAGCCAAATTTGGCGCGGTGTACGCTACTATGGCACTTTAAAATTGCAGCCTGGCGTACGCCGTCAAATAACCGCAGTACGCCGCTGGCGATCTTTATCACGTTTTTATCAATAACGTATTGAGCAAACGAGCAAAACTGTTAGAGTTGACCCGCTGAATTGTTACTGCATACGCAGGCAAAACCTGATGCTCTGGCCTGTGCCGGAGATCGGGTTTTTTTGTTTTTGAGGGACGCATGAAAATCGCCAAGGTGCTTAATAACAACGTCGTGGTGGTTGTGGATGAACATCAGTGCGAACAGGTGATCATGGGACGCGGTCTGGGTTTCCAGAAGCGCGTCGGCGACAAGGTTGACGATAACAAAATCGAAAAAATTTTCGCGCAGCAAAATGATGCGTTGGTGACGCGATTAACCGAACTGTTAAGTCAAATTCCGCCAGAGGTGTTAACCGCCTGCGATCGTATTACCGAACTGGCGCGCCAGCGGCTCGGTAAGCTGCAGGAAAATGCCTGTATCGCGCTTATCGATCACTGCCATTTTGCGCTTGTGCGTCATAAAGACAATATTCTGTTACCTAACGCGCTACTGTGGGAAATTAAGCAACTCTATCCTAAAGAGTTTAGCCTTGGCCTGGAGGCGCTGGCTATTATTCATCAGCGGCTTGGCGTAATGTTGCCGGAAGATGAAGCGGGATTTATCGCGCTGCACCTGGTTAATGCTCAGCTTAACGGCGAAATGCCAGAAGTTATGCATATTACCCGCGTGATGCAGGAGATTCTGCATATTGTTAAATATCAGCTACGTCTTGAGTACGATCGGCAATCGCTTAGCTATCAGCGCTTTACTACGCATCTGAAATTTTTCGCGCAACGCATGCTGGGACGTTGCGCGGTGGCGGATGATGAAGAGAAGCTCTATCTCTCTATTAAGGACAATTATCCGCAGGCATGGCGCTGCGCGGAAAAGATTGAACAGCATTTAGCGCGCCAGTATCTGAGTGCGTTAACTAACGAAGAAAAAATGTTTCTCGCTATCCATATTGAACGCGTGCGCAAAGAGAGCCAGCAGTCGGTAGCGCACTAATTACATAATCCGGATTGTTACTGCTACGGCAGGCAAAACCTGAAGATGGGCCGCATTAAGCAGGCCTGCCTTCAGGTTTTTTTTCATCTCTATGCTGCCGCCGGGCAGCCGTTATAAAAGGATTGAATATGTCGTATCAACAGTTAGCCAGGGAAATTATTAATGAGGTAGGCGGGCGCGACAATATTATCAACGTGATGCACTGCGCTACCCGTCTACGGTTTAAATTAAAAGATCAGACTCTGGCGCAGAGCGAGAGACTTAAAGCGCATCCCGGCATTATCATGGTGGTGGTGAGCGGCGGTCAGTTTCAGGTAGTGATCGGCAACCACGTACATGACGTTTATCAGGAAATCTGCCGGCAAAATGGCCCTGATGAAGAGGCTGCCGAGGCGGCAACAGCGGAAAAGCCAGGCAACGTTTTTAATCGCCTTATCGATATTATTTCCGCCATTTTTACGCCGTTCCTTGGGGTCATGGCGGGCTCCGGCATCCTGAAAGGCTTGTTGGCGCTCAGCGTGGCATGCGGCTGGCTAAGCCCGGCCAGTGGAACTTATCAAATCTGGTATGCCGCCAGCGACGCGCTGTTTTATTTCTTTCCACTGGTATTAGGCTATACCGCAGGCAAGAAATTTGGCGGCAGCCCGTTTCTTACCCTGACCATTGGCGGCGCGCTTACCCATCCGCTGATGATTCAGGCGTTTCAGCTTAGCACCCAGACCGATGCCTCTTCTGTCGCTTTTCTTGGAATGCCAGTTACCTTCCTTAATTACAGCTCATCAGTCATTCCAATTATTTTTGCCGCGTGGATAAGCTGCTGGCTGGAAAAGCAGTGCGGTAAAGTTTTGCCGGCGGTGATCAAAAATTTCTTTACGCCGCTGATCTGTTTGATGATCACCGTGCCGCTGACCTTCCTGCTGATTGGCCCGGCGGCAACCTGGCTAAGTCAGGGACTGGCTCACGGCTATCAGGCGATTTACGCCTTAGCGCCCTGGCTGGCTGGCCTGGTGATTGGCGGCATCTGGCAGGTTTGCGTCATGTTCGGCCTGCACTGGGGACTGGTGCCTTTGATGATGAATAACCTGGCGGTGCTGGGACAGGACACGTTGCTGCCGTTGGTATTGCCGGCGGTGATGGGGCAGGTAGGAGCCAGCATGGGCGTGATGCTGCGTACCCATGATGCGCAGCTAAAGGTACTGGCGGGCTCAGGCGCTACCGCGGGCGTTTTCGGCATTACCGAACCGGCAGTCTATGGCGTGACGCTGCCGAATCGTCGTCCTTTTATTTTTGGCTGTATCGGCGGCGCGCTGGGCGGCGCCATTACCGGCTTTTGCGGCGTCAGCGCTTACTCTTTCGGCCTGGCCAGTATTTTCAGTCTGGCGCAGTTTATTCCGCCGGCCGGGATTGATATGAGCGTTTGGGGCGCAAGCCTGGGCTCGCTGTTGGCGCTGCTGGTTGGCTGTATATTAACGCTGATTGCCGGTCTGCCAGCGCGAACAAACAGCACCGCGAAGAACGCGGCAGAAGCCGTTAAAAACGTCGCCGCGCTGCCTGATTCCGCCGCGTCTCATCGTGCTGATATCGCACCTTTAGCGCCTGCCGTCATTGACAACGCCGATACGCTGCTTGCTCCGCTAAGCGGGCAACTGTTAGCGCTGGAAAAGGTGGCGGATACCACCTTTGCCAGCGGGTTGCTGGGCGCTGGCGCAGCGATTGTGCCGCATGATAATTACGTGCTGGCGCCGTTTCACGGCGAAGTCGCCTCGCTGTTTGCAACCCGTCACGCTATCGGCCTGCTGAGCCATAGCGGCATAGAACTCTTAATTCATGTCGGCATTGATACCGTTAAACTGAACGGGCAGCACTTTACCGCCCACGTAAAGCCGGGCGACACCATCCAGCCGGGCGATCTGTTGATCGAGTTCGATCGTCAGGCGATCAAAGATGCCGGTTTCGATCTCACCACGCCTGTGATTATCAGCAACAGCGAAGATTATGCTGCGGTTGTTACGCTGGCCAATAACGAACTTATCCCTTCAGGCGCGCCTTTTCTTGGCGTACAACGCAATACAAAGGAGTCAGTATGAAACGGTTTCCGGATAATTTTTTATGGGGCGGCGCAGTGGCTGCTAATCAGGTGGAAGGCGCATGGCAGCAGGACGGAAAAGGGTTATCAACTTCGGATGTCCAGCCGCAGGGGATCTTTGGGCCAATTGTGCAGCGCACCGCAGGCGATAGCGCTTTAAAGGATATCGCCATCGACTTTTATCATCGTTATCCACAGGACATTGCCCTGTTTGCCGAGATGGGATTTAGCTGCCTGCGCGTCTCCATCGCCTGGAGCCGCATCTTTCCGCAGGGTGATGAAACACAGCCCAATGAGGCCGGGCTGGCTTACTATGACCGGCTGTTTGATGAGCTGGCGCGACACCATATCCAGCCGATGGTGACCTTATCCCATTATGAAATGCCGCTGGGACTGGTGCAGAACTATGGCGGCTGGGGAAATCGCCAGCTGATCAACTTTTTCCTGCGCTATGCCCGCACCGTTTTCCAACGCTATCAACATAAAGTGAAGCTGTGGCTGACTTTCAATGAGATCAATATGTCGCTACACGCGCCTTTTACCGGCGTAGGCCTGCCGGGCGACAGCAGCAAGGCGGCGATTTATCAGGCGATTCATCATCAGTTGGTCGCCAGCGCGCTGGCGGTCAAGGCGTGCCATGAAATCATTCCCGATGCGCGAATCGGCAATATGCTGCTGGGCGGCCTGATGTATCCGCTGACCTGTAAGCCAGAGGATGTTTTTGAAACCCTACAGCAGAATCGCAGCTGGCAATTTTTTGGCGATGTGCAGTGCCGCGGCGCCTGGCCGGGCTATATGTTGCGTCAGCTGCATGAGCAGGGCATCGAACTGGACATTACCGACGAGGATCGCGCAGCGCTGCGTGAAACGGTCGATTTTATCTCGTTCAGCTACTATATGAGCGGCTGCGTCACTACGGACGAAGCGCTGAATCAGCAGGCGCGCGGCAATGTGCTCAGTATGGTGCCGAATCCGCATCTGCCCAGCTCTGAGTGGGGCTGGCAGATCGATCCCATTGGGTTGCGCACGCTGCTGAATATGCTGTGGGATCGCTATCAGAAGCCCTTGTTTATTGTTGAAAATGGTCTGGGAGCGAAAGATTGTCCGCAGGCTGACGGCACGATTGAAGATGACTATCGCATCAGCTATCTGAACGATCATTTATTGCAGGTAGCTGAGGCGTTGAAAGATGGGGTGGAAATCATGGGCTATACCAGCTGGGGGCCGATCGACCTTATCAGCGCCTCAAAAGCGGAAATTTCGAAGCGCTATGGCTTTATCTATGTCGATCGCCATGACGATGGCGCAGGCAGCCTGACGCGCAGCCGCAAAAAAAGCTTTTTCTGGTATCAACGGGTGATTGCCACCCAGGGCGACAGCCTGAAGCCGTGACTATTTTGCCTTGCGGGTAAACCGCACCACCCTAATTTCCGCTACAGTTTATGCACTCAACCCGTAGCGAAAAGGAGCCGTAATGAACTGGCAGGTGGAGCGCGTTTTACCCATAGAGGCCGAGCTGGGCGAATGCCCGCTGTGGTCAACCGCAGAACAGGTGCTGTGGTTTGTTGATATTCTGGCCCCGGCGATTCATCGCTTCGATCCGCAAAGCGGCGAACACCGGATTTTTCCTCAGCAGGAGGAGGTAGGCTGCATCGGGCTGCGTCGGGAAGGCGGTCTGGTAGCGGCGATGCGCAGTGGCGTCTGGTTTATTGACGCGCAGGGAAAACCAGAACGTAAAGTGGCCGATAACCCCGGCGAAGCCAGTAAAAGCCGCTTTAACGACGGGCGCGTCGATCCCCATGGTCGTTTCTGGTGCGGCAGCCTGTGGGAACCGCAGGATCGTAACGGGGCTAAGCTTTGTCGTCTCGATAAAGATTTACAGCTGCACGTTATTGATGAAGATATTCAGATCTCTAACGGCCTGGCCTTTTCTCCCGACGGTCGCTGGATTTACCACAGCGATACGCCAAACCACGTTATCTGGCGCTATCCGCTCGATCCTGAAACCGGTGAGAACGGTAAGCGCGAACTCTTTCGACGTTTTAACGATGGGTTGATGCCGGATGGCGCAGCGGTAGATGCGGAGGGTTTTTACTGGTCGGCGCTGTTTGATGGTGGGCGCATTGTACGCATCGATCCGAACACGGCGGAGATCGTTGATGAAATTCCTCTGCCGGTACGCTGGCCGACGATGGTCGCCTTTGGCGGCGATGATTTGAAAACGCTCTATATCACATCCAGCCGTGAAAACCGTACCGCGGAAGAACTGGCGCAATATCCATGGTCAGGCAGCGTTTTTGCGGTGAGGATGCCGGTTGCGGGTCAGCCTGAGCCACTGTTTGGTTAACATTATCCGGACGGCCTGGCGACGCGTCCGGAAGCGGAAATGTGCCGGGCGGCATGATTGTGCCCGGCAGAGAGCTTAACTGCGCTGCAACACCTGCTGCTGCATGCTGCGCGGCCGGTGCGGCATGCGGATGATTAACGACATCACCAGCGAGATAACCAGCAGGGTCATAATCAGACTGAACGTCACGGTAAAGCCGCCAAACAGTGAGGCGATAAGCGAGCCCAGCACGCTGCCGATACCAAAGCCCAGGTAAATGACCCCGTAGTTCTTGGTCAGATTATTCAGGCCAAAGAAATCACTGACCAGGGAAGGATAAACGGTAATGGTGCCGCCGAAGCTAAAGGCGATACAGGCAACGGAAATAAAGAAGGTGGTTTCATTCATCTGGGTAAACAGCAAAATAGCCATGCCAGCCAGTGAAACCAACTGCGCCAGCGTAATCACCCGGATGCGGGCCATTTTATCTGACAGCACGCCTAAAATCAGGCGACCGCTCAGGTTAGCAATAGCGATGATGGTTACCGCATTGGCGGCGGTTTGCGTGCTGAGATGAACCATCCCCTCGCCAATATCTTTCGCGACGCCAATCACATACAGTCCGCTCATACAGGCGGTTAAAAACATCAACGCCAGCATCCAGTACTGCGGCATACGCATCGATTCCGCCAGGCTGTAATCGCGCACGGCAGCTTCGCCGTTATTGTTGCGAGACGGCGGCTGCTGCGGCGCATCCTTCATGAGCAGCGCCCCCAGAATCACCATGCTCATAGCCAGCGCGCCCCAGATTAAAAAGGTATTTTCCAGGCTGAAATGCGCCAGCAGGCTGCTGCAGATAAATTTAAAACCAAGGCTGCCCAACCCGTAAGCGCCAATGGCGCAGGCGGAGATCACGCCTTTGCGTTCCGGGAACCATTTAACGCAGTTAGATAACGTCATCAGATAACCCGCGCCATCCGCCAGACCCACCAGTACGCCTGCGCTCAGCCACAGCATCAACAGGGAATTAGCCTGCGCGGTGAGATAAAAGCCTAATGCCAACAGCAGGCCAGCACCGATAGCGACATTGCGCACGCCAAAACGTTCCTGCAGCTTTCCGGCTACCGATGATGACAGCGCCAGCCCGAGGCTCAGTAAGCCAAAAGAGAAGGCGACCTGACTCACTGGCGCATCCAGCTTTTGCGACAGTTGCCCGTTGAACAGGCTCCAGGTATAAACCGAGCCGAGCGCGAACTGGGTGATAATCGTGCCGAGTAACGTTAACCAGCGAACGGAATTTGGAACAGATGAGAGGTGTGTTCTGCTCATTATCTTCTCCCTGAGGGAATGCCTGAATTAGCCTGATAATAGAGCCGATGCGTTTTATTCCGCGCGGAATTGCCGTGAGTCGCCACAGGCAGGGAATAAACTGCCTGTATGCGGGCATGAATGACATTGCATTACAGAGATAACCGTACGGTTAGAGCAACAAAAAAGTTAAAAGCTGGGGTTGCAGGTGAATGTTTTGTCAATTTTTCGCTAAACAAGTAAAGGATATTAATGCAATAGTGCTCTTGTCGCAATCATCACCGATTTATCTGGCCGAGCGGTTTCGTGCAGCGCTAAGCCGATCCAGATAAAACTGGCGTAGCGCCCGCTCCAGCTGTTGGCGACGCGGATCGGGATAAGAAACCAACCAGCTATCCACAAACGGCTTGCACAAAATGAAAGCATGATTAACGATTTCTTCAGGCTGCGCATTGCTGCCCAGTTGCGGCAAAATATGATTATTAAGGCAGTCTGTCATCGGATTAGAGTGCGTCAATGGGTCTGCATTCGATGTTGCGATCGCACCGAATAACAGGCTTAACAGTAAGGTTAGAAAGCCAATAAACCGCATCAAATTTCCTCCAAACCATCGCTTTTCTTGCTATTTTAGCGACAAATCGCAAGCAAAAGACAATAAGCGTTGCAATATATTTCACTAATGGAAAGGTTTACACAAGAAACTATTTTTTGTGCCAGACTTAGTTTTTACATAACAGGAGGAAATATGAAAGACCGAGCATATGAATCCACTACCAAAGAGAAAGAGGACGAAGTCTGTTGTCTTATCGGTCGTGCTGTTATTGAACTGAGTGACGCCAGTCAACCATTGAACAAATCGACCCTCTCGTTGAAGCTGCTTTCCATGGCAGATAGCGAAGGCGATGATGACCGAGTGCTACTTTACTGGCTGGCAAGGAAAGCGATAAACCAGCCCCATCAGGTGGTTAACCTGAGCGCTTTTCGTCAGGCGCGTTAAACCAGACCGGCAGGCAGGGATGCCTGCCATAGGTTTGCCGGTTAAAATTAACACGACTGCCGAATGTTTATTGCATTTCTACCGTCTGAATTTTATTAACGGTACTCGCCTGTTAACGCTGATTAAATCCGGTATAAAAATTCTTTTTTGTCGAGAATTTCTTCGCAAAGGCTATTTTTAATAGCCTCCTTGTCAGGACGCGAATCCACTGCAAAAAATTTACTCTCTGAGCAGAATCATGGCAACGCCTCTTTACCAACGGTAACTTTCATATTAATAAAATCAGGCTGATGGGAAGATTGCCATTCTTATGGCCAGGGTGGGACATATTCGTATCATTATTCAGAGGCGCCCTGAGAGTCTAAAAGTTTCTTTTAATAAACCCCCTGACAATAACTTTCTGCGCTTCCCGGTACCGCCATTCTAACGTGTCGGTGATAACAGCTTTATTTCCTGTCTGGCTATAAAAAGAGGGATAAGCAATGGCGAACAGATACGCTCGATGATATGTCGGCAGCCCAGGGCTGGTAGCAAGAAAACTTAACGGACAGTGATACACGGTGAAATGGCGTCCCCTGCAGGAATCGAACCTACAACTAGCCCTTAGGAGGGGCTCGTTATATCCATTTAACTAAGGGGACAGCGGCGGGCAGTATAGCGCAATTTCTTCACCAGATTAACCACTTACCCGCCTGACTGCTTATTCTGTCAGCAACTTACTCATTTACGCTGGTTTTTCAGCGTTTTTCCTGCTGCTGCTCACGCTTTTTCTGTTCCGCTTTCGCCTGCGCTTTCTTCTCGGTGCTCATATCGTTGCGGATCTGCGCATGGCTGATCAGCGCAAAAATAAAGGTGCCGCCAATAATATTGCCCGCCAGCGTCGGCAAGGCGAAGGGCCAGATAAACTCCTGCCACGGCAGCGCGCCGGTAAACACCAGATACCAGACCTCTACCGAGCCCACCACGATATGTGATAAATCGCCTAACGCCACCAGCCAGGTCATCAAAATAATCACCAGGATCTTGGCGGCGCCGGCAGAAGGGAACATCCAGACCATGGTGGCGATAATCCAGCCGGCAATAATAGCGTTAGCAAACATCTCTGCAGGCGAGTTCTCCATCACTTTTTCACTGATATGTGTAAAGGCGAGGCGCGTGGCGTCATCAAAAATCGGCATATGGGTAAACGCCAATGCTGCTAAACCGGTGCCTATCAAGTTCCCCAGCAGCACCATGATCCAAAGACGCAGCAGCAGCAGAAAATTGCTGCCGCTCGGTTTGTGCATCACTGGCAGCACGGCGGTCACGGTGTTTTCCGTAAACAGCTGCTGGCGTGCCATGATCACGATAATGAAGCCGAAGGTATAGCCCAGATTTTCCAGTAAAAAGGCGCCTGGCGTATCACCCAGATGCACCTGAAAAATACCTTTCGCCATTAACGAAGCGCCCATCGAAAGCCCGGCGGCGATCGCCGACCACAACAGCGCAACGCTGTCGCGCTCCAGCTCTTTTTCACCATCCTGACGTATCTGCTCATGGATCGCCGCCGCGCGTGAGGGCAGTTGCTCTTCATCAACTTCGATCTCTTCCCCGTGATCTTTTTCTTCGCTTTCCACTTCCGGTTCATCATGTTTTTGTTGTGACGTCATAGTTCCCCCAGCGTTATTAAATAGTGAATTAAGCGTAGCCAGTTTTCGGGTAAGTAAAATGTGAGTTAATTTTAGAATAAAAGTAACAAAGCTTTAATATCGCGTTTTTTTTCAGCAAAAAGGCGTGGTTCTGTCGCTTATTTAGCCATATCAACGCTTTCTAAGCGTAAGCACAGTCTTCGGGGTAATACTGACTTATGTTATTATCGCGGCCCGATTCAATAGCGCGAACGATTCCTTTATGTTGGAAGTCGACAATCTGACCTGCATTCGCGATGACCGTGTTCTGTTTAGCGAGCTTAATTTTACTGTGAATCGCGGTGATATCGTGCAGATTGAAGGGCCCAATGGCGCCGGGAAAACCTCGCTGTTACGTTTACTGGCTGGACTGAGCAGCGCGGAACATGGCGAAGTGCGTTGGCAGGGCGAACGCCTGCAGCGGCAGCGCGAGCGATGGCACCGCAACCTGTTATTCCTCGGACATCAGCCGGGCGTGAAAAGCATTATGTCACCGCTGGAAAACCTTACCTTCTATCATGCCGAATATGATGACGAGCAGCGTTTCGCCGCGCTTGAAGCAGTCGATCTGCTCGGCTTTGAAGAGGTAGCAGTCGCGCAGCTCTCTGCCGGTCAGCAGCGGCGCGTTGCGCTGGCGCGGCTGTGGTTAAGCCAGGCACCGGTGTGGATTTTAGATGAACCGCTGACGGCTATTGATGTTAATGGCGTTGAAAAACTGATGGCGCTATTTGTGCGGCATGCGCAACAGGGCGGCATGGTGATTCTGACGACGCATCAGCCACTGCCTGCCGCCGTCTGGCCGCTGAGAAAAATTAGCCTGACGGCAGGAGAACGCATCTGATGCTAGGGCGCGTGATAAGCCGCGAGCTGCGCATTGCCTTTCGCAGCGGGGCAGAAATGCTTAATCCGCTGTGGTTCTTTTTGATTGTGATTACGCTGTTCCCGTTGGGTATTGGGCCAGAGCCGCAGTTGCTGGCGCGTATCGCGCCGGGCGTAGTGTGGGTGGCCGCGTTGCTCTCATCGCTGCTGGCGCTGGAGCGGCTGTTCCGCGATGACTTTAACGACGGCTCGCTGGAACAGTTGCTGCTGTTGCCGACACCGCTGCCAGTGACGGTACTGGGAAAGATTATCGCGCACTGGCTGATCACCGGCTTGCCGCTACTGCTGCTCTCGCCGCTGGCCGCGCTGCTGCTGTCGCTAAATTTCAATGGCTGGCGTGCGCTGGCGCTGACGTTACTACTGGGTACGCCAGTGCTTAGCCTGTTGGGAGCGATCGGCGTGGCGTTAACCGTTGGCCTGCGTCGCGGCGGGGTGCTACTTAGCCTGCTGGTATTACCGTTGGCGGTACCGGTGTTAATTTTCGCCAGCGCCGCTATTGATGCCGCCATCATGGGGTTGCCTGTGGGCGGTTATCTGGCGATTTTAGGCGCTATGCTGGCGGCCAGTCTCTCTCTGGCGCCGTTTGCTACGGCGGCAGCGTTACGTATCAGCCTGCATTAAGACAAGGCTATCGATTTATATTTTTACCGTGAGCAATAACAATGTGGAAATGGATACATCAGCTGGCAAAGCCCGACCGGCTTTATCAGTTTAGCGGCCGCCTGGTGCCGGGATTCGCACTGCTGGCAGCCGTGACGCTATTGATCGGCTGGGGTTGGGGCTTTGGTTTCGCGCCGGCCGATTATCAGCAGGGAGAGAGCTATCGCATTATCTATATCCATGTTCCCGCCGCGATCTGGTCGATGGGCATTTACAGCGCTATGGCCGTGGCCGCGTTTACCGGCCTGGTATGGCAGATGAAAATGGCTGATTTAGCCGCAGCCGCCATGGCGCCGGTTGGTGCTATTTTCACCTTTATTGCCCTAATCACCGGATCGGCCTGGGGTAAACCGATGTGGGGCACCTGGTGGATATGGGATGCGCGCTTAACCTCCGAACTGGTGCTGCTGTTCCTCTATATGGGCGTGATCGCCTTGTATAACGCCTTTGACGATCGGCGTCTCGCCGGGCGCGCCGCCAGTATCTTGATCCTGGTGGGGGTGGTGAATATCCCCATTATTCATTTCTCCGTGCAATGGTGGAATACCCTGCACCAGGGATCTTCCGGCATGCTACAGCAGGCGATTGCGCCAGAGATGCGCGTACCGCTGCGCTGGGCGATTATCGGTTATCTGATGCTGTTTATTACCCTGACGCTGATGCGGCTGCGCAATTTAATCTTATTGACCGAGCGACATCGTCCCTGGGTCGCCGCGCTGGTGAATAAAGGAGGGCGTTGCGCATGATGCCTGCATTTTCTTCCTGGCAAGATTTTTTGGCGATGGGCGGCTACGGCTTTTATGTCTGGCTGGCGGTGAGCTTTACGCTGCTGGCGCTGGCGGTGCTGGTGGGGCATACCGTATGGCAGCGCCGCCGGCTGTTAAAAAGCGTGCGGCAATATCAGGCGCGTGAACGTCGCATCAGGGCGGCAAAAATGAAGCAGGCCGCCAGCGAAGCGGCAGGAGAGTAATGTGAATACCCGTCGTAAAAACCGCCTCTTAGTTGTGGTGGCGATTTTGGTTGGTCTGGGCCTGGCAACGGCATTAGTTATGTATGCGCTGCGCTCAAATATCGATCTGTTTTATACCCCCAGTGAAATTCTGTATGGCAAGGGCGAAGCGCATACGCTGCCGGAACCTGGTCAGCGGCTGCGCGTTGGCGGCATGGTGATGCCCGGCAGCGTTAAGCGTGATGAGAAAACGCTGCGCGTCTCTTTTAAGCTGTATGACGCCAACGGTGTGGTTAACGTCAGCTATGAAGGCATTCTGCCCGATCTGTTCCGGGAAGGGCAGGGCGTAGTGGCGCAGGGTGAGCTACAGGCGGGCAATCTGATTCAGGCGAAAGAGGTGCTGGCGAAGCACGACGAAAAATATACCCCGCCGGAAATCAGCGACGCGATGAAGAAAAACCACCAGGGAACAGCGGCGGCAGCGCTGCCGCAGGGTGAGCGCTCATGATGCCGGAAACAGGTCACTTCCTGCTCTGCCTTGGACTGGCGCTGGCGTTGCTGCTGAGCTTTTATCCTCTCTGGGGCGCAGCGCGTCAGGACAGCAGATTAATGGGACTGGCGCGCCCGCTCGCCATCGGCCTGTTTTTCTGCGTGGCAGGCAGCTTTCTTGTGCTGGTGCACGCCTTTATCGTTAACGACTTTACCGTGGCTTATGTGGTTAGCAACTCCAACAGCCAGCTGCCGCTTTATTACCGCATTGCGGCTACCTGGGGCGCGCATGAGGGTTCCCTGCTGTTATGGGTATTAATGCTTAGCGGCTGGACGCTGGCGGTAGCGATCTTTAGCCGTGGCATGCCGCAGGATGCGATCGCGCGCGTGCTGGCAGTGATGGGAATGATTAATTTCGGCTTTCTGCTATTTATCATTTTCACCTCCAACCCCTTTGCCCGCACCTTGCCGGATTATCCTATTGACGGCCACGATCTGAATCCGATGCTGCAGGATATCGGCCTGATTTTCCATCCGCCGTTGCTTTATATGGGGTACGTCGGTTTTTCCGTCGCTTTTGCTTTCGCCATCGCCTCGCTGATGGCCGGACGGCTGGATACCGCCTGGGCGCGCTGGTCGCGGCCGTGGACGCTGGCTGCGTGGCTGTTTTTGACCATTGGCATTGTGCTGGGGTCCGCCTGGGCTTACTACGAGCTGGGCTGGGGCGGCTGGTGGTTTTGGGATCCGGTTGAAAACGCCTCCTTTATGCCGTGGCTGGCGGGTACGGCATTGATTCATTCGCTGGCGGTCACGGAGAAGCGCGGCGCGTTTAAAGCCTGGACCGTGCTGCTGGCGATAGCCGCTTTTTCTCTTAGTCTGTTAGGCACCTTCCTGGTTCGATCCGGCGTACTGGTGTCGGTGCATGCTTTTGCTTCCGACCCGGCTCGCGGCATGTTTATCCTTGCTTTCCTGGTGATGGTTATCGGCAGTTCGCTGTTGCTGTATGCAGTGAAAGGCGGGCGGGTACGCAGCCGGGTACAGAACGATTTTTGGTCACGGGAATCATTCCTGCTGGGCAATAACGTATTACTGATTGCCGGCATGCTGGTGGTGCTGTTAGGTACGCTGCTGCCGCTGGTGCATAAGCAGCTGGGGCTGGGCACCATCTCTATCGGCGAGCCGTTCTTTAATTCCCTGTTCACCTGGCTGATGGCGCCCTTCGCCCTGCTGCTGGGCATCGGTCCGCTGGTGCGCTGGCGGCGCGACGAGCCGCAAAAGCTCTGGAAGCGGCTGGCGATGGCGCTGTTGGCCACGCTGCTGCTGTCGATCATCCTGCCGTGGCTGATGCAGGACCGCATCGAGGCGATGACGGTGGTCGGGCTGATGATGGCGCTGTGGGTAATTATTTTAACCCTGCTGGAGCTGCATGAGCGCGCTACGCATCGTCATAGTCTGCTGCGCGGCATCAGGCATCTTTCCCGTAGCCACTGGGGTATGGTGCTGGGGCATCTGGGCGTGGCGGTTACGGTGATCGGTATCGCCTTTAGCCAGAATTATAGCGTGGAGCGCGACGTGCGCATGAAGGCGGGCGACAGCGTCGATATCCATCGTTATCACTTTGTTTTTCGCGACGTGCGCGAACTGCACGGCCCTAACTACAGCGGCGGGGCGGCGATTATTGAGGTAACGCGCGACGGCAGCCCGGAAGCGACGCTACGCGCGGAAAAACGCTATTACAGCGTGGCGCGCAGCATGATGACCGAGGCGGCGATCGACGGCGGCTTGACGCGCGATCTTTACGCTGCGCTCGGCGAGGAACTGGAGGATGGCTCCTGGGCCGTACGGATTTATTACAAACCTTTTGTGCGCTGGATATGGTACGGCGGCCTGTTTATGGCGTGCGGCGGCCTGCTTTGTCTGCTTGATCCGCGTTATCGCAGCCGTAAAAAAGCGCAACGGGAGCTGGTATGAACAAGAGAATTTTTTATATTCCGCTGATCCTGTTTTTGTTACTGGCGCTGGCGCTGATGTGGCAGCTGACGCGCAATGCTGACGGCGACGATCCAACCCGACTGGAATCGGCGCTGATCGGCAAACCGGTGCCGCTGTTTAAACTGGAGTCGCTTGAGCAGCCGGGTAACCTTTACGATCAGGCGGCGCTGGCGGATGGCAAGCCGCTGCTATTGAACGTCTGGGCGACCTGGTGCCCTACCTGTCGCGCCGAGCATCAGTATCTGAACAAGCTGGCAGAGCAGGGCGTACGCGTGGTTGGGCTGAACTATAAGGACGATCGCGCAAAAGCGGTGAACTGGCTGAACACCCTGGGCAATCCCTATGCGTTGAGCCTGTATGACGGCAGCGGCATGCTTGGGTTGGATCTGGGCGTATATGGCGCGCCGGAAACTTTCCTGATCGACGGGCAGGGGATTGTGCGTTATCGCCACGCGGGCGATCTTAATGCGCAGGTCTGGCAGCGGGAAGTAGCGCCGCTGTGGCAAAAATATAGCAGGGAGGCGACACAATGAAACAGCTGTTCATTATCCTGGCAGGGCTGCTGTTCAGTCTGAGCGCGCTGGCGGCGATCGAAACCTGGCAATTTGATTCTGCCGCGCAGGAGCAGCAGTACCGCGAGCTAACCGCCTCGCTGCGCTGCCCGAAATGTCAAAATAACAGCATTGCCGACTCTAATGCGATGATTGCGGCAGATATGCGCCAGAAGGTTTATCAACTGCTGAAGCAGGGCCAGAACAAAGATCAAATTACGCAATATATGGTCGACCGCTACGGCAATTTTGTGACCTATCAGCCGCCGGTCATGCCATCGACGCTGATCCTGTGGGCGGGGCCGCTGCTGTTTATTCTTGCCGGGGCGCTGGTGATTTTTCTGCGCAGCCGTCGCCCGTCTGGGGCTGACGGGCGGCTGGATGCGGATCAGCAACAGCGCCTTAATGCACTGCTGAACGATGACAGGAAATCATCATGACGCTTTTCTGGATAGTGATAACCGGTCTGCTGTTGGCCGCGCTGCTGTTACTGCTAATCGCAGGCTGGCGCAGCGATCGTCCGTCGTCGGTAGATCGCGATACGTTAAATAAAGTTTTCTACCAGCAGCGGTTACATGAGTTAGATGAGGATGAGGCGCAGGGCGTGATTGCCGCCCGCCAGCCGATGGTGCAGGAGCTGCAGCAAACATTGCTGACCGATATTCCGTCCTCTTCGGCGTCCGCGCCGGGGCGTCCGCTCAGCCGCTGGGTGCTGCTGCCCGGCGCCGTGTTACTGGTAATAGTCAGCCTGGGCTGTTATCTGAAAACCGGTGGTCTGCCTGGTCTGATCGCCTGGCATCAGGTTCAGGATGATTATCCAGCGCTGCGCGCGCGTCTGTTGGATCCGCAGGCGAAGCCGCTGACGCTGGAGGAGCTGGCGCGTCTGGGGCTGGGATTGCGTACCGCGCTGCAGCAGGATAGCGGTCAGCTACGCGACTGGCTAATGCTGGGGCGTATCGGCATGGTGCTGGATAATCGCGAGACCGCCATTGAGGCGTTTCAGCGTGCGCTGCAGCTGGCGCCGAATAACGAAGAGGTAAAACTCAGCTATGCTGAAGTGCTGACCCGCTCCAGCGATCCGCAGGACAATCGAGAAGCGCAGGCGATGCTGAAGGCGATGTTGCAGCAGGCGCCGACAAATGTGCGTCTGCTGAGCCTGGCCGCCTTTAATGCGTTTGAACAACAGCAGTACCCGCAGGCGATTAGCTTCTGGCAAACCATGCTGACGCAGCTGCCGACCAACGATCCGCGAGTCGCACAGGTGCAGCGCAGTATTCAGCAGGCGAAAACCGCCGCCGGACTGCAAACCAGCCAGCTTTCTCTTCGCATTACGCTGGCGGAAGCAACAGAAAAAATGTTACCGCCGGGCGGAGTCATGTATATTTCTGTTTCCGACGGTGTTTCACCGGTTCCGGTGGCAGTAAAGAAACTGCCGCTGAGTCATTTTCCGCTATCGCTGACGCTGGATGACAGCAATGCCATGATGCCAGAGCGCCTGCTTTCGGCGCAGCATCAGGTTAAAGTTCGCGTACGCATTGCGCGCGACGGCAGCGCGACTCCCAAGCCTGGAGACTGGTTCGGCGAGAGCGCGCTTACGCCTTTTGATGGTCATCAGCATCTTGCTGTTGAAATTAATCAGCAGCAGCCCTGAAGCGGTAAAAACTTAATAAGACAGGGAGAAAATTATGAACTTCCGCCTGACGGGGTTGGCGCTGGCAACTATTTTGTTAGCAGGATGCGCCAGTTCACAGCATAACGACGAACCGCAGGGGCGTTCCGATCCGCTGGAAGGTTTTAACCGCACGATGTTTGATTTCAACTACAACGTGCTGGACCCTTACCTGTTGCGCCCGGTTGCAGTCGCCTGGCGCGACTATGTGCCGGTGCCGGCGCGTACCGGCGTCAGTAATTTCCTCGGCAACCTGAGTGAACCGGCGGCGATGGTGAACTCATTCCTGCGCGGCGATCCCTATCGCGGCATGATTCACTTTAACCGTTTCTTCCTGAATACCGTTCTGGGTCTGGGCGGTTTTATCGATGTTGCCGGTATGGCGAACGATAAGCTGGCGCGTGAAGAGGAGCCACGCTTTGGCGGTACGCTGGGCACCTGGGGCGTCGGCTACGGTCCTTATGTGGTTTTGCCAGGCTACGGCAGCTTTACGCCACGTGAGGATGGCGGTGATTATCTTGATACGCTCTATCCGGTGCTGAGCTGGCTGAGCTGGCCGATGACGGCGGGTAAATGGGTGCTGGAGGGCGTGGAAACGCGCGCGCAGCTGCTGGATTCCGATGCGATTTTGCGTAATACCAGCGACCCTTACGCTTTCGTGCGCAACGCTTACTTCCAGCGGCACGATTTCCTCGCCCACGGCGGCAAGCTGAAGCCGCAGGAGAACCCCAACGCGCAAGCGATTCAGGGCGATCTGGATGAGATAGACGCCGAGTAACGACAAAGAAAAAGGCGGGAGATTCCCGCCTTTTTTATAACGCTTCTGCTGCATGCGCAGGGCAACGCCATAAAGAGGCGGTGTTCCCGCCGCTTTATCCGGCATCAGAAGCGGTAGTTAAAGCTGGCGCCGTACAGCCAGGCTTTACCTTCGGAATTAAATTCGTATGGGGTGACGGCGCCATTGCGCGCGGTCGCTACCGGGTCGATACCCTCGCGCACCGTAACTTTTTGTCCGTGCATATAAGAAACGCCCACATCCACCGACGCATTCTCATTAAAAGCATACGAGGCGCCGGCGCTCAGCCACAGACGATCCTGATCCGGGATCGAAATAGAGCGTTTATCGGCCGGAACCGGGCTGTCATCAAAGGCGATACCGGTGCGGAAAGTCCAGTGATCGTCATAGAAATAAGTGGTGCCGAGCGCAATGCGGTAAGCATCGCGATAGCTTTCATCTTTATAGAACAGCTGTTGCCCGTTGCTGCCGGTGGCTTTCAGCTCCTGGAACTGGCTCCAGCTGGTATAGGCCAGACTGTAGTGCACCGCCCACTGCGGAGCGACCTTATGATAGCCTGAGATCTCCCACATTTCCGGCAGATTCAGCGTTAGCGCGCCCGGAATGGTATTGCCGCTGGTGCCGTACGGCAGATCCAGTCCCGCGCCGCCGATAATCGGATTCAGCTGTGAAGGGATAGAACTTTTATAATCGCCATCGAAATCAATTTTCACTTCAGAACGGTAGCTCAGACCGAAGCGGTTGTTTTCATCCACCTCATATAAAATACCGGCGTTCCAGCCGTAGCCCCACTCATCGCCTTTCAGGTGGGCAATCTGCGTATCGGCAGCAGCGGCAGGCAGGCCGGCAGCAGGCAGCAGGCCGCCAAGCTCGCCCATATAGCGTTCGATTTTCGCGCGGGCATAAACCGCATCGAAACCGACACCGAAGCTGAAGTGCTCATTCATGCGCCAGGCGGTGCTGAGATTAAGGTTAGTGGTCAGCAGATCGGTTTTGCCGCCGAAAGCGCCGCCTGCGTAATCATTATTAAATTCAGTCGCCAGGCCGTAATTAGTGGTCGCGGAGGCGCCCACCCACCACTGATCATTAATCGGCTGCACATAATGGATATTCGGCACCCATTGGGTTGGGGCGATATTGTTCGCACGCAGGCTATTACCCGCGCCGCTGTCACCGTCAATATTAACATCGGGATCGATAAATACCGCGCCGATAGAAAACATCGGACGATCCATTAATGCCATGGTCGCTGGGTTACGGCTGGCGGAGGCTGCCGTATCGCCCATGGCGCCCTCGCCGGAATAAGAGCGGCCCAAACCAATCGAGGAGAATTCATTGAGCTGAAAGCCCGCTGCATAAAGATTTGAGGAAGCGATTGCCACTGCAACTGCCAAAGCTGACTTTGCACACAGGTTTTTATGGTTCATGACCACAACCTCATTATGTGATTTTTATAAAATCTGTTACATCAAGTAACAAGGAGCCGGGGATTGTAGGGGCTGAAATACAACGGACAAATCAGACCAGTGCGCACAGTATAGGTCCGACCTGTGTATATGTTGCAATATTGTTTTTTAAATATTTCAAAAGTGATCGGTAAAATAAGATCCGCTTAACAAAAAAAAGCGCTTTCCTGCATCGCCCGCGAGGTTAACCTGCGTCAGATCAATATTATTCGTGATTGCGTTCACATAACTTAGTGCGGATTAAAAGGCAGGGTAAAATAGCGGACAGTTAATATTGGCTGTTTAAATAGCATAGTGGGAGAGAGCGATGAGTGATGCTTTAAATAAATGTAGCGCTAACGAAACAGCGGCCTGCTGCTGCGTTGATGTCGGTACCGTAATGGATAACAGTGACTGCACAGCGTCCTGGTCACGTCTGTTTGATAACCGTCAGCAGGCAGAAACGATGCTGGCCTCGCTCACTGAAAAAGCGCGCAGCGTGGAATCTGAACCCTGCGTTATCGCCCCGACGTTTACTGAGCAGCCGGACGGCGTGCGTCTTAATGTCGACTTTACCTTTAGTTGCCAGGCAGAAACCCTGATTTTCCAGCTCGGTCTGCGCTAAGTTCTGCCCGTCGGCGCAAAACAGCGCGCCGACTTTCTTCCTGCCCGGCGTCGGGCTTACGCTTTTATTTATTCTTTTCCGACAACGGCATGGCCGTTTTTCTTGCTTTATTTCCTCCATGGCCTTGCGGGGCTTATTTCTTCTTTGCGGCAACTGTGTCGCTGCTCTCATTTTCCGGCTGCGCCGCTGGCACCCTTTAACAAACTGATTACACTGTGCAGGTCTGACCTCTTTGGCAATGATGCTGCGGTCGCGGTTAACAGGTGAGAATAATGAGCAGAGCGCTTCCTTTGCTGACGCGTCAGGGCGATCGCATCGCCATTACCCACGGTCTTCGCACCCCTTTTGCCCGCCAGGCGACGGCGCTGCACGGTATTCCGGCAGTCGAACTGGGCCGGATGGTGGTCAGCGAACTGATGGCCCGCAGCGAAATCCCGGCGGACATTATCGAACAGCTGGTTTTCGGTCAGGTTATTCAGATGCCGGAAGCGCCCAATATCGCGCGCGAAATCGTATTAAGCAGCGGGCTTAACGTGCAGACCGATGCCTACAGCGTCAGCCGCGCCTGCGCCACCAGCTTTCAGGCGGTGGCTAACCTGGCGGAAAGCCTGCTGGCAGGCAACGTGCGCGCGGGCATCGCCGGCGGCGCCGACTCCTCCTCCGTATTGCCGATTGGCGTCAGTAAAAAGCTGGGCAGAACGCTGGTCGATCTCAATAAAGCCCGTACCCTGAGTAAAAAACTTAAGCTGTTCAGCCAGCTGCGTCCGCGCGATCTGTTGCCGGTGCCGCCTGCGGTGGCAGAGTACTCTACCGGACTGCGTATGGGCGATACCGCAGAACAGATGGCCAAAAGACATGGCATCAGTCGCGAGCAGCAGGATGCGCTGGCGCATCGTTCCCATCAGCGTGCGGCTCAGGCCTGGCGGGAAGGCAAATTATCGGATGAAGTCATGACGGCCTGGGTGCCGCCATGGCGAGCGGCGCTGCAGCAGGACAATAACGTGCGTGAAAACAGCGCCGTTGAGGATTACGCCCGGCTGCGTCCCGCTTTTGATCGTCAGCACGGCAGCGTTACGGCGGCCAACAGCACCCCGCTTACCGATGGCGGCGCAGCGGTTATCCTGATGACCGAATCGCGGGCGCGTGAACTGGGTATTACGCCGCTGGGCTATCTGCGCAGCTACGCCTTTACCGCAACCGACGTCTGGCAGGATATGCTGCTGGGGCCTTCTTACGCTTCGCCGCTGGCGCTGGATCGCGCGGGCATCACGCTGAACGATCTTACCCTGATCGATATGCATGAGGCGTTTGCCGCGCAAACGCTGGCTAATCTGAAAGTCTTTCGTGACGAGCGCTTCGCCCGTGACGTGCTTAATCGTCCTCAGGCGCTGGGAGAAGTAGATGAAAACAAATTTAATGTTCTTGGCGGCTCGATCGCCTATGGACATCCTTTTGCCGCAACCGGCGCGCGCATGATTACCCAAACCCTGAATGAGCTGCGGCGGCGCGGTGGCGGCCTGGGCCTGGTTACCGCCTGTGCAGCAGGCGGGCTGGGCGCGGCAATGGTACTGGAGGTTGAATAAGGTCATGGAACAGCAATCTGCATTTCATCTGAGCATGCGCAGCGATAACGTCGGCGTCATTACGATTGACGTGCCTGATGAAAAAATGAATACCCTGAAGGCGGCCTTTATTCAGCAAATCCGTGACGTTATTAGCCTGGCGCGGCAGAACCCGGCGCTGGCCGGGCTGGTGTTTATTTCCGGCAAGCCAGACTCCTTTATTGCCGGCGCGGATATTAGCATGATCGACCAGTGCCGCAGCGCCGACGAGGCACGCAAATTGGCCGAGCAGGGGCAGCGCGTCATGTCAGAGATAGCGGCGCTGCCGGTGCCGGTGGTGGCCGCCATCCACGGCGCCTGCCTGGGCGGCGGGCTGGAGCTGGCGCTGGCCTGTGATCGACGTGTTTGTACCCTTGATGAAAAAACCCGCCTTGGGCTGCCGGAAGTGCAGCTGGGGCTGCTGCCCGGCAGCGGCGGCACACAGCGGCTGCCGCGTTTAATTGGCGCGTCGCAGGCGTTAAATCTGATCCTTACCGGTAAAAACCTGCGGGCAAAACAGGCGCTGAAGCTGGGGCTGGTGGATGAGGCGGTACCGCACAGCATTCTGCTGCAGGCGGCGGTCACATTGGCGCTGAAAGGCAAGAGGCCGCGTCGCCCGCTGCCGCTGCGTGAACGCCTACTGAACGGACCAGCGGGACGCGCCATTCTGTTTCAGCTGGCGGCACGTCAGAGCGAGGCGCAAACGCACGGCAATTATCCGGCTACGCGGCGCATTCTTGAGGCGGTCAGGACCGGGCTGGAGCAGGGGATACGCGCCGGCCATGAGACCGAGGCGCTCGCCTTTGGCGAACTGACTATGACGCCGCAGTCCGTCGCGCTGCGCCAGATTTTCTTTGCCAGCACCGCGCTGAAAAAAGAGTACGACGCCGAATCGGTAACGCTGCGCAGCATTGGCGTGCTGGGCGGCGGGCTGATGGGCGGCGGCATCGCGGCCGTTACCGCCACCAAAGCGGGACTGCCGGTGCGTATTAAAGATATTAGCGTGGAGGGGATTAACCATGCGATGAAATACAGCTGGGATTTGCTGAGTAAGAAGGTTAAACGGCGACAGCTTAGCGCTGCTGGCCGGCAGCAGCAGATGGCCCTGATTACCGGCAGCACCGACTACCGTGGTTTTAGCCAGCGCGACCTGGTTATCGAAGCGGTGTTTGAAGATCTCGGCTTAAAACAGCAGATGGTGGCGGAGGTGGAGCAGCACTGCGCCGCGCATACCGTTTTCGCCTCGAATACCTCATCTTTACCGATTGCGCAGATCGCAGCGCACGCGCTGCGCCCGGAAAAGGTGATTGGCCTGCACTACTTCAGTCCGGTTGATAAAATGCCGCTGGTAGAAGTCATTCCGCATGCAACCACCTCCGCCCATACTATCGCGACGACCGTGGCGCTGGCGAAGCGGCAGGGCAAAACGGCGATTGTGGTGGCCGACCGTCCTGGTTTTTACGTGAATCGCATCCTGGCGCCCTATATTAATGAGGCGATGCGTTGCGTGCTGGAAGGCGAGCCGATTGATGTGGTGGATAAGGCGCTGATCGCATTCGGTTTCCCGGTTGGGCCGGTACAGTTGCTGGATGAGGTGGGGATCGATGTCGGCACGAAAATCCTGCCGATTCTGGAACAGGAATATGGCATGCGTTTCGCCGCACCGGAGGCGTTTGCCGCCGTGCTGAACGACAACCGCAAAGGACGTAAGAACGGGCGCGGTTTTTATCGCTATAACAGAGGTAAAAAACGGCCTGATAAAAGCATTTATGCCCTGCTGCATATTCAGCCGCAGCACCGGCTGGACGGCGCATTGATCGCGCAACGCTGCATGATGATGATGTTAAATGAGGCGGCGCGCTGCCTGGAGGAAGGCGTTATTCGCAGCCCGCGCGACGGCGATATAGGCGCGGTATTCGGCATCGGTTTTCCGCCTTTCCTCGGCGGCCCTTATCGCTACATGGATAGCCTGGGCGCGGCCAATGTGGTTAACACATTAGCCAGTCTGATGCATCAGTATGGCGATCGTTTTGCGCCTTGCGAAGCGCTTCGTCAGCGCGCTGAACGCGGCGAAAACTTTTACAAATCCCCCGCCGCAAATGAATAACCATAATGATTCAGCGGTTTAGGCCGAGCGCGATTTTATTGCGTCGGTCGGCAGATCCCGACAATAGCTCGTTTAATAAACAATCGGTTGACTATACTCAAGTCATTAGGTTACAACACAGCGTTCATTCGCAGAATGGAGCGTCGGGCAGCCTGATGATCCGACGATTTTGTTAAACAACAGCGGTGCTTTATGCAAGTTTTTATCATGCGTCACGGCGACGCTGCACTTGAGGCAGCCAGTGATTCGGTTAGGCCTCTGACCCATTGTGGTTGTGATGAATCACGCCAAATGGCGAGCTGGCTGAACAGTCAGACTCTGGATATTGAACGGGTGCTGGTTAGCCCCTATCTACGGGCGGAACAGACGTTAACCACGGTACGTGAAGCCCTGCGGCTGCCGCAGGAGCAAGAGGTGTTGCCTGAGCTGACGCCGGGCGGCGATCCGGCGCTGGTGGGCTGTTATTTACAGGCGCTGGCGAAAGAAGGCGTGAAATCCGTGCTGGTTATCTCGCATCTTCCTCTGGTGGGCTATCTGGTTTCGGAACTGTGTCCGCAAGAGCCGCCGCCGATGTTCGCCACCTCGGCCATTGCCTGTATTGATTTCGATGCCGGGCGCGGCGAGGGCAGCTTAAAATGGCAGGTTAGTCCTTCTAAGCTGGCAAAAGCGATGTAAATGTCTCTGCCGTCAGGGTAACTCTGGCGGTTGCCACTCTTCTACCTCAATCAACACCAGCAAAGCCGCATCGCCCCCAAAAGCTTTGGGTGCCTGATGAAACGCCATCACATAAGGATGTTGCGCCAGCCACAACGGCGTTTGCTGTTTCAACACATGTTTGCCGTGACCGTGCATCACGCTGGCGCAAAAAATGTGTTCGCGACGGCAGGCGGCAATCAACGCGCCCAGTTCCTGTTTAGCCTGCTGCTGCGTTAACCCATGCAGATCGAGAAAGATTTCCGGTGAATAGTCGCCGCGCCGCAGTTTTTTCAGTTCATAGTGGCTAACATCGCTGCGTACATAGCGCACCGGGCCTTCCTCCGCCAGCAGAGGCTGAAACTCATCCGAAAAGTAGTGGCTGTTATCTGCCTGTTCCGATAGCTGACGCTTCAGCGATACCTCCGTTTTTTTACGCACCGGCTTATGCACCAGGGTATCCTGCTTGAGCTTACGGGTGCCGGTCATCAGCTGACGAAACAGCGTCTTATCATCGTCGCTGAGCTGCTCTTTTTTCTTCATAATCTTCATTTTCTGCTGGTTGAAGGGCACAGGCTGCACGGCCTGCTGGCTACGATAACCCGCATTGTAAACAAAAGTCAGCTTTTTCACCTCGTCGCGCTGAATTCTCGCCCGCTTCATGGCAAACTACCCGCCGTAATTACGGAACGGCCTGTGGAGGGCAACGTGGACAAAATTTTCGTCGATGAGGCAGTGAATGAGCTGCATACCATTCAGGACATGCTGCGCTGGGCGGTGAGCCGTTTTGCCGCCGCCAACATCTGGTATGGCCACGGCACGGATAACCCCTGGGACGAAGCTGTTCAGCTGGTGTTGCCAACCCTTTACCTGCCGCTGGATATTCCTGAAGAGATGCGCAACGCGCGTCTCACCTCCAGCGAGCGTCACCGCATCGTTGAGCGCGTGATCCGCCGCGTTAACGAACGTATTCCGGTTGCCTACCTGACGAATAAATCCTGGTTTTGCGGCCATGAGTTTTATGTCGATGAACGCGTGCTGGTGCCGCGCTCGCCGATTGGCGAGCTGATTAACAGCCGCTTCGCCGGGCTGGTCAATCGCTCGCCGCAGCATATTCTGGATATGTGTACCGGCAGCGGCTGTATCGCCATCGCCTGCGCCTACGCATTTCCGGAAGCGGAAGTGGACGCGGTGGATCTCTCAATCGATGCGCTGGCGGTTGCCGAGCAGAACATTGATGAACACGGTATGATTCATCAGGTTACGCCGATTCGCTCCGACCTGTTCCGCGATCTGCCGAAGCTGCAGTATGATCTTATCGTCACCAATCCGCCCTATGTGGATGCGGATGATATGGACGACCTGCCCAATGAATATCGCCATGAGCCGGAGCTGGGGCTGGCGGCGGGCAGCGATGGCCTGAAGCTGGTGCGGCGTATTCTCGCTTGCGCGCCGGACTATCTGCAGGAAGAGGGCGTGCTGATTTGCGAAGTGGGCAACAGCATGGTGCATATGATGGAGCAATATCCTGACGTGCCCTTTACCTGGCTGGAGTTTGATAACGGCGGCGACGGCGTGTTTATGCTGACCCGTCAGCAAATTATCGACGCGCAGCATCATTTCAAATTCTTCAAAGATTAATCGCACAATAACGGAGCCGAGATGGCAGGCAACACGATTGGACAGATTTTTCGCGTCACCACGTTTGGTGAGTCGCATGGCATTGCGCTGGGCTGTATCGTTGACGGTGTACCGCCGGGTATTCCGCTAACCGAAGCGGATTTACAACATGATCTTGACCGGCGGCGCCCGGGCACTTCGCGTTATACCACCCAGCGACGTGAACCGGATCAGGTGCGCATTCTGTCCGGCGTGTTTGAAGGCGTCACTACCGGCACCAGTATTGGCTTACTGATTGAAAATACCGATCAGCGTTCACAGGATTACGGCGCGATTAAAGATCTGTTTCGTCCAGGCCATGCCGACTACACCTACGAGCAGAAATATGGCTTGCGCGACTATCGCGGCGGCGGGCGTTCTTCGGCGCGCGAAACCGCGATGCGCGTGGCGGCAGGTGCCATTGCGAAAAAATACCTGCATATGAAATTCGGCGTTCAGGTGCGTGGTTATCTGGCGCAGATCGGCGATGTCGCCTGTGAGCTGAAAGCGTGGGATCAGGTTGAGCAAAACCCGTTCTTCTGCCCAGACCCCGACAAGCTGGAAGCGCTGGACGAACTGATGCGGGCGCTGAAAAAAGAGGGCGATTCGATTGGCGCGAAGGTCACGGTAGTAGCGGAAAACGTGCCGGTCGGCCTTGGCGAGCCGGTGTTTGACCGTCTGGATGCGGATCTGGCCCATGCGCTGATGAGCATTAATGCGGTTAAAGGCATTGAAATCGGCGACGGTTTCGCCGTGGTTAACCAGCGCGGCAGCCAGCACCGCGATGAGATCCGCGCCAGCGGCTTCCAGAGCAATCATGCGGGCGGCATTCTGGGCGGCATCAGCAGCGGGCAGACGGTGATAGCCCATCTGGCGATGAAACCGACCTCCAGCATTACCGTGCCGGGGAAAACCATCACCCGTACGGGCGAAGAAGTAGAGATGATTACCAAAGGCCGTCACGATCCCTGCGTGGGGATCCGCGCGGTGCCAATCGCCGAAGCGATGATGGCGATTGTGCTGATGGATCATCTGCTGCGCCACCGCGCGCAGTGCGCTGACGTTTCCACCACCATTCCCCGCTGGTGATTATGAAAAAAACGTTTCTGATGCTCACCGCATTGCTGCTCAGCGCGTCGGCGCTGGCGGCGACGCCGTGGCAACGCATTACCTCGCCGATCCCCGGCTCGCCGCAGGCGATCGGTGCCTTCGCCAACGGCTGCATTGTTGGAGCCGAAGCGCTGCCGCTTAATCATCCTGCTTATCAGGTGATGCGGCCCGATCAGCGCCGCTATTTTGGTCATCCCGATCTGATTCTGTTTATCCAGCGTCTGACAACCCAGGTGCACAACCTTGGGTTGGGTCAGGTGCTGATTGGCGATATGGGCATGGCGGCTGGCGGGCGCTTCAGCAGCGGTCACGCCAGCCACCAGAGCGGGCTGGATGTTGATATCTGGCTGCAGCTGCCGAAACAGCGCTGGACGCCGCAGATGCTGCTGAAACCGCAGCCGCTGGATTTGGTCAGCGCTGATGGTAAACGCGTCGTGGCGCGCCACTGGCAGCCAGAGATCGACAGCCTGATTAAGCTGGCGGCAAAAGATGAGCAGGTGACGCGCATTTTTGTCAATCCGGCGATCAAGAAGCAGCTTTGCGCCGATGCCGGCAGCGATCGCGACTGGCTGCGTAAGGTGCGCCCGTGGTTCGGTCATCGCGCCCATATGCATGTGCGCCTGCGCTGTCCGCCGGATAGCCTGGAGTGCCAGGACCAGGCGCCTCCGCCGCCGGGCGACGGCTGCGACGCCGAGCTGGAAAGCTGGTTCGCGCCGAAAAAACCGGGCGCCGGCGCGCCGGTGAAACGTGAGCCGCCGCCGCTGCCGCCATCCTGCCAGGCATTGCTGGATAAACACTTACTTTAGGACATGACATGGACTGGTTGGTTGTCACGCCGCAGATGATAGCGGTGCTGTTTTTTGTGGCTATGCTGGCGTCGTTTATTGATTCGATTGCCGGCGGCGGCGGCCTGTTGACCGTGCCGGCGCTGCTCTCTGCCGGGCTTACGCCTGCTCAGGTACTGGCGACCAACAAGCTGCAGGCGGTTGGCGGCTCGTTTTCCGCCAGCCTCTATTTTGTTCGGCGCGGAGCGGTACTGCTGCGCGAGCAGCGTCTGAATATCGCGATGACCTTTATCGGCGCGGTCTGCGGCACGTTGTTGGTACAGCATGTGCGCTCCGACTTCCTGCGTCAGGTGCTGCCGCTGTTGATTATCGGTATCGGCCTCTATTTTCTGCTGATGCCGCGATTAGGCGAGGAGGATCGGCAGCGCCGTCTGCACGGGCTGCCGTTTGCGCTGGTGGCGGGCGGCACGGTCGGGTTCTATGACGGTTTTTTCGGTCCGGGAGCCGGCTCTTTTTATGCGCTGGCCTTCGTGACGCTGGCCGGTTTCAATCTGGCGAAATCTACCGCGCACGCCAAAGTGCTTAATTTCACCTCGAACTTCGCCAGCCTGCTGTTTTTTATCGTTGGCGGCAAAGTGGTGTGGGGCGTGGGGCTGGTGATGCTGCTGGGTTCGATTTGCGGCGCGCGACTCGGGGCGCGGATGGTGCTGTCGCGCGGGCAAAAGCTGATCCGTCCGATGGTGGTGATTGTGTCAGTGGTGATGAGCAGCAAGCTGCTGTATGAAGATTACGGCGCGGCTATCGGCCATTGGCTCACGCACCTTTTTGGATAATGCTCGTCAATGCGCACGCTTAATGCGACAATTTGCGCGTTTTTTTTCGCAGACGTTTAGGCATATGAATACTACGCACCAATACCAGCACCTGATTAATCTCTTCGATCGCTGTTTTCAGGATGATTTTCAGACGCGTCTAATTAAAGGCGACGATGAACCCATTTATCTTCCGGCGGATGAAACCTCGCCCTGGCATCGCGTGGTGTTTGCGCATGGTTATTACGCCAGCGCGCTGCATGAGATTTCTCACTGGTGCATTGCCGGCGCCGAGCGTCGTAAGCTGGTCGATTTTGGTTACTGGTATTGCCCGGACGGACGCGATGCCGTCACGCAAAACCAGTTTGAATCCGTCGAGATTAAACCGCAGGCGCTGGAGTGGATGTTCAGCGTTGCGGCGGGCTTTCCCTTCAACGTAAGTTGTGACAATCTCAATGGCGATCACGAACCGGATCGCATTGCGTTTCAGCGTAAGGTTCATGCTCAGGTTATGCACTATCTTGAAAACGGTATTCCGGCGCGCCCGGCCCGTTTTATCGCTGAATTACAGCGTTTTTATCACACGCCCCCGCTGACGGCGGCGCAGTTTCCCTGGCCGGAAGATCTGCGCTGAACGGAGGCGCGACTTAATGAGGAATTGAGATGATCGCAGAATTTGAAACGCGTATTCTGGCCCTGATTGACGATATGGTCGAGCATGCCAGTGATGATGAGCTATTTGCCAGCGGCTACCTGCGCGGTCACCTCACTCTGGCGGTAGTGGAGCTGGAAAAGAGCGGCGAGCATACTGCCGAAGCGTTACAAATCCAGGTGCAAAACAGCCTGCAAAACGCCATTGCCGCCGGTGAACTCTCGCCGCGCGATCAGGCGCTGGTGATCGGCATGTGGGATAATCTGTTTTTGCAGGCGCGCCAGCCCGCTTAGTCTTTGTTAGTAAAAGCAGCGAAGCGCACTGGCCTTATACCGTGCCTGCACGGGGGGCCAGGCAGATCGTAAAGACGCAAAAAACGTCATCCCTGACAGCTCGGCTCGCGCCGTCCCTGGCGCGGGACGCTTTACTCTTCTGCCTCGGCTTCGGAGCGAGAGTAAAAAGCGGCCTGAGGGCCGCTTTTTACTTTTTCGCCAGACTAAACGGCCTTTAGTTCACCGGTTTGCCTTTCAGCAATTTGCGCACCCAGTAACGGTTGGGGTTCAGCGCCGCCAGCGTATCGCGATCCAGCGGTATCGGCTCATCACACAGCTGCGCCGCTAACGCTTCCGCCGCCAGCGGACCGCTGCATAAGCCGCGCGAGCCCAGAGCGCCCAGTACAAACAGGCCCGGCCAGACTGGCGCGGGCGCGATCTCAGCCTGCGCGTCGCGCTGTTGCGGTAGATCGGCGTAACAGCTTATCAGCGACGCATAATCGGGCAGGTTGCCCGCCATCGGCAGATGATCGCGCGTGGCGCAGCGTACGCCATTGCGCGCTTCGCCCGCGCTAACGTCCACCGCCTCTGTCCATTCGCACTCAGGCAGACAATGCCGCAGCCGCTGCCGGTTTTCCTGCTGATCTTCTTCCCGATAGCGCACCGAGGTATCGCCGCGATGATAGCTGGCGCCAATACAGTGCGTATTAAACTGCGGGCTGACCGGCGTCAGGTAGCCTTCATAACACAGCACCTGCTTCAGGTTCGCCAGAGCGGGCGCGCTCGGAATATGGCTTACCTGGCCACTTACCGGATAGACCGGCAGCTTTGCGCTTTGCGCCAGCGAGCTGATGGCGTGGCCGTTCGCCAGCACGACATTCTGATGATGCCTTGCCGGCGTCTCGGTAAACTGTAGCCGCCAGCCGTTCTCTGCCGTTTCCAGTTGCTCTAAACGATGATGCCAGTGAACCTGTAAGCCCTGCTGCTGAGCCAGATGAAACAGCGCCGCAGTTAACTCCGCCGGCGCCAGCCAGCCGCCGGCAGGATAGTGAATGCCGCCGCAGCCGAGCGCCACGCCGGCAAGCTGCTCAGTCTGCGCCGCATCAACGCCCTGCGCCAGTGCGTCAGGCAGCGCCATCGCCAGCATTTGCTGAATTTTATCGTGGCTCTTTTGATCCCAGGCCAGTTGTGTCACGCCGCACCAGTCATGAGCAAAGTCCACCGGCAGGCTGTCATAAAGCCGCCGCGCAAAGCTGAAGGCGGCGGGGAAAAACTGCGCCAGCGCCGGATCGTGCTGGTTAAGCAGAGGATAGAGCGCGCCCTGACGGTTGCCGGAGGCATTCTGCGCCGGGGCATCATCCGCGCAGTAAAGCGTGACTGGCTTACCACGACGCAACAGCGCCAGCGCCAGCAGCACGCTGGCGATGCCGCCGCCGATAATGGCGATCTCTTCGCCCGCAGCAGGCGTGCGCGCATACCAGGGCGTAGAGTGGGGCAGCGCAGGCGCCTCGGCCAGAACGCCGCACAGCATTTCGCGTTTATGACCGAACCCTTTGCGCTTCGTTACCCGGAAGCCCGCCTGTTCCAGGCCGCGTCGCACAAAGCCCGCAGCGGTAAAGGTGGCGAAGCTGCCGTCAGCGCGCGCCAGCTGCGCCATGGCTGCAAATAGCGCGGGCGTCCACATTTCCGGATTTTTGGACGGCGCGAAACCATCAAGAAACCAGGCGTCCACGCTGCGGCGCAGACTGTCATCAAAATGATGAATAAGCGTATTAACATCGCCAAACCAAAGATCCAGCGTGACGCGTCCGCCATCTAACAGCAAACGATGGCAGCCCGGCAACGCCAGCGGCCATTGTTGGCGCAGCTGGGCGGCGTACGGCTCCAGTTCCGGCCAGCGGGCATGAGCGGCAGCCAGATCTTCCTGCGTCAGCGGAAACTTTTCCATGCTGATAAAGTGCAGGCGCTGCATTGCCGCCTGCGGCTGTGTCTGACGAAAGCGATCAAAAGCGCGCCACAGCGTCAGAAAATTAAGGCCGGTGCCAAAACCGGTTTCGGCCGCCACAAACAGCGCACGCGCATGCGTGGCGAAGCGGTCAGGTAAATTATTACCGCCCAGAAAGACATATTGCGTCTCTTCCAGGCCGTTCTGGTTAGAAAAATAGACGTCGTCAAATTCTCGGGATACAGGTGTACCCTGATCGTTCCAGTCCAGTTTTGCATGTTCTACAGGGATGTTTTTCAACGGGAATGGCTCACTTATCAGGCAGTGCCGCGATTTTAGCGAGAGCGGTCACATCACGCAAATTTACACAACTATTTTGCTGATCGGACTTGTTCGGCGTACAAGTGTAAGCTAGAGTGCCTGTCAAATCCTAATTATGATGATGGAAGAGGTATTTTTGATGAAACGTGCAGTGATTACTGGCCTGGGGATCGTTTCCAGCATTGGCAACAACCAGGAAGAAGTCCTGGCATCTCTGCGTGAAGGTCGCTCTGGCATTACCTTCTCTCAGGAGATGAAAGATTCCGGCATGCGTAGTCACGTCTGGGGTAACGTTAAGCTCGATACCACTGGCCTCATCGATCGCAAAGTCGTGCGCTTTATGAGTGATGCGTCCATTTATGCCTATCTTTCTATGGCCGAAGCGATTAAAGACGCTGGCCTGAGCGACGAAACCTATCAAAACAACCCGCGTGTGGGCCTGATTGCCGGCTCCGGCGGCGGTTCTCCGCGCTTCCAGGTATTTGGCGCCGATGCCATGCGCAGCCCGCGCGGCCTGAAAGCTGTCGGTCCGTATGTGGTGACCAAAGCGATGGCTTCCGGTGTTTCCGCCTGTCTGGCGACGCCGTTTAAAATCCATGGCGTAAACTACTCTATCAGCTCCGCCTGCGCCACTTCCGCGCACTGTATCGGTAACGCCGTAGAACAGATTCAGTTGGGCAAACAGGACATCGTTTTTGCCGGCGGCGGCGAAGAGCTGTGCTGGGAAATGGCCTGTGAATTCGATGCAATGGGCGCGCTTTCCACACGCTACAACGACACGCCGGAAAAAGCCTCCCGTACCTATGATGCTAATCGCGACGGTTTCGTTATCGCCGGCGGCGGCGGCATGGTAGTGGTTGAAGAGCTGGAGCATGCGCTGGCGCGCGGTGCGCATATCTACGCAGAGATCGTCGGTTACGGCGCGACTTCTGATGGCGCAGATATGGTTGCTCCGTCAGGCGAAGGCGCTGTGCGCTGCATGAAAATGGCGATGCAGGGCGTGGATACCCCCATCGACTATATCAACACCCACGGCACCTCTACGCCGGTTGGTGATGCGAAAGAGCTGGGCGCCATCCGTGAAGTGTTTGGCGAAAATCAGCCGGCCATCTCCGCAACCAAAGCGATGACCGGTCACTCACTGGGCGCCGCAGGCGTACAGGAAGCAATCTACAGCCTGCTGATGCTGGAACACGGCTTTATTGCCCCGAGCATCAACGTTGAAGAACTCGATCCGGTAGCGGAAGGGATGAATATCGTCACCACGCCGACCGAACGTAAGCTGACCACAGTCATGTCTAACAGCTTCGGCTTTGGTGGCACTAATGCCACGTTGACGCTGCGTAAATATCAGTAACGGCATACTAAAAAAGCCCGGCGCAAGCCGGGCTTTTTTATGCCTGCTAGTTTAAATCGTCATGATAGCGCGCCAGCCGCTCAGGTTAACCCGCGCCCCAAAGTCAGCGCTCTGCTGGCGCCGTGGACGCGCATATTAACCGGCCTGCGCCAGTAATATTCAGGAGAGACGTGACGAATGTCCAGGACAACAACCCACTCTTCCCACAGTACCGCGTTAGTGGCCTGTACCTCCTTTGCGGTGTTTTTAACCTATCTGACCGCCGGCCTGGCACTGCCGGTTATCCCGTTATTCGTACATCAGGAGCTGGGCTACAGCAACATGATGGTTGGCGTGGCGGTGGGCATCCAGTTTTTCGCTACGCTGCTGACGCGCGGCCTGGCCGGAAAGCGGGCCGATCGCCGCGGCGCAAAAATCACTACTCAGCAGGGCATGATGGCGATTGCGCTGGTTGGCGTCGCCTATTTACTGGCGGCCCAGCTTGCGCTACCCGCGGCGGGAAAATTTGCGCTGCTGGTGGCAGGACGCCTGCTGTTAGGGTTCGGCGAAAGCCTGTTGTTAACCGGCAACATGACCTGGGGACTGGGACTGGTGGGGCCGAAGCGCTCCGGCCTGGTGATGTCCTGGAACGGCATGGCGATCTATGGCGCGCTGGCGGCCGGCGCGCCGCTGGGGCTGTGGATCCATGCGCACTGGGGATTTAGCGGGTTAGGCTACGTTGCGCTTATTCTGCCGCTGTTGTCGCTGGCATTGAATTACGGGGTGCCGGCGGTACCGACCCAGAGCGGTGAACGTCCTTCTCTGAGGCGCGTGGTGAGGCAGATCCTGTCGCCGGGCAGTGCGCTGGCGTTACAGGGCGTGGGTTTTGCAGTGATCGGTACCTTTACCTCGCTGTGGTTTGCTGAACGTCACTGGGGCAATGCGGGGTTCGCCCTGAGCGCGTTTGGCGGCGCATTTGTTCTGATGCGCATCTTTTTTGGCGGCCTTCCCGATCGGCTGGGCGGCATTCGCGTGGCGGTGATTTCGCTGGCTATTGAGGCGGCCGGACTGGCGCTGCTCGGCTTTTCCTTCAATAGCTGGATGGCCCTGGCAGGGGCGGCGCTGACCGGCTGCGGCTGTTCGCTGGTGTTCCCGGCGCTGGGCGTAGAGGTGGTAAAACGTGTCGCGCCTCAGGTGCGCGGCACGGCCCTTGGCGGATTCGCCGCCTTTCAGGACGTGGCTTACGGCGCCAGTGGACCGTTGACCGGCCTGCTGGCGACCTCGCTGGGTTACGGCTCTGTTTATCTTGCCGCCGCCGCCTGCGCCGTGAGCGGGCTGCTGCTGACGCTATGGATGTCGCGCCCGGCAAAAACGCCGCCCGCGACGTGAACTTTTCTTGTTAGCGTTGACGGCGTGCCGGTTTAAAAAAGCGTCGCCAGCCGGTTTACGCCGCTAATAATTTCCGCGCGTTCCAGCGCGGAAAAGCCTAATAGCCAGCCCTGCTGTTGGGGCGGCTGATTAAACCAACAGCTGGCCAGACGCGGCAGCAATAGCTGTTGTGCCGCTGCTCGCGCAGTCAAATCTGCCTCATCGCCCTCGTGCAGTAAAACCGTCATCTGCAGACCGCCGCGACAGGGCAATAGCTCCAACTGGTCGGGCAACAGAGCGCTAAGCCGCTCCTGCAGCAAATCTCGGCGGCTGTGATAAAGCTGACGCATCAAGCGCAGGTGCGCCGCGTAGTGCCCCTGTTCAATAAAGGCGGCGGTAACCGCCTGCGGCAGCTGCGCGCTGTGCCCATCCATCACGCTGCGTAAACGGATCAGCGGTGTGACCAGCGGCTCTGGCACTACCATCCACGCCAGACGCAGCGAAGGAAACAGCGATTTGGAAAAGGTGCCGAGATAAATGGTGCGCTGCGGGGCCAGTCCCTGCATGGCGGGCATCGGCTGCGCGTCGTACCAAAATTCGCTGTCGTAATCATCTTCAATAATCCAGCTTTGCCGCTTTTCCGCCAGCGCCAGCCATGCCAGCCGACGCTCAAGGCTAAGCGCCGATCCCAGCGGATATTGGTGTGAAGGCGTCAGGTAAATCAGCCGTGGCGCCCCGTCGCCGGGAAGCGCGCCCTGAGCATCAACCGCTACGCCGGTCACGCGCGCGCCGGCGCTCTGAAAAGCGTGGCGCGCTCCGGGGTAGCCGGGATTTTCCATCCATACCTCTTCACCGCTGTCGAGCAGCAGCAGCGCCAGCATCTGTAACGCCTGCTGTGAACTGGTTAGCACTATCAGCTGCTCTGGTTTACAGCGCACGCCGCGCGCCTGGCCCAGATAAGTGCTTAATGCCTGGCGCAGCGGTAGCCAGCCCTGCGGATCGCCATAGCGCATCAGCGCGTTGCCATGCAGCTTCTGCTGCCGCGCGGCGATCCTGCGCCACTGCTCGTGAGGAAAAGCGCGCAGCTCCGGCGAGCCGGCGGCAAAGGCGTAAGGAAAAGGCGGATCCTGACAGCCTCCGCTGGTCACTACCGCCGCTGCCCGGGTGGAAGGGGTAAAAGGCAGCGCCGCCGTTTCTTTGTCGGCGGCAGGCGGGCGCATGCGGATAGCGACGAAAGTGCCCTGACCGGTTGTGCGACGCAGGTAGCCCTCGCTTTCCAGCTGGCCGTAGGCGGCTTCCACCGTTACCCGCGACAGCGTTAGCTCAGCGGCCAACAGCCGAGAGGAGGGCAGGCGGCTTTCTGCCGGCAGGCTGCCTTCGCTAATGGCCTGACGCAGCGCGCTACAGAGGCGCTCGCGACGAGTAGTGCGGGTTTGCACAGCGTAAAGCATGGAGATGCGAGCACTAAGCGAAGCCATAATGGGTCTTATCAGCAAAGGATAATTGGTATCAGACATCATACCGCAGTGCCGCTATGATGGCAGAAAAACCACCGGAGAAAAAAGATGTCAGTAACTTCCAGCGTTCTCGCTTTCCCCCCACCTAACGCAGAGACCAGCGCCGCCTGGCTGGCGCAAAAACTCGCTTATTATGCAGATGCATGGGATGTAGCCGAAGATTTGGCCAACGGCGTGACGGAGATAGTGGTGATTGACGCGCGTTCAGCGCAGTCGTGGCAGGCCGGGCATATCTGCGGCGCCATGCATTTTCCGCATCGGGAGATGACGCCGGAAAAGCTGGCACTCCTTGATCGCAGTAAGGTTTATATTACCTATTGCGATGGCATCGGCTGCAATGGTTCGACAAAAGCGGCATGGAAACTGGCCAGCGCCGGGCTGCGGGTAAAGGAGCTGATCGGCGGTCTCGATTTTTGGCGGCGTGACCAGCATCCGGTGGTGACTGGCGATAGCCCGGGCGAATGGCCGCCGCAGGCTACGGCGCGTGACTGCGGTTGTTAATCAGAACAGTAGCCACAGCAGGCCGAGTACCAGCAGCACGATCAGCGCCGCCAGCGCAGGCCGGTTTGCCAGCGGCTGCAGCGGAGCCGGAAGCCAGGGCACCAGCGGATTGTAGATCGGCTGCGGATGGATATCGCTGGCTGCGCGCGACGTATCGCTTTCGCTGATGCGTTCGGCGCGGCGGGAAAACAGCAGATTCAGCAGATCCTGCGCCTGCGCAGTGGTCAGCACGGTCTGTGGCGTCGCCTGGAAATTCTGTTGGCTATACTCTTCCAGCATCTGCTGTTCAACGCGATCCAGCGGATGCTTCAGCGCGGTCTCCAGCATATGCAGCGTCGGGGCATGTTGCTGGCTTAGCGTCTGACGAACCTGCAGATATTGCGACAGCAGCGGAAAGTGGCGTAACGGGATCGGATCGCCACTTTTCAGACCGACCAGCTTCAGAGCCGATGACCACACCGTAGAAGACTGCTCGCCGGTCGCCGCCGCCAGTTTGACCACCTGCTGATTCAGCGTTTGATGCTCCGCCGGCAGCAGCGAACGATCGCTGTTACGCAACAGCTGCGGCTGCGGGATGGTCATCTGGCCGTTCTGCAACATGGTCAGCACCTGGCGCAGCTGATCCTGCGATAGCGAACTGAGTACCGTATGGCCAAACTGCTGACGAATAAAATCGCTCACCGCCTGCCGATTATTGCCCTGCGGCAGCAGCTCGGTCAGCTGCTGTAACAGCTGGCGCGTGGCGTGATTATTCTGTACCTGCGTCAGTCTGCCATTGAGGAAATTTTCAGCAGCGGGAAAGTGACGCGACTGCAGCTCGGCATCGTTCTTCACGCCAACCTCACGGCGTAATCCCGCCCACAGCTCGGGCGCCTTTAAGGTACTCAGCGACATAATCCGCACCACTAATCGTTCCAGCGTGGTGCGCTGTCCGGGAGAGAGCGGCTGTTCGCCGGGCGTGCCGCCGCCGCGAGGGGTCTGGCCGGATACAGTGGTGCGTTCGCCCTGGGGCGCGCCGGGGCCAGTAAGAGGTTGCATGGCGGAATCCTTAAAACGGCAGGTCAATATCCGGGGCGCGCCGGAAAAATAGAATAGTCCGCTATGATACCAATCCTGGCGGGGAAAATGTAGGGAATCAGGCCGGATAATTCACCGCTTGCGGCGTTTATCGCAGACCGATGCGCAGGCGCTGCGCCACCAACACCCCCAGCAGCGTAATGCCACCGCCGATAAAGTGGTAGCTGTGCAGGGTTTCATGCAAAAACAGCACGGCAATTACGGCGGTAAAAATCGGTACCAGATTCATAAAAATGCTGGTGGTGCTGGCGCCGATGCGCAGCACGCCCTGGATCCACAGGAACGGCGCGATAATGGAGGCGGGAATACCGGCAAACAGCACCAGCGGAATGTTCCGGGCCGTCAGGCTGACATCCGGCGCATGTAAAAAGCCGGGAATTAACAGCAGCACGCCAAAGAAAATCTGCATATACAGACTTTGCCAGCCCGGCAGCGTGAGCGCCCAGCGTCGCGTCAGCACGCCATACAACGCATAAGCGGTGGAAGCGGCAAACATCATCAGCTCGCCCTGGCCCATGCCGTGCGTCAGCAGCTGCGCCGGATTTCCCTGACTAACCAGCCACACCAGTCCGCCAAACGAAAGCAGGCTGCCCACCAGAATCCCCACCGTCGGCGCGACGCGTAAAATAAACACGCTTAACAGCACGGTCAGCAACGGGATCAGCGCGTTGAGGATCCCCATAAACAGGGCGGTAACGCTGTGCGCCGCGTAATAGGTCAGACACTGATACAGCACCATGCCCAGCAGACCAAGCACCAGCAGCTTCCACCAAACCTGCGCTATCGCTCGGCGATTGCACCAGACCGCAGGCAGCACAAAAGGGGTGAGCGCCAGCAAGGCCAACAGCCAGCGATAAAGCGAGATCGCCGCCGGATCGATAGCGCCAGCGGAAAGCTTGCTGACAATAGCGTTCACTGACCATATCAGCACCGCAAACAAAGGAAATAAAAAGCTCATAGCCGTTTCATGGTTTTGAATGGAGGGTGGCAGTGTACGCTTGTCCGTTTTCAGACAGATAGTTAATATCGGACAAAATTCATCACCGGCCGGACAGTTTGCCGTTCGGCGCAAACGGAGAAGAGATGGTTCAGCTTGTTTATCAGGAACCCGACGTTGCCAGCGATTTTCGTTTTTTCCTGCGCTATGAGCAGACGAATATGCGTACCGAGTATTTGTCTCATAAGCATCACTGGGGGCAGCTGATTTTTGTGGAAGGCAGCGTACTGCAGGTTGAAGTCGAGGGAAAACGCCTGCTGACGCCGGCGGCGTTTCCGGTTTGGATCCCGCCCGGACGTGAACATAGCAGTTATAACCATAAGCATGCGCGGTTGATCACCTTTAATCTTGCCGCCGAACTCTGCACAGGGATGCCGCAGCAGGTCTGTCTGATCCAGAGCGGTCCGATTGTTAAGGCGATTATGGCTGATTTCGCGGCGCGGCAACTGCAGCTGCCGCAAACCACGGCTGATTTGCGCCTGTGCGAAGCGGTGCGGGACCAGCTGCTGCAGGCGCCAGTACAGGAAAGCTATCTGCCACGCTCTGATGATAAATATCTGGCGCCGGTGCTGCAGGCGCTGGAAAATCATCCCGGCGATAACCGCCGCTGACGCAGTGGGCGCAGCAGGTTTATACCACCGAGCGTACGCTGGCACGGCGCTGCCAGTCCGAACTGGGGATGTCTTTTAGCGAGTGGCGCCAACGGCTGCGCTTTCTGCAGGCGATTTCGCTGCTGGAGCAGGGGAAGCAGGTACAGGATATCGCGCTGGAACTGGGCTACAGTTCTTCTTCTGCGCTGATCGTCATGTTTCAGCAGCAGGCAGGCACCACGCCAGAGCGTTATCGCGCGCGCCGACGGCACGTCGCGGCATGAATTCCGCCCCGGGTTATGGCAACATAACCGCCAATTTTTCAGTCGATGCAGGAAAGCCGTTGTGAAAATTCTGGTAGATGAAAATATGCCTTACGCCCGTGAGCTGTTCAGCCGCACCGGGGAAGTGGTCGCCGTACCCGGCCGGCCGGTGCCCACCGAGGCGCTGAACGATGCCGATGCGCTGATGGTGCGCTCGGTCACGAAGGTGAATGAGGCGTTGCTAAACGGCAAGGCGATAAAATTTGTCGGCACCGCTACGGCAGGCACCGATCATATCGATGAGGATTTTCTGGTGCGCGCCGGCATAGGCTTTTCCGCCGCGCCGGGCTGTAACGCCATCGCCGTGGTGGAGTATGTCTTTTCCGCGCTGCTAATGCTGGCGGAGCGCGATGGCTTTCAGCTGAGCGATCGTACCGTTGGGATTGTCGGCGTCGGCAACGTTGGCGGTCGCCTGCAAAAACGGCTGGAAGCGCTGGGCATAAAGACCCTGTTGTGCGATCCGCCGCGCGCCGATCGCGGCGACGCGGGTGATTTTTATCCGCTGGAAAAACTGGTAGCGGAGGCGGATGTGCTGACGTTCCATACGCCGCTGTATAAAGATGGGCCTTATCAAACGCTGCACCTGGCGGATGAGGCGCTGTTGCAGGCGCTGAAACCAGGGGCGATTTTAATCAACGCCTGCCGTGGGCCGGTGGTGGATAACGCCGCCTTGCTGCGGGTGCTGCAACAGCGCCGCGACTTAAGCGTGGTACTGGACGTGTGGGAGCCGGAGCCGGATCTGAACGTCGCCCTGCTGGAGCGGGTGGACATTGGCACCGCGCACATCGCTGGCTATACCCTGGAGGGTAAAGCGCGCGGCACCACGCAGGTTTTTGAAGCCTGGAGCCGTTTTATCGGACAGCCGCAGCAGGTTAGCCTGGAGACGCTGCTGCCGGTGCCGGAGTTCGGCCGCATTACGCTGCATGGACCGCTCGATCAGCCAACGCTAAAACGTCTGGCGCATCTGGTGTATGATGTGCGCCGTGATGATGCGCCGCTAAGAAAAGTCGCAGGCCAGCCCGGTGAATTTGACCGCCTGCGCAAACAGTATCTGGAGCGTCGCGAATGGTCATCGCTGCGGGTAGAGTGTGACGACGCTGAGGCGGCGGCGCTACTGCAAAAGCTGGGCTTTAATGCGGTCCATCAACCCGCATAACCCTTATTATTTGCCGGCGTTTAACGCAGGGGAATAATCTGAATCAACGGGCGGTGAATATCACCGCCTTCTGTTTTTATGTCATTGTCTGGAGTAAACCAACATGTCTGACGGCTGGAATATTGCGCTTTTAGGCGCGACAGGCGCAGTAGGGAACGCTTTACTGGAGTTGCTGGCCGAACGCCAGTTCCCGGTTGGTGAAATGTATCTGTTGGCAAGCGAACGCAGCGCCGGTGAAAGCGTGCGTTTCGCCGGGCAGTCGCTGCGCGTGCAGGATGCCGGTGATTTTGACTGGTCGCAGGCGCAGCTGGCATTTTTCGTCGCTGGTCGTGACGCCTCGGCGCGCTACGCGGATGAAGCGGCCAGCGCCGGTTGTCTGGTGATCGACAGCAGCGATCTGTTCGCCCTTGAGCCGGACGTGCCGCTGGTGGTGCCGGATGTCAATCCGCAGGTGCTGGCTGATTACCGTAACCGCAATATCATCAGCGTTGCGGATAGCCTGACCAGCCAGCTGCTGAGCGCCATCAAGCCGCTTACCGATCTGGCCGGTATCGGGCGGTTACAGGTCACCAACCTGCTGTCGGTATCGGCGCACGGCAAGGTGGCGGTGGATTCACTGGCGGGTGAGAGCGCGCGTCTGCTGAACGGCCTGCCAGCTGAAGAGCATCACTTTGGTCGTCAGCTGGCGTTTAACCTGCTGCCGCAGCTGCCGGACAGTAGCGGCAGCGTGGAAAGCGAGCGTCGGCTGGTGGATCAGGTGCGTAAAGTGCTGCAGGACGAAGGGCTGCCGATCGCGGTCAGCAGCGTGCAGGCGCCGGTGTTTTACGGCAACGCGCAGATTGTGCATCTGGAAAGCCTGCGTCCGCTTTCGGCCGAGGAGGCGCGCGATGAGCTGTCGCGCATTGATGAGATCGTACTGTCCGATGAAAACGACTATCCGACGCAGGTTACCGATGCCTCTGATAACGCCAACCTCAACGTAGGCTGCCTGCGCAACGATTACGGCATCCCGGAGCTGCTGCAGTTCTGGTCGGTGGCCGATAATGTGCGCTTCGGCGGCGCGCTAATGGCGATAAAAACCGCTGAGAAGCTGGTACAGGAGTATCTGTACTAATGACTCAGGCGGTTAACCCGAACGTCTATAAGTTGGCGCTCGGTATTGAATATGACGGCAGCCGCTATTACGGCTGGCAGCGGCAGCAGGAAGTCCGTAGCGTACAGGGACGTCTGGAGCAGGCGCTGTCGCAGGTGGCGAACCATGAGGTTACGGTATTCTGCGCCGGGCGAACCGACGCGGGCGTTCATGGCACCGGCCAGGTGGTGCATTTTGAAACCACTTCGGTACGGAAAGATGCCGCCTGGACGCTGGGCGTTAACGCCAATTTGCCGGACGATATCGCGGTGCGCTGGGTAAAAGCGGTGCCGGACGAATTCCATGCGCGTTTTAGCGCGACGGCACGGCGTTATCGCTATGTGATTTATAACCACCGGCTGCGTCCGGCGATTTTGCACGGCGGCGTGACCCATTTTCATCTGCCGCTGGATACGGAAAAAATGCAGCGCGCCGGACAGTGCCTGCTGGGTGAAAACGATTTTACCTCGTTTCGGGCGGTGCAGTGCCAGTCACGTACCCCGTGGCGCAATGTGATACACCTTAACGTTAGCCGCCACGGCAGTTATGTGGTGGTGGATATTAAGGCCAACGCCTTTGTTCACCATATGGTGCGCAATATTGTTGGCAGTTTGCTGGAAATCGGCTGCGGCAATCAGCCCGAAGGCTGGATGGCGGAGCTGCTGGCGGCCAAAGATCGCAAGCTGGCCGCCGCGACGGCGAAAGCGGAGGGCCTTTATCTGGTCGCCGTTGATTATCCGGCGCATTTTGCTTTACCGCAGCCCCCGATGGGGCCGCTTTTTCTTGAAGATTAACTTTCAGGCGCTGCCACTCACTAAGGAAGAGTTATGGATCTAATCCGTTTTGTTGTCGATTTTATCCTGCATATTGATGTCCATATGGCCGAGCTGGTGGCGCAGTATGGCATTTGGGTTTACGCCATTCTGTTTCTGATTTTGTTTTGCGAAACCGGACTGGTGGTGACGCCTTTTTTACCAGGCGATTCCCTGCTGTTTGTTGCCGGCGCGCTGGCGGCGCTGCCTGATAATGATTTGAACGTTCATCTTATGGTGACATTGTTGGCGATCGCCGCGGTGCTGGGCGATGCGGTGAACTACACCATTGGGCGACTGTTTGGCGCAAAGTTATTCAGTAACCCTGATTCGCGTATCTTTCGCCGCAGCTATCTGGATAAAACCCACGCTTTTTACGAGCGTCACGGCGGAAAAACCATTATTCTTGCGCGCTTCGTGCCGATCGTTCGCACCTTTGCGCCGTTCGTCGCAGGCATGGGGCATATGTCCTGGCGCCATTTCGCGCTGTTTAACGTAACCGGCGCGCTGCTGTGGGTGCTGTTGTTCTCCTATGCGGGCTACTTCTTTGGCGCCCTGCCGATGGTACAGGAAAACCTGAAGCTGTTGATTGTGGCGATTATCGTGGTATCGATACTGCCGGGCGTCGTGGAAGTGTGGCGTCATCGCCGTGCGGCCCGCCAGCAAAAACAGCCTTAAGCTATCGGCGTCAACCGGTATGACCAGATTTTTATCCACAGCGCGTAATGGTTATGGTTTAATGAGCGACATTTATGGTCTGCTGAAGACGGCTTCAGCAGCAACAAGAAAAACTGGTCTCACCAGGTTCAAACAGAAAGGTCATCAATGAGCTGGATTGAACGAATTCTCAATAAGAGCACAATTACCCCGTCGCGCAGAGCAAACATTCCTGAAGGGGTCTGGACAAAATGCGACAGCTGCGGGCAGGTGCTTTACCGTGCCGAGCTGGAGCGCAACCTGGAAGTTTGTCCAAAATGCGATCATCACATGCGTATGCACGCGCGCGAGCGTCTGCACAGCCTGTTAGATCAGGGCACGCTGGTTGAGCTGGGCAGCGAACTGGAGCCGAAAGACGTGCTCAAGTTCCGCGACTCCAAAAAGTATAAGGATCGTCTGGCTGCGGCGCAGAAAGAAACCGAAGAGAAAGACGCGCTGATTGTCATGAAAGGTACGCTGCACAGCATGCCGATCGTGGCCGCCGCGTTTGAGTTCTCTTTTATGGGCGGCTCAATGGGCTCCGTCGTCGGCGCGCGTTTTGTTCGTGCCGTAGAGCAGGCGCTGGAAGATAACTGCCCACTGATCTGTTTCTCCGCCAGCGGCGGCGCCCGTATGCAGGAAGCGCTGATGTCGCTGATGCAGATGGCGAAAACCAGTGCGGCGCTGGCGAAAATGCGCGAGCGCGGTCTGCCTTATATCTCTGTTTTGACCGACCCGACCATGGGCGGCGTCTCCGCCAGTTTCGCCATGCTGGGCGACCTGAACGTGGCGGAACCGAAAGCGCTGATTGGCTTTGCCGGCCCGCGCGTGATTGAGCAGACGGTACGTGAGAAATTGCCGCCGGGCTTCCAGCGCAGCGAATTCCTGATTGAAAAAGGCGCGATCGATATGATTATCCGTCGTCCGGAAATGCGCTTTAAACTGGCAAGCCTGCTGGCGAAAATGCAGAATCTGCCTGCGCCGCTGTCTGACAGTGATGAGCTGCCGGATGAGCCGAAAGCGGAAAGCCAAGAGGCCTGACAGATGATGGAAAGGCGTCTTGCACGGCGCCTTTCACCAATGAACCGTAACTTTGTGAACGGGATCCATGGAAAATCTTCACCTTCCTCAAGCCACGTCGCCTCTGGCCGCGTGGCTTTATTATCTTGAGCGTCTGCATACGCAGGCCATCGATCTCGGACTGACGCGTGTAGCTCGCGTAGCCCGCACGCTCGAGCTGTTAAAACCCGCCCCCTTTGTTTTCACCGTTGCCGGCACTAACGGCAAAGGCACCACCTGCCGTACGCTGGAAACGCTGCTGATGGCCGCCGGTTATCGCGTGGGCGTATATAGCTCGCCGCACCTGCTGCGCTATACCGAACGGGTGCGCATTCAGGGCGATGAGCTGCCGGAAGCGGCGCATAGCGCCAGCTTTGCCGCTATCGAAGCGGGACGCGGCGACACCTCGCTGACCTATTTTGAATTCAGTACGCTTTCGGCGCTGCAGCTATTTAAACAGGCGGCGCTGGATGTGGTGATCCTGGAAGTGGGGCTGGGCGGTCGCCTGGACGCCACCAATATCGTTGATGCGGATGTGGCGGCGATCACCAGCATCGCGCTGGACCATACCGACTGGCTGGGTCCGGATCGTGAAAGCATCGGCCGCGAAAAGGCGGGCGTTTTCCGGGCCGGCAAACCTGCCGTAGTCGGCGAGCCTGATATGCCGCAAAGCATCGCTCAGGTGGCGCAGGAAACCGGCGCTGGGCTGCAGCAGGTAGGGCGCGACTGGAGCTGGCAGGCGCAGGAAAGCGGCTGGCGCTTCAGTAATGCCCACGTCACGTTGGAAAACCTGCCGTTGCCGCAGGTGCCGTTGCCTAACGCGGCGACGGCGCTGGCGGCGTTAAGTGCCTCCGGGCTGCAGGTCAGTGAAGCGATTATTCGTCAGCATCTGGATAAAGCGGTGCTGCCGGGACGCTTTCAAACCGTGGCGCAGCAGCCGCGGGTGATTCTGGACGTGGCGCACAACCCGCATGCCGCAGGCTATCTGGCCGGACGGCTGGCGCAGTTGCCGAAAACGGGACAGGTGCATGCGGTGGTGGGCATGTTGCATGATAAAGATATTGCCGGTACCCTGGCGTCTCTGGCTCCGCAGGTGGATTGCTGGTATTTAGCGCCGTTGGAAGGCCCGCGCGGCGCCAGCGCTGAACAGCTGATGGCCGAGCTGCAAACGGATCGGGCGCATGCCTTTGGTTCTGTTACCGCTGCATGGCAGGCCGCCATGCAGCAGGCAGCTGAGCAGGATATTGTGCTGGTATGTGGATCTTTCCATACCGTGGCACAGGTCATGGAAGCGATGGATACGGAGAAGGGCAGTGGCAAGTAAGTTTCAGAACCGCTTAGTCGGCACGGTCATTCTGGTCGCCGTTGGCGTCATTGTGCTGCCAGGCCTGCTTGACGGCAAAAAAAAACATTATAAAGAAGAATTCGCGGCGATCCCGCTGGTGCCGAAGCCGGACGATCAGCAGGATAGCGATATGGTGCCGCCGGTCACGCAGTCGCTGCCTTCGCAGCCGCCAGAGGGCGCAGGCGCGGCGATCGGGGGCGGCAGCAATCGTCCGCAGCAGTCGGGCGATAACGGCGCGGCTGTACCGCAGCATAACAGCGCGCCATCGGTAGTTGCTCCGCCGCCGGTGGTGCAATCGCCGCCGAAAGTAAACACGGAACAGCCGAAGCCCAAAGCGGTGGAACCACCTAAACCGAAGCCGGTAGAAACGCCGAAGCCGAAACCGGTAGAACAGCCAAAGCCGGTAGAACAAACGGCGCCGACCGGGCAGGCTTATGTGGTGCAACTCGGCGCGCTGAAAAATGCCGCGAAAGTGAATGAGATCGTGGCACAGCTGCGTCTTTCCGGTTACCGCGCCTTTACCGTGCCCTCAACGCCGGTACAGGGGCAGATTACTCGCATCTATGTCGGCCCGGATGCCTCGAAGGCGAAAATGCAGTCGGCGGTAGGCGAACTGAAAAGCCTCTCTGGACTGAGCGGCGTAGTTAAGCCTTATAGCGCGCGTTAAGCAATGGGCGCAGCAGCGGATCCCGTACCGGGTTTTGCCGCTGCGCCTGTCTCCGCTGCATTTTTTTGGCCGATTTTTTATTTTTATGTGATGGGGAAAACGCTACGCAAACGTTTTCTTTTTCTGTTAGAATGCGCCCCGAACTGGATGCAGGGGCATTGTCGCTGGAAGAGTTCATGGTCTGGATAGATTACGTCATCATTGGGATTGTTAGTTTTTCTGCTCTTGTCAGCCTGATCCGTGGGTTTGTTCGGGAAGCTTTATCTCTTATCACCTGGGGATGCGCATTCTTTGTTGCCAGTCATTACTATCCCTTCCTTGCTGTCTGGTTCACCGGATTTGACGATCAGCTGGTGCGCAACGGCATCGCTATCGCAGTGCTCTTTATCGCTACCCTGATTGTCGGAGCGATAGTGAACTATGTGATTGGCTCGCTGGTCGAAAAAACGGGTTTGTCGGGAACCGACAGAGTACTGGGTGTCTGCTTCGGGGCGCTGCGCGGCGTGCTAATCGTTTCAGCGATGCTGTTCTTCCTCGATACCTTTACCGGCTTTCCCAAAAGCCCGGACTGGCAACAGTCTCAACTGATTCCTGAGTTCAGTTACATCATCAGATGGTTCTTTGACTATCTGCAAAGCACGTCGAGTTTTTTGCCCCGGTAATCGCGCCGGGTGTGCGGCCAATGAGGATATGACAACATGTGCGGTATTGTCGGTATCACCGGTTTTATGCCGGTCAACCAGTCGATTTATGACGCGTTAACGGTGCTGCAGCACCGTGGGCAGGATGCCGCAGGCATTTGTACCATCGATGCGCTGAACTGTTTCCGTCTGCGTAAGGCGAACGGGCTGGTCAACGATGTGTTCGAAGCACGCCATATGCAGCGTTTGCAGGGCAATATGGGCATCGGTCATGTGCGTTACCCTACCGCCGGTAGCTCCAGCGCGTCCGAAGCGCAGCCTTTCTACGTCAACTCCCCGTACGGTATTACCCTGGCCCACAACGGCAACCTGACCAATGCGCACGAGCTGCGTAAACAGCTGTTTGAAAGCGGTCGCCGTCACGTGAATACCACCTCCGATTCTGAAATTCTGCTGAATATCTTCGCTCAGGAGCTGGATCGCTGTCCGCACCACCCGCTGGAAGCGGACGATATCTTCTCTGCCGTGGCCGCTGTACATCAGCAGGTGCGCGGCGCCTACGCCTGCGTGGCGATGATTATCGGGCATGGCATGGTCGCCTTCCGCGATCCTAACGGTATTCGTCCGTTAGTGATGGGCAAACGCGATCTGGCTGAAGGCCGCACCGAGTATATGGTCGCTTCGGAAAGCGTGGCGCTGGATACGCTGGGCTTTGAGTTTCTGCGCGACGTGGCGCCGGGCGAAGCGGTCTATATCACCGTTAACGGTCAGCTCTACACCCGCCAATGCGCTGAAAACCCGCGCAATAACCCGTGCCTGTTTGAATATGTCTATTTTGCGCGCCCGGACTCTTTCCTCGATAAGATTTCGGTCTACAGCGCCCGCGTCCGCATGGGCACCAAGCTGGGCGCGAAAATCGCCCGCGAGTGGGAAGATTTAGATATTGATGTGGTGATCCCTATCCCGGAAACTTCCACCGACGTGGCGCTGGAAATCGCCCGCATCCTTGATAAGCCTTACCGTCAGGGCTTTGTGAAAAACCGCTACGTTGGCCGTACCTTTATCATGCCGGGTCAGCAGCTGCGTCGTAACGCGGTGCGCCGTAAACTGAATGCCAACCGCGCCGAATTCCGTGATAAGAATGTCCTGCTGGTGGATGACTCCATCGTACGCGGCACCACCTCGGAACAGATCATTGAGATGGCGCGTGAAGCGGGCGCGAAGAAGGTCTATCTGGCCTCTGCCGCACCAGAAATCCGTTTTCCGAACGTCTATGGCATCGATATGCCGAGCGCTACGGAACTGATCGCACACGGTCGGGAAGTGGAAGAGATTCGCCAGCTGATTAAAGCCGATGCGCTGATCTTCCAGAATCTCGACGATCTGATCGAAGCGGTGCGCGAAGAGAACCCGGATATTGAACAGTTTGAATGTTCAGTATTTAACGGCATTTACGTGACGAAAGATGTCGATCTGCAATATCTGGAGTATCTGCAATCGCTGCGCAATGACGATGCTAAAGCGCTGGCGCGTCAGAACGAGGTGGAAAGCCTCGAAATGCACAACGAAGGTTAATTTTCGCTGCGGGCCGGTTATCCGGCCCGCGCTTTTTCTGTCCTGCCTTTTCTGTTTTATTTCTGCCATTATCGCATGACCCATGCCGCTCAGTTTATAACTGCTGGCTAGCAGGCCAGCATAAAAATTATATTCGCGTTTAGTCATTAACCGTACTGGCTAACGTGATGCCCTCGTCTGCACTTTTCGCTATTTTTTTAATTTCACTTGTTGTGCAGGCATGTCTGTTATTTTAATGGTTGGCATTACCTGTGTCCTCTCTGGTTATATTTTTCGACGCAAGATGCCGCAATTTAATCATCTTTTAAAATTGCGACGCTTTATATGGCTGGGAACGTGCCAATTCGCCGGAAACCATTAACGGATTCATTATAGTTAATCTGTTAATGGGCTGAATTTAAAGCATTTTCTGCTTGAACCACCGGTCGGAATGTGCAATTGTTTATCTCGCTATTTCCATCATAAGGATATGATGTATGAGCTTCAGCCTGCCCGGAACCGATCTTTATTACCTGCCGCGTGACGATTTGGCGCCTGAAAGATACGAGGAAATCATCAGGCCTGTTTTTGCCTGGCCGAAAGTCGACAGTAAATATGTATTTGACGATCGTATGCATTTCGGTTTTCAGCTGATTAATATGCATGAGCGCGCCTTTAACGGTTACAACAACCAGCCGCCGCCGCACGGGCCACGGGAGCGGGAAAAGCTGAAAAGAATGCTCTTCAGCGGCGAGGTGGTGATGCTCGGCGGCTATGCTTTCTCAAAAGGATCGCTGTTCTATATTGATGAGCAGGGCGCACTGATTTGCCGCGACCGGCTGGCGTTTAAGTTTGACGGGGCGCGGGATATTATCCGGGAATATAACCGGTCAGTTACCCGCCGCGACTACAGCAAACGGGGCGGAAAACCGCGTCCCACACCTGCCCGCCAGGCGCAAACAAAGCAGCCCGCGCCGCTGAGCACCATTAACAGCAAAGCTGCCGGACGGCTGCTGGCGGCAGGGGGGATGTATAACGGCAACCCTGAAGGGTTCAGGCAGGCCGCGCAACAGCTGGGAGGCGAGGCGCCCGCCGGTTATGACCAGATGATGTCTGACCAGGCCAAAGGCCTGCTGATGGCTGGGGCTTCTGTCGCCGCTGGCTTAACGATGGGAAGAATATCTTCCGGGGTTGTTCACTCTACTATGAAAACGAAGAGTGCAGCGGTTGACGCTCTGAAGAAAGTTGAAAGAGGATGCGTAAAACTTAAAAACTTGGGTAATATTAATGATTTTCTTTTAACACAATCAGCAAATCTCGACAAAAAGTTAGGAAAAAAGATTGGACAAGGACGTTTACCTTATGCGCCAGGTAAAGCTGGCATTGAGCAGGCAAAAAAAACAGTAAAAGAAACCTTAGAAAACGCAACTCAGATCAGCATGATCATCCCTAGTTCCTCTGTCCGGGGTAAGTATGATTTAATCCATATCTTTAGTGAAAAGACAAACAGTACCGTAAGTTTAAGGGTTTTATCTGAAAGTAAATATGATTTTGATACCTTAATTCCTGAAAGGTCATCGAAATTTTAAAGGAGAGCGGTATGGTGATTAATGAATTTTTTAGAGGTTTCAGGTTTCGTTCTTTTTTTATAAAGGATGAATTGGTTTGTCGGATACTTGTATTGTTTTTTCAGCTTTCTGCTTCTGGTTGGGTATCGTTAAGCATTGATGAAGGCACTTTAACCTGGACACTTGAAAAAAAAGAGCCTGCACTTCTGGATGTTAAAGATATTGAAGATGAGTTTGCTTACCCAATACAGACAGCTATTCAATTATCCGGTTACGTTGGCAAAAAAATAACTGATATTTATGAATACAAATTAGAAGGGATTGAAGAGGGAAGTATTGGTGTCTATTTTGCGTGCGGGAATGAAGGGTTTAGCGTGTTAGAGAATGATGGATGTTTGTTTTTGTTTGATGGCCTATATGAAGTTGCGCAGGAAAAAATTTTGCTATCCAGGTTAGCGCTTTCAATTTGAATATAATGCGTTTGGTGTGATGCTTTGGTTTCGTCCGATGGCGGGCAGAGTTTATCGGCGGTTCCATTTTCTCGACGGCGGGACGGCGGCTGTGCTGATTTCAGTTCGTTTGGGGTCGGGCGGACGCTGTGTATATGCCGAGCGTCACCGAGCTGATTGCTCACGGTCGTTAAGTGAAAGAGATTCGCCAGCTGATTAAAGCCGATGCGCTGATCTTCTAGGATCTCGACGATCTGATCGAAGCGGTTCGCGAAGAGAACCCGGATATTGAACAGTTTGAATGTTCAGTATTTAACGGCATTTACGTGACGAAAGATGTCGATCTGCAATATCTGGAGTATCTGCAATCGCTGCGCAATGACGATGCTAAAGCGCTGGCGCGTCAGAACGAGGTGGAAAGCCTCGAAATGCACAACGAAGGTTAATCTTTACTGCGGGCTGGTTATCCGGCCCGCACTTTTTCTGAGCTGCCTTTTCTGTTTTACTTCTGCTACGCCAGTATAAATGACCTGCCTGTTCGCGAAGACGAGCGTAACTATTTCTGGCTGCCTCGATGCCGTCCTGATGATCACCCAGGCCTTAGTGAGCTGGGATTATAACCGCTATAAAACGGTAGAAGATTTCCGGCTCTTGCCTGCTTATAACTGCTGGCGGATAAGCCAGCATAAAAATTGTATTTGCGTTTAGTCATTAATCGTTCCGGCTAACGTGAAAACTCTCGTCTGCACTTTTCGCTATCTTTTAATTTCACTTGTTGTTCAGGCGTGTCCGTCATTGTAACGGATAGCTTTATCAAATTTTGAATTTGCTATATTTAACAGCGCAAGATTCCGCAATTTAATCATCTTTTAAAATTGCGACGCCTTATATGGCTGGGAACGTGGCAATTCGCCGGAAACCATTAACGGATTCATTGTAGTTAATCCAATAACCAGCTAAAGTTAAAATATTTTCCGCTTAAACCACCCGGCGGAATGTGCAATTGTTTATCTCGCTATTTCCATCATAAGGATATGATGTATGAGCTTCAGCCTGCCCGGAACCGATCTTTATTACCTGCCGCGTGACGATTTGGCGCCTGAAAGATACGAGGAAATCATCAGGCCTGTTTTTGCCTGGCCGAAAGTCGACAGTAAATATGTATTTGACGATCGTATGCATTTCGGTTTTCAGCTGATTAATATGCATGAGCGCGCCTTTAACGGTTACAACAACCAGCCGCCGCCGCACGGGCCACGGGAGCGGGAAAAGCTGAAAAGAATGCTCTTCAGCGGCGAGGTGGTGATGCTCGGCGGCTATGCTTTCTCAAAGGGATCGCTGTTCTATATTGATGAGCAGGGCGCACTGATTTGCCGCGACCGGCTGGCGTTTAAGTTTGACGGGGCGCGGGATATTATCCGGGAATATAACCGGTCAGTTACCCGCCGCGACTACAGCAAACGGGGCGGAAAACCGCGTCCCACACCTGCCCGCCAGGCGCAAACAAAGCAGCCCGCGCCGCTGAGCACCATTAACAGCAAAGCTGCCGGACGGCTGCTGGCGGCAGGGGGGATGTATAACGGCAACCCTGAAGGGTTCAGGCAGGCCGCGCAATAGCTGGGAGGCGAGGCGCCCGCCGGTTATGACCAGATGATGTCTGACCAGGCCAAAGGCCTGCTGATTGCGGGCGCTTCTGTTGCCGCTGGCCTGACTATGGGCCGGATGGGGCTCGGCGAAGGAAGCTCTGCGGTAAAAATTGCCAGAGACAGGGTAGAAGTTACAGATAATATATATGCTCCTTTTAATAAAAAGACCCTCATATATTCGGCTAATAAACCAATCAATGAACAAGGTTTATCAGCAGCAGCCAGAGCATGGGAAAAGCATGCGGGTACCGAGATAATGATATGAGTGATGATTTTGAAATAATCTTTTTAAGTGATTCCAATTATGAGAATCTCACCGTGGAAATCTCTTACAAAGATCAAATACTCTGCCAGTTAAATAAAGATAATGGCCATGATAATATTGAAGTTGAATTTTTTTCAGATGCCAGAGTTTTACCTGAAAAAAATGCTATGAAATTTAACCTGGACAGGTTTTTACGAGTTTTAACAGAAACTAAAGAAGAGCTAAAAATATCTTAGCTGTTATGAGATCCAGTCAATTTACTGAGATTTTACTGGATAACATTTAAACCGAACCCCCAAACATTAAGCTTTCATGGGGCAGCCTCAGCGGCGCCTCATGAAAACCTTAATCCTGTGCCAGCGGAGGCAACAGCAGAATCGGGAACAGACCGAGCCAATCGCCACATTAAAAATAGCGACATAAATTGCCGAAGCGGCCTGCGTGGCAGCCGCCATGATTAATGCTGTAATCGCCAGACCTTTCAAATGAAGCTCGATAAGCTTACCTGCCAGCATATTGCCAACAACACCCACCAGTCCGAATATTACGCATCAAGGCCTTTCATGCCTTCTGCAGTGTAGCGCTCGCCAACCACCGGTAATGCCGTCACCGCTTGCCGTAATGCCGTTAGCTCCTGCGGAGTTAAATGAACTGCCAGCGCCGCCGCGTTCTGCTGCAAATGTACTAGGTTACAGGTGCCCGGAATGGGAACAATGTTTTCTCCCTGCGCCAGCAGCCAGGCCAGCGCAATCTGGGCGGCAGAGCAGGATTTCTCCGCCGCAAGGGCCGCGATAACCTCAGCCAGCGGGCGATTTCTCACCAGGTTTTCCGGCTGGAAACGGGGCAGGCTGGCGCGGAAATCACCCGACTCAAAGGCAGCCGTATGTTGAAAGCGACCAGTTAAAAAGCCACGCCCGAGGGGAGAATAGGCGACCAGGCCAATCCCCAATTCACGACAGGCGGGCAGTACGCTGTTTTCCACTTCGCGCGTCCAGAGCGAATATTCGGTCTGAACGGCCGCAACCGGATGGACTGCATGCGCGCGTTTTAACGTGGCCGCACTTACCTCGCACAGACCGATATGCGCAATTTTCCCTTCGCGTACCAACTGCGCCAGCGCGTCCATTGTCTCTTCCACTGGAATGGCGTTATCCAGCCGGTGAACGTAATAAAGGTCAATCTGCTCGACGCCCAGTCGCCGCAGAGAGGCTTCACAGCTACGTCGGGCATAGTCGGCGCTGTTATCGATGCGACGACGATATTCTCCCGGCTGACGCACGATGCCGAATTTGGTAGCGATTTTTATCTGCTGACGCTTCGAGGCCAGGAAGCGGCCAATGATCTCTTCATTGTGATAGGGGCCATACATATCTGCCGTATCGAAAAAATTAATGCCGCTATCCAGCGCCTGCGCCAGCACCCTCAGCGAAGCAGAATCATCGCGCGGCCCGTAAAATTCACTCATTCCCATACAGCCCAGACCCAGCGCGGAAACCCGTAAAGTTGTTGTCAGCTGTCGTTGTTGCATTTTTGCTCCTCCTGTTCGTTGCGAGGAGTATCTGCTTTTCCATATCAGCAAAGTAGCGTTAAAATCGGCGCTCCGTTTTCCATTATTGAAAAACATGATGCACCCTTCTGTTCACTGGGATGATACCCGGATATTTCTTGCCGTTGCCCGTTGCGGCACCTTAAGCCGAGCCGCTGACGAGCTGCGTATGGGCATTGCCACACTGTCGCGCCGTCTGGATCGGCTGGAAACCGCGCTTGGCGTGCCGCTCTTTAGCCGCCATCAAACCGGCTATCGTCTGACCGATGATGGCGAAGCGCTGCTGGAGCGCGCTGAAGCGCTGGAGCATGCCGCGCTGGCGTTTGGCGAAGCGGCGCAAATGCAGGGTAGGGTGGCGGGGCTGGTACGGCTGGCAACGGCGGAAAATTTGGCTAACCCGCTGATCGTTCCTTCGCTGGGATCGCTGTTCTTGCAGCATCCGGAACTGCGCGTAGAAGTGATAAGCGGTTTGCAAACGCTAAACCTGCACCGACGCGATGCCGATCTGGCAGTACGGATGGTGCGCCCTGAGGCGGGCAACCTGACAATAAAGCGGCTGGGCACGCTGGGCTTTGGCCTGTATGGTTCAGCCGAATATCTGGCGTCCCGGCGGCCCGATGAGGAGAACGGCGCGTTCGAGCAGGACGCTTTTATCGGCTGGGCGGAAACGCACCATCATCTGCCTGCGGCAAAGTGGGTGTTACGAACCTTACGCGGCCGCCCCAGTCGGCTGGAAACCAATACGCTATCGGCCCAGCTCTCCGCCGCGGTGGCCGGGATGGGATTAGCAGTATTGCCGCACTTCCTGGCGCAGCAGGCGGGGCTGCATTGTCTGCTGGCTGAACTGGGCGTCGAACAGCCTGTCTGGCTGGTAATGCATGCCGATCTGGCGCATTCACGTCGGGTCAGGGTGGTGGCCGATCATCTTATTCAACTGTTTGCCGCACAGGCAGAGGCGCTGAAGGGTGCCGCGCTGCGGGTTTGATTGTAATCTTGTGGGCGGGCGTCCAAACTTAACCTCCCACCAATAAGGAAGGGTTTTTCATGAAAAGAGTGATCGTTGGCATTTCCGGCGCCAGCGGCGTTATTTATGGCGTTCGCATGCTGCAGCTATTAAAGCCGTTGCCGGAGATTGAAACGCACCTGGTGATGAGTAACGCCGCGCGTCAGACGCTGGCGCTGGAGACAGATTTTACCCTGCGTCAGGTGCAGGGCTTTGCCGATGTGGTGCATGACGTGCGTGATATCGCCGCCAGCATCTCTTCCGGCTCGTTTAAAACCGCAGGCATGGCGATTTTGCCCTGCTCAATGAAAACCCTGTCCGGCATCGTTCACAGCTACAGCGACGGGCTGCTGACGCGCGCCGCCGACGTGGTGCTGAAAGAGCGCCGTCGCCTGGTGCTTTGCGTGCGGGAGACCCCGTTGCATCTGGGACATTTACGGTTAATGACCGCCGCCGCCGAGCTGGGCGCGATCGTAATGCCGCCGGTGCCGGCCTTTTATCATCGCCCGCAGAGCCTGATGGATGTGGTCGATCAAACGCTGAATCGGGTGCTCGATCAGTTTGATATTACCTTGCCGCAAGATCTTTTCACGCGCTGGCAGGGTGCATAACTTCACATAAAATGTTCCGTTTTGGTGCATTAATTCGGCCTGGATCACTTTTCGTGCAGGTCATGCACCAAAACGTAACAATGTCGCTTTTTCCTATTTTCAAGCCTGCTATATTTCATTCACAAACGAAGCGCGCCAGCCCGTTTTTTGCTGCGATGAAGGCCAGATAGCGATAATGCCGTCGCACTTTAAACTGGCATGAAAAGTGCAGTTTCCTGAAAGCAAACCCGTCACATCTCACATAACTATAAGCTCTTCACTTGAGGATAACCCATGAAAAAGCGAGTTCTGGCTCTCTCTTTGCTGCTGGCTTTTGCAAGCACCGTCGGCGCTGCTGTACCGAAAACGCTGCGTATCGGTAACGATCCTACCTATCCGCCGTTTGAATCGAAAAATGCGCAGGGAGAGCTGGTCGGTTTTGATATCGATCTGGCCAATGAGATCTGTAAACGTATCGGGGCCAGCTGTAGCTACGTGGAAAGCGATTTCGATGCGCTGATCCCGTCGCTGAAGGCGAAGAAAATTGATTTTATTATCTCTTCGCTCTCCATTACCGAAAAACGTCAGCAGGAGATCGCCTTCTCCGACAAACTTTATGCGGCTAACGCCCGACTGGTGGCGCCGAAAGGCGCAAAACTGGAGCCAACGCCGGAATCGTTAAGAGGGAAAAACATCGGTCTGCTGCAGGGCACTACTCAGGAAACCTATGCGAACCAATACTGGCGTCCGAAGGGCGTAACCGTTACGCCATACGCTAATCAGGATCTGGTTTATCAGGATTTAAATGCCGGCCGTATCGATGCCGCTTTCCAGGATGAAGTGCAGGCCAGTGAAGGTTTTCTGAAACAGCCGGTGGGCAAAGATTACGCTTTTGCCGGTCCGGCGGTAAAAGATGACAAGATCTTCGGCGTCGGCACCGGTATCGGGCTGCGCAAAGAAGATAGCGAACTGAAAGCGGCCATTGATAAAGCGTTTGCGGAAATACGCAAAGATGGCACCTACGACAAGATCGCGAAAAAGTATTTCGATTTTAACGTTTACGGTGACTAATCGCCGGCTGTTGTGGCCGCTCGCCTATTGCGAGCGGCGTTTTGTCTCTTTTGCTACGCCAGGATTTCGTTGATGCTGTATGGCTATTCTGAAGTTATCTTGCGCGGCGCGCTGGTGACGCTGGAGTTGGCGCTCAGCTCGGTGCTGCTTGCGGTTATTTTAGGTCTGGTGGGCGCCGGCGCGCGCCTGTCGCGCCGTCGTCCGCTGGCGCTGCTGTCTGAAGCTTACACCACGCTGATTCGCGGCGTGCCTGACTTAGTATTGATGCTGCTGATCTTTTACGGGCTGCAGATCGCACTGAATCAAATTACCACCGCGCTGGGGATCGCGCAGTTTGATATCGATCCGATGACTGCCGGGGTGATCACGCTGGGATTTATTTACGGCGCCTATTTTACCGAAACCTTTCGCGGCGCCTTTATGGCGGTGCCGAAAGGGCAGATCGAAGCGGCAACCGCCTTCGGCTTTACCGGCTCGCAGGTGTTTCGCCGCATTCTGTTCCCCGCCATGATGCGCTTTGCGCTGCCCGGCATCGGCAATAACTGGCAGGTGGTCTTAAAGGCCACGGCGCTGGTGTCGCTGCTGGGGCTGGAAGATGTGGTTAAAGCGACCCAGCTGGCGGGGAAAAGCACCTGGCAGCCGTTCTGGTTTGCGCTGGTCGCCGGCCTTATCTATCTACTGTTTACGACTTTATCCAACGGCGTACTGTGGTGGCTGGAGCGCCGCTATTCCGTTGGCGTGAAAAAGGCCGAGCTATGATCGATATTTTACAGGAGTACTGGAAATCACTGCTCTGGACTGACGGCTATCGCTTTACCGGAGTGGCGATTACGCTGTGGTTGCTGATCCTGTCCGTGGCGATTGGCGGCTGCCTGGCGGTGCTGTTGGCTATCGCGCGCGTGTCGCCGAACAGAGCGGTGCGCGCGCCGGTGTGGCTATTTACCTGGATATTTCGCGGCACGCCGCTCTATGTGCAGCTGCTGATTATCTATTCCGGCATGTATACGCTGGAAGTGGTGAAAGGATCGGAGCTGCTCAGCGCCTTTTTCCGCAGCGGCCTCAACTGTACGCTGCTGGCGTTTACGCTGAATACCTGCGCCTATACCACTGAAATTTTTGCCGGGGCGATTCGCTCGGTATCGCACGGCGAAATCGAGGCGGCGCGCGCCTACGGTTTTTCCACCTTTAAGCTTTATCGCTGCATTATTTTGCCTGCGGCGCTGCGCATCGCGCTGCCAGCCTACAGTAATGAGGTGATTTTAATGCTGCATTCCACGGCGCTGGCATTTACCGCCACGGTGCCCGATTTACTGAAAATCGCGCGCGATATCAATGCTGCAACCTATCAACCCTTTACCGCCTTTGGTATTGCGGCGGTGATCTATTTAATGATCTCTTACGTGTTGATTAGCCTGTTCCGCAAGGCGGAAAAACGCTGGCTGGCGCACCTTAAACCTTCATCGTCCCACTGAGTACGACTATGGCTGAAAATAAACTCAACGTTACCGAACTGCACAAACGCTATGGTGAGCATGAGGTGTTAAAAGGGGTATCGCTACAGGCGAATGCCGGCGATGTGATTACCATTATTGGATCGTCCGGCTCCGGCAAAAGCACCTTTCTGCGCTGTATTAACTTCCTGGAAAAACCGAGCGAAGGCTCAATTGCGGTAAACAACCAGCCGATTAACCTGGTGCGCGACGGCGATGGACAGCTCAAAGTGGCGGATAAAGAGCAGCTGCGCCTGCTGCGTACGCGCCTGACCATGGTGTTTCAACACTTTAATCTCTGGAGCCATATGACGGTGCTGGAGAACGTGATGGAAGCGCCGATTCAGGTGCTGGGCTTGAGCAAAGCGGAGGCGCGTGAACGCGCGCTGCGCTATCTCAATAAGGTCGGCATCGACGAGCGCGCCCAGGCGAAGTATCCGGTTAATCTCTCCGGCGGGCAACAGCAGCGCGTCTCCATTGCCCGCGCGCTGGCGATGGAGCCGGATGTGCTGCTGTTTGATGAGCCTACCTCTGCGCTGGATCCTGAGCTGGTGGGTGAAGTGCTGCGTATTATGCAGAAGCTGGCAGAAGAGGGGAAAACCATGGTGGTGGTCACGCACGAAATGGAGTTTGCCCGTCATGTATCCAGCCACGTTATTTTTCTGCATCAGGGCAAAATCGAAGAGCAAGGGCCGCCAGAGACGCTATTCAATCAACCGAAAAGCGCCCGACTACAGCAGTTTCTTTCCGGCGCGCTGAAATAACCAGGCGTGACGGTCAGCGCTGGCCCGCCGTTTTCGTTAGGCGCGGCTTAGATAACATCGGCCAGCGCTTTATCCAGCTCATACCAGCGAAAACGAAAGCCGGATGCCTGTAGCCGCTCCGGCAGCACATGCTGCCCGCCCAACACCAGCACCGCAGATTCCCCCATCAGTAACTTTATCGCGCTGGCCGGGGTGCGCAGCAGCGATGGGCGATGCATGACCTTACCCAGCGTGGCGGCAAATTGCTCATTACGCACCGCATAGGGCGCCACCATATTAAATGGTCCTTCCAGCGGGTGATCCAGCAGCCAGAGGATGCCGCTGAGCATGTCATCCAGATGGATCCACGGCAGATATTGACGTCCGCTGCCAATAGGCCCGCCCATGCCCAGCATAAAGGGCTTTTTCATCTGTGCCAGCGCGCCGCCTTCTTTTGCCAGCACAACGCCGGTACGCAGCAGACAAACGCGGGTACGATCGCTGGCGGCGGTCATCGCCAGCGCTTCCCAGCGGGCGCAGAGCTGATGGGTAAACTCATCATGACCGTTATCCTCTTCGGTTAACACCAGCTCGCCGGTATTGCCGTAATAGCCGGTTGCCGAGCCGGAAATCAGTACCGATGGCGGCTCGCTGCTGGCATTGATTAACGAGGCCAGCCGCTCGGTAATTTGCCAGCGGCTTTCACACAGCAACTGTTTGTGTTGCGGCGTCCAGCGCTTGCTGGCGATCGGCTCACCGGCAAGATTAATCACCGCATCGATACCGTTCAAATCGCGCTGTTGAGTAAGGCCTGACCAGATGCTGACCTGAGAACCCAGCAGTTCGCGCGCCGCCTCGACATTGCGCGTTACCACGCTGACCCGATCGCCGCGCGCCAGCAGATGCGTCACCAGATGACGGCCCACCAGGCCAGTGCCACCGGTAATTAATATTTGCATACAAAGCCTTATGCCTGTGTTGTTGCCCTCTATTCAGCATAGAAGAGAACGTCAGTAAAAGTGCTATTATCGAGCGGCGTAATACATTGAGCGTTAACTCGCAGGAGAGAAGAGCATGCCATATCCGATGATTAAGCTGTGGTCAGATGCTAATTGCTACAGTCCCTGGGTCATGTCCGTTTATGTCGCCCTGCGGGAAAAGGGGCTGCCTTTTACGCTCCAGCGGGTCGATCTGGCGTCTGGCGCGCATCTGAGTGCCGAGTACGCCGCTCTTTCGCTGACCCGACGCGTTCCGACGTTGGCGCTGGATGATTTTCATCTCAGCGAATCCTCGGTGATAACAGAATATCTGGAAGAGCGCTTTCCTGCGCCCGATTATGAGCGCCTCTATCCGCACGGTCAGGAAAAGCGCGCCCGGGCGCGCGAGCTGCAGGCATGGCTGCGCAGCGACTTTATGCCGCTTCGTCAGGAGCGCCCGACAGAAGTAATTTTTGCCGCAAAAAAATATTCACCGCTCAGCGAGGAAGCGCGCCGTAGCGCCGCTAAACTTATCGAGGGCGCACAAAGTTTGCTGAGCGCAGGGCAACAGAACCTGTTTGGTGAATGGTCGATTGCCGATACTGATTTAGCGATTATGCTCAATCGACTGGCACTGCATGGCGATGAATTGCCGGAAAATCTGGCGCAATATGCCTGGTTCCAGTGGCAACGCGCCTCCGTTCAGCTGTGGCTGGGCGAGTCGGTTAAAAAAGGCTAATCGCACGGCTTGCGTCCGGCAGGCGAAGCCTTTAAGTTATGGCGGTTTGCGTCAACGTAACGCAAACCCTGTGGGAATATCATCGCGCAATGGGCGCCAGAACGAAAAGGGTTACTGATGGTGGAGCAAGGTCAGGATGCCGGCACTGAATGGGTAGATATCGTTAACGAAGATAACGAAGTTATCGCTCAGGCCAGCCGTGCCCAGATGCGGGCACAACATTTGCGTCATCGCGCTACCTATATAGTGGTGCACGACGGTATGGGTAATATTCTGGTGCAGCGCCGAACGGAAACGAAGGATTTTCTGCCGGGCATGCTGGATGCGTGCGCAGGCGGCGTAGTGCAAAGCGGGGAAGGGTATCTGGAATCCGCGCGCCGTGAAGCGGAGGAGGAGCTGGGCATTGCCGCCGTGCCTTTCGCCGAGCATGGGCAGTTCTATTTTGAAGATGAACACTGCCGCGTTTGGGGCGCGCTGTTTAGCTGCGTGTCGCACGGTCCGTTTGCTATGCAGCCGGAAGAGGTGGACGAGGTTTTCTGGCTGACCCCGGAAGAGATCACTGCACGCTGCGATGAATTTACCTCTGATTCGCTAAAGGCGCTGTCGCTGTGGCTCAGCCGCAACGCCAACAATGAGCCGGTCAGGCAGGAAAAACAGGTGAAAGCGGAATAACGCCCCAGCCGCCAGGCCCGCAAATATAAAGTGGAGCGTTCGGTTTCCGAACGCTCCACTTTGCATTATCAAACACGCCAGCAGCGCGCCTCCAGCCCTATAGCGTCAATGCGATACGCTTGTCATCGGGCAGGTTACATCTAACGTCAATTCACCGCCCTGGGTATTAACGTAACGTTTCAGCATGGATAATTTCGGGTCATTATCCCTTTTCCATCTTCACAACGGACGGCTGTTTATAACAGAGGCGTGGGCTTACGGTGCATGCCAGGGTGTTAGCCGCGCGGGAATCGCGCTAACAGAAAAGCCTAATAAAAAAGGCGGGAAATGCTCCCGCCTTATGGGTTACTGAGATGTTTTAATCACGTTTAGTTGGACGCTGATGGCTCAGCACCTGACGCGGCTGAGTACGACGGCCCACCATACCCATTACGCCCGCCAGTACGGCTTCGATAATTAGCATGAAGAAGGCAAACCAGCTGGCTTTAGCAGTCGCCGCTGCGGCTTTATCCGCGGCTTCACGCGCTTTCTGTTCCGCCTGCTGTTTTAACTCATTATATTTTTGACGCGCCTGCTGATAGCTTTTCTCAGTCTGATCGACAATCTGTTCCGCTTCAGCATCAGTTTTTCCGGTACGCGCTTTAATAATATTTTTCAGCGCATCACGGTCCGCAGCCTGCAATGTATCCTGATTACGGGTAATTAAGCCTTTCACCCAGTTAGCGATATCCGTATCGGCATTTTGCGGGTTATTTGCCGTGGTCTGCGCCTGATTCTGCGCGCTGTCTGCCGCATTCTGCGCGTCATTTTGCAGATTTTCCGGCTGCAACTCAGGTTTGCCCGTCTGACGCAGCGTGGTTTCTAACTCATTCTGCAAATCATCCAGGTTAATACCGTTTTCCTGTAATTTATCGCGCGCCATCTGCGTCGCCTGCGGCGCAACAGCGCTAATGCTGCTGCCGATCGCATTCAGGCTTGCGCCCATCACATTCATGGCGCCGCTCATGGCATAATTAACCAGCATGATTGCCAGCCAGAGACTAAACAGGGTATTCACGCCGAACATTAACAGACCATGCAGCATTCCTTCACGCTGCGCCAGACGTCCACTGACCCAGGCACCTACGGCGATGGAAACCAACATACTGATGCCGGTCCAGATGGCCGCGCCGGTGCCAATGCCGTCCATCGGGTTTTGCTCTTTCATCGGATCGATGCTGGATAAACCGATCGCCGTGCCCAGCAGTGTTAATAATAAATGAATTAATACCGCAGCAATCACGCCGGCAAAGATAGCGCTCCATGAAATGCGCTTCAGCGGTACACCATTCACCGGTTCCACCCAGGCTGTATCATGCCGGTTGCGGAGATGTTCAGGATGTTCACTCATAATATTTACTCCCTATGTTTATCTTTTAACCCGTTGCCACAGTATTAATTTTTCAACATGCGTGAAAAATAGCGGTACCTCTATTTCAGGTAATTTAAGGCTAGTTAGGGAATGCGGATTTGACCAAAATAATTTTATAATTTGCGACAAAAAATAAACGCAATGCTAGCCGCTGCGCTTATTTTTTTGCTATTCGCTTCGCTTGTTTTCCTTAATTGACGTTTGCCGCCTCGCTTATTTATTGACGGGTTAATGCATCCATCTTTTGCAAGGGTGCCAGGTCCGCTATCAGAATTTATCAGGCGGAAAGAAATTAAATAGAGAGTTATTTTCGGTAAGCGGATAGCCAGCCGCGCAAAATAAAAAGGCGGCCCGCAGGCCGCCTTTAATCAGTAGCAAATTATCTTACTGATCTTCCGCCTGTGCAGCCTGAATCGCGGTCAGGGCGATGGTATAAACAATATCATCAACCAGCGCGCCGCGTGACAGATCGTTAACCGGCTTACGCATGCCTTGCAGCATTGGTCCGATTGAAATCAGATCGGCTGAACGCTGTACCGCTTTATAGGTGGTATTACCGGTGTTCAAATCCGGGAAGATAAAGACCGTGGCGCGACCGGCAACCTGAGAATTCGGCGCTTTGGATTTTGCCACATCTTCCATAATGGCCGCGTCATACTGCAGCGGACCGTCGATGACCAGATCCGGACGTTTTTCCTGCGCAATGCGCGTCGCTTCGCGTACTTTTTCCACATCGCTACCCGCGCCGGAATTGCCGGTAGAGTAGGAGATCATCGCGACGCGCGGCTCAATACCGAAAGCCGCTGCGGAATCCGCCGACTGAATAGCAATTTCTGCCAGCTGTTCGGACGTCGGATCCGGGTTGATGGCGCAGTCGCCATAAACCAGAACCTGTTCCGGCAGCAGCATAAAGAATACCGAAGAGACCAGCGAGCTGTTGGGCGCCGTTTTGATCAGCTGCAGCGGTGGACGAATAGTGTTAGCGGTAGTATGTACCGCGCCGGAGACCAGGCCATCTACTTCGTCGCGCTCCAGCATCATGGTGCCCAGCACCACGTTATCTTCCAGCTGCTCTTGCGCCACCACTTCGGTCATGCCTTTGTTTTTGCGCAGCTCAACCAGACGCGCAACATAATTAGCGCGCGCCACTTCCGGATCGACAATCTCGATACCTTTGCCCAGTTCGACGCCCTGCGCCGCCGCAACGCGCTGGATTTCGTCCGGATTGCCTAACAGCACGCAGTTCGCAATGCCGCGCTCGGCGCAAATTGCCGCAGCCTTGACGGTACGCGGTTCGTCGCCTTCTGGCAGCACGATGCGTTTGCCCGCTTTGCGCGCCAGCTCGGTAAGCTGATAACGGAAGGCTGGCGGAGAGAGACGACGGCTGCGCTCGGAGGTGGCGGTAAGGGATTCGATCCAGTCGCTGTTGATATGGCTGGCAACATATTCCTGAACCTTCTCGATGCGCTGAGTATCGTCGCTCGGCACTTCGAGATTGAAGCTCTGCAGGCTGAGCGAGGTTTGCCAGGTATTGGTTTTAACCATAAAAACCGGCAGGCCCGTCTGAAACGCACGTTCGCAGAGTTTGTAAATAGGGGCGTCAATTTCATAACCGCCGGTCAGCAGAATCGCGCCGATCTCAATGCCATTCATCGCCGCCAGACAGGCAGCAACCAGCACATCAGGACGGTCGGCGGAGGTCACCAGCAGCGAACCCGGACGGAAATGCTCCAGCATATGCGGCAGGCTACGTGCGCAGAACGTCACTGATTTCACGCGACGCGTCTGGATCTCGCCTTCGTTGATCACGCGCGCGTTCAGGTGACGACACATATCGATCGCACGGGTGGCGATCAGGTCGAAACTCCAGGGAATGCAGCCCAGCACCGGCAGCGGGCTGTTGGCAAACAGCTGACTCGGATCGATATTCGCGACGCTGGCTTTCGTGGAGTCATCAAAGATTTCTGACAGATCCGGGCGGGTGCGGCCCTGTTCATCCACCGGCGCGTTAAGCTTGTTGATGATGACGCCGGTAATGTTTTTGTTTTTGCTGCCGCCAAAGCTGCTTTGCGTCACTTCGATGCGCTCTTTCAGCTGCGCCGGCGAATCGTTGCCCAACGCGGTAACAAAGACGATTTCCGCATTCAGGGTTTTGGCGATTTCGTAGTTAAGCGCGCTGGCGAACTGATGTTTACGCGTAGGCACCAGGCCTTCCACCAGCACCACTTCCGCGTCCTGGGTATTAGCGTGATAGCGGGCAATGATCTCTTCCATCAGCACGTCCTGCTGGTTTGAACCCAGCAGCGATTCTACGCGTGACATCTGCAGCGGCTCAGCGGCGGGAATGGAGGAGTTTTTACGAATGATGGTGGTGGTCTGGTCAGGCGTATTGCCGCCGGCGCGTGGTTGCGCGATGGGTTTGAACACGCTGAGGCGAACCCCTTTGCGCTCCATCGCACGAATAACGCCAAGGCTGACGCTGGTCAACCCGACGCTGGTGCCGGTAGGGATAAGCATAATGGTACGTGACACAGTAAACCTCTCAGGTATTTCAGGCTGTCAAAACAACTCCGCCAGCCTGAGCTGACGGAGAAAGTCTTATGCGGTAAGGCGCGCGGCGTCGCGGGCGATAACCAACTCTTCATTGGTCGGGATAACCAGCGCCGGACGGGTGCCTTCTTTATTAATGAAGCCTTCCTGGCCGAAGCGTGCCGCCAGGTTGCGCTCGTGATCAACCTCGAAGCCCAGCAGCGCCAGTTTCGCCAGCGACAGCTCGCGTACCATCGCCGCATTTTCACCGATACCGCCGGTAAACACCACGGCATCCAGACGACCGTCCATCATCGCGCTGTAAGAGCCGATATATTTGGCCAGACGATGGCAAAATACGTTCATCGCGCGTTTTGCATCTTCTTTGGTGGTGTAGTTTTCTTCTACATAGCGGCAGTCGCTGGTGACGCCGGTCAGGCCCAGCAGGCCAGACTCTTTGGTCAGCAGCTTATTGATAGCATCCACAGTCATTCCCAGCGTATCGTGCAGGAAGAAAATGATCGCCGGGTCGATATCGCCGCTGCGCGTGCCCATCACCAGACCTTCCAGCGGAGTCAGGCCCATTGAGGTATCCACGCACTGGCCGTTGCGGATAGCCGATACAGAGGCGCCGTTTCCCAGGTGACAGGTGATGACGTTCAGCTCTTCCACCGGCTTATTCAGCATGCGGGCCGCTTCCATCGTCACATAGTAGTGGCTGGTGCCGTGGGCGCCATAGCGACGAACGCCATGTTCTTTATACAGATTATAAGGCAGGGCGTAGAGGTAAGACTCTTCCGGCATTGTCTGATGGAACGCCGTATCGAAAACCGCTACGTTTTTATCGGAAAGATGCGGGAAGTTTTTCAGCGCTTCGTCAATGCCGATCAGGTGCGCCGGGTTGTGCAGCGGCGCAAAAGAAGAGGCATCTTTAATGCTTTGTACCACTTCATCGCTAATCAGTACGGATTGGGTCAGCTTTTCACCGCCGTGAACAATACGATGGCCGATTGCAGCAATTTGTGCCGACAGCTCTGGTTTTTGTGCCAGAATGTTTTTAACAATAAAGTTCAGGGCTTCGCTGTGGGCTGCGCCCGCGCCCAGCTCAGCTTCCTGTTTGGAGCCGTCCAGTTTCCATTTGATACGCGCTTCAGGCAGATGGAAGCATTCGGCCAGACCTGAAAGGTACTCTTTACCGTCAGCCGGATTAAGGATGGCAAACTTAAGGGAAGAGCTACCGCAGTTCAGAACCAGTACTAACTTACTCGACATGGAAGTACCTATTAGTCAAAAGTGGCTAAAAAAAAAGCAATCAGTCTATCATCGTAGTGTATGAAAGCTGGTACATTAATGATTATCATCATACTGCCAGCAAAAAGTTATCCGACAGCAAAAAAAGACGGTAATTTTACGTAAAATTTTGAAAGTTGTGTCGCTTCCAACGGCTCCACCTCAAAATAATAAGAATTATTCGCTTTAGCAGCCCTGATAACGCGCTCAGAATAACGGCAGTGCCGCGTAAAAACAAAATTTTTTGAAGGTTGTCACATAAAGTTGTTTCGTTGCTTAAATTTTTTAAATCTTGCAAAAGAAGTTGAGGTGAGCCATGGCAAATGAATCCAGCGTCGGTTGGTTTAAAACATTCCAGCTTGGACAGCACTACATGAAAACATGGCCGAACGATAAACGCCTCGCGCCGGTTTTCCCGGAAAACCGCATCAGCACCGCCACGCGCTTTGCGATCCGTTTTATGCCGCCGTTAGCCATTTTTACCCTGACCTGGCAAATTGCGCTGGGCGGACAGCTGGGGCCGGCAGTGGCCACCGCGCTGTTTGCCTGTAGCCTGCCGATGCAAGGGCTGTGGTGGCTGGGGCGCCGTTCCGTTACGCCACTGCCGCCCGCGCTATTAAACTGGTTTCACGAGGTGCGCGAAAAATTGCAACAGGCCGGGCAGGCGATTGCGCCGGTTGAAGGCAAACCCACCTATCAGGCGCTGGCGGATCTGCTAAAACGCGCTTTCCGTCAACTGGATAACACTTTCCTTGACGATCTCTGAATAAGCGGTGGGTTGCCAGGATTTTTTTCTCCGGCAACCCGGCTTAAATCAAAGAAAGGCTGTCTTGTGATACCGCCTTTTTATGCGTCGTGCGATTCTTGAACAACCTTTTATTGTGCTTAATGGGAGTTAAAGATGGACATGACGCATGCTCAGCGTTTAATACTTTCCAACCAATACAAACTGATGACGCTGCTCGATCCGGAGAATGGCGAGCGTTATCGCCGCCTGCAAACGATTATTGAACGCGGATATAGCCTGCAGATGCGCGAGTTAGATCGCGATTTCGGTGAGCTGGGCGAAGAGGTTTGCCGCACCATTATCAATATTATGGAAATGCACCATGCGCTGCGGGTATCCTGGGAAAATCTAAAGGATCGGGCTGGCATTGACGAGCGCCGGCTACAGTTCCTGGGGTTTGATGCGGCAACCGAAGCGCGCTACCTGGGCTATGTGCGTTTTATGGTTAACGTGGAAGGGCGCTACACCCATTTCGATGCCGGCACGCACGGCTTCAATGCCCAAACGCCAATGTGGGATAAATATCAACGCATGCTGGCCGCCTGGCACACCTGCCCGCGCCAGTATCATCTTTGTGCGACCGAGATCGCGCAAATCATCAACGCCTGAGAAGGAAACGCGAGTGAAGTGTAAAGGTTTTTTGTTTGATTTAGACGGCACGCTGGTCGATTCTTTACCTGTGGTAGAACGCGCCTGGAGCAACTGGGGTAAGCGTCACGGCATCGATGCGAATGAAATTCTGGATTTTATCCACGGCAAGCAGGCCATCACTTCACTGCGTCACTTTATGCGCGGCAGCAGCGAAGAGGAGATCCAGCAGGAATTTAAACGACTGGAACAAACCGAAGCTGAAGATACCGAAGGCGTAACGGCGCTGCCCGGCGCCTGTGAGCTGCTGGAGCAGCTGAACGCGCTGGCGATTCCCTGGGCGATCGTTACCTCCGGTTCGGTGCCGGTTGCCTCCGCGCGTCGCCAGGCGGCAGGCCTGCCGTTGCCTACCCATTTCGTGACCGCCGAACGCGTTGAAAAGGGCAAGCCGGAGCCGGATGCTTATCTGCTGGGCGCCGAACTGCTTGGCCTGTCGCCCGCTGATTGCGTGGTGGTGGAGGATGCTCCCGCCGGGATTCTTTCCGGTCTTGCCGCAGGCTGTGCGGTTATCGCAGTAAATGCGCCCGCGGATACGCCGCGCCTGGCGGAAACCGCGCTGCAGCTGACCAGTCTTAGCGCGTTGCGCGTTACCAAAGACGATGACGGAACGATAACGGTGCTAACCCAGGAGTGATTGATTTAACCCCGCTATCGCGGGGTTTATTTTATGGCATGCTGCACGCATTCAGGGTTTTCTGACACGGAAAGAGTGGTGAATAGTCAACTTCTTTGGGTGATTGGGCTGCTGGGTGTAACCGTCTGGCTGTTTGCATCCGGCAGGCTGCGCATGGATGTGGTGGCGCTGCTGGTGATTATTGCCTTTGTGCTGAGCGGTACGTTAACGCTGCAGGAAGCCACCATCGGCTTTAGCGATCCCAACGTGATTTTGATTGCCGCGCTATTTGTGATTGGCGAAGGATTAGTGCGCACCGGCATCGCATTGCAGACTGGCGAATGGCTGATGAAAATTGCTGGCAACAGCGAAAGCAAAATGATTTTCTGGCTGATGCTGACGGTTGCCGGACTGGGCGCGTTTATGAGTTCTACCGGCGTGGTGGCGATCTTTATTCCCGTGGTGCTGAGCGTGGCGGCGAAAATAGGCTCATCGCCCGCCAGGCTGATGATGCCGTTGAGCGTCGCCGGACTGATTAGCGGCATGATGACGCTGGTGGCCACGCCGCCGAATCTGGTGGTAAACAGCGAACTGCAGCGAGAAGGACTGGCGGGCTTTGGCTTTTTTGCCGTGACGCCCATTGGCCTGACGGTATTGGCGCTGGGCATTGGCTATATGTTGGTGGCGCGTTACTGGCTGGCAGCTCCCACTAAAGAAACCATGTTATCCGGCGCGCCGCGCCGGCGCAATTTTCGCGATCTGATCCGGGAATATCGGCTTAGCGGCCGCGCCCGCCGCCTGGCGATCCGCGCCGGTTCGCCGCTGATCGGGCATCGCCTCGATGACCTTAAACTGCGGGAGAAATATAGCGCAAACGTGGTCGGCCTGGAGCGCTGGCGTAAGTTTCGTCGCGTGATGGTGACGGTTACCGGGGATACCACCTTTCGCAGCGGCGACGTACTGCTGATTGATATGTCAGCGGCAGAAATCGATCTGCGGCAGTTTTGCAGTGAACAGCAGCTGGAACCGCTGATCTTGCGCGGCGACTATTTTTCCGATCGCGCACGTGACGTGGGGATGGCGGAAGTATCATTGATCCCCGATTCAGAACTGCCAGGCAAAAGCGTACGCGAACTGGCTTTCCGTCAGCGCTACGGGCTGAGCGTTATCGGCATTCGCCGGCGCAATAGCCTGCTGGAAGGGGCGCTGGCAGATGAAACACTGGAGGCAGGCGATATACTGCTGGTTATCGGCGACTGGCGGCGTATTCAGCAGCTACAGCAGCAGAAACGCGATCTGCTGCTGCTGGCGCTGCCTGCGGAAATTGATGAGGCGGTGTCGGCCCATAGTCAGGCGCCGCATGCGTTATTCTCTCTGGCGCTGATGGTGGCGCTGATGATCACCGATGTGATCCCTGGCCCGATAGCGGCAATTATCGCCTGTTTACTGATGGGAAAATTCCGCTGTATCGATATGGAGAGCGCCTACAAAGCCATTCACTGGCCGGGGCTGATTCTGATTGCCGGGATGATGCCGTTTGCGCTGGCGCTGCAAAAAACCGGTGGCGTGGCGCTGATTGTGCAGGGGTTAATGGATATTGCCGGCGGCAGAGGCCCGCATATTATGTTGCTCTGTTTGTTTGTGCTCTGCGCCAGCATTGGACTGTTTATCTCTAATACGGCAACCGCCGTGCTGATGGCGCCGATCGGCGTCGCGGCGGCCCAGCAGATGGGCGTTTCGCCTTATCCCTTTACCATGGTTATCGCTATCGCCGCTTCCGCCGCCTTTATGACGCCGGTCTCGTCGCCGGTAAATACGCTGGTGCTGGGGCCGGGCGGCTATCGCTTCGGTGACTTTGTTAAAATCGGCGTTCCCTTTACGCTGGTAGTGATGGGGATGAGCGTGTTGCTGGTGCCGCTGTTGTTTCCATTCTGAGTTATAGCGGCGTATCCTGTGATATCTCGTCCAGCGACAGCGTAAAGCTGGGCACAAAAACGGCGATGAAATAGTCCATCTCTTCGCTGCGCCGCCGCTCAAGCGTTTCCTCCAGGCGCGCCAATGCCCGCCGGAACTCATTGTTTCCGGCTGAAAGTTCCTCAAGACATTTCAGATAGGCGCATAGCGCATCGGCCTGTTTTAGGATGGCGGTTTCCGCCTCGCTCTGCTGCTGTTCATCCAACAATGGCCGCCACGCGTCCTGCAGCTCGGCCGGCAGCATTTCAATCAGCTTTTGGCGAGCAATCTCTTCGATTTTTTTATATTCGTGTGCAATCTGCGCATTGTAATATTTTACCGGTGTCGGTAAGTCGCCGGTCAGGACTTCGCTGGCGTCATGATAAAGCGCGATCAGCGCAATGCGTTCTGCGTTCAGGTTACCGTTAAACTTCTTATTTTTTATCAGCGCTAACGCATGAGCGACCATCGCAACCTGCAGGCTATGCTCAGAGACATTTTCCGTACGCACATTGCGCATCAGCGGCCAGCGATTGATCAGTTTAAGGCGGGAAAGGTGGGCAAAAAAATGGCTCTGCTTCATTGAAAAGGTTTCTCCTGTACATCGACTGCGGAAACCGGCAATTCCGGTCTCCGCAGCAACAGTATCGCCTTTTCATCCTCTGCGCTAGCGCGTGGAGGATACGCGCCGCTTACTGACGATAACCCTCAAGGAAACGGCCAAATTTACCGATGGCCATTTCCAGATCGTCGACGCGCGGCAGCGTCACGATGCGAACATGATCCGGCCACGGCCAGTTAAACGCGGTTCCCTGCACCAGCAGCACTTTCTCCTGGAGCAGAAAATCCAGCACCATCTTTTGGTCATCGTACAGGTTGAATTTTTTCGCATCGATACGCGGGAACATATAAAGCGCCCCCTGCGGTTTCACGCAGCTTACGCCGGGAATGTCATTAATCAGTTCCCACGCGCGCTGGCGTTGTTCATACAGGCGTCCGCCCGGCATGATAAATTCGCTGATGCTCTGGTAACCGCCCAGAGCGGTCTGAATGGCGTGCTGAGCCGGAACGTTGGCGCACAGGCGCATAGAGGCCAGCATCTCCAGTCCCTCAATATAGCCTTTCGCATGTTTTTTCGGGCCGTTCAGCACCATCCACCCCTGACGGAACCCCGCTACGCGATAGGTTTTCGACAGGCCGTTAAAGGTTACCGTCAGCAAATCGGGCGCCAGCGCGGCAATAGAGTGATGCTGGGCGGCGTCGTAAAGGATCTTGTCGTAAATCTCATCGGCGAAAATGATCAGATTATGCTCGCGCGCAATCTCAACGATCTCCATCAGCAGCGCTTTGCTGTAGACGGCGCCGGTAGGGTTATTCGGGTTGATAATGACAATGCCGCGCGTGCGCGGAGTGATTTTGCTGCGGATATCGGCCAGGTCCGGAAACCAGCCGGCAGACTCATCGCACAGATAGTGAACCGCTTTACCGCTGGAAAGGGAAACCGCGGCGGTCCACAGCGGATAGTCCGGCGCCGGCACCAGCATCTCATCACCGCTGTTCAGCAACGCTTGCATTGACTGAACAATCAGTTCGGATACGCCGTTACCGATATAGATATCTTCTACAGTCACGTCGCGCATATCGCGCGCCTGGTAATGCTGCATAATCGCTTTACGCGCCGAGTAAAGACCTTTTGAATCACAATATCCCTGAGCGCCAGGCAGGTTGCGAATAACATCGACCAGAATCTCATCCGGAGCCTCAAAGCCAAACGGCGCGGGATTACCAATATTTAACTTCAGGACCTTATTGCCTTCTTCCTCAAGACGTTTGGCCTCTTTTAACACCGGACCGCGGATGTCATAACAAACATTATCCAGCTTTGACGATTTTTCGATAATTGTATTCATTGCATGCGCCTTAACTGACAGAACTGCGTTCCTGCCGTGGAAATAAACCCGCTCAATTTACTCTTCTGTTCCCGACATTTGAAGGGCGAGGCCGGCTTTTGGCGCAACCGGGAATCATTGACGAGCTGGCTGGTATGCAACGTCAGCTAATCTTAATTAGCTGGATTAAAAAACCATTTTTTATCTAAGAATTAGGATAAATCACTACACAACCTCATCGGCTGTAAAAATCTCTTCACGGCATGCGAGCTGGATCAGAAAAAGTAACAAATTAAGATAAAAAAAGTAGATTGATACGGAACGAAACAGTTAAATTTTGCTACTTAAAGTGCCGATAACCGGAAGGAGGTAGAATGATTAAACAAGCTGGATTCTTTAGCGCCGTTTTGGCATCAACCATCCCATTGCGCTTCGGGATGCTTTTCAACCAGCGAGCCGTTAAAAGCAATCGTCAAAAAAAGACGCAATAATGCTAAAAGGGGGCTTTATTGATAAGAAAAATGCGATTGGGGCTTAAAAATTAGACGTCGTTGTGGCAGGATATCCATCAACGGACTTTGTGATAAAACAAACACGCCTGATTGTTGCTACGGTAAAAGCGGCGGCGGTAAAGGTTAAGTCCGGCAAATTATTACTTTTTTTGCGTCGCGCAGTTTTGCAAACGCATGATATCGAAGTTATGAACCAGCGGCCCCGTAGTTAACTTGCCTGAAGTTGGCGCGGTACCCATCAATAAGCAGGGCGCATTTTTGCGTCCGCAATAGCAGCGCCCAGGCGCTGTATGTTTTCGTTGTTACATACCGGCGGCACTGGCGGGTCTGCATGCATTCCTCCAGCGGTATTATGAAAAGCAGCTTTTCTTTATGCAGTGTTGAGCTGTCGTTTCCGGCTTTTCGGAAACGTCATTATTGCCATCTTAATCTCCGTCTGACATTTGATCGGCGGGAGTAACACCAGGGTAGTTGTTCTTAAATACTTATAAGTGAAGAAAAATATGACTAATGCCAATCGTCCGATACTCAATCTCGATCTTGATCTACTGAGAACGTTTGTTGCAGTAGCCGATCTCAACACCTTTGCCGCCGCCGCCGCCGCGGTATGCAGAACGCAATCCGCTGTCAGCCAGCAGATGCAGCGTCTGGAGCAGTTGGTAGGCAAAGAACTCTTTGCCCGTCATGGCCGTAATAAGCTGCTAACCGAACATGGTATTCAGCTGCTGGGTTATGCCCGCAAGATTTTACGCTTTAACGATGAAGCCTGTACCTCGCTGATGTACAGCAATGTGCAGGGCGTGCTGACTATCGGCGCCTCCGACGATACCTCAGACACTATTCTGCCGTTCCTGCTGAACCGCGTGACCTCTGTCTATCCGAAGCTGGCGATTGACGTACGCGTGAAGCGTAATCCCTTTATGATGGAAATGCTGAACCAGGGCGAAGTTGATCTGGTGGTCACCACCTCCAGCCCGGGTTCGTTTACGCATCAGGTGCTGCGTACTTCTCCGACGCTGTGGTACTGCGCGGCGGACTATATTTTCCAGCGCGGCGAAGCCATTCCATTGGTGCTGTTAGATGAGCCAAGCCCGTACCGTGATATGGCCATCGATCACCTGAATGAAGCGGGTATCCCGTGGCGTATCTCCTATGTCGCTTCCACGCTGGCTGCGGTTCGCGCCGCGGTGAAAGCCGGCCTGGGCGTTACCGCGCGTCCGGTAGAAATGATGAGCCCGGAGCTGCGCGTTATGGGCGCGGCAGAAGGCCTGCCGGTGCTGCCGGATACGCAATATCTGCTGTGCCGTAACCCAGATAGCGAGAATGAACTGGCGCTGGCTATTTTTAACGCCATGGAATCCAGCAACGATCCGTACAATCTGTCCTTAGCAGGGCAGGGCGATGCGATGTTACTGGATGACGAAGAATAAGTGAAAAAAATGAGATCCTTTCTCATTTAGAGCGGTTGTTGTCATAAAAAATGTTATAAAAAGGCTTCTTAGCGCATTTCCTGGCTAAGGAGCCTTTTTATTGGCCTTTTTCCTTGCCTTTTCGCCTTTCCTGAACCACTTTTAGTTTAACTGGCTTAGTAAAAATGAAACGCTTTTTTACCGAGCGCCGTTGCTGATTGTCTTTGCCTGCCGTTGCGCTTGCGCCTAAAAATTGCGCAAACAAATCGTTTGTTATTTTATCAAAAAGGGCAAAAGTGTGTCCTGGATCAAAAAAATACCCCTGTAAAGGGGCAGGAAATCTCCCGTTTTCCTGTCAAAATATGTTTGTTAAATGCGCGATCCAACCGTGCAACTACCCACTACACTTAATTTACATTCTGAAACTGACACGATTTAGCCTAATAACCGCGCATCATATGTTAATAAAATGATGCAAGTGTAAATTAACGTGTGGATACTTTTGTCAAAGTTGACAAAAGGTTATAGAAAGGGGTAAAAAACCCCATTAAATTGCTGCTTATAGGTTAAAGACAGCATAATTTATAAGGTTTTTCATCCTTCCCTTGAATTAATGTGGTGTGTTCTTCGCTATCGGCATCGCAGGACGCTAAACGCCACTTTTGATGAGTAAGCAGAGAGTATGTCAACAACCACCGAAGTTATCGCTCATCACTGGGCATTCGCTGTTTTTATCGTTGTCGCTTTTGGGCTATGCGTCTTTATGCTGGCCGGCGGCTGGCTGTTAGGGGGACGCGCCCGCGCACGCCATAAAAATACCCCTTTTGAATCAGGTATCGACCCGGTTGGCAGTACGCATCTGCGCCTTTCTGCCAAGTTCTACCTGGTGGCGATGTTCTTCGTTATCTTCGACGTAGAAGCCCTCTTTTTATATGCATGGTCGACCTCTATCCGTGAAAGCGGCTGGGTCGGCTTTGTTGAAGCCGCAATTTTCATTTTGGTGCTGTTGGCTGGTCTGGTTTATCTGGTGCGGATTGGTGCGCTGGATTGGGCGCCTGCGCGTCGTCGCGTAGACGTTGATACCGGTAAGGTCACTAACACCAACCCTCAAAAGCAGTAACAGCGAGGCATTAAGATGGACTATACGCTCACCCGCATAGACCCCAACGGTGAGAATGACCGTTATCCCCTGCAGAAACAGGAGATCGTTTCCGACCCTCTGGAGCAGCATGTCCACCGTAGCGTTTACATGGGCAAACTGGAAAACGCACTGCATGACATGGTGAACTGGGGTCGTAAGAACTCTCTTTGGCCGTTTAACTTCGGCCTCTCCTGTTGTTATGTCGAAATGACGACCTCTTTTACCTCGGTGCATGACGTTGCCCGCTTTGGTTCTGAAGTTATTCGTGCTTCGCCGCGTCAGGCTGATTTTATGGTGGTTGCCGGTACGCCATTCACCAAAATGGCACCGGTCATTCAGCGTTTGTATGACCAGATGCTGGAGCCGAAATGGGTGATCTCCATGGGCGCCTGCGCCAACTCGGGCGGCATGTATGACATCTACTCGGTGGTGCAGGGCGTGGATAAGTTCCTGCCGGTGGATGTCTATATCCCGGGCTGCCCACCGCGTCCGGAAGCCTATATGCAGGCGCTACTGCTGTTGCAGGAATCTATTGGCAAAGAACGTCGTCCGCTCTCCTGGGTCGTTGGCGATCAGGGCGTTTATCGCGCCAATATGCAGTCCGAGCGTGAAAGAAAACGCGGCGATCGCATCGCGGTAACCAACCTGCGTAGCCCGGACGAAATTTAAATTAACACTTTATGGATGGGGCCTGACACGCAGCGCAATAACACTACCAACCAACGCGCGCACCTCATCCTGACACCAACGACTTCGTGCCTGTTTTCAGGCCAATGGTGAGTAACGTATGACAGATTTGACCACGCAAGATCTCGCTCAGCCTGCATGGCAAACCCGGGATCACCTGGATGACCCGGTGATTGGCGAGTTGCGTAACCGCTTTGGGCCGGATGCCTTTACCGTCCAGCCGACGCGTACTGGCATCCCGGTGGTTTGGGTGAAGCGTGAACAGCTGCTGGAGATCGCGGAATTCCTGTGTAAGCTGCCAAAACCCTATGTGATGCTGTATGACCTGCACGGCATGGATGAGCGCCTGCGTACCCACCGTAACGGGCTGCCCGCTGCGGATTTTTCCGTTTTCTACCATCTGCTTTCTATTGAGCGTAATAGCGACATTATGCTCAAGGTGGCCCTGTCTGAAAACGACATGCATCTGCCGACGCTGACCAAAATTTTCCCTAACGCCAACTGGTATGAGCGTGAAACCTGGGAGATGTTTGGCGTCACTTTCGACGGCCATCCTCATCTGACGCGCATCATGATGCCGCCAACCTGGGAAGGCCACCCGCTGCGCAAAGACTATCCGGCGCGTGCAACAGAATTCAATCCTTTTGAGCTGACTAAGCAGAAAGAGGATCTGGAGATGGAAGCGCTGCGTTTCAAACCGGAAGACTGGGGCATGAAGCGCGGCACCGAAAATGAGGACTTCATGTTCCTCAACCTCGGTCCAAACCACCCGTCGGCGCACGGTGCGTTCCGCATCGTGATGCAGTTGGACGGCGAAGAGATTGTCGATTGCGTACCGGATATTGGCTATCACCATCGCGGCGCGGAAAAAATGGGCGAGCGCCAGTCCTGGCACAGCTACATTCCTTACACCGATCGCGTGGAATATCTCGGCGGCTGCGTTAACGAAATGCCTTACGTGCTGGCGGTGGAAAAGCTGGCGGGTATCGTGGTGCCGGATCGCGTTAACGTGATCCGCGTGATGCTTTCTGAGCTGTTCCGCATCAACAGCCATCTGCTCTATATCTCTACCTTTATTCAGGACGTGGGCGCCATGTCGCCGGTGTTCTTCGCCTTCACCGACCGTCAGAAAATTTATGACGTGGTGGAAGCGATTACCGGTTTCCGTATGCACCCGGCCTGGTTCCGTATTGGCGGCGTCGCACACGATCTGCCGAAAGGTTGGGAGCGCCTGCTGCGAGAATTCCTCGACTGGATGCCGAAGCGCCTGAAGGAATATGAAACCGTCGCGCTGAAAAACAGCGTGCTGGTAGGCCGTGCTAAAGGCGTTGCCTGCTACGGAAAAGATGAAGCGCTGGCCTGGGGTTCTACCGGCGCGGGTCTGCGTGCCACCGGCATCGACTTTGACGTGCGCAAATGGCGCCCTTACTCCGGTTATGAAAACTTCGATTTCGAAGTCCCGGTCGGCGGCGGCGTCAGCGACGCTTACACCCGCGTGATGCTGAAAATGGAAGAGATGCGTCAGAGCCTGCGTATTCTGGAGCAGTGCCTGAACAATATGCCGGCGGGGCCGTTTAAAGCCGATCATCCGTTGACCACGCCGCCGCCGAAAGAGCGTACGCTGCAGCATATTGAAACCCTGATTACCCACTTCCTGCAGGTTTCCTGGGGACCGGTAATGCCTGCGAACGAATCATTGCAGATGATCGAAGCCACCAAGGGGATCAACAGCTACTACCTGACCAGCGACGGCAGTACCGTAAGCTATCGCACGCGTATTCGTACGCCAAGCTTCCCGCACCTGCAGCAGATCCCCTCGGTGATCCGCGGCAGCCTGGTATCCGACCTGATCGTTTACCTGGGTAGTATCGATTTTGTTATGTCAGACGTGGACCGCTAATTATGCACGATCAAAAAATTGCCATCGAAACGATCGACCCGACCGAGGTCTTTGAGCTGAGTGCGGCAGAACGCGACGCGATTGAGCATGAAAAACACCATTACGAAGATGCACGCGCAGCCTCTATCGAAGCGCTGAAAATCGTGCAGAAACAACGCGGCTGGGTGCCGGATGGTGCCATTAATGCCATTGCCGAGGTGTTAGGCATTCCGGCCAGCGACGTTGAAGGGGTCGCCACCTTTTACAGCCAGATTTTCCGTCAGCCGGTTGGCCGCCACGTGATCCGCTATTGTGATAGCGTGGTTTGCCACATCACCGGTTATCAGGGCATCCAGGCGGCGCTGGAGCAGTCATTGAATATCAAACCAGGCCAGACCACGGCCGATGGCCGCTTCACGCTGCTGCCGACCTGTTGCCTCGGTAACTGTGATAAAGGCCCGACGATGATGGTGGATGAAGATACTCATGTTCACCTGACGCCGGAAAATATTCCATCGTTACTGGAGCAGTATCAATGACAGTAAAAGAGATCATTCGTACTGCGGAGACGCATCCGCTGACCTGGCGCATGCGTGACGATAAGCAGCCGGTGTGGATTGACGAATACCGCAGCAAAAATGGCTATGCCGGCGCGGAAAAAGCGCTGAAAGGCCTGGCGCCTGACGAGATCGTCGCGCTGGTTAAAGATTCCGGCCTGAAAGGGCGCGGCGGCGCAGGCTTCTCCACCGGTCTGAAGTGGAGCCTGATGCCGAAAGACGAGTCGATGAACATCCGTTACCTGCTGTGTAACGCCGATGAGATGGAGCCGGGCACCTATAAAGACCGCCTGCTGATGGAGCAGATGCCGCACCAGCTGGTGGAAGGGATGCTGATCAGCGCCTTTGCGCTGAAGGCGTACCGCGGCTATATCTTCCTGCGCGGCGAATATATTGAAGCGGCGGTGCATCTGCGTCGCGCCATCGCCGAAGCGACCGAAGCGGGCTTCCTTGGCAAAAATATCCTTGGCTCCGGCTTTGATTTCGAACTGATCGTGCACACCGGTGCCGGCCGCTATATTTGCGGCGAAGAGACGGCGCTGATCAACTCACTGGAAGGCCGCCGCGCCAACCCACGCTCCAAGCCGCCATTCCCGGCTTCTGCCGGCGTCTGGGGCAAGCCGACCTGCGTAAACAACGTGGAAACCCTCTCTAACGTGCCGGCCATCCTGGCCAACGGCGTGGAGTGGTACAAAGGCCTGTCGAAGAGCGATGATGCCGGCACCAAGATGATGGGCTTCTCCGGCCGGGTAAAAAACCCGGGCGTCTGGGAGCTGCCGTTCGGCATTACGGCGCGTGAAATTCTGGAAGATTATGCCGGCGGCATGCGCGACGGGCTGAAATTTAAAGCCTGGCAGCCGGGCGGCGCGGGCACGGACTTCCTGACCGAACAGCATCTGGATCTGCCGATGGAATTCGCCAGCATCGGTAAAGCGGGCAGCCGTCTGGGCACCGCGTTGGCGATGGCGGTAGATCATGAAATCAATATGGTTTCTCTGGTGCGCAACCTGGAAGAGTTTTTCGCCCGTGAATCCTGCGGCTGGTGTACGCCATGTCGTGACGGCCTGCCGTGGAGCGTAAAAATCCTGCGCGCCCTGGAGCAGGGCAAAGGGCAGCCGGGCGATATTGAAACGCTACAGCAGCTGTGTCGTCAGCTGGGCCCGGGTAAAACATTTTGCGCCCATGCGCCAGGCGCCGTAGAGCCATTACAAAGCGCGATCAAATACTTCCGTGAAGAGTTTGAGGCCGGTATCGCGCCGCAGGTGTTTGGTAATACGCGTGCCATTAACGGTATTCAGCCGAACCTGCTGAAAGCGCGCTGGTAAACATAACGGAGCGCCAGAGCGCTCCTTTCGCGCAACAACGCGAGATATACCCTGCGTCATTCAAGTGACAGAAAAGCCAACGCACAGGCAGCTTGAAATAGCGCGGGTATAAATAGCCAAAATTTGTGTTTAACGCTCGGCTATGCCGAGCCTTACGGAAGCATGTTCACTATGGCTACAATTCATGTAGACGGTAAAGAATATGAGGTAGATGGGGCGGACAACCTGCTACAGGCATGTCTCTCTCTTGGCCTGGATATTCCTTATTTTTGCTGGCACCCGGCGCTGGGAAGCGTGGGCGCCTGCCGCCAGTGCGCGGTAAAGCAATACCAAAACGCTGAGGATACCCGCGGTCGCCTCGTCATGTCCTGCATGACGCCTGCCTCCGACGGTACCTTTATTTCTATCGACGATGGCGAAGCGAAAGAGTTCCGTGAAAGCGTGGTTGAGTGGCTAATGACTAACCACCCACACGATTGCCCGGTCTGTGAAGAGGGCGGCAACTGTCATCTGCAGGATATGACGGTAATGACCGGCCACAGCTTCCGTCGCTACCGTTTCACCAAGCGTACCCACCGTAATCAGGATCTGGGGCCCTTTATCTCGCATGAGATGAACCGCTGTATCGCCTGTTACCGCTGCGTGCGCTACTACAAAGATTATGCGGACGGCAAAGATCTGGGCGTCTATGGCGCGCATGACAACGTCTATTTTGGCCGTCCGGAAGATGGCACGCTGGAGAGCGAATTCTCCGGTAACCTGGTCGAAATCTGCCCGACCGGCGTTTTCACCGATAAAACCCACTCCGAACGCTATAACCGTAAATGGGATATGCAGTTTGCGCCCAGCATCTGCCAGCAGTGCAGCGTCGGCTGTAACACCAGCCCGGGCGAGCGCTATGGCGAACTGCGCCGTATCGAAAACCGCTATAACGGCAGCGTGAACCACTATTTCCTCTGTGACCGCGGTCGCTTCGGCTATGGCTATGTGAATCGCAAAGATCGCCCGCGCCAGCCGATGCAGCGTCGCGGCAATGACTGGGTGGCGTTGAACGCCGAGCAGGCGATGCAGGGCGCGGCGGATATCCTGCGCCAGGCGAAAAAAGTGATCGGTATCGGCTCACCGCGCGCCAGCGTAGAAAGCAACTTCGCGCTGCGTGAACTGGTCGGCGCGGCTAATTTCTCCACCGGCATGCCGGCGGGCGAGCAGGCGCGTCTGGCGCTGATGCTGAAAGTGCTGCGCGAAGGCGGCATTCATACGCCGGCGCTGCGTGAAATTGAAAGCTACGATGCGGTACTGGTGCTGGGCGAAGATCTGACGCAAACCGGCGCGCGCGTGGCGCTCTCCGTACGTCAGGCGGTAAAAGGCAAAGCACGCGAGATGGCGGCGGCGCAAAAAGTGGCCGACTGGCAGATCGCAGCGATCATGAACATCGGTCAGCACGCCAAACATCCGCTGTTTGTCACCAACGTTGATGAAACCCGTCTGGATGATATCGCCGCCTGGAGCTACCGCGCGCCGGTAGAAGATCAGGCGCGTCTCGGTTTCGCCATCGCCCATGCGCTGGATGCCGGCGCGCCGGCGGTAAGCGATTTCGACAGCAGCCTGAACGGTAAGCTTGACGTGATTGTCCAGGCGCTGGCCGGAGCGAAAAAGCCGCTGATTATTTCCGGTACCCACTCTGGCAGCGAAGCGATGATCGAAGCGGCGGCTAACGTGGCTAAAGCGCTGAAAGGGCGCGGCGCCGATGTCGGCATTACGCTGCTGGCTTCCGCCGCTAATAGCGTTGGCCTTGGCATGATCGGCGGCAATACGCTGGACGATGCGCTGGAGCAGCTGGAAAACGGCAGCGCCGACGCGGTAGTGATTCTGGAAAACGATCTCTATCGTCACGCGCCGAAAGCGAAAGTGGATGCCGCGCTGCGTAACGCCGACAGTGTTATCGTGCTTGATCATCAGCGCACGGCCACCATGGAAAAAGCGGGTCTGATTCTGTCAGGCGCCAGCTTTGCCGAGAGCGACGGCACGCTGGTAAACCAGGAAGGCCGCGCCCAGCGTTTCTTCCAGGTTTACGATCCCTCTTACTACGATCCAAAGGTGGTAATGCTGGAAAGCTGGCGCTGGCTGCACTCGCTGCATAGCGCGCTGGAAAGCCGTCACGTTGACTGGACGCAGCTGGATCATGTTATCGACGCCGTAGTCGCCGCGCTGCCGCAGCTGAAAGGCATTAAAGATGCCGCGCCGGACGCCTCTTTCCGTATTCGCGGGCAGAAACTGTCGCGTTCGCCGCATCGCTCCAGCGGACGTACCGCCGCACGTGCCAATATCAGCGTGCATGAGCCGCGTCAGCCGCAGGATCAGGACACCATGTTCTCCTTCTCAATGGAAGGGAACAACCAGCCGAGCGCGCCGCGTTCTGAGATTCCTTTCGCCTGGGCGCCAGGCTGGAACTCGCCGCAGGCGTGGAACAAATTCCAGGATGAAGTAGGCGGCAAACTGCGCAACGGCGATCCGGGCGTGCGTCTGTTTGAAGCGGCGGCGAGCGAGCTGGCATGGTTCACCCAGGTGCCAACCGCCTTCGCCCGTAACGGCGGCTGGCGCGTGGCGCCTTACTACAATCTGTTCGGCAGTGAAGAGATGACGCAGCGCGCGCCGGTCATCCAACAGCGTATGCCGCAGGCGGCGCTGGTGATCAACCCGGCCGATGCCGCCCAGCTCGGCGTAAACGCCGGTACGGCGGTAGAGTTCAGCTGCTCCGGTGAAACGCTGCGCTTGCCTGTGCGCTTCTCCGACGCGCTGCAGGCCGGACAGGTCGGTCTGCCGCTGGGTATGCCGGGCGTCCCGCCGTTCCTGTCGGGCGCGAACATTGAGACTCTGCGGGAGGCGGCACAATGAGCTGGTTAACACCGGACGTTATCGATATCTTGCTGGGCATTCTCAAGGCGATCGTCATCCTGCTGGTGGTGGTTTCCTGCGGTGCCTTTATGAGCTTCGGCGAGCGCCGTCTGCTTGGCCTGTTCCAGAACCGCTACGGGCCTAACCGTGTCGGCTGGGGCGGCTCGCTGCAGCTGGTGGCGGATATGATCAAAATGTTCTTTAAAGAGGACTGGGTCCCGCCGTTTACCGATCGCTTTATCTTTACGTTGGCCCCGGTTATCGCCTTCGTATCACTGCTGTTAGCGTTCGCCATCGTGCCGGTCAGCCCGACATGGATGGTAACCGACCTTAATATCGGGCTGCTGTTCTTCCTGATGATGGCCGGTCTGGCGGTTTACGCGGTGCTGTTCGCCGGCTGGGCGAGTAACAACAAATACTCCCTGCTGGGCGCGATGCGTGCCTCGGCGCAGACGCTGAGCTACGAAGTGTTCCTCGGCCTGTCGCTGATGGGCGTGGTGGCGCAGGCGGGCTCGTTCAACATGAACGACATCGTTAATAGCCAGGCGCACCTGTGGAATATTATCCCGCAGTTCTTTGGCTTCCTGACTTTCTGTATTGCTGGCGTGGCGGTGTGTCACCGCCATCCGTTTGACCAGCCGGAAGCGGAGCAGGAGCTGGCGGATGGTTACCACATCGAATATTCCGGCATGAAGTTCGGCCTGTTCTTCGTGGGCGAATATGTGGCGATTACCACGGTTTCCGCGCTGATTGTGACGCTGTTTTTCGGCGGCTGGCAGGGCCCATGGTTGCCGCCCTTTATCTGGTTCGCTATTAAAACGGCATTCTTCATGATGATGTTTATTCTGATTCGTGCTGCGTTGCCACGTCCGCGCTATGACCAGGTGATGTCCTTCGGCTGGAAAGTATGTCTGCCGTTGACGCTGTTGAACCTGCTGGCTACCGCCGCAGTGATTCTGTACAACGCGCAGTAAAGGGGTTGTAACCATGACATTAAAAGACATTATTGTCGGTTTCGGCACCCAGGTACGCAGTATCTGGATGATGAGCCTGCATGCCTTTGCGAAACGCGAAACGCAAATGTATCCGGATGAACCGGTTTATCTGCCGCCGCGCTATCGTGGACGTATTGTTCTGACGCGCGATCCCGATGGGGCGGAGCGCTGCGTGGCGTGTAATCTGTGCGCCGTAGCCTGTCCGGTCAGCTGTATTTCGCTGCAAAAGGCGGAAACGGTGGACGGCCGCTGGTATCCGGAATTTTTCCGCATCAACTTTTCACGCTGCATTTTCTGCGGTATGTGCGAAGAGGCGTGCCCGACCACGGCAATTCAGCTGACGCCCGATTTCGAACTGGGCGAGTTTAAACGTCAGGATCTGGTGTACGAGAAAGAAGACCTGCTGATTTCAGGGCCGGGCAAATACCCGGAGTACAACTTCTACCGTATGGCAGGCATGGCGATCGAAGGGAAAGACAAGGGCGAAGCGGAAAACGAAGCCAAACCCATCGACGTCAAAGGCTTGTTACCTTAAGGAGCCAGGCATGGAATTTGCGTTTTATCTTTGTGGTCTGGTGGCGGTGCTAACCACGCTACGCGTGATTACCCACACCAACCCGGTACATGCGTTGCTGTACCTGATCGTTTCGTTGCTGGCGATCGCCGGTGTTTTCTTCTCGCTCGGCGCCTATTTCGCCGGCGCGCTGGAGATCATCGTCTACGCCGGCGCCATCATGGTGCTGTTCGTCTTCGTGGTAATGATGCTGAACCTGGGCAAGTCGGTACAGGATCAGGAACGCCAGTGGCTGCAGCCTTCGCTGTGGATTGGCCCGGGCCTGGTGTCGCTGGTGCTGTTGTTCGTGATGGTCTACGCCATTATGAGCGCCAACGACCAGGGCATCGATGGCACGGTTATCGATGCGAAAGCGGTGGGTATCAGCCTGTTTGGTCCTTATGTGCTGGCGGTTGAACTGGCGTCAATGCTGCTGCTGGCGGGGCTGGTGGTCGCGTTCCATATCGGGCGTGAAGATCGTCATGGCGAAGTGCTTAGCAACCGCGTCAGCGATGCAGCGGTTGCGAAAACGAAGGAGGAGCGCGCATGATCCCTCTACAACATGGACTGATTCTGGCAGCCGTGCTGTTTGTCCTCGGACTGACATCGTTGGTGATGCGTCGTAATCTGCTGTTTATGTTAATTGGTCTGGAAATCATGATTAACGCCGCGGCTCTGGCGTTAGTGGTGGCGGGAAGCTACTGGGGGCAGGCGGATGGTCAGGTGATGTATATCCTGGCGATCAGCCTTGCCGCAGCGGAGGCCAGCATTGGCCTGGCGCTGTTGCTGCAGCTCTACCGCCGTCGTCAAACCCTGAACATTGACACAGTGAGCGAGATGCGCGGATGAATCTTCTTTACTTAACCATACTGCTTCCGCTGATCGGCTTTTTGCTGCTGGCGTTTTCTCGCGGCCGCTGGTCAGAAAACCTGTCTGCTACCGTAGGCGTGGGTTCAATTGGCCTGGCGGCGCTGGTCACGGCCTGGGTCGGCATCGACTTCTTTAACCATGAGCGCGCGCCGTTTATCCAGACCTTATGGACCTGGATGCACGTCGGTAATTTTAATATCGGCGTCACCCTGACGCTGGACGGTCTCTCTTTCACCATGCTGTCGGTGGTGACCGGGGTGGGCTTCTTTATTCATATGTTCGCCTCCTGGTATATGCGTGGGGAAGAGGGTTATTCGCGCTTCTTTGCCTATACCAACCTGTTTATCGCCAGCATGGTGGTTCTGGTGCTGTCCGATAACCTGCTGCTGATGTATCTCGGCTGGGAAGGGGTGGGGCTCTGCTCTTATCTGCTGATTGGTTTCTATTACACCAATCCGGATAACGGCAAGGCGGCGATGAAGGCCTTTATCATTACCCGTGTGGGTGACGTGTTCCTCGCCTTTGCGCTGTTCATTCTTTATAACGAACTGGGCACGCTGAACTTCCGCGAGATGGTGGAACTGGCGCCGGCGCACTTCGCGGCGGATAACCACATGCTGCAGTGGGCGACGCTGATGCTGCTGGGCGGCGCGGTCGGTAAATCGGCGCAGCTGCCGCTGCAGACCTGGCTTGCCGATGCGATGGCGGGTCCGACGCCGGTTTCGGCGCTGATCCACGCGGCGACCATGGTAACCGCCGGCGTTTATCTGATCGCCCGTACCCATGGACTGTTCCTGATGACGCCGGAAGTGCTGCATCTGGTGGGCATCGTGGGTGCGGTCACGCTGGTGCTGGCGGGCTTCGCCGCGCTGGTGCAGACCGATATCAAACGCGTGCTGGCCTACTCCACCATGAGCCAGATCGGTTATATGTTCCTGGCGCTGGGCGTTCAGGCCTGGGATGCGGCTATTTTCCACCTGATGACTCACGCTTTCTTTAAAGCGCTGCTGTTCCTTTCTTCCGGTTCGGTGATTCTGGCCTGCCACCACGAGCAGAACATTTTCAAAATGGGCGGACTGCGTAAAAGCATCCCGCTGGTATATATCTGCTTCCTGGTGGGCGGGGCGGCGCTGGCGGCGCTGCCGCTGGTGACCGCCGGCTTCTACAGTAAGGATGAAATCCTGTTCGGCGCGCTGGCGAACGGCCATGTCAACCTGATGGTTGCCGGGCTGGTGGGCGCTTTCCTGACCTCGATTTATACCTTCCGCATGATCTTTATCGTCTTCCACGGTGAAGAGAAAATTCATGCGCATGCAGGCAAAGGAATCACGCATCATCTGCCGCTTATTGTACTGATGGTTCTTTCCACCTTTATCGGCGCGCTGATCACGCCGCCGCTGGCTGGCGTACTGCCGGCGGGCGAGCATGGCGAAGCGGGCAAAATGGGGCTGGAAATCGCTTCGGGCGTGGTGGCTATTGTAGGCATCCTGATTGCCGCCTGGCTCTGGCTTGGCAAGCGTTCGCTGGTCTCCAGCGTGGCGCGCAGCGCGCCAGGGCGTTTCTTCGGCACCTGGTGGTTTGCCGCCTGGGGCTTCGACTGGCTGTATGACAAAATTTTCGTTAAGCCTTATTTGGGCATCGCCTGGCTGCTGTCGCGCGATCCGCTCAATGCGCTGCTGAATACGCCGGCTCTGGTTTCTCGCCTGGCGAATAAAGGGCTGGTGGTGAGCGAAAATGGTTATCTGCGCTGGTACGTCGCTTCCATGAGCGTGGGTGCCGTTGTGGTGCTGGCGCTGCTGCTGGTGATGTAAGGTTAGTGAGCGGGATGCGGCGTTGTCGCATCCCACCCGATAAGCTTGTGAAAAAACCTGAGGTTGGGCATCGCCGGTTAGATTTACCGGCGGCTCATGCAGGACTAGAAAAGGGACCGTAACCGCCATGTTATTACCTTGGCTAATTGTTATCCCATTTGTCGGCGGATTCCTGTGCTGGCTGGCTGAGCGCTTAGGCGCGAAGACGCCGCGCTGGATCGCCCTGATTACAATGGGCTTGACGCTGGCGCTTTCACTGCAGCTCTGGTTGCAGGGAGGCTATTCACTGACCCAGGCGGCGGGCATTCCGCAGTGGCAATCTGAGTTTTCCGTTCCCTGGATCCCGCGCTTCGGCATCGCTTTCCACCTGGCGCTGGACGGTCTGTCGCTGCTGATGGTGGTGCTGACCGGCCTGCTGGGCCTGATGGCGGTGCTCTGCTCCTGGAATGAAATTGAAAAGTATCAGGGCTTTTTCCACCTCAATCTGATGTGGATCCTCGGTGGCGTTATTGGCGTGTTCCTGGCCATCGACATGTTCCTGTTCTTCTTCTTTTGGGAGATGATGCTGGTGCCGATGTACTTCCTCATCGCGCTCTGGGGTCATAAGGCATCGGACGGCAAAACCCGTATTACTGCCGCAACCAAATTTTTCATTTATACCCAGTCCTCGGGTCTGGTGATGTTGATTGCCATTCTTGGCCTGGTGTTTGTGCATTACCGCGCCACCGGCGTCTGGAGCTTCAACTATGAAGTGCTGCTGCAAACCCCGATGTCGCGCGGAGTAGAATATCTGCTGATGCTCGGCTTCTTTATCGCCTTTGCGGTAAAAATGCCGGTAGTGCCGCTGCACGGCTGGTTGCCGGACGCGCACAGTCAGGCGCCGACCGCCGGTTCTGTGGATCTGGCCGGGATACTGCTGAAAACCGCAGCTTACGGTCTGTTGCGCTTCAGCCTGCCGCTGTTCCCCAATGCGTCGGCGGAGTTCGCGCCTGTCGCCATGTGGCTGGGGATTATCGGGATTTTCTACGGCGCCTGGATGGCTTTCTCGCAAACTGATATCAAACGCCTGATCGCTTACACCTCTATTTCCCATATGGGCTTCGTGCTGATCGCCATCTATACCGGCAACCAGCTGGCGTTCCAGGGCGCGGTGGTGCAGATGATTGCGCATGGCCTGTCAGCTGCGGCGCTGTTTATCCTGTGCGGTCAGCTTTATGAGCGTCTGCACACGCGCGATATGCGTCAGATGGGCGGCTTGTGGTCGCGCCTGAAGTGGATCCCGGGTCTGTCGCTGTTCTTTGCGGTGGCTAACCTTGGCATGCCGGGCACCGGCAACTTTGCTGGCGAATTTATGATCCTCACCGGCAGCTTCCAGGTGGTGCCGACGATTATCGTGATCGCTACCTTCGGTCTGGTGTTTGCTTCCGTTTACTCGCTGATCATGATGCAGCGCGCCTATTACGGTGCGCCGAAGTCGGAGACGCCGCTGCGCGGCATGTCTGCGCGTGAGTTCATTATGATTATGGTGCTGGTGGTTCTGCTGGTGCTGCTTGGGGTTTATCCGCAGCCGATTCTGGACACCTCACACGCTGCAATGAGCAACATTCAGCAGTGGTATACCGCTTCAATTTCAACTACAAGGCCGTAATTCGCCATGACAATAACTCCTCAACAACTGATCGCGCTGCTACCGCTGTTGATCGTCGGATTGACGGTGGTGGTTGTGATGCTGTCCATTGCGTGGCGACGCAACCATTTTGCCAATGCGACGCTGACTGTGATTGGCCTCAACCTGGCGCTGTTGTCACTCTGGTTTGTGGGCCAGGCAGGGCCGATGGACGTCACGCCGCTGCTACGCGTGGATGGTTTCTCGATGTTTTATACCGGGCTGGTGATGCTGGCGAGTCTGGCCACCTGCACCTTTGCCTATCCATGGCTGCAGGGCTTCAGCGATAACTGCGACGAGTTCTACCTGCTGGTGCTGATTGCAGCGCTGGGCGGCGTAGTGCTGGCGAGCGCCAATCACATGGCCTCGCTGTTTATCGGCGTGGAACTGCTGTCGCTGCCGCTGTTTGGTTTGATCGGCTACGCTTTCCGTCAGAAACGTTCGCTGGAAGCGGCGCTGAAATATACCATCCTGTCGGCGGCGGCCTCATCCTTCCTGCTGTTTGGTATTGCGCTGGTGTATGCCGATTCCGGTAGCCTGAGCTTCGTGGAACTGGGCAAAAACCTGAGCGACAGCGTGTTGCATCAGCCGCTAATGCTGTTGGGCCTGGGCATGATGATTATCGGTCTGGGCTTTAAGCTGTCGCTGGTGCCGTTCCATCTCTGGACGCCGGATGTTTATCAGGGCGCGCCTGCGCCGGTCTCCACCTTTCTGGCGACCGCCAGCAAAATCGCTATTTTTGGCGCGCTGATGCGTCTGTTTATCTACGCGCCGGCCACCGATAGCGAAGCGGTGCGCAACGTGCTGGCGATTATCGCCGTGGTTTCCATCCTGTTTGGTAACCTGCTGGCGATCAGCCAGAGCAACATCAAACGTCTGCTGGGCTACTCCTCTATCTCGCATCTGGGTTATTTACTGGTTGCGCTGATCGCGGTGCAGTCTCATGAGATGTCGCTGGAAACCGCCGGCGTCTACCTGGCGGGCTATCTGTTCAGCAGCATCGGCGCCTTCGGCGTGGTAAGCCTGATGTCCAGCCCGTATCGCGGTCCGGACGCAGAATCTCTCTACTCTTATCGCGGTCTGTTCTGGCATCGTCCGGTGCTGGCGGCAGTGATGACGGTGATGATGCTGTCGCTGGCCGGTATTCCGCTGACGCTGGGCTTTATCGGTAAGTTTTATGTGATTGCGCTGGGTGTTAACGCTTCGCTGTGGTGGCTGACCGGTGCGGTGGTATTAGGCAGTGCCATTGGCCTCTACTACTATCTGCGCGTTACCGTCAGTCTTTATCTCAGCCCGCCGGAGCTGCATACCCGTGATACGCCAGCCAACTGGGCGTTTACCGCGGGCGGCATCGTCGTGCTGATCTCCGCCGTTCTGGTGCTGCTACTCGGGATTTACCCGCAGCCGCTGATCAGCCTGGTACAGATGGCGCAGCCGCTGATGTAAACCAGCCTTTAATGAACAAGCCCTGTAGCGATACAGGGCTTTTTTTATGGTTCAGAAGTGAGAGCCAGCACGAAAAATAGTCGCGTGCCTCCCTGGTTCAGCTTAAGGCGAACCCGGTATACTGCGGATTAATAAAAATATCTGTCGATATCGGCAACGGCTAACGCAACGGAGGATGGCGGAAGTATGGAATTGACCTGGTATGATTTACATCACAGCGAGCTAAACGTTCATCAGCTGCATGACATTCTGGCGCTGCGTAACCGCGTGTTTATTGTTGAGCAGCAGTGTCCGTATGAAGATATCGACGGGCAGGATTTAGCGCACGATAACCGCCATATCTTTGCCCTTGGCGAAGGCAGGCTGCTGGCCTGCGCGCGTATTTTAACGCCGGTGGATGCAGACAGCCCGGTGACGATTGGGCGTGTCATCGTCACCAGCGAAGCGCGCGGTTTACAGCTGGGCTATCGTCTGATGGAAAGAGTGCTGGAGAGCTGCGGACAATACTGGCCGGGACGGCGGCAGGCTCTGTCGGCGCAGGCGCACCTGCAGGTTTTTTACGGACGGATGGGCTTTAAGCCGGTTGGCGAGGTCTATCTGGAAGATAATATTCCGCATATCGACATGGTGAAATAGCGCCAAAAGGCGGAGCGCGCGGCTCCGCCAGTTAGTTAGCGGCTAAATTCAACAAAGGCCTGCAGCTGCTTGCTGAGGAAGGTGCGGGTAACGTCATCGGTCAGCACGCCGTCCTTTACCTTATCCGTCACCTGACCAATCATCGCTTCCGGCTTATTCATCACGCGCGCATCGAAAAACACCAAAATTTGCCGCAGATGATATTGCGCACGCGCGCCGCCGATATTGCCCGGCGACGCGCTCTGGATCAGTACCGGCTTAGCGGCAAACGGATTAGGCGAGACGCGTGAAAGCCAGTCGAGCGCATTTTTTAGCACGCCCGGCACCGAGTAGTTATATTCCGGCGTGACGATAATTACTCCGTCCGCCTGTGCGATCGCCTCGGCCATCGCCAGCACCGGCGCAGGAAAGCCTTCTTCCTGCAGGTCGGCATTGTAATGAGGAAAGTCGCCCGGCGAGGCTAAATGGCTAACAGTCACACCCTCAGGCGCCAGTTCAGGCAACGTATGCGCTATCGCCGCGTTAAAAGATCCTTTGCGTAAACTGCCAACCAGCGTCACAAAATGTTTTTTATCGCTCATCTTTCCCTCACTGTTTTCGTCTCACCTTAAGATGCTGCGGTGAGGTTTCCCTCGCCGCATTAAGTTAGCTTACCGTCATCTGGCGGTCATCAACATATTTCCGCTGATCTGGCGGCGGCGGGAAATATTGATAAAGCCAGGTTTCGCTCAGCGTCTCATCTTTCGTGCGCAGGAACATGCGCATATCCACCGGATCGGCGGCATCGCTGTTCGGATACCAGTCAAACAGAATGCGATAGCCGTTTAGCGGTTCAACAAACAGGATCTCTACCTGCTTGATGGTGCCGGCAGAAACGGTAATCACCGGCTCAATGCCTTTCGGCGCGGCATTTTTCAGATCGCCATCGACAAAATCAACGGCAAAACGACGGCACCAGACATCCGGGAAATGTTCGCCCGGCGCCCAGCCTTCCGGGAAGCCGCCAATGCCGGAGCGGGTCGCCTCTACGCGCGCCAGTTCGCTGCGCACCGGCGGCAGACCGCTCCAGTAAAGCTTGTACTGGAAGGCCAGTTCGCTGCCGGCCTTAACCGGCTGCTCCGGCTGCCAGAAACAGACCACGTTATCCAGCGTTTCGCCGGTGGTCGGGATCTCCATCAGGTTGATGGCGCCTTTGCCCCATTTACCGATCGGCTCTACCCACAGGCTGGGCCGTTTGTCATACCAGCCAATCACATCCTGATAATCTTCAAAATCATGATTCAGCTGCAACAGGCCGAAACCGCGCGGGTTTTCATCATCGTAGGCGTTGAATTGCAGCTTACGCGGGTTATTCAGCGGACGGGCAATCCATTCCCCTTTACCGGTCCACATCGCCAGACGATCGGAATCATGGATTTGCGGATGATAAGTATTGCACATCCGGCGCTCGCTGTTGCCGCAGCTGAACATACTGGTCATCGGGGAAATACCCAGTTGACGAATATCTTTGCGCGCGCACAGGTGGTTCTCCACCTCCATCACCACACGCTTTGGCTCGCAGTGGATAACAAACTTATAGGCGCCGGTCAGGCTGGCGCCGTCAAGCAGGGCATACACGGTAAAGGTGGTATCATCCGCTTTTGGCGTTTCAAACCAAAAGGCGGTGAAATCGGGGAACTCTTCCTGACCGTTGCTGAAGGTATTTACCGCGACGCCGCGCGCTGACAGGCCGTACTGGTAAGTATCATCCACGGCACGGAAATAGCTGGCGCCAAGGAAAGAGACGATATCGCGTCGCGCCAGCTCCGGCTTTTTAAATGCGCGGAAGCCGGCAAAGCCGAGATCGGTTTTCCCTTCCAGTTGTGTGGTATCGACACTGGTGTTTTGATAGTTAAACAGCTCGGGGCGGAAGTGGATCTCACGCGCTTCACGGCTGCTCTTATCAACGGAAAACATGCGGATACGGCGCTTAAAGCCCATGCCGACGTGGAAAAACTGCACATCCAGCTGCCGATTATCGATGTCGTTCCAGAGTGAATGATTAGCATCATACTGAATGGCGTTATAGGCTTGCGGCGTCATGGTAGCCAGCGTATCCGGCAACGGGCCGGGGGCGCCGCTCCAGGGTTTCTGGGCCAGCGCGGCGGCTTTTTTCTTCAATACCTCAAAGTCAAAGCGTACTGCCTCGCCGTCTGCAATGCCATCTTCTGCCCAGGCGGACTGTGCAAATAGCGTGGATAAGCCGGACATGCCGCTAACCGCAGCGAATGCCATTGACGTTTTCATAAACATTCTTCGATTCATGCCAGAAACGATTTCCTTATGCTGAACGAGTTTGTAGTGGTCGAGCTTCTGCACCCATTTGCTTTCCCGGTTACAAACCGGGTTACAGTCAGCTACGACAGACGCAGGCGGCAAAAATTCGGTTATCAGGAATTTATCAGATTAATCATATAAACCAACGTATTTCCATCTGCCCTAATCAGCTAATTCCTGGACACGCCTTCCGGCAGATGCGTAAAAAGTGTCTATAGTTAACGAACATGCATGTGTTTTACACGGAGGAAGAAAATGGCTGTATCAAATGACTCGCAAGAAAAGCGCGATCCGTTATTAACGGGTGAGCCTCAGGTAGCCGGTGAACCCCAGGAAACGCGTCTGGATGATGATTTGAACCTGCTTACCGAAACGCTGGAAGAGGTACTGAAATCCTCCGGCGATCCGGCCGATCAGAAATATATCGAGCTGAAAGAGAAGGCAGAGCAGGCGCTGCATGATGTGAAATCTCGCGTCAGTGCGGCCTCCGATTCTTACTACTACCGTGCTAAACAGGCGGCCTGCCGTGCTGATGACTATGTTCATGAAAAACCCTGGCAGGGCATCGGCATCGGCGCTGCCGCCGGTCTGATCCTCGGCCTGCTGCTGGCGCGTCGCTAAACGCTTTGCGGCAAACAGCCTCTGACCAATCGGGAAGAGGCTGGTTTTCCGTTCGCTGTTCATCGTTCCCTTTACTGCAAACCTTTCTCTGAGCGGCGATAAACGCGGCCTGAACTGTTCTGAATCAAAAACCGGCGTTAATCTCCCTTTTACACTAACTACCTCTTTCTGATTATGGGGGTGTTTGTGTATTCGCTTCCTGCCGCTTATGCCGCGTTGCTTGCTCAGCTCGTCAACATCGACACGACCGGGCCGGGCTGTCGTGCCTTTACCGTTCCTCTTGCCTCCGGCGAAGACTCTCTTGCCTGGCTGCGTACCCAACCGCACCGGCCTCAGCTGTGGTGGCAGCATCGCAACGGCCACGAGCAGGTAGCGCTGTGCGGAGCCATCCACTGTTACCCTACGCTCTGGCAGGCCGAGCAGGCGTGTCGCGCATTGCCGGGGAACTGGCGCATCTGGGGCAGCAATCGCTTTGAAGCCGCTAACAGCTTTTTCTTCCTGCCGCGCCTGATGTGGCAGCAGGACGATCGCGGCGAACGGCTGACGCTGTTTATTCAAAGCGACCGTAATTTGCAGGAGGATGCACAAAGCGCCGCCCGTTTCCTGCATCAGTTGCGCTTACCGCAGCCGCTGCCGTCAATGGATGGACAACTGCAACAGCGTCAGTATCAGCCGCAACATACGGAATGGCGTCAGCGAGTCGACAGCGCGTTAACAGCAATAGCCGCCGGAGAGCTGGATAAAGTGGTGCTGGCGCGCGCAGTGGATCTGCTGTGGGATCGCCCGCTGCCGCCGGAAGCGCTGCTGGCGGCCAGCCGTCGTGCTAATCCGCACTGCTATCAGTTTATGCTGCGCTTTGAGGATGAGCGCGCGCTGGTATGCGCTTCGCCGGAACGGCTCTGGCTGCGGCAGCAAAATGAGCTGCTGACCGAAGCGCTGGCGGGCACGGCGGCACGTGATGCCGATCTCATCCTCGCCCGGCAGCAGGCGCAATGGCTGTTGCAGGACGCCAAAAATCGTCATGAAAACGGGCTGGTGGTAGAGGATATCTGTTATCGGCTACAGGATTTGGTGAGTGGGCTGGAGGTGATGCCGGTAGAGGTGGTTCGCCTGCGCCATCTTCAGCATCTTCGCCGACGTATCCACGGCGAGCTGCGTAGCCGCAGCGACGCGCTACTGTTACAGCGTCTGCAACCCACGGCTGCGGTAGCGGGTCTGCCGCGCGCGGCGGCGCGCGCCTTTCTGCAGCGCCATGAGCCGTTGGACCGGGACTGGTATGCCGGCTCCACCGGCTTTATCTCCCGACAAAAAAGTGAATTTTGCGTCACGTTGCGCTGCGCGCTGGTGCAGGGCGAACGGGTGCGGCTGTATGGCGGGGCGGGGATTGTCGCCGGCTCCGATGCGCAGCAGGAATGGCAAGAGACAGAAAACAAAATCGCCGCGCTGGCAGCGTTGTTGCCCGCCAGTCCGGCGGCGAAACCGCGTCAGGGCGGGAAGTCTGCCACTGCGCATCCCGCCTGATCTCGCCGTTGTGGCAGGCGTCGGGTCGCAGCTTTACCATTTCGGAGGGAGTATGTCTGACAGTAGCTTCAACCGCCGTTGGGCGCAGGTGATTATCACTACACTGACGCGTCATCAGGTGCATCATATCTGTATCGCGCCCGGCTCGCGCTCTGCGCCGCTCACGCTGGCGGCGGCCGAATCTGCCTTAATCTGCCATACCCATTTTGATGAACGCGGGCTGGGTTTTTTAGCGCTTGGCCTGGCGAAAACTTCCCGAACCCCCGTGGCGCTGATTGTGACATCCGGCACCGCGGTGGCGAATTTGTTGCCCGCGGTGATTGAAGCGCAGCTAACCGGCGAGCGGCTAATTGTGCTGAGCGCCGACCGTCCGCCGGAACTGATTAACTGCGGCGCCAATCAGGCCATCCTCCAGCCAGGCATCTTTTCTCATTTTGCCCGCCGCTGTGATTTGCCACGACCTACCCCTGAAATTACCGCCCGCTGGTTAGCAGCGACGTTGGATGACGCGATTGCCACCGCCAACACGGGCGCATTGCATGTTAACTGCCCGTTTGCCGAACCGCTGTATGGTACGGAAGATGACGCCTGGCGCGAGTGGCTGACGCCGCTGGAGGCGTGGATGCCGCAGACGGTGCCGTGGGTAACCCACAGCGTACCAGAACCTCAGACGCGGCAAAGTGACTGGCACCGCTGGCGGCAAAAACGCGGCGTGGCAATCGCCGGAAAAATGCGTGCCGAAGAGGGCGCAGCAGTGGCGCAGTGGGCGGCGACGCTGGGCTGGCCGCTGCTGGCGGATATTCAGTCGCAAACCGGTCAGCCGCTGCCCGGCGCCGATTTATGGCTTAACAGCCCACAGGCGCAGGCGCAGCTGAACGAGGCAGAACTGGTGGTACAGTTTGGCGCCAACCTGATTAGCAAGCGCCTGTTACAGTGGCAGCAGCGGGCGCGTCCGCAACAGTGGTGGCTGATCGATGCGCTGCCGGGGCGGCGCGATCCGGGCAATCAGCCGGGACGACGTATCGTCAGCCAGATCGGCAGCTGGATTAACGCGCACCCGGCCGCGCCGGCCGCGCCCTGGGCGCCGGCGCTTAACCAGCTGGCCGCCGCCTTGCAGCGTCAGGTCAGCGCTGTGGTCCAGGACGAGCCAGAGGCGCAGCTGGCGTATCGCCTGGCGGAATTGTTGCCGCCGGAAGGGCAGCTGTTTCTCGGCAATAGCCTGCTGGTGCGGTTGGTGGACGCGCTGGCGCAGCTGCCGGCAGGCTATCCGGTTTACTGTAATCGCGGAGCCAGCGGAATCGATGGCCTGATCGCCACGTTAAGCGGTATCCAGCGCGGCCAGCCCCGGCCAACGCTGGCGCTGCTGGGGGATATATCCACTCTGTATGATTTAAATAGTCTGGCGCTGCTGCGTCAGCTGGCCGCGCCGCTGGTGCTGGTGGTGGTAAACAACAACGGCGGGCGCATTTTTTCCCTGTTGCCGACGCCCGTCAGCGAGCGGGAGCGCTTTTTTACCCTGCCGCAGTCGGTCAGCTTTGCTCCAGCGGCACAGATGTTTGGCCTGGATTATCAGCATGTCGCCGCCTGGGAAACGTTACATCATGCCGTTCAGCAAGGCTTCACGCAGCCGGGCGGCACGCTGGTGGAACTTAGCGTAGCGCCGGATGGCGGCGCCGAAACGTTCGCCCGTCTGGTGGCGATGGGAGCGGCGCTATGATCCTGCACGCCCGTTGGCAAGGGCACCGGCGCAGCAGCAAGCCGACGCTGGTCTGGCTGCACGGTTTCCTTGGTAACCAGCAGGACTGGCTGCCGGTACAACAGGCGTTTATCGACTGGCCGATGCTGAGCATCGATCTGCCCGGTCACGGCGGATCCTGCGCGCAACGCGTTAGCGGCTTCCCGGAACTCAGTGAGCGCATCGGCGCCACGCTGCATCATTACCAGATTCGCCACTACTGGCTGATCGGCTACTCTCTCGGCGGTCGCACGGCGATGTATTACGCCTGTCGCGCGGCGCAGCCGGGCCTGTGTGGATTGGTGGTGGAGGCGGGGCACCCGGGGCTGGCGGACGAAGAGCAGCGTCAGGCGCGCTTTGCCCATGACACGCTGTGGATGAACCGTTTCCGCCAGCTGCCGCTGCCCGCTGCGCTGCGGGCCTGGTATCGTCAACCACTGTTTAACGAACTGACCGAGCAGCAGCGCAACGCCCTGGTCAGCCAGCGCAGCGCGGGAGACGGCCACGCGCTGGCGGCAATGCTGCAGGCGACCTCATTAAGCCGTCAGCCCAACCTGCTGTCTGAACTCCAGCAACTGCCGGTGCCTTTCAGCTACCTGTGCGGTGAATGGGATAACAAATTTATTCAGCTGGCCTTACAGGCCCGTCTGCCGCTGCATACCATTCCGGCTGCCGGACACAATGCCCATCGCGTCAGTCCTGCCGCCTTTAGCGATCGGCTGACGCAGCTGCTGCGTCAGCCAGTCTGAATTCTGGAGAACCCTATGCTTTACCCTGATGAACAACAGCTTACCGCGCCGGTGGAATGGCACGACTGCAGCGGCGATTTCAGCGATATCCGCTATCACAAATCACCGGAGGGCATCGCCAAAATCATCATTAATCGTCCGCAGGTGCGCAATGCGTTTCGGCCGCTGACCGTACAGGAGATGATGCTGGCGCTGCAGGATGCGCGTTATGACGCCGGGATCGGCGTGATTATTCTTACCGGCGCAGGGGAGCAGGCTTTCTGCGCAGGCGGCGACCAGAAAGTGCGCGGTGATTACGGCGGCTATCAGGATGAGAGCGGCACGCATCACCTCAACGTCCTCGACTTTCAGCGCCAAATCCGTAACTGTCCGAAACCGGTGGTGGCGATGGTGGCGGGCTACGCGGTTGGCGGCGGACACGTGCTGCATATGCTGTGCGATCTTACCATCGCGGCGGATAACGCCCGCTTCGGGCAAACCGGGCCGAAAGTCGGCTCTTTCGATGGCGGCTGGGGCGCTTCCTATATGGCGCGCATCGTTGGGCAGAAAAAAGCGCGTGAAATCTGGTTTCTGTGCCGCATGTACGATGCGCAGCAGGCGCTGGCAATGGGGCTGGTAAACACTGTCGTACCGTTGGCGCAGCTGGAGACGGAAACGGTGCGCTGGTGTCGCGAGATGTTGCATAACAGCCCAATGGCGCTGCGCTGTCTGAAAGCGGCGCTGAATGCCGACTGTGACGGACAGGCGGGGCTGCAGGAGCTGGCGGGTAACGCCACCATGCTATTTTATATGACCGAAGAGGGACAGGAAGGGCGCAACGCCTTTAACCAGAAGCGCCAGCCCGATTTTAGCCAGTTCAGGCGTAATCCCTGATGCGTCAGGCGAAGCTGTGGCGTTATGTCATACCGATGGAGAGCGGCGTCGTGCTGCGCGATCGCCGCCTGACGCAGCGGGAAGGGCTGCTGGTGATGCTACAGCAGCAGGATCGACAGGGCTGGGGAGAGATCGCGCCGCTGCCAGGCTTTAGCAGCGAAACGCTGGAGCAGGCGCAGCAAGCCTGCGAAACCTGGCTGACGCAGTGGCTTACCACGCAGCCAGTGGCTGATAGCCCGCTGCCTTCGGTGGCCTTTGGCCTGAGCTGCGCCTGCGCAGAACTGGCGGGGCAGCTGCCGTCAACCGGCGCCTGGCGCAGCGTGCAGCTGTGTCACGGCGATCCCGACGCGCTGCTGTTGCAGCTACAGGCGCGGAAATCTCCCTGCGCCAAGATGAAAGTCGGCCTGTATGAGGCGATACGCGATGGTTTGCAGGTCAGCCTGCTGCTGGAAGCGTTGCCCGATTTGCAGCTGCGTCTTGACGCTAACCGCAGCTGGACGCTGGAAAAGGCGCGCCAGTTCGCGCTCCGTCTGACGCCGCCGCAGCGCGCGCGCATTGCCTTTATCGAGGAGCCCTGCTGCACCCCTGCCGAAAGCTTACAGTTTGCCGCTGAATGGGGCATCGCTCTTGCCTGGGATGAAACCCTGCGCCAGCCCGATTTCAGGTTGCAGGCCGCTCCGGGGCTGGCTGCGCTGGTGATTAAGCCCACCTTAACCGGCAGTATCGCGCACGTTCAGCAACTGATCGGCGAGGCGCGGCGGCTGGGATTACAGGTAGTTATCAGCTCGGCGCTGGAATCGAGTCTGGGTTTGACGCAGCTGGCGCGCCTGGCGCACTGGCTAACGCCGCAGTCGCCGCCCGGTCTGGACACGCTAACCCTGATGCGTCAGCAGCTGGTACGGCGCTGGCCCGGCTGTGAGCTGCCGTTACAGGAGCCGACCGCGTGGACGCGCATTTATTAACTGATTTCCCGTGGCGCGTATGGGCGCAAACTACCCCGACGGCGGTGGCGCTGCAGACGGACGCCGGACCGCTAAGCTGGCGGGCGCTGGCAGCGCGGCTGGATCGGCTCTGCGCTGGTTTCCAGCGCCAGGGCGCGAGCAGCGGCGCGCTGGTGGCGCTGCGTGGTAAAAATAGCCTGCCGCTGTTGCTTTCCTGGCTGGCGTTACTGCAGGCGGGCGCGCGGGTATTGCCGCTTAATCCGCAGCTGCCGCCGGCCACGCTGCAACCGCTGCTGAGATCTCTGCGCCCTGATTTTATGCTGGATCTGGCTGAGTTGCTGCCCGATAACCTGCCCGGTTTGCCGCATCCTGTTCCGGCCGCGCTGCGGATAAAATCTGCGCCGCAGCAGGCGGCCTCGCCGGCGGCCTGGCGTCCTGAGGCGATCGCCACGTTAACGCTGACTTCCGGTTCTACCGGTCTGCCAAAGGCGGCGGCGCATACTTTTCAGGCACTGCTGCACAGCGCGGCGGGCGTTAATCAGCTGATGAATTTTAACGCAGCCGAAAGCTGGCTGCTGTCGCTGCCGCTCTGTCATGTTTCAGGGCAGGGGATTGTCTGGCGCTGGCTACTGGCGGGCGCCTGTCTGATGCTCTCGGATGCGCCGCTGCCGCAGGCACTCTGCGGCTGCAGTTTTGCCTCATTGGTGCCAACCCAGCTGTGGCGACTGTTACAGCAGCCGCAGCGGCCCGCTGCGCTGAAGGCGACGTTACTCGGCGGCGCGGCGATCCCACCGGATTTAGTGGCGCGCGCCGAAGCGGCGGGCATCAGTTGCTGGTGCGGCTACGGCCTGACGGAAAGCGCGGCCACGGTATGCGGCAAACGCGCGAACAACCGGCCCGGCGTCGGCAAGGCGTTGAGCGGGCGCGAGGTGCGGATTGTCGACGGCGAAATTTGGCTTCGCGGCGCAACCTTAGCCAGCGGCTACTGGCGCGACGGGCAACTGCAGCCGCTGATTAATCCGCACGGCTGGTTTGCCACTGGCGATCTGGGGCGTTGGCAGCAGGACGAACTGCAGGTGCTGGGGCGCAAGGATAACCTGTTTTTCAGCGGCGGCGAGGCGGTGCAGCCGGAAGCGATCGAAAGCCTGTTAATGCGCCATCCAGCGGTGATGCAGGCGTTTATTATGCCGCAGGCGGATGAAGAGTGGGGCGCAAGGCCGGTGGCGCTGTTGATGCTGACGCCGGGCAGGACGCTGGAAAGCGTCGCCGCCTGGGCGCGGGAGCAGTTAGCCAGCTTTCAGCGCCCAGTCCGCTGGCTGACGCTGCCGGAAGGATTTACTCAGGGCGGCATCAAACTATCGCGACAACAGCTGGCTCAATGGCTACAGGCGCAGCAGCAGGGTGACTGAATCCAGCAGTACAACGTCCAGTGACAGGAAATTCCGCCTGTTTTCCGCATTGCCCAGGTGGTTAATATACGTTACAGTGTTCACATAATGTGAACGATTGAAGGGAATCTCTCAATGCACGTTATTTCCAAAGAACCATTTGAGCAAGCGGCACGGCTCTTTCCAAATGATGCCACAGCAATAAAGGCACTATATCGACTGGTTCGCGAAACCGATTTTAAATCGCCTGATGAACTACGTGCTGCAGTGCCAAGTCTCGATAATTTTAAGTATCGCAACAAATGGTGGGTTTTAGATGTTGGGGGTAATCACTTGAGAGTGATCGTTTACATCAATTTTGTGAATAAGCGCTTCTACGTTAAGCACATCGCTACCCACACTGAATACGATAAGCTGACTCGCTACTATCGGGAGAATAAAGAATGATCGCCGACACCACAAAAGCTATTGAAGCAACGAAACAGCTGGTAGCTGCTGTCCCTTTTCTCGGGAGCAGTGTTTCTGAGAAGGACTATCGTGACGCGCTGGCGTTGGTAAACTACCTGATCGACAATGACGACGAAAATCCACTGATTGACTTTCTGACGGTAAAAATCGCTGCTTATGAAGATAACAGCGAGCATTTTGCAGCGTTCAACAAGGCGGTAGAAGAAATGCCGGTGGGGGTTGCGCTACTGCGCACGCTGATTGATCAGCATAAGCTCTCTTACTCCGATCTGAAGCAAGAGATTGGTTCCAAATCATTGGTGAGCCAAATCCTTTCCGGGCAGCGTTCTTTAACTATTTCTCACATTAAAGCGCTTTCGGTGAGGTTCGGCGTGAAGCCTCAATGGTTCCTCTAAGCAAACAATAAAAAGCCCAACCTTGCGGTTGGGCTGCAAACGGTTCACTTAATATCTACAAAGAACGCGCTTACCCCTGCAGCGCGCGCAGCGCGGCTTCCACTCCGGTGCCGTAGGCTTCATCTACCTGACGGAACAGCGCAATCTGCCGCTGCTGAATAAATTCCGGGATCTGCACCAGTTCACCGGCGATACGCTGAAACATACGCTGGTGCTCTTCTTCGCTCAGCAGATTAAACAGCGCGCGCGGCTGGCTGAAGTAGTCGTCATCTTCACGATGGTTCCAGTGATCGGCGGCACCTTCCAGCGACAGCGGTGGCTCGCTGAAGTCCGGCTGCTCCTGAAATACGCCGAAACTGTTCGGTTCATAGGTCGCGCCATTGCCGCTGTTGCCGTCTACGCGCATAGCGCCGTCGCGGTGATAGCTATGGAACGGACATTTCGGCGCGTTCACCGGAATCTGATGGTGATTCACGCCCAGACGATAACGGTGCGCATCGCCATAGGAGAACAGACGCCCCTGCAGCATGCGGTCCGGCGAGAAGCCGATGCCGGGCACCACGTTCGCCGGGCTCATCGCCACCTGCTCAACTTCGGCGAAATAGTTGTCCGGGTTACGGTTCAGTTCGAACTCGCCGACTTCAATCAGCGGATAGTCGGCATGTGGCCATACCTTGGTTAAATCAAACGGGTTGTACAGCGTCTGCGATGCTTCTTTCTCCGGCATCACCTGCACGTAGAACTTCCAGCGCGGGAAATCGCCGCGTTCGATCGATTCAAACAGATCGCGCTGAGAGCTTTCACGATCGCGGGCGATCAGCTGCGCCGCCTCTTCATCCATCAGGTTTTTCACGCCCTGCTGGCAACGCATATGGAATTTAACCCAGAAGCGCTCCTGCTGATCGTTGATAAAGCTATAGGTATGGCTGCCGAAACCGTGAATATGGCGGTAAGAACGCGGCAGGCCGCGATCGCTAAAGTCGATGGTTAGCTGATGCAGCGCTTCCGGCAGATGGGAGAAGAAATCCCACTTGTAGGTCGGATTACGCAGGTTAGTACGCGGATCGCGTTTTACCACGTGGTTAAGATCCGGGAATTTCAGCGGATCGCGCAGATAGAACACCGGGGTATTGTTGCCGACCAGATCCCAGTTGCCTTCCTCAGTGTAAAACTTCATGGAAAAACCACGAATATCACGCTCGGCATCAGCACCGCCACGCTCGCCAGCTACGGTAGAGAAACGAATAAAGAGATCGGTTTTTTTGCCCACTTCAGAAAAGAGTTTGGCGCGGGTAAAGCGGGTAATGTCCTGGGTTACGGTAAAGGTGCCGTAAGCGCCTGAGCCTTTGGCATGCATGCGGCGCTCGGGGATCACTTCACGATCGAAGTGCGCCAGCTTTTCCAACAGCCAGACATCCTGTAACAGCAGTGGGCCACGGCGTCCGGCAGACATAGAGTTATTGTTATGGGCAACCGGCGCGCCTGAAGCGGTAGTAAGACCTTTTTTATTCATGTGGCAATTCTCTATCGGTGTGATTGTCAAAGGTTTAACCGAGGTAAAACCCGTTTTTGATTGGGTAAACCTATTGTTTGCGCTATTTTGCTGCCGCTGCGCCGCGCTGACAATCTGGCAAAAGCTATCGCTGCTATCTCTGAAACTGTACGTTAGCGGTTGTATTCACCGACGTGCCTTCCTACAGTAAAAGCAATAACCAAACGAGGGACGTGACGTGATTAGAGTGGAAATGCTCTCAACGGGCGATGAAGTGCTGCACGGTCAGATTATTGATACCAATGCTGCCTGGCTGGCGGATACGCTGTTTCAACAGGGCCTGCCGATGACCAGCCGCGCCACCGTCGGCGACAGCCTCTCTGCGCTGGTGGAAGCGTTAACCGAGCGTAGCCGCATCGCCGATGTGCTGATCGTTAACGGCGGTCTGGGGCCGACCAGCGATGATTTGAGCGCACAGGCGGCGGCAAATGCCTGCGGCGTGGAACTGGAATTACAGCCCGCCTGGCTGGAAAAGATCGAGGCTTTTTTTGCCAGCCGCGGTCGCCCGATGGCGGCCAGCAATCGCAAGCAGGCGGAGATCCCGGCCGGCAGTGAACTGATTGATAACCCGGTGGGTACCGCCTGCGGCTTTGCAGTTACGCTCAATGACTGTTGGATCTTCTTTACCCCCGGCGTGCCGTCGGAATTTAAAGTGATGGTGGAACAGCAAATCCTGCCGCGTTTGCAGGCGCGCTTTGCGCTGCCGGAGCCGCCGCTCTGCCTGCGTCTGACCACCTTTGGCCGCGGCGAAAGCGATCTGGCGGCAGAGCTGGAGCCGCTAACGCTGCCGGAAGGAGTGGTCATGGGCTATCGCTCTTCCGCGCCGATTATCGAAATCAAGCTGACCGGTCCGGCCGCGCAGCGGGTAGCGATGGAGCAGGTCTGGCAGCAGGTGCGTTTACAGCTGGCGGAATGCACGCTGTTTGAAGGCACGCAGGGGCTGCCGGCGCTGCTGGCGCAGCAGTTAACCGAGCGCCAGCTGACATTAACCGTCAGCGAGCAGTTTAGCGCGGGTCTGCTGCAGTGGCAGCTTAGCGGCGGCGGCGTGCCCTGTCAGGCGGGCGAGGTATTGCCTGCCACAGAAGAGACGCTTTCGCAGCTGGTCGCGCAAGCGCAGGAACGGGCACGCGCGCAGCAGGCGTCGCTGGCGCTGCTGGTGGGCGCATTACAGGATGAGCAGCTCGGTTTTGCGCTGCATACGCCGGATGGCACCTTTGGTCAGCAGGTGAAATTCAATAATCAGCGCCATACATTAAGAACGCGCCAGGAACTGGTGGCGATGATGGCGATGAATATGCTGCGTCGCTGGCTGCACGGCATGGATGTTTCTACCGGCCACGGCTGGGTCGACGTGGTGGAAACGCTCAAGGCGTAAAAAAGCCAAAGCCCAACGAAAAGTTGGGCTTTGGCGGAATAACGGGCATTGTGTTTCTACAGCTCTATTTCTATATCACCATTGGCTTTGCAGCAGCAGGGCAGAATTTCGCCCTGCTGAATAAAGGCCAGCGGCTGACCGGCGTAGCTTACTTCCCCTTTAATCAGGCGGGTGCGGCAAGAACCGCAGTAGCCTTCGCGGCACTGATATTCCACGCAGACATTATGCGCTTCCAGCGCCGCCAGCAGAGAAGGGTGCTCATCGGTATATTCAAGCTGCGCACCAGAGATGCGCAGCGTGATACGATTCCCGGCCATCATTACAGCTGGAAGTCGTCGAAATCGTTTTCGCCCACTTCGGAGTCAATCTGACCGACCAGGTAAGAGCTGACTTCCACTTCCTGCGGCGCCACCTGTACGTTATCGGAAACCAGCCAGGCGTTAATCCACGGAATCGGGTTGGACCGCGTCTGGAACGGCAGATCCAGCCCCACCGCCTGCATACGAATATTGGTGATGTATTCAATATACTGGCAGAGAATGTCTTTGTTCAGACCGATCATTGAGCCGTCGCGGAACAGATATTCCGCCCACTCTTTCTCCTGCACGGCGGCCAGCTTGAACAGGTCGTAGCACTCCTGGCGGCACTCCTGCGCGATCTCAGCCATTTCCGGATCGTCTTCGCCGCTGCGCATCAGGTTCAGCATATGCTGAGTACCGGTCAGGTGCAGCGCTTCATCACGGGCGATCAGACGGATGATTTTCGCATTGCCTTCCATCAGTTCGCGCTCGGCAAACGCAAAGGAGCAGGCAAAGCTGACATAGAAGCGGATCGCTTCCAGCGCGTTAACGCTCATCAGGCAGAGATAGAGCTGCTTTTTCAGCGCACGCAGGTTAACGGTCACGGTTTTGCCGTTAACCTGATGGGTGCCTTCGCCCAACAGATGCCAGTAACTGGTCATCTCGATCAGGTCGTCATAGTAGCCGGAAATATCGCTGGCGCGCTTCAGGATCTGCTCGTTGGTCACGATGTCATCAAACACCAGCGCCGGGTCGTTAACGATATTACGAATAATATGCGTATAAGAGCGCGAGTGAATGGTTTCTGAGAAGGCCCAGGTCTCTACCCAGGTTTCCAGCTCCGGGATCGAAATCAGCGGCAGCAGCGCAACGTTTGGGCTACGGCCCTGGATGGAATCCAGCAGCGTTTGATACTTCAGGTTGCTGATGAAAATATGCTTTTCGTGATCCGGCAGCGCCTGGAAATCGATGCGATCGCGCGAGACGTCGACCTCTTCCGGACGCCAGAAGAAGGAGAGCTGCTTTTCAATCAGCTTTTCAAAAATGTCATATTTTTGCTGATCGTAACGCGCAACGTTAACCGACTGGCCGAAAAACATCGGCTCCAGCAGCTGATCGTTTTTATTCTGAGAAAAAGTGGTGTAAGCCATAGTTGATTCCACATGCTAACGGAACAGGCTGGCCTTGCCGCCGGGGGCAGGGCGCTGACAGCCGTTTTGACCGCGCATCGCACGGCCTGCCATGTTGCGGCCACGTAACGAACGTGGCCAAAAGAAGCGTCATGGCCGGATAGCGTCCGGCCAGACCCGATTAAATCTTACAGGCGCCGCTTTCACAGCCGTCATCCTGAATCGATGGGGCGATGTCATCCTGCGCATCTTCCGCGCCGTCGCGGGTGTTCTGGTAGTAAAGCGTTTTGACGCCGAACTTATAGGCGGTCAGCAGATCTTTCAGCAACTGCTTCATCGGCACTTTGCTGTTGGCAAAGCGTGACGGATCGTAGTTGGTGTTAGCCGAGATCGCCTGATCGATAAATTTCTGCATCACGCCCACCAGCTGCAGATAGCCGTCGTTGTTTGGCATTTCCCACAGCAGTTCATAGCTCTCTTTCAGGCGCTCATACTCCGGCACCACCTGACGCAGGATGCCGTCTTTCGAGGCTTTAATGCTGATATGACCGCGCGGCGGCTCAATACCATTGGTAGCGTTTGAAATCTGCGAAGAGGTTTCAGACGGCATCAGCGCGGACAGCGTAGAGTTACGCAGACCGTGCGTTTTGATTGATTCACGCAGCGCATCCCAGTCCAGATGCAGCGGCTCGTTGCAGATGGCATCCAGGTCTTTCTTATAGGTGTCGATTGGCATAATGCCCTGCGCATAGGTGGTTTCGTTAAACCACGGGCAGGCACCCTGTTCCTTCGCCAGTTCGTTAGAGGCTTTCAGCAGGTAATACTGAATAGCTTCAAACGTTTGGTGCGTCAGATTGTTAGCGCTGCCATCGGAATAGCGCACGCCGTGCTTCGCCAGATAGTAGGCGAAGTTGATGACGCCGATGCCCAGGGTACGACGGCCCATCGCGCCGCGTTTCGCCGCCGGAATCGGGTAATCCTGATAGTCGAGCAGGGCGTCCAGCGCACGTACCGCCAGCGTCGCCAGCTCTTCCAGATCGTCCAGGCTGTCGATCGCACCCAGGTTAAAGGCGGACAGCGTACAAAGGGCGATTTCACCGTTTTCGTCATTCACATCCAGCAGCGGCTTGGTCGGCAGCGCGATTTCCAGGCACAGGTTAGACTGGCGCACCGGCGCGATCGACGGGTCGAACGGGCTGTGGGTGTTGCAGTGGTCGACGTTCTGAATATAGATACGGCCGGTTGAGGCGCGTTCCTGCATCATCAGCGAGAAGAGATCGACCGCTTTCACGCGCTGTTTGCGGATGCTGTCGTCCTGCTCATATTTGGTGTACAGACGCTCAAACTCATCCTGATCGGCAAAGAAGGCGTCATACAGGCCGGGTACGTCAGACGGGCTGAACAGGGTAATATCCTGACCTTTCAACAGGCGCTGATACATCAGCTTGTTGATTTGAACGCCGTAATCCATATGACGAACGCGGTTGCCTTCCACACCACGGTTGTTTTTCAGCACCAGCAGGCTTTCTACTTCCAGATGCCACATCGGGTAGAACAGCGTTGCCGCGCCACCGCGCACGCCGCCCTGTGAACAGGATTTCACTGCGGTCTGGAAATGTTTGTAGAACGGAATACAGCCGGTATGGAATGCTTCGCCGCCGCGGATTGGGCTGCCCAGCGCGCGAATACGGCCCGCGTTGATGCCGATACCGGCTCGCTGGGAAACATATTTCACAATGGCGCTGGAGGTGGCGTTAATGGAATCCAGGCTGTCACCGCACTCGATCAACACACAAGAGCTGAACTGACGGGTAGGGGTGCGCACGCCGGACATGATCGGCGTCGGCAGCGAAATCTTAAAAGTGGATACCGCGTCGTAGAAACGCTTGATGTAATCCAGACGCGTTTCGCGCGGATAGTTCGAAAACAGGCAGGCCGCGACCAGAATATAAAGAAACTGGGCGCTTTCATAGATCTCGCCGCTGACGCGGTTCTGCACCAGATATTTGCCTTCCAGCTGCTTAACCGCCGCATAAGAGAAGTTCATATCGCGCCAGTGGTCGATAAAGCTGTCCATCAGCTCAAACTCTTCGCGGCTGTAGTCTTCCAGCAGGTGACGATCGTATTTGCCCATGTCAACCATGCGCACCACCTGATCGTAAAGCGCCGGCGGCTCGAACTGGCCGTACGCTTTTTTACGCAGGTGGAAAATCGCCAGGCGCGCGGCCATATATTGGTAATCCGGCGCGTCACGCGAGATCAGATCGGCGGCGGCTTTGATGACAGTCTCGTGAATATCGGAGGTTTTAATGCCGTCGTAGAACTGGATGTGGGAACGCAGCTCAACCTGAGAAACGGAAACGTTTTGCAGACCTTCCGCAGCCCAGTCGAGAACCCGGTGGATTTTATCCAGATTGATGCGCTCTTTGCGGCCATCGCGTTTAGTGACGAGCAGACTCTGATTCATGTCGCGTTATACCTGTCCGTGAAAAAATATCCCCCGTTTATACACAGCTTGCTCTTTGTGAGTAACTCTGTGGATAAACACTATATATAGGGGGTGAGGAGTAAATGAACAACAAGATGGTGAGTATTCTAGTAATTAATCGCGTCTTAACAAGCCTTGATTTTCGCAAAAAATTCGTGATCGCAGGCTGGCTATTTTCCTAAGTCCACGTTTCATAAGGCGGACTGCGGATGTCAATCCTTTGAAAAAAAAACGTTAGAATTTGATCGAGCGCCTGGTTCTTGTTCAGCATGCAAAATTTCCCTTTTTTTTCTGGAGAAAAGGTCTACGCCCTGATGTAAAAATGCGCGGACGTGCATCGGCGTTCGCCTGTATAACCTTTGGTTATGGGCGGTTGCCGACCTCAAATTTAATCCGCCTGAAAATTTCAAGTGAAAAGCTGAGCGTTTTTTAACCTTGTGACCCGGCTCGCTAAATCAGAAATATTTTCTTACCTAAGTTCTGCTTAAGCCGTCTTATTGTCCTCATCTTGTTAGCGTGATCACTTCATAAGCTTCTGATTAATCACTATAAATTTCAATCTTCTCCTTTTGCCGCTTCGGCGAATACCTTTCTGTCGCTTATGTGTTGCGCATTAAGGTGATTTTAATGCGGTGTTAATCACATTATTGCGCGCCTTATAAATATATAAAAAAGCACTTCATTTAAAATGAAACAGCGGTTCAATAATATAAAGGCCGACAATCATGATAAAAAAATCAATACCTCTGGGACACAACAGAAAAATCACGCTGGGTCATCAACTGGCCTATGGCGGTGGCAATCTGCTGGGCAGCGGCGCGTTAGCGATCGCCGGCGCCTGGCTGCTCTACTTTTACACTACCTTTTGCGGTCTCTCTTTGCTGGAGGCCTCGTTTATCTTTTCGGTCGCCAGCATTATCGATGCCATCAGTAATCCAATAATGGGTTATCTAACCGATAACTTCGGTAATACCTGGCTGGGTAAACGTTTCGGCCGTCGGCGCTTTTTCCTGTTAATCGGTGCGCCGCTGATGGTGTTTTATCCGCTGCTGTGGGTTGAGGGCTTTGGCTTTTGGTATTACCTGACCACCTACGTTATTTTTGAGCTTATTTATACCTCCGTTATGGTGCCGTATGAAACGCTGGCCACCGAAATGACGGATGATTTTGCCCTGCGTTCCAAACTCACCGGTTATAAAGCGATATTTGGTAAAATCGCTAATTTCCTCGCCGCGTTAATCCCGGGCCAGTTTATTCTGTTGTATGGCAAGGAATCGGCGCAGCCGTTCCTTTATACCGGTATTACCTACGGCGTTATTTTATTTATTGCCGTGGGCCTGCTTTATTGGTTTAGCTGGGAACGCAAAGAGACCGGCATAAAAGAGGTACGGCAGAAGCAATCGCTGTGGAAGACCCTGACCGCGCTGGCGCGAGATATGCAATCCACCTTCTATTTGCGCGTGTTCCGTAAACATTTGGGCATGTATCTGTTTGGCTTTGGCGCGGAGTGGCTGTTCGCTTCGGTATTTACCTATTACGTGGTGTTTGTTCTGCTGTACGATCCGGCCATTCTTGCCGGGCTGAATAGCCTGAACGCCATTTTGCAGCTTTGTTCTACCGCCATCTTTATTGCGCTGTGTGTGAAACGCGGCTTCAGCAAACCCTATATCTGGGCGTTGAGCATCGTGATTTTCGCCGTCTGCTGCTATTCCCTGCTGCACTTTTTCAACCTGCCGCCGCAGATGGCGACCATCGCTATTGTGGCAATCACCGTTATTTTCGGCCTTGGCACCGGCGGCGTCTATTACATTCCGTGGACGGTCTACACCTTCCTGGCGGATGTCGATGAGGTCTTTACCGGCCGCCGCCGTGAAGGCATCTACGCCGGGGCGATGACCTTCTCCGGTAAGATCATGCGTTCGATTATTGTATTTGTGATGGGCGCTATCCTCAGCTATTACGGCTTTCAGTCGAAATCCCATACTCAGCCTGAAACGGCAATGCACGCGATATCATGGGTGTTCTTTGGCGGGGTGATTGGCCTGGCCCTTATTGCCATTGTTTTCAGCCGACAGATGCTGCTTAACCGCAAAACGCATTTGGTGGTGCTGGAAGAGGTGGCGCGCATCAAAGCGGGCGGTGCGCAGAGCGATATCAAACCGGAAGTCCGGGAGGTTATCGAGGCGCTGGTGGGCTATCCCTACGAGCAGTGCTGGGGCCGCAGCGCTATCTGCCAGAAGATGAAGCTGGCTCCGCTGGTCAGCGCAAACACGCCAGAGTCGGAGCCGAAGCAGGCACCCCAGGCATAACGTCACACGTTAAATCCTTGGTTAAGGCCCATCTATCGGGTGGGCCAGGATGCTTACGTCTGAAGGAAAGATAATGTACAAGGCTTTTTTAGGGTTAGTGATTGCCAGCAATGGCGCGGCAGCGGCTTTACCGCCAACCGCTTCGCTGGAATGGCACGCGATTACCTTTGGTCAGTCAACCGATGTGAATTTCGCTACCAATGTTCTGCCGGAAAAAGTGGGGCTGAATCAGGTGAGCTTTACTGATGGCAGCCGTGCAGGCGCAAAAGGCGAAAAATTACGGCTTCCCGCTATCCTGGAAAGTCGCGGCGGAAAAATTGGCAACAGCCATGATGGATTGACCTTCTATTACACCCGTCTGCCAGCTAACGCCAATATGCAACTGGAGGCCGAAATCAGCGTCGATCAGTTTGGGCCTGAAAACGGCGCGCTACCGGCTGGGCAGGAGGGCGCAGGACTGCTGGTGCGCGATACGCTCGGCAAAGCCCGTCACGATCCGGCACAGCCTGGTTATGAAGAGTTTCCTGCTGCCGCCAATATGGTGATGAATGCGATAACTGCCGTTGAAATGCGCTCGCACCATCAGGTAGAGGCCACGCTCATTTCCCGTAACGGCGTCATTCAGGCGTGGGGGAATACCGGCGTGGAGATCAAACGTCAGCCTTACCAGTCGGGTATCGACCTCAACCAGACGCCGCGTTTTCGGCTGCGCCTGACGCGCACCGATGCCGGCTTTAGCGCCGCATGGGCGCCAGCAGGCAGCGATAAATGGCATAGCCAGCAGACGACAGACGCGGAGCGGGTAACGGTGCTGGAGCCAGACGCGTATTACGTCGGCTTTTTTGCTTCACGCAATGCCCGCATTACCGTACACAGCGCCAGCCTGACGCTCAGCGAGCACCAGACACAGGCACGCCAGCCGTTTGTCAGCCCACAACCGCCCGCGAGCGTTGAAATCGCTTCAGCGGCTGTTTCCGCTACCTCAGGCTATCGGTTTCAGCTGCGTAGCAGCGATGACGGGCAGATAACGGTAAGCAGTAATGGCGTGGTGCATCTGCAGGATCGTTCGTTAAAAGCGGGAGAGATGCTAAGCCTGCCGCTGACCCTAAGCGCTGATAGCACGCGTATCGATTACCGGCTGGAGACCCGACAGGGCAAGGTGTTGCAGGATAGCCTGATCGTTACGCGGCAGAGCGTCGCGGATGTTAGTCGTCTCTACGCCTCTCCGCAGGGAAAAGCGCAGAACGACGGCAGCCAACAACATCCACTTGATGTCGCTACGGCGGCGGCGCTGCTGGCTCCGGGCGGTACGCTGTGGCTGGCGCCGGGCGACTACGCATTAACGACGCTGGCCGCCTCCAGCAGCGGCAGCGTTGAGCAGTTGAAAAAGCTCAGGCCGCTGGCGGGAAAGGTAGTTTTTCATGGATTAAATCTTCCGGCCAGCTATTGGGATATTGAACATATCGAGATAACCGAAAAGAGTTTTAATATCTCCGGCAGCCATAATCAGATCCGCCATGTTGTTGCTCATCATGCGGATGATACCGGAATCTGGATCGCTTCTCCGGCAGGTGTTGGGCGGGCGCTGTGGGCCAGTCATAACCTGATTGCTCATGCCGAATCCTGGGGAAACCAGGATCCCGGCCGCATCAATGCCGATGGCTTCGCGGTGAAAATGCGCGTGGGCGAGGGGAATCGGCTGTTAGCCTGCTTTGCGCATGATAATGCTGATGACGGTTTTGATCTGTTCAATAAGATTGAAGATGGTGCCAATGGCGTGATCAGCATTGAGCATAGCGTCGCGTTACGCAATACCAACAACGGCTTCAAGCTCGGCGGTGAAGGGATCCCGGTTGCGCATCGCATAACCGACAGCGTAGCGATAGAAAATGGCATGGATGGATTCACCGATAATTTTAATCCAGGCAGGCTGATGGTGAAAAATAATATCGCCGTGAATAACCGGCGTTTTAATTTTATCTTCCGCGCCGGGCCTTATACCCAGCCCGATAAACAGGGGCTGTTCGCCGGAAATTTGTCACTGCGGCATAACGCGGTAAAATATGCCGATGTGGTAACAGGAAATATTGAAAAAGATAACGCATTTTTATTAAGCGAAAAATAACGCATCGAACTTAATAAAATTATAAAAAAACCTCTGAATCAATACTGATGGGATTACGCAATGAATAAACAGACGTTATTGTGCTGCGGGTTGCTGCTGGCTTCGACCCACGCTTCGGCAGTGATTATCGATTTACGTCATGAATGGCTGGATGACCGAAAAATACATAAAGATCGCGTTGCCGTATCGCACCGCTTTGATAACGGCATCGGTTTTACTCTGGAAGCCAAGTGGAAATCGGGCGGCGGCGATGAAAATAAAGCTTTTCACGACCTGATCAGCGACGGCACAGAAAATACGCTGAACTACCAGTTTCGCCCGATTAAACCCTGGTTCGTGCAGCCGGGGTTTACCCTTGAATCTAATGATGAACAGAGTATCTATAAACCCTTTTTAATGACCGGTTATGAATTTCCTAACGGCATCTATATTAATGGCCGTTATCGCTATGAATACACCCGTGAAAGCGAATCTGATAAAGAGGATATGAAAACCAACCGCGGTGAAATATGGCTGGGCTACGATTTTACTGACTGGAAGGTAGAATATAATTATATCTACAAGCATAGCGATCAGGTGCGCTTTAATAATAAAAAATGGGACTACGAGCAAAATATAAAGGCGTTATGGAAATTTAATCAAAGCTGGGCGCCCTATATTGAAGTCGGCGATGTTAGCGTGCGTAAAACTACGGATGAACGCCAGACACGCCTGCGTATTGGTTTACAATATAAATTCTGACGCGCCTTGATCTTAACGATTGTCGCCGCCTTTTCGCCGCAGTAGTGAAATTACCGCTTTGCTGAGTTCGGCTAATGGTATTACTGGCTGGCGCGAAAGCCGCACGCCAGGACATTAACCGGAAGGGGATGATTAACCGGGCGCATAGCCTCGCCCGGTCAACGCTGCGCGATAGTCGATCAGCTGTCGCCGTGGCGCGTATGCAGCATATAGTTAACGTCCACGCCAGGCGCCAGGCGGAAGCTATCGCGCAGCGGATTATAGTGCAGGCCGATAATGTGCTTTTCGCGCAGCGGCGTTTCATCCACCCAGTGCAGCAGCTCTGCCGGACGAATAAATTTCTTCGCATCATGCGTGCCGCGCGGCACCATCCGCAGCACATATTCCGCGCCGACCACCGCCATCAGCCAGGATTTCGCGTTGCGGTTAATGGTTGAGAAAAAGACATCGCCGCCCGGTTTCACCAGACGGGCGCAGGCCAGCACAACCGAACGCGGGTCCGGCACATGCTCCAGCATCTCCATACAGGTCACCACGTCATAACTGCCGGCATGTTGCTCTGCGTGGTCTTCTACCGTTTGCTGCACATAATCCAGCTTTACGCCGCTTTCCAGCGCATGCAGGCGCGCCACTTCCAGCGGTTCCGCGCCCATGTCCAGGCCGGTAACCTGCGCGCCTTCGCGCGCCATACTCTCGGCGAGGATCCCGCCGCCGCAGCCGACATCCAGCACTTTTTTGCCGAACAGGCCGCCCGCGTGCTGGGCAATATAGCCAAGGCGCAGCGGATTAATGCGATGCAGTGGTTTAAACTCGCCTTCCAGATCCCACCAGCGTGACGCCACCGCTTCAAATTTGGCGATTTCAGCCTGATCCACATTGTTCATCTGCGCTCTCGCATTCATCTTTTTCTACTCCTGACAAAGTTTCCCGGAGTATACATCTTCTCGCAGCAATCGGCACGGCGCGCCAAAGGGGAAAGCGCGCTTAAAACGCTGCTTTCCGTTCACCGAATGCTTGCAATGTGATATACTTTCGCACCTTTAAATCCGGGATAAATGTAGAGGGATAGCGGCTCCATGAGCGACCTTGCCAGAGAAATCACACCGGTTAATATCGAAGAAGAACTGAAAAGCTCTTATCTCGATTACGCCATGTCGGTCATCGTTGGCCGTGCATTACCAGATGTTCGCGATGGCCTGAAACCTGTCCATCGCCGCGTGCTTTTTGCCATGAGCGTGCTGGGGAACGACTGGAACAAACCTTACAAAAAATCAGCCCGTGTCGTTGGCGACGTCATCGGTAAATATCACCCGCACGGCGATTCCGCCGTCTATGACACCATCGTGCGTATGGCGCAGCCGTTCTCGCTGCGTTATATGCTGGTGGATGGGCAGGGCAACTTCGGTTCCATCGACGGCGACTCCGCCGCGGCGATGCGTTACACCGAAGTACGCATGTCGAAAATTGCCCACGAACTGTTGGCGGATCTGGATAAAGAGACCGTTGATTTCGTGCCGAACTATGACGGCACCGAACAGATTCCGGAAGTACTGCCGACCAAAGTGCCTAACCTGCTGGTTAACGGCTCGTCCGGTATCGCGGTAGGTATGGCGACTAACATTCCGCCGCACAACCTGACCGAAGTGATTAACGGCTGTCTGGCCTATATCGACGATGAAAATATCAGCGTTGAAGGGCTGATGGAGCATATCCCGGGACCGGATTTCCCTACTGCCGCTATCATCAACGGTCGTCGCGGTATCGAAGAAGCCTATCGCACCGGCCGTGGTAAAATTTATATCCGCGCCCGCGGCGAAGTGGAAACCGATGCCAAAACCGGTCGCGAAACCATCGTCATTCACGAAATTCCTTATCAGGTCAACAAAGCGCGCCTGATCGAGAAAATCGCTGAGCTGGTGAAAGATAAGCGTATCGAAGGCATCAGCGCGCTGCGTGATGAGTCCGATAAAGACGGCATGCGCATCGTGATCGAAGTGAAGCGCGATGCAGTGGCGGAAGTGGTGCTGAATAACCTCTATTCGCTGACTCAGCTGCAGGTCTCTTTCGGTATCAACATGGTGGCGCTGCATCAGGGTCAGCCGAAAATTATGGCGCTGAAGGATATTCTTGAAGCCTTCGTTCGCCACCGCCGTGAAGTGGTGACGCGCCGTACGATCTATGAGCTGCGCAAGGCGCGCGATCGCGCGCATATCCTGGAAGGCCTGGCGATTGCGCTGGCGAATATCGACCCGATCATTGAGCTTATCCGCCGCGCGCCGACGCCGGCCGAAGCGAAAGCCGGGCTGGTTGCGCAGGCGTGGGAGCTGGGCCACGTTTCCGCCATGCTGGAACGCGCGGGCGATAACGCCGCACGTCCCGAGTGGCTGGAAGAGCAGTTTGGCATTCGCGAAGGTCGCTACTACCTGACCGAGCAGCAGGCGCAAGCCATTCTTGATCTGCGTCTGCAAAAGCTGACCGGTCTGGAACATGAGAAGCTGCTGGACGAGTACAAAGAGCTGCTGGAGCAGATTGCCGAGCTGATCCACATTCTGGAAAGCGCCGAGCGCCTGATGGAAGTGATCCGTGAAGAGCTGGAAGCGATTCGTGACCAGTTTGGCGACCAGCGCCGTACCGAAATTACCGCCAACAGCGCCGATATCAATATCGAAGATCTGATCAACCAGGAAGATGTGGTAGTCACCCTGTCGCATCAGGGCTACGTGAAGTATCAGCCGCTTACCGATTACGAAGCGCAGCGTCGCGGCGGTAAGGGTAAATCGGCGGCGCGCATCAAGGAAGAGGACTTTATCGATCGTCTGCTGGTGGCGAATACGCACGATACCATCCTCTGCTTCTCCAGCCGTGGCCGACTCTACTGGATGAAAGTCTATCAGCTGCCGGAAGCGAGCCGTGGCGCGCGTGGACGTCCTATCGTCAACCTGCTGCCGCTGGAAGCCAACGAGCGTATTACCGCCATTCTGCCGGTGCGTGAATACACCGAAGGCACCAATATCTTTATGGCGACCGCCAGCGGCACCGTGAAGAAAACTTCGCTGACCGAGTTCAGCCGTCCACGCAGCGCCGGTATCATCGCCGTCAACCTGCGTGAAGACGACGAACTGATCGGCGTGGCGCTGACCGAAGGCAGCAACGAAGTGATGCTGTTCTCCGCCGCCGGTAAAGTAGTGCGCTTCTCCGAGCAGGCAGTGCGCGCCATGGGCCGTACTGCTTCCGGTGTGCGCGGTATCAAGCTGGCGGAAGGGGATCGCGTGGTCTCGCTGATCGTGCCGCGTGACGAAGGCGCCATCCTGACGGTAACGCAGAATGGCTACGGTAAACGTACCGCGAACAGCGAATATCCAACCAAGTCGCGTGCGACGCAGGGCGTTATCTCGATCAAAGTAACCGATCGCAACGGGCCGGTTATTGGCGCGGTGCAGGTGGAAGACAGCGATCAGATCATGATGATCACCGATGCCGGAACCCTGGTGCGCACCCGCGTGTCGGAAGTCAGCATTGTTGGCCGTAACACCCAAGGCGTGATTCTGATCCGCACCGCAGCGGATGAGAACGTGGTCGGCCTGCAGCGCGTTGCTGAGCCGGTGGAAGAAGAAGAGCTGGACGCCATTGACGGCAGCGTCGCGGAAGGGGAGGAGGATATCGCCCCGGAAGTGGAAACTGACGATGACATTGCGGACGGCGAAGAGGAATAATCTTCCCTTTCAGATAGCGGATAAAAACCAAATCAAAGGCCGGCTTGTCTGGCCTTTCTCTGATCTCTGATTAACCGGCAACAGAGTGCGCTGGTTTCAGCCATAGCCGCTTATTTTTTTGATCAATTTTTATCAGGTACTGCTGTAAAAAATTAACCCCCAACAGCCCGTCGGCCTGAAACGCATCAGGCAGGGAATCAAATACAATCGCCTCAATAGGCTTCGCCAGGCGTTGCAGCCCGGTAGGTGTAACTTCAATATAAGAATATTTATCTTCCTGGTTACGTTTCACCGCCGTGCTATTAGCGAGCGCGCGGGACCTGATAACGGTTGTTGATGCTGCGCTATCCAGAATAAACTTATAATCTTTCTCACCGTCGCTGACAGAAATTACTATTCCTTCATGCTGATTATAAACAAAGGGTAAAGCTATCCAGTCATTTTCAGCAGAAGCTGGTTCCGTTTGTTGACCGTCATCGATAATTAAAGTGCTGGCGGAGAAATCTAACGTAATAATGTGATCGTGAAAAAAACTCAGACCGATAACGGGATAATCGGGCTGCCGGGTGTCGGTTTCCGGCTGGATTTCCGCCGGGCTGGCATAATCCAGTCCCCACGGCTTATATTCCGTGCCATTTATATTGCTAAAGCGCAGCCCTGCAATATCGAGACGATCAATCGAAAAGGTACGGGTTTCAGAAACCTGACCTGCAAGGTCAATGCTTTTCTGCTTGTCATCGGTCAGGCGTAAGGTGGGGATTTGCTTTATCATCTCGGCGGGAAGATGAAGGCCATTTTGGGTTCCCGTATCAAAAATAAAACGCTGTGCATCACCGTAAATCGTCAGTGATATTAGCGGAAGGTTGAAGTTTTTGTCAAAATCCACCCGGAATTGCGCCGTTTTTCCTGCCGCTGCTTGCGTAGAGATGATTGAAAAGGCTAATAGAAATCGTAGAAAATTCACAGGGTGTCTCCTATTACATTCCCGGGAGCTTACAGTAGTAAGTGAGTGAGACAGGCAAGGCGAGCCAACGTACAGGCAGCTTGAAGTATGACGAGAATAAGTTCTATTAGTACCTGCTAACTGGCTCTTTCATTGTAGTAATCAGAAATAATGTTTGCTTTTTCTATTGTGAGTACTCTGTTAGCCATCATAATCGTCTCTTTTCTGTGTGCAACAATTAATTTGGTTAAGTTGAATTTCGAAATTATACGATTTACCGCCTGTTCATTACCTGTATCTAAATGGCTTGTCGCTTCGTCCAGCGCCAGTATTTTCGGCTGCCGGTATAGCGCTCGGGCGAGTAATATCCGCTGTTTTTGCCCTCCGGACAGACCGCTACCGATATCGCCAATCAAAGTATTGTAACCCATGGGCATAGCTAAGATTTCATCATGAATAACGGCCATCGCCGCGCAGGACTCAATCCGTTCCCTGTCTGGCTCAGCAGCAAAGAAGCAGATGTTATCGGCTATGCTGCCAGAAAATAGATGGTCATCTTGCATTACACTGCCAATAATAGTTCTGAGGCTGGTAACATTAAGGCGCGTCAAGGGAACATTACCGATCAATATTACACCTGCTGTTGGGGTTAGTAATCCTAATAATAATTTCAATAATGTGGTTTTTCCGCAACCGGACGGGCCGGTAATAGCGATTGACTGATTCGCTGGGATAGTTAAGTTGATATTTTCTAAGATAAAAGGTTCATAAGTGGAGTAACGAAAGCAGACATTTCTTAACTTTATCTGCGTTGTCAGTTTGTGAATATCGTAATGAAACGTTTCCGGGTATGGCGGGTGTTTTTCCGGCGGGCTAAACACAACATCAGCCAGACGCTCAACGTGTAATTTTAACATGGCTATAGTACAAAGGTTATCAATCAAAGAAACAATACGCTCGCTTAATTGCTCTTTATAGGACATAAAAGCAAGGAGCATACCTACAGAAAATTCATTGTTTAAAATAAATAAAGCCGCCAGCCATATTATAATAATTCTTTCAGCATTAAAAAGTAGCGTATTTGCAGCCTGAAAAGAAATGCTTAATCTTTCCAGTATCAGGTTAGCGTTGAACTCTTTTGCTAACAAATTTATCCAGCCTATATGACGATACTCCGCATTACCATACAGGCGTATGCTTTGTATGCCGCGCATAGATTCTAAAAAATAACTTTCTTGGTTAGCTCTGTTAATGATAAATTCCGAAGTAGCGTAGCGCTGTTTTTTGAACGCTAGCCATCTTAATCCAGCATAGAGTAATATGGCGAAAAAAGAAATAATAGCTAACCTGGCGCTATATAGAAACATCATTAAAAGCGTACTTATCACGAGCAAACCATCTAAAATACCGGTGACGACTTTGGTGGTTAGGCCGTCCTGAATCTCCTGGATAGAATTAAATCTTGATGTTATATCGCCTAAGTGCCGCCGCTGGAACCACGCTAAAGGTAGTTTCAGTACATGAGAAAAAACATTGCCCGCCCATTGGAAATTAAGCTGGGTAGATAAAATGGTTGTTAACCATGAACGAATAGCTTCGATAGCGGTGCGCAAAAAGACGAGTAGGAGAAAGCCAATACCCAGAACCATAATCAAGTTGCGATCGGCGGTAACTATAGCTTCGTCAACTATCCATTGTAAGTAAAGGGGACCCATAAGCGTACAAAATTGTAACATTATTCCCAGTAACACCAGCTGTAATAAACCTTTTTTAAGTCCTGTTATTTTTCCCATAACCGAAGAAAAAGAGACTTTTATTCTGCTCTTTTCTTCCTTAAAGGAATGTTTGGGCATTAATTCAAGCGCGATGCCAGTAAAATGATGGGAACATTTCCCGAAAGAAATTTTACAGTTACCCACGCCGGGATCGTGGATAATAAGATAGCGACGGTTTGCTTTCTTCAGTACAACGAAGTGATTAAAGTTCCAGTGTAATATACATGGGCATTTCAGATGGTGAAGCTGCTCCAGCTCTATTCTTACAGGCCGGGAAGTAAACTGGAGATCTTCAGCAATAGTAACCAGATCTTTTAATGTTGTTCCACGATATGACAATAAAAAACGCCGTCTTATATCCAATAAATTATAATCACAGCCCCAGTAATTGGCGATCATAGTTATACAGGCCAGTCCGCACTCAGAAGTTTCCGTTTGCAATATTACTGGCAAGCGTCTGGTTAAGTTAAAATTGATGTTTAACTTACTATATGCCATCACAAAGTTCCTCTGATGCTATATAAAGGCTCAAGAATCCATTCATATATTTTCCTCTCTTCTAACAAAATGCTGGCTGAAAATTCCATACCTGTTTTTAATGGGTATTTCATGCCATAAGCTTTTATTTCCTGGCTGTCAAGTTTTAAGCGAATACGATAAAGTGCCGTTTGATTTTCTACTGATTTGACATTGATTCCAAGGTTTAGTAAATCACTGGGTTGTAGAGTGTTGCGGGATATTTCATGGATAATGCTGCGATACTGACCAAATTTTTGGTATGGATAGGCCTGATACTGTAATAAAACAGGCATTCCTTGTTTTAAAAATCCTATGGAATCTGAAGGTATAAACAGATTGGCCTCTAAGGTTGTATTTTCAGGTATTAACGTTGCCAGTAGCGTATATTCTTCTATATTTTGCCCCTCAGAAATAACGATTGTGCTAATTACTCCGTTCTGAGGTGCGACAATATGCATACTCTTTTGGGCGTTCGTTTCTAATATATCTTTTTGGATAAGGTTGATTTCACGTTGGTAAAGTGAGTATTCTCTCTTTTCCTGTAATAATAGTTGCTCAAGCTCAGACCGAACGTTATCCTGTTCTCTGGTTAGAGCCGCTAACTGCTTTTTTAATTCTATAGAATCACTTTTTTTTACGAAGAGTTGTGATTTTTTTTCATTTAATTCAAGCTGGCTCACAAAATTATTCTGCAATAATTTAATATAGCGGTTTACAATATCGGTAAACAACGTTATCTGTTCTTTTTGGACTTTGATTGACTCCATAGTTAGCTGCTCTTCCTTGTTTAAATTGGAAATCCTTTTTTGCAAGCCTGCTTTTTTCCAGGCAAGCTGTGCTTTGATCACCTGATAATCCTTTGCCAGATTTTCTTTACGCTCCAGCAGCAATTTATGAATCTCTTCACCGTTTGTTCCCTGAATTGAGCTAAAACGTTCATTCGATAATGTAAACAGGGGATCACCAGTGGCGATTTTTTGCCCCTCATGTACTAACACTTTATTAACGAAACTTGGTTCAATAGCGCTAATTCTGATAATGCGTTGAACAGGAAGTAATACGCCTTTAACCTGCGTTTTTCTGGTGTAGGTAAAAAAAACAAAAAATATAATTATAGCTGTAATTAAAATAACAAAAAAAGCGCTGATAACCGTCAGACTTAAAGGTCTAGTTAATAAAATATGTCCGGTAAATCTCTCCTGTTGGTAATTTATGGCTTCAGCTCGGAATAATTTTTTTATTTTATTCATAACGAATGATCCATGGGGACAATCTAGTAAATGGCATTTTCAATTTCAGCAAAGGTTTTTCCTTTGTTAATTGCATAATTACATAATCTGATGCAAATTTCCTGATAAAATTTGCAAAATAGGTTGATATTATTCATGCCATTTTCTTTACTGTACCTGTGTGGTAAAGAACCAAAACAGAAGCCATTCCTGCATAATTTCCTTACTCCGCATGCCTGACATTGCTCGGGTAAAGTAAAAATGCCCCTGTAGAGTCCCAGAATAGCTTCTGACGTGATGAATTCTTCTAACGTGCTGTTGGCTAAGTTATAGTTCTGATTAAATAATTCTGGGTGCGTATTTCTTAATATATCATCAGGGTTGATATAGCCGTCCGATCTGACAGTAATCACAACATAATTGACTTTTTTTATTTTTTCATATTCTGTTCCGCTAATCATTAATATGCTGAGTAAATCGTTAAAAACTCTCAGCGACATATGCCTGTTGATTTTTGGGGTGTTATTTTTTTCCCATTCCTGATAAACGTCCAGCAAAAAATTTCCTATGCCTTCTACCCGTTTTTCATTCATTTCATCAATAGTGAAGTCAGGTTCGATAAAAGATATATATGGCGTTTTAATCTCGTCAACAAAATATCTGAAAATGCGTTTGCCATTTTTATCAGGGTTAATCACGCATATTATTCCCGGATAAGGTAATTTATTATCTTTACTGGCTGCGATCAGCTGCGATAACCCTGCCATGACTCTGTGGTAAGTTCCTTTACCTCGTCGATCAATACGATTCAAATTATGAGTAATCGCATCACCATCCAGACTCACTGATGCAGCAACCTGATATTTGGCAAAAATATTAATCCAGTCATCATCGATAAGCGTCCCGTTACATTGTAGGACAAACTCTAGCGTGCATATTTTTTCAATGCTTCAGACAAAATCAGCAGCATTTCTTCTAATCGTTTTTTCCCCATCATAAGCGGTTCGCCGCCGTGAATATCTATGCGTAAGATATCGATTTGATGCGCCGCAACGGTTTCTTTTAGGTAGTTTGCTAATTGTATAACCGTTTTCTTACTCATTACTCCGGGCTTATCGGTAAAGTCCCGATTATCGCCTTCGAAATAATAGCAGTAGCGACAGGCGATATTACAGCGCTCTGTCACTTTTAAAATAATTTCCAGGATATCAATTTTTTTAGACATGCTGAAGTCTCTTATCATCAAGAAATGGGTTGATGAAGAATAAGGCTAAATTAGCCTTATTCTTCGGTTATTCCCTTTATGTTTCAGGCTGTAAGTGAGTGGGTGGTGTTCTGACGAGTGTATCGCTTACTTTCCGCCTTCCTGCAACCTGAATTATTTAGGGGTTAAATCAGAAGCTGACTTAGAAGCTTCGACTCCAGCGAAGATAGGCTCTAAACCATCCTCCGCCAACGTTAGTTAAATCGTCAGTAGATAATTCTTCTATTGACTCTTTCTCTACGGCTGGCGATCTGTTTTTTTCGGTATTCAACAGCATTTTTTTAAGGTCGTTAATAGTAATATTCATTTCAATCTCCTTTTGGATATCGTGATTACGTAACGATTACTACATCTGCTGCTTATCGTATCAAAGCAGCCTTTATACCCGTTATACTTCAAGCTGCCTGTGCGTTGGCCCTCCTCGCTCATCCTGGTCACTTATCGGTGTAAGCTCCCGGGAATTCGCTGCGTGGCCGCCTTCCTGCAACATGAATTATTTAGGGCATATACTTAATGCCACGGCTTTAAACATGTGAATATTTTCCAGGCAAGTAAATTAATTCACCCTGGTTATTATTTTTCCGGTATCTTTAAGAGTAAAGTAAACCACTAAAAACAGATTTAACACTGAGTGATGAATTGCTTGTCATGCTAATTATGTTGTGTTTATATAATTTCAGTCCATATAAAGATAATGATTTTCTGTTTGTTATTTTTTCTGATTTTCATTTTATTGTTTATTGTCGTTAATTAGTCGCATAATTTTATTTAACAGACCGTGATACCTGTCACGACCTGTGTAAAAAATGATCAATAGCTGGGCGGTGTCATGGCGAGGGATCGGGGCAATTTCTTATTTTCGCGCTATCGCCCGGTTTAACACTGCGCGCTAGTGGCCAACGTCTGGCTTTTTTCGCCGCCTGACGCTACTGTATCGGGATCAAAAAATATTACTCATTGGCGGTTGCGCCCAGGTTTCCCTTGAAATATCTCGTTTCGTTTCGCACTACGCTAAGGATTTCCCGCTACCTGTTTCGCGCGCTGGCGCTGATGCTCTGGTCGCTGGGAGCGCTGTTAACCGCATTTTACGTTATCAGCATTCTGCATGAGCAAGAAGCGCAGGTGCGTCAAGAGTTTACGCTTAACTACGATCAGGCGCAGTGGTACGTGCGCCACTCTACCGATATCACCCGCGAGCTAAAGTATATTGCGGAAAACCGCCTGAACAGCAGCGCTAACGGCACGGACGTGCTGAACGGCGTCTTTCCCGGCAAAGTCACCATGCCGCAATTCTATCCGCTGGTCGACAATACCAACTGCTCCGCCATGAGCAACACCTGGCGCAGTTCGCTGGAGTCGCTCAGCTATTTTCTCAACTACTGGAAAACCAACTTCGCCTCCGCCTATGAGTTAAACCGGGTCTTTTTTATCGGCGGCGAAGGGATGTGCATGGCTGACTTCGGCATCGGCAACGGCTCGGTCGATCGTGAGCGTACGGTGAAAACCCTGCACGAGCGTATTTTGCGCTATCGCAATAGCAGCGCAGACGAGCGGAAAAGCAACCTTTACTGGGTAAGCAATAACGGGCAGCCGGGCATCGGCTATTTCTATATGGTTACGCCCATCTATATTGCTAACAAGCTGGAGGCGCTGTTAGGCATAGAGCAAAACATTCGTCTGGATGATTTTGTTACGCCGGGCAGCCTGCCGATTACCGCCACGCTGGTTAATGAGGCTAATCAGCCGGTGCTTTCATCCAATCGGGGGCGCGTCGCCTTCTCGCTGGATGAAATTCCCGATCGGAAAGCCTGGTTTGGCTATGTCGACAGCTATAAGCAGCTGGTGCTGAAGAAAACCCTGCATCCTTCTAACCTGAGCATCATCTATTCGGTGCCGACCGATGTATTGGTGGATCGGCTTAAGCTGTTAATGATCAATGCCATCCTGCTGAATTTGATCAGCGCGATTATTCTGTTCACCCTGGCCTGGCTGTTTGAGCGCCGAATGTTCCTGCCTGCGGAGGAGAACGCGCATCGGCTGGAGGAGCATGAGCAGTTTAACCGTAAGATCGTCGCCTCTGCGCCAGTGGGCATCTGTATTCTGCGCACCCGCGACGGCACCAATATCCTCAGTAACGAGCTGGCGCATAACTATCTCACCATGCTAACGCAGGAAGATCGCCAGAAACTGACGGAAATCATCAGCGGCCAGCAGGTTAACTTTGTCGACCTGTTGACCGGCAGCAATACCAACCTGCAAATCAGCTTTGTTCATTCACGCTATCGCAATGAGAACGTGGCGATTTGTGTGCTGGTGGATGTTAGCGCGCGCGTGAAAATGGAAGAGTCGCTGCAGGAGATGGCGCAGGCGGCCGAGCAGGCCAGCCAGTCTAAATCGATGTTCCTCGCCACCGTCAGTCATGAGCTGCGTACGCCGCTGTATGGGATCATCGGCAACCTCGATCTGTTGCAGACCAAGCAGCTGCCGAAAGGGGTGGACTCGCTGGTAACGGCGATGAATAACTCTTCCAGCCTGTTGCTGAAAATTATCAGCGATATTCTCGACTTTTCTAAAATTGAGTCGGAGCAGCTGCAAATCGAGCCGCGTCCTTTTGCCCCGCGCGAGATCATTACCCATATCACCGCCAACTATTTATCGCTGGTGGTGAAAAAGCGCCTGACGCTCTACTGCTTTATTGAATACGACGTGCCGGTCGCGCTGGACGGCGATCCCATGCGCCTGCAGCAGGTGATTTCCAACCTGCTCAATAACGCCATTAAATTTACCCATACCGGCTGCATTATTCTACATGCCTATGTCCGCCAGGGGTATCTGGCGGTGCGCGTACGTGATACCGGCGTGGGCATCGCCAACAAAGAGATCACCCGACTATTTGATCCCTTCTTCCAGGTAGGCACCGGCGTACAGCGTAACTTCCAGGGAACCGGCCTTGGCCTGGCGATCTGTGAAAAGCTGATCAATATGATGGACGGCGATATTGAAGTAGAGTCGGAACCGGGCATGGGCAGCCAGTTTATCGTGCGTATTCCACTCTATAACAGCCAGGTGATGGCGCCGGTGCTGCATGAAGGGTTGGAAGATAAGCAGATCTGGCTGGCGCTGCGAAACGATGCGCTGGCCGCCTTTATGACGCGGCTGTTGCAGGCGCATGGGATCAAGGTTTTGCGCCTGGACGATCAGGAGTGGCGGGCGGATGACGTGATCATTACCGATTACGACTTCCAGCCGGAACAGCCGGTACGTGCGGTGATTATGTTTGACGGCGCGCATATTGACGTGCCGTATGAGCTGAAACCCGGACGCTGGATCTATAGCACCGCCATGCCGCACGAACTGCCAGCGCTGCTGGGCAGAATTTACAGCGTACTGGTTGAAGTGCCGGACGGCCTGGCTTCGCTGCCGGTGCCGGAGCAGCCGGGCATTGATAACCATGACATTCTTATCCTGGTGGTGGACGATCATCCTATTAACCGTATGCTGCTTTCCGATCAGCTTAGCTCGCTGGGCTACCGGGTTAAAACCGCGCAGGATGGGGTGGATGCCCTTAACGTTATCAGCCGCAGCGAAATTGATATCGTGCTGACCGATGTGAATATGCCGAATATGGATGGTTATCGTCTTACGCAGCGCCTGCGCCAGCTGGGACAAACCTTCCCGATTATTGGCGTAACCGCCAATGCCCTGGCGGAGGAGAAGCAACGCTGTATGGAGGCGGGAATGGACAACTGCCTGTCGAAGCCGGTGACGCTGGACACGTTAAAAACTTCGCTGGCTATCTATGCCGAGCGCGTGAGAAAAGTGCGCGGCGTGTAGTACCAAAGAATTTAAACGCAGCGTGATAAAAAGAAAGCCGCCCTGGCGGCTTGTTAAAGATTAAATAACTTCGCCAGGCGGCAGGGTTTAGGCAATGGCCTGTAAGGATCAACTTTCCAGCGTAATCAGCTGGCTGTGCGCTTTCATTCCCGGCATCAGCTGCGTCAGCAGCGCGATTAGCGTATCGCCTGCTTCTTGCAGGGCGGGTAACGGCATCGCCGGCAGGCTTTCCAGGATAAACCACATTTGCTGCGCATGGCTATCCAGACGGGTCCTGACGCCCTGACGCCAGTTCCAGCGCCGACAGGTAACGCCCCGATCGTCGCGCCAGATCGCTTCGCCCGGTTCAGGGGATTCCATCGCCGGTTCGCCCGCTTTTACCGTATCGAAAAGTTCGCTGCCGTCGGCAAGGGTTAGCCGGGGTTGACCCTGATAAGCCGCCAGATTTTCACCGCCGACCGGTACCGCATAACGAATGCTGATCGCATTATAAATATCTACCACCGGATCGATTGCGGTCAGCCTGCCTTCTTTCAATACCCTTTTGCGTAGCGCCTCGGCGGAGCAGGGCGTCTTTTTAGGCTTCGCGCCAAACGCCTTAAACACCTCGCTCCACGCCTGCAGGTGCGCTTCCGCCCAGGGGAAATCATGTTGCTGCACGGCCTGACAGGCCTCATCCAGCGCCTGCTGCGCCACCTGCGGATCGCGCACTGGCGCAGCCTCGACAACAATGCTGAGCGCCCTGAAGCCTGGCGCAATGTCAGCCAGCGATGATTCAATTGACGGCGTAACGGAAATCACAAGATAATCCTCTATTGACTAATTTATTGCATAGTAGTGACCGATGACCACAAAAGTCAATATAACGACCGATGCCGGCGCCAATGTTTCGCAGGTCAGCGAGGCGATTGCGCTACGTATCAAGGCCTACCGTAAAAAGAAAAAACTGTCGCTGGATGAGCTTTCGCGGCGCGCGGGCATCAGTAAGGGCATGCTGGTTGAAATCGAGAAGGGCGCGGCGAATCCCAGTATTGCCATCCTGTGCAAGCTCTCGGCTGCACTTGGCGTTTCCGTGGCTGATATGGTGGATGTCGCCAGCGATCCGCTGGTGCATGTAATCGCGGCAGAAAATATGCCGATACTGTGGCAAGGTGAACGGGGAGGAAAGGCGCAGCTGCTGGCGGGCACGTCTGGCCCTGATATGATTGAGCTCTGGCGCTGGAGCCTGCTGCCGGGAGAAATATTTACCTCAGCCGGCCATCCTGTCGGCACCTCTGAGCTTTTTTACGTCGAACAGGGCACGCTGACGTTAACGGTGGCGGAAAATAGCGTAATGATTGAAGCGGGGGCGGCGGCGATAGCGCGCACGGATGTGCCGCATAGCTATGCCAATGAACAGGAGACGCCGTTGATTTTTACCATGACGGTGGCCGAGCTGCATACATAACGCGTCTTCCCTGACGCGTTATCCAGACTTACTCTTTATCCATCGGCGCGGTAGTGCTGACCGAAGAGAGGTAATTCAGCAGCGCAATATCGTTATCAACGCCCAGCTTCATCATGGCTGATTTCTTCTGGCTACTGATGGTTTTGATACTGCGGTTCAGCTTCTTGGCGATCTCAGTCACCAGGAAACCTTCGGCGAACAGACGCAGCACTTCGCTCTCTTTCGGCGACAGGCGCTTATCGCCATAGCCGCCGGCGCTGATTTTCTCCAGCAGCTTGGCCACGCTTTCCGGGGTATATTTCTTCCCTTTCTGCAGTGCCGCCAGCGCTTTCGGCAGGTCGGTCGGCGCGCCCTGTTTCAGTACGATGCCTTCGATATCCAGATCCAGCACGGCGCTGAGGATTGCCGGGTTATTATTCATGGTCAGAACGATAATCGACAGATCCGGATAGTGACGTTTGATATATTTGATCAGCGTAATGCCGTCGCCATATTTTTCGCCAGGCATGGAGAGGTCGGTAATCAGGACGTTGGCGTCCAGTTTGGAAAGGCTGTTAATCAATGCTGTCGAGTCTTCAAACTCACCAACTACGTTGACCCATTCAATCTGTTCAAGAGATTTACGAATGCCAAACAGAACAATTGGATGGTCATCGGCAATAATTACGTTCAAATTATTCATCTTATTGGTTACCTTGCTGCAGCAGTTTATTGACGTAAGCGTCAATGTCACTGGTGGTATTTTTGATGTTTAAATCGTCACTCGCTTTAATGTGCTGTTCCAGCTGTTCACAAAGCTCCTTGCCGGGTACCAGATTAAGCATGGCAAATACCCCTTTCAGGCGATGCGCTGTCTGAGCAAGCGTCGCGTAATCCCTGTTCGACGCCTCAGTATACAGTCTCTGTACATCTTCCGGTACTGTCTCGACAAATAGCTGGTAGTACCCTCCGCTAATCAGCGGAACGGCCTCCTCTTCTTCATCTTCTCCGGCAGGCGACATATCCTGAGATAGCTGTTTCTCAATCAGCTGTAACAGCGCATCCTGTAACGCGCTACTCAGGTTAAAATTAACCCGATACTGCTGTTCATTCAGGACGGTAAAGCCCAGTTCATTATCCGTCAGCAACAACGACCAGCCGGAAAGCCGCGCCGGGTCGTCGGTGATCAGGATATCGTGCGATTGGCCGGCAAAGCGTTCATCCGGCGTAATGCACTTCGCGCCCCAGTTTTCTAACTGATGGGTGACGATTTTGCGAATGTCATCGACGGCGATGTCGATAAGCATAATGACATCTTCCAGCAGCTTCTCTTCCTGCTGCTGTTGATGCTCCGGCGGCACGTGCAACAAAATGCTGTAGCGCGTGCCGATATCTGGCCGGGCCAGGATCTCCAGGTGGCCGCCCATCTGTTTGCATAGCTGGCGGCAGAGGAAAAAGGCGAGACCGGACGCCTGGCCAAAACGATCTTCGCTGGTTTCGCCAAGGAACGGAAAATCGTTATTGCCCAACTCGTCACGCGTCAGGCCTGCGCCGGTATCCACAATCTGAATATTCAAGCGATCGGGACGATCGGACGGTGAATCGACCTCCAGCGTAATCTTGCCCCAGCTGGTGGTGGTAAGCGAATAGTGAAGCAGGGTAGCCAGCACCTTATACATCGCCCGGCTGTCGCCAAAGCGCATCTCATCACTGTTAAGGTGGTTGCGCACCAGCAGCGTTAATCCTTTCCGGCGCGACAGCGGCAGCAGCTCCAGCGTCAGCTCATCCAGCAGGGATTGCAGATTAAACGAGGAAGCGTCCGGCGCCCAGTCATGGGTTTCCAGCCGGTTCAGCAGCACAATATCATCTACCAGCCGCGCTAACGCCTGGCTGTTTTCCAGCGCGTCCAGCGCGTGATCGTCTTCGCTGATTTCGCTCAACGTTTGTAGCTGCGCCACCACCTGCTGCAGCGGACGATGCAGCGCATGGCCAAGATTCTGCAACAGCTGTTGGCGCAGCTGATGATTGCGATCCAGTACCTGCTGCGCTTTTTGCAGTTTTTTATTTACCAGCAGCTCACGATCCTGATCGCGCATCAGAAACAGCTGGGTATGCGGCGAATGATGGCTGCGGGCGTGACGAATCTCATACACTTCGTTATTCACCGTCGCCTGCAGCACGCCCTGATGCTGATCGGACATATTCACGATTTTTTGCAGGTTCAGGTGCGGCAGCAGATGCTCCGCAATTTTGTTGCTGATAATGGTGCGGTTGCTGGCGAAGTCGTAGACCAGCAGGCCGACCGGCAGACTGCTGACGATCTCCTCGTTTAGCATCCGCAACGCGTCCAGCTCGGCGCTCTGGTTTTCTCCCGGGCGCAGCGACTGCTGGCGCAGCAAAAACAGGCCGGCCAGCGACATTAACAGCAACAGCAGGTTGGCAATCAGCGGCCACATCAGATTGCGCAATGTATCTAAGGCGAGCGTACTGAGCGGGATACGATAAATCAGCTGCAGCGGCGTGCTGGGCAGCGAAGCCGCGATCTCGACGTTGGGATTGTTAAGGGTGATACGGGTATTTTGTAATTCATCATCGCTGGTCGCGCTGCTGTTCAGGGTGGCGTCCTGCTTCAGCTGGAAATTCTCCAACGGCATATTATGCGGGATGAGATCGTTAACCGGCATATCAAACGCCACCACGGTGGCCAGATGGCCCGGCTGATTAAAGGTGGTGCGCACGGTAAAATAGTGATCGTTCTGCCAGGCAAAACGGCGCAGCGGGGAGAAGCTCTCGCGCTCATCCAGCGCGTTGGCCTGTTGCAGCATTTCTGCACGACGCGCGTCGACGATATTGCTGATGGCACTCTCTTTATAGCGCGTCGCCATATCTTTCAGCGGCAGAGTAGAGATCAGGATCAGGCTGTTATCCTGCCCGTTAAGGAAATACATCGACCAGGTGCTGTTTTCCGCGCCCCAAAGCGTGTCCAGATAGTTAGACATACGCAGCGTCATATCCAGCGTGCTGCTGTCATGGGATCCGAAGATCAGCGCCTCGGTTTTGCGGCGCATCTTTTCCAGATAATAGACGTCAGGACGCAGTCGCGTCTCCTGCAGGCTGGCTGAAGGCGCGCTACCGGCGGCGCTGGCCGCCAGGTTCTCATAGATCTGCCAGGTCGCAAAGCGATAGGTATCGATGCGCTTTTGCATTGAGCGGGTAATATCCGCCATAGCATAGCGTTTTTCCATCAGCCACGCATTCACCGCGTTATGAACCATAAAACCCAGCGCCAGCAACAGCAGTAGAATAAACATCACGAAAAAACGCGTAACGTTGCTGGAGGATAAAGGAAACTTGTACATCATGATGAAAGGGGGCACCTGACCATTTAACGTGTCACCAGCCGTGCGCTGGCAGCAACCGCCACCAGAAGAACCACGATGGCAGCAAAGGCGGTCACCAGACTAAAGCCGTGAGCCACAAAACCGATTAACGCCGGACCTGCCAGAATACCGGCATAACCGATGGTTGTCATGGCTGAGATCGCCATATTTACCGGCATTGCGGTTTGACGCCCGGCGGCGCTGAACAAAATCGGCACGGTATTGGCCGCGCCAAAGCCAATCAGTAAAAACGACAGCAGGGCAATCGCCACATTATCAACGCTAATCAACAACAGTACGCCCAGCGCGGCGCAGAGGCAACCGCCTGCCAGTACCAGTCGGTTACTGAAACGGCTAACGATACGGTCGCCGGTTAAACGACCAATACTCATGGCAATGGAAAACACCGCGTAGCCCAAACCAGCCTGTGCGGCGGGCATATGGCGTTCCTGAGTCAGCAGCAGGGCGCTCCAGTCCAGTACCGCACCTTCGGTAAGAAACAGAATAAAACAGAGCAGGCCAAGAAACAGCACCCAGCCGCGCGGCACCACAAACAGCGGGGTGTCCTGCTGATGGGTACGCTCGGTCAGCAGCCAACGTTGGCTGCCCAGCAGCAGCAGCAACAGCAGAATCACCATCGCCAGCACCGCCTGCAGCGGCGGCAGGCCCAGCCACAGCATTGCGCTGACCAGACCAGCGCCGGCAATGCCGCCGACGCTGTAAAAACCGTGAAAACCGGACATCATGGTGCGTTCTGCGGCTTTCTCTACCTCTACGGCCTGAATATTCATCGCCACATCCAGCGTGCCAATCGCCCCGCCGAACAGCATCAGCGCAATCGCCAGTGCGACAGGGGAGGCCAGCGTCGCCATAAACGGCAACAGCAGCATAACAATTAACGATGAGCAGACAATGACGCGTTTGCAGCCCTGCTTGCCAACTAACGCCCCGGTCAACGGCATGGCGATCAATGACCCAAGACCAAGAAACAGCAGCAGGCCGCCCAGCGCCGCATCGCTAACGTCGAGGCGTGATTTGGCGTAAGGCACCAGTGGCGCCCAGGTTGAAACGCCGGTACCGGCAATCAGGAAAATGATCCGCGTCGCCAGCTGCACTGCAGGCTGGCTTTTCCGTGTCTGTTCAACATCTGCTGATGTCATTGTTCAGTTTCCATGGTGCGCAAAGGGGTTCCTTTTTAACACAAAATCAACCGGCAGAGCAGCCTTTCATCCCGGCAGGATGGCGGCTGCAGCCAGACTGCGCCAGCAAGCTTATTAAACGATAACGCCGTGCTTGTTAATTCATTTTCCGCCGTAACCCGGCTTTTCAGGAAATATCCTGGCTAAATGCCGTAAAAGCAGACGTTAACGCGGGACGGCAGCGGAAAAAGTATCGTACAGACTGCCTGTTTTAGCCTGTTTTCCAGCCATTATTTTTCTTGAGGAAAAACAGCGTGACAGAGGAGCAGCCTGACGGCGGCGATCATAAATTTGTGTGAAAGATCACCTATTGACAAAAATATTGACCGGCCCTTTCGCAGCGCTCAATACGCTGGATTTCCCCCTTCAAAGCATATTCTCTCGGTGTATTAACGCGGCTATAAAACAGTTGATTGGTAAGAATTTTATTAATAAATATTTATGTCATTTTTAATATTTAATCAAATAATTTAACCATATTAAATTATTTTATTTTATCGATATAATAAAAAACATTCATCGCAAGCGTAGCGGTTTTTGATTATATCTGAAGCGTATAAAGAAAATAATGGCGGCAAAGCTGTTTAAACCAGGGGTATAGATCGTTCTTCTCTCTCTGATCCCTTTATTCGCACCGGGTAAGCTTCAATCTAAAGATATGTCGTGGCTTCTGTATACACAGAAAAACTATAAGAATTTCTTTACTTTGATTACTTCAAACATTACCTCAACTTGTGTGAAAAGGGGTTTCAGATGGCACAGCTCTCCACCGGGCGCGTAGATATTATTTCACGCGAAAACGGCACCTTACTCTCGCAAAACAGCACCAATGCTTCCCGTACGGTTTTACTCAGTGAACCCAGCGTCGTCAGGATTAATGGCACCCGTGCCGCCGTGGCCTCTTTTGAACGACAGGGCGACGATCTAATCCTACATATGCAGGACGGCAGCGTGGTGCGCTATCAGCGTTTCTTTCTGAATGATGAAAACGGCGAGCACAGCGAGCTGGTGTTTGATGATGGCGTCAATCCCCCTGAGCACGCCATCTTCCCGGCGGCCAGCGAGGGCGCAGATGCCACGGCGATGGCCGTTACGCCAACCTATCAGTCCCTGGCGGATATCGATCCGCTGCTCTAGGCACCCTGAGTATTACCCAGCCGATTAGCGGCGATAATTATCTGAATGCGGGCGAAGCGCAGTCCGCATTGGTTATTAGTGGTACCACCACCGGCGTAACGGCTGGTAGTACCGTTACGCTGACGTTTAACGGCGTGAATTATACCGCTCTCGTCGGCAGCAACGGCGGCTGGAGCGTTTCGATTCCGGCTTCGGCGCTGGCCAATCTCACTAACGGTACGCAAAGTATTACCGTCACCGTTACCGATATCTCTGGCAATACCCTCATCGACAGTACCGATGTAAACGTGCTGGTGACCCCACCGCAGCCCAGCATTAATCCCCCTTTCGGCGACGGGACGCTGGATGATAACGAAGCGGGGAGCGATCAAACCCTGACCGGCAATACCGGGGTTACCGGCGCGGGGCAGAGCATTACCATCACTCTTGGCGGCAACATCTATACCGGTACGGTCGGTAATGACGGCAGTTGGAGCGTGACCATTCCCGGCAGCGACTTGCAAAGTTTGCCGCCGGGCGCCAATACCATCACCCTGACGGCCACCGATGCGGCTGGCAACAGCGGCACCTCAAACAGCACATTCAACGTCAGCACTAATCCTGTTAGCGGCACGGTGGATACGCCGATTTCTGGCGATAACTTGCTGAGCGGCGATGAACTGCAGCAGGATTTGTTGATTAGCGGCACCGGCGCCGCCGGCGATCGTGTGACGGTGAATTTTGATGGTGTGAACTATACCGGCGTGGTGCAGGCCAACGGGCGCTGGGTGATAACGATTCCCGCCACTGCGCTGACGACCCTGGAAAATGGCGAATATCCGCTTACCGTCTCAGTTACCAACGCGGCGGGCACCACGAGCGTGATTAACGAAATCCCGCTTGCGGTCGATCCATCGCTCTCGTCGCCGCTCCTGACGCTGGATCCCATCGCGGGCGATGGCGTGCTTAGCGCACCGGAACAGGCAGAACCGTTGACGCTGAGCGGCAACGGTAGCCCTGGCGACACCATCACCGTTACCCTGAACGACATTACCTACGCCACGACGGTAGCCAGTGACGGCAGTTGGGCGGTTACGGTGCCGGCCAGCGATCTGGCCGCGCTTGCGGATGGCGGTTATGTGATAAGCGCCACGGCAACCAGCCCGGCGGGCAACGTGATTAGCCAACAGGCCGTATTGAACGTTGATACCGCCGCGCCGGCGCTGACCGTGAACCCGCCTTCCGGCGACGGGGTGGTGAACGCCAGCGAACAGGCGAATCCGCTGGTGGTCAGCGGTTCAACTGATGCCGGCAACAGCGTTACGGTAAACCTAAACGATGTCGATTATCCAGCTACGGTTTCCACCGACGGCAGCTGGAGCGTTAGCCTGCCTGTCAGCGCACTACAGGCATTGGCCGATGGCCGCTACGACCTTAGCATCACGGCGACCGGTACAACCGGCAACACCATCACCACGCTGCAACCGGTAACTATCGCTACCGCCGCGCCGGCCTTTACCATCGACGCGCTGGCGGAAGATAACATCCTCAACGCTACGGAGCAGGGTCAGCCGCTGAGCATCAGCGGTGCAGGCAGCGTGGGCGACAGCGTAATCGTGACGTTGAACGGCGTAAACTACGCCACCAGCGTCGGCAGCGACGGCCTGTGGTCGGTGAGCGTGCCGGCTGGCGCGCTTGCAGGGCTCAGCAATGGTACGGATTATCCGGTTAATGTGCTGATCAGCGATGCCAACGGCAATCGTACCAGCGAGCAAACCACCTTACGCGTGGATAACGTACCGCCAGCTCTGACCATCGATGAGCCTTCCGGTGACAGCGTGCTGAACGCCGCCGAGCAACAGCAGACGTTGGCGCTGACCGGCAGCGGCGAAGCGGGTAACACCATTACCGTGACCCTGGATGGACAAACCTTTACCGGCACTGTGGGCGTTAACGGCCTGTGGCTGGTAGAGATCCCAGCGGCCACGCTGGCGGGTCTTGAGGAAGGTCCGAACGCTATTGCCATTTCCGCGCGCGACGCTTCCGGTAACGTGACTCGTGAAGAGATTAGCCTGACGGTAGACAACGGAACCGCCAATCCGCCAGCGGTCACCGTTGCTATGAATACGTTTGCTGGCAACGGAGTGCTCGACAGCGCCGAGCAGCAGGTGGCGCAGGTCATTACCGGCAGCACCACTAACGTAGAGGCCGGGCAAACCGTTACGGTCACCCTGAACGGCGCCAGCTTCACCGGGCTGGTGGACGGCGACGGCAACTGGAGCGTGACGCTGCCGGCAGAGGCGCTCAGCGGTCTGGCCGACGGCAGCCAGACGCTGAGCGTGAGCGTCAACGATGCGGCAGGCAATACCGCCAGCACCGACAACAGTTTTACCGTTAACACTGCTGGCAGCGGCCTTGCAGTAGTGCCGCTGGCGGGAGACGGCTACCTGAATGCCGACGAAGCGGCGCAGGATCTGGTCATCAACGGTACCAGCGTTAACGTGCCGGTTGGCGGCACGGTACAGGTAACCTTTAATGGCGCAACCTTTAACGGCACGGTAGGCGCGAACGGCGCATGGAGCGTGACGGTGCCGGCGGCCAGTCTGACCGATCTGGCCGATGGGCCGCTTACCATTAGCGCCAGCGTCATTGACAACACCGGCGCGACTATCACCAGCGATGCAACGCTGAACGTAGCGGTTATCGCCCAGCCGACGGCAAACATTAATCCACCGTTTGGCGACGGCTACCTTAACGCCAACGATCTGACTCAGGACGGCGTGCTTACCGGCAATACCGGCGTCAGCGGCGGCGGCCAGGCGGTAACGGTAACGCTGGGCGATACCACCTGGAACGGTGACGTGGCGCCGGACGGCAGCTGGAGCGTCACGCTGCCCGCTGCGGCCCTGGGAGCGCTGAATGAGGGCGCCAATAACCTGGCGGTGACGGTGAGCGATGCGGCGGGCAACAGCGCCAGCGGCAACGCCACCGTGACGGTGGATACCAGCGCGCCGCCGGTTACGCTGACGACGCCAGTCAGCGGCGGCACGCTGAACGCCAGCGAAGTCGCCCAGCCGCTCGATCTTACCGGCAGCGGCGAAGCGGGCAGCGCTATTACCGTTACCCTGAACGGTACCGATTACACTACTGCCGTCGGCAGCGACGGCGGCTGGGCGCTGACCATTCCGGCGGCGGATCTCGGCGCGCTGCCGGACGGCAGCTATACGCTTAGCGTGACCGGCAGCGATGCGGCAGGCAACGCCACCACGGTGAATACCCCGCTGGCAGTGAAAGCCGCCAGCCTGCCCACCGTCACCCTGAACAGTTTTGCCGGCAACAATGTGCTGGATGGCGCAGAGCAGCAGACGGCGCAGTTCATTTCCGGCAGCACCACTAACGTCGAGCCGGGACAAACTGTTACCGTCACCTTAAACGGCCTGAGCTACAGTGCGCTGGTGCAGTCGGGCGGCGGCTGGAGCGTTAGCGTACCCGCCGCCGATCTGGCGGATGTGGCTAACGGTACCGCCGCTATCAGCGCAGCGGTTAGCGATGCCGCAGGCAACCCTGCCAGTCAGACGCTAAACATCACCGTTAATAACGCGCTTTCCGGCATCGCTGTCGCTCCCCCTGGCGGCGATGGCTACCTGAACGCCAGCGAAGCCGCCAGCGATCTACTGGTTAGCGGTACCAGTAATAATCTGCCAAACGGGGCGCCGGTAACGGTTACCTTAAACGATCGTACCTATAACGCTACCGTGGATGCCAACGGCGACTGGAGTGTCACCATCCCGTCGACCGCGCTGGCCGGCCTGCCGGACGGCAACCAGACGTTGACCGTGAGCGCCACCGACGCCGCAGGCAATGCGGTAAGCAACAGCAGCAATTTGGCAGTGCTGATTAATAATCCACCTGATGCGACGCTGCAAACGCCGTTTGGCGATGGCATCCTTAACGCCGCTGAAAGCGCCGCGCCGCAGCAGCTGCAGGGTAATACCGGCCTTACCGGCAACGGTCAGAGCGTGACGGTGACCTTAGACGGCAATGATTACAGCGGGACGGTCGATGCTAACGGCAACTGGAGCGTGACGCTGCCTGCCGAGGCGTTGGGGGCGTTGCCGGCGGGCGAGAGTCCGCTGCTGGTGACCGTCAGCGATGCCGCGGGTAATACCAGTACGGTAGACAGCAGCGTCACGGTTAATACCACACCGCCGACGCTAACCATCAATGCGGTCGCAGGCGATAACCGCATCAATGCCATTGAGGCCGCCGCGCCAGTTACCGTCAGCGGCAGCAGTACGGCTGGCGAAGGCCAGACGGTGACGGTAGCGCTAAACGGACAACGCTGGACCACCCAGACCGATGCCAACGGCGACTGGACGCTCGATCTGCCTGCCGGTGCGCTGGCCGGGATCAATAACGGCAACTATCCGCTCTCGGTTACCGTTAGCGACGCGGCAGGCAACCCGGTCACCAGCACCAGCACCCTGACCATTCAAAATACCCAGCTGGCACCGACCATCACTACGCCTTTCAGCGATGGCTACCTGAACAGCAGCGAAGCGGAAATCGACCAGACGCTGAGCGGCACTAGCGGGGCGACAGGGACAGGACAAAGCGTCATCGTGACGCTGGACGGCGTGGAGTATCCCGCCACGGTAGATAACGACGGCAACTGGACGCTGACGCTGGACGCAGCGACGCTGCAGGATTTCGCCAGCGGCACATTACCCATTGTGGTTACTGCTACCGATGCCGCCGGCAATGTCGGTACGGTAGAAAATGCGGTTAGCGTGGATTACAGCGCGCCGACCCTTAACCTAAACGCGATAGCGACGGACAACAGGCTTAATGCGGCGGAAACGCAGCAGGATCTGGTAATTAGCGGCACCGCCAGCCAAAGCGAAGTGGGTCAGACCCTGGTGGTGAATTTCAACGGGCAGACTCTGCAAACGGTGGTGCTGAACGGTGGCCGCTGGAGCGTCACCGTGCCGGCCAGCGTATTGCAAACGCTGCCAGACGGTGAAATACCTCTTAGCGTCACCCTGACCGATGCGGCGGGCAACAGCACCACCGTCGATCGCCCAATCGCCGTTGTGGCCAACCCGGACAACCTGCCAACGCTAACGCTGGACGCCATCACCACCGATGATTATCTCAATCAGGCCGAAGTGGGACAGCCTTTGACCCTGACCGGCAGCAGTAGCAATCTGCAAAGCGGCCAGACGGTGAGCGTTACGCTGAACGGAGACAGCTATACCGGCACGGTTGGCGCAGATGGCGACTGGAGCGTCACAGTGCCGCAGGAGGCGGTAGCGCAGCTGGCCGACGGTGTGCAAAACCTCATTGTCAGCGCGGCGGATACCGCGGGCAACCCCACGGCGGTAGAGGGGAGCTTTACGGTGGTGGCCAGTGCCGCCAGCCAGCCGACCATCAGCGCTAATCCGATAACCGGCGACGATATCGTCAATGCGCAAGAGGCGGCGCAGGGGCTGACCATTACCGGCAACAGTCAGCGCCTGCCGGAGGGCAGCCGCGTGACGGTTACCCTGAATGGTCAGGCGTATACCGCTACCGTTGGTGCCGACGGCAGCTGGAGCGCCACGGTACCCGCCGCAGCGGCGCAGGCGCTGCCGCAGGGCAATAACAGTATTACCGTCAGCGGCGCGGATATCGCCGGTAACCCGGCGCAAAGCACCGATAGCTTTACGGTAGATACCAACGCGCCGATTTTGTTTGACGTCGAGGCGGTCGTCGGCGCTGACGGCATCCTTAATCAGGCTGAGGCGCTGGCGGGCATTAATATTGTTGGTCTTAGCGCGGCCGACCAGCAGGTGACCGTCACGCTGAATGGCCGCACCTATACCGGTACCGCCGACGGCGGCGGCGGCTTTATCATTCCGATCCCCAGCGGCGATCTGCTGGCGCTGGGCGATGGCCCGGTTTCGGCAATCGTTTCGGTCAGTGACCCCAACGGCAATGTTAACAGCAGCAGCGCTGATTTTACGGTAGCGATCAATACGTTGCCGTCCCTGACGCTAAATACGCCTTTTACCGACGGTATAATTAGCGCGGCGGAGGCTGCCGCAGAGCAAACGCTTAGCGGCAGCGCCACCAACATGGCGGAAGGCACGCCGGTGACCATTACCATCGGTTCGCTCACGTATACCTCTGCGGTAGACGCCGACGGCAACTGGCAGGTGACGGTACCAGCCGATGCGCTGAGCGCGTTACCAGATGGCACCGCACAGATTGTGGTAAGCGCCAGCGATCCTGCCGGCAACCCGGCAGGCGCGCAAAGCAGCGTGGATCTGCTGATCGCTACGCAGCCGGTGGCTACGATAAACACGCCGTTTGTTGACGGCGCGCTGAATGCCGCTGAAGCGGGCGTCAGCCAGATCATTAGCGGCAGCACCGGCATTAGCGGGGAAGGTCAGACGGTCAGCGTGGTTATTAGCGGCCTGAATAACGGTGAGCCGCTAACCGCGGAGGTCGGCGCGAACGGCAACTGGTCATTGACGCTGACGCCACAGCAGCTGGCGACGCTGAGCGATGGGACGCATACCATTGACGTCACCGTTAGCGATCGCGCAGGCAACAGCGATAGCGACTCGGCAAATTTTACCTCTATCATCGATACGCTTCCGGACCCCGTGTTGGAAACGCCCTTCGGCGACGGGCAGCTTAACGCGGCGGATGCGGCGGCGGGCGCGACCTTAAGCGGCAGCACTGGCATCAGCGGCGAACAAACCGTTACCGTAACCATTAACGGTACCGCCTACCCGGTTACGCTGGATGGCGACGGCGGCTGGACGGTAACCTTAACGCCGGAGCAGCTGCAGGCGCTGCCGGACGGCACGCTGCCGGTAACGGTCAACGTTACGGATGCGGCAGGCAATACTGACAGCGCCAGCGATACGGTGCAGGTAATTGTTAATACGCTACCGGCGGCGACGCTCGATCTGCCGTTTGGCAACGGGGCGTTAAATGCGGCGGAAGCGGATGTAGCGCAAACCCTGACGGGGCAGACCGGCATCAGCGGCGCGGGCCAGGCGGTGAACGTCACCATTAGTGGGTTGAATAACGATCAACCGCTGGCCGCCACGGTAGATAACGCTGGCAACTGGACGCTGAATCTGACGCCGGAACAGTTGGATCAGCTCGGCAATGGCCCCCACACCATTACCGTGACCGCCAGCGATGCGGTGGGCAATACCAGCACCACGGAACCGCTGCAGGTGGTGACGGCGGTTACGCTGCCGGATCCGGTAATAGATACGCCGTTTGGCGATGGCGTGCTGAATATCAATGAAGCCGCCGGCGCCTTGACGCTGAGCGGCAGCACTGGCGCAAACGGCGATAACCAGGGCGTGCAGCTCAGGATTGATGTCGACGGCACCCTCTATACCGGAACCGTTGATGCCAACGGCAACTGGACGGTGGATCTGCCAGCAGGCGCGCTGAGCAGCCTGGGCGATGGCTCGCACGATATTGTGGTGACGGTAGTAGACAGCGCGGGCAACGTAGTTGAACGCACAGAAACCTTTACTACCGCGCTCACCGCGCCGACGCCGACGGTCAATCCGCCGTTTGGCGATGGCGTGCTGAATGCCGCCGAAGCGGCGGCTGGCGCGACGCTTAGCGGCAACGCCGGCGGCGCTACCAGCGTGACCGTCACCCTGGGCGGCAACGATTACCCGGCCACGGTGAACGTCGACGGCAGTTGGACGGCCGATCTGCCAGCCGGCGCGCTAACCGGCCTGGCGGCGGGCAACGGCAGTCTGACCGTGACCGCCACCGATGCTAACGGCAACAGCAGCTCTGTGCTCGGTGAGTTCAGCGTCAATACCAGCGCGCCGGTGGTGACTATTGCCGACTTTACCGGCGATAACGCGCTCGACTATGCGGAAAGTATTGTTACGCAGACGCTGAGCGGCACGGCAACCGGTGCCGAAGCGGGCTCGGTGGTCACGGTGACCATCGGCAACAGCCAGCTGAGCGGCATTGTCGATGGTGACGGCGACTGGAGCGTCAATGTGCCGCCGGAAGCGCTGGCGCAGCTTACCGCGCCCAGCGGTACCATTGCAGTGACGGTAACCGATCCGGCCGGCAACAGCGGCAGCGCCAGCGCCGCGGTGAGCGTTGATTTAACGCCGCCGGCGGGACCGCTGCTGACGCTGGCCTCGGTCACCGGTGATAATATTATCAATGCGGCGGAAGGGGTACCGGCGTTTAGCGGCAGCTTTGCTAACTTCGGCGCCGATGGCGGCACCATTACGCTGTCGGTAAACGGCACGCCAGCGGGCACCGCAACAATTGATGCGGTTGACGGCAGCTGGACTATTACACCAGACGCCGCCGCGTTCCCTGCCGACGGCAGCTATACGGTTACGGTTACCGCCACCGGTCCGGCAGGCACCGTGACCACCGGCTCAACGGTAGTGGTGGATCGCACCGCGCCAACGTTAACGATTAATGAATTCACCGGCGACGGCTTCCTCAATGCCAGTGAGCTTAACAGCGCGCAACCTATTAGCGGTACGGCTTCTCCTTCTGAAGCGGGCCGCACCGTTATTGTTAGCCTGAACGGCAATAGTTATCGGGCGGTTGTCGATGCCGATGGCAACTGGAGCACCAACGTGCCCGCCGCCGATCTGCAGGCGCTGGACAATGGCGAAAGCACCATTAGCGCCTCGCTTAGCGATGCTGCCGGCAACTCAGGTACGGCCATCAGCACCGTTACCGTCGATACCGGCGCGCCGCTGCTGCAGGTGGATGCGCTGCTTGATAATAACGTGCTTAACGCCGCTGATATTCTGCTTACCCAGGTCGTAACCGGTCGCGCCAGCGGCGCGGAAGGACAGACGGTTGGCATCTATCTCGGCGACGGCAACCCGATCGCCACCGCCGTGGTGGCGGAAGACGGTACTTTCAGCATTGACCTCACGCCAGAAGTGTTAGGCAGCCTGACGGAAGGGCCGCTGGTGCTGGGCGTACGCGTTAATGATGAGGCGGGTAACCGCACTGATGCCACGCTGACGATAAACAAAGTGGTGAACCAGGCGTTGAATCTGGTAGTGGACTCGGTGTTTGGCGACGGCTTCCTGAACGCCGCCGATACCGCCATCGCGCAGACCATCAGCGGGGTAGCGACGTCAGCGGGCATTGGCGCAACGGTCGATCTGACGCTGGGCGGCACCACCCTGACGACGCAGGTAGGCCAGGATGGTAAATGGGCGATCCTGGTACCGCCCAGCGTACTGGAGCTGCTGCAGGATGGCGATATCGATCTTGACCTGACGCTGACTGATGCCGCAGGCAACCAGCGCACCGTAACCGAGACCGTGACGGCGATTGTAGATAACGTTCCGGTTATTGGCAGCCTGGCCGGCATACTTGGTGTGGATAATCTGCTGAATATTACCGAGCTGGGTCAGGATCAAACCCTTGGCGGCGTAATCAATGCCGCCACCGGCTCAACGGTGATCGTGACGCTCGGCAACCAAAGCTATCAAACCCAGGTTGCCGCCGGCGGCAACTGGGGCCTGACGATCCCGGCGGCGGATCTCGGCAACCTGCTCGACGGCACGCTGGCGCTGGGCGTGCAGGTAATCGACCCGGCAGGCAATACCGCCTCGCAGTCGGTCAATATCGGCATCTTTGGCAGCGAGCCGGTGATCAGCCTCGATCCCATATTCGGTAACGGTTTCCTTGGCATTGCCGATCTGCTGACCGGTCAAACCATCAGCGGGGTGGTACAGAACGTGGCCGCCGGTTCAACGGTAAATATTAACCTCGGCAGCACCCTCTTAACCGCCACCGTAGGAGAGGGCGGCGTGTTTAGCGCCACCGTGGCGCCGAACATTCTGCAGACGCTGGCGGAAGGCGACCTGACGGTGGGCGTTAGCGTCACCGACGCGGCGGGTAATACCACCGGAGCCAGCGCCGGGCTGGTAGTGGATGTGACGGCCCCGACGCTGAACCTGCAACCGCTGTTTGGCGATGCGCTGCTTAACGCGGCGGATGCCCTGGTTACCCAGGTGCTCAGCGGCAGCGTGGGCAACGTCGAACCGGGCGCGCGGGTCAGCGTCGCCGTTGGCGGCCAGACGCTGCTGACTACCGCTGACGCGAACGGCAACTTTAGCGTGGCGCTAACTCCAGCGCTGCTGCAGGGGCTGGCGGATGGCAACCTGACGGCAACGGTCACGGTTACTGACAATGCAGGCAACAGCACCAGCGCCACGGCGGGCGCATTGATCGGCATCCATAATCTGCCGGTGATTACGCTCGATCCGCTGTTTGGCAACGGCGTGCTGAACCTGGTTGAATCGCTGGTGACGCAAACCGTTAGCGGTACCGTAGCCAACGCGGCGGCGGGCAGTCAGGTGCGCGTCAGCATCGGTAATATCGTGGTGAACGCCAGCGTGGGTAACGATGGTCGCTTTAGCGCCGAAATCACGCCCGATATACTCGGCACGCTGTTGAACGGCAACCTGACGGTAGGCGTGTCGGTTACCGACCCGGTCGGCAACGTTGCCAGCGTCAGCGCGGGCGTACAGGTGGGGACCCAGAATCCGCCAGCGCTAACGGTTAATACGATCTTCGGCGATGGCGTGCTGAGCGCGGCGGATCTGAATACTAACCAAACCATTAGCGGCGGCAGCAGCAACCTGAGCAGCGGCAGCAGCGTGGCGGTGACGCTCAATGGACGTACCTACACCACGACCGTCGGCAACAACGGCAACTGGTCGCTGAGCGTGCCCCGCACCGATCTGGCGGCGATTAACGACGGCACGCAGACGGTCAGCGTGCGCGCCACCGACGCTTATGGCAATGTGGCTAACGCCTCCGGCAACGTAAGCGTGATCGCGCATACGCCGCCGACTTTGACGCTCAATCCGGTATTTGGCGATGGGCTGCTGAACGCGACGGACGCGCAGACGACGCAGACCATCAGCGGAACCTCAACCAACGCCGAAGGCTCAACTGTTAATGTTATCCTGGCCGGCAGTCGCTATACCGGCACCGTAGGCGCTAATGGCGCCTGGAGCGTGACGGTGCCTTCCGCCAGCCTGTTAGCCATTGCCGACGGTACGCAGACGGTTAACGTCAGCGTGACCAATACCGCCGGCGTCAGCGGCAGCGCCAGCGGTTCAGTGCTGGTCGGCACCCATACGCTGCCGACCGTGACGCTGAATAGCTTCTTTGGCGGCGATGGTTACCTGAATCTGGCGGAGGCCAGCACCACGGGAACCCTTAGTGGTACCGCGACGAATGCGGTCGGCAGCACGGTGACCGTTAACGTGGCGGGTACCCAGTACACCACTACGGTAGGCAGTAATGGCACCTGGAGAGTTAACGTGCCGACAACCACGCTGCGCAATATTTCTGACGGCGGTCATTCAGTGAGCGTTTCGGTAAGCGATGCGGTAGGCAATACTGCTGTAACCAGCGGCAGTTTCAACGCCATTACTCACAACCTGCCAGCGGTGGGCGTCGATCCGGTTCTTAGTCTGGTTAGTGTGCTGTTAACCGGCCTGACGATTACCGGCGGCACCCAGAACCTGCGGCAAGGCACTACGGTCAATGTGACGTTGAACGGGGTTACTCAGCAGGCCACGACCGATGCGCTGGGACGCTACAGCGTGAAGTTCACCGGTGGACTGCTGACAACGCTTAATCTTAACTCTATCGTGACGGTCAGGGCGGTGGATGCGGCGGGCAACCCGGCGTCGACTTCCACTACGCTGCTGCTGGGATCGCTGCTGCCGACGGCGTCTACCACCGAAGTCGCGGCCCTGTCGCTGATGGCGGTGACAGCGGATGATGCGCTAGCGGCCAGCGATTTGCATCAGGATAGCAGCCTCGCCACCAGCACCAGCGGTACCGATCAGCCTGCCACGCTGCTCTCCGCCAGCAAGGTTGTCGATTCGACGCTGACCACCGAAGCGGATAGCGCAACGGCAGTCAGCAGCGTATCCGCCAGCAGCAGTGAAGCGACGGCTGCCAGCAATGCGGTGGCTGATGATGCCGCCACCTTTACTATCGGCGGCGTCACTATCGTGCTGGAAGATGGCACGCAGCAGCACGGTACGGAGGTGACCGGCAGCGTCGGCGACGATACGGTAACGGTGAACGATCTTAACTTTACCCATATCGACGGCGGCGCCGGTACCGATACGCTGGTGCTGAACGGCGAGCATATCGCATTAGATCTCACTACGCTGGGCCTGAAGATTGAGCATGTTGAAATCCTCAATCTGGGTGACACCGGCACCAACAGCGTGAAGCTGGATCTGGACGAGGCGCTGACTATCACCGACAAGCCGCAGGACGATCTGTTGATTAAGGGAGCGGACGGCAATCAGGTGACCCTGGCGAACAACGGCGACGGCGTGTGGAACACCACCGGACAGCGCGAAGTGGATGGACAGCTGTTCGATGTCTATCACAACTCCGCGCTGGCGGCGAGCGATACGCTGGGCGACGTGCTGGTGCAGCATAACCTGCAGGTGCACGTGGTGTAATCGACAATGCCGAAGCGCGGGAAGCACCGGCAGAAACATGAGTAACTTTTAACTACGGGGCGACTATCGCCCCGTTTTTTATTGGCGCAACGGCGTATGCCCTTTGCACTAAATAAGTGCAGCGCGAACGCGGCCAGGGGAAATCCTAAAATAAATCTTTTTTGCCAGAGAGGGGCGGCACGAGCAAAAGCGGCAATATTCATAAACAGGGCTAACGGTAAAACAGTATGAGTTCGCGCCATTACAGGTCATTAGCCTGGTGCAATCTAAACCTGGCTAAACTCATTGCCGCGCTTGCCTGGTACCAATGATTAATTTTGTTAATCGTTATGATTAGTGGTTCGAGATGCTACGCCCGTCTCTTTTCTTTATATCTGTTCGCGCATATTTGGTAAGTAACCTTTTTTAGTTAACCTTTTTCATCCTTGTTATTGGGCTGATTCAGCTCCGGTGCGCACCAGACCTCTCTGTCAGGTAATGAAAGGATAAATAACCCGCTGCAACCGATCCCGGCCCGCGCCGCAGGATGCGGCTGCTTACGATATTTTATCTGGTGCAACAGGAGATATTTATGGCCAATACCACAAACGCGCAACGGCTTGCCGCTGCTCTCCCTTTTTCCTCCGCCACGCTGCAAGCCTCTCTTGTCTCCACCGCTGAAGCCGCCGCGCCTACGACAACAAAAAACACCGCCAGCGCCGCTTCCGCTGAGGTCAGCGAACCTGCCGCTATCCAGAGCAGCACGCTTACCAGCGCCGCAGCCGATGAGACATTCACTATTAATCCGGTCTCCATTGATAACCGCGTGGACAATTACGAACACGGCAACGCCACGGTGATTTCCGGCTACGCCCGCAGCGGCAACCCGGGCGATAAAATTAATGTCACGCTGTTCAATACAACCTACAGCACCACGCTGGGCAGCGATGCCATGTGGTCTGTCAGCGTGCCGGAAAGCGATATTGCCCAGATCCCTAATAGCACCATTGTGGTCAGCGCGACCCATATCGACAACACCGGCGCGCTGCACCACGCCAGCAGCGCTTTTAGCCTGCAGGCTGGCAAAGGCGGCGTCTCCGGACCGGTGCTGTTTCTGAATAACGTTACCGGCGACGACGTGTTAAGCGCGGTTGAGCGCGGCGGCGATCTGCTGATTTCCGGCTGGGGACGTAACATCACCGAAGGCCGTGAAGTCACCATTACCCTTAATGGTCATGAGTACCGCACTACCACCACCAAAGACAGCCGCTGGACCCTCACTATCCCCAGCGAAGATGTCCTGGCGCTGCCGGAAGGCAATATCACGCTGCTGGCTTCGCTGGGCCTTGGGGGCCGCGTCGCGCAAGTGGCAAAAACGCTGACCCTGAATAATGAGGGCGAGGGGAAGGCCTCACCGTCGCTGAGCATTGATACCGTATCGGCGGATGACACTATCAACCTGTACGAGATCGGCACTGCCACCTTTATTACCGGACACGCAACCCATATTCCGGCAGGGAGCAAAATCAAACTGACCGTTTCCGACCGGACCTTTTATGGCACCGTCACCGATGATGGCGTCTGGAGCGTCAAGGTTGATCAGCTGCATAACACCCGCAACACCAGTTCCACCCATGCGGTGGTCAGCTGGCAGGACAGCGAGGGTAATCAGGTTGCCGCCAGCCGCGAAATCCATCTGGTTCCCTCCAGCTACCCTTATAAATATCCGATGTCTTTCCAGATCGATACCATCAGCGTTGATGGCAAAGTAGACCAGCAGGAAGCGCAAAACAGCTTAATTATCAGCGGGTCCAAATTTTCTGGCGAAAATATCGCCTTTGGCAAAACGGTTTATGTCACTCTGAATGGCAAAACCTATACCGCAGTGGTAGACGGCACCGACGGCGATTATGACAACCACTGGCAAATCACCGTTCCCGCCAGCGATGTACAGGCGCTGACGCCGGGTAGCTATACCGTGGTTGCATCGATTAACGCCAACGTTAACAGCGGGGAGAGCATTAACAGCACCCAGACGAAAAGTTTTACCGTCATCGATCCGGATCTGGTGTTTAACCCAGTCTCCGGCAACGACAAAGTGACCGGCGGTGAACATGGCAACGCCACGGTGATTTCCGGCTATGCGCATCAGGGCGCGCCGGGCGATACGGTACTAATTACTCTGAACGGTAAAACCTACAGCGGCACACTGGGCAACGACGCCATGTGGTATGTCAGCGTGCCGGAGAGCGATATTGCCGCCATCCCGAACGGTAAAGTCATCGTCAGGGCGGAACATACCGATACCGCAGGCGTGGAACACTATGCCACCAGCGAGTTTACCCTGACCAACTCTTCCAGCAAGTTGCCGGCCCTGTTTGTGAATAAGGTCACCGGCGATGACGTACTGAGCGCCGTAGAGCGCGGCGGCGACCTGCTGGTGTCCGGCTCGGGGCGTTTTATCGGCCCCGGCTATGAGGTGCAGGTGAAGCTGAACGGCCATACCTACAGCACCAAAACCACCAATGATAGCCGTTGGATCGTTACCATTCCGCATGAGGATCTGCAGGCGCTGCCGCTGACCGGGCAGGTTACGCTGGTGGCTTCACTGTTAAAAGGAAATGAAGTTAACGAGGTGGCTAAAACGTTAACGCTAACTGCTAACGGCGAAGGCCATGAAACGCCGCTGCTGAGCATGGATCCGGTCTTTGGCGATGATGATGTTAACTATTATGAGACTGCCGCCCCGCAGTACGTGACCGGTCATGCGGAGCATCTGGCGGCGGGCAGTACCGTTAAGCTGGTGGTCGGGGATCAAACCTACAAAGGCCAGGTGACCAGCGATGGGCTGTGGAGCGTCTACGTTGACCGGCTTCCCAGCCTGCGTAACGGCGATACCACGCACGCGACCGTTAGCTATCAGGATAAAGATGGCAACCAGTTTGCCGACTCGCGGCAGATTGAAATAGGCGGTCTGGGCTATGCCTATCACTATCCCATGACCTTTACCTTTGATCCCATCAGCGGCGATCAGCATTTGAGCGGAAGCGAGAAGCATCAGGATTTAACTATCAGCTCATCGCAATCATCCGGGGAAGGGTTGGGCATCGGCGGCACGGTAACGGTGCAACTGAACGGCAAAACCTACACCACCACTTCTGAGGCCGGGCCGGATGGCATGGGTTTTGATAACCACTGGCAGGTCACGATCCCGACCAGCGATATTGAGGCCTTAACACCAGGCAGCTATACCGTGATCGCTACCCTGACTGATGACTATGAAACAGATGGAAAACCTGTAACGGTGCGCTACGTCGAGGCGAAAGTCATTACCGTGGATGAGGATGGCGTAACAACCCTGAGCAGCAGCCAGCCGGCGGTAGAACAGGATAGCGCGGTTCATAGTCTGACTGCCGAGACGGCGACGCTGGCTGCGACCGGCGATGCGCACTCAGCAACCGCAGCGCAGGATGGGGAAGCCGCTCAGGCGATCACTTTTGATGCGCTGGGCCTGAGTGATAGCGAACAGCCTTCCGTCAACGCATTGATTAGTCATTTAACCGCCAGCAGCGGCGCCACGCAGCAGGATGCCAACGCTGAAACCTTGAGCGATGAGGCTGCTGATAATACCGTCATCGGCGAGGCTGCCGACACCGCGCTGCTCGCCGCGCCAGCGGATATGTGGCAGAACCAGGCGACGGGTGCGCAGGGCAGCGTGCCGGAGCATGACGCCCTCTACGTCGCGCCAGCGGAAACCACTCTCGCCGATACGTTGCAGCAGCAACATCTGCAACCGGTGGTGTAACTAACGGTTCAGTAAGGTTTAAGATTTTACTGAGTGTATAAATTGAGATTATTAATGTATTCGGCGGCGTGATGCCGCCGATTTTCTTTCGTTTACGCCTTTTTAACCGCTTTTTAGCGCATTTTTAGCAAAAAAGCGGAAATGCTGATGTAAAAAATGTGACTTTACATTAATAAAATCAATGGAATTCTATAATAATTCATGGTGTTATCTTGTACGGAATTAATGAGGTAACGGGTGAGTGCTGATATCCCTCTCACCGGTATGGATAAAAAAGGTCAACAGAGCCGCATGCGTAAACTCCTTGTCTCCTTTTGCCTGGGTGCCCTGTGCAGCCCCGTCGTGATGCCCGCCCGGGCCGACGCCGAGCCAAAGGCTGAATTTAACTGGCGTGCCGCCCCCACTGAAGAACAAGTCGCCACGCTCACGCTGCGCGAGGCAATCCTGCGCGCTTTTGCCCGTAACCCGCAAATTGCGCAGGCCGCCGCGCAAATCAACGTTGGCGAAGCTGAACTGGACGCGGCCAAAAGCGCCTGGTATCCGCAAATTTCCTTGCAGGCCACCGGCGGACGATCGCATCAGACCGATTCTTCCGGTAGCCTGAATAACACCGCCTCCGGCGGCGTAATGCTTAGCCAGCTGTTGTACGACTTCGGGCGTACCGGCGGCGCGATCGATGAACAACACGCGCTTTCCGACGCTTACCGTTTTGCCCTGTTCGATACCATGACTACCGTGGCCGCCGATACACTCCAGGCCTATCTGGAGGTGAAGCGCTATCAGGCGCTGGTGGTCTCGGCGCGTAAAAACATCGCTTCGCTGGAGCATGTGCGCGATATCGCCAGACTACGTGCCGACGCCGGTCTGAACTCGCAGTCTGACGTGCTGCAGGCGGGTACGCGCCTGGCCGGCATGCGCGCCACGCTGGAGCAGTACCGCGCGCAGCAGCGTTCAGCGCAGGCGCAGCTTACCGTGCTTACCGGCGTTATCTCCGATAACCTGCCCGAGCTGCCGGAGTCGCTGCTGCAGCAGCAGATCACGCTGGATCGTATCGCCTACGAAAAGAGCGCCGCGGTACGCAGCGCGCAGGCCAGGCAGGAGGCGGCCCGCGAACGGGTTAACCAGGCGGCGTCCAACCACTGGCCGACCATCAAGGTGGAGGCAGGGCGCACCCGCTATGAAAACGACAACCGCTCTTACTGGGATGATGAGCTGCAGCTGCGGGTAGAAGCGCCTCTCTATCAGGGCGGACTGGTTAATGCCAGAACCCGCTCGGCCGAGGCGGAGCGTCAGGCGGCGCAGGCGGAAATCCAGCGCGCCAAACTCGATATCAATCAGCACGCGTCCACCGCCTACGCCGATATGATCGGCGCGCAGCAGCGCCAGCAGGCGGGGGAAGTGCAGCTGGAAAGTGCGGAGCACACTCGTTCGGTGTACGCCGATGAATACCGGCTG